>NZ_CP101454.1:2400000-3600000 GCF_024362405.1 Halorarius litoreus | reverse complement strand
GGGCCAGCTAGTGTAGTACGGCACGTGGTAACATATGTGTTGGGTAAACGGTCGGTGGGCTGACCGGACGTCGAGGCGACCTGAAAATGAATGAAAGGTCCGCTCTATCGCCAGCTACTCTTCGAGCATCCAGCCGAACCGCTTCTCCCAGAACGTCTCGTCGGGGTGTTTCTTGCTCGCGCCGTACGTCTTCTGGTCGCGGATCTGCCGTTCCAGCACGTCCCGTGCCTCGTTGAGCGCGTGTGACGCCCCGTAGCCCTCACCGGTAGCGATGAACAGGCCACTGTCGGTGTAGAGGCGGATCCGGGCCAACAGCAGCGGCGTCCCGCGGAGCTTCTCGTCGTGTTCCTGGAGGTGGACCTTCGTGTCGAGGAGGGCCATATCACCGCCCACCTCCTCGAACTTGTCAATCATCGCGAGCACGTCGTCGTAGCTCATGTCGTCGAGCAGGTCCGTGCCGTACACCTGCACGGCGCGGTTCCCCTCGGCCTCCCAGGTGAGCGAGTCGAGCACGTCGGTCTTCGTCACGATGCCGTGCGGCTCGCCGTCGTCGGTGACGACGAGGGACGACCCACCGATGTCGAACATCAGCTCGACGGCGTCCTGTAGCGTCTCGCTCCGGCTGATGGTCCGCACGGGCGAGACCATCACGTCCCGGACCGGGAGGTCGAGGATACGCGCGAGTTCGCCCTCGCGGGCACCGAAGCCGCCATGCGCTCGACCGGTTCCGTCAGCGATGACGCCGCCGAACGAGTCGGTCCCCGTCGCAGAACCGCCCTGGCTCCGGCCCATCGACCGGACCGTCAGGCTGACCACGTCATAGAGGCTCAGGATGCCCACCGCCGAGCCGTCCTCGACGACCGGGAGGTGCGTGATGTGGTGCTCGCGGAGGGTGTTGAGCGCCTCGCCGAACGTCGAGTCGGGCGCAACCGAGACGAGGTCGGCGCTGTACGCCTCGGCCACGGTCGCCGCGTCGAGGAACGGCTGGACCTTCCGGAGCACGTCGTCGGCGGTGACGACCCCGCGCAGGTGCTCGCCCTCGAACACGGGCAGCAGCTGCGAGTCGCTGTCGATCATCAGCTGGGCGACCTTCCGGACGTCCTCGTGGGGCGCGAGCCGCGGGACGTGCCAGACTAGGCCGCCGATCTTCTCGTCGGGCGGGTGGTGAGAGGTGGCGAGCTGTCGACGGGTGACGATACCCTCGAACTGGTCGCCGTGGACGACGACGCCAGTAATCGACGGGTCGTCGAACGTGCCGACGAGTTTCGACACGGGGGTATCCGGAGTGAGTGTAACGTAGTCCTCGGTGACAATGTCTGAGATGTCCATTGGGTCTGTGTGTGTCCGCGTCAGGTGGTCACGGCTCGATACACGCCAGGGGAGATGTGGTACCACTAGCTCTTCGACGGACAGTCTCAAGAACTCCTCGGTGACTCTCACCGGCCGATACGCGACGGGGGGACTTACGGTCGCCCGGGACGAACCGCTACGGCCGCTGTCCGCACCTCGGGGCAGCGACGAACCGGCGGACAGCGCGCCACTCACGCGACCGGTGATGGCGACAGCGTAGAAGACATAGGCGGGCTGTGGCTATATCGGACGCGCTCGCGCCGGTGTGGCGGGGGTGAGTCGGGTTGGACCTTGCTCTCCCGGAAATCTATGGCGAAGTACATACTACGGAGGAACTTGTTTGCCCATTCAATATGGATGACCACGCTGACGTAGTCATCGCGGGGGCCGGGCCGGCAGGGGCCCAGTGTGCTCGCGATCTCGCCACTCGCGGGTACGACGTCGTCGTGCTCGAAACCGAGCAGGAGGACGGCTTCCCGCGGCAGAGCAACAAGTCGACCGGTGGGACGTTCCCCCGGATGATGGTGGCGTTCAACATCCCCGACGACGTCGTCATGCAGTTCACCGACGACGTGGTGCTCGAATCCCCCAACGAGCACTACGTCCAGGAGATGCCGGGTGCCGTCCTCGAGTTCGCCGACTTCAAACGCTTCCTCGTGAAGGACAGCCGCGAGAAGGGGGCCGAGTATCGCTTCGACTCGCGCGTCTCGAAGCCCATCATGGAGGACGGAACGATCGTCGGCGTCGAGTACAACGGCTCCGAGCAGCTATTCGGCGACATCATCATCGACGCCACCGGCCCGGCCGCCCCGCTCGCGAAGAAACTCGGTGTGACCAACCTCGAACGCCAGAACCAGGCCATCGGCATCGAGCGCGAGTACGAGAACGTCACCTTCGACTGCGAGGGGTACGCGGACCTCACGGACTCGATGATGCTCCGGCTCGACCACCGCTACGCCCCTGGCGGCTACGCGTGGATCTTCCACACCGGCGCGGACACGGCGAAGGTCGGTGTCTGTTTCATCCAGAACGACAGTTTCCAGAAGTACGCCACCGCTGACCGGACGGTCGACGGCTATCTCGAACACTGGATGGAGACCGACCCCCGGTTCGAGGACGCCGTCCCCATCGAGGGCAAGCAACACCGCGGTTCGGCGCACATCCAGATGCCGGGCGAACTCTCGACGGACAACTTCATGGCCATCGGCGACACCGTCCCGACGGTCGACCCGCTGTGGGGCGAGGGCATCCATAACGGAATGAAGTCCGCCCGCGCTGCGGCCATCACAGTCGACCACTGCCTCACGCCGAAGACGCCGGACACCTCCGCCGAGAACATGCAGCTGTACAACGAGCTGTGGCACGAGGAGGTCGCCCCGGAGATGAAGCGCCGGCTCCAGATGACCGAGCTGATGTATCTGGCGACGAACGAGCGCTACGACCAGTTCATGCGCGACCTCCGCCGGATGGACCCCGATACGATGAGCAAGGCGAACGCTGGCAACCCCTTCGCCATCGCGAAGCTCATCCACCGCGGTGACCTCTCGCTCGTCGCCCGGTTCGTCAAACACCAGCTTGCGAAGTAACCCGCTCTTCTCCCCTCAACAACCGTTCGCGCTATCGAGCGGCGCGACGACGTACGTCTCCGTCGTGCCACCGACGCTGTAGACGAGGTTCCCCTGTTCGTGCCACTGCTCGAACCGTGCCGAGTCGAGCGTTTTCGGTGGCGTCGGATAGAAGTGTGCTCCGTCGGTGCTCCACGCCCGCTGCGCGAGGGTGAGACAGTTCGGAGGCGGACCGCCTTCGAGCCACGTTCGGGTGGGTCCGACCGCTCTTGACACGTCGCCGTAATACTGCGGTCCTGGTCGAGCGAGCCGGTGATCGGAAGCGTACACACCGTTCGTCGACGCGAACGAGACGGCCGCGAACTCTGAACTGTGGACCGTTCGCGGTGCGGTTCCGGTGTCGAGGTGGACGAACGCGAACGGGGCGGAGAGCACGGAGGCGAGAACGAGCGCGAGAACCACAGCGCGACCAATCCGTGGCCGCGTTGCGGCAAGACCCACGGTACCAGCCGCAGCGAGCACGAAGACCGCGATGTGCGCGTGGACCTGTACGCGCATCACCGCGTCGAAGAACTCTGGGCTCAGCGAGGTGGAGAAGGTGAACCAGCTCAGTGCCACCGGGCCAACGAGCAGCGCGACGACGACTGGGACGTCGCCCCCATCACGAACAACCGACGGAAGCCACCACGCGAACAGCGCGACGGGGACGATATAGAGCCCGGCCAGCCCGAGAACGAGCGGCGGGGTCTGGATGGTGCCGGGGAACACGGGAATAAAGAGGTTCGCTGTCGCCGCGACGAACCACGAACCGATGCTGACCCCGAACAGCGAGTGAATCGCCCGCGGCGACGTCGACCGGAGCCACACCAGACCCACGACGAGCACGACCAACCACGCGAGGAACGCACCCAGATGGTCGGAGAGAAGTCCGGAGTACGTCAGCTTCAGCCCGAGGTACTCGGCCGCGAGGAAGTACCCGAAGAAATACGCCCAGAACGCGCCGCCCGCGAGCAACGGCACCGCGACGTCCCGCCGGCTCCGTGCCGTGACGACGTGCACGACGACGAGCCCTGTCAGCGTGAACGCAGCGACGAGCGAACTCATGTTGTGCGTTGGCGGGTAGACGAGGCCAATCACGATTGCAGACACGGCCCACGCGACTCGCCGCGACGCCAAGGCTCGATGGCTCGCCAGCGCGAACAGCGGGAGGAACAGCAGGGCGAGCGCCTCCTCGTCGGGCACGCCCGTCCGTCGCAGATACATCCCGCTCACGGCGAGCCCGAGTGCGGCGACGACGCTGGCGTGGAACGTCCGGCGAGCCGGCCAGTCGCGCGCCCGGCCGAGTCCGCGAACGAGGACGATGCCGGCGAGGACGGACGCGCCACCGATACACGCGACGAGCGGCTGGGCGAGATACAACGGCCGCAGTCCGGTCACCTCGCTCCCGATGCCGAGTAGGAGCGTCGTCACCACCTCGTCGGACTCCACGCCGGCGCCGAGCACCTCCCCCGTGGCAACGATGTGGTCGGCCAGCCGTGCGTACCGGAAGCCGTCCAGGGTCGCGGGCAGTGGGCTCCAGACCAGGAACGACGCTCGCGCGGCGATACCGACGGCGAGCGCTGCGACGACGAGCAGCCCCCAGCGACTGCGTCTCATAGCTGTTCACCTCCGTCGACGAGATCGGCGGGCTGTTTGGCGAGCAGGGCACTGACAGCGACACCCGCGCCCGCCCCCACGACGACCAGACTCGCCGCAGCGACCCCCAGTAGCAGCGGAACCGATGGCGTGGTCGAAATCTGGACCCCGTAGACGGTCAGCAGGCCGAGCCGGTCGAGGAGTTCGAGCGCCAGCACTCCGGCCGCGATGGCGACCGCGACCGCCAGCAGGCCGAGTCGGAGGGCGTCGCCGAACACGAGTTTGCCTACCTGGAAGCGCGTCGCACCGACCGCACGGTGGAGCCCGAGAACCTCGCGGTTCGCGTGAACCGCCCCGGCGAAGGTCGCAGCGGCCCCGCCAACGGTCATTCCCGCCCCGAGCAGAATCAACGCCCCGAGCGCCAGTTCGAGGTTCCCGAGCGCGACGGCGACGGCCTGCCCGACGCCGGTGGTGCCCGACCGGCCGCTCGTCGCGAGCGCCGAGAGGATGCGGTCGTCACCCGTGACACGATAGCTCGTTGCAGCGAGTTCCTGCTCCTCGGACGAGACAGTAACGTCGTAGCGTCCCCGTGGCTGACGTGGGAGGTCGAGGCTGATGCGTCGCGTCTCGCTCGGCGGCACCGTCACGGTTCGCTCGTAGGGGCCGCCGGGTGCAGCTATCGTCAGCGTCCGGTCGAGCGGCGTCGCCCAGCGGTTCGTCAGCGTGACCGTGAGCGTCGGCTCGGTGAGCATCGACGGCTGGCTCGGACTGACCTGCAGCGTCGTGTCGAGGGAGCGGAGCGCGCCTCCGGCGACGGTGGCACGCTCGGTGACGGTCTGATTCCCCTGCGAGGCTCGAACCTCGGTCCACCCACCCTCGGGCAACCTGACCCGAACCGAGCCGTCCGCTGCCGTTTTCCCCTGCCAGTCTCCGACTGTGACCGTCACGTCACCGACGCCCTTGCCCGTCCCGTTGACGACGCGTATCTGTGGCTGACTGCCGGGCGGTGCCCGGTCAGGAACGCCCACGAGTCGGAGCCGGTCGCGCTTGTGGACACGAAGGACCGACGACACGCCGTCGGCGGACACGCCGTACTTCCCCGGGTCGTCGACCGTGAAGGTCTCCGTCACCGTTCGCTGGCCCGTCGCGGGGACCGTGGTCGAGATGTGTCGCGTCTGGTCGCCGACCCGGAGCGTTGTCTCGACGGCCTGCTGCTGGAGCGCGTCGTTGCGGAGCGTCACCCGTACCTGGAAGGATTCACCCGCGGCGACGGACGCGGGTGCCGAGAGGTCCGTCACCCCCGTCGGGCCCGTGGGGCGGGCCATCATGTTCTGTGACGGCAGTCGCTCCGCGCGGATGAAGTTCACCTGTCCGCTACGGACGTTGCTCAGATGTCGGGCCGTCTCCAGCCCGACGATGAGCTGGTCGTCGTCCGCGCCACCGGCTTCGAAGGCCCCGACGATTTCGACGCGAGTCACCGCAGGCCGAACGCTCCCCCCGACGAGCATCGACTCACCCACGTCGACGCCGAGCGTCTCGGCAAGGTCGGCGCCGATGACGGCTTCGTCTGGTCCCTCGGGAGTGCGTCCCGCAACCAGCCGCGCGTCACTCAACTCGGAGAACGCCGAGTAGTTCGCGCCTCGGGCCGGAAACGGCTGGCCGTCGTGCACGGCAAAGAGGAGTATCTCGGGGCTCGCGGCGATGCCCTGGTTTCGGAGAGGTTCGGCGTAGTTCGCGGGCACCTTACTGGCGATGGGGTGCGTGCTCCCCGGTTCGGTGAACGTCGCGTCGTCGGTCGTCGCGAGCGGTCCCGCGACGCCCGCCATCCCAGCGACGACGAGCAGGAACGTCACGAACGCCGCGAGCGTCGCGGCGGTCGGAATCGCGGTCCGCTCCGAGAGCACCTGCGGGCGAATCCCGGAGAGTCGATAGGTGCTACTCGAGGTCTCGATGTTCGCCGGTGACTTCGCCACCTCGGGTTGGACGGCGAGCAGCGTTGCGGCGAGGCCGACTGTGAACACGCCCGCGTAGGTTGCGGCGAGGAAGCGTGCGGCCTCGCCGGTGACGCGCGTCGACAGCGACGTGGGCAGGCCGACGGCGACGGCCACGTTGACCGCGATGTTCGTCACGATGACGCCCATGGCGTAACCGAGTGCGATGCCGATAGCGAGCATCAGTACGCCTCGTGCACAGAACAGCCGGCGGACCTGCCACCGGGTACGGCCCGTCGCGCGTAGCACGAACAACTCGCGGATACGGTCACGGACGAGCATCCGCGTCACCGAGTACACGGTGACGCCAACGAGCACCGCGCCGACGCCCGCGGCGACGACGAGCGTCGAGAGCGCGCTCCGGGTGCCGGCGAGGAAGAACGCGAGCGCACCTTGGAGCGGAACCCCCGCGGACGGAACGCCGTCTGCCGGTTCGACGACGAGTGCGCCGCTGGTGCCGAGCGCCGACGTGGTCGCGGGGTCGGTCACGTACCAGTCGCTCGGGAAGGGTGACTGCCCGCGAGGGACGACCTGCAGCGAGACCGTCTCTGCGTTGCCCGCGAGCGTGACGTTTTGGGCCGTGTCGAGCGTCCCGACTGATGGCTCTCCCCCACCCCGCAATTCCACCTCGCCGACGCTCGCGTTCGACGGAACGCCCACGACCGTCGCGGTTCCGTTGGCGGTTTCGACGGTCGCGAGCGGAACGACGACAGCGTCGGGGCCGGCAGCAGCCTCGGCGTCCGCGACGGATTGATGCTCGGTTACGGCGGCGCCCGCGGAGAACTCCGCAGCGATACCCGCCGTCGAGGAGCCGACGGCAAGGACGACCAGCGTGGTGCCCGTGAGGAAGGCGACGGCGACGGCGACGACGAGGACTGCCAGCCGGTCGCGGCGCGACCAGCGCGTCAGCAGCGCCCGTCGGTAGCTCATCGACGGGCGTGGAGGGCAGCGACGGCTGGCATACTAACTGTGTTACCAATCCGTCATTGCGTGGATAAAGGCTTCGTCCAGACGTCGGCGCCCACTCGTTCGTATCACTCCGATTTACCCGAACTCTAACTAATGCAGCTCTGGGACGTGGTGTAGTGGCAGTCAAATGTCACGACAGTACTCGATTCTCGTCCCCGTACTCGTCGGGGTGCTGGTGATGAGCCCGCTCACCGCGGCTGGCGTCGGGCTCTTGCCTGGCTCCTTCGACGATGCATCGCAGGCGATGACCGCATCGAACGCCACTGGAGTCACATCGTGTCGCACCATCGACGAGCCCGGCCGGTATGAACTGACCACAGACATCACCAACGGGTCGACCGACGCGTGCATCCGGATCACGGCCGACGACGTCGTGTTCGACGGTAACGGCCACGTCATCGACGGTGTGAACGCGACCGAGGGCTCGGGCATCACCACGCCGCTCGTCTCTCGCCTCCGGTCGAACGTGACCGTGGCCAACGTCACCGTCACCAACTGGCAGTTCGGCGTCGAGTACAAGGCCTTCGAGAGCGGTCGCATCGAGAACGTGACCGTGACCGACAGCAAGTGGAGCATCTCGCTCAGCAAAGCCTCCATCACGGTCGCGAACAGCACGGTCTCGAACAGTTCCTGGGCCGGTATTCAGGTCACCGGCTCGGCGTACGGAACCGACTATCACACCCGGCTCGTGGGTAACGAACTCACGAACAATCGACAGGGCGTCCGGCTGTTGATGGACGACGAGAGCAGCGTGGTCGTCGAAGGGAACACCCTCCGTGCGAACGACGACGGTCTCTGGGTCAACAACGCGGACAACCTCACCGTCAGCGGCAACGCCTTCACGGCGAACACCGACGGCATCCACGTCTACTCCACGAACCAGAAGTGGGCTGACGACTGCCAGGACCCACCACTCGCACAAGCAGCGGTCCACCGTAACGCGTTCGTCGACAACCGCGAGTACGCAGTCAACAACGACGCTGACATGACCCTCAATGCCACGTGGAACTACTGGGGGACGAGCGACGGACCGTCGAGTGCTGCGGACGCCGACGCACCGTTCGTCGACCCGGTGACGGACGAACCGGCCGACGGCAGCGGTGGCGCCGTCTCTGAGGGTCCGCACGACGGGGTCTCAAACGTCCACTTCGACGACGCACTCGGCGAGAACCCGCTCACATCGGCGTAACCGAGCAGGCGGTTCCGGAACCCTCACTTCTGCCCTCAAACAACTTCCTATCAGCTTCGACTGTCAATCGAATCCCCGGAATAGATACGGTGTTGTCTCGGGGGACACGGGAGACGAACGCTGTGTGGCCATCGATATCCAGTCAGCGGCTTGGGCTCGGTCACCGAGGGAACCGTCACCTGCGAGACAGACGTTTCGGTGCCAGCGCCGAGTCGCGTACCTCGAGTCGACGCTGACGATCGACGACGCGCTGGTGGTACAGGCGACCGGGTCGTTCACCATCTTCACCCCCCGAGCAGACATTTTCCGTGCATACTTGGTCTGTGACCCGGACGAACCACTCGTGACTGCCTGGATTCCCGACGACGACTGGCGCACCATCGTCGCCAACGCTCCCATCGTTTCCGTCGACCTGCTTGTTCGGTACGACGGCGGCCTCGTCTTCGGCAAGCGACAGAACGAGCCGGTGAAGGGCTGGTGGTTCCTGCCGGGTGGCCGCGTCCACAAGGGCGAGACGCGAACCGAGGCCGTCCACCGGGTTGCCCGCGAGGAGCTGGGCATCGAGGTGGACATCGTCGAGTCGCTCGGCGCGTTCGAGCACTTCTACGACACGTCGGACGTCGAGGGCGTCGACACCAAACACTACCTCGCGAACGGCTACGTGGTAGACGTGACCGACGGCGAACTCACGACGGACGAACAGCACAGCGACCTCCGGGTGTTCGAGTCGGCATCCGACCCGCTACACGACCACATCCGCGACTATCTGGTGGTCGCCGAGTCGCTCCCGGCGTGGCCATGAGATCCGACTACCGCTCTGTCTCTCTCGGGGCCTTCCGGCCCAGTTTGCTCGTGACGTCCTGA
Organism: Halorarius litoreus; assembly: GCF_024362405.1. GTDB lineage: Archaea > Halobacteriota > Halobacteria > Halobacteriales > Haloarculaceae > Halorarius > Halorarius litoreus. The sequence goes on along the minus strand of NZ_CP101454.1, from coordinate 3,590,437 downwards.
ATCCGCCGACCGTCGGTCGTGACCAGCACGTTCGAGACGTCCGTCCGCTTCAGGAACGTCTCGACGATGTGTCGGACGTAGCCGACGGTCTCGTCGTACTCCTTGCCCGTGAGCTCGCGCAACACCTCTACAGTCTCGGGGTTCTGTTCGATGATGGTGACGTCACAGTAGTCCGGGTCCTCGTCGTCGAGTTCGACGAGGACGTGACACTGGGCGTCGGGCAGGAAGAGGCTCACGACCAGCGCGGAGCAGCCGTCGGTGCTTCGGACGTGAAAGAGCGCGTCGATGACTCGCTCTAACAGTTCGCGGACGCCGCCCCCGAACTCGGTGAAGTTGAACGTGTGAACGTGCATGCGACCCCGCCAGCCGGACTGACCCCCGATTCTACGCCGTCCGTGCCAATAAGTAGCAGGCCGCTATGGCGCGTCGGATCACGGTGCCCGGAGGTGGTCGAGTGGCGAGAGCTTCGCCACCTGCCGCCCGGCGACCGTCGCGCCGAGCACGCCCATCGTCACCGCGAGCCCGACGCCGAACCCGTAGACCCACCACGGCGTCTTGATGAGGTTCGCGAACCCCGAGAGATCTTTGAGGACCAGATTGAGTCCGTCGACGGCGAGAGGGCCCGCAGCCACACCAGCCACTCCACCGACGATCCCGAGCAGCAGCCCCTGTGCGAGCACCAGGAAGACGAGCGATCCCCCGGAAACGCCCGACGCTTTGAGCGCTGCCAGCTCCGCACGCTGCCCCCGGACGAGTGTCGCCAGCACGTTCACCACGAGCATCACACCCGAGACGACCGCGAGCACGACGAGCGACACGACGCCCACGACGACGGCGGCCTGCCCGCCGACGATTTGACGAACCTGTTCGCTGTTGCCTCGGACCTCCAGTTCCGGATACTCGCGTTCGATATCGCGCTCGACGGCGTCGGCGTCCGCGCCCGGCTCGAGCGTGACACCGATGAGTGCCGCGCGGTCGGTACCGGTCGTCCCAGTTATCTCCTGTAGTTCGCTCAGCGGGATGGCCACCGAACTCGTCCCGAGGAACGTCGAGAAGCGGCCGCTCACTGCGATAATCCGGAACTCGTTCGCCCGCGCCTGACTCAGCGTGCCGCCGATGTAGAGCGTGTCGTTCACGCCCACGTCGTACTTCTCGGCGGTTTCAGGTGAGATGATCACCTCGTGGCGCATCGCCCCGTCGTAGGTCCCGTTGGCGTAGTGGCTGTCGTTGAGACGTAATCCCTGATTGTCACCCACGTTTGGGTCCTGCTCTCCGACCGTTCCCACGCCGATGGTCGTGTCGAATTCCGAGCCGTTCGGGCTGACGTACACCGTCATCAGCGCGAGCGGCTGGGCCGCAGCGACCCGGCCGTCGGCGCTAATCGACGCGGCCACCTGATGGGAGTTCTGGATGGGGTTCTCGACGCCGCCGACGCTCCCCGCCTGGATGCCGAGGCCACCGCCGGTCACCCAGAGGTCGCGGTTGATCCACGAGATGGCCTCGCCCCCAGTCGAGAACAGCCCGAACCCAAGGCCCAACAGGAGCGTCACCAGTAGCACGGCGAGCGCAACCCCGACGACCGCCAGCACGCCGCGACCCCAGTGATGGCGTAACTGCACGCTGGCGAGCCCGACCAGCGCGCGACGGCGGCTCACGGCATCACCTCCTTCCCGAGGCGACTCGACACGAGGAGATACGGTGTCGTGAGCAGGCCGATGAGCAGCGCGGCGACCAGTCCGAGTGCCGCCAACTCCGGCCGTACGACGGCGACGGCGACGCCGCCACTGACGCGCCGAGCGACCACGTTCACCAGCCCGGAGGTGAGGAGCCACAGCAACACCCCACCGACGCCGCCGAACAGACAGACGACGAACGTGCGGACTGCCACGAGCGTTAGTCGGCTCCGACGCGAAACACCCACGGCTCGCATGACGAGCCGGTCAGTCCGCTCGGCCGCGAGCTCGAACCCCATCGTCGTCGCGATGAACAGGACGCCCACGACCACGGCGACGAGGAAGGCGCCGACGCCGACCGCGAGCGTCAACTGCGAGTCGAGTGCCCGTTCTTGGAGGAGTTGTTCGCGGGTCTGGACCTCCGACCCCGGGTAGACGCGTTGAAGCTTGCCCGGAAGGTCCTCACCAGACCCGCTGACGAGAATGCGACTCGCCACGTCTGCCTCGTTGCCACCGGTGATTGCCTGCAGTTCGCTCAGGTGCACGACGGCGACCGGGAGCTGGCCCAGTCCCGGCTCGGTCGGTTCGGAAACTTCCACAACGCTGAACGTCCGGTTCGCATCGGACGCGCCATTCACGAGCTGAAATCGGTCGCCCGAGGTGTACCCGAGTTCCTCGGCAGCGGCCTGTGAGACGACTGCCTCGCCTGTCCGCGGCCCACCGTCGAACATCGGATCGCCGGGCGTCAACCCGGAGGCGGTCAGGCCCGCGACGCGGACCTGCTGTTCGGGGATGACTCCGACGACGAGCAGATACTCTCGCTCACCGTCCACGTCGACGCCACCGATAGTCACGAGGACGGGCGTCGCCCACTCGACGCCGTCGAACGACTCGATGCGGGCGGTCGTGGCGTGGACCTGTCCGAGCTGCTGCCCCTCGACCTGCGCGACGACGCTCCCCGCGTCGCCTTCGGGCGTGATGAGGTAGTCCGTCGACGTGTCTGCAGCGACGCCACCGGTCGCGATGCCGAGTGCGATACTCGAAACCGTCAGCATGAGGCCGACGGCGACAGCTACCCCCACGACGCTCAGGGTGCTCTGGCCGCCCCCACCGAGTTTGACGACGGTGTTCCGGACACCGATCTCGACGAGCCCGCGCCAGCGGGCGAGTCTACCCACTCTCCACCACCCTGCCGTCGCGGAGTTCGACGACGCGGTCCGCGGCCGCGACGGCCGCGTCGTCGTGAGATGCGAGGACCACGGCCCGGTCGGTTGCGACCTCGCGCAACAGGTCGAGGACCGTCCGGCCGGACTGGGTGTCCAGCTCGCCGGTCGGCTCGTCGGCGACGAGCAAGTCCGGGTCGGTGACCAGTGCTCTCGCAACGGCGACCCGCTGCTGTTCGCCCCCCGAAAGCTCACCGGGGCGATGGGTGAGTCGGTCACCGAGACCTACCTGTTCGAGCAGGTCGGCCGCGCGCTCGCGCCGCGTGGTCTTCCCGATGCCACGTTCGACGAGTGGGAGGGCAACGTTCGATCGCGCCGAGAGCGCAGGTAGGAGGTGGAACCGCTGGAAGACGACGCCGACGTGGTCGAGTCGGAGCGCAGTACGGCGCTTCTCTGACAGATTCGAGATATCGGTGTCGAGCAGTTCGACGGTACCAGAGGTGGGCGTGTCGAGCGCAGCGAGCAGGTGGAGCAGCGTGGATTTTCCGCTCCCGCTGGCGCCGGTGAGCCCGAGGACCTCACCGCGATCGACCCGGAGGGAAACGCCGTCGAGCGCGGTCACCGCGGTCCGGGTTGTCCCTCGAGTGAACAGCCCGCCGTTAGTGCCGCCGTACCGTCGGGTCACGGCCTCGGCACGGACGACCGGGTGGGGAGACGAAGTGGCAGACATCTATCGTGCTGTGTGAACGTACGGGGTCGAATACAGAAAGGTGTCGACTGACCTACTGTGCGAACAGGTCGTCGAGGCTCCCCGTGTAGTAGAGGTAAGAGACCGCCGCGACCCCACTGGCGAGGATGATGACCAGGAGGACGACGATGAACGTCAGTCCGGAGCCGCCGTCATCACCCGGCGTCGGGGTCGGTGTGTCGTCCGGAGCGTCGACCGTCGGCGTGGGAGACGGCGTGGTGGTCGGTGTGTCCGCCTCGACCGTCAGGGTTCCAGCGCTGACACCGTCAACAGCGATATCGTACGAGCCGGCGTCGTCGAACGTCCGGGTGAACGTCACGTCCCTGCTCTCGCCCGCTTCGAGTGTCACCGTCCGGGTCGAGACCGTCTCACCGTCGACGGTGAGTTCGAGCGTCCGGTTCGCTCGCGACTGGCCGTCGTTCTCGACGGCTGCGGTCACGTCGACGGACGCGCCGGCTTCGATCGTCTGTTGACTGAGCGACGCGTCGGTCACGCTGACGGCCCCGCGCTCGGTGCCGAACGCGAACACCGAAAGACCCGGAGACTCGGCCTCGTAGACGATCGACCCGTCGCTCGTCGCGACGATGCTGGTGGGGAGTTTCGTCCAGGACCCGTTGTTATAGCGGTAGAGGACGACGTTTCCGGCCGGGATGCCGCGGTCCTCGAGCCGCTCCCGCGAGACGCGGAAGCGGAACTGGACGTTCTTGACGTCGGAGTTGTTGATGCTGTGACCGATAGTGATGTACCCGAGCGAGTTACCGTTGGCCTGCCGCAGCGACGGTGTTCCCTGCGGCACCTGCTCTCGCCGGCCGATGTCGAGCCGGATGTCGTCACCGACCGTCGGCGTGAACTCGATGCGGGTCAGGTCGAACGGCCCGTCGCTCTTGAGCTGAGACGTGTCGATGACCAGCTGGAAGCCGGCCTGCAGCTGCGTGATGATGACCGTCGTGTTCGTGCCGTCGTGAGTGACGTTGACCGACGCGCGCGGCTGGGCCGGCGGGACCGCACCGCCGCCACCACCACCGCTACCGCCGGACGGCGGCGAGACGCCGCCGTCCCCACCGTCCCCACCCGTCGGGGGTGTCGGGGTCGGTGTGGGCGTCGGGGTCGGCGACGTGACCTGTACCGTGCCGCTGGTGGAGCTGATGTCCCCGTCGTTCTGCGCGATGTGGACGTACCGGTACGTGCCAGTTCCCCAGTTCGGTAGCGTCGCGACATCAACCACGTCCGTCTCGGTGCCAGTCGCGACGACCGTCGCCGACGCGTTGAGCCGCGTCGGGTTGCTCGTCAGGTCGAGCGTCGCGCCAGATGCCGTCTCGTCGAGCATCTGTTGCGTCGAGATGAATCCGGATGTCGTCCCGGACTGCAGCGATATGCCGAGCAACGTCGCGTCGTCGGTCGTGTTGACGACACCGTTGAACCCTTCGATGCTCGTCCGGACTGTCAGGTCACTGCTGCTGACGTCGAGCGCGACGAGGTCGTCGGTCGTCACGTCGAGAACCAGCTCGACCGTCTGGTCGGCGAGTCGCGATTCGTTGTAGATGATGACACCGTGGCGGGTCGTTCCCGCGCCGAGGTTCGAGTCGACGTCGAACGTTACGTTGTTGCCGGCGGCGACAGAGGTGTTCCGCGGCGACGCGGTCGACGCCGTCTCCTGTACCGTGATGACGTCGAAACCGACCACGTCGACGCCACCGTTGATCGTCACGTCCCCGTTTCCGTCGACGCCGACGCCCTCACCGAAGCTCCGGCGCACGAGCACGTACGCGTACACGTTCGATTCGCTCGGGGTGTGCGTGACCGTGAGTTCGCCGTTACCGTCGAACGAGCCGGGGTCGACGACCTCGGCGGAAACGTTTTCGCTCGACAGGACTGCCGTGTACGTCGATTCGTTGTACGACGCGGAGCCGACGAGACTCGACAGCTGCGAACTCTTGTCGGCGCTCACGACGAGTAACTGCGCGTCGTCGTTCGCGAACTGATCGGTGTTGGCACCGGTCGTGTCCGCGAACTCTAGCGTGACTGCCTGTCCCTGCTGGTACACCGAGAACGTGTCTCGGTTGATGGGGACGCTCGACCCGATGTCAGTGGAGTCGACGAACGTCGCTGGGAGGTCGATACTCGTCGCTGCACTCGAGTCGTTCGCCCGGAAGGGAAGGACCGACCGCTCCCACACGCAGACCGGGAGGAGCTGTTCCGTCGAGACGCCGTCGACGGTCGGGAAGTTCACCAGCTTCGATGCGACGGGAGTGAACTGAGTGCCGTCACAGACGGCCTTGCCGAGCCACGGGTCGAATACGACGTTCGACACGCCACTCGTCGAGCCTTCCGAGACCGTCGCGCCCGAGCCGTCGGCGAGTGTCCCCGTCTTGGGGTCTTCAAGCGTGCCCGTCGCGCTCGCCGGGCCGCTATCCGCACCCCAGTAGTTCTGTCGTGCCGTGAAGTTCGCGCCGACGTTCTGGTTGTTCACACCGACGGTGACGCCACGGAGGATGTTCACACGGAAGTCGAGCGTCTCTGGCGCAGTCGTCGAACTGAGCCAGACAGCCGTGTTCGCATCGGTGACGAGCGATTCGCGAACCGAGACGTCGGAGGTTGCACTGCTCGACTCGTCGACGTAAACCGCCTCGGTGGTCGTGTCGTCGATGGCGACGCGCGAAACGTCGATGTCGGTCGCGGCGGCCGAATCAGCGAGCGAAACCGCGAGTGCCCGCTGGTTGCTGCCGAACCGAACTTCCGTGACGGAGACGTCGTCGACGAGACCGGAACTGGCTCCCACTACGTGGAGCGCAGCTCCACTGGTCTGGTTGACCTCACTCTCCGTGATGTCGACCCCGCGTATTTCGGGGCTGGTACCGCTGGTCGCATCGAGATGCACCCCGTAGACAGTGCTATTCTTGATCGAAACGTTTCGAACGTTCACGTCGGACACGACACCGGAACCGGACGGCTGGAGGTGGATGCCGGTCGACGTGTTGTTGATCGCGACGTTCGAAACGTTTACTCCCTGCGCGTCTGCGACGTGAATCGCCGCACCGTCGTACGAGCCGATTGCCACGTTCTCGATGGCCACGTCATTCGCTTCGACGGTGAACGCGTCACCGGAGAGCCCTCCGAGCTTCGCTACCCCCGAGCCGCTGGAGTCGTTGGCCCCCTTGATGGTCACAGACTCGTTGACGACCACGTTCTCGGCGTAGGTCCCCGAACAGACGAGAATCGTGTCGCCGGGGTTGGCGACGTTGATAGCCCCCTGAATCGTTACGTTATCTACCCCCGCACAATCAGTCGCTCCGTTGTCAACTATGATGGTATCCCCGGCCGCCGCCACGGGCGATGGAGCCAGGGCGAGTACCCCCACCAGAGCCACGACGAAAAGCACCTTTGATACCGGCACTTCGGACCGTGTTGTCATGTTATACCCCAAGTGCTAACACAGAGATAAAAACAGTTTGGGTGTTCCTACTAGCGATAAGTTCAGCGTAAAACCATAACACTATGCCCCGCGGTTTGTTGGTTGACGATATGAGATGTCCCTCTCGCGCAGAGAGCGTCGGGCTAATCACGACCCTCGTTATCTGCGTGCTCGTCGTCACGTCAGGTCTCAGCGTCGGTGCCTCGCAGGTGCAGTACACGATTACTAGTGGTGACAGTATCGACATCCCGGAACGCACAGTCTCCGTCGAGGGTGACGACTACGCCGTCTCGGAGCTCGGCCGGACGCCACAGGGGGAAGCCATCTCGGTGTCGGTCACGACTGACGACTCCGACTACGACATCTACCTCTACCGGGTGACCTCGAGCGGGGTCCAGATCGAACAGACGGACAACAACCACGACGGGGACGCCACCGCTTCGTTCCCGACCGAGAATCTCTCTCCCGGGTCGTACTTTGCTGCAGTGTACGACGGCGGCATCCGAGAGATCGTCCCGATCGTCGTTACCGGCTACGACATCACAGCCGACGTGCCGTCGAGCGTCCAGCAGGGCGAGCCAGCCAGCGTGACGGCGTCGGTCAGCACAACCGCGAGCAGCGGGGACCCCAGCCGTGTCGAGATTGTCGTCGGTAACGCCGACAGTATCGTCCGGGTCAACGCTACGCAGACGGCCGACGGCTACGTCGCCGAAGTTCCGACCGACTCGCTGTCTCCGGGTGAATATGACGCCTACGCGGTCGCGCACGGTGACCAAGAGACGAAGGACGGACAGAAGGTACTCGTCGGTGTCAGCGATCACTACACCCTGACCGTGACAGACCCCACGCCAACCCCCACCGAGGCACCGAAATCCGGTGGCGGCAGCACGGGCGGAACCTCGGGAGGGAGTGGCGGCAGTAGCGGTGGGTCGAGTGGCGGCAGCAGTGCCTCGACGCCCAGCCCCACGGCCACGATGACGCCTGGGACGCCGATGGCGACACCGACGAGCACGGCGACCCCTGAACCATCCCCGACGCCGACTCCGAGCCCCACGCAGACGCCGACGGCCACGGTGTCGCCGAGTCCGACGCAAACGGACGACGGGGTGACGACGCCGGCGTCCGTGACGCCGACGCCCTCGTCGACCCCGACGTCGGGTGACGGGCTCGGATTCGGGCTCGTTGCGGCGCTGCTCGCGCTCGTCGGTGTGGCCCTCCTCGGTCGACGCGAGTAGCGTTAGAGGTATAGGGCCCGACCGAGTCGCTTCCGACATGGTCGAGAACGTGCTGTGGCCCGCGCAGTTCGACGCGGCGCTCTCCCGCTCGGAGGGGCGCCGCGTCCCATTGGACCTCGCCGTCGAGGAGCCGACGGTCGACGAGATCGCGAAGGCCGTCCAGCAGGTCGGCTACGACGCGGTCATCGAGCGCGACAAACAGTACTCCCGCGAGTGGGAGCCACGGGGGCGCGTCCTCGTGCAGAACGCCGACGACGCGGGCAAGTCGGACATGATCGGTGCGGTCGCCGCCTACCTGCAAGCGCTTCGAACCTGACGGCTGCCGTAGCACCTATCACCCAGCCGTGAGAACCTCGTGGCGAATGGTCGAGTCCCTCCATCTCAGCGTCCGTCTCCTCCACGTCCTCGCGATGGCGTTCGTCACCGGTGGTGCCGTGGTGCTCTGGCTCGGGTTCCAGCGCGCCAGGGCCGCCAACGAAACAGCCGTGGTGCTCTCGACGGCCGTCGGCTACGAGTGGCTCTTCTGGGGAGCGATGGGGCTAGTCGTCGCGACGGGCGTCGGCAACCTCGGCGCGCTCGGTGCCGGTGTCGAAGGGCCGGGAACAGCGTGGGGGCAGACGCTCGCGGTGAAACTGTTCGTCGTTCTCCTCTTTTTCCTAGGCTCGGTCGTCCGCACCGCTATTGTCGACGGCATCGACCGCGTGCCCGTCGCGCACAACGCAGCCATCCGGACGCTCCTCGCCCGGAGCTACGCCCTGACAGCGCTGTCACTCGGGGTCGTCGTCGCGCTCGCGGAGGTACTGGCGCATGGCTGACCTGCGACGGTGGACGTTCGCGACGTTCCACACGGGCCTGCTCGTCCTGCTCGCCGTGTGGCTCATCCACCTCTCGGATGCCCTCCGCGACCTGCTCGGCGGGCTCGACACCCTCGTCGGGCTCGCGCTGTACGCCGTGCTGTGGGGAATCGTCTGGCTGGCGACGGGCCGTGCGTTCGACGCCGCCCCGCCGACCGAGAGTTCGACGCGCAGGCTCCTCCAGCGCGGCGCCGTCTACGGCGCGCTCACGGGCGTCGGCTTTCTGCTCGTCGTGCTCGTCGGGGGGTTCGTGGCCGCGCTCCTGCTCGGCGGGCAGGTCCTCTCGGTGCTCATCTTCGCGTTCATCGGGGCGGTCGTCGCCGCCATCATCGGCGGGGTCATCGGCGTCGGGTTCGCCCTGCTCGACCGGTCGCTCCTCCGGCTCGGGGCACGGCTCACCCCCGGGGAGCAGTGAGTCGCGTCCGGAAAGCGATTTATCCCTCGGTCGTCGAGCAGTGGTATGCACAGACGCTCGCGGGGTGCCCCATGAAGCGTGTGGGCGAGGTCGTCCGCACGGCACAGGGGCTCGCTATCGCCCGGTGTTCGGACCGCGAGGTCCCCGACATCGGGGCATCGGTCCTCGACGAGTCGCTCGACACGGCGGGGCGTATCGTCGACGTGTTCGGCCCCGTCGACCGGCCGTACGTCGCGGTCTCGCCGCGGTCGGGCGTCGTGGTCGATACGATGCTCGGGACGAAACTGTACACGCGGTGACCGCGAGTCGGCTCGAGCGCCCGTCTCTGAAGTGTGCTGACACGAGCTGGCAACCGCCTGAGTACCAGTTGCTGACAGGAACGGGCGAGTAAGTTGTCGCGTACTGTCCTGAACGATTGTCCGACTTATTGTCGTCCACGGCCCTACCTGTCGCGAGCGATTCATGCGTCACACAGCGACAGCCGAGACGGTCACTGCCCGCCCCGCGGTATCACACGCTGCTGACGAGTCGGGGCTCGATTTCGGTCGTGAGTCGCCGCTGAGGTGGTCCGTGTGAGCGTCGTGTCGGTCCCGGGGTTCGACCGGACGCGAGCCGGCCTCTGGGCGATAGCGGCGCTCTTCTTCGGCGTGCTGGTGTTCGTCGCGTGGCGGTACGTCGGCACCGTCGTGCTCGGACTGTTCGTCTACTACGTCACCCGGCCAGTGTTCCGTCGCATCCACCAGCGGGTGCGGAACCGGACGCTCGCTGTCGCTACGGCGATCGTGACGGTGACGCTCCCGGTGCTCCTGCTCGTCGCGTGGACCGTCACGATCGCCGTCCAGGAACTCGCTTCGCTGGCCGATTCGGGGGCGTTCGGACAGGTCGCGGTCGTCCTCGAACCGTATCTCGACGTCACGCAGATTCGCCAGCAGGTCGAGGACGCGATCCAGCTCGTCATCGCAGACCCGAACCAACTCGCGAGGCTCGACTTCGGCGCGCTCGACGGTGTCATGGAGGCGCTGTTCGGCTCCCTGTTGCTCGTCGCGAACGCCGGGCTGCACCTGTTTATCGTGGTCGTCATCACGTTCTACCTGCTCCGGGACGATTACCGGATCGCCGCGTGGGCACGCCGGACGTTCTTCGACGAGGAGGGCGTGCTGCTGGCGTACTTCGGCGCGGTCGACCGCGACCTCAAGAACGTCTACTTCGGCAACATCCTGAACGCGCTCATGACCGGGCTGCTCGGCGCCGTCGTCTACTCCACGATGAACCTCGTCGCCCCGGACGTCGTGCCGATTCCCAACCCCGTGCTGCTGGGGCTGTTGACCGGGGTCGCGAGCCTCGTGCCCGTCATCGGGATGAAACTCGTCTGGGTCCCCGTCGCGCTGTTGATGCTGGCCGATTCACTCCTGTCGGACCCACAGACCGCGTGGTTTCCCGTCCTATTCGCGCTCGTCTCGGTCGTCGTCATCGACTACATCCCCGACCAGTTGCTGCGGCCGTACATCTCGGGCCGGAGCCTCCACGTCGGCGCCATCATGCTCGCGTACATCTTCGGCCCGCTGCTGTTCGGCTGGTACGGCATCTTCTTCGGCCCGCTCGTGCTCGTGCTCGTCTTCGAGTTCGCACGTGTCGTCCTGCCGTGGCTCGTCGACGCCGACCGGCTGCCGGACGGCCTCGCGTCGATAGCCGAGTCGTCCACCGCTGAGACACCCACCCGCGAGGACGTGCTGTCGACGCCGGAAGTAGCCGGAGACGCCGAGACCGGGCGCAGTCGGCTGGTCCCCGACGATATTTTCGGAGAGGGAGACGGTGTCGACGACACGCCGAGCGACGACACAACCGACGCCTGACGTGGCTGTGACGGGGCTACCGGACCTCCGCGTCCCGACCCGACCCCTCGATGCGTTCGTCGTCCCCGACCCGAATCGTGACCGGCGGCTCGTCTCCGAGACGAGGTCGGTCCATCGATGAGTGCCCCCCTGTCTCCGAACCGCCCTCCAGAACCCGTTCGACTCGCCGCTCGAACGTGCGCTCGTCCAGGGTGCCCTCGACGTAGCTCGCCGCCAGTTCCTCGAGCGGGTCCGACCGGCGAGCCGCGGCCACGAGCCAGTGGTCCGCACGCCGCGTGACCGACAGCACCCCGTAGGCGACGGCCCCGCTCACGAGGAGCCCGGACAGGCCGACACCGAGTACGGCGAGCGCGTTTCCGGATTCGAACAGTGCGACCGAGACGACGCCGAGCGTCCCCATCGCCACGAGGAACACTAGCGTCACCCCGAACAGGAAGAGGAGCGCGACGCCAGCGGCGAGATACACCACCGTGCGAGCGACCGCGAGACTGCGGGGCCGTCGGAACTCACTGGCCATGCGCGGCGTACGCTAGCCGAGAGCATAGCCGTACGGCTCCGGGGCCGTAGCGAGCAATCACCTGATGCGCAATCGACAGCTACGAGGCAGGTGACGGGAACACGGGGAGAGCGGGTGGCTCGGGCCCCGACTCAGACCCGTTGCGCCGGCCGTAGATCGGCCGGATCTCTCGCCGCCAGCCAGTCACACAGCTCACAGAGCTGCTCGCAGGCGGCCTCGAACAGTCGTTCGCCCTTCGCCGCGGAGGCGTCGGTCTGGTCGCCGAACACGCCGTTCTCGCTGTTCTCTCTCGCGTCGAAGAACGTCCGTGCCCCGTGGTGGGTGAGCGTCGTGTCCGATTCGATGTCGACACAGCCGCCGTCCCGAGCGTCCTCGAGGCGGTCCTCGTGGACGAGGTCGGTGAGGTGCATGAGCATCGAGGTCTCTTTCGGGCCACCGTGGGGGCCCGGCTGCGAGAACAGGTCGGTGACGAGGTCGGGAATCGACTCGTCCCACATCCACTCGATGGCGTAACAGACGTCCTCGCCGTGGAGGGTGCGACCGACCTCCCGAAGCTCCTCGACGTTCCCGCCGTGAGCGTTGACGTAGATGACGCGGTCGATGCCGTGGTAGGTGAGGTTCCGCGTGAAGCTCTCGACGTAGCTCCGAAAGGCGTCGGAGGAGACCCACATCGTCCCCGGGAACTGCCGGTGGTGCGGGGAGACCCCGATGTTCACGGTCGGGGTACAGAGGTAGCCGGTCCGTCGGGCAGCCTCACGGGCGAGCGACTCGGCGATGACGTGGTCGGTCGACTCGGGGAGCGCGGGGCCGTGCTGTTCGGTCGAGCCCAGCGGAACGAGCGCCAGCGACTCCGACGCGAAGTACGACTGCAGGTCGGGCCACGCTTCGTCGGCGAGATACATACCCGACGCACGTACCCGGGCGGGAAAACGCTATGGCGTCGCCACCCCGGACCGCGACCCCTAAACCCCCGGCCGGCGTTCACGCCAGTATGGACCCGGGCGAGAACCGCCGCGACTGGGCCGAGCGCTCCGGGGCGTACTCCCCGGCGTACTACGCCGACATCGGCCCGAACGAGGTGAGCGAGACGCTCGTCGACGTGTTCGCCCACTACGTCTCCACGGACGCCAAGGTGCTCGAACTCGGCTGCAGTTCGGGACGGCATCTCGCCACGCTCCGCGACGCTGGCTACGAGAACCTCACCGGCATCGACCTGAACGACGAGTCGTTCGTGGTGATGGCCGACCACTACCCCCGGCTCGCCGAGACCGGGACGTTCCACGCCGGTGCTATCGAGGACTACCTCCCGGACGTGCCCGACGACGCGTTCGACGTGGTCTACTCGGTGGAGACGCTCCAGCACGTCCACCCCGACGATACGTGGGTGTTCGAGGAGATTACGCGCGTCTCCTCGGACCTCGTCGTCACCGCCGAGAACGAGGGCAACGGCCCGGAGCGTGGGCGCTCGGGGACCGAGGTGAGCTACGTCGACGACGAGTTCCCGCTGTACCACCGCGACTGGCACGACGTCTTCACCGGCCTCGGCCTCGCAGAACTGCTCCGGAAGCCGACCGCCCGCGACACGGTTCGCGTGTTCCGCGTCGTCTGAGACCGCGTCCACTCCAAATGCCCGCCCGCGTCGCCACCGCTCAGGCGTCTGTGTCGGCCCCCTTGACCGACACCTCCCCCGACAGCTCTTGGCCGGACGGTGGCGCGAGCGTCAACGCCTCCTCGTCGAACCGTCGCTTGACGCGTCGTCGGAAATCGGAACGGAGGTCGGCGATGCCCTCGCGGGCGGGGGCGTCGACCCAGAACTCCGCTTGGGCGGTGATACTGTCCGGGCCGAGGTCGAGAATGCGGGCGCTCGGGGCGGGCTCCTCCATGACGCGGTCGTGGTTCGCGGCCACCTGCTGGAGCTCCATGAGAGCGTGTTCGGTGTCCTCGGCGTACGAGACGAACACCTGTTCGGTGACGCGGAAGGTATCGCGGCCGAACGGCCGGGTGAGCGCGTTCGTCGTGAGCGCCGTGTTCGGGACGGTGATGGTCTCGTTGTTCGGGGTACGGATGCGCGTCACCCGGAAGTCGACCGCTTCGACGGTGCCCTCGCCGCCCGACCAGGAGATCCAGTCGCCGACGTTGAAGTCCGGGTCCGCGACGAGGAAGATGCCGCTGATGAGGGACCCGAACACCTCCTGGCCCGCCACACCGAGCGCGAAGGTGAGCGCGGCGATGACGATGGCCGAGTCCGTGTCGACGAGGTAGTCGCCGTAGCCGGCGGCCACGAGCCCGAACAGGAGTGCGAGCCCCACGAGGAGGACCTGCAGATACGTCTCGGTCGCAGTCAACAGCGTCGGGTTGTTCCGGTTGCGCCGGCGGACCCCACGCAACAGCAGCGGCACGACGGCGACCCGGCCGACGAAGTAGACGACAGCGGCGACGAGGAGGAACGCGAACAGTTCGGTCGCTGCCTGGCTGTACGGCTGGAGCGGTTCGGGGACGCCCCCTGCTGGCGAGAGTTGTGCGAGCACGACCGAGGGTGCGTTTCGACCGGGGAAAAAAGCGCCCGCTCACACCCCGAACAGGAACAGGATGCCGAACGGCACCACCACTGCCAGGAGCAACTGGAGCGGCGCGCCGACGCGGAAGTAGTCGGTGAACTTGTAGCCGCCGGGGCCGTACACCATCAGGTTCGTCTGGTAGCCGATGGGGGTGAGGAACGCGCCGCTGGCGGCGAACGTCACCGCGAGCAGGAACGCGAAGCCGTCGGCACCGACCTGCGCGGCGGTGTCGATGGCGATGGGTGCCAACAAGACTACGGCGGCGACGGGCGTGATAATGCTCGCCGCGACTGCGGTGGCGAGATACACGACCGCGAGCGCCGCGACCGGCGGGAGCGTCGCCGCGAGGTCGCTCAGCAGGTCGGCGACGAGCGCCGAGCCACCGGTCGCCTGCATCGCGACGCCGAGCGGAAGGATGCCCGCGAGCAGGAACACGACGTTCCACGAGACGGCGTCGTACGCTTCGGTCGTCGAGAGACAGCCGGTGGCGACCATGAGGACGACGCCGCCGAGCGCCGCGATGACGACGGGCAGGAGGCCGAGCGCGGAGACCGCGAGCACGCCCCCGAGGATTCCGAGCGCGAGCGGCGTCTTCTCGGAGAGTTCGGGGGGGCCGTCCGCAGCTTCGGGCGCTCGAAGCACGTCGGTGACGAGTAGATGCCCCTCGTCGGCGAAGTACTCGGCGTTGCGCGCGGTGGTCTGGAGCAACAGGGTGTCACCGACGCCCAACACGAGGTCGTCGAGGTCGCGAGTGATGGACTCACCCTCGCGGCGAACCGCGAGGACGGTCGTGTCGAAGACGTTCTGGAGTCGGAGCGAGCCCAGCTTGCGGTTCGCGAAATCGGAGTCCTGTGGCACCACGGCCGTCAGCAGCTCGCCGGCACGGTCGAGGTCGAGCGCCGTCACCTCCTCGCGGGAGAGCTGCTGGAGGTCGTACGCTTCGGCGAGGCGGTTGACGTCCTGGAGCGTCGAGCGGACGACGAGCGTGTCGCCGGGGACGAGCATCTGGTCGGTCGTGGCCGCCAGCGTCGTCCCCTCCTCTTCGTTGGTGACGTGGATGAGGTGGACGTCGAACTCTTCGGCAGCACGGAACGCCGCGACGGCGTCTTCGGCGGGCATTCCGACGAGCGGTGATTCCTCGCGCACCCGGAGCCGGCGGAGGTGGTCGTCGAGGTCGAAGTCCGCGGGGTCGGCGCGAGGGATGACCCGAGCGGGCGTGAGCCGCCTTCCCACCGTCAACAGGTAGAACCCGCCCACGAGGAGGACGATGACGCCCAATGCGGTGAACTCGAACATCCCGATGGGGCCACGCCCCGGGATCTCCCGCGCGAAGTCCGACGCGAGAAGGTTCGTCGCCGTCCCGACGAGCGTGAGCGTCCCGCCGAGCATCGCTGCGTACGAGAGCGGCAACAGGAGCTTCGAGGGGGAGACGCCCGCGTCGTCCGCGAGGCCGCGAATCATCGGGATGAACACGGCGACGACGGGGGTGTTGTTGATGAACCCGGCGGCGATGCCGGTCGTCCCGACGGTCGCACCGAGCAGCCGGCGCTCGCTGCCACGGGTCACCTTTGCGAGATACGCGCCTAGCCGCTCGACGAGCCCCGTCTTGCGGACGCCCTCCGAGAGGGCGTACATCGCGAGGATGGTGAGGACGGCCGGTGAGGCAAACCCCGAGAGTGCTGCTTCCAGTGGTACTCCGGTGAACGGCTGGAGCACGACGAGCCCGACGAGTACGGCGAGCGCCGTCATGTCGGGTGGGAGCCACTCCGTGACGAACATGAGCAACGCGAGAAAGATGAGGGCGAAGACGACGAGCATCCCCGACGTGACCGGCGGCATACCCAGGGATGGAAGGGGGGAGTGAAAAATCAGGGTGCTCCGGCGATGACGACCCGGAGCCGGTCGTCACCCCGGTTGAACAGCTGGCGTGTCGTCCCCGGGTCGACACGGACAGCCTCGCCGTCGCCGAGCGTGAGCGTCTCGTCGTCGAGTTCGACCGTCAACTCGCCGGCCACGACGAGATACACCTCCTCGTGGTCGGTCCCCTCGTGGCTGTGCTGTTTGCCCTTCCCTCCGGGTTCGAGTTCGAGGAGCGTGAGTCCCACTTGCTCACAGCCGAGCGCGTTGCGGAAGAACCACATCCCACCCCACTCTTCGGGAACGACCGAGTCGATATCGTCGGTGCTGGCGGTCGTGTATGCCATAGCAGGGGCACAGCCGCCGGGGTCAAAAGCCCTCTCCCCCGTCCAGAACTGACGGGTCATCGAGTCAGGGTCGCATTCGGTAATATCTCTTCCAGATAACGTCGGCGGATAATTAATAATACTCGGCCGCCGTACTATGTGGGTGGCCGCTGGAGGCATCACGGTACTCCACGTCGACGACGAACCGGGGTTCGTCGACATGGCACGGGCGTTCCTCGAACGTGAATCCGAGGCACTGACAGTCCTCACTGAACAGAGCGCGTCCGCGGGCCTCGACCGCCTCGCCACCGAGGAGATCGACTGCATCGTCAGCGACTACGATATGCCCGAGATGGACGGGCTGGCGTTCCTTCGAGCCGTCCGTACGGAGTTCCCCGACCTACCGTTCGTCCTGTTCACCGCACAGGGAAGCGAAGAGATCGCTTCGGCGGCCATCTCCGAGGGTGTAGGGTGTGAGCGACTACCTCCAGAAGGGGACCGGCACGGAGCGATACACGGTGCTGGCCAACCGCATCGCGAACCTCGTCGAGGGGTTCCGTGCGGAACAGCAGACCGCCGCGACACGGCGACGGTTCACGAAACTCATCGAAGATGCGGTTGACCTCATCACCGTCGTCGACGACACCGGCACGTTCACCTACGTCTCTCCGGCGATCGAACCGCTCCTTGGCTACACGGCCGACGCCCTCCTCGGAACACACGCGTTCGACTACATCCACCCCGACGACACGGACGAGATGTGGGCACAGTTCACCGACTTGCTCGCGGGTGCAGCGGAGGCAGCGCCGAGGGACATTCGACTCAGACACGCCGACGGCACGTGGGTCTGGGTCGAGAACCGGGGGAAGATCCTCCGTGATGACCCCGACGTGCACGGCGTCGTCGCCTACACGCGAGACATCACGGCGCGGAAAGCCCGCGAGCGAACGCTCCGCCAGTACGCGGCCATCGTCGAGAACATGTCGGACGTCGCGTACACGGTCGACCAGTCGTTCCACGTCACGCTGGTCAATCGGGCGTCGATCGACTACGCCGGTGTCCCCCGGTCGGCGATCGAGGGAACCGACGTCCGAGAGTTGACCGAGGAAATGATCGAGGATGAGGCTGCCCGCGACCTGTTCATCACGGCGCTCACGAACGTTCTCGAGGAGCGGTCGAGGAACGAACGGGTGCGTTTCGACATCGAAACCACGGTTGGACCGGTCCGCTCGGAGCTCGACATCTCCGCGCTGGTCACCGACGACGGCACGACCGAGGGCGCGGTCGTCATCTCGCGGGCGATTCCTGCCGACGAACGGTGACGGAGTGACTCGAGTGCAGTGACAGAACGCGACGGGCCGATGGCTCAGCGGCTGTCGGGGAGCAACGCATCGACGGTCGCTACCGCGACGGCGTCCCGAACGTGGCGGTCGTAGTGCGGCAACGACAACACGCCCGTCGTCTCGTCGGTCAGCGTGAAATGGCCGTCGACGACGACGGTCGTTTCGTTCGAGAGGATGATCGGCCTGAAGTCGTCAGCTGCGAGCCGTTCGAGCAGTCTGGTAGGCGTGAAGTCGTCGTCCCACGGGGTCGAACTCCCGAACTGCGTGAGCGTCCCCGACTGGACGTAGAGGAACTGCCAGTCGACGGTCGCGTCGGCCCGGACCGGCGTGTAGTCCAGTCGCCACACCTCGTGGCCGACGAGGATGACGGGGCGGTCGAACTGCTCTCGGAGCTCCGTGACCTCCTCCGCGTCGACCCCGCGTGCCCGGAGCTCGTCGACGAGAGCCGTGGCGAACTCCCGGTCGGCGGGGTCGTCTCCCGCGACGAAGACGTAGAGGCCGCCCGAGAGGTCGACCGTCTCGTCACCGATCGACGACGTCGACACGCCGGACTGGACGCTGGTGGCACTCTGGGTGGCACCGAAGTCAGCGAACGAGAACGCACTCCCGACGAGAACGGTGAACACGAGCGCGACGACGAGCGCGACAGGAGGGACACGGTTCATACGACGGAGTACGTGCTCTGCGAAAATATACTCGCATTGACAGAAAATGGCACGCACTCGGGTTCAGCTACCGAGTCGCGTCAGTGCTGGTTCCAGGGAGCCGCCTCGAAGTCGACCTTTCGCTGTTCTGCTTCGATCTCGTCGATGCGCTCTATGGCCTCCTCGGAGAGCGTCGCGTCCAGTGCCCCGAAGTTCTCCGCGATGTGGTCGCCGGTCGCTTTCGGAATCGGGGCGACCTCGTCCTTCGAGAGCAGCCACGCGAGACAGACCTGTGCGGGCGGCAGGTCGTGGCTCTCGGCGACGGCTGCGATGACCGGGTGGTCGAAGATTTCGGCTTTCCCGAGCGGCGAGTAGGCGACGAGCCAGTGGTCGTCCTCCCGGGCGTACTCGCGAAGTTCGTCCTGCTGGAAGAGTGGGTGGCACTCGACCTGGTGGGCGAAGATAGGGCTGTCGAGGTGGTCGCGGGCCTCGTCCAGTTGCTCGGGCAGGAAGTTCGAGAGTCCGACGTGGTCGATCCACCCCCGATCTCGGAGCTCGTCGAGCGCGGGCAAGGTGTCCGCAGGGTCGTAGGCGGACAGCGGCCAGTGGACGTACAGCAGGTCGATACGGTCGACGCCGAGTCGGTCCATCGACGCTTTCGTCGAGTGGACGACGTCGTCGTACGCGAGGTTCTCGGGCGTGAGCTTCGTCGCGAGGAACACGTCCTCACGGTCGACGTCGGCGCGTTCGATCCCCTCGCCGACGGCTGCCTCGTTGTCGTAGCCCTGTGCGGTGTCGACGTGTCGGTACCCGAGGTTCAGTGCGGTCTCGACGCTCGCAGCACAGACGTCCGGGTCGGTCTGTTCGTACGTCCCGAGGCCGAGTCGCGGCATCTCACCTGGCATACCACATACGAGAGTGCCCCCCGCGAAAAGCGCCCCGCTCGCGGAACGATTATGTGCCCTCGCTCACCCCCTCAAGACAACAGATGCAGCAGTATCTCGACCTCGTCGCCGGCGTGCTCTCCTCCGGGACGTACAAGCCGAACCGGACGGGCGTGGACACCGTCTCGGGCTTCTCGCGGCACTACACCGTCGACCTCGCCGAGGGGTTCCCGCTCCTCACGACGAAGGACCTCTCGGGGTTCCGCTGGAACTCGCTCATCCACGAACTCGTCTGGTATCTCTCCGGCGAGGAGCATATCCGGACCCTGCGCGAGGAGACCGGTATCTGGGACGCGTGGGCCGACGCCGACGGCCACCTCGACACCGCATACGGGCGGTTCTGGCGGCGCTACCCCGTCCCCGAGGGCGACGCTCGCTTGCCGGGCGAGTCGTGGCCCGACGACGACCATCGCTGGCTGAACGACGACGGCACGTTCGACCAGCTCGCGTACGTCCTCGACACGCTCCGCGAGAACCCGAACTCCCGGCGCATCGTCGTCAACGCCTGGCACCCCGCGAACGCCACCGTCTCGACGCTCCCACCGTGTCACTACACCTTCGTGTTCAACGTGCAGGACGGGCGACTGAACACCCACCTCACCCAGCGCTCGGGCGACATCGCGCTCGGCATCCCGTTCAACATCGCCGCCTACTCGCTGCTGACGCACGCCATCGCCCAGCGCGTCGACCTCGACGTCGGGCAGTTCGGCCACACCGTCGTCGACGCCCACGTCTACTGTGGGGAGGGTGCCCGCGGCGAGTGGTACGCGGACAACCTCGACGCGCTCCAGACGCGGCTCACCGATGTAGACGACCGTGCCGAGTACCGCGATGTGCGCGACTGGCTCGAATCTGCGGCCCCGGCCGAGGAGCGCGACGGCTACGACCACGTTCCCGGCCTCCTCACCCAGCTGTCGCGCGAGCCCCGCGAGCGACCGCGCATCGACATCGCGAACAAGCCCCTCGACGACCTGACGTTCGAGGACTTCGAGCTCACGGGCTACGACCCCGCGCCGGGTATCGAGTTCGCGGTCGCCGAATGAGCCCGACGATAACGCTCGTCGCCGCAGTCGCCGAGAACGGGGTCATCGGCTCCGAAGGGGAGATGCCGTGGTACTACCCCGAGGACATGAAGCACTTCAAGGAGACGACGATGGGTCATCCCGTGGTGATGGGCCGGACCACCTACGAGTCCATCGTCGCCCGCCTCGGTGAACCGCTCCCGGGTCGGCTGAACGTCGTGCTCTCCTCGCAGGACCTCGACCTCCCCGAGGGCGCGGTCCACGCGGCGTCCATCGAGGAGGCGCTGGCACTCGCAGCCGAGGAGGACGACGAGGTGTTCGTCGTCGGTGGCGCGACGGTGTACGAGCAACTGCTCGACCGCGCCGACCGGCTGGTGCTCACGGAGATCCACGAGTCGCACGAGGGCGACACCCACTTCCCCGAGTGGGACCGCGAGGCGTGGGTCGAACTCGAACGTGACGACCGCGAAGCGCTGTCGTTCGTCACCTACAAGCGGCGCTGACCGACTTCCGAGAGAGATTTTGGTGAGAGTTGACCCGGAGCCTGGGAGCTGTTCGACCAAACCCCGAGGAGACCTTGAAAAATTGGGATGTACCCCGTTCGCGTCCGGTCGGATGACCATGACTCCGAGGCTGACGCGGCGACGATTCGTGACGACGACCGGTCTCACCGGTGCGGCCTTGCTGGCCGGCTGCACCGGCGGCGGTGGCGGCGGCGTCGACACGGACACCGAGACGGACGGCGGAATGACGGAGACGGACAGCGGAATGACCGAGACCGACGACGGGATGATGGAGGGGACGCCGACGGACCCCGAGATGGCCCCGCGCGTCGAGGTCGACCGCTTCAGCGAGGCCGCGGGCACCTTGATGGTCCGCACCGACGAGAACGGGCTTCCCGGCCCGAACGAGCCGGTGGACTTCGACCAGGCGCCGTTCATCACGAAGGGGCTCGGCCCCGACGGCAGCCACGTCTCGTACTACAACTTCGACGTCCAGCCGACGACGCCGGCACCCATCTTCGTACTGTTCCGCGAGGGCGAAGACACGCCCGTCGACGGGCAACTCAACGTCATCGACGTGGTGCCGGGCGACGAGGGGTACAACGACTTCTGGCACGTCCACGCCGTGACGGTGCCCGAGTCGTACGAGGCGAACACCCTGACGAGCGTGGGCGCCATCCGCGAGGCGGGCTACGAGATCACCGAGACCGATATCCTCGTGAACTGTCCGGTGGTCCCGGACGGCTCGACGGCCTCGATGCGCGTCGGCGACGGCGACGCCGGACTCGTGGAGGGGTGGTACGATGGGCAGGTCGTCTCGTACTTCGAGTTCAGCGAGGCACCGCTCTCCTCGAGTGGTGAGTCGGTCCCGGTGTCGCCCATCTACGTCACGTTCAACGTCAACCCCGGCGAGGACGGTGGCGGGCCGCCCTCGGGCTTCAAGACCGAGTCCGGCACCGACCGGACGCACAACGTGGTCGCGACCGTTCCGGGCGACGAGGGGTACTCGCCGCTCTGGCTGGTGAACATCTACGACAACGCGGACTTCGAGATGGTCGCCGACCTCGACTCGGCGATGGCCGCGAACCAGCTCGCGTCGGGCGCGGCGACGGTCAACTGCCCCGTCGTCTCGCTCGGCGACGAGATGATGGGCTGACACGGGAGGACGAACGAATCGGGAAAAACGGCGTTACGAACGCTCTTCTTTCAGGTAGGCGCCGAGGTAGCCACCGAGGGCTGCGCCCCCGACCGTGTAGAGGACGGAGACCAGCACGAGGGTGAGCAGGAGCACGACGAACCGCAGCGGGATGCCGGGGCTCGATGCGGGCATGCCGGGGCCGCTCGACACCACGGTGAACGTCCCGATGCCGAGAATGGCGAACGCGACCAGCGCGAACGGAATCGCCATGATCACGCCAGCGAGCGCGCCGACGCGGAGGCCGGCTCGGCGGTCAGCGCCCTGCAGGTAGCCGGCGATGCCGCCGCCGATGACGGTGGAGAACGGGATGAACCCGAAGACGACGCCGACGACCGCGCCGAGCAGTGCGTTGACGACGGTGCTCGGCGGCCGCTCGGTCTCGGTTGTCGAGGTAGTGGTTGCCATCCAAACGTGTAGTACGACCGAGAGGATAACTGCTGCGGGAACCGTGATAGCGTGGCGCTACGGGTGGAGAAACGCGGGTTCGGTGCGGCCCTCGACGGCGACGCGGTGGTCCCACGCGAGATAGTGGCGGAACTCGGGGAACGCCGGCACGTCGAACACCAGCTGA
The DNA here is from genome assembly GCF_024362405.1 of Halorarius litoreus. Lineage (GTDB taxonomy): Archaea > Halobacteriota > Halobacteria > Halobacteriales > Haloarculaceae > Halorarius > Halorarius litoreus. Next base: position 3,567,601 of record NZ_CP101454.1, on the reverse strand, counting down.
AGTCGAGCGCTCTCGCCGGGTTCGAGCGTCTCGTACCACGTCAGCGGCCGGATTTCGGGTTCGCCGTCCGGCTGGTCGGTACGTGAGAACGCCACCTCCCCCCTGAGCGCGTGGACGTGGTCGAACGTCTCGCCGGCGACGCGGAGCGTGAACTCGGTGTCGGGAAGGGAATCGAGCGGCTCGTTGCCGACGTTCTCGAGCCGGAAGTCGTAGCCGACGAACCGGTCGGCGAACGGCTCGACGCGCTCGTGGCTGCCGTCGGTTCGGTAGCGCACGCTCGGCAGGGCGAACCATCGCTCGACGGTGAGCGTGTGGCCGTCGGCGCCACGCGCGGTCGGCGAGAACACCCGAGCGGGTGGCACGATACCGGGGTCGGGCGTGGGTGTTCCCGAGGGGGTCGCCTCGGCGGATGGACTCGATGCTCGCGTCGGTCCCTCCCTCGAACAGCCGGCGAACACGGCAGCACCGAGCATCGAGAGCGTCGCTCGTCGCGACAGACGCGTTCGGGCCATCTCAGAACTCGTCGACGAGGTACGCGCCGATAGCGCCACCGACCGCACCCGCAGCAACCATGTAGAGCGTGGCGACCACGAGCACGACGACGAGCGCGATGGTCGTGAACGCCCCGACCTCCAGCGGGAGGAACGGGAGGAAGCTCCCGATGGCGAACAGCAACAGCACGACGGGAACGAGCGCGATGAGCCCGGAGATGGCGCCCACGCGAGCGCCTTCGCCGACGTCTTGTTCGCGCACCTGGAGGTAGCCCGCGACCGCCCCACCGAGGACGGCGGCGAACGGGAGGAAGGACAGCACGATGGACACGGCCGCCCCGATGGCGGCGTTCAGGAGGGTATCGCCTTCGGCCATGCCCGCCAGTCCACGCCGGAGCTATATCGGTGTTCGGGCGTGGCGTGCGTTTTTCACCTCGCCCCGCGAACGGCCGCCATGGCTACCGACGAGTCGGACCCCGCAGGTGACCCGCGGGCCGACTACGACTACGTCTCCGACGATATCGCCCGCCCAGCGGTCGTCGACGACCTCGCGCCCCGCGTCGACGGTGACGTCCGGTTCGACGACTACACCCGCCAGCTGTACGCCACCGACGCCTCCGCCTACGAGGTGACGCCCGTCGGGGTCGTGTTCCCCCGCCACCGCGCGGACGTCGAGAGCGTCGTCTCCTACTGTGCCACCCGCGAGCTCCCGGTGTTGCCGCGCGGCGGTGGCACGTCGCTCGCCGGCCAGTCGGTGAACGAGGCGGTCGTCCTCGACTTCTCGAAGTACATGGCCGACCTCCTGACGGTCGACCCCGACGCGCGTGAGGCGACGGCCCAGCCGGGGCTCCGACTCGGCGACCTGAACGCCGCGCTCGCCACCCACGACCTGAAGTTCGCGCCCGACCCCGCGTGGGGCGAGAAGTCGGCACTCGGGGGGGCCATCGGCAACAACTCGACGGGCTCGCACTCGCTCGTCTACGGGAAGACCGACGCCTACGTCGAGGAACTGGAGTGCGTCCTCGCGGACGGCTCCGTGGCGCGGTTCGGCGAGCTGTCGGTCGAGGAGCTCCACGAGCGTGCCGACCGCGACGGGCTGGAGGGTGACATCTACGCGTTCCTCTCGCGAGTCGTCGACGAGGAACACGAGACGGTTCGTGAGGCCTACCCCCACCTCAAGCGGAACGTCTCGGGGTACAGTCTCGACACACTGGTCGAGGACGCGGCGTCGGGCACGGTCAACGTCGCCCGACTGCTCGCCGGTTCGGAGGGGACGCTCGCAATCGTCACCGAGGCGACGGTCGCGCTGGAGCCCGTCCCCGAGACGAAGTCGGTCGCGCTGCTGGGCTACCCCGACCTCGTCACCGCGATGGAGGACGTCCAGCCCATCCTCGCTCACGAGCCGTGTGCCGTGGAGGTGATGGACGACGTGCTGCTGGGGCTCGCGAGCGAGACACAGGAGTTCGGCGCGCTCGTCGACGAGATGGTGCCCGAGGGCGCCGAGGCGATGCTGCTCGTCGAGTTCTACGCCGAGCACGACGCGGCAGGTGAACAGAAGGTCGCCGAGCTCATCGCCGACCGCTATCCGGAGACGGAAACGACCGCCAGCCCGGGCGACGACGCGACGACGACCGAGGCTCCGGTGCTGGCGCTCTCGGCGGACGAGGCGCACGACGACGACGACCGGGCACGGTTCTGGAAGCTCCGGAAGTCCGGCCTCCCGATTCTGCTCGGGCGGACCAGCGACGAGAAGCACATCTCCTTCATCGAGGACACGGCGGTCCCGCCCGAGCACCTCCCCGAGTACGTCGCGGACTTCCAGCAGGTCCTCGCGGACAACGGGACGTTCGCGTCGTTCTACGCGCACGCCGGCCCCGGCTGTCTCCACATCCGCCCGCTCATCAACACGAAGACCGAGACGGGCGTCGAGCAGATGGAAGCCATCGCGGACGCCGCGACGGACCTCGTCGTCGAGTACGGCGGGTCGGTCTCGGGCGAACACGGCGACGGTCGTGCGCGGACCCAGTGGAACCGGAAACTGTACGGCGACGAGGTGTTCGAGCTGTTCCACGAGTTGAAGACGGCGTTCGACCCCGACTGGATTCTCAACCCGGGTCAGGTGTGCGGCGACGTCTCGATGACCGAGAACCTCCGGTTCGACCCGGAGTACGACCTCGATCTGGGACTGGAGCCGACCCTGCAGTGGGAGAACGACAACGGGATGCAGGGGATGGTCGAGCTCTGCCACGGCTGCGGGGGCTGTCGCGGCCCGCAGGAGACGACCGGCGGGACGATGTGTCCGACCTATCGGGCTGCTGAGGAGGAGTCGCTGTCGACCCGGGGGCGGGCGAACCTCCTGCGGCAGGCGATGACCGGCGACCTCGACGACGAGGCGACCGACCCCGAGTTCCTGCGGGAGGTGATGGACCTCTGTCTCGGCTGCAAGGGCTGTGCGAACGACTGCCCGAGCGAGGTGGACATGGCGAAGCTGAAAGCCGAGGTCGAACACGCCCACCACCAGGAACACGGCGCGACGGCCCGCGACCACCTGTTCGGCAACATCGACGCGGTCTCTCGGCTCGGCAGTCGACTGGCGCCGCTCTCGAACCTGCTGTCGTGGCTCCCCGGCTCCGGGTTGCTCGCCGAGAAGACCCTCGGTATCGCCCGGGAAGCGAGCTTCCCGCGGTTCGCCGGCCAGTCGTTCGCGGCGTGGTACGCCGAGCGTGGCCCTGCAATCACCCACGAAGACGCCGACCGGACGGCTCTCCTGTTCCCGGACACCTACTCGAACTACGTCGACCCGTCGGTGGCGAAGGCTGCGGTCGCCGTCCTCGAAGCGGCGAACGTCCGCGTCGAAGTCCCGGAGGTCGCGCCCTCCGGTCGGGCGGCGCACTCGAAGGGCTTTCTCGGCGCTGCGCGTGACCGCGCGGAGACGAACCTCGACCGGCTCGGGGAGAAAATCGACGACGGCTGGGACGTGGTGACGGTCGAGCCCTCCGACGCCGTGATGTTCCAGCGAGACTACCGCGACCTGCTCGGCGAGCGCGCGGCCCCCATCGCCGAGCACAGCTACGGGTTGTGTGAGTATCTCGACCGCTTCCGACTGGACGAGCGTATCGACTGGAACGCCCCAGCGTCGACGCTCACGTACCACGGCCACTGTCACCAGAAGGCGACGAAGAAGGACCATCATGCGGTCGGTGTCCTGCGGCGAGCGGGCTACGCGGTCGACCCGCTCGACTCCGGCTGCTGTGGGATGGCCGGGTCGTTCGGTTACGAGGCGGAACACCGCTCGATGAGTAGTGCCATCGCGGGCATCCTGCTCGACCAGATCGCCGACAGCGACGGCGAGACGGTCGTCGCCCCCGGCGCCTCCTGCCGGTCACAGATCGCAGACCACGGGACTGCAGCCCGGGTTCCCCACCCCGTCGAGAAACTCGCGGAGGCGCTGGAATAGTTCAAACGACTGTCACTCGGGTGTACGGTTCAGATGTTTTTTATACGCAGGCGCTGGTGTTTCGCCAATATGAGCCGGTCGGCCCTCGTCGGTATCCTCTTCGCCCTTCTCGTCGCCACCGCGGCGCTGTCTACGGGTTTGGCGCTCGCAGAGAGCGACAGCGCACCCGAAGCGTTGACGACGCAGGGCGAGTTCGACCAGACGGAGTTCCGCATCGCAGTCGCCAACAACGGCTCCGCGCGGTGGACGTTCCGCTACCGGCAGACGCTCCAGAACGACTCCGAGCGCGCGGAGTTCCAGACGTTCGCCGACGAGTTCAACGAGAACGAGACGACGCTCTACACGGACTTTCAGTCCCGGTCGCAGTCACTCGTGGCGAGTGGACAGAACGTCACCGGCCGCGAGATGACCGCGACCGACTTCCGAAAGCGCGCGTATATCACCGGGCTCGACGACAACCTCGGTGTCGTCGAGATGTCGTTCCGCTGGACCGGCTTCGGGGTCGTCGACGGCCAACAGGTCATCATCGGCGACGTGTTCGAAGGGGGGCTCTACATCGGCCCCAGCCAGATGCTCGTCGTGACTCACGGTGAGGTCCTCACCGTGACCGACGTCCAGCCGACGCCGGACGACCGCTCGGACGACACCCTGACGTACCGCGGCGAGCGCTCGTTCGCGGACAACCGTCCCCGCGTGGTGTTCGCCCCCCCGGATGGTTCCGACGGTGGCGATGGCGATGGCGGCGGTGGCGGTGGCGATGGCGGTGACGGCGGGAGCCCGACCCCACCGTCCGACGGTGGGATGGGTCTCCTGCCGGTCGTCGCGCTCCTCGTCGTCCTCGGGCTCGGTGGCGGTGCAGCCTACGCCTACCGTTCGGGGGCGTTCGACGGCGGGAGCACGGCGGCGGCCCGCACTGACGACGAGTCGGACGACGGCGGGAGCGCGGCTGCAGCGGCCCCACCCGAACCGGAAATCAGCGACGAGGAGCTGTTGAGCGACGACGACCGCGTCATGAAGATGCTGGAGGAGCGGGGCGGCCGCATGAAGCAGGTGAACATCGTCGAGGAGACCGACTGGTCGAAGTCGAAGGTGTCGATGCTCCTCTCGGATATGGAGGAGGAGGGGCTCATCTCGAAGCTCCGGGTCGGCCGCGAGAACATCGTCTCCATCGCTGGGCAGGAACCCGAGGCCGCAGGCTCACCGTTCGACGACGAGGAGTGAGCGGTCCGGTCGTCGCTGTGTCTCACGGGACTGCACAGCCCTGCGGTCGTGTCCCTATCGACGCCCGGTAGAAACGATGTGAAACCGGGCCACGGCGGCCGTGAAACGCAACCGTTATACCGTCCACTCCGCTACCGATGGATAGGTCGAACCGACCTGTTACACGCTCCGTTGGTGTAGTCCGGCCAATCATCTTGCCCTCTCACGGCAAGGACCAGGGTTCGAATCCCTGACGGAGCACTCTTCTGTCGAAGCGAGGTCGTGCGATCGTAGTTCGAATCCTTCCCGCGACCCTTCGAGCGACGAGATAGTTTGCTGACCGTTTCGCTGGTGGTGGAGCTTCCTACCGACTGTCGTCGCCGAGTTTGCACCACCGAGGAAACGATACCCTACCGGAACCCATGGCTGTAACCGTTCAGTTACTCGGTGAATGAAGGCCACTAACTATTCCTCACAACGGGCTACGCCAGCCAATGAAAGGGGGTATCGTCGTGACGTTCGTGTTCGTGGTGCTTGTTATCGCGAGCGGCAGCGTCGGTGGAACGATCTCCGGCGGTTCGTTGCTCGCCACTGGGGGGAACGAATTTGCGAGTGGTTCGGCGCTGATGGTCGACTCGTCGTCCGCACAGCTCCTGACGACGACAGCGACCCCCACCCAGGAAGCAACCGACACGCCGACAGCGACCGCGACTGACACCCCAACGGCGACTGCGACGGCCGCACCGATACCGACAGCGACCGCGACCCCCATCCCAACCCCGACGCCGACAGCGACCGCGACGGCAACCCCAACGGCAACCGCGACCGCGACGGCAACCCCAACGGCAACCGCGACCGCGACGGCAACCGCGACTGCGACGGCAACCGCAACACCACCTCCAACCCCATCACCAACCCCAACAGCGACGCCGAACCCCACTCCGACGCCGACGGCCACACAGACACCGTCGCCGACACCGTCTACGATCCCAACAGTGACGTCGACCCCGACGCCTACAGCAACCCCGACAGCAACCCCGACAGCGAATGGGACACCGACGTCGACGCCCACAGCAACCCCCACCGCCTCTGCCACGCCCACAGCGAGTCCCACCGAACGGGACGAGCCGTCGGATACACGGAGCGGGTCCAGCGGCTCGCGTGACGAGCCAAATCCGACGGCAACCCCCAGCCCCTCGCCGACACCGGCGTCGACGTCAGCCTCGACCGCCGCGAGCTTCAGCGTCTCCACGGCGACGCTCGACCGGACGACGATCTCCGCTGGTGAGACCGTGCAGGTCTCCATGCAGGTCGAGAACGTCGGCGGGCGCGATGGGACGTTCGAGGCCGACCTGCTCGTGGACGGCGAGATCGTCGCCACCGAGACGGTGTTCGTCGAGGCCGGTGGAACTGGAACGGTCGGCTTCGAACAGCAGTTCGACACTCCCGGTGAGTACGAACTGGCGGTCGACGACCGGCCGCTCGGCACGCTGACCGTGACGGCCATGACCGCGAGCTCGGACGCGGTCCGGGTCGTCGGCGCCTCGCTCCCGGCCGAGTGGGTCGCCACGGGGTTCGAAGCCAGCGTGCGAGCGACCGTGGTGAACGAGGCGAGCCTGGCGGCGAACCGGACGCTCACGGTGACCGTCGACGGGCAGTCCGTGGCGAACGAGACCGTCTCGCTCGGCCCGAACGAGCAGCGCAACGTGACCATCCCGTTCGAGGCCGTCGCTGGGACCGTCGCCGTGGAAGGGGTCGAGGCAGGTCGCATCGAGGTCGGGGAGGACGTCGCGCAAGCCCGTACGTCGACCCCCGACGCGACGACCGGGGCCGAAGTCCTGTTCGACCCCGCCCGCATCGTGGTCCTCGTCGGCGCCGTGTTCATCCTCGGCGCGTCGCTCTACGTCACCGGGCAGTACTTCAGACAGTGATTCCCGGGGTCAGAACACCGCGTCGACTTGCGCCATCGTCTCGTCGAGCGAGCCGTCGTTGTCGACGACGACGTGCTCACCGTCGAGCGGCTCGAACTGCTCGCGGTGGAGCTGGTGGACGTCGAAGTCCGCATCGCTCTCGTCGCCCTCGCGGGCGGCGATGCGCTCCCGGACGACCGCCTCGCTGCACTCGACTTTGACCAGCCGGAACGGCACACCGAGTTCGGCGGCGGTCTCGCGTGCTGCCTCACGCTGGCGTTCGTACTTGAACGTCCCGTCGAGGACGGCCGCGCCTTCGCGGTCGACGGTCTCGCGAGCGCGGTCGAGCAGCGCGGCGTACACCTGGCGGGTCTCCTCCGGGGTGTAGTCGGGGTCGTCGAGGACGGCCTTGCGGACGACGTCCGTCCGGAGTCGCGGTGCATCGAGTCGGTCGGCGACGGCTTCGGAGACGGTCGTCTTGCCCGCGCCGGGGAGGCCACAGACGACGACTAGCATCGGTCCTCTGGGGCGTTGCGTGGTGGGAAGCGGGCGACCGGTCGCGCTCGGCGCGTCATCGTCTTCCTCCTGCCGCCATCGGGTCTTGAATCCACCCACTCCGAGTGCGACAGCGTTTATCCGACCCCAGCCGTAGCGGCTGGTGATGTATCTCTCACCCGCGGTGCGGACCATGCGCGACGACCCGACGTCCGGTGTCGCGGTGACGCTGCTCGTCCGCCCGGACGCCGCGGACACCGAAGCGACACTCGCCGCGGTCGAAGCCAGCGCGGGCGAACTCGACCAGGAGACCCGGTTCGGCAACCTCCACGTCACGCTCCCCGAGCCCGCGGTCGCCGACCTCCTCGACGCGCTTCCCGCGGAGGTCGCAGCCGTCGAGACCGTCACCTCGGAGCTGTCGGGGGACGCGGGCGAGGACCTCGACCCCACCGAGTGAGCACACGACCGCGGGGCTTTTCGCCCTCGTTCGAGAACGCGGGGTATGGACCTCGCGCCCGGCACGTGGCGACTCGCCACGCCCATCTTCGTCCTCGCAATCCCCGCGACGCTCCTCTTCGCGCCCGCGGGAGTGGTACTTCTCGCGCTCGGTATCGCCTCCGTCTGGTTCCACCGTGACCCCGAACGCCCTACGGGCGATGGTGTCGTCTCCCCTGCGGAGGGAACAGTGTCGGTCATCCGTGAGGAGGACGGCCGACTCAGAGTGGGCGTGTTCATGAGCCCGCTTTCGGTCCACGTGAACCGCGCGCCGCTCGGCGGGCCAGTCGAATCGGTCGAACACGTTCCGGGCGCGTACAAGCCGGCGTTCTCGAAGGACTCGGACCGGAACGAGCGGGTCAGAGTCGAGAGCGACGACTGGACGCTCGTGCTCATCGCCGGCTGGTTCGCCCGCCGCATCCACCCGTACGTCGAGGCGGGCGACGACCTGACGAGCGGTGAGCGGGTGGGTCACATCAGCTACGGCTCGCGTGCGGACGTGGTGATGCCCCCTGACGTGACCCGCGAGGACCTCGTCGTCGAGACGGGCGATTCGGTACGGGCTGGCGAGACGCTCGCGCGGCGCTGACCCGTCCACACCGGCGGTAGCTTTTTCGACGCGCCAGCGGACTCCAGTCCATGAGCGACAGCGAGACGAGAGGCCGCCAGCGAATAACCGAGATCTACGTCAACGGGCTCGCCGACATCACGCCGGACGTCCCGACCGAGTTCTCGGCGCTCGAAGCCGCGGCCATCGAGGCGATGGACGAGAAGGCCGAGGGGTACGTCGTCGGCTCGGCGGGGTCGGGCGGTACCGACGACAACAACGTCGCGGCGTTCGACCGCTGGCGCATCCTCCCGAAGATGCTCCGGGGGGTCGAGGAACGCGACCTCTCAGTCGAGCTGTTCGGCACCGAACTCGACGTGCCGGTCGTGCTCGCGCCGATCGGCTGTCAATCCATCCTCCACGAAGAGGGCGAACTCGCGTCGGCCCGTGCCGCAGCGAACCAGGACGTACCGCTGTGTCTCTCCACAGTCTCATCGTACACGATGGAGGAGGTCGCCGACGAACTCGGCGACACCCCCCGGTGGTTCCAGCTCTACTGGTCGCCGAACCGCGACCTGACGACATCGTTCCTCGACCGCGCCGAAGACGCGGGCTACGAGGCCATCGTCGTCACCGTCGACACGCCGATTCCGGGGTGGCGGCCACAGGACCTCCAGCAGGGGTATCTCCCGTACCTCGAAGGCATCGGCACGCAGAACTACTTCTCGGATGCGGTGTTCCGCGACCTGCTCGACCAGCCACCCGAGGAGAACACCTTGGCTGCGGCCCAGCAGTTCCTCGACGTGTTCGGCGACGCCTCGCTGACGTTCGAGGACCTCGACTGGCTCGGCGAGCAGACCGACCTCCCCATCGTCGTGAAAGGCATCCTCGACCCCGCCGACGCTCGGCGGGCAGTCGAGCACGGTGCGGAGGGCGTCGTCGTCTCGAACCACGGCGGCCGGCAGGTCGACGGCTCGGTCGCCGCGGTCGAGATGCTCCCGAGCGTCGTTGACGAGATCGGCGACGAGGCGACGGTGCTGTTCGATTCGGGAATTCGGAACGGCGCCCACGCCATCAAGGCGCTCGCGCTCGGGGCCGACGCCGTCCTCCTCGGGCGGCCGTACGTCTATGGGCTCGCGGTCGACGGCGAGAACGGCGTCGAGAGCGTGCTCAAGAACTTCCTCGCGGAGTTCGACCTCTCGCTCGGGCTCGCGGGTCACGACTCGGTCGCGGACCTGGACGAGGATGCACTCGTCCACGAAGACGACCTTCCGTGAACGAGTCTCGCGGGGCGGCGGACTGACCCACCGATCTCGCCGTGACGAACTCTTTTACCGGAGCGTGGTGTGTCTCAGGTGGTGAGCATCGAGCACTTCGAACGGCCCTCGGACACCGTATTCTTCGGGTTCTGTCTTCTCGCAGCGGTCAGCGCGTTGGTCGTCGTCTCGTACTTCGAACTGAACGCCTGGCTGCTGTTCCCGGTCGCAATCCTCGTGCTCGCGGCCCTGACGCTCGTCGACGGCTACCGACGTAGCCGGCCGTGACCGGCGTCCGCTCTCCCAGCTGCCGAAGCAGCCGCACTCCCGATTCGCGGACCTGTCCATTGATGAGGACATCTGTCGACTCGATGTGCATACCTGCCGTCGAGTCGGCCGGTGGATGCGACTTTCGGCTGTTTGACAGACTGTGACACTCCTACCAAAATTTTAATACAAATCCAGTATCATGCACAGGTGAACACGGAACCGATTCGCCATGACGCTCTGGACCCACATTCCCGCGTTCGTCGCTGCCGGTAGCGACGGCGAGGGGCCGGGTCGGGGCTGGGCGAACATCGGTGTCGCGTCCCCGACTCACGCCGCGTAGGCGGGTCATCCGACCCGCCGCCACGAAGGCGACGGGTCGGGGACGCACCACGCTTCTTCGACCCTCTCGTCTTCGAGCCGGCAGTCCGTCGCTCGTGACGCCCGTGTGACGTCGACCACTCGGTCGGCGTCGACCGCCCATCGACCAGCCGCAGCACTCCCCCACTCCCGACAGCCACCGGTGTCCCGTCCGTCACGACGGGTCGCGCGTTCGAATCGCGCCGGGAGCGTCCATGTCACTCCACATGGCAGACGTCGAGGTGACCGCCGCCCTCGAGCTTCGGGTTCCCCGAGGCGAGGCCGGCAGCCTCGACCAAGGCGCTCGCACGGTGTTAGCGAAGATCGACTGCGTCCGCGAGGTCGACGTCGAGCGCATCGACGGGATGCGCCCCGACGCCTTCGACCTCTACGTCGACGTCGTCGCTCAACTCCGGCTCGACGCCGAGCCGGAGGCCAACCACGCTGACCTCGTCGCGCTCCTGCGCGACGGCTTCGGCGTCACCGACGTCGAGCGCCTCGACGTCCGATGATCGCACAGCCTGCAACCATGCACACACCAAGCTACCAATGTCACACCGACGCACATCCACACGCCGAACCGACTACCAACTGTCTCGACCCGCCCCCCGCGCGGTAACCTCGCTGGCGCTGACCGTGGCCCTCCCGCTCGCAGTCGTCGCCGTCCTGACGGTCCCACCGCTGGCGCCGCTCCTCGCGGCCCTCCCGTTCGTTGCCGCGCGGTATCGGGACTGACGTGCCGGGACTCACCCGCCGCGTCTCCCGGTACCGTTAACCGGCCTGACACCACAGACCGGGACGAATGAGGTCCGGACTCCGTTTCGCTGTACCGAACGCCCGCCCGACGCCTCGACCGAGGTGGTCGGCGTGAGCTATCGTCGCGTCCTCGTCGTCGCACTCCTCCTCGGCCTCTGTCTCGGCGTCGCGACCGCGACCGCCGTCCCCGCGACGGTGAGCGTCGACGCTCCTGAGACCGCGTCGCCGGGCGAGACCGTGACCGTGACCGTCGACATCGCGACGGACACGCCCGTCTACGCCGCGCAGTTCGGCCTCTCCTTCCCGACTGCCGGGTCGGCGACGCACGCCACCCCCGGAAACTTCCTCTCGCAGAACGCGAGCACGTTCGTCGTCGCGAACCAGGTCGACGACGGGCGCGTCAGCTTCGGCGAGAGTCGCCGCGAGACCCAGACGGGCGTGACCGGCTCGGGAACACTCGCGACCGTCGACGTGACCCTGCCCGCTGACGCGTCCGGGTCGGTCACGCTCGGGCTCTCGGACGTGAAAGTGGCGGCTTCGAACGGCTCGTCGGTTCCGGTCGAGACGGCGGGTACTACCATCGACATCGAGGGCGCTACTGGCGCAACTGGTGGTACTGACGGCGAGGCCAGCGACTCTACACCCGGCGCCGAGCCGACCGCGACGCCCGTCGGCCCCACGCCTTCGGCCCCCGACGACGCTGCACGCGTGACGGCGACCAAGACGTCGCCGGGGTCGGTGACGTTCACCGCGACGGGCGAGGGGACGGTCGTCGCTTCCCTGCCGCCCACGGAAGCCGGCGAGACGGTCGGCGTCCAACTCACCGGGCTCACGGTCCGTGACGTGACCGCAAGCGAGTTCGACGCGACGGTGACGGCCGTCTCTCCCGACGCCGCGGGGTTCTCCGGCCCCGACGACCCGATGCTGGCGGCGTTCAACGTCACGCACCCGTCGCTCTCTGCAGACGAGTACGGTAGCGCGGAGCTCCAGTTCACCGTCGCGACGTCGCGGCTCGACGACGCCGGTGTTGCCCCCATGGGCGTCGCGCTCTACCGACTACAGAACGGGACGTGGGGCAAACTCCCGACCAGTCGGGTCGATACAACTGCTGACGCCTACGTGTTCACCGCGCGGTCACCCGGCCTCTCGACGTACGCCGTCGCGTACGAACCCAACGCGACCGAGACGCGAACGGTGAGCGGGTCTGGAAGCGGGGAGACGACCGCGACGCCGACGCCCGTCGCCCCGGGAACCGTCGGCTCACCGACCGACGGCTTCGGCCCTGGCTTCGGTGGCGTCGCCGCACTCCTCGCGCTGGTCGGACTCGGCGTGGGACTGGGTCGTCGAGACTGAGGACTCTCGGCAGGCAGCGTCGAAAAAGGAATCGCTCGGTTTCTCGGGTTCAGTCGCGTCGTGCGAGCAGCCCGGCAGCCAGCAGCCCCACCAGCGCGAGCAGCGCGGTGAAGCCCGGCCCATCGGAGGCCGTCGGCGTACCGGTCGCGGTCGGCGTCCGCGTCGGCGTTGCCGTGATGGTTTCGGACGGCGTCGATGCCGGTGTCGCCGGTGTCGTCGGCGTGCTGTCGTCGGGCGTCACCGTGGGCGTCGCCGTGGTCGGCTCGACGACGGTCACGGTGCCGGCGGTCAGGTTCCCCACCGCGATGGTGTAGGTGCCCGCGGCGTCGAACGATCGGCCGAACGTCGCGGTCGCGGAGCCGTTCTCTGGCACCCGGACGGTCCGGGTCTCGCCGGTAGGCTCGCCGTCGACGAACAGTTCGACGGTCTGCTCCGCGTCGGCCGTGCCGGTGTTCTCGAACGTCGCGGTGACAGTCAGTGTGTCGCCGACCTCGACCTCGGTCGTGCTGACGCCGGCGTCGACCTGCGTGACGTTCGGGGTCCCCGAGGGAGCGACCGGCGCCGACCCACCCGAGCTACCGGAACTCGGACTGCTCGTGCCGGTGCTCGGCGAACTGGTGCCGGTCGAGCCGCTCGCCGTCTGGACGGTGAACGACGCGGTCTTCGTCGTCGTCTGGCCGACCGCGTCGGCGACCGAGACCGTGAACGTGTGGCTGCCGTCCGAGAGCCCGCTCGCGTCGTAGCTGACGCCGCTGGCGGAGACGGATGCCGCGCCCGTCACCGTCTGGCCGTCGACTTTCACCTCGACGGAGGCGGTGTCGATGGACGACGCGGCGTCGGAGTAGGTCGCCGACAGCGTCGGGCTCGACGTGCTGACGGTCGCGCCGTCGCTCGGGTCGAGCGAGACGGTCGGCGGCGTCTCGTCGGTAGTGACCGTGTAGTCGGTGGTGAACGTGTCGCTGTTCCCTGCCTCGTCGACCACCGTCACCGCCACCGTGTGGCTCGTACCGGGCTGGAGCCCGGTCGCCGTGTAGGTGGCGTACTCGCTCGTCACCTGTGCGCCCGCGGCGTCGGTCACGTCCGTCCCGTCGAACGAGACGGTGACCGCGCTCGCGTCCACGCCGGTGAGGTCGTCGCTGTACTCGAACCGCGCGGTCACCTCGTCGGTCGTCGCCGGGTACTCCGTGCCGGACGCCGGCGACGTCGACGAGAGCGTCGGTGCCGCGGTGTCCTGCACGGTCGCCCCGTACGTCGAGAAGTGGGTGACCGTCGTCAGGTAGTACGTGTCGGTGACGCCGTTTTCGAGGGTTACCTCGGCGATGCGCGTCGGCTGCTCCTCCCACGAGTCGGTGTCCGGGTTGTAGTAGCGGATCGCCACGTCGCTGGGTGAGACCCCGGTCGGCAGCGCCGACTCGTTGACCGGGAGGCCGATGGTCGCGTTCGTCAGGTTCTGTTCGAGCGCGTCACCGAGCTCGCCGTCGATGAACCGCGCGCCACGGAGGTCCGCGGCGAGCGGCTCGAGCGGCGTCGACGAGTCGGTGATGGTGACGAACGTGTCGTTCACCTCGGCGCTCGTGTTGAACTCGATGAACGAGCCGGAGCTCTCGACGTAGACGGTGACCGTCTTGTTCGTCGTCGAGACCGTCTCCAACACCGTCCCGAACGAGTCGGTGCCGCGGTTGCCGGCCTCGTCAGTCGCGGTCGCGATGCCGCTGTAGAGGCCGCTCTGGTTCACCGCGAAGGTGGCCGTGTAGCGGCCCTGTGCGACCTGCTGGACGTCGAGCTTCGTCGTCGAGCCGTTCGGCGTCCGCAACTGGACGACCAGCGAGTCGGTGTCGAGGGTGTCGCCGTTCGTGACGGAGACGTTCACCTGTGCCGTCGAGGTGTTGACCCGCGAGACGGTCGCGCCGAGCGCGGGGTCACGCCGGTCGAGTTCGACTAGCGTCCCGGACGAGGCGGTGTTCGTGTTCTTCGCCGGGTCGGTCGCGACTGCGCTGACGGCGAACGCGCCGTCGTCGGGCACCTGACCCGAGATGTCGGCGGTCGCGGTCCACGAGCCGTTGTCGAGGCTCGCGGGCACCGCGAGTTCGTAGTTCTGGTCCCACGCGGAGAGGACGAACGTCACGTTCTCCGCGTCACCGGGGGTTCCGCCCGCGTCCGCGGCGAACGTCACCGTCCCGTTCGTCACGACGGTGCCGGCCACGACGTTCGGGCCGGTGACCTCCGTGATGGAGACGGTCGGTGCGACGGTGTCGACGGTGACGTTCACCGTCTTCGTCGCGGTGTTGTTCACCGCGTCCTCGCTCGTGACGACGACCTCGTACGTGCCGCTCGCCACGGCCACGCCCGAGTCGTCGGTCGCGTTCCACGTCACGACGCCGCTCCCGTCAGCCGGGGGTGCGGCGAGCGTCGCGACCTGGGTGCCGGTCGAGGCGTTGCGCACGATGGCCGTGCTCGTTCCGGGGTGCGTCTCGGTAACGTCGACGCTCACGGCGACCGGGTAGTTCGTGCTCACACGGTCGCTGTGGTTCGCGCTCGCGGCGATACGCGGTGCGCGGTTGTCGACGGTGAACGTCCACGAGGCAGTCGTCGTGTGCGAGGCGTTGTCCGCCACCTCGGCGACGAGCGTCTGCGTGTTCGTGTCCGAGACCGCGCGGTCGGGGAGCGTGACGGTCAGCCCGTCGGGCGTGACCGTCGCGTCTGCCAGCGAGACGGACTGGCCGTTCGCCGAGAGCGTCACCGACGCGGGGTCGATGCCGCTGTCGCCAGCCACGTCGTCGTCGCTGTACGTCACCTCGACGGTGGGCGTCGTGTCGTTCAGGAGCGTCCCGTTCGCAGGCGCCACCGAATCGACATCGGGCGCCGAGACGAAGTCGAACGTGAACGTCTCGTTGGCGGTGTTGCCGGCCTCGTCGGTCGCGGTGACGGTGACCGCGGTCGGCCCCTCCGGCCAGCCGTCGGTCGCCACCACGGTGTCGTCGACGTTCGCCGTCGCGTCGCCCGTGGTGTTGCGCTGGAACGTCGCGGTCACGGCGCTGGCGTCGTCGTACGCGAACGAGAGGTTCGTCCCGTACGCGACCCGGCCCTGCTGCGGGCCGACGAGCTGGATGCCCGGCGCGACCGTGTCGACGGTGAACGTCTGTGCAGTCGTGGACGACGCGTAGGGGAGCGTCACACCGCTCCCGTTCACGAGGCGGAACTCGACGGTGTGTTCGCCGTCCGCGAGGGACGCGAGCGTCACCGTGCCGTTCGTCCCGCTCGTACTATCAGAGGCGGTCTGCCACGTCCCGCCATCGACGCGGTACTCCGCGTGGTCAACGTCGTCGGCGTCGCGGTTCGCGATCTCGTAGGCGACCGTCGGCGCGCTCACGTTGACGTGCTCGCCCGCGGTGGGGTCGACGACCGAGACGCCGGGTGCGCGCGTCGTGTTGACGGTCATCTCCGTCGTCGCCGTGTTGCCGGCCTCGTCGGTGACGGTCACGGTGACCGTCAGCGTCCGGTCCGGCACCGTGTAGACGGTGTCGGCGGTCGGGTCGGCCGTCGTCGCGTTCGTCGTGCCGTCGCCGTCGAAGTCCCACTCGTAGCTCGCGATGGGACCGTTGTCCGTCGTGTTCGAGGCGTCGAACGTCGACGTGATGTTGACGACGGCTGGCTGCGGGCCAGTGATGGCTGGCGTCGGCGCGATGGTGTCGCTCACCGTCACGTCGCTCGTGGTCGCGGTGTCGGTGTTGCCGCTGGCGTCGACGACCGTCACCTCGGGCGTGAACGTCCCCGTCGCCGCGAAGACGTGCGTCGTCGTGGGTGAGGTGGTAGTCTCGTCGACCGTGTCGTCGCCGTCGAAGTCCCACTCGTAGGAATCGACGGCGTCGTTGTCAGAGCTGCCAGAGGCGTCGAACGCGACGGTCGTCCGGTTGAGCTCCGCGCTCGTCCGGTTCACCGTCGCCGTCGCCGTCGGCGCCACGCGGTCGACGACTGCGACCGAGGCCGTCGTCGTGTTCGTGTTGCCGTCGACGTCAGTGACGGTCAGCGTCACCGTGTAGTTGCCCTTCGCGTCGTAGGCGTGGTCGAAGGTCACGCCGGTCGCGCTCGACCCGTCACCGAACGCCCAGGCGTACGAGTCGATCTGTGTGTTATCCGTGCTGGGTGAGGCGTCGAACGTCGTCGTCACGTTCACGTCGACCGTCCGCGACGGGGTAGCGACCGCCGCCTCCGGTGGCGTGCCGTCAGTGACGTTGACCGTCGCCATCGTCGCCGTGGCGCTGTTGTTCGCCGCGTCGACGACCCTCACGGTCGGGGTGTACGACCCACGCGCGTCGTACGAGTGGACGTACGTCGGCGAGGAGGTCGTCGCGTCGACCGTACCGTCGCCGTCCACGTCCCAGCGGTAGGCGACTATCTGACCGTTGTCGGTCGACTGCGAGGCGTCGAAGCCGACGGTGTCCGTCAGGAACACGTCCGTCGCGTTGACGGTCGCGCTCGCGTCCGGTGCGGTGGTGTCCGCGACGGTCACGTCGGCCGTGGTCGCGGTGTCGGTGTTCCCGCTTGCGTCGACGACCGTCACCTCGGGCGTGAACGTGCCCGTTGCGGGGTAGACGTAGGTCGTCGTCGCCGCGGTCGTCGTCGTCTCGACGGCACCGTCGCCGTCGAAGTCCCACTCGTAGGAGGCGATGGCGTCGTTGTCCGACGACCCGCTCGCGTCGAACGAGACCGTCGTGACGTTCAGCCCTGCGCTGGTGCGGTTGACGGTCGCGCTCGCGCTCGGCGGGACACCGTCGCCGACCTCGATGCTCGTCGAAGCGGTGTCGGTGTTGCCGTCGACGTCGGTGACGGTCAGCGTCACCGTGTAGTTGCCCTTCGCGTCGTAGGCGTGGTCGACGGTCACGCCGGTCGCGCTCGACCCGTCACCGAACGTCCACTCGTAGGAGTCGATCTCGGTGTTGTCAGTCGAGTTCGAGGCGTCGAACGTCCCCGCTTCGGAGACGTTGAGCGCGCCCTCGGGGCCCTCGACCACCGCGATCGGGGCGGTTCCGTCGACGATGCTGACGGTCGCGGCCGTGCCCGTACCGCTGTTGCCGGCCTCGTCGGTCGCCGTGACGGACACGTTGTACGTCCCGCGCGTGTCGAAGGTGTGAGTGACCACCGGGTCGATGGTGTTCTGTTCGATCTGGCCGTCCTCGTCGAAGTCCCAGGCGTAGGAGGCGACTGCGCCGTTGTCGGTCGTTCCCGAGGCGTCGAACTCGACGGGGGCGCCGAGCGTCTGTTCGGTCGTGTTCGGCGCCACCGACACGCTCGGTGTGGTGGTGTCCTCGACGGTCACCTGCACGGTCGCAGTGTCGGTGTTGCCGCTCGGGTCGACGACGGTGAGGTTCGCGGTGAACGTCCCCCGGTCGCCGTACGTGTAGTCGACCGACGGCGAGGTGGTGGTCTCGTCGACCGTCCCGTCGTCGGTGAAGTCCCACTCGTAGGACGCGACGGCATCGTTGTCCGTGGAATCGCTCCCGTCGAGTGTCACGGGGTCACCGAGTTCGACCGTCGTCGTCGTCGCCGTGACTGCTGCAGTGGGGTCGACCTCGTCGACGACCTGGACATCGACGGTGTCGGTGTCGGTGTTGCCGTCGGCGTCCGTGACCGTCACCGCGACGGTCTTCGTCCCGGTCGAGTCGAAGCTGGTGGACACTTGCGAGCCGGTGGCGTCGGCCGTGCCGTCACCGTCGAAGTCCCACTCGTACGAGTCGATGCGGTGGTTGTCTGTCGAGTCGGCCGCGTGGAACGCGACGTCCTCGGAGACGTTCACCGTCGTCTTCTGGACCGTGGCGTTCGCGGTCGGGGGGACCGTGTCGACCGTGTCGATGGTGCCGCCGGTTGCTTGCGTCGGGACGGAGTTCTGGTTCGGGTCGCTGACCTTCACCGTCTCGAAGGTGAGCGACGTGAGCGCGCCGAGCGGCTTGCTCGTGTTCTCCGTGGCGGTGAACTTCACGTACGCCACGTCGCCGGCGCCCGTCACGCCGCTATCGTCTTTTCGGGCCTCGCCGTAGTCCACGACACCGGTCGAGTTGTCTGTTCCCTCTCCCGGTTTTAGCGACCCAACCCCGTCCTGCGTCAGATACGGTCCCGGTTGGGGGTTCGACGCGTTCAGCACCGTGCTGTTGAACCGGAGCTGGAACTGGATGGCGTTTATCGGTGGCCCAGCGGACCCGGGAGCCGTGTCGTACTGCACCGCGATCCAGACTGATTCACCCTGACTCAGGGTGACGTTGCTTTCGTTGAGCGATAGCTCGCCCTCGTGGCTCGACGCGACCGCTGTGCCCCCGACGAAGGGGACGAACGCGGCGAGCACGACGAGCGCCGTGAGTGTGAGTGCGCGTGTTCTCATTGGTTAGCTGCTCGTGCTGTTGGTCGTCGCTTCGTCGTTCCAGTTCGTCCCGAGGATGCTGGCGTCGAAGATGTCGACGACGCCGTCGTTGTTCTGGTCGGCCGCATCCGAGTACGCGGCGTCTCCGCGCTGTGCGTTCCAGGCGGTGCCGATGGTCGACGCGTCGAAGATGTCGACGACGCCGTCACCGTTGGCGTCGCCAGCGGTGTACACCTTGAACGTCAATTCGCGGGTGGCGTCCGCGCCGTCGTCGTCGACGGCGACGGTGTAGACCGTCGTCGTGCCGTAGCCGCTGCCGTTCCACGTGTGGAAGTTCGGCGTCGCCGAGAGCGTGTGGAGACAGACGGACTCACAGCTCTCCGAATCGAGTTCGGTACCGTTCGGGTCGTGCAGCGAGACGGTCGTGACGTTCCCGTCAGAGTCGGTCGCCTCGGCACGAACCTTGACCGGCTGTCCCTCGTTCACGACGGTCGAGACGAGCGTCGCGTTGAGCTCCGGTGGGAGATTCACCGGCACGTAGGCCGTGCCGTTGAACCGGCGGTGGGGAACCGCGTTCGCGTTCTCGTCGGAGACCTTCACCGTGGTGAGCGCCAGCGGTGAGTCGACCCCTCGAGTCGCGTTCTCGTCGACGCGGAACGTCACCGATGCGACGACACCAGTCCCTGAGACGGTCGTGCTGGTGTTCTTCCGGCTGATGCCCACGTCGACGGTGCCGTTCGTGTTGTCGATGTCTTCGGAGGCGACGAACGTCTCGGCACCGTCCTTGCTCAGGAACGGCCCTTCGGTCACCTCGGTCGCGTTGAGCAACGTCTCGTTGAACGCGAGGGTGAACTCCTCGCCGTAGACGCCGAGCGTGTTCGTGTCCGAGACGATGTCGACCGTGAACGTCTCACCGGCCTGCACGTCGTTGTTCTCGGGGGCAACGAACACGTCGACCTTCGGCTGTGGCACGTCGACCGGTGCGGTCGGCGTGTTCGAGACGACGTACTCCGTGCCGGCCTCGGTGGCGACGACGTTCCCTTCGAGGGTGAGCGTCGCGTTCCCCTGCTGGGCGCCTTCGAGGTAGACCGCCGCGATGGGCATGTCTCCGGTGTCCGGTGTGTCCATCCCAGCCGCGCGGATGGTGAGCGTCTCCGTCCCGTTCGCGGTCTCGTGGACTGAACTCCGGAGGTCGGGGCTCCCGGCGACGTCGTTGTCGACGATGTCCACCACGCTGGCGTCGTCGAGCGTCACCGTCACGTTCATCGCGCCGACGCCGTCGTCGACGTTCCGCGCGACGAGCGTGTACGCGTTCCGTTCCCCGACGCGCGTCTCCGCGTTCGACGGGACGAGGTCGAGCGTCAGGCTCGGGCGCGTGACGGTGTAGTTGCTGCTGGCTGCAGCCGTGACGTTGTACTCCAGCCCGCGCTCGTCGGCGAGCGTGTCGACGGTCGGGACGAGCGTGCCGTTGCCAGCCTGCGCGCCCTGTACCGTGATGGCAGCGACGACGGGGTCGGTGGTGCCGGTGTCCATGCCGGCCGCGCGCAGCTGCACGCTGCCGTCAGAGCGATACGCGACCTCGGTGAGCTCGGTTCCGGGTGGGAGCCCTGCGTCGACGATCTCGACGTCGGTCGTCGACGGGGCGACCGAGATGTTCAGCGCACCGACTCCAGCGCCGGGGTTCGCGACGCGAACGAGGTAGGTGACGTTCTCACCGACGTCGACCGTTCGGTTTGCCGGCTCCAGATACACCGAGGCGTCGCCGGGCTCCCCCGTCAGGTCGACGGTCGCGTTCGCGCTGTCAGTGATGACGTTGCCGTCGGTGTCGACGTACGGACCGTCTTCCGCACCCTCGGAGTCGACGAAGTCGAACTGCTGGTTGCCGTTCGAGTCCGTGTGCGGCATCGCGATGAGCGTCTGGTTGTACGCGATGGGGTCACCGAGTCGGACGGTGACGTCGCTGTGGTTGCCCGCCGAGAGGTACGGCGAGACGCCGAGTACGGAGTCGAACACTGCCCCGCTCGACAGCGAGTCGTCGCGGACGGTCAGGAACCCGCCATTCGGCAGGTACGCGGCGTCGATGGTCGCATACGTGCCGTTGGTGGTCTGGTCAGCGAAGGTGGCCGACGGCTCCTGACCGACGAGAAGGTCGCTGCTGAAGGCGAAGTAGAAGCCGTCCTCTGCAGTGTCGAACAACACTCCTGCTCGGTAGGTCCCGTCAGAGAGCTCCGAGACGTCCAGGGTACCGTCGAACGTGTCCGCACTCGAATTGTACGAGAGTGAGGAGTCGGCGGCCGTACCATGGACAGTAACGCGCACGGATGAATTCCGGGGGAGGCCGTCGCGAGGGACGGATACCTCGATGGTGCCAGTGGTCCCCGTCTGCCTGACCTCCCCGAGGTATCCGATGGGGTGGATGATGTCCTCGGGCGTCGTCGTGACCTCGGTGGTGTCGTTGACGAACGTCACGGTGTAGTTCGCGTACGGGGCAGTGACGGTCCCCGAGACGTTGCCCGAGACCTCCACGTCGTAGTAGCTCCACGTTCCGTTGTTGACGGTGAGTCTCGGCGACCTGATGGCGCCGCTCCCGTTGTAGATGTCCAGTCCGACTTCGGACATCGCGTCGATGCTGACCGGTTCGGTCGGCGTGACGGTCAGGTTCGCGCCGGTGTTCGTGTTCGTCAGTATCAGATAGTCGCCGCCACTCCCGTCGAGCGTCCGGGATTGGTTGAACACGACGTACGGGGTACTACTCGTGGGGGTACCGTCACCCGAGGACGTCGTCGACACCGACGAGTCGAACGTGACCGACAGTGGACCGGACGCTGTGCTCCCTCCGTCAGAACTCCCGTTGACAACGAGCTCGTTACTCGTGAAGAAGTACGACTCGCCGCTAGTCGTCCGGAACGTCGGATAGACGGAGTACGTCCCGTCCGGCAGTGATGAGGTATCGACAGTTCCGACGAACGCGTCTTCCGTAGCGTTGTAGGTCAGTTGACCGCTCACGTTCTCCTGATACACCGAGTAGTCGACGGTGGTACTCTTGGGGAGGCCATCGCGTGCAAGCGAGACTCGAACCGTCCCGTTCGTCGAGTTCTGCCGGTGATCTTTCGTGTAGTTGTAGGGATGTATTGACTCACCGGTCGTGTCGACCGTCGTGCCGTTGTCGACATACGCGATGGTGAGATTCGAGTACGGACCACGGAACGTTCCCGAGACGTTGCCGCTGACGTTCGCCGTGAAGTAGGTGTTGTTCTCTGGCGTGTGTAACTGGAGCTCTGGCGTCGAGTCGGCAGAACCGTCGCCGAGAACGACGTTCAGCGCAACGTCGTCGTCAGTGGTGACGTTGATGGGACCGGTTGGTTCGACCAGTGTCTGTGCTCCAGACTCGACGTTCGTGACGACCAAGTCGTCGGCTGAATCGAGTGTGATCGACTGGTTGAACGTCACGCCTGGGCGGCGACCCCTTGCGTTCGCATCGCCTTTCCCGAAGATGGTGGTCGAGTGGCTGATGTCGACGGGTCCAGTGCCGCCCCCTCCGCCGCCGGACGAGGTGCCATCGGAACTCCCGCTCCGGTTGACGACGAGGTCACCGTTCGCGCCGAAGTAGAAGCCGTCGTCCGGATGGGTGAAGAACGCGCCACCGGGGTACGTCGATTCGTTGAGCGAGGAGACGTCGAGCGTCCCCTCGAATCGGTCGCTCGTCGCGTTGTACGAGAGCGGGACGTCGACGTTCTCGCCGAACAGGGTGTAGTCCACCTGTGAGTTCGTGGGCAACCCGTCGCGCGCGAACGAGAGCAAGACGGTGCCGGATGTGGAGTTCTGCTGGAACGCCGCGTCGTAGTCGACCGGGTGGATGGCTGCACGCTCGGTCGAGTCGACGGCCGCTCCGTCGTCGACGAACGTGACGGTCAGATTCGAGTACGGCGCCTGGAACGTATTCGCGAAGTCCCCGCTGACCGTGGCGTTGTACGTCGTCGCCGTGTCGTTGTGTTCCAGCTGGATGGTCGGGTCAGTCGACTGGGTGCCGTCTCCTTCGACGACCTCGAGTTCGAGGGCGTCGCCGGCCGAGACGTTGAGTTGCTCGGACGGGACGACGCTGACCGACGTGCCGGTGTCGACGTTCTCGACGACGAACTCGTCGCCTGCCGCGGCGTCGATGGTCCGTGACTGGTTAAAAACGATTTTCGGTTGCCGGCTCTCGCCGTCGGCGCTGACGGCCGTCGCGACGGAGTCGGCGTACGTGACGTTCAGCGGCCCCGTAGCCGGCGTACTCGTCGAAGCCGCGCCGACGGTCCCGAGCGTGACCCCAGCGAACGCCGCACTGAAGACCAGCACGGCGGCCATCGCGGTCGCCGCGAGGGCGAGGGATGTGTTCGTGGATGTGTTCGTCATTCCTCGTACCCTCTACTGGTTCTCGTTCTCGTTCTTCAGCGCCTGCACGTCGGCGACGTTGACCTCGCCGTTACCGTTGAAGTCGTACTTCGCCGGGTCGCTGAACTGGTCCGTCTCCTGGAACAACAGTCGGGCGTCGTCCGCGTCGCGTTCCCCGTCGCCGTCCACGTCCTCGTACAGCCCGTCGCCGTCCGGGTCGGTCGGCGACATCGAGCCCTCCGGCCCGATGTCCGTGTTGATGGTGACGCCGTTGAGCTTCTGCCGGGTCGGCCCCATCGGACCGTGGATCGGCACGTCGACGCTGTTGTAGTAGAACCGCTCGCTCACCCCGTGGAACATCGGGAGGAAGATGACGTCATCCCAGTTGGCTTCCTCCATCGTGACGGCCGCGCTGTCGCGGTTACTCTCGTCGGTCGAGGTTGGCTCGGGATTGTTCAGGATGGTCTCGTACGCGTCCGTCGCGTCCTGCTTCGCCTGTGTGTTCAGGTCGTCCCAGTTCGTGTAGGACATCGGCGAGGAGTTGGCGGTGTCCGTGTTCGGCGGGTAGATGAGCTGGAGTATGTTCTCCGGCGCGGGATAGTCGATGATCCACCCCAGCGTGTAGATGTCGTGGTTGCCCTGCCGCCCCTGTTCGAGCAACTCGCTGAACGTCTGCTGCTCGACCGTGATGTCGATGTAGGCGTCGGTGGCCTTCGTCTGCAGTTCGGTAGCGAAGTCGGACCACGATTCACTGGTGTAGTGCGAGAACGTGATGCTGACTCGGTTGTCCGGGCCGTAGCCCGCGTCCTCCATCACCTGCTGGGCCGAACTCAGGTCGCTCGTCCGCTCGCTGTACGGATAGTTGTTGGTCGCGTGTGAATCGTACTCGCTACTCCCCCCGGGGTAGATGTTCGGCATCGTGAGGTGGTACGCCGGCCGAACACGGTTCTTGTGCGTCGTCGCCGCGACGTCGTCCTGGTCGACCAGGTACGCGATGGCCTGGCGAGCCGCTTTCGGGACGTGTCGCACGTCCATCCCGAGGTAGAACGTCGACAGTTCGGTCACGCGCTGGTACTGTACCGTCTCTTCGTTGTCGAGTGGACCGTACTCCCCCGTGATGCGCCCCTGTGAGTCCGTCGTCGTGTTCGAGACCTTCGACGGGTCGTAGTACTTGGTCGGAATGTCGAACAGCTCGACGTCCTTGTCGTTGATGTCCGCCCACCGGTCGTCTGCGCCCAGTTCGTGCATCCAGTAGAGCCGGTCGACGTTCGGTCCCGAGCCGTGGTAGTCCGCGAAGGCGTTCGCGACGATCTCGACGCCATCGTAGTAGTGGTCGAGTTGGAAGGGTCCCGCACCGATCGGGTTCTCGGTCGCGAACTCGTCGTAGCTCATCTGCCCCGAGTAGCCCTCGATGTCACCGACGATGCCCTCGGGCACGACGGCGAACGCCGAGTACGCGAGCATCTCCTCGGTCGCGTAGAACGGCTGGTCCAGGTCGAACTCAACCGTCGAGGCGTCCGGCGTGCGAACGGCCAGACTCCCGGGCACGTAGTTCCCGTCGCTGTCCCTGTCGTGACTGATTCCGAGTACGTCGAGGATGAACCAGTCCCGGCTGGAGTTCGGCGACTGCGCCAGTCGCTCCCACGAGTACGCCACGTCGCTCGCCGTGACGCTCGTGCCGTCGTGGAACGTCGCCCCCGACTTCAGCGTGATCGTGTACGTCGTGAAGTCGCTACTGACCTCGATGGAGCTCGCCAGCAGGTTCGTGATGTTCGTCGCCGACGCGTTCTCGTAGTTCGTCAGCCCGTCGAACAGCTGCTGGACGATTTCACCGGACTGTGTGTTCACCGACCTGATCGGGTCGAACGTCTCTACGCTCTCGGTGAAGAGGTTCAACGTCCCTCCGCTCGTTTGCGCCGTGCTCGCCGAGCCGGCGCGCGCCTCGTCTTCCGATTGTTCGGTTCGCCCCAGACACCCCGCAACGCTCGCAGCGGCCGCTGCGCCGGTGGCCTTGAGAAAGCCACGGCGGCGAAGCGACTGTCTGTCCCCTGTCATAGGTTCAAGGAGTGATTGAATGGTCTTCTAAAATAGTTTACGACGTGATTAGTCAGTGAGTTTTGACTGTTCACCGGACAATGTCTATATAATGGCCAAAACCAGGAGTCATTGCAGGTTCACTTGGTCGAGATATCGAACTCATCCTACCCTACTGTCTAATCTAATCTGGACATATCTGGAAAGTTATTATTAAATTTCGAATAGATTCACGTGTGGGAAACTGTATACGTTTTCGAGTTCCGTCGGATGATCGGATACGTTCTGGCGGGTCCCCTGACCGGCTGTCACCGGGTCAGCCGTCCGGTGCCCACCGCGCGTCCGCCAGCGTCCGCTGGACGATTTCCTGTCCGACCGCGCCCGCGAGGTGCTCGTAGCCGGCGCGCTCGCTTCTGTCGCTGGCCTCGGCGACGAGCCGCGAGACGATGAACTCGGGCGTGGACTTTCCGAGCTGGCCGAACCGGGGCTGGTAGTCGACCTGGAGTTCGAGCTCTGGCGTGAGCCCTTCGGCGAAGATGCCGTCGACGCGGGCCACGTCTGGGAGCGGTTCGAGGTCCTCTGCGAGGTGGGTGACGAACGCACCGAGCGCCCCGCGTTCGACGGTGAGCGTGACGAGGCCGTGGAGCAGGTCCGCGGCGCTCCCCGGCTCGGTGATGGCCTCGAACTCGTCGACGAGCATCAGCGTTCGGCCCTCCTTCGTCACCGGCGGCACGACCGAGCGGAGCGTCGACTCCAGCACGCCGGCGTTGAACGAGGCGTGGCGGCGGTGGAACACCACGCTGTCGACCAGCCCAACCTCGGCCGCTTCGGCCGGGACGGGCAACCCCAGCATCGCGAGCAGCTGGACCTGACACAGTGTCTCCAGCAGGGTGGTCTTCCCACCCGAGTTCGCCCCGGTGAGGACGGCGACCCGGTCGCCCGTCGGTATCGAATCCAGCGAGTGGTCGCCGATGGCGTAGTCGACGGGCTGGACCGACTCGCTCGTGTCGAGGAGGTCGAGGTTCCGCGCGCCGCGGACGGCGAGCGCGTCGCCGTCGACGATCGTCGGGCGCGTCAGCCCATAGGCGTCGGTGAACCGTGCCAGCGACACCGCGAAGGCGAGGTCGTCGACGACCTCGACGGCACGGTCGACCGCCTCGCGCGAGCGTTCGACCGTCTCGCGGAGGGATTCGGCGACGGCCGTTTCGCGTCCGTCCACCCGTGCGCGGAGGTCGCCCGCGAGCGACCGCAGCGACTCGGTGACGAACGTCTCGGCGTCGACGGCATCGTCCGCGACGCTGTCTCGGAACTCGCTCTCGGGGAGCCCGGCCTCGCGCGCGACGTGCCGGAGGAAGCTATCGCGGAACTCCGAGGCGTCGCGTGCGTCAGCCTTGACCGTCTCCAGAACGCCTGCGGGGTCGGCTGCCATGTCCTCGACCGCCCCGAGTGCGTCGCGCAGGCGGTCGAGGTCGTCGTCCGCGCCCGCACCTAGGCGGTCGCCGCCGAGCGCGCGGAGTGCGACCGCGGCATCGTCGAGCCGCTCGACGTCGAGGTCCACGAGGGGCGCGAACGCCCCCGACTCGACGCCCGTCTCGCGGAGCGCGATAGCGGTCTCGACGGCCGACAGCTCGCCGTGGACACCTTCTCGCTCGGCGAAGGCGTCCAGCACCGCCGAGCGGGTCTCGTCGTCGAGCGCACGCCACGACTCGGTCGCCTCGGCCACGGCATCCAACCGCGATTCGATGGCTTCACGCGAGGTAAGCGGCGTCAGCACGCGCACGCGGTCGGCGGCGTGACGCGTGACTGCGTACTCCTCGGCGAGCGCGAGCAGGTCGCGATACACGTCACGCGCGTCGCCCGTCGCCAGTACGTCGAGGCCGGGCCCACCGTTCGCACGCCGGAGGATGCGCGTGGCGCGCCCCGGCGCGAGCCCCGCGTCGACGAGCGCCCGGGAGTCGGCCGACTCGATGGCCGAAACGGCGGCTTCGACCCCCAGTGCGTCTTCGAGCAGCGTGGCCGTCTTCGGGCCCACTCCCCAGTACTCCTGTAGTCGCATACGGGAGTCTGCCGCCGGACCCTCCTTAGGCGTTTCTCGGCGTCGCTACCGACCGTTGTGTTTGTTCCGTCGTCTCACACAGGTCGCGAAAGCCTCCGTTAGCAAAGGATTTATATGTCGAGTGACTCCACTATAAAAGCGTAATGCCAGGGCCCACACGTCAGCGAGAGCGCGCTGCCGAAACCGAGCAGGAGGAGAAGGAACAGGCCGGCTGTCCGGAGTGCGAGTCCGATTCACTCGTCAAAACGGGTGATGGAGAGCTGATGTGTGACGACTGCGGACTCATCCTCGAGGAGGAGAACATCGACCGGGGGCCGGAGTGGCGCGCGTTCAACCACTCCGAGCGCCAGTCGAAGTCCCGCGTGGGCGCGCCGACCACGCAGACGATGCACGACAAGGGGCTCACCACCCAGATCGACTGGAAGGACAAGGACGCGTACGGTCGCTCGATCTCCTCGGAGAAACGCTCGCAGATGCACCGCCTCCGCAAGTGGCAGGAGCGCATCCGCACCAAGGACGCCGGCGAGCGCAACCTCCAGTTCGCACTCAGCGAGATCGACCGGATGTCTTCCGCGCTGGGCGTGCCGCGCTCGGTCCGCGAGGTCGCCTCCGTCATCTACCGACGTGCACTCAAAGAGGACCTCATCCGCGGCCGCTCCATCGAGGGCGTCGCCACCTCCGCGCTGTACGCCGCCTGCCGGCAGGAAGGCATCCCGCGGTCGCTCGACGAGGTCGCAGAGGTCGCGCGTGTCGAGCAGAAGGAGATCGGTCGCACCTACCGCTACATCGCACAGGAACTTTCGCTCGGGCTCGAACCCGTCGACCCCGTCCAGTACGTCCCGCGCTTCTGCTCGGAGCTCGGGCTGAGTGAGGAGGTCGAACAGAAGACTCGCGAGATCATCCAGGTGACCGCCGAGAAGGGGATGCTCTCCGGGAAGTCCCCGACCGGCTACGCGGCCGCGGCCATCTACGCCGCCTCGCTGCTCTGCAACGAGAAGAAGACACAGCGGGAGGTCGCGGATGTCGCGCAGGTGACCGAGGTCACCATCCGCAACCGGTATCAGGAGCAGATCGAAGCGCTCGACATCCACTGAGCCGCACGCCGCGGTCGCGGTTCCGCTTCTTTCGCTGGCCGCTCCCCGAGCGCCGGCACCCAAAAGCCACCGTTCAAACACGCCCGTAGTGTTATAGTTGTTCAGTCACTCGTACGCCCATGACCGTCTCAGAGACCGGCTCGGCGTCGCTCGATATCGCCACCGAAGACGAGCGCATCGCGGGGCTCGTCGACCTCGTGACCGTCGCCGACTCCACGACCGAGACCATCCCCGTCGAGGCGCCGTTCGACGGTGAGCGCATCGGCGCGATCCCCGCCTGTGGCGAAGCCGACGTCGAACTCGCCGTCGAGCGGGCCCGCGAGGCCCAGCGGTCGTGGGCCGAGCGCGACATCGCCGAACGTGAGGAGGTCCTCAGCCGCTTCCAGGACCTCGTACTCGACCGGCGGAAGGAACTGCTCGACATCATCCAGCTCGAGACCGGGAAGGCCCGCAGGACCGCCTTCGAAGAGGTACAGGTCGTCGCGCTCACCGCCGGCTACTACTCGCACCGTGGCGAGAGATTCCTCGGCCGTGAGAAACGCAAGGGCGTCATGCCCGTCCTGACCGACGTCGAGGTGAACCACGTTCCAGTGGGGGTCGCTGGGCTCATCTCGCCGTGGAACTATCCGTTCGAACTCGCGCTCTCCGACGCGCTGCCCGCGCTCCTGGCTGGCAACGCCGTCGTCATCAAGCCAGCCGAACAGACCTCGTTCATCGCGCTGAAGGGCAAACAGCTCCTCGAGGAGGCCGGCCTCCCCGCCGACCTGTTCCAGATCGTCACCGGCACCGGCCCCGACATCGGCCCGACGCTGACCGAGACCGTCGACTACGTCGGCTTCACCGGCTCGACCGCGACGGGCCGCATCGTCGCCGAACAGGCCGGGCGTAACCTAAAGAAGTGCTCGCTGGAACTCGGAGGGAAGAACCCCGCGCTCGTGTTCCCCGACGCCGACCTCGACCGCACCGTCGAGGGGATGGTGCAGGGCGCGTTCTCGAACACGGGCCAGCTCTGTATCGCCATTGAGCGCTGTTACGTCCACGAGGACATCTTCGACGAGTTCGTCGACCGGTTCGTCGCCGCGACGGAGGAACTGGAGCTGGGTGCGACCTACGACTTTAAACCCGGCGTGGGGTCGCTCGTCTCCGAGGAACAGTTGGAGAAGGTCACGGCCCACGTCGAGGACGCGAAGGCGAGCGGCGCGACGGTCCACGTCGGCGGGGAGGCCCGCCCGGACCTCGGCCCGTACTTCTTCGAGCCGACGGTGCTCACCGACGTCGATCTCGACATGGACCTCTGCTGTGAGGAGACGTTCGGCCCCGTCGTCTCAATCTACCCGTTCTCGACGACGGAGGAGGCCGTCGAGGAGGCGAACGACACCGACTACGGGCTGAACGCCTCGGTCTGGACCTCGGACACGGAGTTCGGTCGCGACGTGGCCCGCCGCATTCGAGCAGGAACGGTCAACGTCAACGAGGCGTACGGCGCGACCTACGCGAGCATCGACGCGCCGATGGGCGGGATGAAGGACTCGGGGATCGGTCGCCGTCACGGGAAGGAAGGACTCCTCAAGTACACCGAGTCACAGAACGTCGCCGTCCAGAAGGGACAGGGGATGGCGCCCCCGGATGGGGTCCCGTTCTGGCTGTACGCGAAGCTCACCTCGGGGGCCCTTCGCCTGTTCGACAAGGTGCCGGGACTGCGGTAAGCCCGGCCCGGCTCCGGCCTCACGAGGTCTCGGTCGTCTCAGTTCCGGTGGCGGTTCCCGTTCCGGTTGCCGTCTCTGTCTCACCACTCGGTGTGCCGGTCTCGGTTTCCGTCGTCGGCGTCTCACCACTCGGCGTCTCGGTCGGTGTCGCCTCCTCGTCCATCAACTGCCCCCTGATCTCGCCGCTCGGGTTGTCGACTGTGTGGACGTTGACGTAGAGAGTCTCCGGCGTCTCGAACAGGGTCGGGTCGACGTCCTCGACCGTCCCTTCGATGACGAGAACGTTGTCCCCGATGATGGAGCGTGGCTGCCCCTCACCCGAGCCGTCGACGTTTCCGGTGTACTCAACCAGCGTGTAGAGAACCGGTCCGTTCTCGTCGGCTGCCCCCTCGTGGATATGTGCCTGCGTGACGTCTTCGATATCGGAAACGCCGATTTCGTAGTCGAGACTGGTGCCGGATAGCGTGAGCACTCCCTCACCCACTGCCTCCGTGTCGACTGGCGGCACCTGGTTCTCGCCGGAGAGATCAACCGTGAATGTCTGCTCTGTGGGCTCCTCAGTGGTCGGGAGCCCCCTGGTCTCGTTCGAGAGGTCGGACCACGCGACCGACCCCTGTTCGACGATGTTCTCGGGCGCTAGCAGCGGGTCGTCGAACACGCGCATTGCTGCCTCGGTTGGCGGGAACTGCGGGAGGTCGAACTCGCCGTTGGACGGTGGTTCCGTGGGTGTTCCCTCGGGCGTTCCTGTCTCGGTCCCTGTGGTGGGGGTACCTGTCGGGGATGGCGTCGTCTCGGTTCCGGTTTCGGTGGCTGTGCCGGTTCTGGCTGCTGTTGTTGTCTCCGTCCCGGTCGCAGTCTCCTCGGGGGTCCCGGTCGCGGGTGGCTCCCCCACCATCACGCGCCCCACCATCCCGAACTCCTCGTGGGGGATGCAGTACATGTCGTAGATGCCGGGCTGGTCGAACCGGTAGAGCCAGTAGGAACCCGTCGCCAGCAACGGCGACGAGTACGGATTTGCTCCGTTGGGGACCCGCAGGGTTCGCTCCAGTTCGGGATGATACGCCGTCACCGTGTGCGCACCGAGCGCGTTGGTGAACCGGACGACGTCCCCGGCCTCCACCGCGAGGCCGACCGGATCGAACAGGAACTCCGGCCGTTCACGGCCTTCGACTGGTCTGATGTCTAGCGTCACCTCGTGGTCCGGATCGACCGGTGGCGACACGTCGCCGCTGGCCGCCGGGAACCCGTACACCGGGTGAATCTCGTCTGTCTGCGTCCCCTCCTGTGACCGTGCTTCGAAGGCGCCGACGGTCGCCACCGCGCCCGTCAACGCTGCCGCACCGAGGAACCGCCGACGGCTGGTCGAAAACAGGGTTCGCTGCTCGTCAGATGGCTGGTTCGACATCGTGAGTCACCTCCTCCACCAGATGCACGGACCTGGGGTTAAACGCGTAAGACCGTTCTAGCAGCGAACAGCGCACTTACCACACGAAACAGCCCGCAGGTGTTCTCTACGCCGTATGACTGCCGAACTTACCACACTAGCGCCCGTACTTACCGCGCTAGCCACCGAACTTACCACAGGGAGGCCTGCCTTACGCGCGACACACGGCGAGCATGTGCGCCGAGTGGTCGACGACACAGCGGTCCTCGCGCAGGACGGCGAGCGTCTCGCGAATCGCCTCGCGGTCCACCGCAGAGAGTGCGTCCTGTCGGTCACGTCGCTGAGAGAACGGTCCTTCGAGTGCGGCGAGCGTCTCGACCGTGAGGCCGCCCGACGCCAGCAACGACTCGAACTCGTCGGCGCGAAACAGGTGCATCTGCTGGACCGTCGGCTCGCGGTCGAACCGCTCTAACAGGTCGGCGTCGTAGTCGCCGGTTCGAACGAGGTCGGGGAGGAGTTCGGTCTCGTCCTCCTCGGGCGGGAGGGTTCCGGCGTGCCGCAGCATCCGGGTGACGCTCGCGAGCAGGCCCATCACCGAGACGACTACCGGGCCGCCAGAGCGGGTGATGCGCTGGAGTTCCGCGGCGCCGTCCCGTCGCTCCTGCTCGTCGAGGACGTGCGACAGCGGGCCGCCGAGACAGAGCGTGGCGGCGAACGCGTCGTCGTCGACCGGGACGTCACGGACGTCGCCCCGTCCGGCGGTGATACGATCGGCGACGCCGTGGTCGGCGGCCTTCTCGCGGGCGAGCGCCAGTTGGGCCTCACTCACGTCGAGCAGCGTCACGTCGTGTCCACGCTCGGCGAGCCAGATGCTGTAGCGGCCGGCGCCCCCACCGACGTCGACCACTGGGCCCGCCTCGGGGAGGTGCTGGTCGAGATACTCGATGGTGACCTCCCACTCCAGTCGGTGGTGGAAGTCGCGGGCCAGCCGCTTCCACTCGCGTTCGCCGTACGCGTCGTAGAACGCTGCCACGTCGAGCGGCGGCGAACCGTCGTCCATACTTCGGGTAGCCGTCGGGACCCTATCAATCCCCTCGGACTGGCAGGCGGCGCTGCTGGACACCCTTTTGTACCTGCCGAGGCGACACCCAGTGTGACCGGCGGCACCTACACGCTGCTCGTCGAACTCCCCGAAGGAACGACCATCGAGGTCGGGGCACTCGGCAGCCACGCGTTTCCCGCGGGCTGGTACGCCTACACCGGGAGTGCGCTCGGTACGGGCGGCTTCTCCCGCGTCGACCGCCACCACGACCTCGCGGCCGGCGACCGCGAGGTTCGCCACTGGCACGTCGACTACCTGCTGGGCCAGCCCGAGACGCGCATCGTCGCCGACGCACGGACGGCGGTCGACGCGGAGTGTCTCGTCGCCGCCGCGCTACCCGATGGCCCTGTCTCCGGCTTCGGTGCGTCGGACTGCGACTGTCGCAGCCACCTCGCCTACGCGAGCGAGCACGACGTGCTTCAGACGGCCGTCCGCGACGCGCACGACCGTGCTGCTCGCGGGTAGCCCCGCCCGGCACGACGCGGCTCACGCACGCCGCGCAGACGCCGTCACGTAGATCCCCGTCAGCACGACCGCACCGCCGAGCACCGTTACGGTCCCCGGCACCTCGCTGAGAATCACCAGCGCGAGGAGCGTACTCCCGACGGGTTCGCCGACGAGCGAGACGCTCACCACGGAGGACTCGACGTGTTCGAGCGCCCAGTTGATGACCGTGTGGCCGAACACACCCGGGCCGATGGCCATCCCGAGGAACAGCAGCCACTCGTGGCCGGGGTAGTCGACGATGGGGTCGCCCAACAGGAGCACGTAGCCGAGCAGGGTGACCGCACAGACAGAGTAGACGACGGTCACGTACGGGAGGAGCGCGACGCGCTGGCGCACCGAACGACCCGCGAGGACGTACGCCCCCGCGAGCACCGCCCCGGCGAGCGCGAGCAGGTTCCCGAGGAGGGGTTCGGGCGCGCTCCCCTGCTCGGCGCCGAGCGACATCAGGCCCGCTCCGGCGAGCGCGACGACGATGCCCGCCACCGTGCGTCTGTCGATCGATTCGTCGAGCAGGAGCGCCGCGCCGACCGCGACGAACGCCGGCTGGGTCGTCACGAGCGTGACGCTCGCGGCCACCGTCGTGCGGTCGACCGACTCGAACCACGAGACGAAGTGTGCGGCGAGTGCGAGCCCCGCGAAGCCTGCGGAGATCGCGTCTCCTCGGCCGAGTTTCGCGAGCGAGGTGCGTTCGCGCCACGCGAGCGGTGCGAGCAACAGGAGGGTGAACGTCACCCGCCAGAACGCCATCGGCCCCTTCGGGGCGTCCGAGAGCCGGATGAGGATGGCGCTCGTCGACACCGCGACGACGGCGACGACCAGCGCGGCCATCGGGGGCGTTCGCGCTTCGAGGCGGGTGAGCAGCGACACAGCGGAGGCACCCGCGCGGCGGCTTTACCGGTGTCGGTTCCGGTCCTCCCCGCTAGTCAGCATCCTCGGGCGTATCGAAGTCGTGGAAGTGCTCGCCCTTCTCCTTCGAGAGAATGTTGAGCGCGGCGGCCGCACCGTCGCCCGCCGAGATGATTGCCTGCCACTCCTCGTCGCGGACCATCGCGCCCGTCGCGTAGGCGTTCGCCACCGAGGTCTCCATCGTCACGTCGACGTCGACGACGTCGCCGTCGAACGCACAGCCGAGTCCCTCCGCGAGGGCGCGTTTCGACCCGGTCGCCAGCACCACGTATCGGGATTCGTACTGGTCGGCGTCGGTCGTGACGTGGAACCCGTCGTCCATCGTCGCCACGTCGGTCACTGCCTCACCCTGGTGGCGCTCGGCACCGAACGACTCGACCTGCGCTCGCCCTGTCTCCAGGAACTCGTCGCCGTCTATCGACTCGAGGCCGAGATAGTTGAACAAGTGGGCGCTGTGGAGCCACGTCTTGTCGGTGTCGAACACCGCCGTGTCGAGACCGTTCTTCGAGGCGAACAGCGCTGCGCTCAGTCCAGCCGCACCGCCACCGACGACGATGACGTCGTACATGTCCACGACGTACGCCAGCGTCGGCCTTAGTACCCGGGCGCTTTCCGAACTATCATGCCCCCCTACCTGGTTGCACGAGTATGGACGACGAGCACGTGGGCGTTCTGCTGGTGTTCGTCTCGGCGGCAGGGTTCGGTACGTTCGCGACGCTCGGTGCGCTCGCCGACGCGGCTGGTCTCTCGCGGCCGACGGTGCTCCTCTTTCGGTTCGGTCTCGCGACCCTGCTCGTGTGGACTGTCCTGGGTGTCCGCGGCGAACTCACGCGGCTCCGTGGCCGTAACCTCGCCGTCGGCCTCGGGCTGGGGGCGTTCGGCTACGCCGCCATCTCGTATCTGTACCTCCTTGGACTGGAGTACATGACCGCGGGGCTGGTCGGCATCGTCCTCTACACCTACCCCGCGTTCGTCGTCGTCATCGCCGCGCTCGTCCTCGACGAGTCTGTGACACGTCTCACGGGCCTCGCCCTAGTACTCGCGCTCGGCGGGGTCGCGCTCATCACCGGGGCGGACCCGGCGGCTGCCGACCCGCGTGGTATCGCGGTGATGCTCGCAGCCGCGCTGCTCTATGCGGGCTACATCACCGTCTCGCGGACGACGCTCGGGGACGTGCGACCGCGAACGCTCTCGGCGCACGTGATGCCCGCCGCCGCAGTGGTGTTCCTCGTCGTCACGACGACGACCGACTCCCTGACGCTCCCGGCGAACGCCTACGAGTGGGGACTCGTGACGGGTATCGCCGTGCTGGCGACCGCCATCCCAATCTTCGCGTTCTTTGCCGGGCTCGAACGGCTCGGTGCCTCGCGCACGAGCATCCTCTCGACGCTCGAACCCGTCGTGACGGTCGCACTCGGCGTCGCCGTCCTCGACGAAAGACTCACCGTGGCCACGGTCGCCGGTGGCGTGCTCGTCCTCGCCGGGGTTCTGCTCGTCCAGCGGCGCTAGTCGCGGGATTCCAGCAGCTGTTTCGTCTTCCGGTGGCGCCCGCGGAACATCGGCTCGAAGCCGAGGTCGCCGAACTGCGCGACGAACTCGCCCAGCTCGCCGAACGGGAGTTCGTACTCGATGCGGTCCGAGACGAGCGTCTCCCCCTCCTCGTCGCCGTCGCCCGCGTAGAACCGGTGGGTGTGCTCCCACGTCGGGAACGGTCCGTCCTCCATCTCGTCGCGGAAGAACGCTTTCCCGTCACCCTCCTCGCGTTCGACGATGACCGAGGTCCACGACTGCCGCGGCCCTACGTCGAACGGGCGCATGCTCATCTCGATGCGGGTGCCCACGTCGAGAATCTCCGGGTCGTCTTCGCCGTCCGGCCCGGTCACGGATTCGATGCGGAGGTTCATGAACGCCGGCGTCACCTCGGTCAGCCCCTCGATACGCGAGTGGAACGCCCACACCTCGTCGAGCGGGGCGTCGACCCACGTCTCTCGGTGGTAGGTTGGCATGTCAGCGCGTAGGGGCGTGGGTCGGAAAACGGTCGTGGTTGCGGCGGTCGGTGGCGTCGACGTGATTGTCGGTGGTCCACTCTCTTCTGCTCACGTACGCTCTGCAGACGACTCGCGCGAGAACTCTGAATCGAAGATGTCCGGCGCACTCCTGGCTGTCGGACGCTGCGAGTTCGCACGGCCACCAACCGAGCGTGCAATAGAGTCTGAGAGCGGGGCAGTCGGGTGCTCGGGGCGAGTCTACTACTCGGGCTGCATTGCCGCTTCGTCACCACCACTCCCGGAGGCCTCGCCGCGTTCGCCGAGTTCCTGGTCGATCATCAGGAGCCCGGGGCCGTCGTCGCCGACGTGCCGGAGCTTGTCGATGATGGCCTGTGCGGTGGCCTCCTCTTCGACCTGCTCGGCGACGAACCACTGGAGCATGTTCTCGGTGGCGTTGTCGTTCTCCTCGCGAGCGAGCGCGACGAGGTCGTCGATCAGGCCGCTGACTTTCACCTCGTGGTCGTACGCGTCCTCGAAGGCGGCCTGCGGGGTCTCCCATTCTGTCTGTGGCGCGTCGATGCCGTCGAGTCGGACCCGTCCATCCCGGTCGAGGACGTAGTCGTAGATGCGCATGGCGTGTGAGTGCTCTTCATCGGCCTGCGCGCGCATCCAGCTCGCGAACCCGGGGAGCCCCTCGTCCTCGAAGTACGCCGCCATCGAGAGGTAGAGATACTCCGCGCGGAGCTCTGCGTTGATCTGGTCGTTCAGCGCGGACTCGAGTGGTTCTTTCAGCATGGCTTACGAATCACCAACCAGACGCATAACCGTTGGGTCACGGCTGGACGCAAGTGTGCTGACTCGTTTTGGCGGTACACTCCTGTCTCCACCGTCGGCGATGCCACGAGTGGCAGGTACCACAACGTCCGCGAGCCTCGTCGCGCAAGAAGTGTGTTATTTCAGGCGCTCCTGCAGGAAACTCGGGTGTGCGGCTTCGACGCCCTCGATGGTGAGAATCTCCTCGGCGATGACCTCCCCGACGGCGTCACCATCGGGCGCTCGGACTTCGGCCATGAGCATGTGGTCACCGGAGGAGGTGAACAGCGACTCGATGGCCGCCAGTTCCTTCAGCGCGCGGGTGGCCTCGACGTAGCGTTCGCTGGCGACCTCGATGCCGACCAGAGCGATCGAGCGCGAGGTGAGTTTCTTGGGGTCGACGTCGGCGGAGTAGCCGACGATGACGCCCTCCGATTCGAGTTTGTCGATGTACTTGCGGACCGTGGGCTTCGAGACGCCCGCCCTGTCGGCGATCTCGGCGTAGGACGCCTGCGCGTCCTCCTCCAGTACGTCGAGGATGCGGTCCTCGGTCGAGTCCGCGCTCATGGAGGTTGATTTGGCGTCGCGGAAAAAATACCTTCCGAAGGAGAAAACGTCCTTGTCGGCTACTTGTGCGGGTCGAGCAGGTCGTACGAGCGTTTGGGTTCGTAGTCTTCGTCGAAGTACTGCTCGGCGACGGGCTTCTCGGGCATCGACCCCTGCGCGATCTTCTCCTCGTGGTACGAGTGGCGGCTCTCGTCGTGGTAGTAGCGGCCGGTGAGCACCTTCCCCTCCCACAGCGCCGACTCGGTCTCGTACATCGCCTCCGACGCCTCGTTGCGGTCGGTGATGTCGAAGTCGTACTCATCGTTCTGCTGGATGTCGATGTACGGGACGTACTGCTTCGCGTCCTTGTTCCACGTCGGGCACTGCGTGAGGAAGTCGACGTGCGAGAAGCCGTCGTGCTGGATGGCCTCGACGAGGATCTCCTTCGCCTGGTTCGGGTTCACGGCGGCGGTCCGGGCGATGTACGACGACCCGGTCGCGAGCGACAGCGAGAGCGGGCGCAGGGGGGCCTTCGCCGACCCCTGCGGCTGGGTCTTCGACTTGTGACCCATCGGACTGGTGGGCGAGGTCTGCCCCTTCGTCAGCCCGAAGATCTCGTTGTTGAACACGATGTAGGTCATGTCGTGGTTCTCCCGGGCGGTGTGCATGAAGTGGTTGCCGCCGATGCCGTAGCCGTCACCGTCGCCGCCCGCCGCGATGACGGTCAGCTCGGGGTTGGCGAGTTTGGCGGCACGCGCGACCGGAAGCGACCGGCCGTGAATCGAGTGGAAGCCGTATGCGTCGAAGTACGACGACAGCTTCCCCGAGCACCCGATACCCGTGACGAGGAGGATCTCCTCGGGGTTCAGGCCGAGTTCGGCAGCGGCGCCCTTCAGCGCCTTCAGGACGCCGAAGTCACCACAGCCCGGACACCACGTCGCCTGCGGTTCGATCTCGGGTGTGAACTCGTTCTGGTCGACCTCTCTGTCTTCACCGATGGCTGAAAATGCACTCATGGTCTAATCACCTGCCGCGGGCTGGAGCCGCGCGGTCGTACGTTCGTACTCGTTGCCGTTCACCGCGGATTCGAACCCGTCGACGATCTCGGCGGGCTCGAAGGGGTTGCCGTTGTACTTGAGGAGACTCGACATCTTCGGGCCGAAGCGGCCGAGTTCACGCTGAACGAGCCCCTTGAACTGCCCGGTCGCGTTCATCTCGACGACCAGACACTGGTCGACGCTCTCGAGGAACTCGGTGACCTCCTGCTCGGGGAACGGCATCAGGTCGGAGACGCCGAGCGCCTTCACGCTGTGGCCGGCCTCGACGAGCCGGTCGGTGGCCTCCTCGACGGTGCCCTGCTGGCTCCCGTACGTCATGATGCCGTAGGTCGTGTCCTCGCCATCAGGCGCGTAGAGCGTCTGGTGGCTCTCCTCGCGGTCGTCGAGTTTCGCGCGGATGGAGTCGAGCTTGCGCATCCGACGGTCCATCTGGGCAATGCGGTTCGTCGGGCTCTCCGAGATGTGGCCCTCCGGGGTGTGTTCGTTCCCCGACGCGAGGAACCGACCGCCCTTCATCCCCGGGAGGGAACGCGGCGAGACGCCGTCCGCCTGGTCGTGGAGGTAGCGCTGGAACGTCCCGGAGGCGTGGTGGGCTGCCTCCGCGAGTTCGTCCTCGGTGAGCGTCGCGCTCATCCCCTCCGTCGGCTCGCGGTCGAAGAACGCCGCCGGAACGTTCCGGAGCTCGCCCGAGAGCTTCTGGTCGTACATGACGATGGCCGGGATGTGGTAGTCGTACGCCAACTCGAACGCCATGCGGGTCTGGTCGTACGCCTCGGCAGCGTCGCCGGGGGCGAACACGACCCGGTTCGAGTCACCCTGACTCGTGTAGAGGACGTGTTCGAGGTCGCCCTGTTCGGGTTTCGTCGGCATCCCCGTCGAGGGGCCCGCCCGCGTGGACTCCACGAGAACGATGGGTGTCTCCGTGATCTCGGCGAGTCCGAGCGGCTCGGACATGAGGGCGAACCCGCCACCGGAGGAGCCGGACATCGCCTTCGCGCCGGCGTGCGAGGCACCCAGCGCGAGGGCCGCCGCGGCGATCTCGTCTTCCACCTGTTCGGCGACGCCTTCGAACTCCTGGAGGTGCTGGGTCATCAGCGTGAACACCTCGGTCCACGGCGTCATGGGGTAGCCGGCGATGAACCGACAGCCCTCGTCGAGTGCGCCGAACGTGATACTGTTCGACCCCGAGACGAGCACCTGCTCTTCCTCGTGTTCGCCCGTGGGCACCGAGATGTCGTGCGTGTGGTCGTCCATCTCGGAGACCTGTTCGTAGGCGTCCCGCAGGACCTCGAGGTTCGGCTCGAAGATGTCCTGGGGCATCCGCTCCTCCATCAGCTCCTCGAAGTACGAGAGCTCCATCCCGATGAGCGCGGCGGTCGCGCCGACACCCGCGGTGTTGCGCATGACCTCACGACCGTGTTCCTTGGCGATGCCGCGGAGGTCGAGCGGGTAGACGTGCCAGTCGTTCGCCTCGACGCGCTCCTCGAAGTCCTCGGGGAGGTCGTCCTCCTCGAGGAGGCCCTCGTCGTAGACGATGATGCCGCCCTCGCGGAGTTCGTCCAGGTTCTCGACCAGCGGTTTTACCTCCTCGTTGCCGTAGTAGGCGTCTTCCTTCGGGTTCCGGGCGAAGGAGTCACCGAGCGAGAGGAGGAAGTTGTAGCCGTCGCCGCGTGACTTGACGGGCTCGTCGGAGGCGCGTACCTCGACGTACGTGTGGCCGCCGCGGATGCGGGAGGGATAGTGGCGATGCGTGAACACGTGGAGGCCCGCTCGCATCAGGGCTTTCGTGAAGTTCTGGCTCGTCGAGTCGATCCCGTCACCGGAACCGCCAGCGACTCGCCAGATGAGTTCGTCCTGTGTCATGATAGCACCGGCGTCGTCCGGACGCCATTACCAGAGATTGCTCGCCCCCGACCAAAAGAGTTTGTGAGATGTTCGCATGGAATAATCATGATGAAGGGATATTAATTGATACAAACATCGCCGTTCACGGGCGAGTTGTCGAGGGATTTTGATGGTTCTTCACCCCCCGTGAACACGGCAATGGGCGGATAGGTCGCCGTTGGTTATATACGTGATAATGGCGTTTCCGAGACTGAACCGAATGTCCCTCACCGAACTCATCGAGGGGGTCGAAGCACACGAGAAGACCCTCCGCGTGTTCAACGCCGACCCCGAGGTCGTCGACACGCTCCGGGTCCAGTTCGGGGATCGGAACCTCACCGTCGTCGGTGAGTCCACCCCGTCGGGCCAGCCCTCCGCGTTCGTGGTCCTCTCGCAGGACGACGAGTTCGTCACCGCCGCGAGCGTCGCCGAGGTACTGGTCGACGACGCCGAGGCGGACCCCGGGTTCAGCGCCGACTCCTACCGCCCCATCCTCGACCACCTCGACGAGACGTTGTTCACCTCCTACGACACCCAGCAGATGATCTCCGCCTCCCGCGAAATCGAGGACCGGGCGTGGCGGCTCGGGAAGGGTGAACTCCACGCCGGCTTCCAGAAACTCTCCATCCTCGCGCCGCAGATGGACGTGTACGAGCGCCTCGCCGAGAAGGAGGGGCTCGACGTCCACGCGTACGCCGCGCCCGACGCGGACGTGCCTCGCCACGACACCGACATGACCATCCACGTCGAGCGCTCCGACGAGATCCGCCGCTCGTGGTTCGTCGTCTACGACGGTGGAGGTGTCGACGTCAACAAGTGCGCGCTGCTCGCCGAGGAGCGAGAATCCCGCGCGTTCTACGGCTTCTGGACGTACGACCCCGACACCGTCGACTGGCTCGTCGACTACCTCGGGAAGGCGTACGGGCTGGTCGAACAGTAGTCCCGTCTTCGTCGCTGCAGTTCGGACCGGTGGACGGCATCCGAATAAACCCTGATGAACCAGTCAGAAATTTACACGCCCTTATCACGTGGGCCTTCGTGGAGGAGGTATGGATTCGCACCGCGTGGTGCGCGTCGCCCGCCGACTGGCGGTCGCCGCACTCGTCTTGGTTCTCGTCGTCCCGACCGCGGCACTCGGTGTAGGGGTCTCGGGGGCACCCGACCTCTCGCTGTACGCCACGAACAACGAACTCACGCCCGGTGAGACGACCGCCCTGCAGGTCTCGGTCGTCAACTCCGGCGACGTGGAGTTCGGCTCCCTGCAGAACCCGGCGCTGACCCAGGAGGTCACCACCGCACAGGGAACCACCCTGAAGATGCGGAGCGGCGACGCCCCGGTCGACATCGAGACCGGCACGGTCGCGCTCGGCTCGGTGCCCCGTGGTTCGATCCCCGCGACGTTCCAGGTCTCGGTCGACGAGAACGCGAAGCCCGGCACCTACCGGCTTCCCGTCCGCGTCGAGTACTCGTACACGAGCTCCATCAACGACAACGGCGCGTTCTTCGAGAACCAGGACTTCCTCGAACTCTCCGTGAAGATCGAGATCACCGAGGCGTCGCGTTTCGAGGTCGTCTCGGTCGACACCGACGCCGCGGTCGGTGAGAGCGGGCAGGTCGCGGTCACGCTCCGCAACGACGGCGACGCGACCGCCGAGGACGCTACCGTCTCGCTCGCCTCAACGAGCAGCGACCTCTCGTTCGGCCCCACCGGCACGGCCGAGACGTTCGTCGGCGACTGGGAGGCCGGCGAGACGAAGACCGTCTCCGTGGGTGCGAGCGTCGCTCGCGACGCCACCGTCCGCGCCCTCCCGCTCTCGGCGTCCGTCTCGTGGACCGACGGCGGCCAGCCCGCATCGGACAGCCAGCAGGCGGGTGTCGTCCCGAACCCCGAGAGCACCGTCACGGCCGTCGGCACCTCGGCGACCGCCGCCCCCGGTGACAGCGGCGAGGTGACGGTCGAACTCACCAACAACCGCGACCGGACGCTGCGTGACGCGACCGTGCAACTGGCGTCGAGCAACGGCGCACTCACGTTCGGTGGCGCGCCCACAGCGAGCACGTACGTCGGGACGTGGGAGCCCGGCGAGACGAAGACCGTCTCCGTCGAGGCCGCGTTCCAGCCGGGCGTCGAACAGCGCTCGTACCCGGTCGACGCCACCGTCTCGTACACCGGTCCGGATGGCCGCGACGCGAGCACCCGAACCATCACGCTTGGGGTCGTTCCCGCCGACGAGCAGTCGTTCGACGTGACGGACGTCGAGCCGAACCTCCGGGTCGGTGCGGAAGGCAGCATCGAGGGGACGCTCGTCAACGAGGGACCGGACGACGTCGAGAACGCGGTCCTCGTGCTCCAGCCGACCGGCGAGAACGTCAACGCCGTCGAGACCGAGTACGCGCTCGGCGACCTCGCGCCCGACGCCTCGACCGAGTTCAGCTTCGACCTCGACGTGTCGACGGCGGCCCGTGACGGCCCCCGGCAGTTCAGCTGGGTCGTCGAGTACGCGGGTGACGACGGATCGACGGTGACGAGCGACCCGCTGTACGCCCGCGCCGAAATCCAGCCACAGCGTGACGTGTTCGACGTCGAGGTCACGGATGGCGCGTTCACCGCTGGCTCCAGCGGCCAGTTCACCCTCGAGGTGACGAACGCCGGCGACGAGACGCTCACCGACATCTCGGCGAAGCTGTTCGCCGACTCGCCCGTCTCGGTGAGCGACGACGAGGCGTTCGTCGACTCGCTCGAACCCGGCGAGTCCACGACGCTCCAGTTCGGTGTCTCGGTCGCCGGCTCCGCGACCCCGAAGACGTACCCAGTGTCCGTCGACTTCCAGTACGCGGAACCCGACGGCGACACGAAGCTCTCCGACTCCTACCGGCTGCCCGTCACGGTCGAGCCGAGTGAGGGCGGTGGGCTGCTGTTCGTCAACGGCGGCGGGCTCGCCGGCGCCGGCCTCGGTCTCGGCGTCGCGGCGCTCGCGCTGGTAGCCATCGGCGGCGTCATCAGGTTCCGGTAGATGGACTACCAGCGGCTCATCGACCGGGCCGACTACTACATCGTCGAACGGTCACGGCAGGTAATCCTCGTGTTCCTGCTGCTGACGGTGGTG
Organism: Halorarius litoreus; assembly: GCF_024362405.1. Lineage (GTDB taxonomy): Archaea > Halobacteriota > Halobacteria > Halobacteriales > Haloarculaceae > Halorarius > Halorarius litoreus. The sequence goes on along the minus strand of NZ_CP101454.1, from coordinate 3,524,103 downwards.
TTCGGCATCGGGCTCGGGAGCGTGACGACCGACGCCGGGACCGCCGGGTTCTCACAGGATATCCCGGCCGAACGGGCGTTCCAGGAGGTCACCGAGAAGTTCTCTCCGTCGTTCTCGACGGACAGCGGCTCGACACAGCTCATCCAGTCGGGCAACAACGTGCTCGGGAAACCTGCGCTGTTGCGGATGCTCGAAGTCCAACAGCGGGCGGAAGATCGTCCGTCGTTGCGCGTCACCTCGACGTCGAGCGCCGCGACCATCGTCGCGACCACGCTCGACCCCACGGCCCGGACGCCCGAAGCACAGATTCGCGCCGTCGAGGGGGCGACGGACGCCGAGATCGACCAGGCCGTTCGCACGGCAGCCGAGCGGAACCCGCGGTTCGCTGGCCTGCTCTCGCAGGACTTCAACCGCGAGTGTGCCTGCGCGTCAGCGACCATCGGCGTCGTCAGCCACGAGGTGCCCTCGGGCATCTCCTCGGGGTCGGGACAGGGTGGCTCGAGCCCCCTCACCCCCCTTCAGATCCAGATGCAGAATGTCGTCGCCAGCGTCGATGGCGCGGGTGACATCCGCGTGTTCGGCTCCGGCATCATCTCCGCCGAGTTCGGGAACGTCATCGTCGACTCGCTCATCATCGTCATCCCCGCGGCGGTCATCTTCATCCTCATCTTCCTGATCATCTCCTACCGCGACCTCGCGGACCTCCTGCTCGGCGTCATCGCGCTCGCGATGACCATCATCTGGACGTTCGGGTTCATGGGGCTCGCCGGCATCCCGTTCAACCAGATCCTCATCGCGGTGCCACCGCTGTTGTTGGCGGTCGGCATCGACTTCGGCATCCACGCCGTCAATCGCTATCGCGAGGAGACCGAACGGGGACTCGACATCGAGCCCGCGATGACGAAGACGACCGATCAGTTGCTCGTCGCGTTCGGCATCGTCACCGGCACGACCGTCATCGGGTTCGGCTCCAACCTCCTCTCCGACCTCCCGCCGATCCGGGACTTCGGCATCGTCGCGGCCATCGGTATCGTGTTCACCTCGCTGGTGTTCGGGGTGTTCTTGCCGGCCTCGAAGGTCGAACTCGAACGCCTCCGCCGCCGCTACCCGATTCCGACGTTCTCGACGAAGCCGCTCGGCTCGGAGGGCTCGCGACTGGGTGCACTACTCTCCGGTGGCGTGCCGCTCGCCCGCCGGTTCGCCGTGCCGTTCTTGTTGCTCATGCTCGTGGCCTCGGGCGGGATGGCGTTCTACGCGACGGGCGTCGACACGTCGTTCTCGAACGAGGACTTCCTCCCGCCCGAGGACAACCCCGCGTACCTGAACGCGCTCCCCGAGCCGTTCGCCCCCTCCGACTACACCGTGACGGAGGTGACGAACTTCCTCGAAGCGAAGTTCGAGTCGACGCAGGGCGATACAGTCATCGTGTTCGTGGAGGGACCGCTGACTAGGGACTACGCACTGGAGGCGATCTATCGCGCCGGTGAGGACCCCCCCTCGTCGTTCGTCGAGAGCGACGGGCACGCCGAGTCGACGAGCATCGTCACGGTCATCCGTGATTACCAGCAGCAAGACCCCGAGTTCCGCCGGCTCGTCGCCCGCAACGACCGGAACGACAACGGCATTCCAGACGACAACCTCGGCGAGGTGTACGACTACCTGCTCGACTCGCCCGCCCGCGGCCAGGCGCTCCGGTACATGACCGAGGACCGCCGGAGCGCGCAGGTCGTCTACACCGTCGAGGCGAGCGCCTCACAGGCCGAAATCACGACCGACGGCCGCACGGTCGCCGACCGCTTCCGGTTCGAAGCCACAGCGACGGGCTCGGTCGTCGTGTTCAAGGCCATCTCGGACCTCATCCTCCAGTCGGCGCTGCTCTCGCTCGTCGCGGCGCTCGGCGGGACCGCCGTCTTCCTCGTGTTCATCTACTGGGTCATCGAGGGTGAACCCCTGCTGGGGCTGGCGAACCTCTTCCCCATCGTGGTCACGGTCGCGTTCATCGCGGGGTCGATGCGTTACTTCGGCATCTCCTTCAACGCGTTCACGGCGACCATCCTCGCCATCACCATCGGGCTCGGAATCGACTACTCGGTCCACGTCACCCACCGCTTCGCCGACGAGTACCACGAGCGCCCGCTGTACGAGGCGCTCGACCGCACTGTTCGGGGGACGGGGGGCGCCCTCGCCGGGTCGATGCTCACGACGGTGTTCGGCATCGGCACGCTCGTGCTGTCGGTGTTCCCGGCCATCGGACAGTTCGGCACCCTGACGGGCCTGTCGGTCATCTACTCCTTTATCGCCTCGCTGGTCGTCCTCCCGTCGGCGCTGGCGGTCTGGGCGCGGTTCACCGAGGGACGGGGTGGCGACCCGAGTGCGGCCGACCCCGCTACTGGACCACCGGCGGACGGCGAGGCATCGACGGCGGACTGACCACCACGATCCGAGCGCCGATTCGATGGGTTTGTCAGAACGGTTTTTATACGGGAGTCTCTCGTGTAGGTCGAAGCTAAGTGATGACGTCTGTCGATACGAGTGACCGTGACCGCACCCTCTCCGACGTCCACACCACGCTCATCGAGCAGGGTGGCCGGGCGTTTCTCGGCGTCGGGGCACCGATGGCCGGCAAGGTCCAGTTCCTCGAACGCCTCCACTCGCGTGCAGACGCCGCCGCCCGCGACACCCTCCACATCGCCGCAACCCGTGGCTACGCTCGCCTCGACGACAGCGTCACGAGAACCGCCGCTATCATCGACTGTTCGCCAGCCTCCGTCCGGACGCCCCCACGGGGCAAATCCGTCGGCTCACCTGCCGACCTCACCGGCATCGGCATCCCCGCCTCCTCGTTTCTCGAGAACGCGGCCCCGCGCCCGCTCGTCACACTCGACTCTGTCTCGACGTTGCTGGCGTACTCCGGCGAGGCATCCGTGTTCCGGTTTCTGGCTGTTCTCACGGCGCAGTTACGCCGGGTGAACGGTGTCGGCGTCTTCCTCATCGAAGACGGCTGTCACGACCGACAGACCGTCAGCACGTTCCAGCAACTGTTCGACGGCCGCGTCGACATCGAACCCTCGCAGGTCAGGATCCGCGGAATCGACGGCATCTCGCCGGGCGGGGTATCGCGGTAAACCCCTACCAGCCGTCCCCGAACTGGTCGAGCATCGCCATGTCGTGTCCGAGGAGCACGTCGGCGTCGTGTTCGCGTTCGAGCTGGTGAAGCCGGTCGAGCGACGCCCGCCACGCCTGGTTGTCCCAGAGCAGCGACGCGGCCATCGAGTGCCCCTGATAGTTCTCCTGCCAGTAGGCCTCGTCACCGACGACGAGCAGGGTGTCGTCACCACGGTCGAGTTGCGCTCCCAGGAGCCCGGGCGTGTGTCCGGGGAGATGCAGCAGTCGGAAATCCTCGTACAGCTGGTGGTCGCCCGACACCACCTCCCAGTTCAGTTCGCGGTCGAAGTCGGGCGGGAAGTACGCGACGCTCCCGGTGTCGGTCTTCCCCGAGCGGTAGGCGAACTCGATCTCGCGCTCGTGGACGTAGATGGGGGTGTCGGTCCCCGCGAAGTGGTACAGTCCGCCAGCGTGGTCGAGATGCAGGTGGCTCATCACCACCGCGTCGATGTCCTCGATGCCGTATCCCGCCGCGCCGAGGTCGTCGGCGAGGTCGTGGTCAGCGGCGTCGACGTGCGCGAACGCCTCGTAGAGGGGGGCGGGCCAGTAGCCGTCGCCGGCGTCGGGATGCGAACCCGTGTCCCAGAGGACGGTTCCCTCGGGGTGGTCGATGACGAGGTTCCAGACGAGGAACTCCTCGTAGCGGAGGTCGGGGTTCGGATTCGACGCGGTGGCGACCGTCGAGCCGTCGAGCACGAAGTTCACGTCGGCTTCGATGCGACCACGGTCGAACAGGTGAACGTCCACGTCTGCCATACCGCTGATAGGTAGCCGAGGTGAATAACGCTTGGCTAGCCGGCGGTCGTGGCCGTCGCGTTCCCCGTCGGTGGCTCGCGCGTCGCGTTCAGCGCCGCGTCGAGCCACGGCGGCCGGCCGACGTGCGTCTCCCCGACACTACGGATGCGATAGCGGTTCACAGCACGGACGGGCTCTCCACGGTAGGTCCCCTCGGCGCTGAGGCGGATGGACCGAACGAGCCCCTCAGGCGTCACGGCCGCCACGAGTCGGATGGGGGTGGTCCGGTTCGCCCCGATATGCTCGAGGACGGGAACACGGGTGACGTTCCGGGCGACGAGCACGTACTCGACGGTCCCGTTCACCGTCCGCTTGCCGGCGACACGAGGGTCCTGCTCGGCGAGGAAGGCGGCCACACCGCCGCCGGGCTCAGCGATGGTCAGTTCACTTCGTGCCCGTCGTTCGTATCGGACGGTCTCGTTGCGGACGATCCGCTCGAGGACGAGCGTGCCGTTCGCCCACTCGGCGTACTGGTACGTCCTGAACGGCGCCCCGGTACGCCCACGGACGAGCAACTGTCGGTCAGCCGCACGGTCGACAGAACGGGTGAACGTCGTCCGGGCCAGCAGCGTCCCGTTCGCGAACCGGTAAGTCGTCCCGCTCGTCCGGGTGTACGAGCGGTCTGTCAGTGCCGACTTGTGGGCCGCTGCGAGTCGTTCGGCGTCGACGATTCGCTGCGGAGAGACGCCGGGTGCGATGCGGTTCTCGGGGAGCGATTCGGTCGGAACCGGGGCAGGCGTTGCGACGGCGGTGGGGGTCGCCGTATCTTCGGTGACCGGCGTGCCGCTGCAGCCGGCAAGACCGACGAGGAGCGCCACGACGAGGAGGGCACGGCGGGACACGTCGGTGGATGTCGGGCCGGGACACTGAAATTTCCCCCGGCTACCCGAGCGAGATGTCGAGGTACAGCATCACGATGACGCCCGCCATCGTCCCGAGCGTGGCGATCCGCTCGTATCCCCCCGTGTGGGTCTCGGGGACGATCTCGTCGCTGATGACGAACAGCATCGCGCCTGCCGCAAAGCCCATCGCGTACGGGAGCAGCGCCTCGACCGTCGTGACCGCGTATGCGCCGATGAGCGCGAGCGGAATCTCGACGACGCCCGACCGAATCCCGGCGAAGACGGCGTAGGTCCGGCGGTCGAGACCGGCGTTGATGGCCGCGACCGAGACGGCGAGCCCCTCGGGGACGTTCTGGATACCGATGGCGAGCATCAACGGGATGGCCGTCCCGAGGTCGCCGCTCCCGAACCCGACGCCCACCGTGAGCCCCTCCGGCATGTTGTGCAGCGTGATGGCGAGGATGAACAGCACCACGCCAGCGAGCTTCTCGTCGTCGATGGGGAGGTCCTCGCTCGGGTTCGCCGCGTCTGCCCGGCGACTTCCCGACAGCAGGTAGTGTGCGTGGGGAACGAGCAGGTCCGACCGGTCGAGCAACAGCACGCCGAGCGTGACGCCCACGAGCACGGGAACGGGATTGCCGTTCGAGTAGGTCTCGATGCCGGGGATGATGAGGCTCGTGAACGCTGCGGCGAGCATCACCCCCGCGGCGAAGCCGAGGGCCCCATTGAGTGCACGCTCCGAGGGGTCGCGCCAGACGAACACGAGTGACGCGCCGAGGAGGTTGAGCCCTGCGATGAACAGCCCGCCGAGGAGTCCGTTCAGGACCGTGTTGGAACCGAACAGTCCCGCGAACACGTTCGCGACGCCATCCACTACCACTCCGATCCTCCTCCGTCGCGTCGCATCTGTATTCGGCGTTCTGCGCGACGGTGTTTCAACTATCCGGTCTTGTGGGTCAGCAGCGAAAGAAGTGCGCCAGGGTGGTCAGTCGTCGGAGTCGGGCGCGGCGTCCTCGGGGACGTTCCCCTCGACGAGCGAGTGGTCGCTGTACTGCTCGCGCAGGTCCTTCTTCGAGAACTTGCCCGTGGCGGTCTTCGGCACCTCCTCGATGAACTCGATGTCGTCCGGGAGCCACCACTTGGGGTAATCCTCGCGGAGCATGTCGTATATCTCGTCGACCATCGACTCGCGGTCAGCGCCTTCGACGGGGACGACGAACGCCACGGGTCGCTCCTGCCACTTCTCGTGGGGGACACCAATGACGGTCGCCTCGCTCACCCCGTCGTGCGCCATGATGGCGTTCTCCAGCTCGACGCTCGAAATCCACTCACCGCCGGACTTGATGACGTCCTTCGCGCGGTCGACGATCTTCAGGTAGCCGTCGGGGTCGACCGTGACGACGTCGCCCGTCTTCAGCCAGCCGTCCTCGAAGTCCTCCTCGTTGGCGTCGGGCCGCTTGAAGTACTCCTTGGTGACCCACGGCCCACGGACGTACAGTTCGCCGAACTCCTCGCCGTCGTGGGTGATCTGCTCGCCCTCCTCGTTGATGACCTTGAACTCCAGCCCGGGGACCATGATGCCCTGTTTCGCCCGCTTGTCGAGCTGGGTGTCGTAGTCGGCGTCCTCGAGGTCGGCCTTCAGGTGCGAGACGGAGCCGATGGGCGACATCTCGGTCATCCCCCAGGCGTGGAGCACCTCGACGCCGCGGTCGTCGAACCACCGAATCATCGACTGCGGCGCGGCGGAGCCGCCGACGATGACCGTGTCGAGCGTCGAGAGGTCGACGTCGTTGTTCTTGCAGTAGTCCATCAGGCCCAGCCACACCGTCGGGACGCCGGCGGTGACGGTGACGCCCTCGTTCTGGATGAGGTTCGCGATGTCCTCGGGGTCGGGCTGGGGGCCCGGATAGACGTGTTTGGCGCCGGCGGCCGTCGCTGTGAAGGGCATCCCCCAGGCGTTGACGTGGAACATCGGCACGACGGGCATGATGACGTCGTCGTCGGCCATCGGGATGCCCTGCGGGGTAAGCGTCGCCATCGTGTGGCTCCACAGCATCTTGTTCGTGTACTCGACGCCCTTCGGGCGGCCCGTGGTGCCGGAGGTGTAACACATCCCTGCGGGCTGCTCTTCGTCCACCTCGGGCCAGTCGTACTCGGTCGGGTGCCCGTCGATGAACTCCTCGTACGGGGTCGCGTCGAGCGCGTCAGACTCCTCGGCGCCCATGACAACGAAGTCGACGCCTTCGAACTCTTCTGCCCCCTCTGCAGCGCTCGCCAGCTTCGGTGCGAGCGACTGGTCGACGAACACGAGCTGATCGTCGGCGTTGTCGACGATGTACTGGATGTGCTCGTCGGGAAGGAGCGGGTTGATGGTGTGGAGCTGGGCACCGATGGTCGGGATGGCGAAGTACGTCTCGAAGTGCCGGCTGTGGTTCCAACAGAACGTCGCGACCCGGTCACCTTCCTCGATGCCGTACTCGTCGAGGGCGTTCGCGAGCTGGGCGGTCCGGTCGGCGTACTCGCTGTACGTGTACCGCTGCATTCCGTCGTGGTTGCGCGAGACGATTTCCTGGTCCGGATACAGGGTCTCCGCGCGCCACAGGAAGGGTCGAAGCGTCTGACTGTGTCCTCCGGGCATAGCGTCGGGAACTCCGGACCGCCGGCCCTTGATTCTTGCTACGACTTTCCTGTCAACGCCGGCATAGACCGGCTCATACTTTACTGAGCGACAGGTCGTGACACGCTCGCTGCAGGCGGAACTGGACCCACGCCACACCGAGTGGTATCGTCTATCACGTCGGCCAGCAAGCACATATCACCCTCTCCCCTCCCGACCGGTATGAACAGACGCAGGTTCGTCGGCACGACGGCTGCAGTCGGGCTCGCGTCGCTGGCCGGCTGTTTCGGACAGGCCAGCGCGTCGGTCGATCCACCGACCGTCTCGGAGGAGCGACTGTCGGCGGGCGGCTGGGAGCGAATCGACGCGGAGACGTTCACCGAGTCGTTCGCCGGGACGACCGCGAGCGGGCACACGCTGCAGTTCGAGGACGCCAAACTCCGGGAGGCGATTACGGAGCAGACGCTCGGAGCGGTCGGCCGAGAGCTGAGCGTGTTCTTCGCGACGCGCATCGAGTTCTCCCCACCGCTGGACAACCTGCCGCTCGGCGTGGGCCGAGACAGCGTCCTCTCGGAGACCGAGTCGTACGCTCGCGAGGACTTCCGAAGCCGGCTGGAGGAGCGTGGGCTGATCGACATCGAAGTGGTCGAGGAGACGACACTGACTGTCGACTCGGGCGCGGAGGCCGATCTCGTGGAGTACTGTGCGACGCTCCCGCTGGACGACTTCAGCTTCGACGTGGCGGGCGGCGAGACGGTCACGCTCCCCGCCGAACCGCTCGACGTCACCGGGCTGCTCGCCGTCTGGTACGACGACGGCCCGGAGTCGACGCTCGTGGCGGGTAGTGTGTTCGCCCGCGAGAACTACGCTGACACCGTCGAGGTCGAACTGAGCTCGGCCATCGACGCGACCATCGACATCGACCTCGGGCTGGCGCCGGACATGTACCGCGCGGAGACGCTCGGGCTGGTTCAGTCCGTCCGGTAGGCGACGGCGACTCCCTCTCCGAGTGGGAGCAGCGCCGTCTGGAACGCCGGGTCGTCACGCATCGTCACCAGCAGGTCGGCGACACCTCGCGTGTCGGCATCCATCTCGTACGCTCGCCCCTCGACGCCAGCGAGGATTCCATCGAAGTCCAGCGGTCCTGCGGTGATGGCGTTGTCCGCGACCACGACGCCGCCAGGTGCGACCTTCTCACGGACGGCCTCGAACGCCTCCGGGTAGCGATGCTTCTCGTTGTCGATGAGTACCACGTCGAACGGGCCGTCGTACCGTTCGACGGTTTCGATCGCGTCGCCGAGTTCGAACCGGCAGCGGTCCGCGTAGCCGCCACGGTCGAGGAACTCGCGTGCCTCGTCGAGTTCGTCCGCGTCGACCTCGGTCACGACGAGTTCGCCGTCTGCGGGCACCGCGGGCGCGAACCAGTACGCCGAGTAGCCGAACCCCGAGCCGAACTCGAAGACGCGCTCGGCGTCGACCATGCGCGCGAGCAGTCGGAGCCAGCCGCCGACCTCGGGGCCGACCGTCGGGAACCCCTCGGCGTCGGCCTTCGCGTCCATCTCGTCGATAACCGCGTCGGTCTCGGTGAGCCCACGCGCGAGCCGGGCGACCTTCTCGTGGGGGATGTCGTGCATACTCCCAGGTCACTCGCCATCGGCAAAAGTGGACAGGCGTGTGAGATGTGGGGCGAACAGGTGGTCCTCCGCGTGCGTGAACGGGTGGACCACACTACTCCCAAGTTCCGTTCACGTGACTCCCTACGTCACGGGGTCGGTGGTCGCGTTTCGGTACTTGAACCTTCGGCGTACTGGCCGGTGAGTGGTGTGTGGCAGACGTCACATCCGACAGCGGGTCACAGAATAACGCGAGGGAGGTCGAAAACCGAGAGGCGCTAGACGACGCCGAGGTCGCGGAAGAACTTCACCTGACTGTACATCCGGCAGCCGACACAGATGTCGAGGGCGGCAGCGACGAACGCCAGCAGGCCGACCATCGCGGCGACGAGGATCGCGCCGAGGCCGAAGCCAGCGAGCCACAGCAGGCTCGCGATGGCGGTGAAGCCCGCGCCCATCAGCTTCGCGAAGCGGTGTGGGGAGGCCGGTTCCTTCTCTTCGGGTGCGCCCACGAGGGGTATCATCACGTGCTTCCAGAGGAGGCCGTAGACGTCTACGCGCCAGTTCGTGAGGACGCTCGTCACGAGTATGGCGGCGACCGCGAACAGCGGTGCCGGATTCCTCGTCGCCACGAACGCGACCATCCCGAGGGCCGTGATGCTCTGCCCGAACCGAGGTGCCCGTGGGTCGACCATCGCTATCGAGGGGGTCGACCCTGACGTGTCGGTCGTTCCGACCGATTCCGTTGCCATACCACGTGGAAGGGACCACCTCCCTTTTCGCCTGCCCGTTTCGGCAGGTGTCGCACACACCTGCGACAGATTGTCGTAGGTACGAGCAACAAGCGCCGGGACTACCGTCCAGTTGCTCACGGGGTGTGTGGCGAACCCGTCAGTGGTTGCCGGGTGTCCCTGCGGCGACCACCTCAGTCGTCGCCGAGGATGCCGCGCTCGGTCATCTTCCGGGGGTCGAGCACCTCGTCGGCCTCGTCCTCGGTGAGGTAGCCCTCGTCGATGACGACTTCGCGGACGGTCTTGTCCTCCGCGAGCGCCTGCTTCGCCACCTTCGAGGCCTTGTCGTAGCCGATGGTGGGGTTGAGCGCCGTGGCGAGCGCCATCGACTGTTCGACCTGCCGCTCGCAGGTCTCGCGGTCGGCCTCCAGCTTCGCGACGAACCGCTCGGCGAACACCTCGCTGGCGTTCGTGAGCAGGTGGGCGGACTCGAGGAAGTTGTGTGCGAGGACGGGCTTGTAGAGGTTGAGGTCGATCTGGCCTTCGGCCGCGCCGGCGGCGACCGCCGCGTCGTTGCCGACGACCTGCTTATGGACCTGGTTGACGGCCTCCGCGACGACCGGGTTGATCTTCCCGGGCATGATTGAGGAGCCGGGCTGGTTCTCGGGCTGGTCGATTTCGCCGAGACCGTTACGCGGGCCGGACGCGAGGAGTCGGAGGTCGTTGGCGATCTTGTTCAGGCTCCCGGCGACGGTGCGGAGCGCGCCGTGCGCCTCGCCCATCGCGTCGTGGGCCGCCTGCGCCTCGAAGTGGTTGTCGGCCTCGCGGAAGCCGAGGCCCGTCTCCTGTGAGATGTACTCGGCCGCCTTCGCCGGGAACTCGGGGTGGGTGTTGAGCCCGGTGCCGACCGCGGTCCCACCGAGTGCCAGTTCCGAGAGGTGGGCGCGGGTGGATGCCACGCGCTTGATACCCTTCTCGACCTGCGCGCGGTAGCCACCGAACTCCTGGCCCAGTCGGACGGGCGTCGCGTCCTGGAGGTGCGTCCGGCCCGTCTTCACGACGTCGTCGAACTCCTCCTCCTTATCGGCGAGCGCCTCGGCGAGCGTCTCGAGGGCCGGAATCACGTCCTTCTCGACGGCCTCGAGCGAGGCGACGTGCATCGCGGTCGGGATGACGTCGTTCGACGACTGGCCGTAGTTGACGTGGTCGTTCGGGTGGACGACGCGGTCGCCGATCTCCTTCCCGAGAATCTCGGCGGCGCGGTTCGCGATGACCTCGTTGGCGTTCATGTTCGACGAGGTGCCCGAGCCGGTCTGGAACACGTCGACGGGGAAGTGGTCGTCGTGCTCGCCGGCGATGACCTCGTCGGCGGCCTGCACGATGGCGTCGGCCTGTTCGTCGTCGAGGAGTCCGAGGTCGTTGTTCGCCTGGGCGGCGGCCTTCTTCACGACGCCAAGCGCGCGAACGAACCGTCGCGAGAAGGTGATACCGGAGATGGGGAAGTTCTGGATGGCCCGCTGGGTCTGTGCGCCCCAGTAGGCGTCGGCGGGAACCTGCATCTCTCCGAGGCTGTCCTGCTCCGTGCGGTAGTCGCCGTCGTCGCTCATACTCGGAGGCTGGATGGGTCCGAGGTAAAAGCCACCGAAACGTGCAGAGGCGGCCGGAGCCCTCGTCCGTCTCGGTTTTCCGAGTTCTCAAAATTTACTCGAACACGAGTAGTAAATACTTAGGATGCCTGGCACTCTCGTACGAGTATGAGTGACACGCCGTTGCACAACAGGGACGTCGAACAGGACGTCCGGGAGCTCGGCGCGCTGCTCGGTGACGTGGTCGCCGAGCAGTCGACCGACGAGGCGTTCGAAACCGTCGAGAGCGTTCGGCAGGCAGCCATCGAGGACCGACGCGGGGGTGCACGGGGGACGCTCGACGCCGAACTCGCGGACATCTCGACCGAGCTCGAGGGGGCGGTGGCCCGAGCGTTCACCACCTACTTCGAACTCGTCAACCTCGCCGAAGAGCGCGAGCGCGTCCGGTCGGTCCGGGAGGGCAAGCAGGCCGGCACGATCGCTGACAGCATCGCCGCAGCCGTCGAGTCACTGGTCGAGGCGGACGCCGACGCCGCCCAGGTCGAAGCCGTCCTCAACGACGTGCTCATCGAGCCCACGTTCACCGCGCACCCGACCGAGGCCCGTCGGAAGACCGTGAAGGCGAAACTCCGGTCCGTGGCGGACCACATCGAGACGCTCGACGAGCGCCGGCTCACCGACGACGAGACCGCGCAGGTCGAACGCCGGCTCGAATCCGAGGTGACGAGCCTCTGGCAGACGCCACAGCTCCGCGATCGCCGCCCCGAGGTGACCGACGAGGCGCTCAACGTCCAGTGGTACCTCGAGAACACGCTGTTCGATGTCGTGGGTGCCGTCTACGACGAACTCGAGGCCGAACTCGGCGAGGCGTACGGCGATGTCGACGTCCCCAAACTGTTCGAGTTCCGGTCGTGGGCCGGCAGCGACCGCGACGGCAACCCCCACGTCACCCCCGAGATAACGGCGGAGACGCTCGACCGCCAACGGTCGGTCGTTCTTTCGAAGTACCGCCAGGCGCTGAAGCGCCTCTCGGGTGTGCTGAGCCAGGACGCCACTCGCGTCGATGTGGGTGAGGAAGTGGACGAGCGCCTGCGTGTCCACGGCGAGGCGCTGCCCGCAGTCGCCGACGAGGCCGAACAGCGCTACCCGAACGAACCCTACCGGCAACTGCTGAAGCTGATGCGCGAACGGGTCGCGCGCGTCGACAGCGTCCGGCCGGGCGGTTACGGCGATCACACGGCGCTGCTCGCGGACCTCGATGCTATCGCGGCGGACCTCCGCGAGAACCGGGCCGGGGCAGTCGCGGACGCACACGTCGACCCCATCCGCCGACAGGTATCGACGTTCGGCTTCTCGCTGGCCAGCCTCGATCTCCGCGACCACCAACAGAACCACACGCAGGCGGTCACCGAGGCGCTCGACCGTGAGGGAATCGACTACGAATCCCTCGACGAAGCCGAGCGCGTCGACCTGCTGACCGAGGCCGTCCTCGACGACGAGCCGGTCATCGACATCGCGGCTCACGAGGGGCTCTCCGAGACGGCGACGAAGGTACTCGACCTGTTCGACTCGACCGCCGAGTGGCAACGCGAGTACGGTGTCGACGCCATCGACACCTACTGCATCTCGATGTGCGAGGAGCCGTCGCACGTCCTGGAGGTGCTGTTCCTCGCCGACCAGGCCGACGTGGCTGACCTCCCCGGCTACTGTGGGCTCGACGTCGTGCCCCTCCTCGAAACCGAGTACGCCCTCTCGGGGGCTCGCCGCATCATGGGGACGCTGTTCGAGAACGAGGCGTACGCGGCGGCGGTCGAAGCTCGGAACGGGACCCAGGAGATCATGCTGGGCTACTCGGACTCGAACAAGGAGAACGGCTATCTCGCGGCGCAGTGGTCGCTCTACCGCAACCAGAAGCGACTCGCGACCATCTGTGACGACTTCGGCGTCGACCTCCGACTGTTCCACGGTCGTGGTGGCTCTATCTCCCGGGGTGGGGGACCGATGAACGACGCACTGCTCGCGCTCCCCGCGGAGACCGTGACCGGGCAGGTCAAGTTCACCGAGCAGGGGGAGGCCATCGCGGAGAAGTACGCCAACCCCCGCATCGCCGAGCGGAACCTCGAACAGATGCTCAACGCGCAGCTTCGTGCGCGCTACCGGGCGATGACGACGGCGGACACGACCATCCCTGACGACTGGCGGGCGGCGATGGAGACGGCCGCACCCGCCGCCCGGACCGCTTACCGAGACCTCCTCGAAACCGACGGGTTCGTCGCCTACTTCGAGCAGGCGACGCCCATCACGGTCATCGAGGACCTCAACCTCGGCTCCCGACCGGCCTCCCGTAGCGGCGAGCGGTCCGTCGAGGACCTCCGGGCGATTCCGTGGGTGTTCTCGTGGACCCAGGCACGGTGTATCATCCCCGGCTGGTACTCGCTGGCCTCGGGACTCGACGCCTACCTCGACGAGGGAGGTGACCTCGCCACCCTGCGCGAGATGTACGCCGAGTGGCCGTTCTTCCGCACGATGCTCGACAACGCGGCGCTGTCGCTCGCCCGCACCGATCTCGACATCGCCGCCGGCTACGCGGACCTCGCGGAACCCGACCTCCGCGAGCGCATCTTCCCGCGACTCACCGAGGAGTACGAACGAGCCCGCGACCTCGTGCTCTCGATCACGGAGTCCGACCGCCTCCTGCGCCGCGACTGGCTGGAGGAGAACCTCGAACGCCGGAACCCGTACGTCGACCCGCTCAACCACCTGCAGATGAAACTGCTCGACCGGGCGAACCTGAGCGACGACGAGGTCCGGACGCTCCGGCTCACGGTGAAGGGCATCGCCGCCGGGATGAAGAATACGGGATAAGTTTTTACTACAAGATGAGTAAATCTTGAAGATTTAAATAGGGTGGGCGAGTATTGCCGGTTATGAGTCTCGAAACCGTACTCGTCGCCGTTGGAGAGGGGGACGAAGACCGCATCGCGCCGCTCGCACGAACCGCCATCGACATCGCCGGCCCCGCCGGGGCGACCGTGAAACTCGCGCACGTGTTCACGAAGGACTCGTACGACGACCTCCGGCGGAAACTGGAGTTCGACAAGGACGCCGAGGTGACGCCGGACGTAGTCGCGAAACGCCACGTCACCATCCGCGAGCTCGGTGACGCGCTCTCGGATGCCGACGTCGACTTCACGTGGCACGGGAAGATCGGAGACGAGGACGGCAAAGGGAAGGCCATCGTCGAACTCGCGGAGGAACTGGAGGCCGACCTCGTGCTCGTCGGCGGCCGCAAGCGCTCGCCGACCGGGAAGGCGGTCTTCGGCTCGACGGCACAGGAGGTCATGCTCAACGCGCCGTGTCCGGTCACGTTCGTCCGGGCGGAGTAGGGTGGCCGAGCGGAGCGAGCCCACCAACAACAAGCAGTCGAACGGCGAGCGGAGCGAGCCGTGAGACGCGATGGACCGAACTCGCCGACCCGCTGGCGTCGCGCGTTCGTCGATTAGGGATTCTCTGTCGGCTATCCCGCTACTCTACCAGCGCGGCTTCTAACAGCTCCATCGGGTGGCGAATCTCGTAGCCGGTGCCGTGTTCCATCTGCATCGCACAGGTGGGACACTCGGTCATGCCCGTATCGCCGGACGCCGCCTCCATGTGGTCGAACATCTCCTCGCCGATGGCCATCGAGAGGTCGTACTTCTCCGTCTTCCAGCCGTACGTTCCCGAGATTCCGGAACAGGAGTCGCCCACGTCCTCGATGTCGACGCCGTCGAGGTCGCCGAACACCTCGACGGCCTGCCGGTCGAGCCCCTGATTGCGGGCGTGACACGGCGCGTGGTACGCGAGGTCGTCGAACTCCACCTCGCTCTCGCGAACGTCCGCGCGGACGTCCTCGTGGATGCGGAGGTACTCGAGTGCCTCGTAGGTGTGTGCTGCGAGGTCCTCGGTCCCCTCGAAGTCGAACAGTTCGGGGTACTCCTGGCGGAGCGCCATCGAACACGAGGTACAGGAGGCGATGACGTCGTAGCCCGCGTCGATGAGGTCCGCGAACGTCTCGACGTTGTGTTCGGCTGCGCGGCTCGCGTCGTCGAGCATCCCGTTGGCGAACATCGGCGTCCCGGAACACCGCTGCTCGGGGACGACGATCTCGTAGCCGTAGGACTCGAACACGCGGACGAGGGCCTTCCCGACCTCCGGGGTGTTGTAGTTCGCGTAGTCGCCGTGGAAGTAGGCGATGCGCTTCTCCTCGCTTTCGACCTGTGCACCCCCTCTGGAGGACCACCACTCGCGGAACGTCTCGGTCGCGAACTCGGGGAACTGCCGCTCGCTCGTGATGCCGAGCAGTTTCTCGTTGGCCCACGAGGCGACCCGCGACCCCATCACGAAGTTCGTGACCCGCGGAACCATCGAGCCGAACCGGGCGAGCGTCCCGTAGTTCGCGAGGATGCGGTTGCGCCAGTAGTCCCGCGACAGTTTACTGACGTGCTCGTCGACGTACTCGGCCCGGGCAGTGTTGTGCATCTGCGAGAGCGGCACGTCCGAGGGGCACGCCGTGTCACAGCGCATGCAGTTCGAGCACTTCGAGACGGAGGGGTCGATGTCGACGTCGTCCTGTCGTTTGAGCCGCCACTGTTCCGGCCCCTGGAACTTCGGGCCGGGGAACGAGTCGTCCACCTCGGCGACCGGACACGACACGTCACACGACGAGCACTTGTAGCAGTCGTCGGCGCCGGGCCGCAGGTCCGACTGGCCTCCAGCCAGTACGTTCGCGCGCTCTACGTCCAGGTCGTCGAGTCGCCGTGCGAAATCGTCGGGGTCTGTCGGCTTGCTCATGTCGCGTCCTCCCCGGCCAGTCGGCCGGCCGTGTGTCCAGTCGCCAGCGATACGCCGCTGCCCGATTTCTCCGCGGGGAAGTCCGCGCCCCCGACGACCGCCCCTGCGGCCCGGAGGTTCGCGTACTCGGGGTCGCCACTCGCATCCAGGGGTCGCGCGTCGGAGTCGATACGGACGCCGAACCGCGCGAACGGGTGGTCGCCGTACGCGCCGTCGGCGAACCAGTCGTAGCGGTCGCCAGGGTGAGAGACGTGGCAGTCGAACACCGGCTCGCGGACCTGCTCGCGGTCTGCTTCGATACCCTTGCCGACCAGGCCACCCGTCGCGAGCACGTACTGGTCGGCCGTGTACGGGACGCGACTGTGGACACGTTCGACTGTCACGTTCTCGACGCGGCCGTCGTCGGTCGACACGTCGACTACCGGGTTGCCCGTCTCGACGGCCACGCCGGCGTCGTCGAGTGCGTCGTAGAGCCGGCGCTGGAGCCGCGCGCCCAGCAGCGACGGCGGTCCCATCGGCACCTCGAAGGTGTCGACGCCGAGTTCGGCCTCGAGCAGGAGCCGAACTTCGGCGGCGTGTTCGTCGCCCAGTACGGCGGGAAAGCCGACGCGCTCGGCATCGCCGAGGTGCAGTTTCACGCGCTCGGCCAGCGCCGTCCGCGCACCGAGCATCCCACCGTCGACGTGCACGTCGTCGTCCGCGTCGAGCAGGTGCGCGTAGCGCGTCACCTTCGCGTCGGCGCGGAGGTCGCCGGGGAATTGGACCGTGACGCCACGAACGTCGAACGGGACGTCAGCTCGCGTCAGATGTGCGGCGGCGAACGGTGCGGAGAAGTCCGACAGCGCCTCGAAGCCGACCAGCAACGTCTCGGCGGCCGAACTCACGAGGCCGGCCGTCACCGACTCGGGGTACCGGGCGGTCGGTTTCACGCTCCCGGTGTGCGTGGGGACGAGCGCGTTCGCGTCGGTGTGGCGCCCCTCGTACCCCTCCACGTGGTCGTCGAACAGGTCGAGGCCCGCGCGGAGTGCCTCCGCGCCGACGAGTCGGTACGGGTGCGTCTCCGGGAGGCGGTCGATGGCCGCGAACGGCACCGTGACGAACGCACCGTCCACGACGCCGAGCGCGTCGATGAGTCCGGACGCCTGCCGGAGTGACGTTTCCTTCGCCGAGACGAGGCGGACGCTCGCCCCCGACTCGCGGGCGGCGAGCGCGGCGGTCACCCCCGCGAGTCCCCCGCCGACGACGAGGACGTCGTCTTCAATCGCCACCGGAGTCACCTCCACCGTCGGTGAGGGGTTGCTCGCCGGTGTCGAACGCACTCCAGTCGACGTCTCTCCCAGCGGGGTCTGCGTCGCGGTTCATCGTCGTCGCGTGCAGGGTGTACTTCAGCGCGGCCTGCGAGAGCTGTTCGCCCCACAGCGCGTGGCGCTCGCCCTTCCACCGCTCCTGAATCAGCTCCGAGAGCGCCGCGTCGGTCGTCGGCTCGTCGTACTCGGGGTGGAGTTCGGTGGCGACGCGGTGACTGCAGAAGCCGCCCTGACAGTTCCCCATCGACGCGCGGGTCCGCAGGCGAACGGCGTTGAGGTCCGTCCCCGACTGGTCGATGGCGTCCTGCACCTCGGCGCGGGTGACGGCCTCGCACTCGCAGAGCACGGGGTTCGGGTCACACCGTGCAAGTACCTCGTCCGAGCGCGAGCCGAGTCGCTGGGTCGAGCGACGGGCAACGGGCGAGCGCAGCCCGAACCGCTCCATCGCAGCCTGCAAATCGCCCGGGTGTTCGCTCCCGGGCAGGGGTTCGTCGGCGGTCCGGCACTCGGCGTCGATTCCCAATCGCGAACAGACGTGGTCGCTGATGGACTCGGCCATCATCCGATACGTGGTGAGCTTTCCGCCGACGATACTCGTCAGGCCGGGGAGCGAATCGCGTTCGTCGTGGTCCAGCAGGAAGAAGTCGCGGGTGATGTCCGTCGGGTCCTCGCTCCCAACCTCGGGGGGTTCGTAGAGGGGGCGAACGCCCCAGAACGACCGGACGGTTCGGGCGTCCGCGAGGACAGGGACGAGCTCCGAGAGCGTGTCGATCATCATGTCGACCTCCCACCGCTCCTCGGGGTAGTCCTCGGGGTCGGACACCTCCTCGTCGGTGGTACCGAGGATACAGGCCGTCTCGTGGGGAACGATGATGTCCGCGTCGCCTTTGGGCCGACAGCGGTTGACCACCGTGTCGACCTGCCGGGTGTTCATCACGGTCATCACGCCCTTCGAGGGGCGGACCTCGATGTCGACGCCCGCCATCTCGCCCAGCTGTCCGGCCCACGCCCCCGTCGCGTTGACGACGTGGTCGGCCTCGATGCGCTCGGTCTCGCCGGGCGTCCGGTGGGTTCGCTTCCCGGGGCCGGAGTCGTGTTCGACGTCGACGCCGACGACCTCACCATCCTCGATGAGCACGTCCGTCACCTCGGCGTGCGTCTCGATGCGCGCGCCGTGCCGTTCCGCGTCGACGGCGTTCGCCACGCAGAGCCGGAAGGGGTCGATGGCCGCGTCGGGCACCTGGATGGCCTTCTCGATGTCGTCGGCCAAAAGCGGCTCGAGCTCGCGTGCCTCCTCGGCGGTGAGGACCGCCGCGGGGATGTCGCAGTCGAGACAGCCCTGGAGCTTCTCCTGAAAGTACTCCTCGCTGTCCTCGGGCCGCTTCACGAACAGCCCGCCCGTCTCCTCGACGCAGTGGGCCGCGATGTCTCTGAGAACGTAGTTCTCCTCGATACACTCGCGTGCGGACTTCTGGTCGGAGACGGCGTACCGTCCTCCGGAGTGGAGCAAGCCGTGCATCCGGCCGGTCGTGCCGTGCGTGAGGTTGCCCTTCTCGACGAGCACGACCTCGACGCCGCGCATCGCGAGGTCGCGAGCGATGCCCGTGCCGGTCGAGCCGCCACCAACGACCACGGCCCTGGGTGTCGATGCCATTCGGTCGTCCCGAACTGCGGCGCGCTCCCACTTGGATGTATCGTCGCCCGACGACCAGCAGTAACGATTTGTGGTGGCCTGTCTCGACCCGTCTCGATACAAACTGCCGAATCTGGTGGCTCTGTGGGACAATTCGGTCACACGTCACCCAAGAGTTAACTGACTGTCCGTAGATGTGCCGAGCGAGACTAGACCACCAGTAAAGAATTCGTGGTCGGTCAGGTGACTTTCGATGACAGGGGACAGCTACGTCGGCGCGATAGACCAGGGGACGACCGGGACGCGGTTCATGGTGTTCGACCACGGCGGGCAGGTCGTCGCGAACGCCTACGAGACCCACGAACAGCACTATCCGGAACCGGGCTGGGTCGAACACGACCCGATGGAGATCTGGGAGAACACGAAGGCCGTCGTGACCCGCGCGCTCTCCGAGGCCGGCATCGACGCCGACCAGCTTGCGGCGCTCGGCATCACCAACCAGCGCGAGACGACCGTACTGTGGGACGCTGCGACGGGCGAGCCCGTCCACAACGCGCTCGTCTGGCAGGACCGCCGGACGACCGACCGCATCGAGCAGCTGGAGGCCGAGGAGAAAGCCGACTGGATCCGCGAGACGACTGGCCTGGAGCCCGACGCCTACTTCTCGGCGACGAAGATCGAGTGGCTCCTGGAGAACACGGACCCCATCAAGCTCCAGCGGACCCGCCCCGAGGACATCCGGGACCGCGCTGAAGCCGGCGAACTCATGGTCGGGACCATCGACGCGTGGCTCACCTACAAGCTCACCGGCGCGCACGTCACCGACGTCACGAACGCCTCGCGGACGATGCTGTTCGACATCCACGCCCTCGAGTGGGACGACGACCTGCTCGAGGAGTTCGGCGTCCCCGAGACGCTGCTCCCCGAGGTCCGCCCCTCCAGCGACGACGACCACTACGGCACCACCGACGCCGACGGCTTCCTCGGCGCCGAGGTCCCGGTCGCCGGCGCACTCGGCGACCAGCAGGCCGCCCTCTTCGGCCAGACCTGCTTCGACGAGGGCGACGGGAAGAACACCTACGGGACGGGGTCGTTCTTCCTGATGAACACCGGCACCGACGCCGTCGAGAGCGAGCACGGCCTGCTCACGACCGTCGGCTTCCAGCGGTCGGGCGAGCCGGTGCAGTACGCGCTCGAAGGCTCCATCTTCGTCACCGGCGCCGCGATCGAGTGGCTCCAGGACGTCTCGCTTATCGACGACCCCGCCGAGACCGAGGAACTCGCCCGTTCGGTCGACTCCACCGATGGCGTCTACGTCGTCCCGGCGTTCACCGGCCTCGGCGCCCCCCACTGGGACGGCCGCGCCCGCGGTACCATCGTCGGGATGACCCGCGGAACCGGCCGTGAACACATCGTCCGCGCGACCCTCGAAGCCATCGCCTACCAGACGCGCGACGTGGCCGAGGCGATGGAGGCGGACTCCGGCATCGAGATGCGCTCGCTGCGCGTCGACGGCGGTGCGGTCAAGAACAACTTCCTCTGTCAGCTGCAGGCCGACGTCATCGGGACGGACATCGTCCGCCCGAAGGTCGACGAGACGACGGCCCTCGGCGCGGCGTACGCGGCCGGGCTCGCGGTCGACTACTGGGCGGGGCTCGACGAGCTCCGAGCGAACTGGCAGGTCGACCGGGAGTTCGTCCCCGAGATGGACCCTGCTGCCGCCGACGCCCGGTACGACCGCTGGCACGAGGCGGTCGAGCGCTCGCTCGACTGGGCACGGGAGTAGATGGACCTCGCAGACCGGATACGTCGCCGACAGCGGACGGCCGACGAGACGCCGGTCGTCATCGACTACGACGCCATCAGCCCCGTCACCCACCTCGACGAGCCGGTGGGTCGCGGACCGCTGCTCGAACGCCTGCTCGACCATCTCGACCCGGCGTTCGCCGGTCGACTCCCCCCGAACGGCTACCTACACGGGCCCGGCGGCGCAGGCAAATCGGCCGTCGTCACGGCGCTGTTCGACCACCTCGCCCGGCTCGTCGGTCCGACGAGCCCTGCCATCCTCACCACCACCCGTGCGCAACCGCGGTCGGCCCCCGTCTTCGTCTACGTGGACGCCCGCCACGCCACGAGCCAGTTCGCGCTCGTGCGGGCCGTTCTCGACGGCGTCGTGGAGGAACCGGTCCCCAACGATGGGGTCGGCACCGACCGCCTCCGGCAACGCCTCGACGACGCGCTCTCCAGTCCATCGAGCCGGGCGGTCGTCGCCGTCGACCACGTCGGTGAATCCGGGACGCCGTCGCTTGAACGCGTCTCCGAGGCCCTCGACTTCGAGGCGCTCGCCTGGCTCGCAATCGGCCGGACCGCTCCCGAATCCCTCGGCGTGCTCCCGCCCGAACGATTCGCCGTCGGTCGCTACGAGCGGTCGGCACTGCTCGACGTCCTGACCGAACGCGCGTCGGCAGGCATCGCCCGCGACGCACTCGACCGCGAACAGCTCCGGCGTACCGTCCGGTGGGCTGAGGGTGACGCCCACGACGGCCTCGCGGCGCTGTTCGGTGCAGCCGACCAGGCTGCCGTCGCCGGCCACGGGCGCATCCACGACCGCGCCCTCGACGCGGGGATGGAGGCCGTGCCGCGACCGTCGGTCCCGCTCGGTCGCGTGATGGCACTTCCGCGACGCCGACAGGCTGTGCTCCGTGCGCTGGTCGACCTCGACGGCGTCGAGAGCATCGCCGACGCGAGCGACGCCATCGCCCGCGAGGTCGACCTGTCGGCGAGCACCGTCAAGCGGTTCTGTTACGAACTCGCGGAGGTCGGTGTCGTCGAGCGCGTCCCCGGCGAGTCGCGTGGCGGGGCGGGCCGTCCACCGAGCCGCCTGGAACCGCGATTCCCGACGCGCGTGTTTCGGCGGCTGTACGACAGTGAACCGTGAGTTCAGCGCAGGAGGCTACCGCCGCATTCGCGAGCGGTCGCCGGTCCCTCCAGCGGTGGGCCCGCCGGAGCCGCTCATCGTCGCATTCGCGAGCGGTCGCCGGTCCCACCGGTCATCGCGCTCGCGAGCGCGCCCCTGACGACCACGTCGTCGCCCATCGTCGTCAACTGGACGTCTGGGACGTTCGCCATCACCATGTCGGGGAGCTTCGCCCGGATGGGGTCGAGGACCTGGTCGGTGTTGTGGAGCGCGACGGCGCCGCCGACGTAGATGACGAGCGGTGCGTACGCGTGCACGAGGTTCGCGACGCCCATCGCGTTCCAGTGCGCGAGCTGGCCGACGACGTGGGCCGCGAACTCGTCGTGGTCGGCGTACTCGAACACGTCGGCGGCGGAGAAGTCGGAGTCGTCGAGCGGGAGGGCGGTGTCGACCGGGTCGTCGTCGTGGAGATACTCGGCGTACCGAGGGATGTTGTTCCCCGAGCAGTACGCCTCCCAGTGGCCGTCCTTGCCACAGCCACAGCGCATGATGCCCTCGGGGTCGAGCGTCATGTGGCCCACTTCGCCGGCGTTGCCGTCCCACCCCGAGAGGACGTTGCCGTCGACACAGACGCCGGCACCGATCCCTGAGGAGATGGTGAGATACGCCATGTCGTCGGGGTTGCGGTCGCTGTGGAACCGCTCGCCGATGACGCCCGCGTTGGTGTCGTTGTGGAGGTACACCTGCTCGGAGTCGACGAGGTTCTCGATGGGGCCGGTGAGCGGAATCGAGTCGATGGCGTCGGGGAGGTTCGCGGGGTTCTCGACCGCACCCACCGCGAGGTCGAGCGGCCCGATGGAGGCGATACCGACCGCGCGGATGTCGGCGGGGTCCGCGTGCGCGTCCTCGCAGGCCGTTCGCAGGGCGGTCAACACCGCCTCGGTCACTGCGATGCCGGTCGGCCCGGTGGGCGTTCCCCGGCGGTCGTTGCCGACGATGGTGCCGTCGTTGTCGGCGACGACCGCCCGGATGTTCGTGGCCCCGAGGTCCACACCGGCGTACATACCAGGGGCACGGACCGGCCACCACTTAACAGCATAGATTCACTCGCGTCCGAGTACTCTGCCCGAACGCTTTCCTGTCCGGTCGACGCAGAGGTTTCATGCGACTCGCACTCATCGCTCACGACGAGAAGAAAGACGACCTCGTCGCGTTCGCCGACCGCCATCGCGAGACACTCGCCGGCTTCGAACTGCTCGCGACGGGGACGACTGGACACCGATTGCAGGAGGCGACCGGACTCGACGTCGAGCGCAAGCAGTCGGGCCCGCACGGCGGTGACCTCCAGATCGGCGCCGAGGTCGCCGACGGCACGTGTGACGCCATCGTCTTCCTGCGCGACCCGCTGACCGCCCAGCCGCACGAGCCCGACATCTCAGCGCTGCTCAGAATCTGTGACGTTCACAACGTGCCGCTCGCGACGAATCTCGCGAGCGCAGAACACCTGCTCGCGGGCGAGCGCTCGGGCAGCTAGTCGTCGAAGGTGTAGAGCCGCTGGCGGCAGTCGGGGCAAGCGAGCACCATCGGGGGAACCTCCGACGGGCCGTTGTAGCCGCCACAGCACGACGCGGCGGACTCCTCGCGGAGCTCTGTCCCACAGTCGGGACAGGTCTGTAGGAACATCCGGAGCGGCCCGGCCGCAGCACGCCGGGTCGCCGCTTCCGTCACGTACTCGTCGAGGGCATGCACCGCAGCAGTCTCGGCGATTGCGACGGGGCGCGAGAGCCACGTGCGTCCCTGGAAGCTCCCGCTGCCGTCGGTGAGCACCACCCACTCGTGGTCGTCCATGTCGCCGTCGAAGACGAAGCCGTCCTTCGCGTGCGCCACCGAGAGCACTTCCTCGGTGAGTGCCTCGGTGTCGAGGTCGGCGAGCGGTTCCATGGCGTCGTACCAGGCGGTCTCGAACTCGGGGTCGAGCCGCACGTCCTCGCCGTCGAGCGTGACTGCTCCCACCTCGACCAGCGTCGCCAGCAGCTCCTCGCCGTCGGGCTCGTCGCCCGCGAGCCCCGTCTCCGCGTCGCGCTCGGCGTCCGGGTCGAGGTCGGGTGTGTCGTCTCCGGCTTCCGCTTCGTCGGCAACCGCGTCGACAGGTGGGGTCGCGGTTGCCGATTCCATGTGGAACCACTCGTCTGGCAGCGGCGACGCCGCAACGAGTTTCGGCGCGAACTGCGGGGTGTAGGGAACGACGTATCCCCGGAGCGCGACGAGCGTGAGGCCGACCGCGGCGACGGCGAGCCCGACCCCCTTGCGGCGGCGGCCGACGACGAGTGCGAGCGCCCCCACGACGAGGAGATTCACGACGGTACACGGCCAGCAGCGCATCTCCCCGGTGTGTTCGGGGCGACGGACGGCGTCGAGCGACGACATGGAACCTCGTAACGGAGCGACAGCAATCAGGCTTCCGCCGCGAGGACTTTTGCCGTGGTGTGTCGAAGAGCAACCATGCCCGATATGGAATACACGCGGCTCGGTTCGACCGGCCTCGAGATCTCGCGCCTCTGTCTCGGCTGTATGAACTTCGGCAGCGGGTTGCCGTGGATGATCGGTGACGAGGCGACGAGCCACGAGATTCTCGACGCCGCGATGGACGCCGGCATCAACTTCCTCGACACCGCGAACGTCTACTCGCGTGGCGAGAGCGAGGAGATCGTCGGCGACGCCATCGCCGACCGTGACCGGTCGGAGCTAGTGGTCGGGACCAAGGTGTACAATCCGATGGGCGCCGGGCCGAACCAGTCGGGCCTCTCCCGAAAGCACATCGTCGACCAGTGTCACGCCTCGCTCGACCGCCTCGGCCTCGACTACATCGACCTCTACCAGATTCACCGCTACGACGACGACACGCTCCTCTCGGAGACCCTCGCAGCCCTCGACTATCTCGTCGACGAGGGGCTGGTCCGCTACGTCGGCGCGAGCACGATGCCCGCGTGGAAGTTCACGAAGGCGCTGTATCAGGCCGACGCCGAGAACCACGAGCGGTTCGTCTCCATGCAGCCGGAGTACAACGCCGTCGACCGCCACGAGGAGGCGAACGTCCTCCCGGCGTGCGAGGCCGAGAACGTGGGTGTCATCCCGTGGTCACCGCTCGCTGGTGGGTTCCTCGCGGGGAAGTACGACCGCGACAGCGAGCCGGAGTCCGGCCGGGCCGCGACTGACGATTACACGAAGGCGCGGTTCACCGAGGAGAACTGGCAGGTGCTCGACGCTATCCGCGACGTGGCCGACGAGGTGGGGGCGACGCCCGCGCAGGTGAGTCTCGCGTGGCTGCTCCACAAGCCAGTGGTCGACGCGCCCATCATCGGGCCACGGACGATGGCTCACCTGGAGGACAACCTCGGGGCACTCGACGTCTCGCTCACCGACGACCAGGTCGAGCGCATCGAGGCACCTATCACGCCCCGGTGGCCGGCGCCGAACAAGGACACCTGAGGCGAGCCTTTAGATAGGTCCGGCCCGTCTCCGGGTTATGGATACCGCGGAGCTGTCGAATACGCTCGAGACAGCAGGGCTCTCCCCGTATCAGGCCGCGGCCTACGTGGCGCTGCTCGACCTCGGTGCGGCCTCCGCGACCGAGATTGCCGAGGCGAGCGACGTGCCGAAACCGCGCATCTACGACGTGCTCGACGGGCTGGAGTCGCACGGCTACATCGAGACCTACGAGATGGGGTCGCTCCACGCTCGTGCACACAGCCCGGCGATGGTGCTGTCGGACCTCCGTGACCGGGCCACCCGGTTCGAAACCGCGGCCGAAGAGGTCGAGGAGCGGTGGGAGCAACCCGAACTCGAGAGCAACCGGACGAGCATCGTCACGCAGTTCCAGACCGTCATCGAGCGGGCCGAGACGTTCATCGAGGACGCCGAGTACCAGATTCAGCTGTCGCTGACGCCCGAGGACTTCTCTCGATTGCGGCCGAAGCTCGCGGCAGCCCACGACCGCGGCGTCTCGACGCGCATCTCGATCCACACCGATGGCGACGACACGGAGCTGCCCACAGACCAATTCGAGGGCGCGTGTCTCGAGGTTCGCCATCGGCGGCTTCCCGCCCCGTTCGTCGCGCTCGTCGACCGGCAGAAGACCTGCTTCTCGCACCACCCCAACTCCCACGACCAGTACGGCGTGCTGGTGAACGACCGCACGCACACGTTCGTGTTCCACTGGTACTTCCTCACCTGCCTGTGGGAACACTGGGAGACCGTCTACAGCGACTACGGCGACTCGTTCCCCGTCGGCTACGTCGACATCCGGCAGTGCGTTCGGGATCTACAGCCGCTCGTCGACGACGGGGCGACTCCCCGGGTCCACGTCGAGGGGTTCGAGGTCGACACCGGGGACGAGATCTCGACGACGGGGGTCGTCCAGCAGGCGGCGTTCAGCGGCATCACCGGCTCGGAAGACCCCGTCGAGCGACTCTCGGGGCAGGTGACGATGACCGTTCTGACAGACGAGGACGAGACCGTGACGGTCGGCGGCTGGGGAGCGATGCTCGAAGACGTCGAGGCGACCCGCATCACAGTGCTCGAGATCGGCGGACGGAATGTTGTCGCGGACCAACCCCTGTTCCGACGACCCTGATAGTAGGGCGGTCCTGCGATATTTCCACCTCCCTGGTGCAGTTAAGTAGGGCACCTTTAGGTGGTTATAATCATTTACAACGACTGTTGTAAATCCGCCACCTATTTTATGTGTCGGGTGCTATCACCCGCCGGAATATGTCAGACAGTGACAGGACAGGAACTCGTTCGGGCAGTTCGATCTCTCGCCGCCGGTTCGTGCAGGCCACGGGCGCATCGGGCCTCGCGGTCGGCGTCGCCGGCTGTATCGGTGGCGGCGGTGGTGGCGGAGACGCGACGGACACACCCATCAGTACCGAGCCGCCGGAAGAGGAAGTGACCATCCAGCTTCTGGCGGACGCGAACTTCGAGGGCGCGAGCGACCAGATCGACCAGACGCTCCGGGAGAACGGCGGACTGCCGGACACGGTGAACATCGACTGGCTGGCGGGCTCCTTCGAGACGGGGAACCGACAGAGCCAGTTCCAGCAGCTCCTGAGTGCGGGAGAGGGCGAGCCGACCATCATGATGATGGACAACGGCTGGACAATCCCCTTCATCGCCCGCAACCAGCTGCAGAACCTGACGAAGTCGTTCCCGGACAGCTTCATCAGCGACGTACAGGATAACTACCTGAGCAACATGCTCGCGACGGCGAGCAACCAGGACGGCGACCTGTTCGGCATCCCGCTGTTCGCCGACTTCCCCACCATCCAGTACCGCAAGGA
This sequence comes from Halorarius litoreus, assembly GCF_024362405.1. GTDB lineage: Archaea > Halobacteriota > Halobacteria > Halobacteriales > Haloarculaceae > Halorarius > Halorarius litoreus. The sequence continues at coordinate 3,496,728 of NZ_CP101454.1, read as the reverse complement.
CATCCTGCGGGAAGCGGGCTACTCGGACTCCGACTTCGAGGAGTGGGCGACGAACCCGATGACGTGGCAGGAGTTCTCGCAGGTCGTCGCCGACGGCCTGGAGGTCGACGGGATGGAACAGGGCTTCAACTGGCAGGGCTCGGCGTACGAGGGGCTCTCCTGCTGTGACTTCGTCGAGTTCATGGGGTCGTGGGGTGGCTCCTACTTCGGCGAGTTCAGCAACCTGTTCGGCCCCATCGGCGACCGCCCCATCACGGTCGAGGAGGAGCCGGTCATCAACGCCATCCGGATGATGCGGACGTTCATCCACGGGGAAAGCGACTCCGCCGCGCTCGACGGATACGCGGACATCTCGCCGAACGCCGTCGTCCAGTACACCGAAGAGCCGTCGCGCGAACCGTTCACGCAGGGCCGGACGGTCGCGCTCCGCAACTGGCCGTACTCCATCAACATCAACGGCGCGGAGGACGTGTTCGGCGAGGACCTCGGTGTGATGCCCGTCCCCTACGCTGTCACGGCCGAAGAGTCGAAGTACGGGCCGGAGATCGGTGGCACCACCTCGGCACTCGGTGGCTGGCACCTCACGCTCAACCCCAACTCCGCCCCGGAGAAGAAGCGGGCGGCATTCCAGGTGTTCCAGGCACTCAACGACGACCAGGTGCGGCTCGACCTGTTCGAGATCGGTGGCTGGATTCCGCCGATTCCGGACCTCATCGCGACCGAGAGTACTCGCGAGCTGGACATCATCGGCCGCTACGTCGACACCATCCAGCTCGCCGCCGAGAATGCGGTTCCGCGACCCGTCACCGCCATCTGGCCCCAGCAGTCCACGCAGATCTCGAGCGAGATCAATGCGTCACTCCGGCAGGAGAAGAGTCCGAGCGACGCGATGTCGTCGCTCGCGGACTCGCTCGAGTCGCTCGAAGAGCAAGGGGCTAACAACTAAGGGCGTCGCTAGTTACCAATTACCATGGCAACCGAACAAGAGACAACCCAGGTGGGTGGCGGCGGCGGGCCCTATCGCTCGTTCGTCACGTGGATGGAGAACCTCGGTGACACGGGGTTCGCCTACTTCCTCTTGACGCCGCCGCTGCTGTTGCTCGCGGTCATCGCGTTCTGGCCGCTGCTGTCGACGTTCCGCCTGTCGTTGTTCGCTGACGCCATCACGGGCACCGCGTCCGTCGGGCCGTTCGTCGGCTTCGAGAACTACGTGGCCGTCCTGACGGGCCAACGGAACGCGCTGATGCCAGCGCCGTTCCTGCCGACAGCACTCACCGTCGAGGCGATGTTCAAGTCGGCGCTGACGGTGACCCTCATCTTCACCATCGTGAGCGTCTTCTTCGAGACGCTCATCGGCTTCGGGCAGGCGCTCGTTCTCAACCAGGACTTCCGCGGTCGCCGGTGGGTCCGCGTGGCCATCATCATCCCGTGGGCCATCCCGATCGTCGTCCAGGGGATGCTGTTCTTCCTGCTGTTCCAGCCCGACGTCGGGCTGCTCGTCGGGACGGACGCGAACCCTGGCCTGTTGAACCAGCTCGGCCTGCTGTCGACAGCACCGCTCGCGAACTCACAAGACGCGACGTTCATCGTCATCGTCGCGGACATCTGGAAGACGTCCGCGTTCATGGCGCTGCTCATCCTCGCGGGGCTCCAGTCGGTCGACCGCTCGCTGTACGACGTGGCGAAGGTCGCGGGTGCGAGCCCGTGGCAGCGGTTCCGCTACATCACGTTCCCCATCGTCCTGCCGACCATCCTCGTCGCGATGCTGTTCCGCACCATCGACGCGATGCGTGTGTACGGCATCATCGACACGGTCTCACAGTGTACGACCGTGCCATCGCTGTCGTGTATGGTGGTCGGCTCGTTCTTCGGTGGGACGCGGCTGATCGGCACCGCCGCGACCGTCGCGTTCATCACCGCGGCCATCATCGGTATCGTGGTCTCGGTCTACATCGTCGGGTTCGCCCGGGAGGAGATGGCCTGATATGACCGCAGAAACCCCATCCACGGAGTCGGACGGTGGCGAGAACCTCGGGCCGTTCCAGCGCTGGGCACGCAGTGCCATTCAGAACCCGGAGAAGGTCTACCGGGCGATGTTCTACGTCGTCACGGTGTTCTTCCTCGTGACGACGCTGTTCCCGTTCTACTGGCTGCTCGTGCTGGCGGTCACGCCGGAGAACCAGGCGTACGCGCTGGTTCCGAACGGCTTCGACCCGAGCGCATTCGTCGACGTGTTCGACGCGGTGGCGTTCGCCAGATTCATGTTCAACAGCCTGTTGCTGGCGACGGTCACGACCGTGTTCGTGCTGCTCATCGCGAGCCTCGCGGGCTACGTGTTCGGTCGGCTTCGGTTCCCCGGCCGCCGTCCGCTGATGCTCATCGTGCTCGCGGTGAGCTACTTCCCGCCGGCGGCGTTCCTGCTGCCGCTGTTCCGGCTGTTCACCGGGAACATCCCCGGGCTCGGCTTCGTCGAACTCTACAACACGCCGGGCGCGATGATTCTCCCGTTCAGTGCGCTGTTCCTGCCGTTGTCCATCTTCATCCTCACGACGTTCTACGGGCAGATTCCAGACGGGCTGGAGGACGCTGCCCGCGTCGAGGGGACGACACGGCTGGGCGCGCTGTTCCGGGTCATCATGCCGCTGTCGGCACCCGGCGTCGCCACGGCAGGCGTCCTGACGTTCATCGCCGTCTACAACGAGTACTTCTTCTCCTCGTTGATGACGAACGGCGAGGCGGCCACGTGGTCGCCCATCGTTCGGGGCATCCTTCAGCTCCAGCAGGCAGGACAGTTCGAGGTGACCTACGGCATGATGGCCGCGGGCAGCATCATCGCGGTGCTCCCTGTCGCCATCCTCGTCGTGGTCGCCCAGGAGAAGATCGTGAGCGGCCTCACCTCGGGCGCACTCAAGGAGTAACACCATGGCATCAGTAACACTCAAAAACGTGGTAAAGCGGTACGACGACGTAACGGCAGTCGACGACATGAACCTCGACATCAAGGACGGCGAGTTCGTCTGTCTCGTCGGCCCGTCGGGGTGTGGGAAGTCGACGACGATGGAGACCATCGCGGGCCTGACCATCCCCACCGAGGGGTCGGTCCACATCGGCAACCGGGAGGTGACGAACCTCCCGCCGAAGGACCGGGGCATCTCGATGGTGTTCCAGAACATCGCGCTGTTCCCACACATGGACGTCTACGACAACATCTCGTTCGGCCTCCGGCTGCGGAACACGCCGAAGGACGAGATCGACAAACGCGTCCAGATGGCATCCGACGTCGTCCAGCTCGAAGGCATGCTGGACCGGATGCCCGACGAGATGTCGGGTGGGCAGCGCCAGCGCGTCGCCATCGCCCGCGCCATCGTCCGCGAGCCGGACGTGTTCCTCATGGACGAGCCGCTCGCCAACCTGGACGCCAAACTGCGCGTCCACATGCGGACGGAGCTCCAGCGGCTCCACAAGGAGCTGGACACCACCATCATCTACGTCACACACGACCAGGCGGAGGCGATGACGATGTCGGACCGCATCGCGGTCATCGACTCGGGTGAGCTCCAGCAGATCGACCCGCCGCTCGTCTGTTACAACGAGCCGGCGAACCTGTTCGTCGCGGGGTTCATCGGCTCGCCGTCGATGAACTTCGTGCCCGGCGTCGTGACCGCGACCGGGTTCACGTCGGACAACGACAAGATCGAGATCGACTTCGACCCCGCCAGCCTCGGCGTCACGCCCGACCAGCGGGTCACGGTCGGCATCCGTCCAGAGGACGTCTACCCTGCGGAGCAGGCCGACGAACTGGCGAACCCGACGAAGCCGATTCCGGTGACGACGGACGTCCTCGAACCGATGGGTGACGAGATCTTCGTCTACCTGCTGACGGACAAAGACGCCGAAGTCGACCTCGAAGACCCCAATGCGGCAGGGCAGCTGCTGATGAGCGTCGAGCCGGACTCACCCATCTCGGAAGACCAGGAGATGGAGGTCGTCCTCGACCGCTCGAAGATTCACCTCTTCGACACCGAGACCGAGCAGGCGCTCCAGCACGGCATCGTCGATCTCGGCGGGGACGCCGCGACCACCACGGAAGCCGAGAGCGACGACTGACCATGGTCGACCCCCTCACGTACTTCGCGGTCGGTTCGCTGCTGTTCGTCTTCTGGGCGTACGGCGTCGTGTCGTTCGCGCTGGACGTGAAGCGCAAGTTCGTCCCGATGGGTCGGCAGTACCTCAGGGGTCGCGAAGAGCAGAAGCAGCAGGCCCGGAAAGAGCAGGAACGCGACGAACGCGAGAAACAGCTGCTCTGAGTCCGCGTCTTCCTTTTTAGCGCCGGCCGCGACCGACCGTATCCTCGTAGACGACGCCGCGCTGTGCGTCGAGCGTCACCTCGTCGCCGTCATCGACAGACTCGGGGAGTACGGCGTCGCCGACCATCGGAATCCCGAGTTCGCGTGCGACCATCGCCGCGTAGCTCGTCATCCGGGCGTCGGCGTCGATGACGCCCGCGACCGAATCGAGGTCGCCCGTGAGTTCGTCGTCGAACGCCTCGGACAACACGAGAATCGCGCCGTCGGGCACGTCCGTGAGGTCGCCCGAGGTGACGCGATAGACGGGGCCGCTGGCGTACCCCTCGACCACCGACCGCCCGGACGCGAGGATTTCGGCGGCGACGTGCACCTTCAGCATGTTCGTGGTGTCGACGCCCTCCAGCTCGGTCATCATCCCGGCGAGTGCGACGACGGTGTCGCCGCTCTCGGCGACGCCCGCGTCGAGCGCCGCCTGCACCGAACTGCTGATGACGGTGTCGGCGCCGCCCGTCGACATCGGGACGTGTTTGGGGACGACCCCGCTCGACAGCGCCAGCTTCCGGCGGATGCGGTCGTGTGGCGTCGACGCGAGGATGGGAACCGTCGGTCGATACTTCGCGGCCTTCAGCACCGTGTATCCCGATTCGGAGGCGGCGACGACCGCGGTGGCGTCCACGTCGCGGGCGAGGAAGCGCGCCGAGCGCGCGAGCGCGTCGGTCTTCGACCCCTCGGTCGTGGGCACGCGCTGTTCGCGCAACTCGTCGTACTCGTCGCTCTCCTCGGCGTCGCGGACGATGCGGTCCATCGTCTCGACGACCCGAACTGGATAGTCACCCACTGCGGTCTCGGCCGAGAGCATGACGGCGTCCGTGCCGTCGAGGACGGCGTTCGCCACGTCCGACGCTTCGGCGCGGGTGGGCCGACGTTCGTGGACCATCGAGTCGAGCATCTCCGTGGCGGTGATGACCGGGACGCCCGCTTCCCTGCAGCGACGAATGATGCGCTTCTGAATCAGCGGGACCTCCTCCAGCGGGCACTCGACGCCGAGGTCGCCGCGAGCGACCATCACACCGAAGGCAGCGTCGATGATGCCGTCGAGGTTTTCGACGGCGTCCGCTCGCTCGATTTTCGCGATGACTGGGATATCCGCACCGCGTTCTTCCAGGGCTTCGCTGATGCGGTAGACGTCTGCAGCGTCGCGGACGAAACTCGCGGCGACGAAGTCGACCCGCTTTTCCGCAGCGAGGTCGAGCTCGCGTTCGTCCTGGTCGGTGATGATATCGAGCCCGAGGTCGACCCCAGGGATGTTGACACCCTTTCGTCCGCTGAGCTTGCCGCCGTCCTCGACGCGGACGCGGACGCCGTCGGCGTCGACGCCGAGGACGACCGTCTCGATGCGACCGTCGTCGAGCAGGACAGTGTCGCCCTCGGAGACGCCGTCGAGCGACATGGAGAGCCCGACCTCCTCGGGGGTCGCGGTTCGCCCCTCGACGAACCGGAGTTCCGAGCCGGTCTCGATGTAGATGGGGTCGTCCAGGGGGGCGGTTCGAATCTCCGGACCGGGGAGGTCGTGCATCACGGCGAGGGTGCGGTCCGTCGTGGCGTCGACCTCGCGGATGCGGTCGATGACCGTCGCGCGGTCCTCGGGGGTGCCGTGGCTGGCGTTGAGGCGGGCGACGGACATGCCGGCTTCGACGAGGTCCGAGATGGTCTCGGAGTCGTTCGAGGCGGGGCCGAGCGTACAGACGATTTTCGCGTTTCGCATAGATTTTTGAGAGAACTGGGTGGGCGGGTCACTTAGGCGTGGACCCGGCTCAGAGCACGATGCTCTTGGTGGTCGTGAACGCCTCGATACTGTAGCCGATGCCCTCGCGGCCGATACCGGAGTCCTTCACGCCGCCGAAGGGGATGTCGCCGAGGCCGTGGCTCGGGGCACCGTTGATGCGGACGGCACCGGCCTCGATGGCGTCGGCGAGCCGCATCGCGCGGTCGTGGTCGGCGGTGAAGACGGCGGCGTCGAGGCCGAGGTCGCCACCGTTGGCGATGCCGAGCGCCTCGTCCTCGTCGGAGAACCGGGCGACCACGGCGACAGGGCCGAACTGCTCTTCGTGGAGGATGCGGGCATCGTGCGGCACGTCGGCGAGCAGGGCGGGTTGGATGGTCTTGCCGTCGCGCTCACCACCACGGACGAGCGTCGCGCCCTTCTCGACGGCGTCGTCGATGAGCTCCTCGACCCAGTCGGCCTGGTCGTCGGAGATGAGCGGCCCGATGGCGGTCTCCTCGTCGAACAGGTCGCCGGGCTGCCAGTCGTCCATCTGCGCCTCGATGCGCTCGACGAGTTCGTCGTGGATCTCGTCGTGCGCGAGGACGCGCGAGATGGCCGAACACCGCTGCCCGGCGTACTTGAACGAGCCTTTCGCGGAGTCGGCGGCCGCCGATTCGAGGTCGGCGTCGGGGAAGACGATGGCCGGGGCATTTCCACCAAGTTCCATGTGGAGGTTGACCATGCCCGACTCGCGGGCGACGTGCTTGCCGGCGCCCGAGGAGCCGGTGAGGGCGATGGCGTTGATTCGGTCGTCGCCGGCGAGCACGTCACCGATGTCGCTCGCTTCGCCGGAGACGAAGTTGAAGCCGCCCTCGGGGAGGCCGGCCTCGGCGATGACCTCCGCGAGGATAGCGCCGCTGACGGGCGTCTTCGTCGCGGGCTTCAGGACGACACTGTTGCCGGCGGCGAGCGCCGGCGCGACCTGGAGGGCCGTCGTGGCCAGCGGGTAGTTGTAGGGAGTGACACAGAGCACGGTGCCGATGGGCTGTGGCTTGACGATGGCCTGCCAGCCCTCGTGGCCCGAAGTCGTCCCCTCGATGAACTCGCCCTGGTTGTTCCGGGCCTCCTCGGCGGCGCGGCGGAACCGCTCTGCAGCCGAATCGACTTCGCCCCGGCCGCTCGAGATGGGCTTGCCCGCCTCGCGGACGATGACCCCCGCGAGTTCGTCCTTTCGGGCCACGAGGCCGTCCGCGATGGCGTTCAGCCACTCGACGCGCTGGACGATGGTCGTCTCGCGCATCGCCCGCTTCGCGTCGTGTGCGGCGGTGACGGCGGCCTCGGCCTGTTCGGGCGTGGCGGCTGCGACCTCGGCGAAGACGCCCCCGTCCGCGAGGTCTTCGACTGGGATGGTGTCGGCCGACGGCACCCACTCCCCGCCGACGAAGTTCTCTTTCCGTTGGTGAACCGACTCCAGAGTCATAGCTCTAATTCGGACCGCCAGCATTAAGAAGTTTACTCACTACAGAATAAATATTGATGGCGACTGCGATAGAGACGCTCCCGGCCCAGCGGGCATCGCGGCTCGACGCGCTGCTAGCCGCCCGTGGGCTGGAGGCGGTCTGGTTCGCACGCCCCGACAGCTTCGCGTGGCTCACCGGCGGGAACAACGTGGTGGACCGCGCGGGCGACGTTGGCGTCGCTGCAGTCGGCTACGACGGGTCGCTCACGGTCGTCACGAACGACATCGAAGGACTTCGGCTCGCTGCCGAAGAACTGCCCAGCCACGTCGATATCGAGACGTTTCCGTGGCACGAGTCGTCGCTCGCTGAGGCGGTCGCCGAACGGTCGCCGACGCCCGCCGCCGCGGACTTCCCGGTCGACGGCTTCGCCCCGGTCAACGCCAGCAGCCTTCGCCAGCCGCTCACGGAACGGGACGTCGAGCAGTACCGTGAACTCGGGCGCGAGGTCGCCACCGCCGTCGAGGCTGTCTGCCGGGACGCCGCGCCCGACGTCACCGAGCGAGCCGTCGCCGCCGACCTCCGGGGTCGACTCGCCGACCGCGGCATCGACACGCCCGTCGCACTCGTCGGTGGCGCGAGGCGTGCCCAGCAGTACCGGCACTACACGCCAACCGAGACTGAACTCGGCGACTACGCGCTAGTCTCTGTCACCGCGAGCCGCGGGGGCCTGTACGCGAGCTGTACCCGGACCGTGGCGTTCGACGCGCCCCCGTGGCTCACCGAGCGCCACGCCGCTGCCACGGGCGTCGAAGCGACGGCGCTGGCGGCAACTCGGTCGGTCGGCCGACGGGGAGGCACCGCCGACGAGGTGTTCCACGCGATGCAGGACGCCTACACGGCGGTCGGCTTCGACGGCGAGTGGCGCGAACATCACCAGGGGGGTGCTGCCGGGTTCACTGGCCGCGAGTGGATCGCCACGCCCGACAGTACCGAGCGCGTCCATCTCCCGATGGCGTACGCGTGGAATCCGACGGTGCAGGGCGCGAAGAGCGAGGACACGGTGCTCGTCACCGACGACGGTGTCGAGCCGCTCACCCGGACGGGTGACTGGCCCGAACGAGCGGCGAGCGCGGTCGGCTTCGACCTGACGCTCCCGCGCCCGGTCGTCCTCCAGCGGTGACTACTCGGCTCTGAACGCGGCGACCGCGTCCTGGTCGGGGAGCGCGGTCATCGCCCCCTCGGCGGTCGTCGTGACCGCGGCGACGGCGTTCCCGAACGTCAGGACTTCCTCCAGCGATTCGCCGTCCGCGAGCGCCGCGAGCGCGCCAGCCGTGAAGGCGTCGCCCGCGCCGGTCGTGTCGACGGGGTCGACCGCGTAGCCCGCGTGCTCGACCGTCGCGGGCCCCCACGGTGCCTCAGCCGTTGCCGAAGCGAACGCGCCCTCGGAGCCGCGGGTGAGGAGCAAGGTGTGGGGACCGGCGTCGTGGACCGCCGCCGCGAGCGCCTCGGGGTCGCCTTCGAAGCCGGCAGCCGCAAGGTCTTCCGGGGTGGCTTTCACCACGTCCGCGTACTCGAAGGCGCGGCCGACGACCTCGGCGAAGTCGTCGCCCCAGAGTTCGGGGCGGGCGTTGGGGTCGAACACGACCGTCGCGTCCTGCTCCCGAGCGCGCTCGACGAGGTCGAACGTCGCGGCTCGGGCTGGCTCGGTCGCGAGTTCGACGCCGCCGACGTACACCCACGCCACGCTGGCGAGCGTCTCGTCTGGGACCGTGCCTGCTTGGAGTCGCGTGTCCGCCGTGCGGTCGCGGTAGAAGGTGAACGCGCGGTCGGCCGTCTCGTCGTGTTCGACGAACGCGAGCGTCGTCTTCGCCTCGGGGTCCCGCTCGACGAACCGCTGGGGTAGGCCGTGCGCTTCCAGCGTCTCGACCAGCAGGTCACCGAACGGGTCGGTGCCGACGCGCGTCCAGAACCACGGCGTGCGGTCGAGCGTCGCGAGGCCGACGGCGACGTTCGCCGGAGCCCCGCCCGGCCGCCGGGTGAACGACTCGACGGTCGCCAGTGGGCCGGCACGGTCGGGGAGGAAGTCCACGAGCGTCTCGCCGGCCACGAGGATGTCCGGGTCCATACCTCGACTCCTCGTGTCCAGCCAAAAAGTCCGCCGACTCCGTCGGAACGCTTTTTCCCTCCCCCTCACTTCCGAGCGTATGTCGGATACTCGTTGGCTCTACGCGTGGGCCGTCGGCTCGGTCGCGCTGGGTGGGGCATCGCTGCTGGTACCGCTGTACGTCGTCGCGCTCGGGGGGACGGCCGTCGACCTCGGACTCCTGGCGTCGTCGGCTGCTTTCGTCGGCGCGCCGGGCGCGCTCATCGTCGGCCGCATCGCGGACAAGACGGGCAAGAAACGACCGTTCGTGCTCGGGGGACTCGTGCTCATGACCGCGGGGCTCGTCGCCGTCGCGCTCGTCGACTCCATCCTCGCGGTCATCGCGGCGAACGCGGCCATCTGGTTCGCCGCCGGTGCCATCGGCCCGGTGCTCTCGCTGCTCGTCGTCGCGGGCGCCGCCGAACAGACGTGGAGCGACCGCTACGCGACGCTCAACGCCTTCCAGGGCTACGGCTGGGCCGGTGGGCTCGTCCTCGGCGTCATCTGGACCGGCCTCGGAAGCCAGTTCCTGCCGACGCTCGCCGTCCAGCAGTCGTTCCTCGTCGCCTGCGCCGTCTGTGCGGCCGCAGGTATCGCGCTCGGCGTTCGCTTCCTCCCGGCGGACGGCGGTGAGGGACGACTGTCGAGCCCGCGCCCACAGGCTGACCGCGTGGCCCGCGCGATGGTCAAGGCGAAGCGGCTCAACGTCCGGGGGGCGACGTTCCCCTACATGTTCGGCCGGCTCTACTGGACGACCGTCTCGTTCCACCCGCGAGAGCTCGCCCAGCGGTTCACCCCGACGCTCGCGGTGTACTACGGCGCAGTCGTCCTCTTCTTCGCGGGGTTCGCAGCGTTCTTCGCGCCGCTCCCCATCTATCTCACGGCGGCCGGCTTCGGCAGCGGCGAGGTGTTCGCGCTGTATCTCGTGGCGAGCCTCGGCTCGGCCGTCTCCTACGAGTACGCCGGCAAGCTCGCCGGCCAGTTCGACGTGCCGCTGTTGCAGGCCGCGGGGCTCACGGTTCGGGGCATCGCGATTCCGGCCGTCGCGGTGGTCGGTGGCATCGCGGCCGGCACGACCGGCCTACTCTCGGTCGCCGGCGTCTTCGCGGTCATCGGCGCAGCGTGGGCCGTCATCGCCGTCACCGCATCGACCCTCGTGACCAAGATCGCCCCGCGTGGCGTGCGTGGGGAGGCGCTCGGTGTCTACGTCGCGCTCTCGGCGGTCGCAGGTGGTATCGGCAGTCTTCTCGGCGGCTGGCTCGCAACGTTCGGGTTCACCCTCGCGTTCGCGTTCGCGGGCGTGCTCGTGCTCGTGGGCGCGGGTGTCGTCTTCGTCGTCCACCAGCGGACGAAGTCGCGGCCGACGCGACCGATCTAGCGGGAGATTTCGTCGGCCTCGCCGGCGACGACCGCGGCGACCTCCTCTGGTGAGAGCTGTGCCATGTCGCCGGGAATCGTCCGCTTGAGGGCCGCTGTCGCGGCGGCGTACTCCAGCGCCTCGGGGACCGAACCCCCCCGAAGGCGGCGCGCGAGGAAGCCCCCGACGAAGGCGTCGCCAGTTCCCACGGGGTAGGGCGAGTCAGCATCGAAGACCGGCTGTTCGTGTGTCGTCCCGTCGTGGACAGCGAGCGCACCTTCGGCCCCACGGGTGACGACGGCGGTCTCGCAGTCGTACTCGGCTGTGAGGTCTCTGGCGACCGACTCGGCGTCGCCCCCACGCTCCAGCACCGTCGCGGCGTCGCGCTCGGCGACGACGAGCGTGTCGACGGCCGGCAGGAGGCCGCGGAGGGTATCGCGTGCCGCCTCGGGCGACCAGAGCTTCGCCCGGTAGTTGAGATCGAACGCGATCTCGGTCCCAGCGTCGTTCGCCACGGCGAACAGCTCGACCACGGTGTCGACGAGCGTCTCGGAGAGTGCAGGCGTGATGCCGCTCGTGTAGAAGATGTCGGCGTCGCGGAGGCGGTCGAGCGGCAGGTCGTCGGGCGTCGCGGTACGGACGGCCGCGCCCTCGCGGTCGTAGACAACGTTCGAGCCGCGCGGCGCGTCACCGGTTTCGAGGTAGTAGGTCCCGACTCTCCCCTCGCCGCGGGCGATCAGCGGGTCGACGCCCTGCTCGCGAATCGCGCGGACGATGCGCTCGGCCGGTGGTGAGTCAGGAAGTTTTGAGGCCCACGCGGCGTCGACGCCGAGTCGCTGGGCGGCGACGGCGACGTTGCTCTCGGCGCCGCCGACGTGGACCGCGAGCGTGTCTGCGGCCTCGATGCGCTCGTCGGCCGGCGGCGTGAGCCGCAGCATGGTCTCGCCGAAGGTGAGAAGGTCTGGCATGCGCGTGACTCCGGCGGCCCGCATAAAAGGCCTCACGCTCTGCTCGCACCCTTGAGGCTGTCGCCTGACCGCACCGTTGAAACCGTGGGGCTACGTGGAGCGGGTATGCAGTTCGACCGCGAGGCCGGCGTCCTGCTCCACGTCACCGCCCTGCCCGGGCCGGACGGGGTCGGGACGCTCGGCGAACCGGCACACGTCTTCCTCGAGTGGCTCGACCGCGCTGGGGCGTCGGTCTGGCAGTTCTGCCCGCTCGGCCCCACGTCTGGCATCCACGGCGACTCGCCGTATCAGTCGCCCTCGGCGTTCGCGGGCAACCCGACGCTCGTCGACCTCGACGCGCTCGTCGAGGCGGGCTGGCTCCACGCGAGCGACCTCGACGACCGCCCCGCGTTCGACCCTCACCACGTCGAGTTCGAGCGTGTCAAAGCCTATACGGACGAGAAACTCCGCGAGGCGTTCGAGGCGTTCGACGAGCGCGCCGACCCCGAAGCCCACGAGGCGTTCGAGGCGTTCCGCGAGCGAGAGGCCGACTGGCTCGAAGACTACGCGCTGTACGACGTGCTCAAAGGCGAGTACGAGGCGGCGTGGACCGACTGGCCTGCCGACGTGCGGCTCCGCGACCCCGACGCGCTCGCCGCCGCCCGCGAGGAGCACGCCGATGAGATCGAGTACCGGGCGTTCCGCCAGTTCTGTTTCGACCGACAGTGGCAGGACTTGCGAGCAGCCGCCAGCGAGCGGGGCATCGACCTCGTGGGTGACGTGCCCATCTACGTCGCCGCCGACTCTGTCGACGTGTGGGCAAACCCCGACGCGTTCGACCTCGACGAGGAGAACCGGCCCGCGTCGGTGGCAGGGGTCCCACCGGACCTGGACGCCGGCCAGCGCTGGGGCAACCCGCTGTACGACTGGGACGCGCTCGCCGCGAACGGCTACGACTGGTGGGTCCGGCGGTTCCGCCGCCTGTACGACCTCGTGGACGTGGTTCGCATCGACCACTTCAAAGGGTTCGAGCGGTTCTGGGCCATTCCCACCGATGCCGACGACCCGAGCGAAGGCGAGTGGCGCGAGGCTCCCGGCAGAGAGCTGTTCGAGACGGTCGCCGACGAGCTCGGCTCCTTTCGGGCTATCGCGGAGGACCTCGGCCATCTCACGCCCGAACTCCACGCGCTCCGCGAGGCGGTGGGCGTCCCCGGGATGCGCGTCCCACTGTACGCGGACTGGTGTGCGGAGAACCACATGTACCTCCCGCACACCTACCCCGAGGACTGCGTGGGCTACACCGGCACGCACGACACGGACACGGTCGTCGGCTGGTACCAGAGCAGCGACGACCGCCAGCGCGAGTGTGCGAACTTCTATCTCGACACTGACGGAACCGAAGTCAACTGGGACGTCCTCGACGCGGTGTGGCGCTCGGACGCTGAACTTGCTGTGACGCCGCTACAGGACGTGCTCGGGCTCGGGAGCGACGCCCGATTCAACACGCCGGGGACGCTCGGCGGCAACTGGGACTGGCGCGTGACGTGGGAGGGACTCGACGACGGCCTCGCCGACCGGCTGCGGGAGCTGACCGAGTACCACGGGCGGCTGTAGCCCCGACATCTCGGACTCGTCACCCTGGCGCTGCATTCTACTGGGTGTCAGTGGACCCCACGACGCACAGAAGAACAGCGATGCCACCGTTACCGCGAGAACACGACCATCGCGGCGTTCGGGAGCGTCACGGGGCCGTCGGCAACCTCGACTTCGGCGTCAGGCGCCGTGAGCGCAACCTCCCAGCCGTCGCCAGCCACGCCCACGAGGTCCGTGGGGGTGACGGTCGTCTCCATCCCCTCCATGTTCGCGACGAACAGCAGTTCCTCGTCCGGGCCGACCCGGTGGCCGTAGTAGACGACCGTGCCGTCCGTCGGGTGGCGGTAGCCGAACGTCTCCTCGTCGGTGAGGTCGTGGCGGAGCCACGGGCGCTCGTGGCGGAACTCGCGAACCGCCCGATCGAACGCCGTGCGCTCGGGGTCCTGCGCGTCGCGCCAGTGGTCGAGCGTGGCGAACTCGTGGACGTCGCGCATCCACGCGAAGCTGAACGCCTGCAGGTCCGCGGCCGTGGGCTCACCGTCACCGAGCGGGACGTCGAGCGCCGTCAGCATCTCGGCCATCGCCGCGTGGTCGAAGTCCGTGGCCTCACCGACCCGAGCCATCGCGTGAACGAACTCTGCGAGGTCGTCGCGCGACTCGAACCCGAGTGACTTGATGCGCGAGAAGAACCGCTCGTCGTCGAAGTGCTCGTCGGCGACCTGCCACTCGACGAGGTTGTGTTCGTCGGCGACGACCTTCACGTTCCAGTCCTCGTCCGTGTCACGGACGAACCCCCACGGGCCCCGGTGGTTCGCGTTGAGGAAGTCCATCGGGACGCCCGGGAGGAAACAGTGCATGAGCGCGTTCGTCGCCGGGTTGTCGTACGCCCGGTCGAGCGTCTCGCGGGGGTTCTCGCCCAGATACGGATTGATAGGGTCGCCGTCCTCCCACGAGTCGGGAACCGCGCGCTGTGTCCCGCGGCGGACGGTGTCGTGGTTCGCCACACCCGTAATCCACTGGCTCCCCATGTCGGCGACCTCACGGACGCGCCACCACTTCGTCGCCCAGAACGTCAGCAGCGCGGGCGTGTTGTGCGCGAAGGTGATGGGCGACCACTGGAACGAGTGGGGGTGCTGCTCGATGAGGGTGCGGTACGTCGAGGCGAGCTCCCAGTCTTCGCGTGGCCACGGCCGGCCGTCCTCGTAGATCATCCACGGGCGGTACTCCGTGCCGGCGACCTCCTGCGTGACGGCGTCCATCTCCGCGAGGAAGGCGTCGTCGTGCCACTCGCCGCGGTCCTCGTCCCAGTTCGTGAAGTCCTGTGCGCCGTCGACGCGGATGCCGTCCGCGCCGAAGTCGAGTTTCCGCCGCTGGAGTTCCAGCAGCACCGCCCGAACCACGGGCTCGGTGTAGTCGAGGTCCTGCCCGTACATCCCGGGCCCCGAGAAGTAGCGTTCGTTGAGTACACGGAGCCCACCGTTGTCGGCGTGCCCGAGCGCCACGTCGAACACGACCTTCAGCGGGCGCGGCATCGCGTGGCAGGCAGCGATGAAGTCGACGAGTTCGTCGGGGCGCCCCGTCTCGAGGATGGCGGGGTTGACCGCCGAGAAGCCGCCCACGACGATGTCGTACCCCCAGTTCACCATCTCGGGCTTCGCGAGGTCGACGACGAGCTCGTCGTCGGTTCGCGCCTGCGGGCGCCAGTGGCCCGGCTCGTCGCCGTTCTCGGTGATGGGCTCGACGGGCATCAGCTGGACCGCGTCGTAGCCGAGGAAGTTCTCGTCGGCAGCCGAGAGCGCTTCTCCCCCGCGCTCTCGCTCGGCGATGCCGTCGAGACGGCGAGCCAGCCCGCCCAGCGAGCCTGCCTCGGTGGCGGTCCCCGGGTGCATCTCGACCATGCTCGTCGCCGGGTCGATGCGGGGGAGGCCGTCGTCGTCGGTCGTCGGTACCGGTTCGTCGTCGGTACCGAGCGCCCGGAAGTAGTCGCGGTCCGGGCGGGTCTCGTCGAGGCGGTCGAGGTCGTAGAGTTCCGGCGGGGCGAAGACCCCGAACGGCACCGACGCCGCGAGCGGGTCGGTCACCGTCCCCCGCTCGCCGTCGTGCTCGTACACAAGCTGGTAGAGCGTCCCCAGTTCGTCCCGTGTGCCGGCACGGACGCCCTCGACGGCCGCCCACGTGAACTCGCCCTCGCGGCGGGTGTCGACGGTGACACGCTCGAACGTCGCCGACTCCGGTGGGTCGCCGGGGTCGACGTCGGTGGCCGGCGTCAGCAGTTCGAGTCGGATCTCGTCGGCCGGGACGTTCTCGAGTTCGGGTGTCCAGAAGCCGAACTCGGCGTGGCCGTCGCGCCAGTGGCCGCCGAGCCGCTGGGTGAGCTCCTTGGCGGCCTCAAACCGGTCGTTGTGGGCGTCGAGCACCTCGCGCTGCCAGTCGACGAGCGCCTGCGTCTCGCGGTCGAGGAGTCGACCCTCGCTCATCGCTCGGCCTGCAGGACCACCACGCTCTCGACGTCGACGCCGCCCTCGGCTGCGACCGACTCGCCGGAGACGAGGTCGGTCGCGTCGACGCGCTCACCGGGCAGTCCGACCGTCTCGGTCTCGGGCCCGAAGTTGAGCACGACGACGACCCGCTCCGAGCCGGTGTCGCGGGCGTACGCGGTGACGCCCGGCGACGCAGCTTCGTAGTCGACGGGCGCGAAGTCGGCGTCACGTGCGAGCGCGGGCGTCTCGTCGTTGGTCTCCAGGAGCGCCTTGTAGTGCGCGCGGAGCTCCTCGTCGGCGGCGTCCCAGTCGACGTGGCCCCGACGGAGGCGTTCGCCGAACTCCTGGCCGGAGTAGACCATCGGGACGCCGGGGAGCGTGAACAGCGCGCCCGCGGCGGCCTCGACTTCGGGGCGGCCGCACTCGTCGACGTACCGGAGTTCGTCGTGGTTCTCGATGTAGAGCATGAAGCCGGCGGCGTCGGGGAAACCTACGCGCGCCCGCTGTTCGACCGCGTCGTACAGCGCATCGGCGTCGGCGTGGCCGCGGCCGATCTCTCGGAGGGTGAAGTACGTCGTCGTGTCGAAGTGGACGTCGAACATCCCCTCGTGGAAGTCCGCGACGTAGGGGACGGTCTCGTCGAGGAGTAAGAACTCCGAGTCGTGGTCCTTCACGCGGTCGCGGATCTCCTTCCAGAACGCGGCGGGGACGGCCCACGCCATGTCGCATCTGAACCCGTCGACGAGCGGCGCCCACTCGTCGACCGCGTCGAGCAGGTGTCGTCTGACCTCGAGCGATTTGTAGTCGAAGTTCGCGATCTTCTCCCAGTCGAAGTACGTGCCCGGCTCACCGGAGTCCTGCCACTCGTACCAGTCGTAGTAGGGGGAATCGGGGTTTCCGTAGGCGTCCTCGAAGTACGGGTGTTGGCGTGCCGAATGGTTGAGCACGAGGTCGAACAGCACCTTCATGCCACGGTCGTGGGCGGCCGCGACGAGTGCCTCGTACTCCTCGCGGGTCCCGAGGTCGTCGGCGACGCCGAAGAAGTCCGTGATGTTGTAGCCGTGCGGGGCGTCGTCGTTCTGGAGGACGGGCGTGAGCCACAGCGTGTCGACGCCGAACTCGGCGAGGTAGTCGAGTTTGGCCTTGATACCCGCGAAGGAGTGGTCGTCGGTGAACCCTCGCACGTAAATCTCGTAGATGGTGGCGTCCTCGGCCCACGCTGGGGGCTGGTAGAGGCGTTCGACCGAGCCGTCAGGGTGGACGCGGACGGCGTCGGCCACGCTGTACTGCTCGCCAACGGCGACAGCATGGATACGAACCGGCGCGTCCGGAACCGGGAGGGTGGCATCGTGGCCGCGCGGCGTCAGGGCCGTACGGTTGAACCCGTCGCGGTCGTCGACGTAGAACTCCACGTCGAGGTCAGCCGGGCTCGCCTCGGAGTCGGGGTGCGGCGTCGCCTGAGCGTGGAGTGCGACCGTGTCGCCCTCGCGGCCACCGTCCAGCCGGACGCGGGGGCGCCCACCGTCGCCGCCACCACTCCCGCGGGCTGAGCCCGAGCCGCTGGCGAAGTCAGAGACCGACGGACTGCTTCCCGACATGCCGCTGATGCCCGAGCCGCTCGCCCCTCCGATACCGGCGATAGCCTTATCGGCAGGGAACACGCGGACTGTTAGTGTGTGCGTGCCGTCGGGCGCGTCGAGTTCGACACGGTAGCGGCCGGGGACGTCGGGGACGAACTCCTCGACGGCCTCGTCGCCGACGTCGACGCGACTCTCCGATGGACGCGAGACGACTCGCCAGCGATACGTCGCATCCGGATCGGGGTCGCGCGGCGCCAGCTCGACTGCGCTCCCGACCGCGGTGAACCGTGGGGGTCCGGGATGGTGCATACGGACCCTGTGTCCCCCGGGCTAATGATTTTTACTCATTGTCGAGTAAGTGTTTGCCAACATCGTCATCGTTTATATAGCTCGCCCCATTCGGCCCAGTATGCGACTGCGCACCGCGCTGAACGATTACAAGCGAGACCGGGGACCGTTCCCGGGGACGGCGCCGACCGTCGACGGCTCCCTCTCCGGCTACGGTGACCGGCTCGTCTACGTGAACCCAGACGGCTCTTTCCGGGACCACTCGGCCGCGCTCTCCGGGCTCTACGGCGTCGACCGCTCGCGGTTCGGTATCGAGACGGACGACGGCATTCGCTGGTTCGACGACATCGATCCCGTTCGCCAGCACTACTACTCCGACACGACGCTCGTGGAGACAGAGTACGACGCCGGCCGGTTCACCGTCCACCAGTACGACCTGACGCTCGGCCGCGCGCACGTGACACACGTCGAACTCCGCGGTGAGGTCCCCGACGCCGCGAAGCTGACGGCCTTCCTCACCTTCGCGCCGGAGGGGCGCGAGACGCAGGTCGGTCGGCTCATCCATGAGGTCGACGACGGCTCCGTCGTCGAAGTGTTCCACCGCGACGAACACGACTACGTCGCCGCCTCGACCGGCATCGACGACGTCCGCGGACAGGTGCCCGAACGGTTCGACGAGATCCTCGACGACGAGCCAGTGAAGTTCCCGCGACGCGTCCCCCAGGAGCGCTACGAGGACACCCACCTGAGCGGCGACGTCGTCGTGAGCGCGCCGCTCGAACGCGGGGGTCGCGGCGCGACCGTCACGTTCGTCACGCAGCTCTCTGATCACCGCGAGACGACCCGTGAGCAGGCCATCGCCGACATCCGGAACGCTGCGACGACGCACACCACGCCCGACGCCCTCCGCGACATCGCCCGCGAACAGGTGGCCGTCGACGCGCCTGCCGACACGCCACGTCCGGACAGTGTCACGGCGGATCTGCGTGCGCTCGCGCTCCTCCGAGCGCCCTCCGGCGCGCGCATCGCCGGGCCGGAACACGACCCCTTCTTCGCCGGCTCCGGCGGCTACGGCTACACCTGGTTCCGCGACGACTCGGAGACTGCGAGCTATCTCCTCGATGCGAGCGACCGCCTCGGCTTCGATGTCGACGACGAACTCCTCGCGAGCGCCGAGTTCTACGTCGACACACAGTCCGACGACGGCTCGTGGTCGCATCGGGCGTGGGCCGTCGACGGCTCGCTCGCCCCGGGGTGGGCACACGGGCGCGTCGAGGGCCGCGACTCCGTCGAGTACCAGGCCGACCAGACGGCGACGGTCGTCTCGTTCCTCGCGGAACTGGTGACCGAGCGCCCGACCCTGCTCGGGGGGGCAACCCGCGGCGAAGTCGTCTCCGCCATCGAGGCTGGCGTCGGCGCGCTCGACGAGACCCTCGAGGAAGACGGGCTTCCCGCACGCTGTCAGAACCTCTGGGAGAACATGGACGGTCGGTTCGTCCACACCGCGGCCACGTATCTCGAGGCGTACGCGACGGTCGCCGCCGCACCGCTCCCCGACGCTGTCTGTGAGAACGCGCTCGACGGTGCGCGAGCGGTGCTCAACGGCCTCGACGAGCTCTGGACGGGCGACCACTACGCGCTCCGACTCGACGGTGACCGCCGCGACGACCGGCTCGATTCGGCGTCGTTCGCGCTCGTGAGTGCGTTCGAGTCGTACGCCGCCGCCGACGGACTCTCCGACGGCCACCTCGACCGCCTGGAGTCGCACCTCGTGGCGACGTTCGACGCCCTGTATCGGCAGTCACCCGAGGTCGCCGGACTCGTCCGCTTCGAGGGCGACGACTGGCGACAGGGCGACCAGGCGGGCCCGAAGGTGTGGTCGGTTTCGACCGCGTGGGGTGCGGAGGCCGCGGCGCGGGCGGCGGCGCTGTTCGACGCCCACGACCGCGCCACCGACGACATGCTGGCGTGGGCGGGCGAACTCTACGACCTGCTATCGCCCGACGGCCCGTTCTGCTCGAACACGGGTCACCTCGCCGAGCAGGTGTTCGACGACGGCACGCTCGACAGCGCGACACCGCTGGGGTGGTCGCACGCCCTCCGACTCCACGCGACCGCGCTGCTGTACGATCTCGACGCGCTTCCAGCGGTGACGTCTCCCGAAGGTCCGGAGGCGACGCCCCGATGGACGACGGCCGAGAAGTACGGCGTCGGGACCGTGGCCGACCACGACGCATCCGAGCCTTCGAAGGTCTGGTTCACGCTCACCGACGGTGCGCTGACCGAGGTCCGCTATCCGCGCGTGGACCTGATGAACCTGCGGACGCTCGACTTCCTCGTCGTCGACGCCGACGAGACCTCGACGTACACGGCGCGCACGCACAACGAGAGCCGACGTGACGACCACGCGGACACCGTCGAACGTGAGGTGGAGCCGCTCGCCGACGACGCGCTGCTGTTCCGTCAGACCGTCACCGAGACCGGGAAGGGACAGGGCCACGAGTGGCAGCTCACCGCGGAGTACGCCGCCGACCCGTCGCACGACGCCGTGCTCGCGAGCGTCCAGTTCGAAGCCTTCGACGACAACGAGTACGAGCTGTACGCGGTCGCCGATACTGCGCTGACGAGCGTCGGTGACCGCGACCGTGGGCTCCGGCTCGGCACCGAGGGCGCGTACCATCTCGCGGCCCGTGACGCGGGAACGTTCGACGCGAACGACGACACGATGCTCGTCGACGACGACGGGAACCCGTACAGTATCGCGTTCGCGATGGCCGCCGAAGAGCGGTTCGACTGGGCGACGGTGGGTGTCGCGGGCTCGTCGGCGCTCCGCGAACTGTTCGCCGACGGCGTCAAACCCGATCCCGTGGCCGAGACCGACGAGACCAACCTCGTCATGGTCGGGCGCATCGGCACGGGGTCGTCGCTCGACACGACGCTCGGCCTCGGCTTCGCCGGTGATGCGGACACCGCCGGGGCGCTCGGTGAGGCCGAAGGGTCGCTCGCTCGCGGCTATGAGGCTGTCCAGCGCGGCTATCACGCCTCGTGGGAGCGGTGGCTCGACGACAAGCCGCTGCCCCAGTCGGTGTCGACCGACCCCGAACTCGCCGCCCAGTACAAGAGCTGTCTGATGGCGCTCCGGGCCGTCGAGGACAAGACGTACCTCGGGGCGGGTATCGCCTCGCCCTCCGTACCGTGGGGGGAGGTCGTCCCCGCCGACCGACAGAAGGGGTACGGCTACAACTTCGTCTGGTCGCGTGACCTGTATCAGGTGTTCACCGTCCTGCAGGCCGTCGACGAACACACCACTGCGCACGATGCGCTGGCGTACATCTACGAGTACCAGCAGGACGACACCGGATTCATCCCGCAGAACACCTACCTCCACGGCCGGACGCGGTGGGGTGGCGAACAGATGGACAACATCTCGTTCCCACAGGTGATGGCCTACCAGCTCGCCGAGGTCGGCATCGGCTTCGAGGAAGCTGACTACACCTACGAGAACGTCCGGCGGTCGGCAGACTACGTCGCGCGCAACGGCCCCGCCACCGCACAGGAGCGGTGGGAGGAGGAGTCCGGATTCTCACCGTCGTCGATCGCCGCCGAAATCGCGGGCCTCGCCTGCGCAGGGAAGCTCGCGCTCGACTACGACGAACCGGGCGACGCACTCGCGTGGCTGGGGCTCGCCGACGACTGGACCGACCGTGTCGAGGAGTGGACGGCGACGGACACCGGTGCGGACCAGCTAGAACCGCCGTACTACGTCCGCATCACGCGCGACGGCAACCCCGAGGCGGGAACGGAGCGGACGCTGGCGAACGAGGGGCCGACGCTCGACGAGCGGGAGATCATCGACGGTGGCTTCCTCGAACTGCCGCGACTGGGCATCAAGTCGGGAGACGACCCGGTCGTCGAGCACTCGGTGTCGGTGGTCGACGAGACCATCCGCGTTGAGACGCCCCACGGCCCGGCGTTTTACCGCTACACCGGCGACGGCTACGGCGAACTCGAGCGCGAGGACCGCGGCGCGCCGTGGTCCATCGACGGTGCGGGGAAGGGTCGACTCTGGCCCATCTTCACCGGCGAGCGCGCGGAGTACGAACTCCTCCGGGGTACCACCGATGGCCCCGACGCGCCCGCCCACCTGCTGCGGACGATGGCCGGCTTCGCCAACTCCGGACGGATGCTCGCCGAGCAGGTGTGGGACAGCGAGTCCTCGACCGAGTTCAACTGGGAGTTCGGTGAGGGAACTGGCTCGGCGACGCCCCTGGCGTGGAGCATGGCGCAGTTCGTCCGGCTCGCGCACGGCATCGACGCGGGCGAGCCGGTCGAGACGCCCACGTTCGTCAAAAACCGGTATCTCGACACCGAGCGCCCAGACGGGCCCGACCTCTGGGTCGACACCGGCTACGAGGGCGACCACCTCGTCGTCACCGTCCGCACCGACGGCGATGCCGTCGCCATCAAGAGCCCCTCGGAGACGGTGTACGTCGAGCCCACGGACGGCGAGTTCGTCGTCCGCGTGGGCATCGAGTACGGCGAGAACGAGGTCGTCGTCGCCGCCGCGAGCGACACTGACCTCGAAGTCGCCGGGACGACCGTCGAGCGGCTCACGCTGTAGCGCGCGACCGCTACACGATTCTGGCGAACAGCCGGCCCTCCGCGCCACGGCCCTGCGCCGGACTCCCGTCTCGTCGGTGCCGTGGTGACTCAGTCGAGCACACGGCGTCTGGCCGCGGTCTCTGATAAAAAGCTATGGCCGGACTGCGGTCTCGGTTCGCTTCGTCGAAGGAGTTGTGCGGCGTGTTTCGGTGGCGTTACGCCTCGTCGAAGAGGGTCTCGCCGTCGACCATGTGCGCCTCGACCGTATCCATGTCGAGCGTCACGCCGAGCCCCGGCTCCTCGGGGATGGTGATGTAGCCGTCCTCGATGACCGTCTCCTCGACGAGGTCGCCCCACCAGCCGAGTTCGTAGGAGTGGTACTCGACGGCGAGCGAGTTCGGGATGGCAGTCCCGACGTGCGCGCTCGCCATCGTCGCCACGGGTGAGGAGACGTTGTGCATCGCCACCGGCACGTAGTACTGGTTGGCGACGTCGGCTATCTTCCGGGTCTCGCGCATCCCACCGACCTTGGGCATGTCGGGTGCGACGATGTCGACGGCCTGGTTCTCGATGAGACGGCGGAGCTCCGTGACACGATAGCGGTTCTCGCCGACGGTGATGGGCGTGAGCGTGGACTTCGTGACCTCCTCCTGCACCTCGAGGTTCTCCGGCGGGATGGGGTCTTCGAGCCACCACACGTCGTAGTCCTCGATGGCGGCGGCCAGTCGCTTGGCCGAGCCCCCAGAGAACGTCCAGTGGCAGTCGAACGCCACGTCCGCGCGGTCCTTCACGCGTTCGGTGACCTGCTCGACGATTTCGGCCTTGTGGCGAATCTCGCCGGGTCGGAGATGCCGGTTCGCGCGGTCCTTCTCGTGGCCGCTCGGGACGTCGAGGTCGAACTTCAGGGCGTCGTAGCCGAGGTCCTCGACGACGCGCTCGGCCTCGTCAGCGCAGGCTTCAGGGTCGGCTTCGTCCTCGGTGTGGCAGTCACAGTAGACGCGAACCTCGTCGCGATACTTCCCGCCGAGGAGCTGGTAGGCGGGCACCTCCAGAATCTTGCCCGCGAGGTCGTGCAGGGCGATCTCGATGCCCGCGATGGCCGTCACGGTGACGCCTTCCACCGAGCCCTCGCCTGACATCTTCTGGACGAGGTGCTCGTAGAGGCGGTCGATGTCGAGCGGGTTCTCGCCGACGACGAACGGCTTCATGCGCTCGATGAGTTCCGGGACGCCCGCGCCCCAGTACGCTTCGCCGGTGCCGACGATGCCGGCGTCGGTGTAGACGCGCACGAGCGTCCACGGGAAGTTCCCGTCGACCATCGTCGTCTGGACGTCCGTGATCTCGACGTCGCGCCCGCCGCCGCGCTTCGCCGTAACGCCCATTGTCTCCGACGATAGTTCTCGCATCGTGTACTCGGCGTTCGGGTCGTGCAGCCCGGCGTAGTCCCTCGTCATGGGCTGCATTTTAACTCGAACTGTAGTAAATGTTTTGCGACGCTTGGTGCGGCACCCGATTCGACTACTGGAGGTCGTACACCCGCGCCTCGTAGGGGCGGAGCTCCAGCGGCCCGAGGTCGACTGGGGCGTCGTCGTAGTTGCTCGTGATGAGCGTGCCCGTCGCGTCGACTGGATTCGGTCGCTGGATCGGTTCGGCCGCGAAGTTACACACGACGAGGAGGTTCTCCTCGCCCGACCAGCGGGTGTACGCCCACACCGCCTCGTCGTCGGGTAGCTGGTCCTTGTAGTCGCCGTAGACGAGGACGTTCCGCTCGTGGCGGAGGTCGATGAGCTCACGGTAGTAGTGCCAGACCGAGTCAGGGTCGGTCCGTTCCTCCTCGACGTTGAGCTGTTCGTAGTTGTCGTTGGTCGGCATCCACGGCTCGCCGTCGGTGAAGCCGGCGTGCTCGCTCGCATCCCACTGCATCGGCGTCCGGGCGTTGTCGCGCGATCGGTACTCGACGACGTCCCGGAACTCCTCGTACGTCTCGATGCCTCGCCGATCCATCTCCTCGCGGACGTTCTGGATGGTGTCGACGTCACGAACCTCCGATAGACTCTCGAAGGAGGTGTTGGTCATCCCCAGCTCCTCGCCCTGGTAGATGTACGGCGTCCCACGCAGGGTGAGCAGGACCGTGGCGAGCAGGGTGGCGGCTTCGCGGTGGTAGCGGTCGTCCTCGCAGAACCGCGAGACCGACCGCGGCTGGTCGTGGTTCTCGAAGAAGACGCTCGGCCAACCCTCTGAGAGGAGGCCGGTCTGCCACTCGCCGAGCGTCTCCTTCAGTTCGACGAGCGACCACTCGCCGACGTCCCAGCGGCCCTCGGGCCCGAAGTCGAGCCGGAGGTGATCGAAGTTGAACACCATGTCGAGCGGGCCGTTGACGCCCGTGTAGTCGCGGGCCTCCGCGACGTCGACCGTCGCCATCTCGCCGACGGTCATGGTGTCGTAGTTCGAGAAGGTCCGGTCGTGCATCTCGCCGAGATGTTTGAAGATGTTGGGGCCGTTGATGTAGTGGCCACCGCCCGTCCAGAGGTCGCTGTCCGGGTCGCCGTCCGGCAGGTCGTCGGGTTTGGAGATGAGGTTGATGACGTCGAGGCGGAAGCCGTCGATTCCCTTCTCCAGCCACCAGTTCATCATCTCGTAGACGTCCTCGCGGAGGTCCGGGTTCTCCCAGTTCAGATCCGGCTGCTCCGAGTGAAAGAGGTGGAGGTACCACGCCTCGCGCTGCTCGTCGTAGGTCCACGCCGGCCCACCGAAGAAGGACTCCCAGTTGTTCGGGTACTCGTCCGGGTCGCCGTCGACCCAGATGTAGTAGTCGCCGTACTCGCCGTCGGGGTTCGCCCGGGATTCGACGAACCACTCGTGGGCCGAGGAGGTGTGGTTGACGACGAGGTCCATGATGAGCTTCATGTCGCGTGCGTGCAGGCCCTCCAGCAGCGCCTCCCAGTCCTCGATGGTGCCGAACTCCTCGTGGATGGCCTGGTAGTCCGCGATGTCGTAGCCGTTGTCTATCTGTGGGGACTCGTAGACTGGGTTGAGCCAGACGACGTCGACACCGAGGTCGTCGAGGTAGTCGAGTTTCTCGATGATACCCTGGATGTCGCCGACGCCATCGCCGTCGGAGTCGTTGAAGCTCCACGGGTAGATCTGGTAGACGACCGCCTCCTTCCACCACGCGCGGTCGAAGCTCTCGGTCGTCACCTCTGTGTCCTCGCCCGTCGTGTCTGTGCTGTTGGTGGCCATCAGCGCCGGTACACCCGCGCCTCGTACGGTCGGAGCGTGGTCGGTTCCCCGGTCGGCTCGTCGTCGTAGTTGCCGACGACGAGGCGGGCGTCGTCAAGCGGCAGGTCGACCGTCGCCGCCGCGTCGCTGAAGTTCAGCGCGACGAGGAACTCGTCGTCGTCGAGCGTGCGCGTGTAGGCGAACACCTGCTCGTCCTCGGGAAGCAGGAGTTCGTACTCGCCGTAGACGAGCGCGTCAGTCTCGTGGCGGAGGTCGATGAGCTCACGGTAGTACGCGAGGATGCCGTCCTCGCGGTCGCGCTCGGCGGCGACGTTCACCGACTCGTGGTTCGGATTGACCGGGAGCCACGGGTCGCCTGTCGTGAAGCCCGCGTGCTCGCTCGCGTCCCACTGCATCGGCGTCCGCGAGTTGTCTCGCGATCGGTAGCGGACGAGTTCCTTGACCTCGTCGAACCCCTCGATGTCGCCGGCCTCGATGGCCGCCTTCACCCGACCGACCGTCTGGGCGTCCTCCTGTTCTGCCAGCGTCTCCCACGGGTAGTTCGTCATGCCGATCTCGTCGCCCTGGAAGAGGAACGGCGTGCCCCGGAGCGTTAGCAGGTAGGTCGCGAGCAGTTTCGCCGACTCCTCTCTGTAGGCGCCGTCGTCGCCGAACCGCGAGACGATACGTGGCTGGTCGTGGTTGCCGAGGTAGACGGCGTTCCAGCCGTCGTCGAGCCCGGTCTGCCAGTTCGTGACGACCTGCTTCAGGTCGGTGAGGTCCCAGTCGACGACGGTCCACCAGCCGTCCTCGTCGTCGTAGTCGAGCGTGACGTGGTCGAAGTGGAACACCATGTCGAGCGGACCGTCCGCGCCGACGTAGTCGCCGGCGTCGGCCAACTGGAGCGCGGCCATCTCGCCGACGGTCATCGTGTCGCGGCCCGCGAACGTCTCGTCGTTCATCTCGTCGAGGAACTCGACGAGCCGCGGGCCCCGCGAGAAGTGCTCGATGCCGACCCAGTCCGTGTGCGGCGAGCCGTCGGGGTACTCTTGGGGTTTGGAGATGAGGTTGATGACGTCGAGGCGGAAACCGTCGATGCCCTTGTCGAGCCACCAGTTCATCATCTCGTAGACGTCGTCCCGTACGTCAGTGTTCTCCCAGTCGAGGTCGGGCTGGTGTTCGTCGAACAGGTGGAGGTAGTACTGCCCGACTTCGTCGTCCCACTGCCACGCGGAGCCGCCGAACGCCGACTCCCAGTTGTTCGGCGGGGTGCGGTCGGCGGGCCCCGGGCTGTCGGTGGCGTCTTCGGCCGCGTGGCCGTCCTTCCAGACGTAGTAGTCCTCGAACTCGGGGTCTTGCTCGCGAGCGGCGACGAACCACTCGTGTTCGTCCGAGGTGTGGTTGACCACGAGGTCCATGATGAGCCTGATGTCGCGGTCGTGGAGGCCGTCGAGCAGTTCCTCCCACTGCTCCATCGTACCGTACTCCTCGCGGATGGCGCGGTAGTCGCTGACGTCGTACCCGTCGTCGTGGTGCGGTGACTCGTAGACGGGGTTGAGCCAGACGACGTCGATGTCGAGGGCATCGAGGTAGTCGAGCTGCTCGATGATGCCCTCGATGTCGCCGACGCCGTCGCCGTCGGTGTCGTTGAAACTCTGCGGGTATATCTGATAGACGATGGCTTCCTTCCACCAGGCGCGTTCGGGAGTCATGTAGTGGTTCGTTGGGGGA
Source organism: Halorarius litoreus (assembly GCF_024362405.1). Taxonomy (GTDB): domain Archaea; phylum Halobacteriota; class Halobacteria; order Halobacteriales; family Haloarculaceae; genus Halorarius; species Halorarius litoreus. The sequence goes on along the minus strand of NZ_CP101454.1, from coordinate 3,469,256 downwards.
GGTTGGTCAGCGAGCGGTACTAAGCCGTGCGGTTACAGCAGGTCCAGGTCGCGGAGGTCGGCGGCGAGCGCGTCGCGGTCCTCGTCGGCCATGCGTCGGAGGGGGCTGCGGAGCGGACCACAGTCGGGCGCGTCGTCGCGGAGGCCGAGTGCGGTCTTCACGCCAGCCATGTAGGGGCCGCGCTTCAGCGCGTCACGCACGTCGTACACGCGACTCTGCAGTTCGCGAGCGCGGTCGCGGTCGCCGTCGTCGTACGCTTCGTAGAGGGCACAGACGAGGTCGGGGTAGACGTTGGCGACGGCGCTCACCATCCCGGTACAGCCGACCTGCAGGCCGGTGAACAGCAGCGAGTCGGAGCCCGCGAGGAACGTCAGCTCGGGGTGGGCGTCGATGGCCTGCCCGAGCCACGGGACGTCCTTGCTGGAGTCCTTGATGCCGGCGATGCCGAGGGCCGCGAGCGCGTCGACGGTGTCGAGCGACAGCGCGTTACCCGTCTTGCTCGGGATGTGGTAGACGTACACCGGGACGTCCACAGCGTCGATGACCCGTTCGTAGTGCTGGACGGCGCCGTCGTGGTCGAGCGGGAAGTAGTACGGCGTGACGACGACGATGCCGTCGCCCCCGGCGTCGACCGCGGCCTCGGCGTTCGCGACCGTCTCGCGGGTGCTCTCGGCCCCGACGCCGGCGATGACGGGTACCTCGTCGCCAACTTCGTCGACGACGGCTTCCACGACCGTCTCACGTTCTGCCGTCGAGAGGAGGGGGAACTCGCCGTTCGTGCCGAGCGGGAACACACCCGAGGCGCCGCCGTCGACGACGAACCGCGCGTGAGCGGCGGTCGTCTCGGCGTCCAGCGACTCGTCGTCGTGGAACGCGGTCACCGTCGGGGGGACGACACCGCCGAGCGAGAGCGGGTCGGCCTCGCCAGGGGTAGGTGCCTCACCAGTCATGGTTCCGGGTTCACAGCGTCCGACCATAACGGTTGCGACGAGACTATTTCGGTTTCGAGTAAACTTTTTGTGGGTGGCAAACGTTGACGGGAGTATGACAGTGGAAGTCAGACTCGAAGGGACACTCATCGCGCGGGCCGGGGCGCGACACGCTCGCGTGCCGGTGCCGGACGACGCCACGGTGGAGGACGTGGTCGCCGCGCTCGCAGAGGAGTACGGACCGCAGGTTCGTCCCGCGATTCTCGAAGGCGAGCGACTCCGAACGGACACGGTCGCCATCCGCGAGTCGCCCACGCCGAGCGAGCGGCTGTCGTCGACGAGCCACGTCCACCACGGCGACACCGTTCGCTTCCAGATGCAGGCGTACTGAACGCCCGTAAGAATCTTCCCTACCTGATTTCTGCCAGCCGATTCAGCGCGTACACCGTCCTGAGCGGCTCAGTCGCCTTCCCACGGTCGAACACGAGTTCGTCCGTGCTGATGACGTGGTCGAGGACGTCACGCGAGGCGTGTTCGGGCGCCGCGGCGAGGCCCGCCCCGTGTTCCTCGGCCCATTGCATCACTCGGAGGTCGCTCTTGGAGTCACCCATCACGAGCGCGAACGGGTCGTCGATGTCGAGCACGTTGAGCGCGCTCTCGACACCCACCACCTTGTTGAGTTCGAGGCTGCCGATCTCGGCGGCGTCGGCCTCGTAGTACGCCACGTCGATGCGCTCGAACACGTCGGTGACGGCCTCGGGAACGTCCTCGGTGCCGAGTTCTGGGAGGCCCCCCTGCGTCTCGAGGACACCGCGAATCTCGGGGTCCTGTGCGGCGTAGAACGCCCGTGCCCAGCCGCTCGGGTCGGCGTCGTCGAAGCCACCGTCGACCTCCTCGACGACCGCCTCGCCCAGCAGGTCGAGCTGGTAGCAGAGCGCCTCGTCGATGACCTCTTTCGCGCGTCGCCCACCGGCCTCGAAGTTCGGCTTGAGCGTGACGTTGAACTCGTTGCCCTGCAGGTGACAGCCGCGGCGGATGTCCTCGGGCGCGTCCGGAAGCACCCGTGAGCGCACGCGGTCGAAGACAGCCTGGATGTCGTCGGCGAGGTCCTCGTACAGCAGTTGCTTGGTCTGTGAGCCGTGGCCTGGGGTGAACACCCCGGTGCCGGCTTCGTAGACGATGGAGAGGTCGCCCGAGTGGACGATTTCGTTGCCGAGTCCCTGAATCATGAACCCCTTGACGTTCTCGAGGGTCTGGCCCGTACAGACGACGATGGGCATGCCCGACTCGTGGAACTCCGTGAGGGTGTGGAGCGTCTCGCGGGGAATCTCGTTGTCCGTTCCGCCCGCGGACCGGAGCGTCTCGTCGACGTCGAGGACGAGCACGTTCACGCCACGGTCGTACTTGGTCAGGAGGTCGAGTGCGGCGAACGCCTGGTCGCGGGTTGCGTGCGCGGCTACGTCCGCGAACGTCTCGCCCGTGGCTGGAAACGCCGACCGGATGGTGTCCTTCCGCTCGGCGAGTTCTTCGCTGGCGTTCTGCCAGTGTTCAAGCGCCACGCGCGAATCGACGGCCGGAAACAGGTCGGTGAACTCCTGGTAGGCCCGCAGTGTCTCCGTGTCGAACTCCTCGTACAGTCGGTAGAGCTGGTCGTAGCGTTCCATGGCGGAAAGAGGGCGGCCAGCGCGTAAAACACCGGCTCGACGGTGCTCAAAATCTTTACTCGGTATAGGATAAATCTTTTGTCCTCCCGGGGGATAGAGGGTAACATGGACGCAGTTGTCGTACGCCGCGGCGAGTCGGCGCCGTCGGTCATTCAGAAGCCGCGACCCGAGCCGGGTCCGGGCGAGGCCCTCGTCCGAACGCTCCGTGTCGGCGTCGACGGGACGGACCACGAAGTGCTCACCGGTGGGCACGGTGAGTTCCCGGCGGGCGCCGACCACCTCGTGCTGGGCCACGAGGCCGTCGGTGTCGTCGCAGAGCCGAACGGCACCCGGTTCGACGCGGGCGACGTGGTCGTCCCGACCGTCCGACGCCCCCCGGCGAGCGGCACGAACCACTACTTCGAACGCGGCCTCGCGGACATGGCACCGCCGGACATGTGCGTCGAGCGTGGCATCGCCGGTGCCCACGGGTTCATGGCGGACTACTTCACCAGCGCCGAGGAGTACCTCGTTCGCATCCCCGACTCGCTCGCGTCGATGGGGTTCCTCGTTGAGCCGATCTCCATCACCGAGAAGGCGCTCGAACTCGCGTACGCCTCGCGCTCGTCGTTCGACTGGGACCCGAAATCGGCGCTCGTGCTCGGAAACGGGCCGCTCGGCTTGCTGACGCTCGCGATGCTCGACGACTACGACCGCACCTACTGTCTCGGCCGCCGTGACCGCCCAGACCCCACCATCGACATCATCGAGGAACTGGGTGGGACGTACGTCGACTCGCGCGTGACGCCTGTGGACGAGGTCGCCGACGAGTACGAGCCGATGGACCTCGTCTACGAGGCGACGGGCCACGCGAAACACGCTATCGAAGCCGTCGCCGCGCTCGGCCCCTGTGGCGTGGGTGCGCTGCTGGGCGTCCCCGAGTCGTGGACGTTCGAGGTCGACGGCGGGGACTTCCACAAGGACATGGTGATGAACAACAAGGCGCTCGTCGGGAGCGTCAACTCCGGGGTGGGTCACTTCGAGGCCGCCGCGGACACGCTCGCTGGCCTCCCCGACTGGCTCATCGACGACATCGTGACCGGGGTGTTCGACCCTGTGAACGCGTCCCGGGCGTTCGCCGACGACGAAACGACCATTAAGACGGCGGTTCAGTTCAGCACACTATGAAGAACGTCGACGACCTCATCGCGAGTGCAGCGGAGTTGGCCGAACAGGGCCTCTCGAAGGGCGAAATTGCCGACGAACTCAACGTCTCGCGCGAGACCGCGAGCTGGCTCGTCGAGCGGTCGGGCAACGCCGCGGCCGTCCCGAAACAGCCGACGGACGGCAATCCGATGGACATCCACGTCGACTGGTCGGCGCTCGGCCGGGACTCCACTCGCCTCGGCTACACCGGGAAGTCGATGGCCGACCTCCTCTCCAAACAGGGCGAGGACGTCGACCTCACCATCGGCATCGAGAAGGCGGGCGCCCCGCTCGCCACGTCGGTCGCCTCCGAACTCGACACCGACCTCGGGACGTACACACCCCGCAAACACCAGTGGAACGAGGGCGACATCGAGGACCTCGGCGGGACCTTCTCGCGGAACTTCGCACAGATCCGCGACCGCGAGTGCTATCTCGTCGACGACACCATCACTTCCGGAACGACGATGACAGAGGCTATCGAGGCCATCCGCGAGGAGGGGGGCGAGCCGGTCGCCTGCTGTGTGCTCGTCGACAAGCGCGGCGTCGAGGAGATCGAGGGCGTCCCGGTCTACTCGCTGTTGCGGGTCATCCGGGTCGGAAACGGCGCCTGAAGCCACGGGAAAGGACACACTCTTAACGAATGTACCCAACGACACGACAATGAGTTCAGGCGACCTTCGCGACGCGCTCGAGCGAGTGAGTGGGCGCTTCGACTTCGGGGAGTACGAGTCGGAGGCGTATCTCGCCATCCTCCGGCACGGTCGGCTGACGGCCTCCGAAATCGCCGACAAGACCGACATCCCGCAGCCCCGCGTGTACGACACCGTCCGGAGCCTCGCGGACGCCGGTCTCGTCGAACTGCAGGAGTCGCGACCGATGCAGGTGCTCGCCATCGACCCCGAGGAGGCGTTCGCCGACCTCCAGACCTCGCTGGACGAGCTCGTCGGCGACCTCGAACGCGAGTACACGACCCCGGCGCGCGATTCCGAGGCAGTGACGCTCATCAAGTCGCGCTCGACGATTCTGCGGTATCTCGGCGACGTCATTGAGTCCGCCGAGTACGAACTCGTCCTCTCGGTGTCGCCCTCCCTCGTCGGCCGCTTCGAAGAGGAGCTGCGACAGTCGCGCGCCGACGGCGTGACAATCGAACTCCTCCTGTCGCCCGCGGCCGAGGTCCCCTCTCCCGAGGAGTACGACTACGACGCCATCGCGACGCACGCCCGCGCCCGCCGCGGGCTGACGACGCCCGTGGTCGCCGTCGCCGACGGGAACTACTCGGTGTACGCGACCCGCGAGGCGCTCCGCAACGACCGTGACCGCTACGGCGTCATCTTCAACCGCTCCGAACTCGGCTTCCTGGTCTCGGGCTTCCTCAACACGGTCGTCTGGACGAGCGCGAAGACCCTCACGGACGCCGAGGAGGAACCGCAGTTCCCCCGCCGGTACGCCACCATCCGGCGCTGTGTGAGCGACATCGACGGCGCCCAAGGTACGCTGTACGCCAGCATCGTCGGCCGCGATGTGGAGACCGGCGAGAACCGGACCGTCCGCGGGACGGTCGTCGACGTCTCCGTCGGGACGAACCGTGAGACAGCGGCCATCACGGTCGAGACGGAGAACGGCCTCGTCGACGTGGGTGGACAGGTCGCGGCGCTCGAAGACATCGAAGCGCACGAGATCCGCATCGGTCGGGACGGCCCGCCCGAACTCTGAGTCAGGGGGTCTTCGTTCGCAGTTCTAACGCGTGGATGTCGGTCGTCATGTGTCCGTCGAGCGCGTCGTACACCAGCTGGTGCTGGTCGACGAGCGAGAGCCCCTCGAACGCGGGGGAGACGACCTCCGCGCGAAGGTGGTCGTCGTCGTGTTCGCCGCGCGCTCGTGTGACGGTCGCTTCGCAGTCTTCGATGCCCGCCTCGATGAGTCGAGCGACTTCCTCGGGGTCCATGGGAGAGGGGAGAACCCGACGCGGATTAGGTCCAGCGGTCGACGGTGTGTCCGCGTCTCAGGTCCAGCGGTCCAGTCCTGTCTGGACCACCGACGCCTCGATGCGTTCGAACCCCGTCTCCACCTCGTCTGCGGCGACCTCCCACTCCTCGGTGACGTACTCGCGGGCGGCGGCCATGTCCGGGTCGATGTCGCGGTCGAAGTCGTAGTCGTCAGTCACGTCGGGGTCGAGGAACAGGTCGCGGATGACGTCGGCGTGCTCGATGTGTTCGCCGCGTTCGTCGAGCACCGCCCAGAGGTCGCCGTGCTCGCGGACGAGCTTCACGGCCGTCTTCGGCCCGACGCCCGAGATGCCGTCGTTGAAGTCCGTCCCCATCAAGATGCCCACGTCGACGAGCTGCTCCCACGTCAGCTCGTGTTTCTCTAGCGTGGCCTCGAAGTCCATCAGCTCGGGGTTCCCCTTCGAGGTGAGCTGTCGCAGGGTGTACGGCGCACCGAGCAGGAGCGCATCGTAGTCCTCGGTGCCGACGTAGTCCACGTCGCCCTGCCGGGCCATGTAGGCGGCCTGTGCTTCCCCCTCGGCGGGCGCCTCGACGACCGGGACATCGAGCCGTTCGAGCAACCCTCGCGTGGTCTCCTGGATGGTGTCCGTCAGCCGCTGCGTGCGCGACTGGAGCGTCGCGATGCGCGTCCGGTCACCCGCCTCTTTCGCCTCCTCCAGCTGCTCCTCGTAGCGTTCACGCTGCTCGCGGCGCTCCTCGACCTCGTCGTCCTTCAGGTCGGTGACGCCGCCGTCGAACACGAACACCGGCGTGAGGTCGTGCTCGAAGAACTTCGGGAGCCCCTGTACGAGACCGATGAGGTTCGCGACCTCCTCGCCGTCGGCCGTCGTGTAGGCGCTATCGCGCGTGAACTTCACCGTCGTCGTCAGATACCGGTAGAGCCAGTTGTGCGCGTCGACGGCGACGACGCTTCCACCGAGCTCCTCGAACGGCACGTCCTCCAGTACGGCCAGCTGACGCAGGTCGGCGTTTCCCATTGTCTCCCCGTACTGGGGGCGGGCGCTTGAAACTCCCTACACGACCCGCGTGAGCATGTCGGTGGTTCGCTGGCGCTCCGCGTGGATCTCGCTCGCCAGCGCGGCGGCGCTCGCCAGCACCGGGAACGGCGTCCCGGTCGACGAGTAGAGATACTCCGCGAGGTCGAACGCGTCACGGTCGGCGAGCGAGGCACGGCGGTCGTTGACCACCTCCGTACAGGCGTGTTCCATCCGGTCGAGCCGTTCCCATCGGTCGGCGAGTTCGTCGAACCCGTCGATACGTGGTTCCGATTGCACCTTCGTCAGTGCCCGTTCGATGGACTGCAACGGCGCACTCGCGTTCGCGAGCGCGTCCATCTCCGTCGCCAACTCCTCCGAGAACGCCTCCCGCTGAGTGATACACGTCTCGGCGGCGGCGACGACGGCCTGCTGGAGCCCTGGCGAGAGCGGGCTCCCGCTCACGACCGCGTTCGTCACGTCCGGCCCGAGCTCCGACTGCATGTTCTGTGCCAGCGGCTCGCCGTAGTCCTCGTCGTAGTGGTCGACCGCCATCAGCGTCTCCTCGTAGGCCGCCCGGATCTGCTGGGTGCCGGTCGACGAACCGGTCGAGATCGTGGTCGTCGGCCCGGCCCCGCGGCTCGCCGGTGAGTCGGGGGCCAGCGACCGCACCCGCTCGACGAACGCCTTCAGCGCGTCCGTCTCGGCCTGGACCCGACTGTGCTCTTCGTGCGACGCCGTTCGTGCGTCCGAGAGATACGAGAGGGTCGCGAGGATACCGATGATTCCGGAGAGTGCGATGAGTGCGTGTTTGACCAGTACGGCGACCTGGAAACAGCCGCCCGGCGTGCAGACGACACCCAGCCCCTCGGGCCCACCCATGGCGATCATGGTTGCCGCGATGTTCATGGTATCTATCGCCATGACATACAGCACCATATAGTCACGCCTCGATTCGGGGGCGAACCGAGAACGGAGCGCGGGCTATCGTTTCTCGTGAGTATCACGTCGGGCCGCACGCTCCGCGGCGTCCCGGTCCATCTCCTCGCGGTCGGCGTGTTCGGCCCTGACCAGCGCGTAGAGGACGAACGGACCGGCGAGCGCGAGCAGCAGGACCAGCGCGACGACGACCCCCTCGACCATCAGCCGAGGAACACGTCGACGATGTCGCTCGTCCCGGAGGTCGTGTCTCGGTAGAGTTCCGAGTAGCCACAGTTCGTACAGGAGACGACCTTGAACGAGTTCGTCTGGATGTCGAACATCTTCGAGAGGCCGCCGCCGGTCGTCGAGATCTTGCCGACCTCCGTGTTGGTGTGTCCACACTTCGGGCAGCCGCGGTCGGCATCGCTGTCGGGGACCATGCGTGGCGGTTGCCGGTGGGTCCACATGAGCTTTCTGGCGGCTGTCACGTCGGCACGTCGACCGGGGGCGGTACCGCCTCGCGGGCGTCGAGGAACGCCCGCTCGGCGTCCGAGAGCTCGCGTTCGCGGAAGCGGTCGAGTCCCGAGTGATACCGCACCGGCGAGCGGTCCCCCGGTCGTTCGAGCACCAGCTCGGCGAGCCCCGTCCCACGGCCGGTGAACCCGAAGCCGGCCTTGTAGAGCGCCTCGTAAGCGAACGGGTTGTTGACGGCGATGCGGACGCGCTCGAACCCCTGGTCGGCCGCCTGCGCGGCGACGAACGCACAGAGTCTCGGTCCCAGCTCCTCGCCGCGACGGTCGTCCCGGACTGTGACGTATCGCAGCCACAGCGTGTCGGGGTCGGTCCGGTCGGCGTTGAACGCGACGGCTGCGAGGACGTCGTCGGCGAACGCGCCGTCGACCGGTGGTCCCTCCCGAACCACGGCCTTTCCGGTCGCGGTCATGACGAACTTCCCGGCGTAGCTGAACCGCTGCCAGTCGAGCCGCAGTTTCGGCCCGTCGGGGGGCCACCCGAGGACGACGAACTCCATACCCCGTGAGAGACCCGGGAGGGGGAAACGCGTTACTACCGCCGCCCCCCATACCCGATATGCACTGGACGGAGACCCGCGACGTATCGCTGTTCGACCGGTTCGCGAGCCTCTACGAGCTGGCGATGCCGCCCGCCGCCGGTCACAAGCTCGACGCCGGGCTCGCGTTCGGCGACGGCCACGTGGACCGCGTGCTCGACGTCGGTGGCGGGACGGGGCGCGCCGCGCGCGAACTCGATGGCGCCACCGTCGTCGACGCCGCCGCAGGAATGCTCCGGGAGGCCCGCTCGAAGGGCGTCGGCGGGATACAGGGCGACGCCGGCCGTCTGCCCGTCCGAGACGCGAGCGTCGACGCCGTCACCATCGTCGACGCGCTGCACCACTTCCCGGACGCCCCTGCCGCGATTGCGGAGGCCGCACGGGTGCTCAGACCGGGGGGCGTGCTCGTCGTCCGGGAGTTCGACCCCTCGACCGTACGGGGGCAGGCACTCGTCGGGTTGGAACACGCGGTCGGCTTCGACTCGACGTTCTACACTCCCGACGACCTAGCCGACCACATGCGCGAGGCCGGCCTCGTCGTGTTCTACCCCGAGGAGGGGTTCGGCTACACCCTCGCGGGCGTGAAGCGGGGTGACTAAACCCCAGTATCTCGAACCGATGCGCATGCAGTTCGGCCCTCGACTCTCACCCTCTCGAACGACTGCGCTCGTTGTGGTCGGTGACGTGGTGTGTATCGGCCTGTTCAGTACGCTGGGCGTTCTCCAGCACAACTCGGGCCAGGTGCTCACACGGGTGCCCGAGGTGGCCGCGCCGTTCCTCGTCGGCTGGGCGCTCGTCGGCCTGCTCGCCGGCGCGTTCGTCACCGAGGCACTGGCGACGCCCCGTGAGGCGGCAGCGCGCGCGGCAGTCGCGTGGCTCGGCGCGGACGTGGTCGGGCAGGCACTGCGTGCGACGTCGCTGTTCTCCGGTAGCTTCGACCCCGCGTTCTTCCTCGTCTCGCTGTTCGTCACTGGGACGTTGCTCGTCTGCTGGCGGGCGGTCGCCTCGCGGGCGCTCGCCTAGCGACGAGCGAGATACAGGCCGATGCCGGCTGCGAGCGTGCCGAACACGGCGAGCACGGCGAACAGGGCCGTCGCCCCCTCGAAGTACGTGAGCAGCCCGCCTGCGACCGCGCCGCCGAGTGCGCCGACGCCGAACACACCGAGGTAGGTGTAGCCGTACGAGAGCCCGCGAGCCCCTGCGGGGGTGTACTCGGCGACGGTCGCCTGATAGAACGGCTGGACGACGAACAGCGCTACGCCCATCAGCGCGCAGACGGCGAGCAGGGGGACGAGCCCGGCGGTCGCGACGGGCAGGAACACGACGGCGAGCACGGCGAGCGCGCCGTAGCCGCCGACCAGTCCCCACTCGACAGGGATGCGGTCGGTGAGCTTGCCGCCGACGTACTGGCCGACGACGCCGACCATCAGCAGGCCGACGTAGACGTACCGGCCGGGCGCGAGTTCACGGCCAGCGAACTCGACGGGAGCGAGCGCGTCGAACCCGCCGAGCAGCTCCGGCAGGAAGGTGAGGAAGCCACGGTAGTAGAGCCCCGAGAGCATCACCACACCGAACACGAGCGCGAACAGGCCGGCGAACAGCGTCTTCGAGTCGGCGAGGAACGCCGAGAGCGAGGTGACGGAGCCCGAGGCGCGGGCGTCACCGCCGTCGCCACCACCGTCCGTGCCCACGGCCGCGGTTTCGTCCACCTGGACGCGGAACGCGAACACCGCCCCGAGGAGCGCCGGCACGCCGAGGATCGCCACGACGAGCCGCCAGTCGTCAAGGACGAACAGCAGGACGGCCGTGGCCAGTGGTCCGAGCGCGATGCCGAGGTTGCCCGCGATGCCGTGATAGGCGAACGCTGACCCGCGCTCCGCGACGCCCTTCGAGATGAGCGCGAGCCCGGCGGGATGGTAGACCGAGGCGGCAGCGCCCCACGCCACCAGCGCGAGCGCGACTGTCAAAAGTGAGGGAGCGAGCGCGAGCGCGAGGAACGACCCACCCATCCCGAGGAGACAGCCGACGATGAGCGGCCGTGAGCCGTAGGCGTCGGCGAGGACGCCTCCCGGAAGTGCGCCGATGCCGAACGGGGCGTAGCCAGCAGTGAGCACGACCCCGAGCACGAAACTGGTGGCCGCGAACGTCCCCACGAGCGGGACCGACAGTTGTGTGAACTCGACGGCCCAGACGGTCAGCAGAATCGGTAGCGACAGTTCGTACGTGTGGACCATCGCGTGGGCGAGCATCACCAGCCCGGTTATCTTCCGGTCGTTCCCGTTCACAGCCGAACTCACGACGGGAGTCGCTTGTAGCCGTCGGTTCGACTGTCGTCGACGGACCGCCGGGGTGGCGGCAATCTCTGCCGTTACGTGATGGACGGTACCGTGTGTCGTTACGCGAACAGACACATTCCTGGACAGTCGAAACATGACGAATCCGGCGGAACTCGTGGGAGAGGTCCTCTCAGTACGGTTTGGGGGCCGAATATATTTCTATAACTTATAGAAAACCAATACAGTGGCCACCCGTTATACACCCGTGGTTAGCTGATATTGTATCACCCACGTATGAAAAACACTTATGTCAATAACTCTCATAGATAGTATCAGATATGGCAGGATATTACGACCTTGTTCTCGGGCTCATTCCGCTCGCGCTTGGAGGTGGCTCCGCGCTCCTCTTCGTCGCGGGCGTCTCGCTGACGACCGCCATCATCGCCGCCTCCCTCGTGGCGGTGCTGCTCATCGGTCACGGCATGTTCGTCCGCACTCCGAGCGACGCCTCGGCCCCAACTCCTGCCTCGCCGACCCGCTCGCCCGCTGACGGCCCCGACCTCGGCGCGAACTGACCACTACCGACCGCTTCTCCGCCAGCCACTACGCTGATTACCGTACCCCGTGAACGACGGGTATGACCGAGGTGCTGTTCCTGACGAGCGAGGAAGTCCGTGGACTCGCAGAGCCCGCAGAGTACGTCGAGGCCGTTCGAGACGGCTACCGGCAACGCGGCGAAGGAGCGGCCGCGAAACCCCGAACCAAGCTGGTGAACCCCGACCCCGCCGGGATGCTCACCGGCTACATGGCCATCCTCCCGGAGACGGGCGTAATGGGTGGCTACCAGTACGCCGCCGGCTTCGGTGACGTGGACGCCCACTTCTTCCTGCCGCTGTTCGATGTCGAGAGCGGGCGACCTATCGCCCTCCTCGACGGCGCGTCGCTCAACCCGTACAAGACCGGTGCCGTGGGAGCGGTGGGCGCCGACGTCCTCGCTCGCCCCGACGCCGAGGTGGTCGCCGTCATCGGCTCGGGCGCACAGGCGAAGGGCCAACTGCGAGCCCTGGACGCGGTCCGCGGTATCGCAACCGTCAACGTGTTCTCGCCGACGAAGGACCACCGCGAGTCGTTCGCCGCGACGATGAACGACGAACTCGACGCCGCCGTGGCTGCCGTTCCCTCCTCCGACGCGGCGGTCGAGGGCGCTGACATCGTCATCACCGCGACGAACGCCACCGAACCCGTGTTCGACGGCGAGTTGCTGGAGCAGGGAACGCACGTGACCGCGATGGGGCAGTACGACCCCGACAAGCGCGAACTCGACGCCACGACCGTCGCGAACGCGAAGTACGTCCCCGACCTTCGCGAGCGCGCACTCCAGGACGCCGGTTCGTTCCTGTTGGCCCGCGAGGAGGGCGCGGTGACGGACGACGACATCCACGCGGAGCTCGGCGACATCGTCGCGGGCAACGCACCAGGCCGCGAGAACCGACAGGAGATCACGGTGTTCGACTCCGGTGGGACGGGCATCGAGACGGTCGCCGCCGCCGCCATGCTCTACGAGCGCGCGAAAGCCGAGGGTCTGGGCCAGACCATCGACTTCGCACCGGCGAGTGAAGCACTACGCTGAGAACCTGAGCGACGGGGCCAACCGACCTTGCCGACGCGAGGGGTGGGCCCGAGGCAAGAGAGAGCCTCGAGGGCCGTAGCCGTCAGCGGGGCACATCGGGCGGGGCAGACGCCCCATGCCAGGATGCGGGGGTGTGGCACTAAACTGTTTCCTGAAAATCATTTCAGCACCGAGAACTCGCTCACAGCCCAACGGCCTGCAGCAGCGGAATTCCGACCGCGAGCGCGCCCACGAGGTAGCCGGCGATGGCCCCACCGTTGAGCAGCGGGAGCCCGGCGTGTGCCCGCCCCTTCATCACCATCCGCATCAGCACGAGGAGCCCGAGGATGGTGCCCACCATCGCCGTCACGGCGGGCAGGGCGGCCTCGACGCCCAGCAGGTTCAGCGTGGGGATGGACGCCGGGGCGAAGAACGCCGCACTCGCGACCAGCACGGTCGGCATGACGGCGTCACCGAGGCCGATGAAGAACGCGTCCCGGTCAAGCGGCGCTTGCTCGGCGTCGTCGCCCGTTGCACCGTCCGCGTCGTTTGCATCGTCCGTTTCGTCGTCCTCCTCGTCGGGGTCCGGCTTCGTCTCCGGCATCTCGCTGTCGAGGAACGAGTACGACAGTGTGAGCGGGACGACGAGAATGACGGGCACCTTGAGGTCCATCACGCCTGAGGCGAGGTCGAGCATGTGTTCGGTGCCGTACACCGAGATGGCGTCGTAGACGGCGAGCCCGATCAGCAGGAGGATGGCCGGCAGGAGGCCGAACGAGATGCCGAACAGCCCCGCTGCGCCCGCACCCATCACGATGCCCGCGCCGTCGATGACGTACCACTCGGGGTAGAGTGCGAGCGCGGCAGCCAGCCCGAGTGCGGCGGCGACGGCGAGCCCGTTGACGCCGAACACCTCGACCACCGGGAGGAGGACGGTGAACACGTAGTAGCTGATGAACGTCGCGGAGACGATGACCAGCAGCCGGACGACCACGTCGGCGTCGTACTTGAACGCGGCGAGCATGACGGCCGTGGCGACGAGGATGGCGCCGATGTACAGCACCGAGTTCGTCGGGTCCGTCGGGTCCTCGACGGTCTGGTAGCCGGCGGCCTGGAACGGCTCGACCAGCGCGAGTGCACCGAGCTGGATACAAAGGAAGATGCCGACGATGGCGGCGACGGCGGCGTACGCCCGTCTCATGCGTGATGGGAGTCACGGCTGGCGTAAGGGCGTTGCGTTCGGCGGTCACAAGCGACACCGGAAAGTACCGGGGGCGGCTACCGACGTGCATGATTTCCAACCTCGCGCAGGGTGTGCGGGCGTTCACCAGCAACGCCTTCCTCGTGGACGGCGAGCGAACGGTACTCGTCGACCCCGGCAGCGAGTTCGACGTCGTCGAGCGCATCCGGGACCAGGTGGGCGACCTCGATGCTGTCGTGCTCACACACACCCATCCCGACCACATCGGGAACACCGCGGCCGTCGTGGACGCCTTCGACGTGGACGTGTGGGGGTTCGACCCGGAGCACGAACTCGTCGACCACGCAATCGCCGACGGCGAGACGGTCCAGCTCGGCGACCACGACTATCGCGCGCTCCACACTCCCGGCCACAAGAACGACCACCTCTGCCTGTATTCGGCCGAGGCCGCCGTGCTGTTCGCGGGCGACCTCGTGTTCACCAACGGTGGGTTCGGCCGCACGGACCTCCCGGAGGGGGACCGCCGGACCCTCATCGAGAGCATCGAGTACGTCCTCGAGACCGTCGACGAACCTCTGAGCGAACTTCACACCGGCCACGGTCCGAGCGCGACACAGGACGCGTACGCTCACGTCGAACTCGCCTTGCAAGCGGCTCGAAGCTACTGAGTCACTACTCCGTTCGAACGTCGAAGCGGGCACCACCGGACTCGCTCTCGCTCGCCTCGACCGTCCAACCGTGGGCCTCCGCGACGCTGGCGACGATGGCGAGTCCGAGGCCCGTCCCGCCGGGTTTGGTCGTGACGCCGTCGGCGAACAGGTCGTCTCGCCCCTCGGGAAGCCCCGGGCCGTCGTCGACGACACAGAACCCGGTGGCCGTCGGGCGAACGGTCACGGTGACGCCGGCGTCTCCCTGCTCAACCGTCGAGCCGTGCTCGACACTGTTGCGAAACAGGTTCTCGAACAGTTGGCCGAGCCGCTCCCTGTTGCCTTGTACGGTCCCGAGGTCGCCGACGACGGAGAGCGACGCCCGCTCAGTCGTCACGCCCGTCCACGCGTCGGTCACGACCCCGTTGAGGTCGACCGCCTCCACGTCGTCGAGTTCGCCGTCGTCCTGTTCGAGCTGGAGCAATGTGTCGATGAGGTCCCACATCCGGTCGTGTGCGGCCTCGACGTGCTCGAGGTGGTCGAACTCCGCATCCGAACGCGCGAGATCGAGATAGCCGTCGGCCACGGCCAGCGGGTTCCGCAGGTCGTGGCTCACGATGGCGGCGAACCGCTCAAACCGCGCCGCCTTCGCCTCGTACTCGCGCAGCCGTGCCCGCTCGGCGCTGACGTCGCTCGCCGTCCCCACGGCACCGACGACGGCCCCGTGGTCGTCGACCAGTGGCCCCGCCTCGAAGCGGTGTGGGACGGACTCGTCAGTGTTGGTCGCCACCGCGAACTCCGCCGTCGCTGTGCGCTCGTCGTCGAACACCCCCGTCAGCCAGTCGCCGACGGACTCGGTGTCCGGTTCGGCGACCAGCGAGGCGAGTCGACGGCCCCGCAGTGGCTCCCCGCCGTCCCCGGTGATGGATTCGAGCTGGCGGTTCCAGTCAACGAGCCGCCCCGAGGTGTCGAGTACGAAAAAGAGGGTCGGCAACGCATCGACGTAGGCGGGGGCGAGGCTGTCGACGTCGCGTTCGTCCACCAGTGACGCACCCCGTACCGACGACGGGTGCTCGTCGTCCTCCCCTGTATTCGGCCCCGGCCCGCCCATCTACGGGACCGTACGATACCAGCCAGATAAGTGTGGGGCCTGATATGTACGGGCGCGCGCAGCCCCCCTCAGAGTGCCGAGGCGAGCAGCGCCTCGTACGCCGGGGCGTACGCGTCGGCTACGGCCGCCGGGTCCGCCCGCGTTGCGGCATCGATCGCCGGGAGTTCGACGGTCGCCGCCGGCTCCAGCAAGTCGACGACGTTCCCGACGCGCTCCTCGAGTTGCCCCTCGTGGGCGCTACCAGCGGCGACCTCACAGGCCTTCGTGTAGCGGTCGCCGTCGTACACTCGACACCGACGGGGCTCGACGACCGCCACGGCGTCCACGTCGAGGTCGGTGAGCGGCCGGGCGATGTCGGCGTACGACTCGACGACTGCGCGGTCGGCGGCGGCGATGCGGTCACCGAGCGCATCGGTCGCGGGGCCGTGCACCGAACTCATCAGCCCGTTGAACGCGGGGAGGCTGTCGACGCGCTCGGCACCGTCGAGCGGGAGCGTCTCGACAGCCGATGTCGGGGGCTCGCGCTGCCCGTTGGCGACGTAGACATCGCCTGCGGCGGTCGTCGGCAGCGACGACGCCTCGGCGACGCGAACCCGGTCACAGACGAACGCGCGCTCGTCCTGTCCGAGCAACCCCTTCCCCTCGCCAGGCGTCGGCAGCCAGAGTCGGTGGACCGGGTTCAGGTCCTCGGGTTCGGGATCGCCCGGCGAGGCGTCGGCGAGGCGTTTCGCGTCCTTCCCGTAGAGTCGCCCCTGTTCGACGGCGGTGCGGTAGTCGTCCTGGTCGAACCAGTAGTCGTTGCCGGCCCGTGGTTTGTACCCCGTGGCGCTCGTCTCGTGACAGAGGCCGACGGAGAACGTGGTCTTGCCGGCGTCGACCCGGGCACCGCCCGCGACGAGCAGCTTCATTCCCGGAGGCCGTAGAACCCCGGCTCGTCGTCGCCGTCCGGCTCGGCGAACACGAACGACGACTCGTGGTCGAGCATCCACGGGATGGCCCAGTCGAGCAGGATGTCCTCGGTCGCCGCGTCGAGTTCGCGGTCCGGCTCCAGCCCCTGCAGCAGTCGGGCGATCTCGTAGACGGTGTACATCGTGTCCGCGTCGAGCACGTCCTCGGGGTCGCGGAACTCGAAGCTCCGCAGGTCGTCGAACGTGGCTTTCGGTCGTGGCATTGCCGGACCTTAGGGGGAGGGGTGGGTAAACGCTACGTGTCGCGTAGCGTATCGAGAATCGATTCGGGGAGAGGATTCTCATATGCTGTGCGACTATTCGCTCGGGATGAATGACGACTCCGAGGCGTTCGTCGCCATCTTCCGCGAGTTCGCAGGGGACGCACTCCGGGACGTGTGGACCTTCGATGCGGACGGTGAACGCTGTCTCTACATTCGGGAGGACGTGGCCGACAGCCTCGACGGCCACGACCCCGAGCAGTACATCGACAACGAGCGATACGGCTACATCACCCGCCGCACCTACAACGACCTCACGTACGCCGAGTACCAGTACACGGTTCGGGGGTTCGACGAGTTCTCGACGTTCAGAACGTTCATCGAGGACGTGGGCGTCCTCGCGAGCGTCGACAGAGGGAAGACGCACGATTTCGGGGAGCTGTTCGACCGACTGCAGACGAGCGAGATCGAATACGACTCGATTCGGGGCTCCGACGAGCCGAACGACTCACACGTCACCGCGGACGACTGACTCGGCGGCGGCTGACTCCCCGACCACGGCGCCGCAGCTGGTGGGTGGTGTGCTCGAAAGAATGGTGACGAGTCGTGAAACTCGGGGTTACTCGTGCTTCGAGACGGTCTTCTCGTACTGCTGGGCGACGTTGTCCCAGTTGACGACGTCGAAGAAGGCGTCGATGAAGTCGCCACGAGCCGGACCGTAGTCGTAGTAGTACGAGTGCTCCCAGACGTCCAGCGCGAGGATGGGGTGTGCGCCCCAGAGCGCCCCCTGGTCGTGCTTGTCGACGACGACGTTACGGAGCTGCTTGGCGACGGGGTCGTACACCAGCAGCGCCCAGCCACCGGCGGCCGAGGCGGCTGCCTTGAACTCGCCCTTCCAGCCCTCGTAGGAGCCGAAGTCCTCCTCGATGCGGGCGGCGAGCTCACCCTCGGGTTCGCCGCCGCCGTTGGGGTCCATGTTGTTCCAGAACAGCTCGTGGAGATAGTGTCCACAGCCGTTGTGGGTGACGCTGCGCATCGCCGAGCCGGAGGACGAAAAGTCCCCGTTGGCACGGTTCTCCGCGAGCGTCTCCTCGGCGGAGTCGAGGCCGTTCACGTACCCCTGGTGGTGCGTGTCGTGATGCCACGTCAGCACCTGCTCGCTGATCGAGGGTTCCAGCGCGTCGTAGTCATACGGGAGCGGTTCGAGTTCGGGGTTTGAACGTTCACTCATAGTATCTCCTCCGAAGGAACCAACAACCGCGGCGGTGAAAAAGATTGAGGAGGCTGTCGGGTTTCCCCGGTAGTGAATTTAAGTATAATTTCTGACACGTCGGCTACTCGTCTGGGTCCTCTCCTCGCGCCCGCTTGAACATCGTTACCGCCTGCTCGCGCCGCTCGCCGTGGTCGACGATGGGGTCGGGGTAGTCGGGGGTCGCATCCCGGCGTTCGCTGGGCGAGAGGTCGGGCCACGCGTGAATCGTCTCGGCGGACACACCCGCGAGTTCCGGCACGTACTCGTGGATGTATGCGGCGTCGGGGTCGTAGCGTTCACCCTGCGTGGTCGGGTTGAAGATGCGGAAGTACGGCTGGGCGTCCGTTCCCGTCGACGCGGCCCACTGCCAGCCGCCGTTGTCGTTGGCGGTGTTGTGGTCGACGAGGTGCTCGCGGAAGTGGGCGTAGCCGTGGCGCCAGTCGGCGAGGAGGTCCTTCGTGAGGAACGACGCGACGATCATCCGCACCCGGTTGTGCATGTACGCCTCCTCGCGGAGCTGGCGCATCCCCGCGTCGACGATGGGGTAGCCGGTCTCGCCGGCCTTCCACGCGGCGATCTCCGCCTGGTCGTCCCGCCACTCGATGGCCTGCTCGTACGATTTGTAGTTCTGCGTGACCACCTCGGGGGTGAAGTTGAGCACGTGGTGGTAGAACTCCCGCCACGCGAGCTGTGACTGGAACGCCTCGACGGACTCGCGGGCGTCGGCGTCGGGCGCGTCGGCCATCGCCCGGTCGGTGGCGGCGTACACCTCGCGGACACCGATGGTACCCCACCGGAGGTGTGTGGAGAGCCGTGAGGTGCACTCGTCGGCCGGATAGTCCCGCCGGTCGGCGTAGTCGTAGATGGGTCCCGCACAGAAGTCAGCGAGTCGCTCCCGGGCACGGCCGGTCCCGGCGGGCTCGATGTCCGCGACGGGCTCGTCGAACCCCAGGTCCGCGAGGGCTGGGAGGGCGTCGCCCGGTCGGTCGACCACCTGCTCGGGTGG
Organism: Halorarius litoreus; assembly: GCF_024362405.1. Lineage (GTDB taxonomy): Archaea > Halobacteriota > Halobacteria > Halobacteriales > Haloarculaceae > Halorarius > Halorarius litoreus. Next base: position 3,450,235 of record NZ_CP101454.1, on the reverse strand, counting down.
GTCGTACGGGTCGGCTTTCTCACGGTTCCGCCACTTCGTCCAGAAGTAGGTGTACACCGAGTACGGGTCACCGGCGTTCGTCGTGATGGAGCCAGGTTCGTGGTGGAGCGCGTCGTGGTAGCCCTCGACCGTGATGCCCTCGCTATCGAGCGCCTCGGTGACGACCCGGTCACGCTCTGCGGCGAGCCCGGAGTAGTCCTCGGTGTAGCTGAGGGTGGCCGCGCCGACCTCAGTCGCGAGGTCCGGGAGCACGGCGGAGGGGTCACCGTGGGCGAGATAGAGGTCGCCACCCTGCTCCCGGTAGTCCGCACGGAGCGCCGCGAGGGCGTCGAGCATGAACGCCACTCGCGGAGGCGAGCCGAACTGGAGTATCTCGTCGTCGAACACGAACACCGGGAGCACCACGTCGTCGGCCGCCGACAGCCCCCAGTTGTCCGTGACCCGCAGGTCGTGGCGATGCCAGTGGAGTCGCACGCCACTATCGACGTACGGAACCGGTGTATAGCTACCCCCGGTACGCTCTTGTCGGCGTGGGGCGACGGCCGCGTATGGACGAGTTCGACCTCACGGGCAAGACGGCCGTCGTGACCGGCGGCTCTCGCGGTATCGGTCGCGGTATCGTACACGGACTCGCGGACGCTGGGGCCGACGTCGCGCCGCTCTCCCGCTCGACAGACGACGTGGAACAGGTCGCCGCGGAGGTTCGCAACCGGGGCCGCGAGTCGTGTGTCGTCACCGCCGACGTCGCCGACGGCGAGGACGTGGCCCGCGCGTTCGACGCGGTTCGCGACGAACTCGGGCCACTCGACGTCGTCGTGAACAACGCGGGCATCAATCCGGACGCCGCGCTCGGGACGCCGGAACGGGTCGACGACGAGGCGTTCGACCACGTCCTCGACGTGAATCTCGGCGGCGCGTTCACCTGTGCACGGGTCGCCGCCGAGGACCTCGCTGACCGGGGCGGCAGCCTCGTCAACGTCGCCTCCGTCGGCGGTCTCGTCGGCCTTCCCCGCCAACATCCGTACGTCGCCTCGAAACACGGGCTCGTCGGACTGACGAAGAGCCTCGCGCTGGACTGGGCGCCGGACGTCCGGGTCAACTGCGTCGCGCCGGGGTACGTCGCGACCGACCTCACGGCGGACCTCGTCGAGAACGACGAGCTCGCAGCGTCCGTCCGCGAACGAACGCCACTCGACCGCTTCGCCGAGCCGCGCGAGATCGCTGCGCCGGTCGCGTTCCTCGCGGGAGCGGCAGCGAGTTATATTACGGGGGGTGTCCTCGCGGTCGACGGCGGCTGGACCGCCCGGTAAACGGACTTCCATTTATACCGTACACCGGCAACAGCCCGTACATTTATGTATACTGTATTGCTAACGGTTCACAGCCACCATGGTTAACGATGGAAAGGGCACGAGCGGAACTCCAGAGACTGGAAACCGGACCGGCCGGGCAACGAACGTTGGAAACGTCGGGCGGCGTTCCTTCCTAAAGGCGACCGGTGTCGGTGCGGGGGCAGTCACCCTCGCCGGCTGTACGAGCACGATCGGTGGGGGCGGCGGCGGCGTCCCCGACACCGTCAAACTGGGCGCACTGGGCCCCATCGACTCGCCGATGGGCGACTCGATTCTGAAGAGCGCGAACCTCGCGGCGAAGGAGATCAACGCCGACGGCGGCATCGCAGGCTCCGACGTCGAGGTCATCACGAAGGACACGAAAGACGACCCCGCGACGACGCGACAGGGCTACCAGGAGCTGACGACGGGCGAGAACGTCCACGCGACGGTCGGCATCTTCGGCTCCGAGCAGTTGCTCTCGATCATGGGCAACATCGGGCAGGCACAGACGCCGCACCTCACGGCCGGCGCGGCGACGCCGGAGGCGCCCGCACTCGTGGGCGAGGACTACGAGACGAACAAGTACTGGTTCCGGGTCGGCCCCGTGAACTCCGTGTTCCTCGCGGAGTCGCAGATCCAGTTCGCGAAGGACCGCTTCGAGCAGATGGGCTGGGAGAAGATCGCGTTCCTCGCGGAGGACTACAAGTGGACCGAGCCGGTGACGAAGGTCATCAAGAACCGGCTCGAATCCGAGGTCGACGTGGAAGTCACGCAGGTCCAGCGCATCGCGGAGGGGACCGAGGACTTCACGCCGATCTACGACCGGCTGGAAGCCAACAACGTCGACGGGGCGTTCACGGCGCTCGCGCACATCGGGACGACCGCGCTGGTCCAGTGGGCCCAGCAGCAGCGGCCGTTCGGCTTCGGCGGGATTCACGTCCCGACCCAGCTGCCGGTGTTCTACGACGCGACGAAGGGCGCGGCCATCTCGACGTTCTCGCAGACGACCGCGACGGCGAACTCCCCGGTCACGGACAAGACCATCCCGTACGCCGAGGCGTACGCCGACGAGTACGACGGCGCACTCCCCGTCTACACGGGCTACTCCGCGTACGACGCGGTCTACATGGCGAAGGACGCCATCGAGGCCGCCGAGTCGGTCAACGGCGACGACCTCGTGAGCGAGCTCGAGAGCATGAGCTTCACCGGCACGTCGGGCACCATCGAGTTCTTCGGAAAGAACGGGCGGTTCCCCCACGACGTGAAGTACGGCCCCGAACTCGCACAGGGTCTCTACTTCCAGTGGCAGAAGGAGGGTGACTCGGGGGTCCAGAAGGTCATCTGGCCCGACGACCTCCAGCAGGCCGAGTACCAGGCACCACCCTGGGCCTGAACACCGATGGTAAACGCCGCAAACGTCCTCATCAACGTGCTCCTGCTCGGGGCACTGTACTCGCTGGTCGCCATCGGCTTCACGCTCATCTTCGGCGTGGGCGGGGTGTTGAACCTCGCACACGGCGCTATCATCACGGTGGGCGCCTACAGTGCCTACTACGTCAACGGACTGGTCGATAGCGTGTACGTCGCCGCGCTGGCTGCCGCGCTCGGCGGGGCGCTGTTCTCGCTGCTGATGTACAAGGGACTCATCCGAAAGGCCAGACACAACCCGGTGACCGTGTTGATACTGACACTGGTGATGGGGCTTATCGTCGAGCAGGTCGCGCTCATCGTCTTCGGTGGGCAGGCGCTCGCCGTGTCGAGCCTCGTCGAGGGGTCGAGCTCGGTTGGCGGCTACGACGTCCGCAACAACCGCATCGCGGTGTTCGCCCTGTCGTGGGTGCTCATCGGCGCGCTGTTCTACTTCGTCAACCGGACGAAGACGGGACAGGCCATCCTCGCGACCTCGATGTCCGAGAAGGGCGCGGCGCTCGTCGGCATCGAGGCCGACAGCATCTACACGTACACGTGGGTCCTCGCCGGCATCCTGGCGGGGCTCGCGGGCGTGTTCCTCGCGTCGTTCCAGACGGCCACGCCGTTCATGGGCCGGACGCCGCTGCTGCTGTCGTTCAGTATCGTCGTCATCGGTGGGCTGGGAAGCATCCGGGGGAGCGTCATCGGGGCGTACCTCATCAGCTTCCTCGACCAGATCACCGTGTCGTACATCAGCACCCGACTCGCGGGCGTGTCGGCGCTCGTCATCCTCGTACTGGTGCTGTTGGTGAAACCGGAGGGCCTGTTCGGCCGCGAGCTCGCGGAGGAGTAAGATGGCAGGAGAAACTGAAACAGACGTCAAGACCTGGGGCGACATCCTCAATCCGATGTCGATGTCGACCCGACACCAGCTCGGGCTCGTCGGCCTGCTGGTGCTGTTCGTGTTCCCGCTCTTCGCACCGCCAATCAACACGCTGCATCTCACGGGTGCGCTGTTCTTTGCGACGTTCGTGATGAGCTGGGACGTCGTCTCGGGCTACACCGGCGAGATCTCGTTCGGTCACGGCCTCTTCTTCGGGGTCGGCGGCTACTCGGCAGGGATGTTGAACCTGCATCTCGGCGTCAACCCCTGGCTCGCCGCACCACTCGGCGCGGTCGCCGCGGCCATCGCGGGCCTGCTCATCGGCTTCCCGTCGCTGCGGCTGAAGGGACCGTACTTCTCGCTGGTGACGCTCGTCACGCCCATCATCGTCATCTCCGTCTTCCGGTTCTTCCCGGACCTGACGGGTGGCGAACTCGGGCTCGTGAGCGTCGGTACCGTCGACAAGTTCCCGGGCATCGGCCCGATTCCGAGCCCGGGCTTCTCGCCCATCTCCGGCTTCTACCTCGCGCTGGGGGTGTTCTTGCTGGCGATGGTGGTGTTCCTCGCGGTGACGCGGTCGGACGCCGGCATCGTGTTCACCGCCATCCGCGAGGACGACGTCGCCGTGGCGGCGACCGGCAAGAACCCGGCGAAGTTCAAGCTGTTCGCGTTCCTGCTCTCGGGGCTCATCGGTGGCCTCGCGGGCGCGACGTACGGCTTCAGCGTCGTCGGCTCGTTCACGGTCTCTGAGCTGCTCGCGCTCGTAGTGAGCATCGAAGTCATCGTGGCCGCCATCCTCGGCGGCATGAGCACCATCACCGGCGCAGCCATCGGTGGGCTGTTCTTCTACCTCCTCCGTATCCAGCTGCGGAACCTGGAGGTGACCATCCCGGTGTTGAACGCGCCCATCGGGGAGTTCTACTTCCTCATCTTCGCCGTCATCACGCTCGGCTTCCTGTTCTACCTCCCGGAGGGCATCGTCCCCCGGCTGGTCCACGAGAGCCGGGCGCGATTCGGCACGAGCGACGGCGAACCCGTCGCCGATGGCGGAAAAGCCCCCGTCGAGCGCATCGTGGAGCGGTGGGTCGACGACCTGCGTGACCTCATCGGCCGCGGCCGGGAGGGGAAACCATGAGCTCCGGCACCGACGACGGCGGCGACGCCGAGGTCGTCCGCGACCAGTTCGACCCGGACGACGGTGTCCTCGTCGCCGACCACCTCACCAAGCGGTTCGGTGGGCTCATCGCCGTGGACGACCTCTCGTTCGCGGTCGAGGAGCAGGAGATTCTCGGCTTCATCGGCCCGAACGGCGCTGGGAAGTCCACGACGTTCAACTGCATCACCGGCCGCTACCCGCCCACGGAAGGCACCGTCTACTACCGTGGCGAGGACGTCACGGGGTCGACCGCCTACGACATGGTGAACAAGGGACTCGCCCGGACGTTCCAGGAGTTCCGACCGTTCCGTGACCGCACGGTGCTGGCGAACCTCCAGACCGCGCTCGTCCCGGACGAACTGTTCTCGACGTCGGGGCTGCTCGGAAAGACCCGGTCGCAGGCCATCGACCTCTGTGAACGGGTCGGGCTCGGTGACGACCTCTACCGGACGCCGGAAGAACTGCCCCACGCGGGGATGCTCCGGCTCGAAATCGGTCGCGCGATGGCGACCGACCCCGACCTGATGCTCGTCGACGAGCCGTTCGCCGGTCTCGCCGAGGGTGAGATCGGCCACCTCTCGGACCTGCTGAACGAGCTCCGCGACGAGGGGACGACGCTCGTCGTCGTCGACCACAACATGCGTGGGCTGCTCAACCTCATCGACCGGGCCATCGTCATCAACTTCGGCTCGAAGATCGCCGAAGGGACGCCCGAGGAGATCCGGAACGACCCCGTGGTGCAGGAAGCGTATCTCGGCGCGGACGACGAGTAGCGCCGATTACTCCCTTCTTCGCAGTGCCAGCAGGCCAGCGACGGCGAGCGCCAGCACTGCGAAACGGACACCGAACCCCGGCCCCTCCGCGAGCGTCGGGCTGGAAATCGTCACCGTGGCGGTCCCTGCGCCTCCTCGACGGTTCTGCGCCGTCGGCGCCGACTGTCCCGTACTCGTCGTTGTCGCCCCGGCCGTCGCCGTGGCGGGCTGCTCGTCCGGTTGGTTGTTGGACGGTTGGTGCTCGGTGGCTGTCTGTGACTGTTCGACGGCTGTGGCCGTCGCCCGTGGCGTAGCGGTCTCGTCCGGGGCGGCCGGTGTCGCCGTCGCGGTCGCCGCTGCTGTCGCGGTGGGTTCGGGCGTCGAGGCCTGCGAGCCACCCTGCTCGTTCGGCGGCGGGCCGAGTTTCTCGCGTGCCTCCTCGCGGCTCGAACACTCACAGACGTAGACGTACTGCGTCCCGGCGTAGATCTTGTAGTCGGTCGTCGTGTCGTGTTTCGTCGAGCCGTTGATGTGGCCGCTCAGCCGGTACCAGCCCGGTTCGGACGGGTTGTTCATGCAGTTGTTCTGCTTGGCGACGATCTGGTCGTCGACGAACGCCTTGATGGGCTCGCCAGCCAGCGCCGACTCCTTGTAGAACTCGATGTAGATGCCGTCCTCGGTCGAGGTGTAGGACTTGTAGGCGGTGATGAGGCTCACGTCGGTCTGGGTGCCGGGGTCGTCGTTCCCGCGGTCGATACCGAACGCGCTCGCGTCACCCGAGGTGCAGGAACTGAACCCGAAGTCGGCGGATTCGAGGACGACCCAGTGGCCGGTGATGTTCTCGGTGAGGCCGGAGGCGTACACCTCGTAGGCACCGTTGGTGTTGCCCGGCTCCCGAGTCACCGGGAGGTAGGTGTAGTTGATGGGGAACACCTGGTCCTCGTCGTCCTCGCGCCCGGGGTCGACGCCGCCGGTTCTCCCGTCGGCGACCTCATAGTCGTCCTGATTCGCGACGAGTGCGACCGACGGAGCGACGGCCGCGACGAACAGCCCGAGCGCGAGGACGACCACCACGACCGTGCGACTCGCGGTAGCGCTTGTCATACGCGGGGGAACGGAAACGTACCTTATCGGTTTAGCGCGCCAGAGTACTGGGTTTTTATAAGTGAGCGTGTGCCGCGACGGCTACGGTCGGCGACCCAGGAGGAGGGCCGCACCGATGAGCGCAAGCACGGCGAGCAGGGGGCCGAAGCCCGGCCCCTCCGCGAGCGTGGGCGTGGTTGCGACGGCCCGGTTCTCGGTGGCGGTCGTCTGGGCTGTCGGCGTCGAGTTGCCGTCGTCGACGGACTGGGTGGGTGTGGGGGTCGTCGCCGTCTGTGGGCGGGGCGTCGGGCTCACCCCGTCCTGTTTCGGACCGGCCGTGGCAGTGGTCGTCTGCTGGTCTGGTGTCGGGGTGGTCGTGGCAGTGGTCGTCTGCTGGTCTGGTGTCGAGGTGGTCGTGGCAGTCGCCGTCGCGGTGGCCTCGGGCGTCGAGGACTCGCTACCACTCTGCTCGTTCGGCGGCGGGCCGAGTTTCTCGCGGGCTTCCTCGCGGCTCGAACAGTCGCAGACGTAGGTGTACTGGCTGGTCGCGTAGATGGTGTAGTCGGTGGTCGTGTCGTTCTTCGTCGAGCCGTTGATGTAGCCGTTCACGCGGTACCAGCCCGGCTCTTCGGGGTTGTTGACGCAGTTGTTCTGTCGGGCGACGACCTGGTCGCTGGTGGTGGCGACGACCGGTTCGCCCGCGAGCGCCGACTCCTTGTAGAACCCGATGAAGAACCCACTGGGCTTCGACTCGTAGGTCTTGTACGCCGTCAGCAGTCCCTGGTTGGTCTTGGTGCCGGCTTCGTCGTTCCCGCGGTCGATGCCGAACGCGCTCGCGTCGCTCGCCTTGCAGGTGCCGACGTCGAACGCCCGTGTCTCGAGGACGACCCAGTGGACGGTCATGTCCTCGGTGAGTCCCGAGGCGTACACCTCGAACGCACCGTTGGTCACGCCGGGCGCGTGGTCGATGGGGTAGAACGTGATGTTGATGGGGAACTCCTGGCTCTCGTCGTCCTCCCGACCGGGGTCGACGCGACCCTGGCGGCCGTCGGCGACCTCGTAGTCCTGCTGTGTCGCGACGAGCGCGACCGACGGGCCGACGGCCGCGAGGAGCAGCGCGACCGTGAGGACGAGAACCGTAACTGTACGGCGGGAGAGAGATTCCGGCATGCCTGTATCGGCATTCAGGAGGTGTCACCCATCGGTCTACTGCAGTAGACTACCGGTGATTTATATGCGGGTCGAGGAGGGAATCGACGAACTGCAGGGGGTCGTTACTGCCGGCGGCGGAGCGCGACGAGTGCGGCACCCACGAGCGCCAGCACCGAGAGGAGCGCACCGAAGCCCGGCCCCTCCGCGAGCGTCGGGGTGGTGGGGACAGCCTGCTGCTCGGCGGTCGACGGCTGCTGCCCGCCGTCCGACTGAGAACCGGGTGCGGGCGTCCCGTCGCCCGTCGAACCGGCGGTTGCGGTCGCCTGCGCGGTCGCCGTCTGGTCGTCGGCCTTCCGGTTCGAGACCGTCGCCGTGGCGGTCTGCTGGCGCGCCGTCTGGGTGGCCTGGGCCGTCGCCGTCGCTGTGGCGGTCTGCGCCGCCGTCGCCGTCTGTTCGGGGGCGGCCGTCGCGGTCGGTTCGGGCGTCGAGGATTCGCTTCCACCCTGTTCGTTCGGCGGTGGACCGAGCTTCTCGCGCGCCTCCTTGCGGCTCGAACACTCACAGATGTAGATGTACTGGGTGCCGGCCTGGATGGTGTAGTCAGTGTTCGTGTCCATCTTCGTCGACCCGTTGATCATTCCACTCACGCGGTACCAACCGGCCTCTTTGGGATTGTTGTAGCAGTTCGACTGTTTGGCGACGATCTCGTCCTCCACGTTGATCCTGATGGGGTCGCCGGCCAGGGCGTCCTCCTTGTAGTAGGCAATCTGAATCTGGTTCGGCGTCGAGGTGTAGCTCCTGTAGGAGGTCAGCAGGCTCACGTCGGTTTTCGTGCCGGAGTCGTTGTTGCCGCGGTCGACGCCGAACGCGTTTGTGTCGCCAGCCTCACAGCTGCTGAAGTCGAACTCCTTCGAGGTGACGACGATCCAGTGGAGCCGGATGTCCTCGGTGAGGCCGAGCGCGTAGTGTTCGGCCGCCCCGTTCTGATTCCCCGGGGTCCGCGTCGCCGGGAAGAACGAGTAGTTCAGTGGGTACTGTTGCTGTTCGTTGTCTTCACGACCACCGTCCACGCTGCCGGTGTGCCCGTCAGCCACCCTGACGTCCTGCTGAGCGGCGACCGTGACCGCCGGGGCGACGGCCGCGAGCAGCAGCGCCAGCGCGAGGACGGCGACCGACACCGCACGCCGGTACGACGAATCGCGTTGCATACGAGACCACACGGAACCTCGACTCATCCGATTGGTGCGGCGGATACACGGCGATTTTATAGTGCCTCAACGAGCGCCCGGTCGCTCCCGACCGAACAGATGGTAAACGATGGTCGAGACATGGGGTGGGAAACTTTACAATCTATGCGACACAGGCACGGACGTACCATGAGCAACGACCCTGTCGTCCTCGACGTGGCGGACGGCGTCGCCACCCTCACGCTGAACCGGCCGGACAACTACAACGCGCTCACTTCGGAGATGTCGGCCGCCATCGTCGACACGGTCGACGAGCTGGAGGCGCGCGACGACGTGCGGTGTCTCGTCGTCACCGGGAGCGAAGGGACGTTCTGTGCCGGCGGCGACATCAACGCGATGATGGAGCGGATGTCCGGCGCCGTCGACCTCCACGAGGTCGTCGAACGCATCCAGCACGAGACCTCGCGGGCGGTCCGCCGACTCTACGAGTTCCATCTGCCGACGGTCGCGAAGATCGACGGCGTCGCCTACGGCGCGGGTGGCAACCTCGCTATCGCCTGCGACGTCCTGCTCGCGAGCGACTCGGCGGAGATCTCCTTCGGGTTCCGGCAGGTCGGGCTCGCCGTCGACACCGGCACCTCCTATCTCCTCCCGCGCATCGTCGGCGAGAACGTCGCGAAGGAGCTCGTGTTCACGGGCGAGCGCGTGGACGCCGACCGCGCGTCGGACCTCGGGCTGTTCAACCACGTGTACGACCAGGGCGAGTTCGACGAGGAGGCCGACGCCTTCGTCGACCAGCTCGCGACCGGCCCCTCCGTCGCGCTCCGAACCTCCAAGAACCTCATCAATCAGGGGTTCACCTCGACGCTCAAGCAAGCGCAGGACAACGAGGCGATGGGACAGGCGGCCGTCTTCGAGACCCACGACCACCAGGAGGGAGCCTCCGCGTTCATGGAGGGTCGTGCCCCCGAGTTCGACGGCGAGTAATAACCCGACAGAGGGACGGGCATCGACGGGCCGGTATAAGGAGCCGAGCATCGGGCGGGGAACGTTTATACCCGAACGGCGTTGTCACACGTTACCATGAGTCGACAACTGCGACTGGAGCGCGACAGCCGCTCGTTCCGGTACTACCGCAACGCAGTCGAGCGCCACTGGGACCCCGCCGACATCGACCTCTCGGACGACGTCGAGGGGCTGCTCGAACTCGACGACGACCAGTTCGACGGGTTCCGGGCGGCCATCGCGAAGTTCGGGGCCGGCGAGGAGGCGGTCACCGAGGACCTCGCGCCGCTCGCAGTGGTCCTCGACGTCCCGGAAGACGAGATGTTCATCACGACCCAGCTGTACGAGGAGGCGAAACACAACGAGTTCTTCGACCGCTACTGGCGGGAGGTCATCCACGAGGCGGAGGACCGTCGCGGGCTCGACCGCTCTTCCCCACACGACGAGGGCTGGTTCGACCCCGACTACAACGAGCTGTTCGCGCGGATGGAGACGGCGATGCACCGCCTCCTGACCGATGACACGCCCGAGACACGCGCGGAGGCGCTCTGCCACTATCACCTCACCATCGAGGGCATCCTCGCGCAGACGGCGTACTACGGCCTGCAGACGACGTACAGTGACCGGACGCCCGACGCCCCGAACCTCGACGGGCTCTGTGCTGGACTCGACCTCATCCGTCGTGACGAGGGGCGCCACGTCGGCTTCGGGATGTTGAAGCTGAAGGAACTCATCCGCGAGGAGAACGTCGACCCGCAGGTGCTCCACGACACCGTCGGCGAACTCCTCCCACTCGTCAACGGCATCACGACGGCTTCCTACACCGAGGACGACGACCAGGAGATCCACGGTCCCGGCCCGGACGACCTGACGGCGTACGCCGCCGGCAAGCACACCCAGCGGATGAAACAGATCACCAGCGCGACCGACGACATCCCCGACGTGGAGACGCTCACGCAGCTGGAGTCGGACTGAGGAAAATTCGGCCGATTTCTTAACGGCGTTCAGCTGACGCCGATGCTTATTTTACACCGTAACGCGCAGTACCCCCTATGTCATTCCGACTCACGGCGGAGCACGACGCCGTGCGGCAAGCGGTCAGGGAGTTCGGCGAGAAGGAGATGCGGCCCGTCGCCCGTGAGCACGACGAGAGCAAGGAGTATCCGGAGTCGCTCCGGCGGCAGGCCGCGGAACTCGACTTCGTCGCGCCGCACATCCCCGAGGAGTACGGCGGCGCGGGCATGGACCCGCTCTCGCGCATCATCGTCACCGAGGAGCTGTGGCGTGCGGACCCCGGCATCGGCTCGGCCATCGGGAGTGCTGGGTTCGGCTCCTCGATGATCCTGGAGTACGGCGACGAGTGGATGAAAGAGGAGTGGCTCCCGCGTATCGCCAGCGGGGATTCGGCCTCGTGTTCGTGCATCTCCGAACCAGCACACGGGTCGAACGTCGCGGGGATGGAGACCCGCGCGGAGAAGGACGGCGACGACTGGGTCATCAACGGCACCAAGATGTGGATCACGAACGGCACCATCGCCGACGTCGCGGTCGTGATGGCGAAGACCGACCCCGGCGCGGGCCACCGTGGCATCACCGCGTTCCTCGTGCCGACCGACACGGACGGGTTCTCGCCGACGAAGATCGACAACAAGCTGGGGATTCGTGCCTCGGACCTCGCGGAAATCACGCTCTCCGACGTACGCATCCCGGAAGCGAACGTCATCGGCGAGGAGAACAAGGGGTTCTACCAGTTGATGGACTTCTTCGCCTCGGGGCGCACCAGCGTCGCCGCCCAGGCAGTCGGCGCCGCACAGGGGGCGCTCGACGCCGCCGTCGACTACGCCAACGAGCGCGAGCAGTTCGACCAGAAGATCGGCGAGTTCCAGGCCATCCGCCACAAGCTCGCCGACATGGCGACGCAGGTCGAAGCCGGGCGCTCGCTCGTCTATCGCGCGGCGAGTCACGTCGCGGAGGACAAAGACGACGAGGCCGTCCGCCTGGCGTCGATGGCGAAGTACTTCTGCAGCGAGATGTCGGTCGACGTCGCCGACGAGGGGCTCCAGGTTCACGGTGGGGCGGGCTACGTCACCGACCACCCCGCAGAGCGGTTCTACCGCGACGCCCGCATCACGAAGATCTACGAGGGGACCTCGGAGATCCAGAAGAACATCATCGCGGACCGCCTGCTGTGACATGAACTACGAACAGTGGGCGGCCGACCAGGAGATCACGACGGTCTCGGTCGACGGCCACGAGGTCGAGATGGCCTATCGGGACAGCGCGGCGCTAGCCGCGGCACGGTCGAGCGGGGAACACAGTGACCCGCGAGACGAGGACAGTGGACCGCCCGTCGTCTTCCTCCACGGCATCCCGACGTGGGGGTTCCTCTGGCGGGGCGTCGCCCCACATCTCGAATCGGATTATCGGACCATCGTGCCGGACATGGTCGGCTACGGCAACTCCTCGATGGCGGAGGGGTTCGACCGCTCGATCCGGGCACAGGAGCAGGCCCTCGATGGCCTGCTCGACCACCTCGGCCTCGACTCGGTCCACCTCGTCGCCCACGACATCGGCGGCGGGGTGGCACTCCGGTTCGCCGCGCACAATCCCGACCGGGTGGCGTCGCTGGTCTGCTCGAACGTCGTCTGCTACGACTCGTGGCCCGTCGAGTTCATCACGGACCTCGGGCTCCCGAAGACGGCCGAGATGGCGGACGACGAACTCGAGGCCAAACTCGACTTCGCCTTCGCCGACGGTGCCTACGGCGAGGCCGACTCCGAGTTCGTCGCGGGGATGAAGTACCCGTGGCTTCGCGAGGGTGGCAAGCGTGCTCTCGCGAGAGCCGCGGTGTCGACAAACACGAACCACACGATCGAAATCGACTACGCGGCGATCGACTGCCCGCTGCTCTGCCTGTGGGCGGAGAACGACGCGATGCAGCCCATCGCGTACGGCGAGCGGCTGGCCGCCGAACTGGGCGGCGACCTCGACCCCCTCGACGAGGCGTTCCACTGGGTCGTCGAGGACCGTGCGGAGACGTACCGTGAACGACTAGCTGCGTTCCTGGCTGACAACGAACACAGACATACATGAGAGAGACGGACGACGCACCCGACTGGAAGTTCAAAGAACGAGACGTGCTGGTGCTGCGCGAGCTGTCGCGCGACCCCCAGCTGTCTTCGAGAGATCTGGCGCAACTACTGGACGAGAAGTACGACATTCAGGTGTCACACGTCACGGTGAGCGAGTCCATCCGTGGCATGCGCGAACAGGGGGTGTTCCGCGAGGCGGTCATCCCGAACGAGGAGTACTTCCGGTTCGCGATGTTCGAGTTCAAGTTCAACACCCAGAACTTCGCCGACGGCTGGCGGCCCGCGATGGAGTACATCCGTGACTCGCCAAACACGCTGTTCTACTTCCTCTCCGACGGGGAGTACCAGTGGAAGTCGGTGATGATGTTCCGCGATGCGACCGCGCAGTCGCGGTGGATTCACGACTGCTACAAGCGACACGGCGGCGTCATCGCGAACATCCGGAACAGCGTCGTCCACAACGTGATGAAGTTCCGAACGGACCCCGAGATACTGGCGACGCTCCACGAGGACGACGACTGATCAGGAGCTGGCGACCGCCCGGTCGAACAGCATCTCCAGGCCGAGCCACCAGACCACCCACCAGAACACGGTCACGAGCACGAGCGCTGTCGTCGACAGCACGCCGAGCGTCGAGAACACGCTGACGAAGAACGCGAACCCGAGATACAGCACTGCGATGGTGATGAACGTCCCCGCTAGCCCGCACGTGGCGTGCTCCACCGTCGGACGCTTCCAGATGTGGTGATTGATAGCGAGGGGCATACTACTGAGTACGTCAGCAACTATAATGAATATTTGTCGAATATACTGCTCGGTTGGGTACCGGCAGCGGTCACTCGGCCTGGGCGTCTGCGAGAACCGCCTCGGCCGCTGAACGGTCACGGACCAGCCGCCGGCCCTGTCGCTCACACGCGTCCAGCAGCCGGTCGATCGCGGGCAAGCTCGCTGGCCGGTAGTCGAGCAGTTCGGCACCGACGTTGACTCGCTTCGTGTCGGTCCGGACGAGTGGGAACTCCTCGGGGTGGTTGTTGTGGTGGTGGCCGTGGAGGACCCAGCCGTCCCACCACCCGGGTGTGTGTTCCGGGCGGTGAGTGCAGTAGAACCGACGGTCCTCGGTCTCGAGTACGCACGCCTGCACGACGGGGTAGTCGACCGACTCGGGGTCGAGGGCGGCGTCGTGGTTCCCACGGACGAGAACTGCCGACTCGGAGAGTCGGGAGAGCCACTCGCCGGTCAACGCGGGGTCACGCATCGCCATCGCGACGTCCCCCAGGTGGTAGAGCGTGTCACCAGGGTCGACGACTTCGTGGAACCGAGAGAGCATCGTGTCGTGCATCTGTCCCACGGACGTGAACGGCCGGTCGCAGTACTCGATGATGTTGTTGTGGTCGAAGTGGTGATCGGAGATCAGATAGCGCGTCATCGGGAACCCCGCCTGGACGTCGGGGAGGGGAGACAAGAGCGTTACCCGGCCGTGTCACGGTATGCCGCGATTACTCCAGCGCCGACGCGGCGCGGACGATGGTCTCCTCGCCGAACGCCGGGCCGACGAGCTGGAGGCCAACCGGCCCCTCGTCGGTTTCGCCGGCGGGCACGGAGATGGCCGGGAGGTTCGCGAGGTTCACGGGGACGGTGTTCGCGTCCGCGAGGTACATCTGCAGCGGGTCGTCGAGGCTCTCACCGAGTTTGAACGGCGGCGTGGGCATCGTCGGGGACGCGATAACGTCCACGGACTCGAACGCCTCGTCGAAGTCCTGTTTCACCCAGGCACGGGCGTCCTGTGCCTTCTTGTAGTACTTGTCGTGGTAGCCAGCCGAGAGCGCGTAGGTGCCGAGGAGGACGCGCCGCTTGACCTCCTCACCGAACCCTTCCTCGCGAGCGTTGGCGAACGACTCGTTCCAGTTGCCCTCGTAGCCGCCCGAAACCCCGTAGCGGACGCCGTCGAACCGCGCGAGGTTCGAGGACGCCTCCCCCATCGCGATGACGTAGTACGCCTGTACCGCGGTCTCGACGGACGGAAGCGACACCTCGTGGTACTCGGCGCCCTGTGCTTCGAGTTCGTCGAGCGCCGCGTCGAACGCGGCTTTGACACCCTCGTCGGCCCCCTCGACGAGTTCGGTGGGAACGCCGATGGAGAGGCCCTCGACGTCGCCGTCGGCGGCATTCGCGTAGTCGCTGTCGGCACCCTCCTCTCGGGTCGTCCCGTCGTTCGGGTCGGGACCCGCGATGACGTCCAGCAGTTCGGCGGCTTCCTCGACGCTGGGTGCGATGGGGCCGATCTGTTCGAGCGAGTTGGCGTACGCGACCAGACCGTAGCGGGAGACGAGCCCGTAGGTGGGCTTGATCCCCACGACGCCACAGAACGCGGCGGGACAGCGGACCGACCCGCCCGTGTCCGTCCCGAGCGCGAGGTCGGCCTCGCCGGCGGCGACGGCGGCTGCTGAGCCACCCGACGACCCTCCGGGAACCCGGTCGGTGTCGACGGGGTTGCGCGTGGGCCCGAACGCCGACGTCTCGGTCGTGGTGCCCATCCCGAACTCGTCCATGTTCGCCTTCCCGACGATAGTGGCGCCCGCTTCCTTGAGTCGAGTCACGACCGTGGCGTCGTACGGCGGGACGTAGTCCGCGAGCATGTTCGACCCACAGGTCGTCCGGACGCCCTCGGTGGAGATGTTGTCCTTGACCGCGACGGTGAGGCCCGAGAGCGGGCCGTCGTCGGTCGCCTGGATCTCCTCGCGAGTGATGAAGGCGTTGAGGTCGTCGTCCGTGCTCATGACACCTTCGGCCCCTTGAAGTAGCCGTCCTCGGATTCGGGCGCGTTCTGGAGCGCCTCCGCCTGTGTCAGCCCCTCGCGAACCTCGTCCGGACGGAACACGTTCGCGAGATCCGCCTCACGTTCGACTTCGGGTACCTCGTCGAGCGCGTCGAAGTACCCGAGGATGTCGTCGAACTGGGCGGCGAACCGCTCGATCTCGTCGTCGGCGAGGTGGACCCGCGCCAGCGACGCGACGTGTTCGACCTCCTCGTGGTCAACCATACCGGCGCAAGCCCCGCGCCGGCACTAAGGGTTTCGGATACGCGGCGGAATCCGGCGAAAGCGCCCGCAAGCGGCCCCAGATTTTAAGTCGGCTTGGACCCAACAAAAGAGTAGAGAGCGGTTCTGCTGCGGTACCCCGCGACCAGTACTATGTCAGACACAAACGTCAGACGCTTCCAGCGCGACCAGGATACGGAGTCCGAGACGCAGGAGGAGGAGAGCGACGAACTCGTCTGCCCCGAGTGTGGCGGCAAGCTCGCGACCGACACCGAACACGGCGAGACGGTGTGTTCGGAGTGTGGCCTCGTCATCGAGGAGGACAACATCGACCGCGGCCCCGAGTGGCGTGCGTTCGACGCCGCCGAGAAGGACGAGAAATCTCGTGTGGGCGCCCCGACGACGAACATGATGCACGACAAGGGGCTGTCGACCAACATCGGCTGGCAGGACAAGGACGCCTACGGCAACTCCCTGAGCTCGAAACAGCGCCAGAAGATGCAGCGCCTGCGAACCTGGAACGAGCGGTTCCGCACGCGCGACTCCAAGGAGCGGAACCTGAAGCAGGCGCTCGGGGAAATCGACCGGATGGCGTCGGCGCTCGGCCTCCCGGAGAACGTCCGTGAGACCGCGAGTGTCATCTACCGCCGCGCGCTCGACGAGAACCTCCTGCCTGGCCGCAGCATCGAAGGCGTCGCCACCGCGTCGCTGTACGCCGCGGCCCGGCAGGCCGGCACGCCCCGGTCGCTCGACGAAATCACGAGCGTCAGCCGCGTCGACAAGGACGAGATCGCCCGCACCTACCGCTACGTCGTCCGCGAGCTGAACCTCGAAATCCAGCCCGCCGACCCCGAGAGCTACGTGCCGCGGTTCGCCAGCGACCTCGACCTCTCCGACGAGGCCGAACGTCGCGCCCGACAGCTGCTGAAGAGCGCGAAGGAGAAGGGCATCCACTCCGGGAAGTCGCCCGTGGGGCTCGCTGCGGCTGCCGTCTACGCCGCCTCCCTCCTGACGAACGAGAAGGTCACCCAGAGCGAGGTGAGCGAGGTGGCGAACATCTCCGAGGTCACCATCCGCAACCGCTACCACGAGCTGCTGGAGGCAGACGACGGTATCGCGGCCTGATGGCGACCTACGACTACGTCTGTCCAGACTGCGGGAACACCGTCCAGCGGAACTACCGCGTCCCCTCTATCGTCCGCAACTGCGAGAACGACTGCGGGTTCGACCACTACGTCCGCGCGGACCTGCTCGCGAAGGTCGAGCAGGTCCCGGAGGACGCCCGGCCCGACAACTGGGCCGACCTCTCGGAGAGCCACAAGCTACTCGTGGCGATGCGCGAGGGCATCGTCGACCTCTCGGACGTGCAGTGAGGAGTGGAAACCCTGATACAGCGTCCCTGTGAGCCACCGGTATGGAGACGACTCGCCACTTCGTCGCGACGGTCTACCCCGTCTGTGACGGCGCAACGTTGCTACACGAACACGACCGCCTGGGCATGTGGCTCCCGCCGGGGGGACACATCGACCGCGACGAACTCCCGCACGAGGCCGCGCTCCGCGAGTGCCACGAGGAGACCGGGCTGGAGGTGGACCTCGTCGCCCCTCACGGAACCATCGAGAGTGACGCCGCCCGGTCTATTCCCGAGCCCCAGCACTTCCTGCTCGAAGACATCAACGTCCACGAGAGCGGCCAGGTCGGTCACCAGCACGTCGACTTCGTGTTCTACGGGCAAGCCGACACTCGCGAGGTCGACCCGGCCGGCGACGACGAGGCCCACCCGGAGGTCTGGGAGTGGTTCACCGCCGAGGAACTCGACGCGCGTGCCGGCGAACTGCCGACGGACGTCGTGGAGGTCGGGAAGCGAGCTATCGAGACGGTTTCAAAGTAACGAGTCGACGTACTTCGAGACATGGTCGCCCATCCGACGCTTGAAGCCGTTCTGTCGCGCGAGCCGGTCGAGTTCCCGGGAGACGTACGTGCCGTACTGGACGGCCTTCTTGTCACGCTCACTGACCGTCTCGGGCAGGAAGTCGGCCGCGCGGCGGAGCGCGACCTTTCGCTCGTCTCCGTCGACGAGCAGGGCGTCGGGGAGCTGTAACGCCGCGTCGACCACGTCGTCGTGCAGGAGGGGGGCGACCGGTTCGACGCCCGCCGCGCGGAGCGCCCGGAGGTCACGCTCCAGCTGGCCCGGGAGCGTCAGGACGGTGTCGCGGCGCGCTTCCCGCACCGACGCGGCGTCGACCCGGCGGTCGTCGTCGTAGTTCGCGACCTTCGCGTAGCCGCCGAACAGTTCGTCGGCGCCCTGTCCCACTGCGAGCCTATCGTACCCATCGGCGGCGACCCGCTCGGCGACGAGAAAGAGGGGCAGGGCGATGGCGACGTCCATCGCGTTCGAGCGGCCGATGGCGCGGGCGACCTCAGGGGTGGCGCGCCGGAGGTCGTCGTGGGTTATCTCGACCATCTCGACAGGTCGGTCCATCGCGTCGGCCGCTGACTCCGCGGCGGCGACGTCGTGACACCCCTCGAACCCCGCGACGTACAGCGGACCGTCGTGGCGACCCGCGACCGCGGCGGAGTCGACGCCCCCGGAGAACGCGACCGGCGTCTCGTCGTCGATGGCACCGTCGACAGCCGCCACGAGCGCCGACCGGACGGCCGCGACGGCTTCCGCGTGGTCATTGACTGGCGCGGGGTCTGGGAGCGTCCAGAGGCGCTCGTCCCCCTTCGAACCCCGGGCGTGGCCCGCTGGGACGAGCGACGGTGCGTCGAGCGCGTCTGGGTCGTGGCTCCACACCGTCGGGTCGTCGCGCTCGGTGTAGACGAGTTCGCGGCCGAGCACGTCGCGGACGACTCTGTCGTCGAGTTCGCCCGCGAAGCCGTAGCTCCCTGGCAAGGGGTCGTCGCGGTCGATGGCGTCGCGAACGAACTCGGGAGCAGCACCGCGCACGGTCAGAACGGGTACAGCAGCGCGCGTTTCACCCGGCGGAGGACGCCCCCGCCGAACTGGCGGAAGCTGATGCGCCACGGCGTCCGCTTGCCCATGACCGACGTGCGGCCGTCGCGGACAGCGTCGAGGATGGCGTCGACACTCGGCTCCTCGGCGTCGATCTCGGTGACGGCCTGCCCGACCATCTCCGCGATGTGGGCGTCGCTCCCGGCCGTCATCGGGCAGTTGTGGGCAGCGGCGAACCGCTCGGCTCGGCGGTTCGACCGGCCCGTCAGCAGCCGGGAGTTGTACACCTCGATGGCGTCGGCACCCGCGAGTTGCTTGCTCGTGATGTGGGCGGCGACGCCGTGGCGAGACTTCTGGAACGGGTGGGGGATGACCGCGATACCGCCCTGTGCGCGGATGCGGTCGAGGGTCTCGTCGAACGGTAACCCCGGCGGAACGAGTTCCTCGATACCGAGCGCGAGGACGTGGCCGGCCTCACTCGTCACCTCCATCCCGGGGATACCGATGAGACCGTAGTCCGGTGCGCGTTTCGCCGCGGTGATGGAGGCGTCGATCTCGTCGTGGTCAGTCACGGCGAGTGCGTCGAGCCCGACGGCTTTCGCCTGACCGAGCAACAGGTCGACGGGGTCACGCCCGTCGTAGGAGAGCGAGGAGTGGCAGTGGAGCTCGGCCTGCAGCACGAGTCGTGATAGCGGCGGGGGAGAGAAAAGGGCCCCGATTCGCTCATTCCGCCGCGTCGTCGTACCACGGCGGGCGACTGACGGTGGTCTGGCCGATATCCGTGTAGCGAACGCTCTGGAGGACAGCGACCGGTTCGCCGTCGACGAGCGTGTCGTACTGGACCGTCCACGTGGTGACGACGCCGTCCGTGACGAACGCGGCGACGGTGAGGTTTCGGGCGGTCGCGCCCGGCCCCAGCGGTCCGGGCCGCGTCTCGTTGGCGTAGCCGATGAGTTGTAGCGACTCGGGGGCCGCTTTCCACCCCGGTCGCCCGACGCGCCACTCCTCGGGCACCGCGAACACTGCGAACAGTCGCCCCTGGTACGGTGGGGGGTTGTAGAGTTCGCGCTGACGGACGTACTCGTCGCCCGACGCCTCCGCGTACGAGGTCTCGTTCGCGTCGCTGAACCGCGCCACGAACCGGTCGCCGTCGGAGTACAGGTCGAACCTCCCCGCCGGCTGGGTGACGGAGGCGTTCGGGGCCAACCGCACCGTCCGGGAGAGCGTGAACCGCTCCGTTCCGACCGCCGCGGTCCTGACGGTTCGGTACTGGAGGTCTCCCGCCGTATCGCGGACCGTCAGCACGTCGACGAACCGGAACGATCGGTTCGAGAGACCAGTCGTATGCGTCGCTGCGACCGCGAACGGGTCCTGCACCCCGTGGATGTCGATACCCGGCGAGAGTGTCGTTTCGCCTGTGCTTTCCGGTGTGTCGCGCGGCGTCGGTTCGACAACCGGGACTGGCGTGAGCGTCGGCGTCTCCCCTCCGGAGTCAGCGTCGAGGCCACCGACGCCACCGAGGCCACTACAGCCCGCGAGCACCACTACCGCGACGAGGAGGACGGAGCGCACACGGTCGTTACTGGCTCGACTGGCAAAAGTGCCCACCCACGTCACGCCGGCCAACGTCCTCCTCGCCTGCCACGCTCGCTGGCGTCCACGGCCACGACCAATCCACGAACGTGCACATGAAAAGCGATTTATCGCACCGAAGGTAGCAAACAGATGAATGACTCTGTCGCCGTCGGACCGCCAGCTCGTGGTCGCCGAGCTGGGTCGCGACCCGACCCCCGCGGAGGAGGCACTGTTCGAGAACCTCTGGAGCGAACACTGCGCGTACCGTTCCTCGCGCCCGCTGCTGTCGGCGTTCGACAGCGAGGGTGAGCAGGTCGTCATCGGCCCCGGTGACGACGCCGCCGTCGTCGCGCTCGACGAGAACACGTACATCACGATGGGTGTCGAGAGCCACAACCACCCGTCGTACGTCGACCCGTTCGACGGCGCCGCGACCGGGGTGGGCGGCATCGTCCGCGACACGCTGAGCATGGGCGCGTACCCCATCGCACTCGCCGACTCGCTCTACTTCGGCGAGTTCGACCGCGAGCACTCACAGTACCTCCTCGACGGCGTCGTCGAGGGCATCTCCCACTACGGCAACTGCATCGGCGTCCCGACCGTGACGGGGTCGGTCGCCTTCCACGAGGACTACGAGGGGAACCCGCTCGTCAACGTCGCCTGCATCGGTCTCCTCGACGCCGAGCGACTCGTCACCGCCGCGGTCCAGGAAGTCGGCAACGAGCTCGTCCTCCTCGGGAACGCGACGGGCCGGGACGGCCTCGGCGGCGCCTCCTTCGCCAGCGAGGACCTCGCGGAGGATGCCGAGACCGAGGACCGGCCCGCCGTGCAGGTCGGCGACCCCTACGCCGAGAAACTCCTCATCGAGGCGAACGAGGAACTCGTCGACGGCGACCTCGTCGAGTCGGCTCGCGACCTCGGGGCCGCCGGCCTCGGTGGAGCCTCCTCCGAGATGATCGCGAAGGGCGACCTCGGCGCGCACATCGAACTCGAGCGCGTCCACCAGCGCGAGCCGAACATGAACGCCCTCGAGATCCTCCTCGCCGAGTCGCAGGAGCGGATGTGCTACGAGGTGCGCCCGGAGAACGTCGAGCGGGTGAAGGCGATCGCCGAGAAGTACGACCTCGGCTGCTCGGTCATCGGCGAGGTGACCGAGTCGCGGTACGTCTGCACGTTCGAGGGCGAGACTGTGGTCGACGTCGAAGCCGAGTACCTCGCGGAGGGTGCGCCGATGAACGACCTCGATCACGAGGAGCCGTCCGCACAGACGCGCGACCTCCCCGACGTCGACCCCGTTGAGGCGTTCGAGACGCTGCTCGCACACCCCAACACCGCCTCCAAGCGGTGGGTCTACCGACAGTACGACCACGAGGTCGGCGTCCGCACCTCGCTTCGCCCCGGCGACGACGCGGCACTCCTCGCCATCCGTGAGACCGGCCAGGGGCTCGCCTTCTCCGCGGGCGCCGACCCCAACTGGACGACCGCCGCGCCGTACGACGGCGCTCGCGCGGTCGCGCTGGAGAACGTGACGAACCTCGCGGCCGTGGGCGCGACCCCCCTCGCCGCGGTCGACTGTCTCAACGGCGGCAACCCCGAAAAGCCAGCCGTCTACGGCGGCTTCCGGGGCATCGTCGACGGCCTCGCGGATATGTGTCGCGACCTCGACACGCCGGTCGTGGGCGGCAACGTCTCGCTCTACAACGACTCCGTGGCGGGGCCGGTCCCCCCGACGCCGACGCTCGCCGTCGCTGGCGTGAAGGACGGCTACGACGCACCCGGCTCCGGCGTCGAGGGCGACGCCACGCTCCTGCTCGTCGGCACGCCCTCGGGTGCGCTCGGCGGCTCGCAGTACCTCGCATCGTTCGGCGGGTCGGACGCGTTCCCGACGCTCCCCGACGAGCCAGGTGCGCTCGTCGAGGCCATCGCGGCGGTCGCCAACGACGACGCCACGAGCGCGGTCCACGACGTCTCGCACGGTGGGCTCGCCGTCACCCTCGCCGAGATGGTCACCGACGACGCTGGCGTCTCGGTCAGCCTCGACGGCGACGCCCTCACCGAAGAGTTGCTGTTCTCGGAGGCCGTCGGCCGGGCGGTCGTCGAGACGACGAATCCCGATGCGGTCCGGGAACTCGTCGGCGACACGGCGCCGGTCACGGAACTCGGGACGACCGACGACTCGGGGGTGCTCTCGGTGTCGGTCGATGGGACGACCATCGAGTACGCCGCTGCTGACATCGCCGCGGCCCGCGCGACCATCGAACGCGAACTCGACTGAGCGCCGACTTTTCTCCTCGCGTCGCGTATCTGGTTGGTATGACGTCCAGAGAGGCGATTCGGGCGACCGTCGAGCGACTCATCGACACCGTCGAAACCTGGGAGGGCGTGACCGTCGGCGACCACCGGTTCGGCGGGACGGAGTTCCGGGTCGGTCCCCGGGAGATCGGCCACGTCCACGAGTGGGGGATGCTGGACATCGCCTACTTCCGGCCGCTCCGCGACACGCTCGTCGAGGCTGGCGAGACGGGGATCCACCACCTACTCACGGAGTCCGGCTGGACCACCTACTACATCGAGTCGCCGGACGACTTCGCACACGCCGAGTGGCTCCTCCGGCTCTCGTACCTCTACCACGTCGCGGCCGTGAAGAAGACGCCGGCAGGCGCCGAAGAACTCGCGGCGGTCGACGTCGACGTCGAAATCGCGGAAATGGACCTTCCGGAGCCGATACTGGCCGCGTTCGAGCGACGGGCAACGGCGTAGCCCGACTCACTCGAGCCGGGGCTTCCCAGGGAGTCGACGCCTACGCGTTGATGTCGTCTTCGGCCGCCGCCTTCACCGCCTCGAACACCACGTCCTTGTTGCGTG
Organism: Halorarius litoreus; assembly: GCF_024362405.1. GTDB lineage: Archaea > Halobacteriota > Halobacteria > Halobacteriales > Haloarculaceae > Halorarius > Halorarius litoreus. The sequence continues at coordinate 3,426,748 of NZ_CP101454.1, read as the reverse complement.
TCGCTCCGCATCAGAACTCGACGACCTGTCCAGCGTCGGCTTCGACGGCTCGCTCGTAGAGCAGGCCTGCGGTCGCGGCGTCGAGCACCGCCGACCCGACGCTCGCCACGACGATTCGGTCGCTCGCGGACTCGCGACCGGCGCGGCCCTCGAACACCTCGGAGAGCGGGATCGGGTCGTCGACGTTCGCGGCGAGCAGGTCGCCGGTCTCGACGGCTTCCTCGGGAACGTCCGCGAACACTCGTGCGCCGTCGAACACCGCGGGGTCGAGTTCCTGCATATCGGGGGTGTAGACACCGACGGCGACGACGAGCACGCCGTCGGCGAGCGCGTCGCCCGGGAACACCTGGTCGCGAGCCGTCGTCGCCGTGACCACCACGTCGGCGTCCGTGACGGCCTCGCACCCGAGTCGGCCCGTGCATCGATACCGTCCTCGTGGAGGTTCGCTGCACACGCCTCGCGCGAGTCGCTGGGAGAGAAGATGCGGGCTTCGCTGACACCACGAGCCGCGTCGATGGCCCGGGTCTGCCAGCGCGCCTGCGTGCCGGCGCCGACGACACCGAGCGTCACGGGGCCCGAGCCCGCAGCGAGGTCGCGGGCCGCGAGTCTCCCGATACAGCCCGTCCGGGCGTTGGTCACGCGCTCACCAGCGACGAGTGCGAGCGGGTCGCCGTTTCGGGCGTCGGTGACGACGACCGCTGCCTGCACGGTCGGGTAGGTTCGCCTCGTGGACCGACACCAGTTTCGTGGCGTAGTGGTCGTCGTCGTGGAGGTACGCCGGCATCGTCAGGCCCGCCCCTGCGGGGTGCTGTCCATCTGTATCGGTGCCGACCGGAAAGTGCGGTCGCTCGGGGCGTTCGACGGCACCGCGACCCTGCCGGCAGAAGGCGTCCTCCACGACGGGCAGCAGGTCGTCGAGCGAGAGGAGGTCGGCGACGACGGTGTCGGGGAGGACGCGCATCGTGCGTGGTGCTACGCGAGGAGGAGCGGGACGCCGAAGACGACGGCCATCCCGACGAGCGCGACGACGAACCCGACGGCGACGTCGCGGCTCGTGTAATCGGACTGTGGGGCCGTCTCGCGCTCGGTGACGTACTCGCTCTCGTGTGCGTGTTCCTCGGCTTCGTCGTCTGCGTGGTCGTCCGCGGTCATACGCGCCACTACCGAGAGCGGGCACTTTGCCGTGTCGGTCTCGACGGGGGCGTCGCACCGCCGAGGTCGAAACCGTGAAACCTCGCCTTCGCCAATCGTCGCGTATCGAATGACGCTCACGAAGCGGATCATCCCCTGTATCGACGTCGACCTCGACGACGACGGGAACCCCGCGGTCTACACCGGGGTCAACTTCGAGGACCTGGAGTACACGGGCGACCCGGTGGAGATGGCCAAGAAGTACAACGAGGCGGGCGCCGACGAGTTCGTCTTCCTCGACATCACGGCGAGCGCGGACGGCCGCGCGACGATGCTCGATATGGTTGGCGAAGTCGCCGACGAGGTGTTCATCCCGCTCACCGTCGGGGGCGGCATCCGCACCCGCGACGACATCAAACAGACCCTCCGCGCGGGGGCGGACAAAGTCTCTATCAACTCCGGTGCCATCGCCCGGCCCGAACTCATCGACGAGGGGGCACGCGCGTTCGGCTCGCAGTGTATCGTCATCTCGGTCGACGCTCGCCGTCGCTTCGACGAGCAGGGCGAACATTACGTCGAGGTCGAGGGCGAGTCCTGCTGGTTCGAGTGTACGGTGAAGGGCGGCCGCGAGGGCACCGACCTCGACGTCATCGAGTGGGCGAACGAGGCCGAGAACCGGGGCGCGGGCGAACTGTTCGTCAACTCCATCGACGCCGACGGGACGAAGGACGGCTACGACATCCCGCTCACGAAGGCGGTCTGTGACGCCGTCTCGACGCCGGTCATCGCCTCCTCGGGCTGTGGCGGCCCGGAGGACATGTACGAGGTGTTCACCGAAGCCGGCGCCGACGCGGGGCTCGCGGCGTCCATCTTCCACTTCGACGAGTTCGGCATCGACGAAGTCAAGCGGTATCTCGATGAGCGTGGCGTGCCGGTTCGGCTATAGCGGGGCCAGAGGGAGACGCGTTAGAGCGTCAGGTCCTCCCAGGCCACCGACCCCTCGTCCACGATGTTCTCGGGTGTCATCTCCGGCGCGCCGAACACGGTGGCGACGTTAGGTGGAACCAGCGCGGAGTCGTACGGGTCCTCCGGGACTGGGCCGTTTCCGTCGGTCACCACGAGCCGAACGACCATGCCCAGGCCGTAGTGCGGGAGGCACATGACGTCGTAGATGCCCGCGGTCGAAAAGCGGTACAGCCACGAGTCGCCGTCCACCATCGGGGGCGACGTGAACCCGTTGGCCGTCGGCACGCGGTCGGGGAACTCGAGGAACGGCTCCTCGTTGAACTTCGAGTGGATCGACGTCGCCGTGTGTAAGCCGTTGTGGGTGTGGAAGTTCACGACGTCGCCAGCCCGCACGTGGAGCCCGACCGGATCGAAGAAGAACTCGGCAGGGACCTCGACCAATTCACCGTCCTCTCCCTCTTCGAGCGGGAAGTCAGCGTGGGTACCACCTTCTTCTTCATCCTCGTGGATGTGGAGCAGTACCTCGTGGTCCACGAGCCCCGACGGGACGGTCTCGCTGGCCTCGTACGGCGCGCCGTACACCATATCGATGCGCCGGTCGCGGTCAGAGTGCGCCGCCGCTGACCCGGCAAACGCCGAGGCAACAGCTCCGACCCCGAACACCTTCATCAGGACACGGCGACTCAGTCCGTGGTTCTTCAGTACCTCGAGTAGCTCGTCGTCTGTGAGCTCCAGTTCGTCGATTGCAGTGGTATTTGTCACGATTGTTCACCTCTGTGTCACCGACCTGCTGCGCCAATCGCAGGCGGGACGGGTCGAAGAAGAGATTCTCCCGGAACCAGTATAGTTACTATTTAATTATTATGATTCCCGCCGGGGCGGTTGCGGGTGCGCTCGTAGTTGGATGACGTTTCCCGGCAGAACGGTACACCTGATTGCCACGCACGAGCCCGGTCTGGGCACACAGTAATCTGCGGGAACGGTCCCGCTGCCGACAGGGAATCGAGTGAAAGTGAACGTAACTGGCCAGTACCTCATCTTCGACCGGTTCAGCGGTCGTGGCTCGCTCGAGCAGTTTCACTTTCACTCCACACTAGCCACCCCCTTTTGGGTGTCCGAACCGAAGGTCTGGTGTCTCCCCGAGAACGCACCCGGAGACCTGGATGGAGTACGAGACCGTCGGGCTTCGGCGCGCGTTCTCTGGAGCGAGAGCAACCCATGACAACACCAGCTCTCCCACGGATGACGGGGCCACATCCGGCCCTGGACCAGTACGGCCGACTCGACCACTACTACTGGCGGTGTGAGTCGTGTGGCCTCGAACTGACGCGCCTCGGGAACCGAGCCTGGCGACACGGCCGCCCGCAGGGCGGTTTCGACGGGCGCGGCGGGCCTGTCGACGATGCTCGGAGGGCAGATGGCGACGACACGGCTCGGCGGCCGGAGAGTGCGGACCGGGGACACTCCAACGACTCGTCCACGCGGAGGTCAGAGAGTGCGGACCGCGGGCGCGGACACTCCTCACTCGCTTCGCTCGTTCGGAGGTGTCCGCGCTGTGCCGACTGACGGTAACACTCCAAGCAGCGGCTGGAAGGAGGTGTACGCGGCGATGGGGGCCTCCACCAGCGCGGAAGCGCCGGCGCCGTGCCCGGAGTGCAGCGAGGACCTGATACGCGTCGACCGCAGTCGCGGCTTCTGTCCCGACCACGGGTTCGCCCCGGCGGACTAAGCCACGAGCGCCATCGTCCCGAAGATGAGGACGTCCTGTGCGAAGTGAACGAGAAACGCGTAGGTGAACCCGCCCGTTTCGACCATACTCTTGCCGAGAAACCAACCGAGAAACCCTGCCAACACGACGCCGAGGAGACCCGACGGTGTCCCGTAGAAGTGATCCAGCCCGAACAGCACGGTGGTCAGATACACGGCGTGGTACGTGCCGAGGGTGCCCGAGAGCTGTGGAATCAACGCACCCCGGAACAGGAACTCCTCAGTGAAGGCGTTCATCGCAGCGAACGTCAGGACGACCGGGACGAGCCAGAGGTCTTCGGCACCCGGCATCGGCACATTGTTCCCGAGAACGAGCACGAGGCCGGTGACGAGCGTGATGATTACGCCGAGGTTCCGACCGACGGTCCGCCACGATTCAGGCTCCATCAGCCCCGGGAGCCGCGTCGGTCGCATGGTCGCCCCGAGGTCGCCCACCACCAGAAACAGGTCCCGGCGCGACCGACCGACGGCGAGCGAGCCGGCGAGAACAGCCACCGCGACGAGGAGGCGGAGGGTCATCCACCCGCCGGTCGAGACGGCCCAGGTCCCCATGCGACGAGTTCCTGCCACGGTTGAGTCCCGCGGACGACCCCGACGAGTTCGGTGAACGGAACAATGCCCACGAGGACGGCGAAGTAGACGCGGAGCTCCGCGAGCACGTCGCCGACGAGGCTCGCGGCCATGAAGACGAGCGGGACGCCGCCTGCCACCAGGGGCCACCACGTCAGCTCTCCGGCACCGAGCTCGCGCCAGGCGACCACAGCCCACTGATGGTGAGCATGGCGACCCACGCCCTGACGGTTGGCAACGGGCTGCGGTCGACGGACTCGCGGACGGGGTTCATCGACCCGCGAGATGCGGGGCGGGGCGAAAAAGCGGTGGGTTTACGCAGCCGACTGGAACGCGTCGCGGAACGCAGTCGTCTTGTCCTTCACGTTCTTCGCTGCCGATTGGAGGGCGTCGAGCGGGGCGGTTCCCGCCTCGGTCTTGATAGTGAGGATGGGGTCCGTCTGCCCACCGGACTGTTCGGGGTTCATGTCGTAGGTCGCGGCGGCGACGCCCTCCGTCTCGAGGAGTGCGCCCTTGAGGACGTTCATGAACGTGTGGTCCTCGCCGGCGATCTCGATGGAGAGTTCGGTCTCCTCGTTCTCGATGACGCGTAGGTCCATTACCTCATCGTAGCCCCAACGCGGGCAAGAACCTTACGAACGGGAGACGCCAGAGGAGGGCGAACGACTATGGTATGCCGACCGTTGTCGTGTACCATGCAGCCAACCTTGCGGGACACCCTGGAATCGTCCGCGGACAAGTTCCCGAACAAGGACGCGCTCGTCTACCCCGAGCGCGACCAGCGGTGGACGTACGCCGAGTTCGACGAGAAGGCGAACCGACTGGCGAACCAGCTGTCCGAGAGGGGCGTCGAACACGGCGACCGCGTCTCGACGCTGCTGTTCAACGGGAGCGAAATCATCCTCACGGTGTTCGCCTGTGCGAAACTCGGTGCGGTGTTCAATCCGCTGAACTTCCGGCTGAAGGCCAGCGAGGTGGAGTTCATCCTCGACGACGCCGAGTCCAAACTCCTCGTCTTCGAGGAGGCCACCCGGCTGGCGGTCGAGGGCGCCCGCGAGAACCTCGACACGGTCGAGACGTTCGTGAGCATCGACGACGCAGCCGAGGACGAGGTGGACTTCTACGACCTCCTCGCGTCGGGGAGCCCCGACCGCCCGGCCACAGAGGTCGCAGAGGACGACGCCTACGCGTTCATCTACACCTCGGGGACGACGGGCCGACCGAAAGGCGTCGTCCACGAACACCGCGACATGATGGAGCACAACCTCATCTGCATCGCCGAAGGTGGCTACCGGCGCGACGACGTGGGGCTTTCGGCACTCCCGCTCTATCACTGCGCGGAACTACAGGCCGCGCTGTTCCCGCGCATCCAGCTCGGGGCCACCAACGTCGTCGTCCACGAGTTCGACCCGGTCGACGTGCTCTCGGCCATCGAGGAGCACGGCGTGAATCTGATGTTCGCAGCACCGACGGCGTGGAACGCGCTGGCGCTCACACAGGCCGAGGCCGACTTCGACGTCTCCTCGCTTCGGCTGGGGCTGTACGGGGCCGCGCCGATGCCCGGCGAGGTGCTCGACAACTGCATGGAGCAGCTCTGTGACGACTACGTACAGGCGTACGGCATGACCGAAATCGGGCCCTGCGGCACGTTCCAGCAGCCCGAAGAACAGCGGCCGAAACAGGGGTCGGCCGGGCTGCCGGCGCTCAATCACCAACTGCGAATCGTCGAACCCGACGCCGCGCCAGACCAGACGGTCGAGCAGGGCGACATCGGCGAAATCCTCTTCGCCGGGCCGTGTACGATGCGCGAGTACTGGAACCGGCCCGAGGCCACCGCCGAGTCCCTCAGAGAAGCCGACGGCAAGGAGTGGTACTACACGGGCGATCTGGGCTACCGCGACGAGGACGGCTACCTCTACGTCGTCGACCGGAAGGACGACATGATCATCTCCGGCGGGGAGAACATCTATCCCACGGAGGTCGAGGACGTGTTGTTCACCCACCCGGACGTGACCGAGGCGGCCGTCGTCGGCGAGCCACACGCGGAGTGGGGTGAGGCCGTCGTCGCGTACGTCGTGGGCGATACCACCGCCGAGGAGCTCGACGCGTTCCTGAAAGACGGCGACGACCTCGCGGACTTCAAACGTCCCCGCGAGTACCACTTCGTCGAGGAGCTCCCCAAGAACCCCAGCGGGAAGGTCCAGAAGTTCAAACTCCGTGAGTCGTAGATTTACAGCGATAGTCGTTTTCGGGTCTCTCGCTAACATCGCTAAAGACTGGCGGTGGAGTTAAGGCGGTCCCACCGTCAGTTGGCCCCGTATGAACGTCGACGATATCGAGCGCGTCACCGTGCTCGGCGCGGGCAGTATGGGGCACGGAATCACCGAAGTCGTCGCACTCGCCGGCTATCACGTCACGATGCGCGACATCGAGCAGGACCTCGTGGACGAGGGGTACGGCAACATCGAGTGGTCCGTCGAGAAGCTCACCGAGAAGGGGCTCGTCGACCAGGACCCCGCGGAGGTCATGAGCCGCATCGACACCGAGGTCGACCTCGAGACCGCCGTCGAGAACGCCGACCTCGTCGTCGAGGCCGCCCCCGAGAAGATGGCGCTGAAGAAGGACATCTTCTCGGACCTCGACGCGTTCACCCACGAGGACGCCATCCTCGCGTCGAACACCTCCTCGCTCTCCATCACGGAAATCGCCACGGCGACCGACCGACCCGAGCAGGTCGTCGGAATGCACTTCTTCAATCCACCGGTCAAGATGGACCTCGTCGAGGTCATCTACGGGGAGGAGACGAGCGACGAGACCGCCGAGACGACCTACGAGTTCGTCGAGTCCATCGGCAAGACGCCCATCTACGTCCGGAAGGACGTCAACGGCTTCGTCGTCAACAGCGTGCTCGGGCCGTTCGGCGACGAGGCCGCGTGGATGGCCAGCGAGGGGGTCGCGACCGTCGAGGAGATCGACGCCGCGATGGTCCACCGGCGTGGCTACCCGATGGGACCGTTCGAGCTGTCGGATCTGACCGGCATCGACATCGGCTACCACGTCCGCAAGGAGGCCGGCAAACCCATCCCGCCCATCGTACAGGAGAAGGTCGACAACGACGAGCTGGGCCAGAAGACCGGGACGGGCTACTACGAGTACGAGGACGGCGACGGGACGACCTACGAGGCCGGCCAGGGAGAGGACGTCGATACGCTCCGTATCGAGGCGCGCATCGTCAACGAGGCCGCCAAGCTCATCGGGAACGACGTCGCCACCGCGGAGGCCATCGACACCGGGATGCGCCTCGGCGCGGGCTTCCCCGAGGGCCCCTGCCGCCGCGCGGACAAGCTCGGACTCGACACCGTCCTCGACAAACTGAACGAACTCTACGACGAGTACGGTGACGAGCGCTACGAACCGTCCGACTACCTCGTCTCCCTCGTCGAAGACGGGAAGACCGGCGAGGACGCGGGCGAGGGGTTCTACGACTACGGTGGTGACTCGGGTGAACGCCACTACTCGACGATCAACTACGAGCTCTCCGAGGACGGACTGCTCGAAATCGAACTGGACCGCCCCGAGCGGCTCAACGCGCTCAACCAGGACCTGATGGACGAGGTCGTCCACCTGTTGGACACCACGCCCAAAGACGACGTGCGCTGTGTCACCTTCGAGGGGACGGGCGACCGTGCGTTCTCCGCGGGCGCGGACATCACCGGCTTCGCGGGCATCCAGCCCCACGAGGTCGAGGTGACCGAACTCTTCGACACGGTGGCGAAGTACCCGCGGCCCACGCTCGCGAAAATCGACGGGTTCTGTCTCGGCGGCGGGCACGAACTCGCACTCGCGTGCGACCTGCGTATCGCCACCGAGGACTCGGAGTTCGGCTTCCCCGAAATCGACCTCGGCCTGATTCCGGGTGGTGGCGGCACCCAGCGTGCGATGCGGATGCTCACGGACGCTCGCGCGAAGGAACTCGTGTTCCGCGGCAACCGCATCGACGCCGAAACTGCCGAGGACTGGGGGCTCATCAACCGCGCCGTCCCCGACGACGAGTTCGACGAGACGGTCGAGGAGTTCCTCGACGACCTCGTCTACGGTGCGCCCATCGCACTCGAGAAGGCGAAGAAGGTGATGAACGAGGGCCGCGACCAGGACCTCTCCGCGGGGCTCGAACTGGAGTCCCAGGCGTTCGGCATCCTGCTCTCGACGGACGACATGATGGAGGGTGCGTCGGCGTTCATGGAGAAGCGCGACCCCGAGTTCGAGGGCAAATGAGCTCCGGCGAGGTGGTCGACCAGATCGCTGCCGGCCTGCGCGAACACGGGCTGTTCCAGTGGCTCGACCTCGACATCGAGGTCGCAGAGCCGGGGCGGACGGTGTTCACGATGCCGTTCGACGAGAAGCTCGCGAACCTCGGGTCGGGGACGGTCCACGGGGGAATCACGGCGACGGTCATCGACACGGCGTCGGGGTTCGCGCTCCGGTCGACGTTCGACGACCCGGCGCAGGCCGCGCTCACGACGACCGATCTCAACGTCCGGTACGTCCGGCCGGCGACGAACGACATCCGCGTCGAGGCCGAAGTCGTCCGTGCCGGCTCGTCGATGGGCACCACCGAGTGCGAGGTGACAAGTGTCCACGACGGCGAGCGGAAGGTCGTTGCGACCGGCGGCACCAGCTACCGGCTGTTCCGCGACCGGGAGTTCGGAGGTGAGACGGAATGAGCGACGAATCCGACGTGGGGGTGTTCCACGACATCGAGGTCGGCGACACCACGGTTACCGGCGGTCGCACAATCACGGAGGCGGACGTGGTGAACTTCGCGGGCGTGTCGGGCGACTTCAACCACCTCCACCTCGACGAGGAAGCGATGGCCGAGTCGATGTTCGGCGAACGCATCGCCCACGGGATGCTCGTCCTCTCGGCGGCGACGGGATTGCTGTGGCAGAACCGCACGCCCGAGGAGCGCGAGGCCGTCATCGCCTTCTACGGCATGGACGAGGTTCGCTTCCGCGGACCCGTGTTCATGGGCGACCGCATCCACGTCGAACTCGAAGTCGTCGAGAAGCGCGAGACGGACAGCGCGATGGGCACGGGAACCATCAAGTACGACGTCGAGATCAAGAAACAGGACGGGTCGACAGCTATCTCCTGTTCGATGCTGTCGCTCGTGCACTGAAACCACAACGCCACCCTTTTCGCCCGAGCCGCCGCAGTCGTCGCTGTGCAAGCCGTCGGTGTCGACCTCGTGTTCCTCCTCGTGAGCATCGGGGCACTCTGGTACGGCGCGGAGTCGTTCGTCGACGGCGCGGTGGCCCTCGCCCGTCGCTTCCAACTCTCCGAGGTGGTCGTCGGCGTCGTCATCCTCGGTATCGGTACCTCACTCCCCGAAGTCGCCACCTCGGTCGACGCGGCCGTCGCCGGTCGCCCGAACGTGGCAGTCGGGAACGCGGTCGGCTCGAACCTGTTCAACCTCGGACTCGTCCTGGGTGTCGTGGCGCTGCTCGGGGCGATTCGAGCGCCCCGGATGGTCCGGCGACGTGACGCCCCTGTGATGCTCGGCGCGACGGGTCTGACCGCACTCGCGCTGTTCGACCTCCACCTCTCACGCGTCGAAGGCGTCGTGTTGCTCACCGGGCTCGCGGGCTACCTGCTCCTGCTGGCACGGTCCGACGGCAGCATGGACCCTCCGCCTGAAAGCGAGGACCGTCAACTCGTCGCGGCTGGGCGTGTCGTTCTCGGGCTCGCGCTGGTCGTCGCCGGAGCGGACCTGCTCGTCTCCTCGGCCAGCGACCTCGCCCGGCTCGTCGGGCTCTCCGAGTGGGTCATCGGGGAGACTGTCGTCGCCGTTGGAACGTCGAGCCCGGAGCTCGTCGCGGGTATCGCGGCCGCACGGCGAGGGACCACCGCGGCCGCCGTCGGCAACGTCGTGGGGAGCAGCGTCTTCAACCTCCTGGGGGTGCTCGGACTCGTCGCCATCGTCCGGCCCGCGACCGTCGAGACGGCGGCCACCGGGACGGTGCTGTGGCTCGTCGGGCTGACGGTGCTGGTGTCGGTGCTCCTCTACACCGACGAACGGTTCACACGTGGAGAAGGGGTCGTCTGCATGGCGGTCAACGCGACTCGGTGGGTGCTCGACCTCGTCTAACGCTGGTACGCCAGCGTCATCACCCACTGGCTGAACTGGTCGGAGTTGGGGTCGATCTCCTCGTCGCCGACGAACGGCGAGAGCAGGTCTCCGGCCATCAGCAGCGAGAAGTCGAGCTCCTCGGGCTTCACGACCGGCTCGACGAAGTAGGTGTTGTGGCCGTCGTAGACGGTCTCCTCGCGTGCCACGTAGCCCATCTCCTCCAGCGACTCGATGATGCGGCTCCCCTTGCGGGAGTCGACGTCCATCTCCTTCCAGAAGTCGCTCTGGTGGATGCCACCCTGCTGCCGGATGACCTCCAGCCCACGTCGCTCGTCCTCGGAGAGATCCTCGGCCATACCTCTACTCCGCGAGTCGACCGTTTAAATCTTGGTTGTCAGCGCCCCGACGAGGGGTCACAGCGGGTCGACCGACTGGTAGGCGTTCTCGCAGGGGGGGCCCTCGGCGTGGCGGTACGTGCGGGTCGCTCCGAGGCGAATCAGCGTGGACGATTTCGTGCCGAACCCGCCTGCGGCGTCGATCTCCTCCACGCCCGTCGCAGTGGGGTGAAGACAGACGCCGTAGTCGTGGTCCGAAAGTATCTCGCTTCCAGCGTCGAGCCACGCGTCGGCCTCGTCCGCGGACGTGGCCTCGACCAGCGCGTCCAGCACCATCCGGTCGTTCGCGGCCTGTTGCCGCCCGATCTCGGGGCGCATGCCGGGTTCGAAGAACGTCTCCGTTCGCTGGCGCGCCGTCGCGTCCACCGGCCCCCACCGCTCACCACACCAGCCGGTGTTACCGACGACGTAGACGCCGGGCGCGAGCCGCGTCTCGCTCGTCGTCGTGTCGTGATCGAACAGCACCGCGCGGTCGGCGTCCGCGACGACGAGGTGAAACGGTTCGTACGTCCGCGCCGCGAGTTCCGAACGGACGAACGCGACCGCCTCCGTCGTCGTGGGTTGGTCGAGCGTCTCCCGGACGAGTAGTCCTCGCGAGCGGTCGCCCTCGCTCGGCTCGCGGGTCCAGCGGTTGGTCAGCGCGACGAACGTCCCGTGTTCGTTGTAGCCGACCCACGTCCCCCCGGCCTCCTCGTCGCGGGGAGCGAGGACTCGTGGGTTCTCACCACGAACTGTGGGTGGGGAGGATGGCCGGGCGAGCGCCTCGTCACGGTTGGCAGCGACCGTGAGGTAGTCGTCGAACACCTGCCAGGCGAACGCAAGGGTACACACGCCACGGAGTACGCATCCCCCGGTGTTAACGCTCCCGCAGGAGGGCACGGGCGGCCTCGCGGTCAACGGTTCCCGACCCCGTTCGTGGGAGCGACTCCACGATGGCCCACTGTCGGGGGAGTTTGAACCCCGCGAGCGACTCGCGGGCGTGTGCTTCTAGCGCGTCGGTCGACACGTCGCCCGCCACTACTGCCGCGACGCGCTGGCCGAACTCGTCGTCTGACAGCCCCAGCACGAAGGCGTCCTCGACGTTCGGATGGGACCGGAGCACCTCGACGACTTCGCCGGGGTCGACGTTCTCGCCCCCGGTGACGATGCGGTCGTCGAGTCGGTTCAGGACGTTGATGCGTCCCTCCTTGTCTCGGACCCCTGCGTCCCCCGTGTGGAAACCGTAGGGGCCGAACGCCGCTTCGGTGGCCTCGGGGTCGCCGTAGTAGCCCGGCGAGACGGTGGGGCCCGCGACGACGAGTTCGCCGGGGTCGCCCGGACTCTGCGCCACGCCGTGTTCGTCAACGACGGTCACCTCCGTGAACATCAGCGGGTTGCCGACGGTGCCGAGTGCTGCCGCTGCGTCCTCCGGTCGGGCCGTGGCGATCTGCGACGACGCCTCGGTCATCCCGTAGGTCGGACAGACCGGGACCTCGCGGTCGAGTGCCCGCTGAACGAGGTCGTCGGGCGCTGCTGCACCACCGAGCAGGACGAATCGCAGCGACTCCGGAAACGACCCGGCGTCGAGCAGCCGCGAGAACATCGTGGGGACGAGCGAGACGCCGGTCACGTCGTGTGTATGCATCTCTGCGAGCGCACGCTCGGGGTCGAAGCTCCCCGGCGTCGCCACGACGAGCGCCGTGCCGTACAGCACCGACCGGTAGATGGGCGCGAGCCCCCCCATGTGCGACATCGGGAGCGTGCAGTACCAGCGGTCCGACGGGAGCACACCGAGCCGCCACGAGGACGCCGCCGCCGAACACAGCAGGTTCCACGAGGTGAGGGTGACGACCTTCGGCGTCCCTGTCGTGCCCGAGGTGGACAGGAGCAGCATCGGACACTCGTCGTCCCACGACGGGATGTCGAACGTCTCGGGGTCGAGCCCCGAGAGGTCGGTCGCCCCGTGGGCCGAGGCATCGACCGTGGCCACGTCCCCGAAGGCCTCCACTGCGACCGCTTCGTTCTCGGCGTCACAGACGACCGCCGAGACGTCGGCGCGGTCGCCCCGGTCACGGAGTTCGTCTGCGGTGAGCCGTGTGTGGAGCGGGACGAGGACGGCCCCGAGTCGCATCGCGGCGTGGGCGAGTTCGACGAACGCCGGGCTGGCCTCGGCGAGGACGGCGAGATGATCGTCGACGCCGACTCCGTACGTCGCGAGGCGGCCGGCGAGTTCCTCGACGCGGCTGTCGAGGGCGGCGTAGGTCCACGCTGTACCCGACCCGGCGTCGACTACGGCTGTCGCCGTCGGGGTCGCGCGGGCGCGCTGGGCCAGCCAATCACGCATAGTCCGGCGGTGATGCGTGCGGGGTATTTCCCTCTTTCTGTGGGACCTCGATACGACCACGGCGCACCGGAACTGGGTCGTCCACGAAGTCGGCTGCGAGCCGGTCACCAGTCGCGAGGCCGCAGGCTCGGACGCCGGGAATCGCGGCGGCGACGTGGACGGCCGCGGCTCGCGCGAACGCACCGTCGATGGTCGTCGTCACGACGGGTTCGATGCCTGCGCCCCGGGCGAGAACCGCGGTTTCGAGGGTCACGTCGGGGCCGCCCATCGCCATCGGCTTCAACACCAGTACGTCGGCGGCGCCGGCCGTGAACACGGCGTCGAGGCCGTGTTCGTACAGTCCCTCGTCGAGCGCGATGCCGACCCCCCGGCCACGGAGGTCGGCGTGGCCTTCGAGATCGGAGGCGGCGAGTGGCTGTTCGACGTAGGCCACGTCGTACTCCGCGAGCCCCTCGATGGCGCGCTCGGCCTCTGATTCGTTCCACGCGCCGTTCGCATCCAGCCGAAGCTCTACGTCTGGGACGGCACCGCGGACGGTGGCCACCCGGTCGATATCTTCCGCAACGGACCGAGCACCGACCTTCAGCTTCACCGCGGGACAGCCGTCTGCCACGGCGGTCTCGACCGCGTCGACTGTGGTGTCGGTGTCGGCGTCACCGACAGTCGCGTTGACTGGAACCGAGTCGACGCGGTCTGTCGCTCCGAGATGTCGGTAGAGCGGGACCCCGTCGGCACGCGATTGGGCGTCGAGGAGCGCGAGCGAGACGCCGTGGCGCGCGGCCGGCGGCAGCGCGTCGAGGTCGGCCAGGTCGGCGTCACGGAGCGCGGTTTCACACTCGTTGAGGCTCTCGGTCCACCCGGAGAGGGGCGTCGCCTCGCCGATGCCCGGAGCCGGCTCGTCGACCGTGACGAGGAAGCCCGACCGGTCGGTGATGTCACCGCGTGCCGTGGTCAACGGTTCGCGGAGTGGGAGCGAGAAGTAGTCGACGTTCATAGCAGAACGCCACGCTGGAGCGCCAGGCCGACGGCGAACAGGGCGCTGTGGGCAAACAGCAGCTTTCCGGTGGTCTCCAGCGCCGGATTGAGCGCCGCGCCGCTCGTCTCCGTGAGGACTGTCCTGGTGAGTCGCGCGGCGAGCGGGAGGGTCACCAGCGGGAGGAGTACGTAGCCGGTGAAGCCACTGTCGAGCGCGAACACGACCGGCACCACGTACGCCATCCCGACGAGCAGGAGGAACTCGACGCGGGAGGCACGATAGCCGAGCATAACTGCGAGGGTGCGTTTCCCGGCGGCGGCGTCCGTCTCCCGGTCGCGGATGTTGTTGACGACCAGGATGGCCGTCGAGAGCCCCGCTGCAGGAAGCGCGGCGACGACCGCCGCGAGGGGCACGAGCGCGAGTGAGGCATCGAGCGGTGGAACCCCGGAGATCGCAGCAGCTGCCTGCACGTAGTAGGTTCCCGTGACGGCGACGAGTCCGAAGAAGACGAACACGAACAGGTCGCCGAGCCCACGGTAGCCGTAGGGTGCGGGACCGCCGGTGTAGGCGATACCCGCGGCGACCGACGAGAGGCCGACGACGACGATGGCCGGGCCGCCGACCCACACGAGGTAGGTGCCGAGGAGGATGGCGAGCGCGAAGGTCCCGTACATCGCGCCCTTGACGCGTTCGGGGGAGATGAGCCCGCCCGCGGTGACTCGGGTGAACCCTTCGCGGTCTTCGGTGTCCGCGCCGCGAACCGCGTCGTAGTAGTCGTTGGCGAAGTTGGTGCCGACCTGCAGGAGGAGCGCGCCGACGAGCGCTGCGAGCGCGGGTAGCGCGGCGAACACGCCGTCGTGGACGGCAAGCCCCGTCCCGACGACGACCGGTGACGCACCCGCAGGGAGCGTCTGTGGTCGCGCGGCCATCACCCACGCCTTTGTCTTCGAGATGTCCGCCGTCTCACTCATTGCCGAAATTTGGGGTGGCGGGGCCAAAGCGGTGGTGGTTGGGGGCGAGCAGGCGGTTCGCTGGGGCCTCACTTCGGATGGACCGCACAACCGCCCTGGCCCGAAGTGGCGTCGTTCAGACGATACGGTGCGTGGCCGCGTTTCCCTACTTGAAGTTTGGCGTGCGCTGGCCGCGCCTCCGTGCGTGGTCAGCGGCGTGCGAGGGATGAGCGAGCGAATCGGTTGGGGAGGTGTGTGGCTGTCAAAGCATCCGCGAGGGAGTGAAACGACCGAGCGGTTCGCGGAACGCGACCGGCAGGGAGCGTTCCGTAGCGCCCGCGGACTGAGACGCGGCGCAGCCGTGTCGAAGGAGCAGGTGCTATTTTTCCGCAAGTTTTTGCCGGGGGGCTGAGCGCGCCTCCGGCGCGCGAAGCCCCTCGCGCAAAACGTGCCTTAGTAGTGCCAGGGGAACTGGCTGAAGTCGGGTTCTCGACCCTCGTTGAAGGCGTCGCGTCCCTCCTGCGCCTCGTCGGTCATGTAGCCCAGTCGCGTCGCCTCCCCGGCGAAGACCTGCTGGCCGACCAGCCCATCGGTGTCCATGTTGAACGCGTACTTCAGCATTCGAATCGCGTTCGGCGACTTGCTCATGATCTCGTCGGCCCACTCCAGCGCCCGCTCCTCCAGTTCCGTGTGCGGGACGGCTTCGTTGACCATCCCCATGTCAGCGGCTTCCTCGGCCGAGTAGGTCTTCCCGAGGAAGAACACCTCTCGGGCTTTCTTCTGGCCGATCTGGTGGGCGAGATACGCGCTGCCGAAGCCCGCGTCGTACGAGCCCACGTCCGGGTCGGTCTGGAGGAACTTCGCGTGTTCTTTCGATGCGAGCGTGAGGTCACAGACGACGTGCAGCGAGTGACCACCGCCGACGGCCCAGCCCGGGACGACGGCCACGACGGGCTTGGGCATGTGGCGGATGAGCCGCTGGACTTCGAGGATGTGGAGTCGGGGCGCGGCGTGTTCGCCCTGCTCGGGGTTCCCCTCGTCGTCACGGTACTCGTAGCCCGCCTCGCCACGGATTCGCTGGTCGCCCCCAGAACAGAACGCCCACCCGCCGTCCTTCGGGGAGGGGCCGTTCCCGGTGATGAACACACAGCCGACGTCGGTCTGTCGCTTCGCGTGGTCGAGGGCCGTGTAGAGTTCGTCGACCGTCTCGGGCCGGAAGGCGTTGCGCACCTCGGGCCGGTCGAAGGCGATGCGGACCGCGCCGGTGTCGGTCGCGCGGTGGTAGGTGAGGTCGCGGAAGTCGAAGCCATCGACGGGGTCCCACGCCGCCGCGTCGAAGATGTCTGAGACCATACCCCGGCTGCGACCGGACGGAGCAAAACGGTGGCGGGTCGACCGCGGCGACGGAGTCATGTGGCCGCCGCGAGGAGGGAGCGTATGCGCGACCTCGACGACACCGACCTGCGCATCCTCGAGCTCCTCGCCGAAGACGCGCGCCGGCCGTTCGCCGCTATCGGCGAGACAGTTGGACTCTCTGGGCCGGCGGTCTCCGACCGCGTCTCCCGTCTGGAGGACGCGGGCGTCATCAGACAGTTCACCGTCGACATCGACCGGTCGACGCTCCGCGGCGGCGTCCCCGTCTTGGTCGAGGCGACCGTTCCCGCAGACCAGGTCGAATCCGTGCGCGAGACCGTGGCCGCGGCCGAGGCCGTCGAACACGTCTTCACCGCGGCCGACGGCACGCTCACGGTGTTCGCCCGTGCACCTGAGAACCGTGTTCGGAGCTGGGTTACAGAACTGTTCGGCGACGATGCCACCGACCTCGACGTAACGCTCGTGGACGACGTCCGCTGGACACCGAACGTCGGCGGTGGCGAGTTCGCCCTGGAGTGTGCAGAGTGCGGGAACACCGTCACCGCCGAGGGCACCTCGACGCGGCTGGGAGGCGACGCGTACCACTTCTGCTGTTCGTCGTGTGAGGCCCGGTTCGTCGACCGGTACGAGCGCCTCGAGGAAGGCGCGTAGGCCCGATCGGCTATCGAACCGAAAACGGGACGAGACTTTTTTCATCGAACCCGTCGACCACGGCACACGGTGGAGTCGTACTACGAGCTTCTCGGTGTCTCCCGGGACGCGTCCACCCACGAAATCGAGACGGCCTATCGGGAGCGCGCGAAGCAGACGCACCCCGACCGCTCCGACGCCCCCGATGCCGCCGAGCAGTTCAAGCGGGTCGCGCTCGCTCGCGACGTGCTCACCAGCCCACGCGAGCGAGCGCGGTACGACCGACTCGGCCACGCGGCGTATCTCGGGGAGGGTCCGAGTGACAGCCGTACTGCGACCAGCCCACGTGAGGGAGCGTCCTCGGCCACCCGCGACCACGACCAGCGAGCCGCCAGAACCGGAGCGACGACCGACCGCCGAACCCGGGCAGACGGCGTCGGTGGGTGGGCGAACTGGGGAGGCGACGAGCACGACGAGCAGTTCACCCGTGAACACGCGGCGGAGAACCGGAGTCGGTCGTGGTATCGTTCGGGTGCGGACGGCGATGACGGCTACCGCGTGTCGACCCGCGACGACCGCGGGGTCCGGTTCACGACGGAGCGCATCGGGCTCGCGGTGGTCACGTTCGCGCTGTATCCGCTGCTGGTCGGGAGTACGTTCCTGCCGGTGGTTCCAGCTGTCGTCAGCGGCTTCGTCGGGCTCTGCACCATCGCGCTGGTGGTCTACCTTCTCTCCGTTCCCGAGACCGGCGTGCTGGTGTTCGGGGGGTGGACGATCCTCGCGCCGTTCGCCCTGACCATCGCGGGCGTCGGCCTGCTCTCGGGGCTCGGCATCCTCGCGTGGGCGTTCTGCTGGGTCCCGTTCGCCATCGCGTTCGCGAACCTACTGTTCAGCCGGGCGTAGCTCGCGGGTGACGCGCTCGTGGAGGGCATCACGGGTCGCGTGGCTCTCACCCGAATCGAACGTCACCTCGATGACCTGCGTCCCGTCACCGTCGACGCTCGCGGTGAACGCCTCCTCGAACCCCTCGCGCGTCGACGCGCGTGCGAACTCCAGCCCGTAGAGGTCCGCCGACGGCGCGAAATCGAGGCCGTGTGGCGTCCGGAAGTACCCCTCGAACGTCTCGTGGGCCTCGATGGGGAGGAGATGGAAGATGCCGCCGCCGTCGTTGTTCACGAGCACGACCGTCGCGTCCACGTCACAGCGTCCGACCGCGAGCAGGCCGTTCATGTCGTGATAGTACGCGAGGTCGCCGGTGACGAGCACCAGCGGGTCGTCGGTCGCACTTCCCGCGCCGAGCGCGGTCGAGGTGATGCCGTCGATGCCCGAGGCGCCCCGGTTGCCGAGGACCGTCAGTTCGGTCGCGGCGGGCCGGCCGAACCGATCGAGGTCACGGACCGGCATCGAGTTCGAGACGAACAGCGTCGACGGGTCGGGCGCGAGGTCGGCCACGTCGCCGAGGACGCGCCCCTCGAAGAACCGCTTCTCGTCGGCGACGATCGAGTAGTAGTCGGCTTCGAACTCGGCGAGCGTCTCGGCGTACGCTGTTCCCGACCGGTCGATTCGCCCCACGAGGTCGTCGAGGAGACGGGAGGGGTCTGCAACCACGAGGTCCGACGCGGCGAACTCGGCTTCGCGCCACTCACCCGCAGGGTCGACGACGACCTGCCGGGCATCGGTGCCGGCGAGCCACTTCCGCAGGGGTTTCGAGGTCGGCGAGGCGCCGACCCGGACCACGAGGTCGGGGGCGTGACGCGCGTCGAGTGCTTCGACCCACGAGTCGTAGCCGCCGAACACGGGGAGGTCGGCGACGTGCTGGCCGAAGCGCACGCCGGAGAGCGGGTCGGCGAACACCGGGAACCCGGTCCACTCGACGAAGTTCCCGAGTATCTCGACGTCGAGCGGGGCGTCCGCCGGGCCACAGACGAGAAGCCCGCTGTTCGCGGACTCGATAGCCGACGCGAGCGAGTCGAGGCCAGACTCGGAGAGCGTCGGCGTTCCCGGTGTCGTCGCGACGAACGGCCCGTCTCGTCCCTCGACAGCGAGCGGGTGGCGTTCCACCCAGTCCTCGGGGACCTCGTCGGTCTCGACGGTGGGTTCGAGCGGCTTGCGGAACGGACAGTCGAGGTGGACCGGCCCCGGGGGCGTTCCAGTCGTCGTGGCGACGGCCCGTGAGAGCGCCGTCCGCAGGCTTCGCAGCTTCCGGTCGGCCGCCTCGGGCTCGGGGAGCTTTCGGTAGTGTCGCACCGAGTCGCCGAACAGCTTCTCCTGGTCGATGGTCTGGTTCGCGCCGCTGTGCTGGAGTTCGGGCGGGCGGTCCGCGGTCAACAGGAGCATCGGCACGCGCGACTGGTGTGCCTCGATGACCGCGGGGTGGAAGTTCGCGAGCGCGGTCCCCGACGTGCAGACGAGCGGTGTCGGCCGCCCGGTTCGCTTGGCGCGACCGAGTGCGAAGAACGCTGCCGAGCGTTCGTCGAGTAGCGAGAACGTCTCGATGTCGGGGTGCTCCGCGAAGGCAACGGTGAGTGGCGTCGACCGCGACCCCGGCGCGAGGACGACGCTGTCGATGCCGCTTTTCGCCAGTTCGTCGGCGACGACGCGGCTCCACAGCGTGTTGACGTTCGGGACGTTCATTCGAGTTCGTCGAGCACCGGTCGGTACTTCAACTGTACCTCGTCCCACTCGGCGTCGGGGTCGGAGTCACCCACGATACCGACGCCCGCGAACAGCGTCGCGGTGTCGCCCGTCGCGACCGCAGACCGGAGCGCCACGGCGAACGAGCCGTAGCCCGCCGCGTCGAACCAGCCGACAGGTGCGGCGTACCAGCCCCGGTCGAACGGCTCGGTCTCGCGGATGGTCGCCAGCGCGACTTTCGGGGGAAGCCCACCGACCGCTGGGGTGGGGTGGAGCGCCTCGACGAGCGTCAGGACGTGCTCGTCGGCGGCGAGTTCGGCCGTGATCGGCGTCTCTAGATGCTGGACGGTCGCGAGCCGACGAACCCGACGCTCGCCGGTCGAGACGCTCGACGCGTACGGTTCGAGCTGGTCGCGGATGGTGTCGGCGACGATGTCGTGTTCGTGGCGGTTCTTCTCGTCGGCCAGCAACTCCTCGGCGAGCCACTCGTCTTCAGCTGGGGTCTCGCCCCGGCCCGTGGTGCCAGCGAGCGCGCCCGTCGACACCGTTCGGCCGCGGAGGTGGACCAGCCGCTCGGGCGTCGCGCCGAAGAAGGCGGGTGCGGGCTCGCCGTCGGCCGGTTCGACGAGGAAGCGGTAGCAGTCGGGGTACGTCTCGCCCAGCCGCGCGAGGATGTCGGGGATGCTCAGGTCGTGGTCGAGGTCGGTGCGGAGCGCCTGTGCGAGCACGACTTTCCGGAGTTCGCCGGCGTGGATGCGCTCGGTGGCCCGAACGACCGAGTCGCGCCACGCGTCCTTCGCGGTCGTTCGCTCGCGGCGGGTGACGCCCGGTGGGTCGGCCACCGGGCCAGGGTCGGGGTGCCGCGCGAGTTCCTCGCGGACCTGCTCGATGTGGCGCTCGACGCTCGCTGGAGTCGCGTCGGGGCCGACCGCGTTGACGGTCAGCCACGCCTCGTCGTCGCCGGTGTAGGTCACTTGCACCCGGGGGAGGACGAACTGTGCGGCCGGGAAGTTCGTCCAGGGCGACTCGCCAGTATGGTCGTCGTGGAAGGCGAACCCGCCGAAGACGCGGGGGCGGGCGGCTTCGGTGCCGGCGTGGACGTTGCCCGAGGAGAACAGGTCCTCGGCAGCGTCACGGACGGCCGAAAAGCGGTCGGTTCCGGTCGCGGTCAGCACGGCCGCCGCGCCCGACCCGACGACGGTGGGTTCACCGGGGGCGCTCCACACCGTTCGGGGGGTGTCGGCCGCCTGCAGCACGGCACGGGTCGGCGGCGCGGGAACCGGCGTCGCCCGCGTCACCACCCCCTCCGACACCTCGTCGCCGAGCGGTTCCATTACCCCTCCTTGGGGTGCCTCCGTTTTATTGTTCCCGTTCCCGGGTCGGCAGAGAGGGAGTTCAGAGTGACGACTAGGCGTAGCGCTCCTCGTTCCACGGGTCCGCGGTGTTCGAGTAGCCACGCTTCTCCCAGTAGCCGCGTTCGGGTTCGGTGAGGAACTCGACGCCTGTCACCCACTTCGCGCCCTTGTAGGCGTACTTGTGTGGCACGACCACGCGCAGGGGACCGCCGTGTTCGGCCGGGAGGTCCTCACCGTCGAGCCCCCACGTGAACATGACCTCCTCGCGCATGCAGTCGGCGAGCGGGAGGTTCGTCGTGTAGCCGTCCGCGGCGTGGAACATGACGTGAACCGCGTCGTCGTGGACGCCCGCGCGCTCGGCGAGCGTCGGGAACGTGACGCCGGTGAACTCGCAATCGAACCGCGACCACCCCGTCACACAGTGGAAGTCCTGTCGCTGGGTCTCGCTGGGGAGAGCGGTGAACTCGTCGAACGAGAGCGCGAGCTCCTCGTCGACGGCGCCCCACACCTCGAACGTCCAGTCCTCGCGGTCGAGCGACGGCGTGCCCGACTTCGAGAGCACGGGAAACCGGGTCGTCTCGCGCTGTCCGGGCGGCAGCCGCTCGCCGCCGACCTCCTCGTGGAGGTCCGTGACATCCTTCATGCGCTGGCGTTGGAACTGTACCTCCGTTAGCGTACCGTTCCCCCACTCGGTCCCGGCGAATTTTGACGAATCGCAACTGAACTGGTTCGATTCTCGAAAAATATCTTCTCGGTTGGGGGTGCGGAAATTCGAGTGACGAGAAAACTCCCCACCAGAACTAAATACCCCACTATCGAAGTCTCAGGCGACCGATGCCGAAGGTAGAACTCACCATTCCGGAGCACCTCGAGATGCAGATCGCCCAGATGGTCGAGCAGGGCGAGTTCGTCAACCGCGAGGAGGCCATCGAGGACCTGCTCTCAGCGGGGATCCGGGCGTACAAGACGAGTGGGCCGATGGAGGACGAGGAGCCGGGGTTCGAGGACGACGGGATGATGGGCCACGACGACGAGTACGTGTTCTGAAAGCGCGTTGATTGCCGTTTTGGGTGTGCAACCGCCCCCCACGCAAACCTGATTACCTCCCGGTGGGTTACGCACGTACATGCACAAAGACGAGCTACTGGAACTGCACGGGCACATGGTGAAGATCATGGAGACGTTCCGCGGGATGGAAGACGTCGACGGCTCCGGGTTCGACGCGTACGACCAGCTCGACGTGACGCCCGACGACGTCCACAAATCCAAGAGCGAGCACAAACACGCGGTGTTCGTGCTGGGGAACGCACTCGCGGCAGTCATGAGCGAAGACGAGTTCTCCGATGCGGGCCGAATCGGCAAGCGGATGCAGGAACTCGCGGACGACGCCGAGTCCAAGCTGTAACTGCGGACGCGCCACGGTGCCACGCCGGGATGGCGGGATTTTTGACGGTCGCTGTCGCATCCACAGGCAATGACCGACTACGACTACGAGGCGCTGGGCCTCGTCGCCGGGCTGGAGATACACCAGCAGCTCGATACGGCCACGAAGCTCTTCTGTAACTGTCCGACGGCACGCCACGAGCCCGAGGAGTCGGTGCGTTCGTTCACGCGCTACCTCCACCCGACCCGCTCGGAACTCGGGGAGATCGACGACGCCGCGCTCGAAGAGTCGCGGGTCGACCGCGAGTTCACCTATCTCGCCTTCGAGTCGACGTGTCTCGTCGAGGAGGACGACGAGCCGCCACATCGCCTCGACGAGGAGGCGATGGAGGTGGGACTCGAGATCGCGAACCTGATGGACATGAGCGTCGTCGACCAGGCGCACGTCATGCGGAAGATCGTCGTCGACGGCTCGAACACCTCGGGGTTCCAGCGGTCGACGCTCGTCGCGAACGAGGGCGAGATTCAGACCTCCGAGGGGAGCGTCGGCATCGAGGACCTCCTGCTCGAAGAAGAGTCCGCAGCTCGAATCGAGGAGACCGATTCGGGGGTCACGTTCGGGCTCGATAGACTGGGGATTCCGCTCGTCGAAATCGGGACGAAACCCGACATCTCCTCGCCCGAGCAAGCGCGCGAAGCCGCCGAGCGAATCGGGATGCTCCTACGCTCTACCGGCAAGGTCAAGCGCGGGCTCGGCACCATCCGGCAGGACGTGAACGTCTCCATCGCCGAGGGGGCGCGCGTCGAACTCAAGGGCGTCCAGTCGCTCGACGACCTCGAAGCCATCGTCCGGCAGGAGGTCGACCGGCAGGTCGAACTCCTCGAGATTCGCGACGAGCTACAGGCGCGTGACGCCTCCGTCGGCGACCTCCAGAACGTCACCGAGACGTTCGCCGACACCGACTCCGGCGTCATCGCCGCCGCGAGCACCGTGATGGCCGTCCCGCTCTACGGCTTCGACGGCCTCGTCGGCCACGAGATCCAGCCCGACCGCCGGCTCGGTACCGAGCTTTCCGACCACGCGAAGCGCAGCGGTGCGGGCGGCATCTTCCACACCGACGAACTGCCGGCGTACGGCGTCACCGACGAGGAGGTCGCGGCGCTTCGCGAGGCCGTCGGCGCCGGCGACGAGGACGCCGTAGCGCTGGTCGCGGCGGGCGATTCCGTCGCGCGCCAGGCCATCGACGCAGTCGTCGAGCGTGCCGAAGCCGCTATCGAGGGCGTCCCCGAGGAGACCCGCGACGCGAACCCCGACGGGACCTCCCGGTACCTGCGGCCCCTGCCCGGCGCGGCGCGGATGTACCCCGAGACGGACGTCCCGCCCGTCGAACCCGACCCGAGCGACGTGGAGACGCCCGAACTCCTCACCGAGAAGGTCGAGCGCTACCAGTCAGAGTTCGGGCTCGACGCCGGCCTCGCCGAGCAGGTGGCGTACGGCCAGTTCATGCCGACGTTCGAGCAGGCAGTGGAGCGCGGGGTCGACGCGACGTTCGCGGCGACGACGCTCGAATCGACGCTCACCGAACTCCGCCGCGACGACGTGCCGGTCGAACAGCTCTCGGACGACGACGTGCTCGCCGTCCTCGACCTCGTGGAGTCGGGCGATCTCGCGAAGGAGGGCGTGAACGAGGTGCTGGCGACGCTCGCCGAGAACCCCCAGGTCTCGGCCGAGGGAGCCGTCGAGGAAGCCGGGCTGTCGGGCGTCTCGGAGGAGGAGGTTCGCGAGGCGGTCGTCGAGGTCGTCGAGCGCAACGCAGACCAGGTCGAAGCCGAGGGGATGGGGGCGTTCTCCGGGCTGATGGGCGAAGCGATGGGCGCACTCAGGGGCAAGGCCGACGGCGAGGTCGTCTCCGACGTGCTCCGCGAAGAGATTCAGAAGCGCGCGTGAGGCCGTAGCGATTTACTAGTCGCTCAGTAGGGAGTCGGTTACAACGAGGCCGGCGGTCGGCGTCCTGGCATGGCGAAGCGGCACTACCCGGTCGAGACGGCTGGCTGCTACTACCGCCGGCCGGTTGACTGTTGCTGGCTCTGCTACGGACGGATCCTGCTGGGGCAAAAGACGACCTGAGGGGTCAGTCTCGACTGCGGAGTCGCGCGAGCAACGGCCCGGTCGTCAGTCGATACGCCACGAGCGCCGGCACCGCGGCGACGACCCAGAACAGCAGGACGAACACGAGGTCCGTCACCGAGAGGACGTGCTGGAGTGGGTTCGCCGCGCGCAGGAGGATGGTCAACTCGTACAGCAGGGGCGTGAGCACGACGAGCGCCGCAAGCGAGTAGAGCGCGCCCGCGACGACGCCACGCCGGGAGTCCTGTGCGTAGAGCAGATAGCCGAGCGCGAGCGCCGCGACGACGAACGCTGGGGTCCGGAGCCTGAAGTCCGCGGTCATCCACGAGGTGTAGAAGCCGAGTATCGCGGCGGAGACGACGACCACGCCCGTCGTGACCGTGTCGTGGGTGTGGTCGAACAGCGGGAACACCCGGTCGACGAGAGAGTCGGCGGTCGCCATCAGGTCTCCCTCCGAACCGGCTCTCTGGGTGGCGCCGTCTCGGGGTCGGGCATCGACCGCAACTCCTCGAACGGCGGCTCCGGCGCCGACCGCCAGTCGCCGCGTGGGGCACTCCCTGCGTCGAGCTGGCTGAACTGCTCGAACAGGACCATGGTCACCCACGGGTCACCACCGACGAGTTGCGTGCCGCCGTTCAGCCCGGCCGGTCGGGTGGTGTCCGCGACGTTCTCCTCGAACACGTTGCCACCGTCTTCGGGGGCACCGACCGCGAGGTCCGCTCGGCCAGAGTTCTCGACCAGGTTCCGCCAGACACGGTTGTTCTTCGGCGGGTAGAGGTTCTCGTCGATCATCGGGAGCGCCACGATGCCGAAGTTGTCGTGGTCGCGCACGGTGTTGTGGACCACCTCGTTGTTGATGCCGCCGGCGATGGTGATGCCGGTGCCCCACGCCGCGTAGCCGAACGCCTCGTCGGGCGCGTTCGCGTTGTTGTTCGCCTCGACGTGGTTGTTCTCGATTCGCGCGGCGTCCTGCGGTGGGTCCGCCTCGGAATCGAGCGAGTTCGGGACGATGCCGGCCATGTTGTTCCGCCAGACGGAGTCACGGACGGTGAGGTAGCCCCCGGCGTTGGTCCCCGAGTAGCCGATGGCGTTGTGCTCGCTCCGGACGCGCTCGATGATGGCGTGACAGGGCTTGCACTGCCCGATGTAGAACCCCGAGTCAGTGTGGCCCGACGCGTAGCAGTCGTTGTAGCGGCCGTGCTGGGAGTCGATGTTGTAGATACCGTACACCCGGTTGTTGTACGCCGTGAGGTACGAGCCCCGCCACCCCGAGACCGACGACCAGAAGAAGCCGTTGCGGACGTAGTGCTTCGCGGTCATGTTCTCGACCACGACGTCGTCGACCGTCGCGAGGATGCCGTCCTCGCGCTTGAACTCGCCATCCAGAATCACCTCGTTGCGGTCGGTGCCTCGGATGGTGAGCTGGGGCGTGTCGACCACCTCCACCGCTTCGGGGTAGGTGCCCGGCCCGACGAGCACGAGGTTCTTCGGTTCGGCGGCGTTCACCGCGGCCTGAATCGTGTCGTACTGCTCGGGCACCCGGTGGACGGTGTAGTCCTCGTACGCGCGGGGCTCGCCGCGGTCGGGTTGGGCCGCGGGATACCCGTCGTCGGACTCCTGTGTGGCTGCAGCGACGCCCAGCCCGCCGGCGGCGACACCCGCCGTGCCGACGGCCTTGAGCACGTCACGGCGACGGAACGTCACCGTGACACCTCGCTGTCACTCGATGGCATGGCTCGGCGGTGGCTCCACCCCGCATTAAAGACATCGCCTGTGATGGAGGGTCAGCTACTCGACGCGCACGCCACCTTTCATCCCGAGCGTGCGGTGCGGCTCGCAGTAGTAGGGGAACACGCCCGTCTTCTCGAACGTCCGTTCGAACGTCGACCCTTCGCTGTCGTGGTACTCACTTCGGAAGCGGTCGTCGCGCTCGACCACGTTGTGCCGGCCGCCCTGCCCGGTCCACGTCCAGCGGACGAGCGTCCCCTGGTCGACGACGATCGCCGGTGGTGAGAACTTCAGCCCGTCCTCCGCGCCGACGCGCACGGTCACCTCGGACCGCCCCGTGCGGTCGGTCTCGCCGTCGTAGTTCTCCACGTCCGAGAACCAGTTGCCGTACCCCTCGTTGCCGCCACCGCCGATACAGCCGGCGCCCACAGTCGTGATACCGGCAGCCGCACCGAGAAAGCTCCGTCTGTCCATATCTGCCCTGCCGTCCCGTGGTACAAATCGGTTGTCCCCCACATCGACGGCACAATCCCTTTTACCGTCGACGGCCGCTGGCCGGTATGCGACGGCGCGCGTTCCTGACTGCAGCGGGATGGACGGTGACGGCCACCGCTGGCTGTCTGGGTCGCGCGTCACCCGAGTCGTACACGATTCCGCCCGCGCTCGACGACCCGCCGACGCAGGTGTACGTCCCCACACACGGCACTGGCCTCGACGTGGTCGGCACCGCCGACGCGGGGCCGTTCCGTCTCGGCCTGCTCTACTCCTACCCGGACCGGTTCTGGGAGGTGACGGGGCGGAAACGCTACCTCCGAGCCGTCGAACCCGAGGACTCGATTCACCTCATGGCGACGGCGTGGGACCCCAAGACCGGTATCGTGCTTCCGGAAGTGGGACTCACCGTCGAGGTAGCTCGAGACGGCGAACTCGTCGCCCAGGAAGCGGTGTACGCGATGCTCTCGCAACGACTCGGCTTCCACTACGGCGACAACTTCGCGCTTCCCGGGGATGGCCGCTACGAGGTGACGGTCCGCGTCGGCGGCCTCCAACTCCGCCGCACAGGTGGTTTCGAGGGCCGATTCACCGACCCCGCCAGCACGACGTTCACGTTGGACTATCGACGTGCCGAGCGCGACGGGCTCTCTACCACGCGGCCCGACACCGCGGGCGCGCCCGGCGCGATGGAGCCGGCCAACGCCCTGGGAATCCCGAACGCAGAAGCGCCGACATCCCTCCCGGGCGAGTCACTCGGCCGGGCGACCGTCGACGACACGGTGTTCGCGTTCGCGCTACTCAGCGGGGACGAAGCCGAGCGGTTCGACGCGGACCGCTATCTCGTAGTCTCCCCGCGGACGCCGTACAACGGGATGCTCCTGCCCTCGATGGGGCTCCGTGTTCGAATCGACCGCGCCGGCGGGTCGGTCGAGACTATCCTCACCCGGACGGTCGACTCCGAGCTCGGCTACCACTACGGTACGGTCGTCCCCGCTCTCGACTCGGGTGACACGCTCGTGGTCGAGACGCTGACGCCGCCACAGGTCGCCCGGCACGAGGGGTACGAGACGGCGTTCATCGAGCTCCCAGCCCTGCGACACCCGGTTCCGTAGCCGATAGCGTTACCCGTCGATCCGCCGAACACCGGATATGGTTTCGACCGACGACCTCGTCCCGGCCGGTGTCGACTGGCCCTGGACCACTGCGCTGGTCGTCGGCCCCCCGCTCACCGGAAAAGGTGCGTTCGTCGTGGAGCTGCTGGTCGCTGGGCTCGAGGAGGGGGAGGGAGCGATCGTCATCAGCACCGACGAGTCGGCCGCCGACCTCCGTGACCGGCATCCAGGACTCGACTGCGACGCGGTCCGATTCATCGGCGCGAGCGGCACCGACAGCGACGACGAACACGTATCGGTGGTCGGTTCGCCCGCCGACCTGACGGGAATCGGTATGGCGTTCGACGACGCGGTCCACGACCTCACCGACGCCGGCTACGACCGCATCCGGGTCGGCATCGACTCGGTGACGACGCTGGAGGTGTACACGGACGCCGAGCGCGTCTCCCGGTTCGTCCACGTCCTCTCGAACCGGTTCGCGACGGCCAACTGCATCGGGCTGTTCGTCGTTCACGGCGACGGGTCGGAGACGGAGTTCGCCTCCCCGATCGACGCCCGCGTCGAGTTCAGGGAGGGTCGACACGGCGTCGAACGCCGCATCGTCGGCGCGTCCGGCTCCACGAAGTGGCGACAGCACGACCCGGCCACGACAAGCGTGCTGCCGACCCAGGGCGACGACGCCCCGACACCGGTCAACGTGTCGTCGCTCAGTTGGGTCCTCGAGTCGGTCGCGGCCGAGCGGCTCGTCCTGACTGTCGTCAACGCCGACCCGGACGTGGTCGACCGACTGGCACCGCTGTTCGACCGGCTCCAGGTCGACGTGCGCGCTGGCAGTCTCGACGTCGACGAGCCGTCGGGTGCCGCGCTCCTCCACCGAGGCGGTGACCTGCTCGCGGCCGAGCCTGTCGCTCCGCTGCTCGCGACGGCGGAGGGGATCGACGACCCCTCGACGGCACAGCGTGGTGATTCAACGGTCCTCGAACGGGCGTCACGGTCGATATACAGCGTCGAGACCGACCAGCGGTCCGAACTCGTTCGGACGAGCCGGCTCGTCGAGACGATGGCCGCGCGGGTCACCGGCGGCCGCATCCACGCGGGGTTCCAGCAGCTCTCCCGACTCGCGAACGACCCGGAGACGCTCCGGGTGTACAACCGACTCGCCGCCTCGGGCGTCGATGTCCACCTCTACGGGGCGGCCGACGCCCCCCTCCCCGACCAGTTCACCGTCCACGGCGCGCCTGAACCGGAGCTCGACGTGACGTGGTTCGTCGTGTTCGACGGCGACGGCGACCCGAACCGAATGGCAGCGCTGGTCGCGAAAGAAGTCGAGGCCGGTCGATACGAGGGGTTCTGGACCTACCAGCCACCGCTCGTCGCAGGGCTCGTCGCGTATCTGGAGGCGGAGTACGGAACCGTTCGCGGCTCGGCGCCCCGGACCTGAGGCGCTATCGGTCGTCGGGAGGGCTGGCGAACTCACTCGCGCGACGGAACACGCCCCGGAGCGTCCGCGCCTCGCGGTCGGTCGGGTGGGCGCGGCCGACGAGTCGGCGGAACAGCCGGCCGGTCTTCGCGCGCTTCTCCTCCGGGTGGTTGATGCTCCCGAGGAGCGCGTCGAACTGGTCGTACAGCCCCTCGATCTCGGCTTCGTCCGCGCGGTCGATGCCGTCGGGATGCTGGGTCGACTCGACGGTCAACTCCCGGAGTTCGTACATGACGACGGTCGCGGCCTGCCCGAGGTTCATCACCGGGTAGTCGGCGCTCGCGGGAATCGAGCACACCTGGTCGAGCTGGGCCATCTCCTCGTTGGTGAGGCCGACGTCCTCGCGGCCGAACACCAGACAGGTGTCGGTGTCGACGTCCCGAAGTGTGTCGGCGAGTTCGGCCGGCGTGACGAACGGGTAGCGGACGTGCTTGCGGGCGTCCTCGTTCGTGACGGCCGTGGTGCCGACGGTGTGGTAGTTCTCGACGAGGTGGTCGAACGTCACCTCGCGAGCGTTCGGGAGCACGTCCTCGCGGGCGTGGCCGGCGAAGCCGTACGCCTCGCCGTCGGGGTCGAGTTCCGGAGGGTTGACGAGGAGGAGTTCGGAGAGCCCGAAGTTCTTCATCCCGCGGGCGATGGTGCCGACGTTCCCCGGCGTCTGGGGGTCGACGATGGCGACCGAGATCGAGCTCATACGTCGAGGTCACCGAGGTCGTCGTCGAACTCGTCGCCGCTGTCGCCGCCGTCGCCGCGGTCGATGTCGAGTTCGGAGAGGTCGACGCCGAGCGCGTCGAGTTCCTCGTCGTCCAGCCGCTCCAGTTCCTCCTCGAGCGACGGCATGTCCATGTCCGGTTGCGGCCGCGGCACCGAGTCGGGGTCGGTGTCGACGTGTTCCATCCCGCCGTAGTCCTCGGGAGCGCGGTTGTCGTCGCCGAACCACTCGTAGAAGGCGTCCTCGAACTCGCTCGGGCGGTTCGCCAGCTCGCTCCCCCCAGCGTCACGGAACCAGTAGAGGAAGTCGGGCTCGTGGTCGGCACACAGCACCACCTCGTGGAGCGGTTCGCCGTAGACGACGCGGGCGACGTTACACTGCTCGATGTTGGCGTCGCCGTGAATCAGCCAGCAGGCGTCACACGGACTCCCGGCGACGACGGTGAGCCGGATGAGTCGCTCGCGAGTGTCCTCGCTCAGCTCATCCAGCGGGCGGAGCTCGCCGTCGGCGTCGAACACCTCGTCCTCGTCGAACCGCCAGCCACGGAGGGCGATGGAGACCTTTCCCATACGCGGGGTTCGGCGCTGGCGCACAAAAGCACCGCGACACGGACTGTTCGCCCGCCCGCTCGGCGGGCCGACCCGTCCCCGACGCGGGGTGAGGTAAACCGTAAACTCGATGCAGATTCTCCCCGTTCACGTATCGTTAAGTATGTGGTGGGATATCACGCTGCTATGACCGACTGGCGAGAGGTCGAACTGGCCTACACGGACGAGGTAATCGGTGAGACCACCATTCCCGAACTGTTCTTCGACTCGGTGGAGCGGAACGCAGCGCTCGACGCCCAGCGGTTCAAGGGGGGCGTCTACGACAGTTCGCTGCTCGGAACCGTCGTCGAGGACCCTCCCGCGGGCGAGTACGGGGGCATCACGTATCGGGAGGCAGGTGACATCGTCCGCCATCTCGCCACGGGGTTCCGCGAACTCGGCGTCGGCGCGGACGACCGGGTAGGCATCTACGCCGACACGCGGATGGAGTGGGCACAGAGCGACTTCGCCATCCAGACGGCACAGGGCGTCGTCACGACCGTCTACACCGAGTCGTCGGCACCCCAGGTGCAGTACCTGCTCGACGACAACGACGCGATGGGCTGTATCGTCGAGAACGAGGACCTGCTCGACACCCTGCTGTCGGTCGAAGCGGACCTCGACCTCGAGTTCGTCGTGACCATCGACGACGTCGCCGACGAGTACACCGACCGCGACGACCTCTATACGCTCGCCGAGGTTCACGACCTCGGTGTCGAACACTACGACGAGGCGGCGTTCCAGTCGTGGCTCGACGGCCGCGACTGGGAGGACCTCTGCTCGCTCGTCTACACCTCCGGGACGACCGGGTCGCCGAAGGGCGTCGAACTCACCCACAAGAACTGGCGGACGGCACTGAATCAGGTTCGCCGACGCATCGGCCCACGCCCCGACAAGGCTCCCGGCGTCCCCAAGATCGACGCCGGGAAGACCTCGCTGTCGTTCCTCCCGCTCGCACACGCCTTCGAGCGTATCAACCATTTCATGCAACTCGGCTCGGGCATCACCATCGCCTACGCCGAGAGCCCCGACACCGTCGGTGACGACATCAAGCAGGTCCAGCCCGAGAGCGCGGCGTCCGTCCCACGCGTCTACGAGCGCATCTACAACCAGATGCGCGAGCAGGCGTCCGAGTCCCCCGTGAAGAAGCGCATCTTCGAGTGGGCCGTCGACGTGGCCGGCCAGTACGACGACGCCGAGGACCCCGGCATCGTCCTCGACGCGAAACGTGCCGTCGCCGACCGCCTCGTCTTCTCGCAGGTCCGGGAGGCGCTGGGCGGCAACATCGAGATGTTCATCTCTGGCGGGGGGTCGCTGTCGAAGGACCTCGCGAAGCTCTACCGCTCGATGGGGCTCACCATCCTCGAAGGCTACGGACTGACCGAGACGGCGCCCGTGCTCACGCTCAATCCGCCCGAGGACATCCGACTCGGGACCATGGGAATCGCCTTCTCCGAGGTCGACCTGACGCTCGATGGCTCGATGGTCGCCGAGGAGACGAAACAGCAGTACGACGGCGAGGTCGGCGAACTGCTCGCGAAGGGACCGAACGTCACCAGCGGCTACTGGAACAAGCCCGACAAGACGGCGGAGGCGTTCACCGAGGACGGCTACTTCCGGACCGGTGACGTGGTGGCTCGCGACGCCGACGGCTACTACACCTTCGTCGACCGCATCAAACAGCTCATCGTGCTCGACACGGGGAAGAACGTCGCGCCCGAGCCCATCGAAGACGAGTTCGCCACCTCGTCGCGGGTCGACCAGGTGATGGTCGTCGGCGACGACGAGAAGTTCGTCGCTGCCATCATCCATCCGAACCTCGAGGAGCTTCGCTCGTGGGCGAAAAGCGAGGGGATCTCGCTCCCCGACGACCCCGAGGCCATCTGTCGCGACGAGCGCGTCCACCAGTGGGTGGCCGAGGAGGTCGACCGCGTCAACGAGCGCGTCGGCAAACACGAACGCATCAAGGAGTTTCGGCTCGTCCCGACGGAGTGGACTGCCGAGAACGACCTGCTGACGCCGTCGATGAAGAAGAAACGCCGCAACATCGTCGACGCCTTCGACGAGCAGATCGCCGACATCTACGGGAAGGACCCGAAGGAAGTCGAAGCGTAACGACCCACCACGGTTCGGGGATCGCGGCGGACTGCCGGAACTGCCGTGTTTTTCCGGCCGGCTCCCGTCCGTCCACGCATGCAGAACGTCGACGCCGCGGGCCTCGGCATCGGGGACGGCTACCCAACCCGCATCATGGGTGTGTTGAACGTCTCGAAGGAGTCGCCGTACAAGCCGAGCGTGTTCGACGACCCAGGCGAGGCGGCCGAGTACGTCGACCGCGAACTCATCGACCAGGGCGCCGACATCGTCGACGTGGGACTCGAATCGGCCAACAAGAAGTTCGAGGTGCTGAGCGCGGACGAGGAACTCGACCGCCTCGACACCGCCATCGAGACCATCCAGTCGGTGTCGGGTGACGCCGTCTTCTCCATCGAGACCCGGTACCACGAGGTTGCCGAGGCCGCACTGGATGGGGGTTTCGACATGGTCAACGACATCTGCGGGTTCGCCGACCCGGAGATGCCGCGAGTCTGTGCGGCGTACGACGTGGCCGTCGCGAAGATGGCGTCGCCGCCGGACCTCGAACGCCCCGGGGCAATCGAGGACGTGGACGACATCTACGACGCGCTCGCGCAGAACGGCCTCACGGACAAGACCATCGTCGACCCGGCGTTCGGCGGCTGGTCCGAGGCGAAGACACTCGACGACGACCGCGAGACGTTCGACCGCCTCCGCGAGTTCCGGGGGTACGGCCAGCCCATCCTCGTCTCCATCAACCGGAAGAACTTCCTGCGGGAGCTGGCGGGCCGCGACACCGAGGACGCGCTGCCGGTGTCGCTCGCCGCGACCGCGATGGCCATCGAGCGCGGGGCACACGTCGTCCGCACGCACGACGTGGCCGAGACGCTCGACGCGGCGAAGATCGGCGACCGGTTCACACGCGCTCGACTCCGCGCACCGGACATTGGCGTCGAGGAACTCGACGTGACGACGCCCCGCGAGGCCGAACGCCACCTCGCCCGCACGGGGGCCGAGGCCGACCCCGGGGCCGCCGTGACGCGCGTGTTCGAACTCTCGGGCCTCTCTGCGGACGAAACGGACGCGCTGGGCTCGCTTGTTGCCACCCACCCTGGCGTCGAGGTCGCACAGGGACCGGGAGGAACGCTGCTGTTCGGCAGCGTATCGTCGCTCGTGAGTCTCGCACAGGACGCGGACCACGAGGAACTCGCCGCGCGCCTTGACGCTATCCACGGCGCACTTGCCTGAATCGTCATGCGGAGGGCAGACGGTCGTCGGCTGATGCCGCGGAATCCTCGGTTCGCCAAGAGAAAGCTTATGCCAGAGGCCTCGCTACGGGGCGATGAAGCCCGAAGGGCACACCGGGTAGGGGTACTTGGTGGCCTTCGGGTCCGAAATATATTACTCCCGTAGCGATGCGCTTCGAGACCTGGGAGCCGGTGTACCGTCGAATCCTCGACGACTTCGGCTTCGAACGAGCCGACGACGAAGCGAGCAGAGACCTCCTCGCCTCGGTCACGGAGCCGTTCGACCACACCAAGCTCGCGTTCCTCAACGGCGCGACGGTCGCCATCTGTGGCGCGGGGCCGAACCTCGCCGAGGAACTGGACGCGACACGAGACGCTGACGCCGTCGTCGCGGCGTCGACGGCCGCGGACGTCTGCCTCGACGCCGGCATCGACGTGGACCTGCTGGTGACGGACCTGGACAAGAACCCCGAGACCGCCCGCGCACTCACGGAGGCTGGCGTGCCCGTCGCCGCCCACGCCCACGGCGACAACCGCCACCTTGTCGGGGACGTGGTCCCGACGTTCGACCCCGAGTGGACGCTGCCGACGACACAGGCCGCGCCGACCCCACCGGTGGAGAACTTTGGGGGGTTCACCGACGGCGACCGTGCGGCGTTCCTCGCGGACCACTTCGGGGCCGCCACGCTGCGGTTCGTCGGCTGGGACTTCGACGACCCGTCGGTCGACCCGATGAAACGCCGGAAGCTGGTGTGGGCCGAACGACTCTGTTACTGGCTGGAACAGCGCCGCGGCGAACGGTTCGCGCTGCTCGACGGCCGGCGGGACGTCATCGACACGAGCGTCCTCCCACGTTGACTCGACTCTCGTTTCCATTGCGACGGCTCCGTTGAAACTCGCAGATTGTGGCAGGATCGGTGTGATACTTCAGATGGTGGATGCAGCACCAGTTTCGGGTTGATTTCACGTCGTGGCCCGTGATTCAGCCGGTGGTGTGTGGCTGATCTATCGGTGGATGCCACCTGATATCGCTGGAATGGCGGCAGTACTACGACACGAAAAAGAATACGTATATCCTGCCGGATCGCTTATTGCATGGCTACTCCTCGATGGTGTGTACTCGGAAACTACTGCTTTATCGAGGGACAGTGGTAGGGTACACGGGGAGAAGCAGTTAGCCTGGGAACCCATTTCAACCCCAACCCTCCCACCCCCACACTCCCCTTCGTCTCCGGAGTCGTCTCTTCGTGCTGACACCCGTCATCATTCTCTGAAGCTGATGGACTGGGACGCGGTTGGTTCGAGAGACGTCGTTGTCGGCCGACCCGAGGTAGACGTCTGTCACCCTCGTAATCAAAACCCACATCACGATGAAAATGCTGCTGGTTTACTTGGCTCTGGGCACACCTTACTTCTAACCTCCGTGGCCTACTCGCTGGAGCCACCCGAGAAAGCCTAGCCAACATCCATACTGACGGCTGGCTGAGACGTCCACAGCGAGACTCCAGACACGACGACTGGGCCGAGATAGCCGGTGTATACGCAGTACTGGTCTGGAACTGGGGGGATCGAGCGGTAACAAGCGAGAACCGAACCCGGAGATGCAAATGTCGTCTGACACCACACCCAACCTACTCACGCAGCTACAACGGGACGAGACAGAGTACGCCTCACGTACTGAATCGACCGAACACCAACAGCCAGAGCGTGGGGGTCCCGATGAGCTGCCCATTTCGCTCGACAACGTCTTCGGGATCTTGTCAAACGAGCGCCGACGCCATGTTCTCTGGTTTCTCGCTGAACAGGACGGGCCCGTGAGCCTCCGTGAGCTCTCGGAGTACGTCGCAGCCATCGAGAACGACAAACCGGTGGCTCAACTCAGCTCGCAAGAGCGGAAACGGGTGTACGTTGGCCTGTACCAGGGACATCTCCCGAAGATGGACGATCTGAGCTTCATCGAGTACAACAAAGATCGAGGGATCATCGAACTCGGGCCGCACGCGGTTCACACGGCCCCCTACCTCCAGCCCACCGACACAACAGGGGACCAGTGGCCGATGTACTATCTCGGCTCCCTGGGCGTCGGGTGGCTCCTCCTGCTGGCGGGGAGCGTCGTGAGTCCACTGGCAACCCTTGTTGCCATCGGCGTCTTCTTGACGCTGATGACGTCGCTCGCCGTCGCTCATGTGGTCCGTCTCCGACGGGAGCCCGCTGGCCCGAGGTTTGACGCACCGCTCTAATCGGAGCACTCTACGCCCTGTATTTCACGCTACCCACCCCAGTAGCGACACCCACAGTCCGCCACCCCTGGTCAGTGCATTACGTGGGGGAGTCATGGTACATCTCTACACTGTATTGATCGCTCCAATCAGCTCGTTACGACTACTCATTCATGACCGACTCACGTGCTGTATCCAGTACGAGTTCTGAAACATATCACCGATTGATAATTTCAACAGAACCGTCAGTACGTGTTTATTGCGAGCGACCCATCCCGATCCAGGCAATAGAGGTCCCATTGATGCAGAAACTCATGTTTGTGCACCTAATGTTTATCAATGGTCCACTCGAATATATGACTATCACAGGGGGAATAAATGGGGGGAGTGAGGACGCGAAATATCGCCGTGAATTATACAACGTGCGCAACTCGTCAGAGCTCTCAGTGGCCGAGAAGTTCGACCGTTACCTTGAGCTTGGATGTACATACCTTGGCGTCGAAAACGGCCACATCAAGCGCGTCGACTTAGAGCGAGGCGAGCACTACGTCCTCGCCAGCGCGGGACCAGCGACAGACCTCGTGGCAGTCGGTGACGTCCACGAGCACGCGACGACGTTCTGCCGTCGGACTCTCGATCTCGACACTCCACTCGCTATCGCAAACAGCGAGGAGGAAGGGTGGGGTAACGACCCAGCGACGGTCCGCCACGGCCTCCAATGCTATGTGGGGACGACGATTACGGTTTCAGGTGAGACGTTCGGTACGCTCTGTTTCGTCTCACGTACCGCCCACGACCGCACGTTCTCCGCGGCCGAACGCGCCTTCGTCGAACTCCTGGCGTCGATTATCGGAACAGAGTTAGCCGCCGAAGGCTACAGCCATCGGCTCACCAGCCGAGACAAACTACTCGCAGTCCAAAACCGTGTGCTTCGCCACAACTTAGCGAACGATATGAACATCATCACAGGGTACGCCGAGATACTTAGCAAGCGACTCGACGGCGCCAATAAGCAGCTTGTCGACCGAATCCATGATTTGGCCACCGACGCCGTGGAGATGGGTCAGAAGGCGCGCCAACTTGAAACGGTCGTCAGCGATGAGACACCACCCACAGTCGAAAACGTAGTGCCCGTCGTCCAGAGCACCGCCGAGGCGGTCGCAGAGGAGTCTCCAGACGCAACCATCTCGGTCACGGCTCCCGAGCAGTGTTACTGTGTGGCGTCCACGCATTTTCAGACGGCGCTACGCGAACTCGTGTCGAACGCTATCGAACACGGAGGCCCCGACCCATCCGTCGAAGTGACGGTGCAGACGAATGAGGGGAATCGGTGTACGATTTCGGTCGCCGATGACGGGCCAGGGCTCTCGCTGCTCGAGCAAAAGGTTCTGTCCGGCGAGCAGGAGACGCAACTGAGCCACGGGCAGGGACTGGGGCTATGGCTCGTTTACTGGGTCGTGCTGCAGTCCGGGGGATCACTCAGCGTCGAGACGACGGCCGGAACGACGGTCAGAATACAGCTCCGTCGTGTGCAGAATCCAGACAATTTCCGGTGGGCTCGGGACCTCTTTCTCGGCCTGATAGGACTCGGTGACCCCTGAACACGTAGTGGTCGGCTAAGCGATTAGTCTTCTTCGACTCGGCACTGGCGGGGCGGGGCCGGCGCTGCTGGCGACGCTCGGGGACCTCTCCCCCGCTGACGACGTCGGGAAACTGGGCGGGCTCTACAACGTGTTCGGCGACGTGGGGCTGTCGCTCGGCCCCTTACTTGCGCTCCCTGCGGTGGACGCCGTCGGCTTCACCGTTACCTATTCGGTGAGTGCCTTCGTGGCGGTGGCATGTCTCCTGCTCGTGAACGCAACGCTGCTCGCCTCCCCTGACACATGACGGACGTACACCGCATCGAGTTCGAAATCGACTGGCCGCCCTGGCACGTCGCCGCGTACCTGCTGCCGGGCGACGAACCCGTGCTCGTGGACGCCGGCGCGCCCGGCGACCGCGGCTGGGGTGAACTGACCGACGGGCTCGAAGACCTCGGCTACCAGCCTGCCGACATCGACCACGTGCTCGTGACCCATCCGCACACCGACCACGACGGCCTCGTGGGGCGGCTCGTCGAGGCCGCCGACCCGAGAATCTACACCCCGCGGTCGGTCCAGGAGCGGCTCCGGATGGACACCTCGCGGCTCGCCGAACGGGTCGAACGCAACGCCCGCGCGGCCGGGCTCGACGACGAGACGGTCGGCACGTACGTCGAGCAGGCCATCGACTCGGTGGAGCGCAACCGGGAGTTCTTTCCGCCAGCGTGCGTCGATGTGCCGCTGGAACCTGGACAGGTGTTCGAAGCCGGTGACTGGACGTTCGAGACCGTCCACACGCCGGGCCACCAGCGCGACCACGCCTGTTTCGCCGCCGAGACCGCGCTGTTCGCCGGCGACCAGGTCATCGAGCCGTTCCGGGCCGCGGCGCTGAACGTCGGGCTCGACGACGGCGTGTTCGACGCCGTCTCGGAGTTCTACGAGGGCTACCGCCGGCTGCGAGGCCGGTCGTTCGAGACGGTGTATCCGGGCCACGGCCCTGTCTTCGAGGACTTCGAGGGGGTCGTCGAACGCTCGGTCGCGGACCTCGACACGCTGGTGTCGGAGACCGCCGAGACGTTGGCCGACCTCGAACCGGCGACGCCGCTCGACGTAGAGGACGCCCGTACCGAGGAGCGATACGACTACACGTTCTTCGAGACGGTAGGGGCACTCGGCTACCTCACCGACCGGGGTCGTGCGACGTTCCGCGTCGACGAGGGTGTCCGCTACTACGAACTCGCCTAGTCAGGGAACGAGGACGACCTTCCCCTGTGACTTCCGCGCCTCGATGAACTCGTGGGCCTCGGCGGCCGCTTCGAGGTCGAACGTGTGGCCGACCTGCACTTCGAGCGTGCCGTCGGCGAGCATCTGGGTCAGCTGCGGGACGGCGCCCATCACCTTCATCGGCTGGCGCTCGATCGCCATCCCGAGGTGGTAACCGATGACCGACTTGTTGCCGAACAGGAGCCGGTCTGTCGGGGGCCGGCCAGGGGTCCCCGATGCCGCACCGAACGACACCATCCGGCCGAAGTCCTGGAGCGCGTCGACCGACCGCTCGGTCGTCTCGCCGCCGATGCCGTCCAGCACGAGGTCGACGCCGTAGTCGGTCTCCTCCTTGACGACCTCGACGAAGTCCTCCTCGGTGTAGTTGATGGGGTGGTCACAGCCGAGTTCCGCCGCAGTATCGAGCTTCTCCTGGGTGGAGGCCGTGCCGAACACCTCGGCACCGGCTTCGCGTGCGAGCTGGACGGCGGCGGTCCCGACTCCACCCGCGGCAGCGTGGATGAGGACGGATTCGCCCGCTTCGAGCCCACCCCACTCGTGGAGACAGTTGTGCGCAGTGAGATACTGGACCGGGACGCCGGCGGCTTCCTCGAAGCTCAGGCCCTCGGGGATGTCGAGCAGCCCGCGCGCGTCACCGATGGCGTACTCGGCGTAGCCCCCGACGCCGACCATCGAGATGACCTCGTCGCCCACCTCGCGGCCGACGCCCTCCCCGACGGCGTCGACGACGCCTGCGACCTCCAGGCCCGCGATGTACGGCGCCTCGGGGCCACCGTGGTAGTGGCCGCGTCGCTGCATGATGTCCGCGAAGTTGATGCCCGCGGCCTCCACCTCGATGCGGACCTCGCCCGTGCCGGGCTCCGGCTTCTCGACGTCGACGACCTCGATGTTCGAGCTGTCACCGTACTCCGTCACCTGAACTGCTTTCATCGACCGTAGCCACACGCCCGCTCGGGAAAAAACGACCGCTACCGGCGGTCACTCGCTCGACGATTCGCCTCCCGCTCCACCGCTTACCGACTCCAGGTCCTCCCACAGCACTGTCCCTGCCTCGACGATGGCAGCCGGTTCGAGCGCCGGGTCGGTGAGCGTGACGCGCGCGAGTCCGACCGGCCCGGCGCGCGGCTCCGCGAGCGCCGACGGGTCGCTCGTCTCGAACGGGGCGTCGGTCACGTCTCCGACGACGAGCCGCATCGCCATCCCGAACGCCTCGTGGGGTGAACAGAGGAAATCGTATACGCCGGGAGTTCGCACGGTGAACAGGAACTCCTGTGGCCGGAGTGTCGGGGTGGGGGACTCCTCGTCGGTCTCCGAATCCGTTCCCATCCCGTCCTCGCCCTCGTCCCCGCTCTCTGATTCACCACCCTCACCGGGTGGGTCGATCATGTCACCGGGGATGGTCGCGGGGTCCCAGCCCAGGACGGGCGACGAGATCGGGTCCACGCCGGTCGGGACGCGACGCTGCATCCCGAACGCTGGGTGGTAGGTGACGATGGTGTGGTCAGGAGTCGACGCCCGGACTCGAAGCACGTCACCCGGCTGCACGTGGAGGCCCGTAGGCTGGAAGAAGAAGTCCGCGGGACGCTCGGGGTTCGTCGGCGGGCCGCCGATGAGCATCTCGACGTCGTGGACCGTCGCTCCGGTTGGTTGTGTGTCGCCGTCGTCTGCACCGTCGTCCTCCTGTGTCACTACCGAGCGTCGGGCACCCGCGGTTCCGACCGCTGCGGCAGCCCCCCCGGCACCGAGTGCTGCGAGGACGGTTCGTCGGTTCGGGCTGTACGTTCGTCGGGGTTGGTCGTCGTACGACATCGAACAGCGTTCGACGGCTGACAGCTTCGTTACCCGCGAGGTATTCGCCACTCGACGCGTGCTAAGGCAGAATTTCGTGGACAGTTGGCACGACGGTGTCGTCGGTCGTGAGTGGTCTGACGGTTACCGGTAAGCTCGATGCAGTCGCCGGTAAGGCCGCGTTGGGCGCTCAGAACTGCGATTCCAGCTCGTGGAACAGCCCCGTGTCGCTGTCCCCGGTCGACGGCGTCGGCACCGCGTCGCGCTTGTGTTTGGCCGCGAGATGCATGTCGGCGTAGCGTTCGACACGGTCGACGCTCACACCGAGTTCGGCGGCGGCCCCCTCGACGCCGAGATCCTCGTCGACGAGCTTCGTGAGGATGCAGTCGATGAGGCTGTACGGCGCCCCCAGCTCCTCCGCGTCGGTCTGGTCTCGCCACAGTCCCGCGCTCGGGGGCTTCTCTCGGATGTCTCTCGGAACGTCGAGGTGGGCAGCGAGCGCGCGGACCTCGGTCTTGTAGCGGTCGGCGAGCGGGCGGATATCGGCAGCACCGTCGCCGTACTTCGTGAAGTAGCCGAGCAGCCACTCGGTGCGGTTGGTCGTCCCGCAGACGAGCAGGTTTCGGCTGTTCGCCGCGTAGTACGCGGTCGTCGCCCGCATCCTGGCGAGCGCGTTCCCCCGTGCGAGCTTGTCAGCCTCGGGGGAGACCGCCGGCGCGACGGTGTCCTCGAACGCGTCGAGCATCGGAGCGAGGTGGACCGTCGTCGCCGTGATGTCGAGCCGGTCGGCGACGAGGTGCGCGTCGAACTGCGCCGCCGAGTCGTCTTTCCGGGCGGGGAGGACGAGCCCGCGAACGCGTTCGGGGCCGAGCGCCTCGACCGCGAGGGCCGCGGTCACCGACGAGTCGATACCGCCGCTGAGGCAGACGACGACCCCATCGGCGTCGGCGTCCTCGACCCGGTTGGCGATGAACGTCGTAATCTGCTCGCGGGTCGCGGCGACGTCGTCCTCGGCAGTACGGAAGCCGAACGAGGGCATCTCGTCGGGAGTCGCGATCACGGGCAACCACCCAAAACGGCCAAACTGTCCAACTCCGTTTCATGAGAGTGTACGAACAGTGCGTTGTGGGGAGAACATGATTCCGAACGTCTGTCTTTCACACCCATTGATGGACTATCGTGGTCCTAAAGGCTTGCTTCCCACGTGTTTCGATGATTTAATGCGTATAAGGTCGGGATATTTGAACCCCTCCTCGTGATAAATGGCCGTTCGTCGGGGCGGATAGATTTATACTCGACTGCTCACGTGTCCGAGTATGTCGTACGACTGTACGTTCCTCACCGACGTTCTCGGCGACGAGCAGGTGTCGTTCGGTGATTCCGACCGGAGCTCACACGCCGCCGACTGGGGCGGACAGGAGGCCGGACTGGGCGTGACGCCCGACGCCGTCGTCTACCCCGAGTCGACCGATGACGTGGCGGCCGTCCTCGCCGCTGCGTACGAACGGGGGGTGCCCGTCACGCCATACGCCGCCGGGACCTCGCTCGAAGGTAACGCCGTGCCCGCGTTCAAGGGCATCAGTCTCGACCTCACCAGGATGAACGACGTGCTGAACGTCCGCCCCGACGACTTCCAGATCGATGTCCAGCCGGGCGTGATGGGCACGAAGGTCGACGAGGCCGTCGAGCGCCACGGGATGTTCTTCCCACCGATGCCCTCCTCCGCGAACATCTCCACGGTGGGGGGGATGATCGTCAACGACGCCTCCGGGCAGAAGACCGTGAAGTACGGCGAGGTTGGCGACTGGGTGCTCGAACTCGAGGTCGTCACCGCCGAGGGGGAGGTGATGACCTGTGGCTCGAAGGCGATCAAGACGAGCGCGGGCTACAACCTCAAGGACCTCATCATCGGCTCGGAGGGAACGCTCGGCGTCGTCACTCGCGCGACGCTCCAACTGGAGGGGCTCCCACAGGAGATTCGGGGCGGCCGGGCGCTGTTCCCCACGCTCGACGACGCCGCGGAAGCGGTGTTCGACGCGGTGCGCTCGGGCGTCGACGTGGCGAAGATCGAGCTCATCGACGAGGTCTCGGGGATGATGGCAAACGAGTATCTCGGACTTGGCCTCCCCGACGCGGCGATGATATTCGTCGAGTTCCACCGCGACCACGGCATCGAGCAGGAGATCGAGTTCTTCGAGACCATCGTCGAGAGCCACGACGCCATCGAGTTCGAGATCGCCGACGAGGGTGAGATGGACCAGCTCTGGAAGGCGCGCACCGAACTCGCGTTCGCCCTGCAGAGC
Organism: Halorarius litoreus; assembly: GCF_024362405.1. Classification (GTDB taxonomy): domain Archaea; phylum Halobacteriota; class Halobacteria; order Halobacteriales; family Haloarculaceae; genus Halorarius; species Halorarius litoreus. Next base: position 3,383,425 of record NZ_CP101454.1, on the reverse strand, counting down.
TACGACCCGGACCTCAAACCCCTGCACCCGGGCGACATCACCGTCCCCATCTCGAAGCTTCCCGAGATCATCCGCTACGCGAAGGCCCTCGGCGAGGAGCACGATCTGCTCGTCCCCTGCTTCGGGCACGCGGGCGACGGCAACGTCCACTACTCGGTGATGGTCGACACCGACGACGAGGCACAGCTCGAGGCGGGCGAGGAGCTGTACGACGCGGTCGTGAAGAAGGCCATCGAGATGGGCGGGACCGCCACCGGTGAACACGGCATCGGGATGGGGAAGCGCCAGTACCTCGAACTCGAACACGGCGAGGTCGGCGTCGAGATGATGCGTCGCGTGAAGCGCGCGTTCGACCCCAAGGACATCCTCAACCCGGGGAAGGTGTTTCCCGAGACGATGGAGGAAGGCGGCCGGGTCCGACTCGCGGACGACGACTGAGTCCACAGCCACCGACGCCACGGCTTTTTCTCCCCACCGGCCGCATCGTGGGATATGTTCCACGACCGACTCCGCGCGGGCGAGCCGCTCGTTGGCGGCTGGGTCGCACTCTCCGACCCGGCCGTCGCCGAACTCACCGCCCCCGAGTTCGACTTCGTGATGCTCGACACCGAGCACGCGCCGAACGACACCGAGACCATCGCGAACCTCGCGCGTGCCGTCGAGGCTGCGCCGGGAGACGCCGTCGCGCTGGCCCGCGCGCTCGACAACGACGTGGGTGCCATCAAGCGCCTGCTCGACCTCGGGCTGCGTGGCGTGATGGTTCCGATGGTCGAGACCGCAGCGGAGGCGCGCGAGGCCGTCCACGCGGCGAAATACCCGCCCGAGGGCAACCGCGGTGTCGCTGGCACCCGCTCGTCGAACTACGGCCGTGACCTCGGTGAGTACTACGACCACGCGAACGAGGAGACGGTCCTGCTCGTGCAAATCGAGAACGAACAGGGATTGTCGAACGTCGATGCCATCGCCGCCGTCGACGGCGTCGACGCGCTGTTCGTCGGGCCCGCCGACCTCTCCGCCAACCTGGGCTGCTTCCGCGCGTTCGACGACGCGCGGTTCACAGACGCGGTCGACCGTATCCTCGCAGCGGGCGACGCGCACGACACCCCGGTCGGCACGCTCGGTTCCACGCCCGACGGAACGGAGCGGTTCGCGGCGATGGGGTTCGACTTCCTCATCGCTGGCGTGGACTTCGTCCACCTCCAGCGCGGGAACCGGGAGGCCCGACAGGTCGCCGACCGCGCCCTGCGCGAGGACTAAGCCACCGGGGGCGGAAGTCTGCCCATGAGTTTTCAGCTTACCTCCGAACAGGAGGCCGTCCGCGACGCAGTCCGGCGGTTCGGCGAGGGCGAGATTCGACCCGTCGCCAGCGAGTACGAGGCCGAGGAGCGGTATCCTGAACAGCTCCGACAGGAAGCTGCAGCCCTCGGGTTCGTCGCGCCCCACGTTCCCGAGGCCTACGGTGGCGCAGGGATGGATGCGATTTCGACGCTCGTCGTCACCGAGGAGCTGTGGCGCGCGGACCCCGGCGTCGGTGGCGCCATCGCCGCGGCGGACTTCGGGACGGGGATGATACACGAGTACGGCGACGAGTGGATGAAAGACGAGTGGCTTTCGAAGATTACGGGCGGCGAGACGCCCATCGCCACGGGCATCTCGGAGCCCGCGCACGGCTCGAACGTCGCGGGGATGGAGACCCGCGCGGAGAAGGACGGCGACGAGTGGGTCATCGACGGCACCAAGATGTGGATCACCAACGGGACGGTCGCCGACGTCGCCATCGTGATGGCGAAGACCGACCCTGCTGCGGGCCACCGTGGCATCACAGCGTTCCTCACCGAGACGGACGTCGACGGCTACCGGGCGACGCGCATCGACAACAAGCTCGGGATTCGGGCACAGGACACCGCCGAAATCGTCCTCGACGGTCTCCGGGTGCCCGAGGAGAACGTCGTCGGCGAGCTGAACCGGGGGTTCTACCAGCTGATGGAGTTCTTCGCGCCCGCCCGCGCCGACGTGGCTGCACAGGCCACGGGCGTCGCACAGGCGGCGTTCGACGCAGCGGTCGCCTACGCACAGGAGCGCGAGCAGTTCGACCGCCCCATCGGGGAGTTCCAGGCCATCCGCCACAAGCTGGCGGAGATGGCGACGAGCATCGAGGCCGGGCGGTCGCTCGCTTACCGTGCAGGCGCCGCCATCGAGTCCGGCGACGACGCCGAGGCGACGCGACTCGCGTCGATGGCGAAACTGTTCTGCTCGGAGCACGCCGTCGACGTGACCGACGAGGCCATCCAGGTCCACGGCGGCGCCGGTTACGTCGCCGACCACGACGTCGAGCGCTACTACCGGGACGCGCGTATCACGAAGATCTACGACGGCACCTCCGAGATTCAGAAGAACATCATCGCCGACGGGCTGCTGTAGCTAGGGCTCACGCCGTCTCGCTGAGCCCGTCGGCCAGGGCGTCGAGGTGACCGACGCCGACGACAGCGACGACGACCCCACTCGTCGACAGTTCGGCGATGCGCCGGCTCATACACGCCTCTCGGGTCTCGTCGCGGATTCTGAGTGCGGCGGGACGGTCCAGTACGGCGAGCGTCTTCTCGATTCGGTCGACCACCGCTCGTTCGGCGGCAGCCTGCGTCTCGGCGTCGTCACGGGACGAGCAGTCGTGGTCGTGGTCGAACGCCCGGTCCGCAGCAGCGGTGTACGACGTTGCAGCCGAGACGGCCGCGAGCAGTCGGGCCGTGACTGCCGTCCGCGAGGCGTCGGCCACGCCGTCGGCCAGCCGTCGGGCCGTCGACAGCGAGACGCGCTCGTCGAGACACGTCCGCGAGAGCGCCGCGAAGAACCGGCGGTTCGGAGCGTCGATGCCGACGACGCGGGCGCCGGGCGCCGCCTGTATGGCGGCGCTGTACTCCCCGCCGAGCCGCGGCGGCTCGTGGCCGTCGGTCGCGTACTGCTCGAACAGCGGTGCGGCGAGCGGTGGCACCTCGATCGCGAGCACGTCGGGATTCGTCGCCTGGACCACCGAACGCGCACGGTGGACGCTCGCTGGGTGGTCGTGGACGACCCCCACGAGCCACACCGGGTCGTCACTGCCCCGGTCGACGCGCCTGAGGAACCGTTCCGTCAGGCGCGGGTCGTCCCCCCGTAGATCGATTCCCCCCGTCGCACCCGCCGACTGGTCGGACGTCGCCATCAATCGACTGTCCGTTCGCCTTCCCAGGAATAAGTGTTTCCTGTCGTTTCGAAAGCCGAGGTTACGGTCGCAAAGGGAACTGACAGTACGGTCGGCTTTCTCGACGTCGCCGCAGCTTACGAGCGCGTAACCATCTGAACGATTCTACCGCTTTTTCAGCACCGGTAAACTGTCTCGCCCGGGGTACACCCCATGAGCCAAACACTAACCGAGAAAGACGAAGGGAAACGCGTCGTAGACGAGAACGGCAACAAGGTCGGCATGATCACAACCGTGCGAGACGGGACCGGGTACGTCGACCCCGACCCGAGCATCGCCGACAAGGTGCTCTCCCGGTTCGGCTGGGGGGATATCGACGAGGACACCTACCCGCTGGAGTCGTCGAACGTCGACCACATCACCGACGACGAGGTCCGACTGAAGCGGTAACTCAGTCGTGGACAAGGACGTCGAGGACGTCCGGGCCTGACGTGTCGATCGCCTCTGCCAGCACGTCGGCGATATCGTCGGGCGTCTCGACGAGGTGCCCCCGTGCGCCGTGGCTCTCGGCGTTCGCGGGGATGTCGACGTGCGGGTCGAAGTCCATCCCGACGAACTCGTGGTCCTCGTCCGTCCCGCCGAGCATCGTGTTCGTGTTGTCTTTCAGGATGCGGTAGTTGCGGTTGTCCGGGACGACGACGGTGAGGTCCACGTCGTGACGCGCGGCCGTATAGAGCGTGTTCGGGTAGTACAGGTACGAGCCGTCGCCGATGTAGCCGACCACGTCACGCGGGTCGTCGGTCTGTGACTCGGCGATAGCTGCGCCGACGCTCGCCGGGAGGCCGTAGCCCAGCCCGCCACCCTTGTTCGAGACGTACTGCTCGGCCTCGAAGTCGAAGCGCGTGAGCAGCGCGAACTTCGAGGTGATGCCCTCGTCGACGACGTAGGCGTCCGGGCAGACCTCGCTCATCGTGTCGACGAGTTCGGCCTTCGACGAGCGGGTGTCTCCCTCCGGTTTGGGGTCCTCGCCGAGCTGCTTCATCGTCCCGGCGAGCGAGGACTTCATCGTCTCGACGTACTGGAGCCGCTCCTGGCGCGTCTCCTCGTCAAGTCGCCCCTCGACCTGGGCGGCGATGGCGTCCATCACGCGGCCGGGGTCACCGACGACCGCGGCGTCTGCCGGTTCGTTCTTCCCGACCTCGTAGGCGTCCTGCGAGACGTGGATGGTCGTAGCATCGTCGGGGACGAGGGGGTTCTCGTGTCGGAGGAGCGTCGTGTTGGTCGAACAGCCGACGAACGCGAGCGTGTCCGTGTTCATCAGCATCGACGCGATGCCCTCGTCCGGGCCGATGAAGGAGATCCACTGGTCGTGGGTGGTCGGGAAGTTCACCTCGCAGGCGAGAATCTCCCCGTGGATGCGCGCGCCCGTCGCCTCTGCGAGCCGAACGGCGGCGTCGACAGCCTCGCTCCCCGCGCGGGCGACGTGATCGCCGAGCACGATGACGGGGTTGTCGGCGTCGACCAGGTGTTCCGCGGCCGCAGAGATCTGTCGCGGGTCGCCCGCACCAGCGTCGGGGATGGGGCCGAGCCGCTGTGGGGCGGCCTCGGTCTCCTCCATCATCACGTCGACCGGGAGCCCGAGGAACACGGGGCCTGTCGGAGGAGTCAGCGCCGTCCGGAACGCCCGTCGGAGGAGCATCGGGAGCGCGTCGATGTGCGTCACCTCGGCGCTGTCTTTGCAGAACTGGTCGACCATCTGTTCGAGGTCCCCCGTGAGGAGGGGTTTCTCGTGGCGGAAGTCGAGCTCGTGGTTGCCCGCCGTGAGTACCAAGGGGGCACCGGCGAACTCCGCGCCGTAAGTGTTACCGATGCCGTGGGCGAGCCCCGGCGTGATGTGGAGGTTGACGACGCCGGCTGGCATGATGGCGTCGTCGTGGTGGCTGTGGTAACGGCGAGTCTGCGCGTAGCCGGCGGCCATCCCGACGGCGATGTCCTCCTGCAGAGCGAGGACGTACTCTAGCTCGGAGCCTGAGAGAGCCTCCATCACCGGCAGTTCGGTCGTGCCGGGGTTGCCGAACACGTGGCTGACGCCGTACTGTTCGAGCGTGTCGACGAACAGGTCGGCGCCCGTGTAGTCGCTCATAGCAGTTCCTGCGGTGGGGCCGTCATATAGTTGGTCCCCATGGATGCAGGCGACTTTTGTACCGCCGCCGGAGGGTAAAAGCGGCTGGGACCCCTATCGTGGGTATGACCGAGACTGCGACGTTCGGCGGCGGCTGCTTCTGGTGTACCGAGGCCGCACTCAAGGAACTCGACGGCGTCCACGAGGTGACCTCCGGCTACGCGGGGGGCCACAAGGACAACCCGACGTACAAGGAGGTGTGCCGAGAGACGACCGGCCACGCCGAGGTCGTGCAGGTCGAGTACGACCCCGCGAAGCTCTCCTACGAGAAGCTGCTGGAGGTGTTCTTCATGATTCACGACCCGACGACCCTCAACCGACAGGGGCCGGACGTGGGCAGCCAGTACCGCTCCATCGTCCTCTACCACGACGACGCCCAGAAACAGGCGGTCGAGGCGTTCATCGAGGGGCTCGAATCGGAGGGCGTCTACGACGACGACATCGTCACCGAAGTCGAACCGCTCGACACGTTCTGGGAGGCCGAGGAGTACCACCAGGACTACTACGAGAAGAACCCCGCGGACGGCTACTGCCAGTTCAACGCCGACCCGAAGATTCGGAAGGTCCGTGAGAAGTTCGCCGAGCAGGTCAAACCCGCCGACGACTGAGCCGTCGTTCGGTGGTCGCTACCCCGTCCGCAACAGCGTCAGCCCCAGCGGCACGACCCCGATTCCGAGGAGGAACGCAACGAACACGCGGCGGTCGGTGACGATTCGCATCTGTATCGCTCTCACCCGTCGATAGAACCACTCGAACCGGAGCAGCGCGACCAGGGTGACGGCGAGCCCGAGCCCCATCACGGCGGCGACGGTCGCCACGGCGACCGGCGACTCGAGGACCACGGCGACGACGAGCGTGTCGGAGAACGTCCCGATGTTCGCCCCGAGGATGTAGGGGACGGTCTCGCGCCGGGTGAGGTACTCGCGGTTATAGAGCGGGACGACGACGCCGAGCGAGAACGTGATGCTCGTCGTGATACCAGTCAATAGCAGCCCCGCGAGAAACGAGAGCCATACCCGGGAGAGATAGCCGAAGTACCGGTCGCGGAGGTGGTCCGTGTCGAGACGGGCGAACGTTCGGTCGAACAGCCGGAGGCTGACGAGCAGCAGGACCACCGCGAGCAGGAACCCCCCTGTGGCTCCGAGCTGGTCGACGATGCCGAGTGCGACCGGCCGGAGCATGCTGAGCGACCGAATCAGGAGCCCGGTGACGCCCGAGAACAGCGCCACGAGCGGGTCCGCCCACGGGAGCGCGAGGTAGCCGACGACCGTGCTCGGGACGAACACAGCGTACGTACAGACGAACGTGAGCACGCCGAGTCGCAGCGACTCGCGGAGCCCGGCTTCGCGTCGGGCGAGGAAGTCGAGCGCCCCGATGAACAGCACGACGCCGGCGGCTCCCAGCCGCGACCCCGAGACGAGCAGGAACAGCTCGGTGGGCGTCACGAGGTCGGCAGCGAACAGCGAGACGGCGAGCGCGGCGACGACCGACCCGTTCGCGAGCAGGTACGAGGCGAGCCAGCCGATGCCGAGCGCCGGGAACGGCCCGACGAGCGCCCGCCGCAGGAGCCGTTCGATGAGCGGCGAGAGCGCTTCGGTCGCCCCGCCGAGGAGTTGGACGGCGAAGAGGAACAGCCCGACGGCGACCATGAGACCCAGCGGTGTGGTCGTCGCGCGGACGAGCCGGTCGACGGGTCCGTGGGGACCGTCGGGACGACCGTCCCTCACTCCTCCTCGGGGGTGATGGTCAACACGGGCGTCGTCGTCCCGCGCACAACGCGCTCGGTCGTGCTCCCGAGGAGGTAGTCGCGGACGCCACGGCTCCCGCGGGCCCCGATGACGATGAGGTCACACCCCTCGCGGTCGGCGTAGTCGAGGATGGTCGCCGGCGGGTCCCCTTGCTCGACGGCCGTCGTGACCGCGACGCCCGAGTCGCTCGCCCGCTCGACACTCTCGGCGACGATTCGCTCCCCTTCCTGTTCGAGCGCGTCGACGACCTCGCCGCCGACGAGGGTGACGCTATCGCTGTTCGTGTCTGCGACGTAGAGGACGGTGACGGCCGCGCCGACGGCCGCAGCGAGGTCGACCGCGTGGTCGAACGCGGCGGTCCCCTCGGCGCTTCCATCGGTCGGCACGAGAATGCGCTCGTACATCGTGACGGGGAGTCGACGCCCGGGGATTTAGCTCTGCGGTGCGAGCGCGTCCATCGTCGCTTCGATGTCCTCCAGTTCGGCGGCCCGAGGGAACGAAACCGAGACGGCGTCGACCTCGTCCATCGCCTCCCACGCTGCGAGTTGCTCGCGCGCTTCCTCGGGGGTGCCCGCAACTGCTGCCTTCTCGAGGAACCCTTCCTCGCGGAACCGCTGCATCGCCTCGGCCCGCTCGCCCGCCTGCCACGCGTCGTAGATGGCATGGGCGGCGTCCTCGTAGCCCTGGCGGGCGAGCGAGTCGCGGTAGAAGGTCCCCATGCCGCCGATGTAGAACACCGAATGCTGGGTCACGAGCTCCTTCGCCCGCTCGCCGTCCTCCAGTGCACAGCACGTCAGGGACATCGTGACGCGCACGTCGTCGACGTCCTTGTCACCGAGTTCGGCCCCGCGTTCGAGGTCCTCGTAGCGGTCGCGGAGTCCCTCCCGCGTGAGCATCAGGCCGTGCCAGCCGTCCGCGAACCGCCCGGCGAGTTCGACGGCCTTCGGCCCCATTCCGGCGGTGTCGACCTTCGGGGCGGGGTCGGGGGCGTCACAGCGCAGCCGAAAGCCCGAGAGGTCGAAGTAGTCGCCGTCGTACTCGACTTCTTCACCCGAGAGCACCTGCTTCACCACGTCGACGGTCTCGCGGGTGCGCTTGAGGGGGTTGCCGTACTCGACGCCGTGCCAGTTCTGGATGACGATGGGCCCGGAAGGGCCGAGCCCGAGGCGGAACCGCCCGTCCGAGACCTCTTGCAGGGTGGCGGCGGTCTGCCCGATGAGCGCCGGCGACCGCGAGTAGATGGGCATGATGGAGGTGCCGATGTCGATCTCCTCGGTGCCGTGGGCGATGCTGGTGAGGACGGTCACGGCGTCGCGGCCCCACGTCTCGGGCAGCCACGCCATATCGTAGGTCAGCGCTTCGGCGCGCTGGGCCATCTCCACGAGCGCGTCGACGCTGGGCTGTGCGGCGACCGGCAGGAACACGTCACGGTCTATCATGGTAGCTACCTGGATGCCTCCGTTATACTTCTGGCGACTCTTCGATGTCCGGGACGCCCTTGACCGTGATGGTCTCGCCGACCATGTACGAGGAGGCATCGCTCGCGAGGAACTGGACGATGTCGGCGATCTCCTCCGAGAGGCCCATCCGTCGCCGCACGGTGTCGCGGTCGACGTCCTCGGCGTCGATGCCCATCTGCGTGGCGACGCCCGGCGTGGCGACGAAGCCGGGGGCGATGCAGTTCACCCGGATGTCGTGGGGGGCGTACTCGTAGCCGAGCGTGGTGGTGAGGTTGACGACGCCGGCCTTCGCCGCGCCGTAGTGGCTCATGTACGGCGAGCCCTTCGTGCCCGCGACGGACGCGAAGTTGATGACGACCCCGCCGTCGTCCTGCTCTTGCATGTGCGCACCGGCAGCCTGTGTGCAGTGGTAGGTGCCGGTGAGGTTGATGTCGACGATGGTCTCCCAGCCGTTCTCGGAGATGTCGTCGAAGCCGGCCATGAACGACGCGCCGGCGTTGTTGACGAGCACGTCGATCGAGCCGAACTCCTCGACGGTCGCGTCCATGAGCGCCTCGACGGAGTCGCGCTCGCGGACGTCGCACTCGACGGCGACGGCCCGGCCGGGCGCGTCGCTCTCGTTGATGCCCTCGACTACCGCGTCGATCTTCTCCTGTGACCGCGAGGAGACGACGACGTTCGCCCCCTCCTGGGCGAACAGCTCGGCGGTGACCTTCCCGATACCCTGGCTCGACCCGGTGATGACCGCGGTCTCGCCCGCTACGCTGAAACGTTGATTCGTCGTCATTGTTTACGTTGGAAACTTCGAGTGGCAGATTTGGAGCCGTTGTTAATAAAGCTATTCGCGCTCGTGTCGACGGTTGTGGTGGCGAAATCGGCCACAACGAGCATCGAATTGCGCGCAAGCGAACGCTTATTGTCTGCCGTCGTCACTTTCCAACGAATGAACGAGCAGCGACTGTCGACCGTCCGGCGCATCGAGTTCGCCGTCGACTGGCCGCCGGGCCACGCCGCGGCGTACCTGCTCGACGTGGACGAACCGGTGCTCGTCGACGCCGGCATGCCGGCCGAGTTCGGCTACGGCGACCCCGACGCAGCGCTCGACGACGGGCTCCGGGACGCCGGCTACGACATCGAGGACATCGAGCATCTGGTGGTGACCCATCCGCACCTCGACCACGTCGGGCAGGTCCCACGGATTCTGGACGCCACGGACCCGACGGTGTACGCCCCGTCGAGCGTTCGCGAACGCTTCTCACGTGACCCCGACGCGCTCGCGGAGCGCGTCCGGACGAACGCGCGCGAGGCCGGGCTTGCCGGCGACCAGCTCGACGAGGCCGTCGAGATGGCCGTCGAGTCGCTTCGCCGTAACGCCGAACTTCTCCCACCCGAATCCGTCGACGTCTGGCTCGACCCTGGGCCGGTCGATCTCGGTCCACTCTCTGCTGAGGCCATCCACACGCCGGGCCATCAGGCCGACCATCTGTGTTATCTCACCGAACTGAACGGCGAGCGCGCGCTGCTCGCGGGCGACATGGCTATCGAACCGTTCCGTCCCATCGTGATGCACGACGGGCTCGACGACGGCTACGTCGACGCGTTCGACGCCTTCTACACGGCGCTCGACCGACTCGACGAGTTCGAGGTCGACCGCGTCTATCCCGGCCACGGCCCGGTACACGAGGAGTTCCACGATGCGCTGGAGCGCGACCGGGCCAGCCTCGACCGGCAGCTCGACCGCGTCGAGGGCCAGCTCGAACAGGGGCTCCGGACGGTCCCCGGCATCGCGCTGTCGCTCGCGGGCGACCGCTCGATTCGCTACCTGATCCCCGAGACGATGAGCGCGCTCGCGCACCTGGAACGTGAGGGACGTGCGACCGCGACGCTGGACGACGGCGTGCGTTACTACGACTCAGTATGAAAGAGGCTCGATACGACGCCGTCTTCTGGGATATCGGCGGTGTCATCGTCGAACTGCAGAGCATTCGCGAGGGCTACGCCACGTTCCTGCGCGACCTCACGACCGAGTACGACCTCCTGTTCGAGGCGACAGTCGACGAGTGGAAGTCGACGCTCGGAACACATTTCAAAGCCCGCGACGGCACGGAGTTCCGGAGCGCGCGCGAGGGGTACGTGAAGGCCACCGCCGCCGTCTTCGACGGCGAACCGCCCGCCAACGAGGAGTGGTGGCCCCTGTTCGAGTCAGCGACCGCCGAGGCGATGCGGGCGGAGCCGGGTGTCGTCGACGCCATCCACGACCTCGACGAGGCCGGGTTCTACCTCGGCATCGTCTCGGACATCGACGACCGGGAGATGGAGAACATGCTCGAGACGTTCGGGCTTCGAGACACCTTCGACCACATCACCACAAGTGAGGCCGTCGGCTACACCAAGCCCGACGCCCGGATGTTCGAAGACGCGCTCGACGCGTGGGGGGGTGACCCCGGTGCCGGCCTGATGGTCGGGGACCGATACGAACACGACGTTGCAGGCGCCAAGGACGCCGGACTCGATACGGTGGCGTACGGCGAAGCGGCCGCCGGTCCGAAGGCGGACTACGTCGTCGACGACCTCAGTCGGGTTCCTGCGATCGCCCGCGGCGATTAGTCCAGCGCGGTGCCGTAGCGTTCGAGCTCCCAGCCGGCCCACGAGGCGGCGAACTCGACGAACAGTTCTTCGTCGTCGGCGAGCGCCTCTCGGGGTTCACTCGATGCAAAACAGAGCGTTCCGTAGTGGTCTCCCGCGATGCGAATGGGTGCGCCGATGTACGCGCCCAGCCCGAACGTCTCGTAGGCGGGGTCGTTCTCCCAGCCCGCCTCGACAGCATCGGGAAGGGTTATCAGCCCGTCCGCGGCGAGCGTCCGTCGACAGTACGTCTGCAAGAGCGGCGCGGACTGCCCAGGCTGGAGGAGTTCGTGGTCCCCAACCGCGTCGAGGACGTCCTGTGTCCCGTCGTCGATGGCGGTGACGAACCCGTACGGGAGGTCGAGTCGTTGTGAGCCGAGATTCAGCACCTCGTGGAGCCGCTCGGCGAACGAGTCGTCGGTCACCATCAGCCGCTGGAGTTCGCGGAGCCCGTCGTCCCGACGGACGAACCGCGTCACGTCGACGAACCGGTCGAGTTGTCCACCGGCGACCGGCCCGCCGAGCAGCGTCGTACTCCGGCAGTCGAGCCACCGTGCGTCCTCGACGCCGGCACTCCGGACCAGCAGGCCGTCTCCTCCCGGGTCGAGCAGGTGGCCGGCGAATGCGCTCGTCTCCGTCACGGCCGGGGCAAACTGCTCTCGAACCACCGTCCGGCGGTTGGCCCCGACCAACCGACTCGCCGGAACGTCGAAGAACGTCCCGACGGCGTCCGTCACCCATCGGACCCTCCCTTCCTCGTCCGAGACCACCAGCCCGACGTCACCCGACACGAGCGCGTCGTCGACCAGCGACCGGTACGTCGCAGCGCGATCGGTCGCGTTCGCACCGACGCCACGACCCGCTTCAGGGGCCGTTTCGAGGCGCGCCGCGACAGCCCCGGTCTCGGCTGTGGCCTCGCGTGCGACGAAGGTCGTCGCTCCTGCGGCCAGGACGTCGCTCGCAACGCGCCCGGCGTTCGCGCTTGCCACGACGACCACCGGAACCCCAGCGTCGACCTGCCTGACCGCACTGGTGAGGGTCACGGCGTCCACCCGCTCCCCGTCGTGGTCCAGGACCAGTCCGTCGAAACAGGTCTCCTCGAGTCGCGTGTGGAGTGTCTCCATCGTCGAGAGCGTCTCGACCAGTCGGCTCTCGCGGTCGAGCGTTTCCTCCATCGCCGTGGCGAACGCCTCGTCGGCCGTGACGAGTCCGAGCCGCTCGGCGCGCGGCTCCTCCCCCGTTCTGTCGTGGTGCGTGGTCATGATGCGTGGCTGCCCTGCCGTGTCGCCGCTCCGCCGGAGAATGACTGGGCCGCCTCCTACACTCTCAACGACCAGTATCGGCAATGAAGCTTCGGGGTTGCGTCTTACCAAACTGTTAACTCCGGGTGAGTGGATACGTCGCCCGCAATGGACTTCGGACTCGACGACAAGACCGCCATCGTCACCGGCGGTGCAGGTCGAATCGGGAGCGAGGACTGTCGTGTCCTCGCCCAGGAAGGCGCGGACGTCGTCGTCCTCGACGTGAAGGAAGACGCTGCGCAGGGTATCGCCGACGAGATCAACGACGGCGACTACGACGGCGAGGCGCACGCCATCGAGTGTGACCTCACGGACCGCGACGCCGTCGGCAACACCGTCGACGCGCTCGAGGAGGAGACCGGTGGCATCGACATCCTCGTCAACAACGCCGGGATGGTCGACGCCCGTGACCGTATCGAGAACTTCGACGACGAGATCTGGGACCGCGACATGGCCATCAACCTCACGGGGACGTACAACATCACCCGCGAGGTGTTCCCCAAGATGAAGGAGCGCGAGTGGGGCCGCATCGTCAACATGTCCTCGATGGCCGGCTGGCAGGGCGGCTTCGGCCAGGCGTCGTACTCCGCGACGAAGGCCGCGCTCATCGGGTTCGGCAAGACGCTCGCCCTCGAAGGTGCTCAGCACGGCATCACCTCGAACGTCATCGCCCCGAGCATCGTCGTCGGCGCGCTCGCCGACCTCCCCATCGACCAGCTCGAACAGATGGACGAGCACTTCGCCCGCATCGCGAAGGCGACGCCGATGCGCCGGCTCGGCCGCGAGGAGGACGTCTCGAACACCATCGCGTTCCTCTGCTCCGAGCAGGCGAACTACGTCACCGGCCAGGTCGTCGGTGTGACTGGCGGTATCGACCTGTTCAGCTTCTAAAAGTCCACTTTTTACACGTCTCGCGGTGCCGCGACGCTGCCGAAGGTTGAAGTATCGGACCGCGGCCACCCTCTCCCGTGACGTAGCCGTCGCCGTGGATGGAACGAGGGAGTGGCGCGGCCCACCCATCCATGGTTGCAGTCGGGCCGCCTGTTCGCTATCGCAGTTGGAACGCCACCGTTTTCGGGCCACCTCACCAACTCCGCGTGTGTCCCGTCTCCGCGCCCTCGCTCCGTTTGCCCTCCTCTCGCTGCTGTGGGGCCTCTCCTTTCCGGCGATCAGCATCGGGCTGGAGAACATCCCGCCGCTGTTGTTCGCGTCGTTCCGTTACGACATCGCGGCCGTGCTGTTGCTCGCTGTGGCCGTGACAGGGGCGGGCTGGAAGCCCGAGAGCCGCGGCGACTACGAGGCCGTCGTCGGCGGTGGACTGTTCCTCATCGGTGCGAACGGCTTCCTGTTCATCGGTCAGCAGACGGTTCCGGCGGGCGTCGCCGCCATCCTCCAGGGGCTCGTCCCCATCGCGACGGCGCTATGGGCGCTGCTCCTGCTCGGCGAGCGCGTCTCGGCCGTCGGGTTCCTCGGAATCCTCCTCGGCTTTGTCGGGGTCGGACTGGTCGTTCGACCGACCCCGGAGAACCTCGTCAGCGGCGACATCGTCGGCCGGTTGCTGGTGCTACTCCAGGTCGCGGGCGTCTCGCTCGGCGGTGTCGTCGTCCAGCAGGCCGATTCCTCGCTCGACGCCACCCCACGGGCGGCGTGGTCGATGCTGGTCGGCGCCGTCCTGTTGCACCTCGTGAGCCTCGGGCTCGGCGAACAGGTCGCCCTCGACTACCCACTCGCCGCCGTCGGGGCCGTCATCTACCTCGGCGTGTTCGCGACCGCCATCGCGTTCATCCTGTTCTTCCGCGTGCTCGACCGGTACGGCGCCGTGGAGACCAGCCTCGTCGGGTACGTCGTGCCGATCGTCGCCACGATTGCCAGCGTGTTCCTGCTGAACGAGCCGATCACCCTCGTCACGCTCCTCGGGTTCGTCGTCGTGTTCGTCGGGTTCCTGCTGTTGAAGCGGAGTGCGCTCCGCACGATGTTCACGTAGCGTCCGGTGCGAGTGCCTCGACCGTCTGTTCGGCGAGGTGGGTGCTGTTGTTCGGGATGGTGACGAGCGGTCGGTCGACGGCTGGAAGGGACTCGACGGCGTCGAACTGCTCGCGCGCCTCCTCGGAGGTTCCGGCCACGCCGAGTGCCGCGACCATCTCGTCGGTGACGTGGTCGGCCGCTTTTTCACGCTCACCGCTCCGCCACGCCTCGGCCACGCAGTCCGCCTCGTCGGGGAAGCGTCCGGCGACGGCCGTCCGGTAGCCTTCACCGTTGCCGACGTAGTAGGCGATATGGCCCCGAACCGCGTCGCGTGCCTCCTCGGGGTCCTCGGAGACGGCGCTCGGCACGTACGGCATCACGGTGATGTCATCGGGGTCGCGGTCCTCGGGCGTGTGGTCGCGGATGTAGTCGAACGCGTCGCCGAGGTCCGGGAACGGGATGTTGTGGGGAATCCAGCCGTCACAGAGCCGCGCGACCACTCGCCTGTTGGCTTTCCCGAGCGCCGCGTGGTAGATGGGGACGTCGGCACCGAGCGACGAGAAGTCCGCGGCGTGAAACACCTCGCCGTCGTAGTCCACCTGCCCTTCCGTCGAGAGGAACCGCTTCGTGAGTTCGATGGCCTCGTGAGCGCGACGGACGGGGTTCTCGAAGGACATGCTGTGGAGGTCCTCGACAGCCTTCGGGGTCGAGGTTCCCACGCCGAGGGTGAACCGTCCGTCCGATGCCTCGTCGAGCGACGCCGCGGTCATCGCGAGCACGGCGGGCGTCCGAGAGAACACGTTGAGGATGGCCGTGCCGAGTTCGATGTCGGCCGTCTGTGTCGCGACCCCAGTGAGCGTCACGACTGCACTGCTTCCCCAGAGTTCGCCCAGCCAGACCGAGCCGTACCCGAGCGCTTCGGCCCGAACCGCGAGTTCGACTGGATCGGGACCGACGAGCGGCAGGAGGAGTCCGCGCGTCACAGCACCACCCCCGACTCGCGGAGCCGCTCAAGGTCGGTCTCGTCGTACCCCGCCTCCCGGAGGAGCGTGTCGGTGTCACTGCCGTGGCTCGGTGCGTCGGCGGACTCACCGTGGTCGATCTCCGTGCCACGTGCCGGAAAGCCTACCCGAGGCTGACCGTCCTCCGGCCGTTCGACGTAGCTTCGCGCCTCGATCTGTGGGTGCTCGAACGTCTCCGCAGGTGAGTAGACCCCGTCGACGGCGGCGTCGATACCCTCGAAGAACTCGACCCACTCGTCGCGCGTGCGCTCGGCGAACAGGGTTTCGAGCCTCTCGCGGAGCGCCTCCCGTTCGGCGCGGTCCTGTGTCATATGTGTCCCAATCCACTCCTCACGGTCGACCGCCTCGCAGAACGCCGTCCAGAACTGCGGTTCGAGCGCAGCCAGCGTGACGTATCCTTGCTTGGCCTCGTACACGTCGTACCACGGGAACTGCCCTGTGAGCGGCGTCTCGCCGGGTCGTGGGTCTCCCCCAGTTAATGCCTCCGGCGCGAGTGCTTGTGAGAAGGAGACAACGGCGTCGGTGAGCCCCACGTCGATGTACTCGCCGCCGGTGTTCCCGAGTTCGCGAGAGGCGAGTGCGCCGACGATGGCGAACGCCGCGAACAGTCCGCCACCCATGTCGGCGATCTGGTAGCCGGGGAGCCGCGGCATCTCGTCCTCAGAGTCACGCGTCATGTCGAGCAAGCCGGCCAGCCCGATGTAGTTGAGGTCGTGCCCGGCCATCTCGGCGTGTGGACCGTTCTGGCCGTACCCCGACAGCGAGCAGTAGACGACATCGTCGTTGTACTCGCGGACCGTCTCGTAGTCGACGCCGAGTCGCTCGACGACACCGGGGCGAAACTGCTCGAAGACGACGTCTGCGTCCTCGACGAGCCGGTAGAACACCTCCCTCCCCTCCTCGCTCTTGAGGTCGAGACCGATGCTCCGTTTCCCGCGGTTCACAGCGTCGAACAGGGCTCCGTGACCCGCGTTGGTCGCGGGCGGCATGTGGCGGGCGTAGTCGCCCGCGCCGGTGTCTTCGATCTTCACCACGTCCGCACCCATGTCCACGAGCAGTTGGCTCGCGTACGGCCCCGGCAACAGTCTCGTCAGGTCCAACACGCGTACGCCATCGAGTCGCATACTCGACCGTGGACGCGGAGGGCCAAAAGCGTAGCCGGACCGCTACAACGAGAAACACCGGTCGAGTTTATAAGGGGCCGCACAGCCAGCGCGCAGGGGTTAAGGGGGAATGCTCGCATGTGGTGGTATGGCAACACAGGAAGCCGCCTCGTCGACGGGTGGCGTCAGTTTCGACACCGACGAGGAGACGCGGCTCATCCTCTCGTCGCTCGACGAGTTCGTCGAGCAGGAAGTCGAGCCGCTCCAGGACGAGCTGGGCGACACGTGGTCGAACCCCCGGTTGCGTCACGAGGTCAACGGGCAGTTCGTCCCCGACGTGCTGGACGCCATCCGAACGGTCCGGAAGCGGTCGGCCGACGCTGGCTTCTACGCCGCGAACCTCCCCGAGGACGTGGGTGGGCAGGGCGTCTCCAACGTCACGTGGTATCGGATGTTGAAACACGTCGCCGCGAAGGGCGGCGGCCTCACCGAGTTCATCCTCGCCGGGCCCGAAGGGCCGAAACCGCTGCTCATGCAGGCAGAGGGCGACCAGATCGACGAGTACCTGAAACCCACGGTCGAGGGCGAGAAGTCGACGGCGTTCGCCCAGACGGAACCCGGCGTGGGCTCCGACTCGCCGAACATGGAGACCACGGCCGAGAAGGACGGCGACGAGTGGGTCCTCAACGGGACCAAACAGTGGATCACGAACGCCCCGTACGCTGACTTCGTGCAGGTGTTCGCCCGGACCACTCCGCAGGAGGAGATGGGCCGGTACGGCGGCATCACCTGCTTCATCGTCGAGGAGGGCGAGTACGAACTCGGGTCGATGAACAACGCGGTCGGCATGAAGGGGCAGCAGGCCGAGATTCACTTCAACGACCTCCGTATTCCCGAAGACCGCGTGCTCGGCAGCGTGGACACGGCGTTCTACGACGCGATGGACTTCCTCTCGCTCGGTCGGCTGGAAATCGGTGCCCGTGCGATGGGGCACGCCGAGTTCCTCGTCGACCGCGCCGTCGAGTACGCGAACGACCGCGAGGCGTTCGGTCGCCCCATCGGGAAGTTTCAGGGCGTCTCGCACAAGATCGCCGAGGGGAAAGCCAAAGCCTACGCTGCCGACGCTGCTGGTCTGAAACTCGCGTGGAAGATGGACCAGGGCGAACAGGCAATCATGGACTCGTCCGTCGTCAAGTACCTCTGTGCGAACGTGCTGTTCGACATCGCTGACGACGTGGTGCAGGTCCACGGCGGGAACGGGCTCAGCGAGGACAACCCGTTCATGGACCGACTGGAGTCGGCTCGCGTCCTCCGGATCGTCGAGGGGACCGACGAGATCCAGCTCAACACCATCGCGAGACAGCTCGGCGTCAACTAAGTTCAAATACGAAGCCACGGCCACGCCCCCTGTGACGTGAGTTCGGTCGCGGCGGCCCCCGGCGGTCGTGTGGCCCACCCGCCGCGGATGCAGGGGCCACCTGTTCGCCACGAACGCTTTCCTGCTCGACCACGAAGCGGCCACCATGCCACGCGGGCGATTCGTCGAACCGACCGGCACCTGGGGCCCGAACGTGCGGGCCGACCTGGCGGCGACGGACTGGACGGCGACGCCGGTCGTGGACGTGGTGACGTTCCTCCCGGCGACGAGCCGTGGCTTCGAGAGCGACCGGCTGCGGGTCGAGGTGTACCGCTACGCCGAGCCACCGCCGCTTTCGACGTACGCAAACGGTGAACGTGCCTTCAGCGTCGAGCGGTTGACCGAGTCGGTCTATCGGGGACTGGATTAGAGGTCGCTGACCGCTCCCTCGATCTCCTCTCTCGGAACGGGGTGGATCCAGTCGTCGCTCGTCCAGCGGTGCTGGACTTCGCGGTCGCCGTTGAAGACGAACACTGCCCGCTTCGCGGTTCGGACACCGGCCATCCCGTCACGCTCGACCAGTAGGTCGTACTCGTCGGCGACCGTCCCTTCGACGTCGGCGAAGAACCCGAACGGGAGGTCCTTCTGCCGGATGAACTCGTTCATCGAGTAGGGGCCGTCGCGGCCGACACCCAGGACGGGAACGTCGAAGTCACCCCAGCCAGCGCGCTTGTAGCGCTTCCACCAGTTCTCGCCGATGGCGTTGAACACGAAGCCGAAGAACACGACGACGCCACCGCGTTCGGTTAGCGTCTCCGAGAGGGCCCGTCTCCGAAAGGCCTCACCGTCGCAGTACAGCGCCTCGAAATCAGGGGCGACCTCGCCCTCGCTCGGTAGCATGGTGGATGGTGATGCGCCCGCGAGAAAAGCTGTTCGCCGTCGGAGTTATGCGTCGAGCCCCCGAGTGGTCGGTATGGCTCTCACGCTCTACCGCCTCGAAGGCTGTCCGTACTGCGAGTTCGTCGTCGACGAGCTCGAAAACCTCGACCTGGCGTACGACTCGGTGTGGGTCGAAGGACTCCACTCCAAGCGGAACATCGTCGAGCGCGTCTCCGGGCAGCGACAGGTCCCGGTCATCGTCGACGACGAGTACGGCGTCACGATGAGCCAGAGCGCCCGCATCATCGAGTACTTGCAGACGACCTACGGCGACGCCGACTCACCGGACGAAGTCGAGTCGCCCGCCTGAGTCCTACTCGTCGTCGTGGTCGAGCGAGTGGGGGTCGAGCCCGGGGTCGTCGACCCGCGGGGCGCCCAGCGCCAGCACCACGCCACGGTTCTCGCCGACGTAGCGGTGGCCGTGGCCGGTTTCGGGACCGGCGACCCAGAACGTCCCCGGCCCAGCTTCGACGTACTCCTCCTCGCCGGATTTGCCGAGCTTCAGTGAGAACTCGCCTTCGATGACGTAGTAGAGCTCCTCCTGCTCGCTGTGTGCGTGGTACTGGATCTCCTCGCCCGGTTCGAAGTACCAGAGCTTCACGCCGATCTCCTGGGTTCCGAGCGCGTCGTCGATGGCGCGGATGTTGAGGTTCGGCGGGATGGCTTCGATGGTGGAGAGATCCGTCTCGTCGACGTCGTCGGTGTCGACGACTCGGTAGTGTACCATGGTATCTGCCACCAATCGTGGAGCCAGCAAAAAGCTACCTACGGCCCGGCCGGGACACGGGCCGCCAGCTCGGGGAGCACGTCGGTCACGTCTGCCCGGAAATCGTATTCGGCCCGGCCAGACAGCGGTGTCGACTCGAGGTTGACGAGCACGAGCGTCGCGCCGCTGCTGGCAGCCACGCGGGGGAACGACGCGGCCGGCTGAACCGTGAGCGAGGAGCCAGCGACGATGAACGTGTCCGCCTGCTCGGCGAGCGACTGGGCGCGGAACAGCGCGTGCTCCGAGAGCTGTTCGCCGAACAGTACCACGTCCGGCTTGAGGGGGTCGTCGCAGTGCTCACACGTCGGTGGGACTGCCCCGTCGCGAACGCGCTCGTACACCGGGTCGGCGTCGAACCGGCGGTCACAGGACCGACAGACGACTCGTTTCCCGTTGCCGTGCACCTCGACCGGGTCCTCGCTGCCCGCCTGCTGATGGAGGCCGTCGACGTTCTGCGTGATGAGTCCGTCGAGGTTCCCCCCCGATTCGAGCGTCGCCAGCGCCTCGTGGGCGGCGTTCGGCTCAACGTCGCCGCCGTACACTTCCTCGACCATCTCGACGCGCTCGCGCCAGAACCCCTCGGGGTCGGTGTCGAACCGTGAGATGTGGAAGTCCTGTGGGTCGAACCGGTCCCAGATGCCCCCGTCGCTGCGGAAGTCCGGGACGCCCGAGGCGGTCGACACCCCGGCGCCGGTGAGCGCGACCACGCTGTCGGCATCGCGGATAGCCCCCGCCGCAAACTCGAGTTCCTGCTCGTCCATAGCTGTACCACGACACAGAGTCGCAAAAGCGTCCGGGTCGCTGCGCAGTCGTCCGCCACGCATGGAGCGAGGGAGGTCACGACGAGGCCCGAGGGCCCATCGTACCCCGGAGCACGCGGGTTCTAGAACCTGGTAACGTGTTCGACCTCGGAGTGGTCGAGGTCGGAGAAGGCGTCGCGAGCGATGACGCGGTTGTGGACCTCGTCGGCGCCGTCGACGATGCGGAACGCGCGGACCGCCTCGTAGAAGTCCGCGATGGGGATGTCGCGCGAGATGCCCGTGCCGCCACACGCTTGAAGCGACAGGTCGATGGCGTCCTGACAGACGTTCGCCGTGAACACCTTGCTCATCGACACCGGAATCCGTGCCTGCTCGCCATCCGCGATCTCCTGCGCGGCGTGCCGAACCATACAGCGCGCGGCGTGCAGTTGGGTTTCGGCGTCCGCGATGCGGTAGCGAAGCGACTGCTTCTCCGAGAGCTTCGAGCCGAAGGCGTCGCGGCCGTCGATGTACGCCTTCGCGATTTCGAGCGAGCGTTGGGCCATCCCCGAGAAGCGCATGCAGTGCGTGAGTCGAGCGGGGCCGAGTCGCTGCTGGGCGATGGCGAAGCCGGCGTTCTCCGCCCCCAGGAGGTTCTCCTCGGGGACGCGGACGTTGTCGTAGGTGATTTCGGCGTGGCCGTGGCCGTCCATGTCGGGACCGAGATGCGGGATGTCCCGCTCGATGGTGACGCCGTCGGCGTCGACCGGGACGAGAATCATCGACGCGCCTTCGTAAGGGTGGGCGTCGGGGTCGGTCACCGCCATCACGATGAGCACGTCGGCGTGGCTCCCCTGCGTCGTCCACCACTTGTGGCCGTTGATGACCCACTCGTCGCCGTCCTTCTCGGCCGTGGTCTTCATCATCTTCGGGTCCGAACCGGCGCCGTCCTGCGGCTCAGTCATCGAGAAGCCGGAGCGAATCTCGCCGGCGACGAGCGGCTTCAGCCACTCCTCCTTCTGGAGGTCGCTCCCGACCAGTTCGATGGTGTGCATGTTCCCCTCGTCCGGCGCGTCGACGCGCATCGCCGTCGCGCCCAGTAGCGAACGGCCAGCCTGCTCGAACAGCGGGAGGACGTCGCGGAAGTCCTCGCCCATCCCGCCCCACTCCTCGCCGATCTGCGGGCAGTAAATCTCCCGCTCGCGTGCCTCCTGGCGAAGTTCCTCGATGAGCGACTCGCTTGGCGGGCCCTGTCCCAACTGCTCGCGCTCGGCCGGGATGACGACCTCGTCCATGAACGCTTCGGCACGGCGTGCAAGCTCCCTCGCTCTCTCGGAGTCGTGGTACTCCATGCCAACGCCTTATCGCACACCATTGTAAAACAATCGGCACAAAATGTCTCGTTAATCCGACAACAAACCCTAAGTATAGGTTCCCATGGGGGTAACAGACCCTTACAATGTTAGTGACGGTGGTCGTATGACCGAGTCGAGCGAGGAGTACTTCGCCCGCATCGTCGACCAGGACGCCCTGGCCTCGTATCTCGAAGGAGAGCTCGGCCCGGCCGAGACGTACGAGGTGCGCCACCACAAGGAGGGACACTCCAACGAGACGCTGTTCGTGACGTGGGGCGACGAGGAGCTCGTCATTCGGCGACCCCCACCGGGCGAGGTCGCCGAGAACGCCCACGACGTGCTCCGGGAGTACCGTGTCGTCCACGCGCTGCAGGACACCGACGTGCCGGTGCCGACGACCGTCCTCGCCTGCGAAGACCACGACGTCCTCGGGTCGGACTTCTACGTCATGAAGAAGGCCGAGGGTGACGTGCTCCGCTACGACGAGCCCGAGCGGTTCGCCACGCCCGAGATGCGCAAGGGCGTCGGCATGGAGCTCGTCGAGACGCTCGCACACATCCACCAGGTGGACTACGACGCGGTCGGGCTCGAACACGGCGACTTCGGCTATCCCCCGGGATTCACCGAACGGCAGGTCCGCCGGTGGTCCGAACAGCTCACGTGGGCGTTCTCGGTGACGACCGAGGAGCGCGAGGTGCCCGAACTGTACGAGGTGATGGAGTGGCTCCAGAACAACGTCCCCGAGGACCCGCCGGCGACGCTCATCCACGGCGACTACAAGCTCGACAACGTGATGTACGCCCCCGGCACCCCACCAGAAATCAACGCCGTGATGGACTGGGAGATGTCGACGCTCGGCGACCCCCTCACGGACCTCGGCTGGATGCTCTCGTACTGGTGGGAGCCGAAGGACCCCGACCCGCCGGCCTCGACCGACTCGCTGTCGAACACGTTCATGACTCGCGAGGGCTACTCCACCCGACGAGAACTCGTGGACCGCTACGAGGAGCTCACGGGGTTCAGCTACGACAACGACCGCTTCTACCGGACGCTCGCCGTCTACAAGCTCGCCGGCCTCGGCGAGATGTTCTTCCGGCGCTACCTCGAGGGGAACTCAGACGACCCAATGTACCCGAAGATGCGCGACGGCGTCCCCGCGCTTGCGAAACGGGCGCTCCGCATCATCGACGGCGAGGAACCGCTGTAACGCCACCCGTTGCGCGAGGGGCTTCGCTCACTCCGTTCGCTCACCGCGAACCGCCCTCACTTCGTTCACCGTTCGTCTCTCGGTTCTCGCTCCGGTCGACCCGCGCACCGTTCGCGCGGATGCTCGCTGCTCCAGTACTACCACCGTCGTACGTGCCGACTCACCGGCTGCCGACGCCCGAACGTATTTGCACCCGGCGGCGAACCACCGGGCCATGCGCGCAGCCGCGTTCACTTCGCTCACGGGACCGGACGGCGTCGAACTCATCGAGCAGGCCGACCCCGACCCAGGCGACGGTGAGGCCGTCGTCGACGTCGAGGCGTGTTCTATCAACCGCCACGACCTCTGGATCCTGGAGGGCGACTCCGCGATGGTCAACGAGGGGGTGCTTCCGTTCGTCACGGGACTCGACGTCGCTGGCACCGTTCGCGAGACCGGAGCGGGCGCGAGCGTCTCCGAGGGTGACCGCGTGCTGCTCTGCCCGAACCAGACCTGCGGGGAGTGTCGGTACTGCCGCGAGGGGCCGGAGAACCTTTGTCAGTCGTTCATGCTGTATCACGGTGGCCTCGCGGAGCAGGCGCTCGTCGACGGCTCCCGGCTCATCCCGCTCCCCGACGACCTCTCCGCGCAGACCGCGGCGTGCCTGCCGACGGCATACCTCACGGCGTGGCACATGTACCGGAAGGCCGACCTGACGGCGGGCGACCGGGTGTTCGTGCCGGGTGCGACCGGCGGCGTCGGCGTCGCCGCAGTCCAGCTCGCCGACGTGCTGGGGCTCGAGGCCGTCGGCACGACCACCTCCGAGACCAAGGCCGAACGCCTGCGCGAACTCGGCTGTCCCCACGTCGTCGTCTCCGGAGACACCGACGAAATCGTCCGCGAGGTGCGGTCCATCGGGGAGATGGACGGCGCGCTCAATCATCTGGCCGGCGAGTTCACGGCGGTCGCGGCGAAGGTGTTGCGACGCGGCGCGAAACAGGTGGTCTGTGGTCGAACAGCTGGGTCGCGTGTCGACACCGCGGCCGCGCCCTTCTTCCTCCAGCATCAGGAAATCGTGGGCAGTACGATGGGCACCCAGCCCGAACTGGAACGGCTGGTCGACCTCGCCGCCTCGGGCGCGTTCGAGCCGGTCGTCGGCGGAACCTACGACCTCGATGCGACGGGCGAGGCGTTCCGGGACATGGCCGAACGGGACGCGTTCGGGAAGCTCGTGGTCGAGCCCTGAGTAGCGGGATATAAACCACCGCCATCCCTTCCTCCGGTCATGCTGGTTCCCGACTGGGTGTATCGGCTCCTCATCGTCCTCACCGGGCTGCTGTCGGTCGCCGTGGTCGTCGCGCTCGCTCGCCCGGCCGGTGGGTGGGGCCACCGGCTCCGTCGACGCTTCGTCATGGGCGTGCCGTGGGGGACGCTGCTGACCATCGGGGTCGTCATCGCGTTCTACGCGTTCGTCCAGGGCGCGGTCGACGGCTGGCGCAACCCGCTCGTCATCCCGTTCCGTGCGTGGTCGTACTTCTACCCGACGGGCATCCTCACCGCTGGACTCGCCCACGCGGGGGAGGGCCACCTCGTCGGGAACCTCCTCGGGACGCTCGTGTTCGGCTCGCTTGCGGAGTACGCGTGGGGGCACTTCCCCTCGCGCCGCGGGAGCCAGTCGTTCCGGTCTCTGCCCGAGAATCCGTTTGCACGCATCGCCGTGTTCCCGCTGGCGTGTGTCGCTGCCGCGGTGCTATCCGGCGTGTTCGGCCTCGGTCCCGTCATCGGCTTTTCGGGGGTCGTGTTCGCGTTCGCAGGGTTCTCCGTCGTCCGCTACCCCATCGCGACGGTCATCCTGCTCGTCGGGTCTGACCTCGTCACCCTCGTCTACCGTGCGCTCCAGACACCCGTCCTCCCGGGGTCGGCGGGCCCGGCGTTCACGACCCCGTGGTGGGCGAACGTCGCCATCCAGGGCCACGCCGTCGGGTTCTTCATGGGACTCGTCGCGGGCGTGCTGCTGTTCCGGCGCCGTGGCTCGGTCGCGCCGGCCGGCCGCGTCTGGTTCGGCGCGCTGGCCTTCGCCGCCGCGAAGGGGCTGTGGGCCGTCTACCTGATTCGCGGTGGCGGCCAATTCACGCTGTTCCGTGCTGGAGGCGTCGCGTTGCTGTTCGTGCTCGCCGCACTCGTCGTCTCGGCCGCGCGCGCATCCGACCGTGACCTCGTCGGGGCCATCGACCTCTCGCGCCGGGAGGCCGCCGTCGGCCTGCTCGTCACCGTGCTGTTCGCACTCGCACTCGTCGCCGTCCCGTACAACCTCCTCACCATCGAGGACGCCTCCGTGGACGCCAACGTCACGAGCATCGAGGCGCGTGACTACACGGTCCTCTACGCGGAGGGCACCCCCGACCGATACGTCGGCGCGTACGACCTCCCCATCGTCAACACCTCGGGTGTCACCTCCAGCGGTGTCATCGTCGCGAGCGAGGAGCGCGGCATCTGGTGGGAAGCCGTCTCCAAGGGCCGACTCGCGTTCTCGGGTAGGCAGGTCGTCCGCGTCGGCGGTATCGGCTGGGAGGAACGGGTCGTCGCCAACCGGAGTGGCTGGAACACCGTCGGCGGGCCGACCGCCTACAAGGTGTATCTGAAGAAGGGCGGCCCCGAGAACGACAGACAGCTCGCGTACCTCTCCCCGCCGGCACCCGCGGAGCCGACCATCGACGGGCGGAACGTGAGCGTCGCGCCCACCGCCGGCGGGTTCGAGCTCGTGATCGCCCGCGGGAACGAGACGCTTGGCCGTTCACCGCTTCCCGGCGTGAACGAGACACGAACGGCGGGCGGACTCACCTTCGTCCGCAACGAGACACGGCTGTTCGCGACGGCGAACGACACCCGGGTTCGGGTGGCGACACAGGAGACGTACAACTAGCGCCAGACGATTCGGAACACTTCCGCAGTGAGGGTCGACGACTCGCTGTCGTGGAACTCGAACTGTCGCGGGAGGTCGAACTCCGCAGCGAAGGCGTGGGTTACTTCGCCGCCCTCGTCGTCGGCGAACGCCTCCACGAACTCGCGGCTCCCCTCGTTGTGGACCGAGTAGGAGACACGGGCGATAGCAGAAGCCGTCTGGAGGAACGCGCGGTCGGCGTGTTCGTTGCCGGTCTGTGCGCCGAACGGTGGGTTCATCAGGACGGTCGCGTCGTCGAGACAGAGCGGTGCGCGGGTCGCGTCGCCCCGGATCCACGACACGTCGGGGCGGGCGGCGACCTTCCGTTCGTTCTTGCGGGCGGTCGAGAGCGGTGCGGGGTCGAGTTCGACGCCGACGACCCGTTCAGGCCCCCTGAGCGCTGCACCGAGCGCGAGCATCCCGGTTCCGGAACCGAGGTCGACGACCGTCCGCCCCTCGATGTCGCCCTGCAGGTCGGCGACGTGGACGATGTGAGCAGCTAAATCGGGCGGGGTGTGGTACTGTTCGAGCGGTGCCCGTGGGTTCTCGAATCCAGCGACGACCCCGAGCTCCTGGGCGAGCCGCCGGCGGGTCATCAGTGTGAAACGGGCTCGTCGACGGTCAGGGTAACGCCCTCGCGTCGGGCACGCTCTTCGACGGCCGCGAGCGCGGGCTCGACCTTCTCCTCGTCCGCGACAGTGTCGACGGTCACGGCGAGCCGGCTCGCACCGAGGAACGCCGCCGCGCGGACGTACTCGCGGATCTCCTCGGCGATGCCCTGCGTGGCGAACGAGCAGTCCTCGTCGAACGCGACGGTGAGGGTGAGCTCGGCCGGTACCTTCCCGGCCGCGCTCAGTTCGTACTTCAGGTCGCGCAGGTACTCGGGGGCGGTCGTCTCCAGCGCCGACGCCGGCAGCGACACGGGCTCCGCGTCGGCGGGCCGACAGGAGTCGACAGCCGACTCGAACGAACGGGTACTCATCAGTACCCCATATCTCGTAGACATACAAATAGATTTGTGTATGCGCGATATGCATACTCTCGGCGAGCCACTGACGGCTCGTGAACTGGCCTGAGCGTTTATGCTACGGCCCTCGCAACGTCCCGTATGGACTGTCCGCGGTGTGGGTCGCTGTTGACCGAGTTCGAGTATCGGGGTCGAGAGACGGCCGCCTGTGAGGGCTGTGGCTTCGTCGGCGTGTCGGTCGACCACCACTCGGAACTCCAGCCTGTAGAGTCGTGGAGCGACGCGCTCCGTCGGTTCAACGAAAAGAACTGAAAAGGGGTCGTTCTTACTCTGCTTCTTCGGCCGCGGCCTCGGCCTCCGGCGCCTTCGGCTCTTCGTGTTCGTGCTGCGCTTCCTCAGAGCGGGCTGCGACGAGCGCCCCGCGGGCCACGCTGTACAGCGGGTTGTTGACCCGCTTCACGTTCGAGATGCTGAACGGGATGCTGGCGTTCGCCAGCCGCTCTTCGAACAGGTTCTCGAAGCCGGCCGGGCTCGACGTGCCACCCGTGACGACGACGGGCACGTCCAGGCCTTCCTCGACGTCCTCCTCGTTCACCTCCGCAGAGATCTGCTCGATGACGTAGTCGAGGAGGTTGTCGTAGTAGATGGCGAGTGCGCCCTCGACACCCCCCACGTCGGTGGTGAAGTCGAGCCGGAAGTCGTCCTCCTTGATGGAGGTGACCTTGTCGACCGACTCGCCGGTCGCCGTCGCGGTCTGCTCGTCGATCCAGTCGCCGCCGCGGGCGACCGAGAACGTCATCACGGGCACCGCGTAGTACGCCAGACAGACGTTCGTCATGCCCGCGCCGAAGCTGATGCCGAGCCCGGTGAAGTTCGAGTCCGCCAGCTCCGAGTAGATGACCGCCATCCCCTCGTTGATGGGTTCGGGGTTATAGCCCATGTCCTCGAGGAACGAGTCGAGCGTCTTCTGGTGATACAGCGTCGACAGCTCCGAGTCGATGGGGTCCGCGGGCGAGGAGTAGAACACCCGTTCGTCCGGGGTTTCGGGCTCGCCGAGCACCTGCTCGATGATGAGCTTGATCATCGGAATCGCGGAGCTCTCCTCGGAGGAGAGGATGCCGTCTTTCATCGGTCGCCGCGTCTTCTGGTTGAAGATGTTCGCGAAGTTGAGCGCGTCGTCGCCCACCACGAACACCTGGTCGCCTTTCCGGATGTGCAACACGTCCGACCGAGACAGCATCTGCTCGGCCATGTCGCTGTATTCGATCTCCACGAAGGAGTTACGTTGCTGGACGAACACCGTGTCGTCCCCGTCCTGTCCCGCCGACACTATGTTCATGGTGCCGACGTCGATGCCTCGCGCCATGTCATTGAGAGACTATGGCACGAATATAAACCTCCGTCCGAGTTCTAGTCTCGATTTCTGACGTAAGATAAAGGGTGTTCCGGTGGTTTAATTCCGTTTCAACACGTCGGTAAGGCGGTCGGCGAGCGCCCCCAGTCGGCCCCGTTCCTGTCGGCGTCGCGTCTCCGTGTGTTCCTCCTGCTGGCGCAGCGCGGCGAGTGCCGCGGCCTGGTCGTCGGTGGTCTCGCCCGTGGCGCGGTCCTCTCGCCGATTTCCACCCCGAAGTGACTTGAGGCCCGCCACCGCGGCATCGACGTTCGCGCCCGAGTCACGGCGCTCCTCGGCCGCGACGGAGTCGAACCCCGACGTGTCGATGTCCCCGGAGTCGTCACGGATACGGAGCCGTCGACTCACGTCGGTCTTCCTGACGCCGCCCCACGACACCTCCGAGTTCGCCATCGCCTCCTCGTAGTCCCGGCGCGCGCGGGCCGCGACAGCCTCCTCGTCTTCCTCGTCGATGGCCTCGTCCTCTGCGTCCATGGGGACGCCCTTGGTCCGCTCGACGTGATACGAGACGAGCGCCGCGCCCGTCGAGGCGAGCACGGTCACCAGCCCGACGGCGTAGATGAGCACCCCCTGCAGGCTCTGGTCCTGCCCGTCGACGTTCCACTGTCCCGGGTAGACAGTAACGAAGAACGCCGCAGCGACGATGGTCACGGTGAGGCCGAGCGTCGCGAGGTACGACGCGCGACGGTCGACGGGGAGCAAGACAGTCACGCCCACCAGCAGCGTCGGCAGGCCGAGCGCACCGACCACGAACGCGATCTCGCGAAGCCACCAGATCGGCCGCCCGGTGGCGGTTACCTGCTCGACGGCGAACAGCAGCAGTCCCACGATACCCAGCGCGAACCCGCCGATAAACAGGACGAACCCGAGATACACGTCCAGTTCCCGCTCGGGATCGCCGAGGTAGCGGCGGTAGAACGCGACGATACGGTCGTCAGAATCCGAGGTCATAGTCACCGATTCGCACACTGCAATAAAACCGGTTGGGTCGTTACGACTCGCGTTTCGTTAGCGGGCGTGGCGGTTGGAGGAAACGGGGCATCCCCAACGAGCGGTGCGCGGTTCGCCGTGTCAAAGGAGGCGTAAAACGGTGCGCTACCAGGTACCGTGGAACGTGTCGAAGGAGAGTTCGTCGAGCGGCTTCTCGCCGATGGCGATCTCGTACTCACCGGGCGTGAGCATCGGCTGTTTGAACTGCGGGCCGTCGTCGGTCGTGATTCGCGGGCACCCGGTGTTGACGTAGGCGTCGAAGCCGAACTGGGTCAGGCGGTCGGGCGTCACTTCGTCCATCGTCAGCAGGTAGGCGTTCTCGTTGTTCTCGACGATGTCGTTGGCGACGTCCCAGCGACCCTGTCCGATCTTCGTGCAGAAGACGACGCCCCACGTCTCCGCGTCCATCGCGCGGTGAACCGCGCCGTACCGCTGCTTGAGGAACTTCTCCGTATCGGCGACCGTCACCACGTTGTTCACGGGGTCGGCGATGACGACGGTCTTGTCGGGATGCTCCATCGCCAGCCCCAGGGGATGGAACTTCCCGCCACCCACGTACAACACCTGGTCGGCGTCGATGTCGGCGCTCGCGTAGTTGCAGCCGAGTACCTGCCCCTCGTGGGTGAGGCGGTCGTCGCCACGGCGCGTGTGGACGGTGAACTCTCGCTCCTCTAGCCACTCGCGCATCTCGTCGAACTTGTTCATGTGCTGGGCCGTCGTCACCAGCCCCACGTCACCGACCTCGAGTTCGTCGAGCGCCTCCTCCATGATGGGCTCGACCTCGACGTTCGAGAAGAGGGGGACGTAGATGATCTTCTCCGAGTCCTTCATCGGCGAGTGGCCGAAGTGGACGAACACGTCCGTCCGGCGCATCATGTAGGTGTCGAGGTCGCACGCGCCGTAGCAGGGCTGCCCGGAGATGAGGACGCGCACCCCCTCTGGAAGGAGGTCGCGGAGGTCGTCGGCGACGTGCGGCGCACGGCGCTTGAGTCCCTCGGGGAACTGCAGGCCCACCTTCTCGGCGTTCCGCTCTTCGACGGCCTCGACGATGCGGTCGAGTTCGTAGTCCCACGTTCGGTCGTGTTTGAGGGCCATCCCGGTGTTCCGCAAATCGCCCTCGGTCCGCTGCTCGCTCATTGGTCTCTGTATCGGGCCGAGCGGTTTAACGGGCGCGCTTCGCCACCGTATTCGGCAGACCTAAAGCAGGCGAAGCCCAAAGGGGAGCCAATGAGCACCGAATCGACCGAGGCCGACGCGGAGATGGAGGCCGCCGCACGCGCGACCGAACTCGCGAGCGAACTCGGTGACGCCATCACCGACCTCGACTCCTACCAGCGCTTCGAGGAGGCGAAGGCGGCCGTCGAGGCGAGTGAGGAGGCACAGGAGAAGATTCGAGAGTTCGAGGGGCTCCGCGAGGAGTTCATGATGGCCCGGCAGTCGGGCGACGCCTCGAACAAGGACCTCCGCCAGCTTCAGGTGGCGCAGGAGGAACTCCACGACCTCCCGGAGATGAGCGAGTACCTGCAGGCGCAGTCGCAGCTCGAACTCGAACTACAGGAGCTGAATCAGATGATTTCGGCGCCGCTCGCGGTCGACTTCGGCGAGAAGGCCGGCGGCTGCTGTCAGGACTGACCGCGCTCCATTCTCACGGTTTTCGACCACATTGCACCGACACAGCCCCGGCGCTGTCCTGCTGTGTTCCTGACAACTGACGAAGGGGACCGATTCAAGACCACCCACCTCCAACGTTCGGTATGGCTTCAGACGACCCGTTCGGTGCCGTCCGCGACATCGACGTCGACGGTATCGACTACAAGATGGCGGACCTGACCGCCCTCGAAGACGAGGGACTGTGTGAGCTCCAGTCGCTCCCCGTCAGCATCCGCGTCCTCCTCGAATCCGTCCTCCGGAACGTCGACGGCGACGTCATCACCGAGGACGACGTGCGCAACGTCGCCTCGTGGGCGCCCGACGTCCCCGACGTCGAACTCCCGTTCAAGCCCTCGCGCGTGGTACTGCAGGACCTCACCGGCGTGCCTGCAGTGGTGGACCTCGCGGCGCTCCGCTCGGCGGCCGCGCGCAACGACCGCGACCCGGCGGTCGTCGAACCCGAGATCCCCATCGACCTCGTCATCGATCACAGTGTGCAGGTCGACTTCTTCGGCAGCGAGGACGCCTACGAGAAGAACGTCGAACTCGAGTACGAGCGCAACGGCGAGCGGTATCGCGCGCTCAAGTGGGCGCAGAACGCCTTCGAGGACTTCAACGTCGTCCCGCCGGGGACGGGCATCGTCCACCAGGTGAACCTCGAGTACCTCGGGCAGGTCGTCCACGCGCGCGAGCAGGGCGGCGACGAGTGGCTCATCCCCGATACGTTGGTTGGCACGGACAGCCACACCCCGATGATCGGCGGTATCGGCGTCGTCGGCTGGGGTGTCGGCGGTATCGAGGCCGAGGCGGCGATGCTCGGCCAGCCAATCACGATGAAGCTCCCCGAAGTCGTCGGCGTCCGGCTCACGGGTGAACTCCCCGAGGGCGCGACCGCGACCGACCTCGTGCTCCACATCACGGAGGACCTTCGTGAGGTGGGCGTCGTCGACCGGTTCGTCGAGTTCTACGGCCCCGGCGTCGCGAACCTCACGGTCCCCGACCGCGCCACGATCGCGAACATGGCACCCGAGCAGGGCTCCACGATCTCGATGTTCGGCGTCGACGAGGCGACGCTCGACTACCTCGAACTCACGGGCCGAAGCCCTGAGCACATCGAACTCGTCCGCGAGTATCTGGATGCCCAGGGCCTGTTCGGCAACCAGGACCCCGAGTACACCGAGGTCGTCGACGTCGACCTCTCCGCCGTGACGCCGAGTCTCGCTGGCCCCAAACGGCCGCAGGACCGCGTCGAGATGGGGGGCATGCGCCGCCACTTCCGGAGCCTCGTCCACGGCGAACTGGAAGACGACCTGCCCGAACTCGACGAGGAGCAGCTGAACCGCTGGCTCGGTGAAGGCGGGTCCGACTCGGAACGACCTCCCTCGGACCGCCCCGACCCCGAACTCGGCGAGCTCTCGAAGCGCGTCCCCGTGACGATGCCCGACGGTAGCGAGAGCGAAATCGGCCACGGGAGCGTCGTCGTGAGCGCCATCACCTCCTGTACGAACACGTCGAACCCGTCGGTGATGCTCGCCGCGGGCCTCCTGGCCCGAAACGCCGTCGAGAAGGGACTGGACGTCCCACCGCACGTCAAGACGAGCCTCGCCCCTGGCAGCCGCGTCGTCACGGAGTATCTGAAGGCCTCCGGCCTCCTGCCGTTCCTCGAAGACCTCGGGTACGACGTGGTCGGCTACGGCTGTACGACGTGCATCGGGAACGCCGGCCCACTCCCCGAACCGGTCGAGACGGCCATCGACGAACACGATCTCTGGACGACGAGTGTCTTGTCTGGGAACCGGAACTTCGAGGCGCGCATCCACCCGAAGGTCCGCGCGAACTACCTGGCGAGCCCGCCGCTCGTCGTTGCGTACGGCCTCGCGGGCCGGATGGACATCGACCTCGAACGCGAGCCGCTGGGCTACGACGACGACGGCGAGCCAGTGTTCCTCGCGGACCTCTGGCCCGACGCCGACGAGATCCACGACACCATCGTGAACAGCGTCGACCCCGAGATGTTCCGCGAGAAGTACGCGGAGGTGTTCGAGGGCGACGAGCGCTGGGAGGCGCTCGAAGCGCCGAGCGGCGACGTGTACGAGTGGGACGAGGAGTCGACGTACATCCGCGAGCCGCCGTTCTTCAAGGACTTCCCGCTGGAGAAGCCCGGTGTCGCAGACATCGAGGGCGCGCGCTGTATGATGCTGCTCGGCGACACCGTGACGACCGACCACATCTCGCCGGCCGGGCCGTTCAGTTCGGACCTCCCGGCTGGGCAGTGGCTCATGGAGCGCGGCGTCGAGCCCCACGAGTTCAACACCTACGGCTCTCGACGGGGGAACCACGAGGTGATGATGCGCGGGACGTTCGCCAACGTCCGCATCGAGAACGAGATGCTCGACGACGTGGAGGGTGGTTACACCATCCACCACCCGACGGGCGAGGAGACGACCGTGTTCGAAGCGAGCGAACGCTACCGCGAGGAGGACATCCCGCTGCTCGTCCTCTCCGGGGTCGAGTTCGGCACGGGCTCCAGCCGTGACTGGGCGGCGAAGGGGACCGACCTCTTGGGAGTCAGAGCGACCATCGCGGAGAGCTACGAGCGCATCTACCGCGACAACCTCGTCGGGATGGGCGTCCTCCCGCTGCAGTTCGAGGACGGCGACTCCTGGGAGTCGCTCGGGCTGGAGGGTGACGAGGTGTTCGAGATTCACGGGCTCGACGACGGCCTGCAGGTGCGTGACGAACTGTCGGTCGTAGCCGAGCGTTCCGACGGCTCTACCGTCGAGTTCCCGGTTACCGCGCAGGTCGGGACCCCGGCAGCAGTCACGTACGTCGAGCACGGCGGCATCCTCCACTACGTCCTGCGGCGACTGCTCACCGAGGAGTAGTCACCGCCCCACGACGGTCGCGAGCGGATTTTCTCCGGTGCTGACCACGATCGCGAGCAGCAGCAGGTACGCGACGAGACCCCACGCGAGCGCGGCGAGGGCCCAGCCGAGTCCCGACTGTATCGCGAGGATGCCGATGCCAGCGACGAGCGCGAACGCGACGGCCTGCACGAGTGGGCGTTCCCAGAGTTCGTGCGTTCGGTCTGGATAGCGGAGGAAGACGGCCTCCAGCAGGAGCGAGCCACCAACACCGACCACAGCCGGCCCGACCCTCGTGAGTGCGCGTGTCGCCCCCGCAGCCCACGCGAGCACGAGCAGCAGTGCGAGCGCCCCGGTTGCGAGGAGGCCGTCGCGGCGGCGAGAGTTCACACCTGGTGGTCGCGCGCCGCGGAAGAAAAGATGGCGACCGTTTTTGGTCTCCGGCGTGGGACTGCCGGTATGGCACACGACTTCCCCGGCTCCGACTGGGGCGACTGGCTGCCGCGCGCGGTCGAGGCGGCCGACCCCGACGGACTCGACCTCTGGTATCTCGGGTGTAACGGCTTCTTCCTGAAGGCCGACGACGGCACGACGCTGCTCATCGACCCCTATCTCGGGAACGGTGACCCACCGCGGACCAAGCGGATGATTCCGGTGCCGTTCGACCCTGAGGACGTCACGGACGTGGACGCGATTCTCGCCACGCACGAACACGCCGACCACGTCCACGGGCCGACGCAGGGCCCCATCCTCGCGAACACGGGCGCGGACTACGTGGCACCGGACGACTCGATGGCTGTCGTCGCCGAGGAGGACTGGGAGGGCGAGTACGGCGTCTCCCCCGACCAGTTCCACGAGGTCGAGGAGGGCGACACGCTGTTCCTCGGTTCCCTGACTGTTCACGTCGAGGGGGCGAACGACCCGGATGCGACCCATCCGGTCTCGTACGTCATCGAACACGAGTCGGGGACGTTCTTCCACGGGGGGGACGCCCGCCCTGGCGAGGCGTTCGAGCAGGTGGGCGAGCAGTACGACGTCGACCTCGGCGTGCTGGCGTTCGGTTCCTCCGGACGCATCCCGGACAAGGAGACGGGCGAGCCGACGTACACGCAGTGGTACTCCGACGAGAACGACATCGCGGAGGCCGCCGCGCAGGTCGGGATGGACCGGCTGCTCCCGAGCCACTGGGACATGTGGAAGGGACTGACGGCCGACCCGACGGCGGTGTGGCCGCACATCCGGTCGTTCGACGCCCCCCGAACGCTCGAACTCCTCGAAATCGGCGATAGCACCGCGGTGTAGGATTAACTTTCTCGAAGCCGAGCGTAGATTTATACGGTGTGCGACGAACTCTGGCACACATGAGTAACGCCGACCCTGCGGAAGTGAGCATGGTCGTCTCCCGGGACGGGGTGACGGTGGAGAAGTCGTTCGAGCCGGACGACTTCCCGGTTCCGGCCATCGCGTTCGTCATCCGAGCCGAGCGCGATGAAGAGGTGACAGTTCGTATCACCGACGAGGTTCCGGACCAGGTCGCCGCCGAGGACATCGGCTTCCACCCCAAGTACGGGGCGGAGTTCTGGTCGGTCGACGACGGGAACATCGTCTTCGAGCGGTCGTTCGAGCCCGGCGAGGAGTACACGACGGTCTACGGCCTGCGGGCCAGCCAGACGGACGACGTCGAGAGCTACATGTCCGAGCCGACGCTGGCGGACGTCGACCCATCGCTCGACGACGCCGGGCAGGTGGTACGCGAGGTCATCGGTGGCGACGGAGACGACGGCGACGACGCTGCCGCCCGGTCGCCACCGTCGAGCGACGACATCGAGGCCGCCATCGCCGCCGCGGACGCGGAGTCCGAGTCGGCGGCTGAGGACGAGCCGACCCCTGAAGACGACGACCCGGTCGAGCCACTCACGCTCAACGATCCCAACGACGGTGGCGACGTGGAGCCGGAACTGGACGCGTCGACCGACACCGCCGACAAAACGGAACCAGAGGAGTCAGTCGACGAGCCGGAGGAATCGGACGTGGACTCGGGCGACCCCGTTGTGGACTCGGGCGATCCAGTCGCGGTACTCGCACAGCAGATCCGTGAGGGCACAGCCAGTGAGTCCGACCTCGCCGCGCTGCGTCGCGCGCTCGGCACCGGAAGCGACGGCAGCACCGACGCCCGCATCAAACAGCTCCAGTCCGAACTGGCCGACCTCCGTGCGTACACGAGCGCGCTCGAGGAGTTCCTCGACGAGAACGGCGACGCCCAGCGACTCATCGAAGACGTGACCGGGAGCGTCGAGCGTCTCGACCGGCAGCTGTCGAGCGTCCAGTCGCGAGCCGACTCGGCGGTGACTCGCGTCGGAGAGATGGAAGGCGGGCTCGACCGCGTCGACGACGAGGTCGACGACCTCGCGGAAGAGTTGGCTGCGGCACGTGACCGCGTGCAGCAGGTCGAAACCGAGGTCGACGGCTTCACCGACCGTGTCGAGACCGTCGAGCGCGATGTCGGAGAGATGAACGACACGGTCGAGCGTGTCGAGAGCAACGTCGACGAGGTGGTCGACACCGTCGATACCGTCGAGAGCGACGTCGAGAACCTCTACGGCGAGGTCGACGAACTCACAGAGGAGCTGTCCTCGGTCCACTCGGCAGTCGAGACCGTCGAGGGCGACGTCTCCACCGTCGAGTCCGAGGTCGACGAGGTACACGGCAGCATCGACGAGCTGGAGGCCGACGTGGCGTCCGTCGAGGAATCGCTCGACCGCGTGGACGAACTCGACGACCGCCTCGAATCGCTCGAAGACGAGTTCGCCGATGCTCGCGAGGACCTCGAATCGCTCTCGCAGATGCGCGAACAGCTCTCGTCGGTGTTCGGCGCGCAGGTGCAGGGGCCGGGCGACGATACGGGCGGTGACGACACGGACGGCGACGACGGCGACGAGTAAGCCGGAACCGGACGCGTTTTAGTCCGCGGTTTCCTTCGCTCGATAATGAGCTCCGTCAGGGTGGCGGTCCCGCGCAAGGGACGCCCGCTCGAAGCCGTTCTCGAGCGGTTCGTCCGCGACGCGCCGACCGAGATCGCCGACCGTGTCGACGACGTCATCTCGACGCTCCAGTACGAGAAGGCGGTGACGAAAGGCACCGTCGAGGCCGACCGACCGGTGTACGACCGGCTCGCACACTACAGCGACGCGACCGACCGGTACCATCCGGAGTTCACCCTGCTCCGCGACGCCCGCGAGGGGATGCCCCGACGGGTGGTGTTCGACGCCATCACGCTTCCGCTCGACGGGACGGACGTCCAGCTCGTCGGACGCGAGGAGCCGTTTCGCGCCCTGCGGAAACACGAGTTCGCGCTGGGATTCGACAGCGCGGACCTCGTGTTGGAGGAGGTCGTCGAACTCCGGGGGAACCCCCTGACATCGCTCGCGGAAGTGAACGAGCGCATCGACCCACACGACACCGACGTCCGGCTTGTGGACGGTCTCGGCGACACGGTCCACCACACGCTGCTCGCCACTCACGAGGTCCGGTCCGACGCGTCGATACACACCGACACGCTCGACCGGTCGTTCGTCGCCGAGTACGAGGGGCCGCTGTGCATCTCGCCGCGGTACGAGCGACTGGTGGAGGCCGTCATCGGCACGGACGCGCTCGACGGCGTCGAGTTCGTCTACCCGAACGGCGAACCCGAGGAGGAGGCAGCCATCGCCGACGCGGGGCTCGGCGTGTATCTCACCGTCACGGGCTCGACCGCTCGAGACCACGGGCTCCACGTTGGCGAACGGCTGTTCCCCAGTGAGACGGTCTTGCTAGCCAACGAGCGTGAACTCGACGAGGCGGCCGAGAGCGTCATCGACTCGCTGTTCGCAGCACCGGCCGCGAGCGACTAGGGCGTGATCTCGCGGAGCACCGTCGACTCCACCTTCCGGAGGTGTTCGCCGACGGTCGTGGCCGTACAGTCGAGTTCCGAGGCGATGTCCTGGTAGGTGACTCGGCGTGGTTCCTCGTAGTAGCCCATCCGGACCGCAATCCGGAGAATCTCCTGTTGACGCTCGGTGAGCTGTGCGAACAGCCGCTCGGACGCGGGCCGGTAGGTCCCCGTTCGGGCCACGTTGAATCGTACGTCGTCGGGGACGGCGGGCATCACCTCGCGGATGGCGTCCTCCTCGCCCACGATGGTGACGTTGAGCGCACCGTCTTCGCCGAACGTCATCGGCCAGTCGATGACTACGCCGTGCTCGCGAGGAATCTGCAACAGCGACTGCACGAGGTCCGACGGCTCGATGTGTGCGTACATCAGCGTGTTGTCCCCGACGGTCGACGTCTGGTAGGCGATCGCGTGGTCGTAGTGCTCGTCGAGAACCTCCTCGACCCGCTCGCGGCTCCCCGAGTACTCCGAGAGCGTGACCGCGGTTCCATCGTCGAGCAGGTTCATCTGGTGGATGGCCTCCTCGCGAACGTCCGGCTCGGCGCGCAACAGCTCGTCGAACGGATGGAAGTACCCCCGCTCCGGCCGCAGCGCCGCCTCTACGTACCGCATTGTGTCTCAATTCTGGTCCGGATACATAATGTCTTCCTCCGAAACAGAAGTCGTGGCGAGCACTCGCTGTAGTTGAGACTGCCTGTCTCAATGCAGATGGCCGACGTAGTTAGATACCACACTCAAATATCACTTCGCGCGTCCCTCCCTCAAATATCAGGGCTGGGACAGGCATAACCGTCCTGCACCCCTCACACTAGAGAGTTACCCATGGATATCTCCGAGATACTCTCACCGAAGTTCACCGAGTTCGACATCGGAACCCCTCTCTCGAAAGTCGCCGGGGCGTTCGAGAATCAGGAGCTCGATGCCGTCATCGTAACGGACGGCGACGAGTATCGCGGCATCGTGAGTCGCAGACAGCTGGCGTCCTCGTCCAACCAGCCGTCCGCGAAGGTCGGCTCACAGGTCCAGAACGTCCCGACGGTCGACCGCACCGAGGACGTCCGCGAGGTCGCGCGACTCATGATCGGGAGCGGCGCCAAAACGCTCCCCGTACTCCGCGATGACCGTGTCGTCGGTGTGGTGACTGGCGATGCCGTGCTCGAGGCTGTCCGTCCGTTTCTCGACGCAGCGACCGTCGACGACGCGTACACGGCGGAATTGGTCAGTGCGACCCCTGAAACCACGATCGGGAAAGCGCTCAATCTGCTTCGAGAGGCCGGAATCACCCATCTCCCGGTCGTCGACGGGGACGACCTCGCGGGCATGCTGAGCCTGTACGACGTCATCGAGTTCACGACGCGGGGCGGCAGCAAGAGCCAGGGCGGGTCGTCGGGTGGCGCCGGCGGCCGCGGTGGTGGCGGACAGAATCGTGGCGGGTTCGGGGCTCGCGAGGGAGATTCCGACCGAATGCTCGATCTGCCGATACGGAACCTGATGTCCGACGCAGTCGCGACGGTCGAGCGGAGCGCACCGCTCAACGAGGTCGTCGCAACGATGTTCGAGCGGGAGATCTCCTCGCTCGTCGTCACGGCCGACGAAACCGGTGAGCCGGTCGGTATCATCACGAAGACGGACGTTCTCGAGGCGCTCACCTGGGAGCGCGACGACCGGAACGCCGTGCAGGTGGTCGGCCTCGAGCTGCTGGAGGGGATGGACTACGACGACGTCTCCACACTGATCGAGGACATGACCTCGAAGTACGGCGAGATGAGTGTGATCAAGGCCAGTATCGAACTGCAGGAGCACAAGGAACAATCGCGGGGGGTTCCACTGGTACTGGCGCGGATCCGACTGGTCACCGACCGCGGCTACTTCACCGCCGATGGGGAAGGGTACGGTGCCTCTCACGCGCTTCGACTCGCCGCGAACGCGGTCGAACGCCAACTCCTCAAGGGGAAGACCTACGGCGACTCGAAGAAGCATCCCGACACTGACGAGCAGGCACAGCTCTATGGCTGGTGGCTCGGCGGGTAATCGGATCGATATCGACGGACAGACGAGCACCCGTCTCCCGTTTGCCCACTCGCTCGTCACGGAGCGTCCGGACCTCGTGGTCCGTGCTGGTGACGAACGAACGGGTCGAATACGACGATGTGTGGGCCTGCCGTACGGGTGACTACTGCGGACGCACCGTCGCGGGACGCCGTCATGCATCGACGTCACGCAGACGTACTCTCGGGACCACCCGAAACGTTGTCCGGCACGTGCTCGAGACGGTCGGCGAGGTCCAGTACTGAGTCATCGGGATCACCGGACGTCTCTAGATACGTGGCTGACGTAACTACCAGTAGCTGACAGAAACGTCCTAATGGTAACACACCGAGCGTCTCCTGCAGATACCCCTTCGCCGGGGTCGCTGGTCGGGAGTCGTGCTCGTAGATCGACACGGAGGCGGGGGATTGTACGGTGTGTTCGAGGGGGGATCGCTTATAGGCAGCCCTACCGTTATCCGCCTGGGTCCCCTACCGTGGTGTATGGCAGATGATAAACAGGGACGAGACGACCAGGCGGATCGCGAGGACGAACGCCAGCGTGAGCGTGAGGTAGAGGAGGCCCGGACCCGCGGCGACGAGAAAGAGCCGGTGGGCGATGACCCCCGCGGGCGGCTTGGTGATCTCGATGGAGCACTCGGATCTCACGACTACCCAGTCACGACGGACGAGTTGGTCGAGGCCTATGGCGATTATGAGCTCGAAACACGGGACGGAGAGAGATCCCTCGAGGGCGTACTCTCCGGAACCGAAGACCAGGTATTCGACTCGGCTGATGACGTTCGCAGACGGGTACTGGGACTCATAGACCGCTAGTAGAACAATCCAACACACCTCCCTTGCGGATCGACCGCCGGTGCTGAGGTGAAACTCGTCCGTAGTCACCGCTCTGCTGAGTCCATCTCCTACATCTCGCAAAGCCGATTTCGGCGAGTCAGCACCCCGTTACCTTGGAGCGTGTGAGGGCGTCTTCTGATATTGGCTCGCCTGAACGTGGTCGGATCACCCACGGTTCGTTCCCGTCAGAGTGGATCAAGGCGGGGCTGTTCTGGTCATCGGATGCCGGGTTTCTATTGTCATTGTCGGTCATTGTCGTTCTCATCCTCTTTCCACGTCCCTGGATCGCCTTCACGAAACTCTCCTTTTGCATGCCGTTCCCGAGGCCACAGTGCAATTATAATGGCGGCTATGTAATAGAGAGCAATAGCAGCTACGACGAGAGTTCCAGGGACGACGGCGATGGTGGCTGTCGCCAGTAGACTCTCGTTTGGCGCGAACGCCGTAATTCGGAACAGCCACGCGACGAGTAACACAGCCAGCAGCGGAAGGTAAATCCGTCGAAGACGGTTTGCTGTGGCTTCCCATGTTGATACTTTCAGCGTCGGTGTCCGATAATCTCGACTGAGTTTGCTCCGCCAATCCTCATGTTCAACCCCCACTGACGGATCAAGCGCGTCTGCAAGCAAGTTCTGTTGGAAGAGACGCACTCGTGAGCGATAGACATCATAGTCACGATACCGCCGTGCTTCAATAAATAGGAAGAAAGAGAGCGCTAGAATACCGACGAGAATGATATAATGTGGATTATCGCCGCTGGAAAACGCCCACGTGAGAATCGCAGCCACAACCGTTACCCCCCACGTAGTCGTCTGGTCGAGGCGTGACCGCCATGTCGTCTCCCGGTCCAATTCTCCGCGATAGGCATCACCCAATATCGAACTCATCTCCGTGCTGTGATCGGCGATCTCGCTGCCAAGTTTGGCTTCCTCTGCTCGTTCTGAGTCGCCTGGCGTTTCATCGGACATACAGAGAGGTACGGTACCAGCAGTGAAAGCACTTCCACGGTCTGGCTCTCTGTAGATTCAGCATATGTGGGCTCGACGTGGCTTCACTGGCTGGGCCATGTAAACGTACTATCTCTGATGAGTGGTCAATTTCTCGTAGTGTTATCGACCGATAATCACCTTCTCAGTCGGGATTGGGATCGTACGTCTCTCCGACTGCTACGGTCAGTATTTGTGGGCGGACAGTAAGTGACAGCTCTCGTTCCCGAATAATCTCGCCGTCCAGGCTGAATCTGGTCACATCCGGGTTATCGATCGTAATCTCCAGTGATGGGGTCTTGAACCGTTTTATCGACGCTGAATCGCGCCCGAGCAACCGTTCGACGACAGTATCACTCATCAGATCCAGTGCAGAGACGTCTTCGATAACAACGACATCGAGAAGGCCATCCTCCATATTGGCCTGGCTGGTTCCACTGGTCGGATACCGGCGACCGTTTCCGACCAGTACACAGAGGGCATCACCGGCCCACGCGGTCGTCTCCTGGCCGGCGTCTCCGATGTCGACCGTGAGACGAAGCAATTCGAAGTCCGACACGGTTCGAAGGGTCGTGAGTACGTACGCCAATACGCCGAGTTGACGTTTCATTTCCGACGGTGTCTCGCTGCTCGACTCCGCAGTCAGGCCTGCGATACAGGAGTTTACAAAGAGGTGTTCGTTGGCGTAACCGAGATCGATTCGACGCCGGTCACCGTCCTCTAGAACGGCGAATGCAGTGTCGAGGTCGGGAATGCCGATCTGTTCCGCAAAGTTGTTGCCAGTCCCGAGCGGGAGTATGCCGAGTTCGACATCGTCGAACGCTCTGGCCCGGTCGATTCCACGGACAACTTCGTTTACGGTTCCATCACCGCCAGCAGCAACGACAGTGGAAAAACCCGCTTCGGCAGCCTCCGCTGCGAGCGTAACCGCGTCACCTGCTGTTTCGGTTTGTTCGAGAGTGTATCCGAGTTCATCCGCACGACGACGAACCCTCTCGTCGTGGTCTCCGCTTCCACTTCCTGGGTTGTGGATTATGATCTTCTGGGGCATACTGGTGTCATACCGGTCCCGAAGCGAATACAGAGTCAGCACGTTCGGCTGTCAGTCCCTCTTCGTAGCCGTCTTGGGACACAGTAACAATTGGATGGGAACTATGATAAAGTAACGCTAGCATTCGGAGTGCCAGGCCCAGAAGAATGTGAGACGGCAATCCCTGGCCACGTGAAACATTTCGCCGAAGAGACCGCCTCTACTATCGATGGATCAATCATTCCGTTCATACTGAATACGGCTAGCAAGAGGGCTGTGGCCCCGAATTCTGGAATGAGACTTTGACCTAATTGACTGGGTGAATTACTCTCACACAGATGGAGTCACTCGAATACTCAAAAAACAAGATGTGGGTGAATCTGTCACGGGTTAAAATACTCAGGAGACGTAGGTGGGTTATGTTAGAATCACACGGAGTTCTAGATAGTGCTGTCTCAATCCAGGCGGTGCCGTTGCAGTTCGGGGGTAATTTCCTCGAGCTTGCAGTCCTCTTTTTGATACTCGCGGTCGTCGCAGCAGTGCTCGGTGCTCGGGGTGTCGCTGGACTCAGTATGGATATCGCAAAATGGCTCGTCATCATCTTCGTCATTCTCGCGATCGTCACGTTCATTCTGTAGACTCAGAATGATACCTGTCGAGTCAGTCCGAGGTAGCGGTCGATGGTAGACGTCATGGGGCACCTCGCATTCGGATTGCTGTTCGCGCTCCCGGCGTGGTTCGTCTGGAACGACAGGGCCAGCGTCGTGTTCGTCGCCTTCGCGGCAGTCGCCGCGCTCTTCCCCGACATCGACCTGTGGCTCGTGATGCTATTCCCCGGCGAGGTCCATCACCACGGGGTGACGCACACCGTTCTGTTCGTGACAGTTGCGGGTCTGGTCGGTGCAGCAGTCCTCACGGCGCTGTTCACCGGTCGGATCGACGAGTGGATCGAGAGCGAGCGATTCGACAGGTCCCGCCTGTTCGTGTTCTCGTTCCTGGGATTCCTGGCCGGGGGCCTCAGTCACGTGTTCGCCGATATGCTCTCAGCGCCCGACATCTCGACGCCCATCGAACCGCTGTGGCCCTTCGTCGACGGGTCCTGGGGTATCGACCTCGTCTGGTACAACGCCAGCTGGATCAACGTCGGGTTCCTCACGGTGATGGTGATCGCACACGTTTCGATCGGGTATCTGACCACATCCCCCGACCACCGCCATCGGCTGCTCCCACTATGAGACCGCCACGAAACGAACGGACACGATACGGGCTCGAATCGTCGGGGATGAGACGCCCTCGCCGGTCGTCCAGTCGCGCGAGCGGTCGAGCATCGGCGCGTGAGAACCGGCCGGGGACCCGTTCGTTCTCGATCCGCTACAGGGAACTCCCGTCCTCCCCGGGGAGCCAACGGACGGGAGCGGCTGGATCGTGACGGTACCGGACCGGGGTGGTACGTTCTGGTGGCTGTACGTGTCCGTCCTCGCGGGGGCGGCGCTGTTTATCGCGCACACGTTCGTCGGCATGCTCGTTCTGGGCGTGTCCGGGTACTACGCTACCCGGCCAATCTCCAACCGCTTCGAGACGGTCACCGAATCGAAGTGGATGGCAGCCGGGCTGACGGCGCTAACGGTGCTCGTTCCGGTGCTGGTACTCGCGCTCTACGCCGGAATACGGATCCTCCTGCAGGTCCAGCAGCAGTTCGACGACAGCGTGTCCTCGATGCTCGTCTCCTGGGTTCTCGGTCCAGACGTCGAAGAGACGAGTCCGGCGGCGCTGCTTAGAAATCCGGCGTCGCTCGATCGACTGACCGACCTGCTGTCCGGGGACACCCTCCAGCAGGGACTACAGGTTCTCGACGTGATCTCCGG
Source organism: Halorarius litoreus (assembly GCF_024362405.1). Classification (GTDB taxonomy): domain Archaea; phylum Halobacteriota; class Halobacteria; order Halobacteriales; family Haloarculaceae; genus Halorarius; species Halorarius litoreus. The sequence goes on along the minus strand of NZ_CP101454.1, from coordinate 3,338,981 downwards.
AACGATCCTCCTGCTATCCCTGGCCGTGACACTGTCGTACGCCCTGCTCGTATACGACGAGGCGCTCTCGAGCGCGTTCGCGAAGCTGGTCGGCGGTCAGGAAGAGACCGTGTTCGCGTATGCCCTCGCCGTGGACACCGACCTCGAGTCGATCTTCTTCGGGAACCTTCTATTCGTCCTCTTTATGTCCGTGGTAGCGACGACGGCGTACACGATCACGAACCTCGTTGCACCGGCCGAGATGCAGATCCCGATGGCGTTCACGCTGGGAGTGCTCACGGGACTCACCAGCCTCATCCCCATAGTCGTCAGCAAGGTAGTGTACATTCCGATCGTCGTGTACCTCGCCGTTCAAGCAGGAAGCCGGCAGTTCGTCTTCCTGGGCGCCCTCCTTGTCGTCTACTTCCTCGTACTCGATATCCTCCCGCAGTCGGTCGTCCAGCCTTACATCTCCGGGCGAAAGGTGAACTCGATGCTCCTCCTCTTTGCCTACATCCTCGGCCCGATCCTGTTCGGGTGGTACGGCTTGTTCCTCCTGCCCATCGTGTTCGTCCTGATGCTGGAGGCGGTTCGGATCGTCCTCCCAGAACTCCTCCACGGCGACCCCATCGTGGCGGAGCCCTACCTCGCCGAGGGGACCGGTGCCGACGCGGAGGAGATGCAGCAAGACGATGCCGACACGGCTACGTCGGATACAGATGGACCGGGCACGACCCGGGGGTAACCCCGTATCCTAGGATCGCCGTCGTGATCGGGAATATCGAAGCCGGTCGGAGAGAACGAGCCGTCGGTCGACCTGAGAGGGACGGTCGTAGAAGCCCATCGATTCGGAGTCGGCCGACTCGAACCCTGTTGCCATCCGGGGACCTCCGGGTGGCTCCGATACTCTCTCTGACTACCCGCTGGTCCCTCGACCCCGGGTTGACGACCGCTTCAGGAACGGAGTCTGATCTCGTCGTCGGTGATAGTGTCGATCTGCTCATCGTTGAGTCGGTACGTGTCCTCGTTGGGCTGGTCGTCCCCTCCGAGCGTGGTGCTGACCGTGTCGACCAGTCCAGGTTCTGGATCGACGTGTGCCTGCCCGTGTTTCACACTGATGACGCGACCGACCTGGTCGCCGCTGGTGCTTATTACGTTCTTACCCTCGTCGTCCGCTGTCAATGTTACACTGTCTTTCATCGTGATTCTTCCGCCCCTCACGGGGTTTCGAGATTGAGCCCGACAGAGCGTGAGAGCGTGGGGTTCCGTGGTGTGTAACCCGTCGACGAGGCGCCTTCGGCATCCGCTTTTGTCCCGTCTGCGAACTGCGCTGCGGCCGTACTCTCGATCAGCGAGCCGACACCACGTCGCAGCCGTTCCGAGACCGCCTGGTGGGAGACGCCGAGCGGCTCTGCGAGTTCCTCGAGGTTGACCTGCCGAGGGACCGAGTAGTACCCCCGTGCGAGCGCTGTGAGCAATGTCTGGGCCTGTATCTCCGATAGCCCGAACTGCTGGGTGTCCTGCAGCTGCTTCAACTCGGACACCTCGAGGAGGTCGAACTGAACGCCGTTCGACTCCGACGCCGTCGCGAACTGTCGGAGTACGGACCGCTCGGGGAAGTACGCCTCCACGGTCCATCCACGCACCTCCCGGTCCGCCGAGAGGAAGACCGCTTGTCCGTCGGTCCAGCGGTGATAGTCTATTGACGAACTCGCCTCTGCCGTGAGCCTGGTCTGGTAGAGCTTCCGGGTATCGGTTCCTCCGACAGCAACCCAACGAGAGACCGTCTCGTCCGCGTCCAGTCCGTTCTCGGACGCATCCAAGTCGTCACTGCCAGCCCAGAGCGTGAGGTCGAGTGCGCTGTCGATTGCCGTCTGTTGTTCGAGGGTGATGTCCGCGGCGGCGGCCCGTTCGATACTCGTTTCGAGGACAGGCGAATCGAGGAATACCCTGGCGAAGAGAGTCATAGACGGTCCTCCTGGCGGTTGATATTGGTTTGGTACTGACGCGCGTGTGCTGTCTCGGGTCCGGTGCGGGAGGTGATCCGCATACGCTGTACTCAGTCCGTCACCATATAAATGGTCGAAATTTTTACACGTGTCGGGTTTTTAATTATCTGAGAGACACGAACGGCAGCACCCGTACTGGTCCAATCGACGCACGAGCGAACGAGTGTGAGCCCTGTCGTCGCTCCGACCGCACACAACCGGAGGACGCTCCGCGAGAAGCGAGAAGCGTACCACACCAACAGGGTGTTCATGCGGTCGGCTGGAAGTCACTGAACGGTTTCGGCACTCCCGGGTCCCGGACGTCTTCACGACGGTACAGCCGACAGTACGATACCGACTGCTGTCGCTGTGTCCCGATCATCGACGACCTCGGAGCATCGCGCTTTCTCCCGACACTGCCAGCACAAGGGCTATTGGCGCCGCGTCGTAGCAAGCACGTAATCGGATACTCCGACTGTGATCGGGAGAACGATGCGTCGCCTGTTCGCGGAAGGCAGGAGTCTCGGCGTCACCGATTTTCTCCGCTCACTTCGACGACATGCCCGACGGTCTCGCCCGCCGAGGTGACGACGCGTTTTCCATTATCCTCTTCGGAGAGGGGTGTATCCTTTGACATCTGTTCAGTACGAAGGCAGCCAACGACCTGAGTGTCCCCCTTGCAGATTCAGCTCGCACCTCGGTCCGGGAAGCGGTCGGGTGTCCCCTTCCGTGTCGCATAGAGAGGTTGTTTCCATCACGACAGGCGGTTTCTTTTCATGCTAATATGACTGAAGTACCTGTTGGACGGCTGTTGTGAACCGACCCAAGTCGAGGTAGAGTTTCGTGAGGTAACTACGGTCGCAGATAGGCGTATCCGTCTGCTTCCAATCGCGTTACTTCCACAGCACCCTCTGGGACGGTCTCGACGCCCTCGACGAGGTCGGATTCGTCAAGATCCATCATCTCGAGTGTGTTGGTGCAGGCCTTGAACGAGACACCGTCGTCCAATAGGGTCCGGACTTGCTCCTCGTTCTCCTGGCCAGTTTGGATCGCCTTCATTCCATCCGCCTGAGCGACAACCGCAACGTCGTCGATACTGCCAGTCTCATCGTTCAAGAGGTTTCTGGCAATGGTCAATGATGTCTCCTGTTCGGTCCCGTCTCCTGAAACGAGATGAATAACGGTTTTCATACACGCTGACGACGGGGAGTAAGGGCTACTGCCTGTTGCCTGCAAGTGAAAGGACCCGAGGACGGATACGAGTCGAGGAGGCGTTTCGAGATGTCATTCTAATCTATCCCGTCTTTCGCTAGTTGGATGCTCCCAGGCGAAAGAGGCTCCCCCCTGAACCCCCAACCACTAGGCAGAATGACTGATTACGACCTCATCGTGCTCGGTGGCGGGACCGGAAACCAGGTCGCCGCAGCGGCGGCCGACATGGGGATGGACACGGCGCTCGTCGAGCAAGGGTTGCTCGGTGGTACCTGCCTGAACCGCGGCTGTAACCCCTCGAAAAAACTCATTCACCGCGCGGACATCGCCGAGACCGTCCGTCACGCCGACGAGTTCGGTATCGAGGCGTCCGTCGATGGCATCGGGTTCAGCGAAATCGTCGACGACGTGATAGAGACCGTCACTGAGGCGGCCGAAGAGAAGGCTCGCCGCGCGCGCAACCGAAGCAACCTCACCTTCTATCAGACCGAGGGACGGTTCGTCGGCCCACACGAGGTGGAAGTCGACAGCAACGACGGCCCGGGCGGCGACCGGCTCGCTGCCGAGACAATCGTACTGGCGGGCGGGAGCCGACCGATGATCCCAGACTCCATCGACGGGACCCACGAAACGCCCTACCTTACGAGCGACGAGGCGCTTCGGCTTGACACACTCCCTGACCGACTCGTCGTGGTCGGTGGCGGCTACATCGCCGTCGAGATGAGTCACTTCTTCTCACAAGTAGGCAGCGACGTGACCATCGTTGGCCGTGGCGACGCACTCGTCGCCCGAGAGGACGCGGCGATAGCCGCGCGCCTCACCGATGCCTACCGGGAGAAACACGAGTTACACCTCGGATTCGAAGCGACGGCAATCGCAGATGAGGGCGGCGAGCGCGTGGTCACCGCCGAGTCGGAAGGTGGCGAGGAGATCAATGTTCGCGGTGACCGGCTCCTGATCGCAACTGGCCGGAAACCGAACAGCGATGTCTGGAACGTCTCGGCAGCCGACATCGAGATCGATGAAAAGGGGTTCGTCAAAACGGACGAGTACCTCCGTACGTCGGTCGACGGCGTCTACGCAATGGGCGATATCGCGGGCAACTATATGTTCAAACACTCTGGTGACAACGAGGCCAAATACGTCGTCGAGAACGCCGTTCGCGGGAACGAGCGACCGGTCGAGTACCCAGGGATGGCTCACGCCATCTTCGGGTCGCCGCAGGTCGCCAGCCTCGGGCAAAACGAGGGTGACCTCGACGAGGGGGTCGACTACGAGGTGGGGACCTGCGCCTACGACGACACGGCGCTCGGGGTGGCGCTGCGTAACGAGGGCGGATTCGCGAAGGCTATCGTGGGGAGCGAGGGCGAGGTGCTCGGCTGTCACATCATTGGCCCGGAGGCGTCAACGATGATTCACGAGGTGAGCACGGCCGTCGCAGCGGGTGCCGATGCAGAGCTGATCGCAGAGACGATCCACGTCCACCCCGCCATCTCGGAGGTCGTCCAGGGTGCCTTCCGCGATGCGTGCAACGTAGCTCCCTCCGGTCTCTGATCGAGCGTCGGGACCGTGCGCTGTCACGGCTCGTGAGACCATACCACATATCCACCCCCGTGAAGGGCCGAGAGGCTACTGATAATTCGCATAGCACTCACCGGAGCGGCGGGCAACGTTGGATGCGAGGCCATTGAGGCATCCGGCTCAGACCACAACGTGGTCCCCTTTCCTCTATTGCGTCGCTCCTGTGACCACCGATCGCCGCCACCCTCTTCACGATGCCGACCGATATCTAGCGAATGAACGTACTCGTTGCCGGTTCGCACGGACAGGTCGGCCAACACGCGACACATATCCTCGCCGAGAGCGACCACAGTGTTCGGGGGATGGTTCGCGCGGAGTCGCAAGCGTCGGACATCGAGGACCTGGGCGCCGAGCCGGTCGTCGCGGATCTGACCGGGGACGTCTCGCACGCCGTCGAGGGAATCGACGCGATCATTTTCGCCGCGGGTTCGGGCGGCGAGGACGTGTGGGGCGTCGACCGCGACGGTGCGATCAACCTTGTCGACGCGGCCGAGTCCGCGGGCATCAAACGGTTCGTGATGCTCAGCTCGATTAACGCCGATCGCCCCGAGAACGGCCCGGAAGCGCTGCGAGAGTACCTCCAGGCGAAGGCCGAGGCCGACGAGCACCTCCGGGAGAGCGACCTGACGTACACGATCGTCCGGCCCGGACCGCTGACGGACGAGGACGGCACCGGACGAATCAGAACCGGCGCCAATCTTGACGGGGACGATGTCGAGATCCCGCGCGAGGACGTTTCCCGGACGCTGGTCGCGGCGCTCGGGGCCAAGAGCACGTACGGCGAAACGTTCGAACTCGCGGCCGGCGACGAGCCGATCGAGGAGGCGTTGCAGGAGCCGCTAGACGGCTGATCGCATGAGTCGGTGAGCGGAGCGCGAACGTCTACCGGTCTTCCGGTGCGTAGCGCACCACGACGTCGGCCCGCCGACCCAACCCGACCGACCGGCTCATGCTTGCGGTTGCAAGCCGTGGCGTTTCACGCCTCGTCCCAATATTCGGAGATAGAACAATGACAGACCAGAACTCGTCCCGTTCGAAGCAGCTGATCGGCCTGGGTCAGGTCGGCGTAACGTCGTTCATCTGAGAACCCGTCAGGGAAGCCGTTCGGGAGGCACTCGTCGAGGAGCGGGCCAGCGCTGACGAACAGGGAGAGCACACGCAGCGCTCGGTCACGGAGGATCGGACTGAACTGAGAGCGGGAACCGGATCCTTCGGCCGGCGATGCTCCTCCCGGTTCTGGGACTCGCAGTAGTCGGAGTGATCGTGAGGCGTCGGGGCCTTCCGACGGGCTTGACGGGGGAACGCGTTGCCGACGAGGACGACGGGACGCCCTCGACCTTCGACTCGACCCAGCAGAGTACGGCTGACTCGGATTCGAGGAGTATTAACGAATCGACATGACAACGACAACGTGGACGCCGACAGTGACGAGCTTTCGAGGACGGAGTAGCTCTCTCCGCCGATCAAGCTGCACTACGGTCACAGAGCAGGCCGACCCACGCTCGCCACGTGTGGGCCGGACGGTGGAGCGTCGATGACGGCGATACCACTCCCCGGAGCGTCCGGTAACGACACGGTGCACTCGCTTATTCGTCTGGGCGCGGAACGGTTCCCATGGAGACTCGTTCAGCGGCACCCATCGGTCGTGCCGAGACTGGCAGAATCACGAGAGATCCGTTCCGGGTCGAGACGCCCGTTCAGTACTCGGGGAGCGGCCAGTCGAACGCGACGAGCTAGGGCGGTTCGCCGACGGGACGGACGCTATCCGGGGGATCGTTACCCAACCGGTTCTCCCCCTGCCGATCGGACGTGTGGGCATGACTGCTCACACCACATCAGCACGGTCACCCCGGGGGAGAGCTTCGATCGAGTCGTGTATCACGACTACGGAACCCTGCACAGCGCCGTGGAATGGGATGCGATGTGTCCTCGGGCGGAAGTAGGTGACTCATGAGCTTTCGATACTCCCGGAGCGCCGGAAACGCCGTCCAGATCGTACGGAATATCGTTCGCGAGCTTCGGGAGAAAGACGCCCCGTTCATGGCCGGAAGCATCGCGTACTCGGCGTTTGTCTCGCTGTTACCGCTCATCTTACTGCTCGTGATCGCGGCGTCCGCGCTCGGTGGCGAACGCATGGCTGGACGCGTCCGAAACGCCACGAAGCGCTACCTCACACCGACGGGACAGTCCCTAGTGACCGACAGTATCGACCAGATCAGCAGTCAAGCCGGGCTGTCGATTCTGGGGGTCGTCGTTCTCCTGTGGGGGGTCCTGAAGGTCTTTCGTGCGCTCGATACGTCCTTCTCAACGATTTACGATACCACGGAGAAGAACGACATCCTCAACCAGTTCAGGGATGGCCTCGTAGTTCTGGTGGCCTTCAGCGTCGCGTTGGTGGCGGTGCTCGTTGCGGGACTGGGTCTCCGGTTCGTCCCCAATCATCCGTTCCCGCGGCTGGTGAGCGAGTTACTGTTGATTTTCGGTCTCTCGGTCGTGTTCATTCCGATCTACTACGTGTTCCCCGATGTGGATCTCTCCCTCAAGACGGTCTTTCCGGGGGCCGTGGTCGCGGCTGTCGGATGGGTGCTACTCAAGGCTGGATTCGGAATCTACGTCACGTACTCATCGACACAGGACTTGTACGGCGTTATTGGTGGCTTCATGCTCCTGACCACGTTTCTCTACTTCGGGGCACTGGTGATCCTGATTGGTGCCACCACGAACGCTGTTCTCATGGGACCCCGCCCTATCGCCGCCGAGATGCCGACTGATCGGTGACAGAGACCACAACGATCGCGTTTACGGTGTCATACTGACCGACAGCAGTCAATATGACTCATAATAAAGAGGTTCCGCGTGCCGTAACCCCACCCCAGTCTGTCCGGGGAGTTCATGATCGGTAGCAGCTCGATCGAATTGACGCCCAGGTCCGCGAGCGTGTCCAGGTGGTCGGTCAGCAGATCCTGAAGGTCTCCGGCGGCGACGTTGCGCCGGTTACCGCTCACCGCGGGCGCGGCCAAGCGGGGCGGGAATTCGTACAGTACTAGCTCGTGGTTCTCGGGTAGCCCGTCTTCGGGGAGTTCGTCGTCCCAGGAGAACGCCGGTCGGTGTCGCCCGCCGTCTTGGATCCGGAAAGTGCCGCGAATGCCCTGGAACCGGGTGAGCTCCTCGGCGAACGGGTCGGGCGCTACGATGGGGTCGTCCTCGCCGCGCTCGAACGATTCAATAACGCCGATGGTCCAGCGGTCGGCGCGACTGACGAGTCACGCTATGAGCCGAACCGACGCCTCAAGAATCCCGCAAGCGGAACGAAGTACCTGGAGCCACCGACGGCCACGATCAGTCCGCCGACCGTGTTGAACACCATGTCTGTGACGATGTCGTCGACACCATAGACGATCAGCGGTGCCTCGATACCGAGTACCTGCGCTACCTGTCCGGACGAGAACTCGAGTAGTTCCCAGACGACGGAGACAGCGAGGACGAACACGACGATGAACACGGGCCGGAAGCTCGCCGGGACGTGAAGTTCCTTCGAGTGCTGTTCAAACCCGCGGAAGGTCGCGTATCCCAGCCCGGCGACGACAGTCGCTGAGACTGTGTGCGTCACGCTGTCGAACCAGGAGAACCACGAGTACGGGCCAAGCGACCCGACGCTGTGGAGACCGATGGCGATGGTAATCCACAGGACCAGCGCGGGACTCATCGTGTAATCGTACTCCCGGCGGATCGCGGCCGGGATCAACGTAAGCGCCAGACCGAACGCCCCGTTGACTGCCATCCCCGGGCGTAGCGTGACTACCCCGGCGAGGAAGACACCCGCCAGCACGAACTGCAGCAGTCGGGTCAGCAGGCGTTCTCTCCGCTCCGAGAGGCCGATAGACTCGGAGACCGTCATGATGCCTCCTCCGGGACGACCGGTCGGCGACGTGAACCGACGTGTTCGATACGGTCGAAGTACCACAGAAAGAGTTGACCCATCACGAGGCTGACAATTATAACGGTGACGAGGTCCCACTGAAGTTCGGCCTGTGAGTGGATAAACGAGGTGCCGAACCACTGGTCCGAATAGTAGCCGGCGATCGTCCACCACGACTGGAAGGCGATAGTCGTCATAACGGCGAACAGCACTGCAAAGCGACGACTCATTTCCACATCGGTGAACGAGTCGAGCTCGACGACAACCGCGAGCGCGACGGACGAGATGGCGACGTAGCCGGTGACTTCCGGGGCGACGCCGAACATCCGCGCGGTCACTCCGACAGCGACGACCAACCCGAGTGGCCACGGGAGCATCACCCGCCAGTCCCGCCGTAGTACCGCCGGAACCACGAGGATTCCGGCAGCGACCAGTGCGAGCAAACCCCAGAGTAGCGGCGTCATAAGGAGGCTAACGGCGGCAATCAGGATCACGACACCGACGAAGACCCACCCAAGCGTTGCGTTCGTTGTGACGTTTCGTGCGAGCGAGTGTGTGATAGGCATTGGTAGGGAGGATTTTTATGTCCGACTAGTTCAGCGAAAAGATTCCACCCGACGCGGTCAGCCGCGCGACGGTGGTGAGCCGGAACATATAGGCGGTCAACACGAGGTAGGGCGCGATGGAGATCGTGAACGCCACCGCCACGAACGGTTGTAGCAGCGGGATGCCGAACATCAACCCGCTTGGGAGGACCTGCCCGTTGATCGCGATGATCATCGAGGCGTTGAACAGGATGGCAGGGAGCGCGACGATCAGCAGGGTCTGGGACAGCTTCGATACCTCCTTGGTATAATACAGCGTTTTGAAGTACTCCTTTCCGATGGCGAACAGTTCGAACGCATCGATCAGGTCCTCGAAGCGCTCGGGTGAGGTCTCGCGGGAGGAAATAATCGTCCGGGATCTCTTGATGTGTGAGCCGTAGTCGAACCCGAGACCCTTCCAGAGGATGGCGAATTCGGCGCCGGACGTCTCATCGACTGCCCCGAGTTGTTCGGCGGCGTCCGAGACCACCCCCGAGTACGCGTCGATCTCGTCGACGAGTTCCGCATCGGCACCCTCTAACTCGTCCGCGAGCGCGTCCGCGCGGGTGCTGATGGTTCTGGACATGACCTTGAGAAACGACCCGAGGTCGGTTGGGTTCTCTCCGGGGATGGTCAACTCACTGAGGTCCCGGTAGAATTTTATCGTGCCCTGGACGCGGTCCTCTTGGTTGGTGACGGAACTCATGTCGTGTGAGAGCACGATCGAGTTGATCGAGACGACGATGGAGACCAGGAGTATCATCCCGCTCAGGAAGGTGTTGAGGATCGTCTGGATGGTCGAGGTGTCCGTCAGCAGCGTCTGCATCTCGAAGGTCCACACCGTGGCGATACCCATGAAGGTCGCGAACACGAACGTAAGCAACGCTCCTGTCACTGCCAGCCGGTCCCCCTCGAGCAAGACCCATCGCTTCAGTGCGAATCCGCTGCTCCGACTCGGGACCGGAAACCAGTCTCGCCAACGGCTGAACCTCTTGGCGAGACTCATGACACCGGCCTCTGAGCGCTACGGCTGGGAGGACCTACCCGTAATCGATAATTCATGCGATAAGGTACGGTCCACAGCCGCAAGACCTTGCGGGTATGTACCAAGGATGGCTGCGTACGTGGTGGCGTCGCAGGTCACGCGCCGCACCTCCCGTTCACCCGGGGGTGTCGAAGGTCTACGGCCTGTCACGGAAGAGCGCGAGATGCCGGAGCGCCATCCGATTTTCGGTACCGCCGGCGAGCGCGCCCGACAGCACACCGAGCGTGCTGATGAAGGCCCCGACACGGACAAGGTCGACGAGCCCGACCGTGGGTTCCTCGAGGCTCGGCCAGTTCGTCATCAGGTTCGGCGGAAAGACGGCGAACTCGATCAGGAGCATGATCGATCCGACGAGGATGAAGAGCCCCATCATCGCCACGACGAGGATGAAGAACACTGTCACGTTCACCAGTGCCATATGTTCGGTGAACACCTGGCTGCGCTCTCGTGGGAACGTGAGGCGCTGAACGTACAGGAGATGGACTGCGGCAGCGATGACACTCCCTATCGCGAAGAGTGCGGCCGTACGGTTGGTCAGGTTCAGCCCGACGTCCCATGCCTCGGCACTGAACACCAGGATCAGTGTCGGCGTCACAGCGGCCGTCGAGAGGCGCGGGAGTGAGAACGGGAGCAGGGGGGCGCGACTCTGCAGCAGCGTCGCGGCGACGATACCCGGATTCCGCACGAGGCTCACCACGTGAAACGCCAGCCGTTGAAGCCGCCCTCGCGAGACGTCTGCTTGGGGAATGCGGGTCGCAATCCCTCTGAGGTGATCCGTGATGTCCGCATCGAACGGCGGGACGCTCCGTCGGGAGGGGTCAAACGAGAACGGAGCCATGACGCCGCCATCACCGTGGTCCGCACGAAATACGTGTCCCAGGAGGTGAACGAGGAGGGTCGCAGCGTTCCAGCGGACGGCCGGTGAATCGAGCGCCCTGACCGTCTCCCGGTCGTGGGTCCGCAGGAGTCGTCGTGTGGAGACGACAACGACGCGGGCGAGCGGGGAAGCGAGCCCCTCGACGGATCGCTCCTCCCGCGTGGTGAGGGGCACGTCGGTCACGACGACGACCAGGTCGTACGGGCGTTTCGTCATGTGAAGCGCGGCTTCATCGAGGAACTCGGACGGCCGTCGAGGAGCACGGTCGGTGAGCGAGTCCGGATCGGCACAGTGGATCCGCCAAGCTGCGTCCGTGGCTGCCGCCAGCTCTTCGATACCGTCCCGGGCCATCCGCTCGGCGAACGACCGGAGCGGCTCGACATCCCCACCAGGCGAGTGCGCAACGAGAATCCCCACGTCGATCGGTGCCCCGGCCTCATCGTCACTCCGATCGTCCACAGTCGGCTGGTCGGGCTGATCCGCCTCATTGAACTGAGGTACCGCACCGCCTGAGGAGTTCCGGTCGACGTCGGAGGACTCGTGATTCATCGCCTGAGCATCGTCCATTATGGGACGATCTCAGAGATACGCATCGTCCCACTCGTCAGCCAGATGAACGTTACCACAGTTCCCGCACTCGAGCCTGCCTTGTGCGTCGGCGGAGACGTCAGTACTGCCACACTGTGAACAGAAGTACCCGTACGCGTCCTCCTCGTCTTCCGCACGGGACACCGTGAAGAATGGGGCCTCCCTGCCGGGAACGGTCTCATCGCGATTGACGGACCTAGCAACTCCATCTACGGTGACGGATTCGGGGATCGGGACAGCGGGTTCGTTCGGCGTCTCTGTCTTTTGCCCCTCCGTGAACATGGTGACATCGTACTCCTCCCCGCCGAGCAGTATCTGGTCGTGGTCACTCTCTTTGAGGCCGAACCCTTTGAGGAAGTCGCCGCCTTCGACGGCTTCGTCGAGGACACACGCCGCAATCGGCTTCTCGACAAACTCTTCGCGAACGCGATCGAGCAGCGCCGTGGCGATGCCCTTGCCCCGCGCCTCCGGATCCACGTGGAGCCACCGGATCGTCGCTCGTGTTCCGACATCGACGGTGAGGAACCCGTAAACAGTCTCCGTGCCGTCGATCGTCTCGTCGACGACGAGCACGGTTGTGTCCGTATCTTCGAGGAGGTCGTTCAGTGACGTGTCGTCGAACTCATCTTCGAGGATCGTCTCGATCTGCTGTGGGCTGAGCGAGTACGACGACTGCAGCGAGTCGCGCGCGATCGCTCTGATCCGTTCCCGGTCGGCTGGCTCCGCAGGGCGAACTTCCATGCGGTAAGTTGTCGTCGAACACGGTTAAGTCGTCGGTTGGTCCTCATCTCTGCGCGGCCGAACGACCCTCACGCTTGGTACAGATTAGAGTCTACGCAGATGTTCCCACAAACGGGATACCCGTGCAAACCCACTATCATGGAATGGACGACCAGAACCATAGCCATAGTGCGTCGATCAAACCGGGAGAAGTAGTGTACGATAGCAACGGGCGACCAGTGGGACGCGTGAGCGGACTCATCGACGATGGGTTCGAAGTGGAGGCGATGGACCCCCACGAGAGCGAGGTCGAGGAACTACCGGGGCAGGAGTTCGGAGAAGGGTACCTGATGTGGCGGTGTGCCGAATGCGGAGAGATGGGCGAACTGGAGAGGGAGTTGCCAGAAGCGTGCCCGAACTGTAGTGCTCCACGAGAAGCGATCTCCCCCGTCCAAGAGGATTGAGCGTGAACCGCCCACCGGCTTGGCCGGCCTCTCGACGCGCTCCGGTGGACCGTCGAGAGCGGCGGGATCATCGCCGAGCTGGGGTTGCGGGCTGCGACGCGTCACAGCGAGTCCAGACCGTCCGAGTGCGCCACCCCTACCGGGCATGGGGGCGGGGCGACCTGCGTAGTAGGCGTTTGAATCCGGTAGTCGGTTAGCTAAGCATGAGCGGTCCCATCGAGAGCGTCTGTTTGGCGAGCGTCGCGAGCCGCAGGATGTAGGATGTGAACAGGAGAAATGGCAGCACTGAGATGGCAAACGCGGCGCTAACGACCCAGAGAACGCTCTCGATGCCGAGGAACGTACCGGTGAACGTCGTCGGGTCGACGAAGACGACCATCCCCCCAGCGACGGAGAGTGCGATCACTGCGGCGTACAGGATGGCTCGTGAGAGTTTCACCAGCGCCCACTGGATGTAGAGATCCTTGATGTACTCGCGGACTACCCCGTACATCGTGAGCACCTCGAGCAAATTTCTGAACGCGCTTCGTTCTTCGTCGGTGAGGGAGTCTTCGTACTCCATCCCGAGCCGGCGAACGTCGTGCATTTTCCGATCGTAATTATAATCGAGCGCGGGCGATACGACGTCGAAGGTGCCGAAATCTGTGTCTTCGAGGTGGGTACGTGCGTGGTCAGCGTTCTCCAACAGGTCGGTGACGTACTCGTTTACATTCTTGTAGAGCGCTCGGTTTTCAGTCTCGGAGAGTGTGTCTCGCAGTGTCTTCGCTCGCTGTTCGCTCGTTTCGATAAGCGCATGGAGGTAGGCCGCAGGGTCGGCTGGCGTCGGCATCCCGAGGAGGCTGTCGGTGTTCTGGCGAAAATCCATCGTCATATCCATCCGACTACGCTGGCTCCCGAGCGAGCCGATTTCCTGGGAGAGGACGAGCTGATTGATCGTGACGACGAGCGTCGTTCCTGTGATGATCGCGCCGACGAGACTGGCGAATACCGTCTCGACCATGTCGCTCGACTGCATGGTCGAGAGCAACGACACCGGCTTCAGCACGCCCCAGATCATGAACACGAGGAAGATTAGGAACGCGAGCGCGCCAGCGACGACCCACCGGTTAGCCCCGAGCAGCAACCAGAACCAGTATTTGTTGACGTCCGTCCGTTCACGTAGCGTGCTACTCGTCGAGAAGTCATTCATGAGAGATCGGGCGTTTGAACAGCAGTAGTTTCGTGCCGCCACCGTCGTAGCTGATCGTCTCTGCGAGTTCCCAGCCCTCTGTACCGAGGCGGTTTAGTTCGTCTGTTGGATCGACCGTCTCTCGCTTGGTCAATCCCTTCGGCGGTTCGAGTGTCTTGTATTCCCATTGCTGGTGCATTTCAGTACCCATGAGTTGCTATCGGCTCTCACGGTGATGACTCTGGTGACAGGTTGCTTCCCGTCGTGTCCTGATCAGAGGGGGGTGTTCGCCCATCGCCGTCTATCGCGATAACGGACTCACAGATAGCTCCGCTGGGGACTCCTCACCGAGTGCGTCGTTCACACTGTGGTACGAAGCCACGCTATTCTACCCGATGTGCGCGATTGTCCGCACTTCCGTGAGGTACGGGCTGTCGAATACCGCGGTTGTGTTTGCCACCCGCTCCACGACTCCATACGGGTGAACGACACATTCTCCAGGGCCAAAGGATGTATGGAAATCGATTAGTTGACGTTCGGTCCCTGCTTGACGGCGAGCACGCTCGTCCAGGACGCGGACGGGACCTCGCCGGCGAGGCGCCGACGGGGCATCTGGTCGCGTTTCTCGTCGTCGGACTGGGGCTCGTGATACCGATCATCCGGAGCGTCGGCTTTCGGGACGAGGAACAAGACGCATCCAGTCGGTCGTCGATGTGGGTCGAGTTCGCAGAAGTCGTGTTCCAAAGCTACGTCGCGGGGTACGGCGTGCTGCTTCTGCTCGGCATCGTCGGCCCCGGGACACCGACGTCCGTTGTCGTTCGGGCCGGACTGTTGCAGGTCGTCCCGCTCGCGTTCGGAGCCGGACTCGCCAACGGGGTGCTCAGCGGTGGGCAAGACGAGCTCTCGGCGCGGAACTTCCCGCACAACCTCGGCATCTTCACGCTGGGAGCTGTCTTCTTCGCGGCGCCCATCGCACCGACCGACGAAGTCGACTTGATCGCCGCCGGGTCGCGTTGGGTCCGGATTGGTGTCATCCTCCTCATCACGCTGGTAGTAGTGTATCTCGTCCTCTACGAACTGGAATTTCGGGGGCAAGCGGGACGGCTACATGGACTCTCGCCGTGGCAACAGGTCGAACAGACCTGCGTGGTCTACGCAGTCGCCTTGCTCGTCGGGGCGGGACTGCTCGTCGTACTGGGCGGGTCGGGAAGCCTGCAGTTCGACACCGTCGTGCGTCAAACAATCGTCCTCGCGTTCCCAACGGCGATTGGGGCGAGCGCGGCACAGGTGGTGCTCGCATGACGGCCGACAGCGACGCCACGGTGGCGGAGAACGAGGAGTTAGACTGGGGCGTCCTGCTCGAACGGGTAATCGTCGCCATGAGCATCCTCCTGATCGTCGGAACGCTCGGGTACGTCGGACTGCAGGCTGCGACGGCATCGGAAGGGGCAGAACCGACCGCGACCATCATCGCGGTCGACCCGACCGCCGACATCGCAGGACAGCAGGTGACCGTCCAGTTTGACAACCGCAAGGCGACCGGCCTGCTGTCGGCCCAGGTTGGCGTCCAGTGCGGATCGGTCTCCCGCACGCTGTCGTTCACGCACGTCCCGGCGCAGGGTCATCGCACGGGGACCGTCATCTGTCCGGCGGCGACGACGCCCGAGGCGAGCGTCGAGACCTGGATCGAGACCTGAGTAGGGAGTCGCCAGCGACTCGAGGAGGTTCTCGACGGTTTCGATGTTCGTCGAGACGTCGTCGGAGAGAAACTCCTCGTGTTGGGGACGGCGGTGATGGATCGCAGTGTCCACGACGCAGTGGTACGGTGGGTTGGACGGTGCGACCGAGTCGTCGTGAGCGTTGCGGCCACGTCGGTGGGGCGGCCGGTGTCAGTCGTCGTCCTGAAGGCGCCGTTTCGCTGCGAGTCCGATGCCGCCGAGGACGGCCACCGCCGACAGCAGGAAGCCCGGTCCGGGGCCGCTCGTCGATGTTGTCTCGGCATCGCCGCCACCGGTCGTAGTCTCGGAGGTCGTAGTTCCGCCGTCGGTCCCCGTCGTCGTCGCGTTCCCGGTGGTCGTCGTGGTCCCGCCGTCACCGGGCGGGACGAGTTGGAGGAGGACGCCGGTATCCCCCTCGGGGGCGCCGCGTTTGTTCGCGAGGACGTACACGTCACCGTTCGAGCCCTGTCCGAACATCCGGACGAAGTAGTCGAACCCGCCCTGGATGGCCAGTTCCTGCACGGGCCAGAGGTCGGCGTTCCCGGTCGTGGTGCCGCCCGCTCCGCCGAAGTTCTCGGGCGGGGTCGCAGCCAGCACGCGGCCGTTCGGTTCGTTCCGCGCGGGGTCTGACGTCCAGATTCCGAACACGTATTTTCCCTCGAGTTCGGGGATGGTCGTGGCCTCGTACCGGTGGCCACCGATGACGGTGATTCCGACGCTCTCGCCCTGGTACGTGTGCGGGAACTCTATCACGGGGTCGATGAGCGGACTCCCGTCGTACGGGCCGCTGTTCGGTTCGTTCGACGGACAGTCCGTGATCGCCATCGGGTCGCTCGGGTCCTCGGTACTGAAGCAGTGTGTGCCCTCCTTGACGTTCCAGCCGTAGTTCCCGCCGCGCTCGACGACGTCGACCTCCTCGAAGAGGTTCTGTCCGGCGTCCGCGACGAACAGATTGCCCTCGCTGTCGAAGGAGATCCCGTACGGGTTGCGGAAGCCGTACGCGTATATCTCGTCCAGTCCGTCGGTGCCGACGAAGGGGTTGTCGTCCGGGATGCCGTACGGACGGTCCCCCTCGGTGGCGTCGACGTCGATGCGGACGACGTCGCCGAGGAGGTTCTCCGTCACGTCCTGGCCGTTCCCGCCAGCATTCCGGTCGTACCAGTCCGGGACGTGGCCGTACATGTCGTCGTTGGCGCCGCCGCCGTCACCCATGGGGACGTAGAGGTAGCCGTCGGGGCCGAACGCGATGGGGCCGCCGTCGTGGTTATACTGGGGTTTCTGGAACTGGAGGAGGATACGCTCCGACTCCGGGTTGCCCGTCGTGAGGTCCGAGGACGCGGTGAACTCGG
This sequence comes from Halorarius litoreus, assembly GCF_024362405.1. GTDB lineage: Archaea > Halobacteriota > Halobacteria > Halobacteriales > Haloarculaceae > Halorarius > Halorarius litoreus. The sequence continues at coordinate 3,321,789 of NZ_CP101454.1, read as the reverse complement.
AGACGACCTCGACGTGGTCCCACCCGTCCGGCGTCTGATTGTTCGGCGGCGCGCTGTAGTGGAGGTAGAACTTCCGGTTCTCCGCGAACGAGGGGTGGAACTCGATACCGAGCAGTCCGCGTTCGTCGTACGCCTGGGTTGGGTTGGCGTACGACCCGTTGAACTCGCCGAGGGTGACCATGCGGTCGGAGATGTCGATGAACGGCATCTGCTCCCGGCCGTTCTCGGTGACGACCCACACCTCGCCCGTCTGGTCGGTGACGAACTGTCGGCCGCTCCCGTCCCCAGCTATCGCGTGGTCCGTTGGCGCGGTCATCCCCTGTGCGACGACCTGGACGCCGACCTCCGGCCCCTGTTCGAAGTACCCGGCGCTGTCCTGTTGCTGCGTGGTCGTCGTCGTCGCCTGCGTGGTCGTCTGATTCCCCCCGCTCCCGCTCACGTTCACGTCCCCGACCATCGTGTTCGGGTGCACCTCACACAAGTAGGTCGCCATCTCCGGACTCGCCGTGAATGTCACGGTCTGCATCGCCCCCTGCTGGGTGATGATCTCGGAGCGCACCATCTGTTCGCCCGCCTCGTTCTGAATGACGAAGTTGTGGGGGAGCCCGTCGAGGTTCTCCCAGGTCACGGCGTACTGCGTGCCGGCCTGCAGCGACAGTGTCGGGTTCGCCTGACCGGCGATGGACGAGGGCGCCCGTCCACGCCATGCCTGTACCTCACCCCCGAGACGGAACGTCTCCTGCCGATGGGTAGCGAATCCACCGAGGCCGAGTCCGACGCCGGCGAGACCGACCCCTCGGAGGACGTGTCTCCGCGAGGCCCCCGAATCTTCGTCGCTCGACTCGCCTCCCTCGTCCGCTACACCCCCTTTCTCCGGCCACGAATAACCGATATCTGTCGGGTCTTTCATGCAAAACTCTGCTTTTCTCGGTGGCTTTGTTATTCATACCTAGCTTCGAGAAACGCGGAAGTACGGTAGCCTTATGCCTGGAAATCCGCAATTTCATCCCAGAAAACGGGCAATGTTTTGTCGCCCCGGTTCATGCGTTTGAGCCGGTAAGTGCGAGTTCGACGTTTCTGACGGTACACTCCAAGACGAGTTCGCGGAATTGACGGCTCTGGTGAATCACAAGATGGCGTCTGCTTCGACCGGTAGAACTAGACAGATGAAGTGGGGAACCGCCGATGTCCATCCGTCTTTAGCAAAGTGGTATGTGGTTACCGACCGCAGGACGGTTCGGCGGACGTCCTCGACTAGTGTCCGGTAGTGGTCCGCGATGAACGGGACAACCTGTGCCTGCACAAATTCCTTGGTACCAGTCCGCGTATAACCGCGTATGGCACCGACTGACGAAGCCAGCAGCGACGGGGACAGCGACTCGCGTGAACAGGGCGTCGAGTTCGGACCGTTGATGGAGAAGCTCGAATCACACGAGTATCCGACGACGCTCGAGGAACTGCTAGCGGCGTACGGCGACGCCAAACTGGATCTGGTCGATGGGTCGACGACACTTCGCGAGGTTCTTGGCGAACAGAGCGAAAGCACCGGCGAGCAACGCTATGAGTCGGCAGAGGAAGTCCAGCAGTCGGTTTTCAATATGGTCGGCGAGGCTGCCATCGGTCGAAAGGGGTACAGCGACCGGGGTGGGCAGACTCCAGATGAATCGGCCGACAGCAACGAGGAACCGGAGTCGCTGTAAGGGGCGGCCTGCGCGCAATGTGGTCGCCTGGGTCGTCGCCTTGTCACAGGTCGCTGTTGGCCCCTTGCATTTCGCCCCACCACCGCACGAGCGAAGGCGGGGCAGTTCGTCGTGGTCCACGGGACGGTCTGTTCCGTCGACCGCGATGACCGACGGAACGTGAATGGACGGTTCGTTCGGCTGTTCCAGGTCTCCATCGGTCGAGAATTTTGCCACGGCGTACTCCTCGCCGCCGAGATCGGCCCATCCCCCGCCAATTGGAGCTGTAACGCCTCAGCGTTGGGATCCGCGGAGGAGCAGCGGTTCGATGGCGAGTGTCCGTTTCGCGATGGTGAGGATGCGAAGGACGTACGAGACGAACAGCATGAAGGGAACGAGCGTCACCGCAAACGCACCGCCCACGACGAGGATGATATGATCGAAACCGAGTGTGCTTCCCGGGAACGTCCCCGCATCGACGATTGCGACCATGATACCCGCAACGGCCAATGCCGGGACTGCAGCATAGAGAATCATCTGGGAAAGGTCGATGAGTGCCCACTGGAAGTACAGCGTCTTGATGTGTTCGCGCGCCGGGCCAAACAGAGACAGTGCTGTTTTGAGCTCGTCAAGCAAGCCGTGTTCTTCCTCGGTGAGGCTCTCTTCGTATTCGTTCGCGAGACGTTCAACTTGGAAGATCTTCCAGCTATAATTGAAATTCAGTGCGGCGAATAACACATCGAACGAGCCAAACTGCGCACCCTCGAGTTGGTCACGTACCGTGTCAGCGTTCCCGGTGACGCTTTCAGCGAATTCATCGACCTCATCTCGGAGGTTCTCGTCAGCATTCTTGCCAATTGACTCTCGAAGAGCCGTAGTCCGTTGTGCCGTGGCTCCGATAATCTGCCGGAGGAATTCGGATGGGTCGACAGGACTCGGAGCCCCGATCAACTCTTCAGTAAAGTCCCGGAAATCCATCGAACTGGCCATCCGCTCGCGTTGATCGCCGAGCGGGCCGTTCTCCTGAGTGAGGACGAGCTGACCGATCGTGACGACGAGTGTCGTCCCGGTCACGATGACCGTGATCATCGTCGAGAACATCGTGTCGATCATGTCACCGGACTCGATTTGCTGTGAAAACGGTGGATTGAGGACAGTAACGGCGATAACGAATACGACGAACACGGCACTGGTCAGGACACTGGAGACGAGAAGGCGGTTCGCGCGAAGCAGCACCCAGAGTTTTATCCGACTCTCTCCCGCGCGCTCACGCATCGTGTTGGCCGTACTGATACCGGTTTCGTCAGTCATACTGGCTCACTCGATCGGGCAGGTCGCTTGAAAACGAGGTACTTGGTGCCGCCTCCCTCGTAGTCGATCGTCTCCACAAACTCCCAGCCCTCTGCACCGAGTTGATTCAAGTCCGCTTTCGGATCTTCTGCTTCTTTTTGGGTCTCATCACGCGGTGGGCGAAGCGTCTCGTACTCCCAGCGGGTCGTTTCTGATTCGGACATCACTACTAGTAGGTACTGCAGCCCTCTATAGCTCGCTCCACCACCGAGATGAAGGGGATATTTCGGTCCTGTTGAACCCCTCATCCGGTGATAGGTCTAAGCGGCCGTGCTGCATTCGGAGGGTGTAGTCAGCACGGTACTGCAGTCTGTTGTCTTCATTGAGAGAAAACGGGGCCTCCCCGTCTGGAACGGGTCGAACGTGTCCTGCGGTGGGGGGAAACGACTCACATCCGATTTCCGGTCACCCAACATCACCGCCAATTTGCCGATTTGTCTCTCGGATAATAACAACCCAATCCACGGTAAAAAGTGACGACTTGAACCGTTGGCGTACCCTATCTTTTCCAAGATGGCTGCTGGAAGTACCGGCGTCGTTATCGCCGCATTAATCGCGAACGCCGGTATTACGATACTGAAATTTGGCGGGTTCTTGCTGACTGGGAGTCCAGCGATGCTTGCCGAAACCTACCACTCCATCTCCGATACGGGCAATCAGGTGCTGCTTTTGGTCGGGATCAGAGCCAGTAAAGAGCATGCGACAAGGTCCCACCCCTTTGGGCACGGGAAGTCCCAGTTCTTCTACGCGTTTCTCGTTTCGGTGCTACTCTTCGGAGCCGCGGGGTGGAAAAGCCTCACACACGGTATCTCCGAACTTCGAGCCGGCGGGCACGAAATCGAAGCGGGCCCCGCACAGTTTCTTGGGATCACGATTGACTTGCAGGCACCGGTCGACCCATTCTACGTCGTGGTCGCCATCCTGCTCGGAGCGGCCGCCTTCGAGACGTACGCATTCTCGAAGGCCAACGCCGAACTGCAACGCCAGATGGAGGTCTACGACTGGTCGGGCTATCGCCAGGCGTTTAGCCAGACGAGCGACATCACGACGCTGACTGCCTTCACGGAGGATGCGGTTGCATTGCTGGGACTCCTCGCCGCGCTCGTCGGAATCGCTGCGACACGCATCACCGGTAACCCCGCCTACGACGCCGCCGCCGCAGTCGTGATCGGGTTTCTCCTGATGGTGTTTGCGGTGGCACTGGCGATCGAAAACAAGCGGCTCATCATTGGCGAGAGCCTCTCCGCAGACGTCGAACGCAAGTTGCGCACGGCCGTCGAGTCTCACGACGACGTCGTCCATCTCGATGACTTCCGGACGATGTTCATCGGGACTGGAACGGTACTCGTCACCGCGGACGTGAGCTTCGACTCGAAGCTCGTAACCGGCGACATTGATGAAGATATCAAGCAGATTGAACAGGCACTCATCGGCATCGACAGTCGAGTAAAGCTGGTGTACATTGAACCGGAGCTGTAACCGTCTCTCGCCATTCAAGCCCGTACACTGGCCACCCACCGGCTCACTGAGGAGTGCCTTGGGTCCTGAAATACGCGCGTCGTATGCAGCACGACTGTTGGTTCGTCTCAGCATCTCGAAACAAGGTCCTGCCCGCTGACAGGGTCAGCAGCGACCGGCGTCGCTGAATTTACTAGTCGAGCTCCGAGTTTCAGTCAAGCAGACCGTATTCACGTTCGTCGTGCTGGACCGAGATCCACTTCTCCTCGAGAAGTTCGTCCCGTACCCATTCGCCGTTGTACCGACCGAGACCCGACTGCTTGAGTCCGCCGAACGGTGCATTGGGTTCGTCCTGAATTGGGTGATCGTTGATGTGGACCATCCCGGATTCGATTCGGTCGGCCAGCGAGCGCGCCCGGGCATCGTCCTCACACTGGACCGAAGCCGCAAGTCCGTACTCCGTATCGTTCGCAACCTCGACTGCCTCCTCGTCAGAGCCGACCGGGATCACCGGTGCAACCGGACCGAAGTGTTCGTTGCAGGCAGCCGCCATCTCGTTCGTCACGCCGGAGAGGACCGTCGGCTCGAAGAACAATTCGTCGGCCTCGCCACCGGTTTCGAGGGTCGCACCCTGCTCAATGGACTGGTTGACGAACTCCGTGATACTGTCGAGCTGGGACTCGTTGATCAGCGGTCCGAGGTCGACGTCGTCCGTGGTCGGATCACCCATGTCGAGTGAGTTCGCGTACGTAGTGAGCTTCTCGACGTAGTCGTCGTAGACGTCCTCGTGGACGATATGCCGGTTAATCGAGATACAGACCTGTCCCTGGTGGGTGAACGACCCGACCGCTCCGATCCGAGCGGCCCTGTCGACGTCGATGTCTTCGGTGACGACGTTCGGGCCGTTGCCGCCGAGTTCGAGAGCGGGCAGGGTGATACTGTTGCCGGCCTGGCTGGCGACTCGTTTGCCGACAGCGGTCGAGCCGGTGAAAGAAATCACACGTGGCACCGGGTGGCCCGCGATACGGTCGCCGATTTCCGCCCCCCGGCCGGTGACCACGTTCACGACGCCGTCCGGGAATCCGACCTCGTCAGCGATCTCTGCCAAGAAGAGCCCACCGGAGATCGGCGTATCCGAGGCCGGTTTGACGACGACTGTGCACCCGAGCGCGAGCGCTGGGGCCAGTGCGCGGGTGGTCAGATGCACGGGGTAGTTCCACGGCGAGATGATACCGACAACGCCGACCGGCTCCTCGACGATGTGGTGGCGCTTGCCCTCGACGAACGCCGAGTCTCTAACCTCCTCTTCCGGCGGGGCGAGGTCGAGTGCGGTCTCGAAGTCACTCTGCGTGAGGGCGAGTTCCCCGTTGGCCTTTCCACTTGCACTCCCGCCCTCGCGCGCAAGTAGCTCGACGAGGTCATCGGAACGTTCCCTGAGCGTGTCGAGTGCTGTCTTAACGAGCTCGTTCCGGTCGGCGCGTGAAGTAGCCTCCCAGCCCGGCTGTGCTTCCCCAGCCGCCTCGTAGGCCGCATCCACGTCCTGTGTTGTCGCTGCGGGCACCTCGGCAAACGCTTTTTGTGTCGACGGATTTGCCACCTCGAGCGTCTCGCCACCGGTGGCATCGACCCACCCACCGTCAATATACATCTGATCCCACTCTGAACCTGCTATGCTATCTCCCACGGACATCATGTGATATGACGTTTATACAGATATAACGCCCCTCGTTTTTTCAGTCTCGTATCTTTTTGAGGAAGTGAGTAACGGAATGCAACAAGACCACTCCCGTATGAGTCTGAGTTGCACCCGCTCAATTCGCGCCCTGTCTCTTGGACGCCGCCTGTTGGTCATCGAGCGTGAGTGCGGGAATGAGTCATACTGGTCTGCAAAGCGTTCAATACAGAGCTCGACGCGAAGGGACAGGTCGAACGGGATAGCTCGCGCGGACGTGACGGTTTTCGGGTGCCAGCGACTAGCTAAGGCCTCTCGTTCGGTGAGATTCGCGCTGCTGGTGGCTTCTTGAACGGCTTGACGCTGACAGTACCCACATACACACGGTTCGCGTTGTGGAATCCGGATGAGCATTCGATCCCAGTCAACCGCGTGTCGTAGTGCCCGGACTCGAGGACGGCCGCTAGCGACGGACACGAGCCTACTAGTGGGGGAGCGCCGTTGCGTCAGGATGACCAATCTCTCGGGTCGTCGGCCGACCCGGACAGCTGTCCTACTCCCCGGATGTAAGGAGGGCCTCGGTCAGCTCGTGGAACGGGTTCTGGAGGGACTCAATCCGATTCGACGCCGAGTCGTACCAGAGGACGCCCGCTTGGTCGAGCATCGGGAGGTGGTGGTGGTGGAGAACCAGTGCCGTTCTGTCGACATCCGCCTTCGAGCCCTCCTCCCATCTGACGACGGCTTCCGCCAACGTCTCCAGGTCGATGGGTGGTTCGCAACTCCGAAGAACGATGAGTGTCGCTCTGCGGCGTGCGTCCGAGAGTAACTGGTGTCGAACGGAGGCGTCCAGTTCGACGAACGTTTCCCCTGTGCCGGTGGTGCGCAGCGAGTCGGACATGTTGGTTTTCACTTCCATCACGGAGGGCAACCCTGCCGTACACGGAGGAACGTCCGACATCACGGTAAGCGGACTGGCTAAGATATTAGGGCGCCTGGTCGGCGGTCGTGCCCGTTCGGACGTATCGGAAACGACGCGGTTTCTCTCGGCACACGTACCGGATTGTAACGAGTTTGTATCCGCTTCGGGAAGGGATATCGACTCCGCCGGCGGAGAGTTCATAGCGCTACACCTGCAGGAGAGTGCAATGGCCACCGAATCACTGACCGAGGCGTTACGGGAGACACTGGCGCTGTTCGACGACAGTGGGACACCCTGGACGACGAACGAAGTGGCAGACCGGCTCGACCTCGGACGCCGGAGCACGTACGACCGGTTGTCGAGACTGACCGACCGTGGCCAACTGGCGACCAAGAAGGTCGGCGCGAGCGCTCGAGTCTGGTGGCGGCCCCCCTCGACCACGGTCGGGAACGCCGACCGCACCCCGAGTACTACCGCCAAGGAGTTCGAATCACTGGTGGAAGCCGTCGAGGAGTACGCCATCTTCACGCTCGACGTCGACGGACACGTCCAGACCTGGAACACCGGCGCCGAACTCATCAAGGGCTACGGTGCCGACGAGGTACTCGGCCAGCACTTCTCGGAGTTCTACACCGCTGCCGACCGGGCCGCGGGCGTCCCGGAGGCGAACCTCGAGACCGCCGCGACGTCGGGGGCGGTCCGCGACGAGGGGTGGCGCGTCCGGGCGGACGGGTCGCGGTTCTGGGCCCAGGTCACCATCACGGCGGTCCGCGACGACGAGGGGACGCTCCAGGAGTTCCTGAAGGTGACACACGACCTGACCGAGTGTCGGGAGGCCCAACGCCGACTCCAGCGCGAACGCGACATCATCGACCAGCTCTTCGAGACGAGCCCAGTCGCGATCGGCGTGTTCAGAGCCGACGGCGATCTGGAACGCGCGAACGAGTACGGAACGGAACTCTTCGGCGTCGGCGCCGGTGGAGAGACGGAGTTCCTCGATACCGCAGGCGACCCGCTCGCCGTGGCCGACTGCCCGCACCATCGCGTCCTCGAGACCGGCGAGGCGGTGATGGACCGGACGATCGGCGTCAGAGACGCCGCTGGCGACGTCTCGTGGCTCTCGGTGAACGCGACGCCCGTGACCGACGATGCAGGTGAGCTCCGCTGGGTCATCACGACGGCGGCGGATGTCACCGTCCTCAAGGACCAGGCCAGCCAACTGAGACGACAGCGCGACGACCTCGAGTCGGAACTCGAGGACATCTTCGACCGTATCGACGACGGCTTCTACGCGCTCGACGAGGAGTTCCAGTTCACCTACGCCAACGAACGCGCCGCCGCGCTGTTCGACGCCTCCGCCGAGACGCTGCTCTGTACGAACGTCCGGGGGGTGTACCCGGACTCGCAGGTCGACGGCCTCCACGCGGCACTCCGGGAGGCACTCGACACCGGAGAGCCGGTGGTACACGAGGCGTACTACGCCCCCGCCGAGTCGTGGTTACAGACGACCGTCTACCCCTCCGGGAGTGGGCTCTCGGTCTACGTCCGGGATGTCAGCGAGCGGAGGGCGCGTGACCGGGAGCTGGATCTGTACGAGACCATCGTCGCGACGATGCAAGACGGGGTGTACGTCCTCGACGACGAGGGCTGTTTCACCCTGGTCAACGACGCATACGTCGAGCTCACGGGGTACGACCGCGAGGAGCTTCTGGGTGCGCACTGCACGCTCGTCGTCGACGAGGCCATCTCCGAGCAGGCGGCCGCGCTCACCGACGAGATCGACGAGGGCGACCGGTCGAACGCGACGATCGAGGCGAACGTCAACCGAGCCGACGGCACCACAATCCGCGGTGAGAGCCGGTTCACGACGCTCGAATCGGCCGTCGACGACCACTCCCGGAAGGTCGGGGTCGTCCGTGACGTCTCCGAACGTGCAGCCCGGGAGCGCGAACTGGAGGAGACCAACCGGCAACTCCACACGCTGGTCGACCACTTCCCCAACGGCGCGATCGCCCTCGTGGACACCGAGATGCGATACGTCGTCGCTGGCGGCACGCCGGTCGACGAGGTCGACGCCGAGGACCTCCTTGGACGTCGGATTCGCGACGTGGTCACGGCGCCGCTGGTCGACGTGGTCGCGCCGGGGTACGAGCGGGCACTCGCCGGTGAGGCCGACGCGTTCGAGACCGAGGTGGGCGGGCGGACCATCCAGCTCCGGTTCGTTCCCGTCCGTGACGACGACGGAACGGTGTTCGGGGCGATGGGCATCTCACAGGACGTCTCGGACCAGAAGCGCTACGAGATCCAGCTCGAACGCCAGGTCCAGCAACTCGACACGGTGAGCGAGTTCGGGATGCGGGCGATGGAGGTCGGAGACCTCGACGAGCTGTTGGCGGAGGCGACGGAACTGGTCGCGTCGGTGTTGGACTACGACTACTGCAAGGTGCTGGAACTGGACGCCGACGCCGACGTACTCGAGCTTCGCCAGGGCGTCGGCTGGCACGACGGACTCGTCGGCTCGGCCACCGTCTCGGCGGTCGAATCTGACTCACAAGCGGCGTACACGCTCGCCGTCGAGGACCCGGTCGTCGTCGAGGACCTCGAGACTGAGTCGCGGTTCAGCGGCCCCGACCTCCTCACCAGCCACGGCGTCCGAGGCGGTGTAAGCGTCGTTATCGGGCCTTCCGAGGACCCGTGGGGCATCCTCGGCACCCACGACACCCAGCCGCGGACGTTCACCGAGTTCGACGTCGACTTCGTCCAGTCCATCGCGAACGTGCTCGCGAGCGCCATCGACCGGTTCGCCGCGAGGCGAGAACTCCTCGCGCAGAGCGACCAACTCATTGCGATGAACGACCTGAACGAGGCCGTCCACGAGATCACACAGGCGGTCATCGACCAGTCGACCCGCCAGCAGATCGAGGCGACCGTCTGTGAGCATCTCGTCGCCACGAGTTCGTACACAGCGGCGTGGATCGGGTCGACGGTCGGTGACTCGCCGACGAACGTGGTCCGCGCCCGCGCCGGCGACGTCGCGTTCCCCGAGGACGCTGCGGACCCAATCGACGCCGATGCGGCGGCGTTCGAGTTCCCCATCACCCACCAGGGAATGACCTACGGAACTTTGACCGTCCGCTCCGAGCGGGCGAACGCATTCTCCACCCAAGAACGAGCGGTCCTCGACCGACTCGGTGAGGTCGTCGGTCACGCCATCGTCGCTACGGAGCGGAAACAGGCGCTCATCGGCGACGAGGTCGTCGAACTGGAGTACCTCGCCCGGGACGTCTTCGCACCGTACGACCTCGCCGACCTCGCCGGCCGCTTCACCGTCGACCACACGGTTCCCGCCGGTGACGACGAGTATCTCGTGTACGGGTCTGCGACGGCCGAGGCGACCGAGTCGATGCATGAGCTCGCCGAGGTCGTGCCGTATTGGCAGGACCTCCGGTTCACCGAGACGGACGAGGGCGCCCGCTACTGGCTTCGACTCTCCGAGACGCCGCTCCTCGCGACCATCGCCGAGGTCGGCGGGTTGATTCAGACGGCGACCGTCGAGGAGGGCGACTTCCACCTACGGGTCCACGTCGCGCCGGGAGCGGACACCCGGCAACTGACTGCCGCCATCACTGCGCAGTTCCCGACCGCGGACCTGCAGCGTCGCCGCCAACTGACGCGGAGAGACCGGACGGACGCCGTCGAGCGTGCGCTGACGGCTGAGGTCACCGACCGCCAGCGGGCCATCCTCTACGGGGCGTACCACGCCGGGTACTTCGAGTGGCCGCGGGCGGCCTCCGGCGAGGCCATCGCCGACTCGTTCGACATCTCACCGCCGACGTTCCACCAACACCTCCGGACGGCTGAGCGGAAGGTGTTCGAGTCGCTGCTCGCGCAGTCCCCCACGTCGGATGTGTAGGCGGACGCGTGGACAAGCTCGTGGTGTCGGCCACTCTTCGAGTGTGTAGTTGGCTACCCCTGAATTGACCGCTGGTCGCTGTCTGCGCTGGGCTCGAACGACCCGTTGCGCTCGATAACGCCCGTTTACCTTTATCAGCAGCCGACGAGGTACGGGAACCGATGGCGAACTCGATACCGACCGTGCTGCGAAACCAGGGTCGTGGCATCGTCGGTGCGTTGCTGGTCGTCGGGCTGTCGTTCCTCTACACGATGGAGACGTGGGAGCTCGGGGTTCGACTCCCGATGTACTACCTCGTCGCCTACACCTCACTCGGACTGGTCGGCGTCCTCCTCATCACGCGCCACGTCGGGTTCCGGGTGGAGGACGAACACGAGACCCGCACCGATCCAGTTCACCTCGCGGTGAGCTTCGCGGAACTGGTCTTCCAGAGCTTCCTCGCCGCGTACGTCGTCCTGCTCCTCTTCGGCATCGTCGAGTTCGGCGACCCCCTCGAGACCGTCGCCCGACTGGGGCTCATCCAGGTCGTCCCGCTCGGACTCGGCGCGGCCGTATCGAACCGACTGCTCTCGGAGTCCGACGACGACATCTCCGAGGCGGGGTTTCCACGGAACCTGCCGACGTTCTTCCTCGGGGCTGTGTTCGTGTCGTTTCCCGTCGCCCCCACGGCCGAGGTCGAGGTGATCGCGACCAGTGCCGGCTGGGGCCGACTGGCGCTCGTCGTGGTACTCTCCGTGACCGTCACCCATCTCGTCTTACACGAACTCGAGTTCCGCGGGCACGGCAGTCGAATCGAGAACCGGTCCGTATTCGCCCAGATCGGCAGCGCGTTCATCGTCTACGCCGTCGGCGTCGTCGTCGCCGTCGCGTTCCTCGCCGCGTTCGGTCACTTCGCCGAGACGACATTCGATGAGCAGGTGCAGCAGACGATTGTCCTCGCGTTCGTCGGGTCCATCGGCGCGAGCGCAGGTGAGGTGGTCCTGTGACGGCCGACGAGACACAGCAGGACGAGACCGGTGACGACACGAGCAACGAGACGAGCGACGAGTTGCCGTCGATCTCGACCGTCGAACTGGTCGTGATGGTGGTGAGCGTCGTGTTCACCGTCTCGTTGTTCCTCTTCGCGACGTGGCAGGCCGTCACCGGTGCGGGGATGGCCGCGCCGGTCGTCGGCGTCACCGAGACCTCAGTCGAGCCCGGTGGAACGGTCGTCTACACGCTCGAGCTTCGAAATCCGGGCAGTGTCGGGCTGGTCCGGGCGACGGTCTCGGCCGCGTGTGCGAGTCCACCGGTGACGCTCACCTTCGAGAACGTGCCGGCCGGGGGCCGCCGGGTCGGAACCGTCGTCTGTCCGGCCGGAACGACCGACCCGCAGCTCACCGTGGAGAGCTGGGTTCACGAGTGACCCACTGGCGCTGTCCGCTTCCCGGTCGCAGCATCGAGCCACGCCCGTGAGATATCCCCGCGAGACACGGCTCACGGCGCGTCGTCACCTTCCGGTGATGACGATGTCGCCCGTGCTGTATACGGTCGTCTGGTAGCCCTGAATGCTGAACGCGACGTGTCCCGGCGGTCGAGTCGTCCCATCCGGGTGGGGAGCGAAGATGAGGTCGAGTGCGTCCGGGTCAACAGCGTCGTACAGCGAGAACCCCATGTGGGTGACGTCGACACCCATCGCGTCCGCGAGGGCGTGGACGACGGTCGTGCTGAGTTTCGCTGGGCCGTCGGGGTCGTGTCGAACGTGGTAGGTCGATGGAGAGCGATACGATCTCGGGTTCTCGTACATTACTCGAACACACACGTAGACGACGGGCGCAGCAAAGAGGTTGTTCCTGCGGTCACCACTTACCGAGAGACATCGTTCGGAACGACGCTCGGTGGACGACCGCTCAACCAGTGGCATGGAGCACAACGAGCCAGGGGAATCTGGGTCGCTCGCAGTGGACGCCCCAGCTGAGCGGGCCGACCGAGTGACCACGCTGAGCCCGGCCGCGACCAGCAGTTCGGTCGACGTCGACCGTGGCGGCTTTCTGGTGCAAGCAGCACCTTGCTACGGCGGCGTAGCCAGGGTCGGACAGAGATGGTTTCGAACGAACACGGGCACCCATCGGTCCGCGGCGCGTACTCGTGGCGGTGATGAGTCGCTCACGGGCCGGCTGGTGGCTCTACGTCGCTGCCCTCTCCGCCGTGGCCCTGTTCATCGCGTACTCGTTCGTCGGCGTCCTCGTCCTCGGACTGTTCGGCTACTACGCGACCCGACCGATCTGTGAGCGGATCAGCCGGGTCGTGGACTCCGACCGACGGGCGGCGATGCTGACGGTCCTCGTCGTGCTGTTCCCGACGTTGCTCGTCGTGCTGTACACGGGCGCCCAGCTCGTCCGGCGGATACAGCCGCTCCTTGACGGTATCGACGACCCGGTTCTGGCAGGACAGATCTGGCGGTCAGGGATCCTGTCTGGGCCACAGCGTGCCCAGATCATCTCGGCGTTGCAGACGCCCGCCGAGACGCTGGGCGACCTCTCGGGGTCGCTGTGGTCGAACCTCGAACTCGTCGTCGCGTTCGCACAGGCCGCGCTCGGGACGCTCGTGTTGCTCGGGCTCGCACTGGCGCTCGCGTACGGGTTCCTCTCGCGGGCCGATACGCTCTCGACGACCATCGAGGAGTTGCTCGGCGGGCGAGACACGACCGCGTACCGCTACGCCGTCGCCGTCGACAGCGACCTGCAGTCGATCTTCTTCGGGAACTTCCTGTTCGTCCTGTTCATGGCGCTGCTCGCGACCGTGACGTACGCGGCGACGAACCTGGTCGCCCCCGAGGGGCTCGCCATCCCGATGGTGCTCGTACTCGGCTTCCTGACGGGGCTCTCGAGTCTCGTCCCACTCGTCGTCGGGAAACTCGTCTACGTCCCGGTCGTCGCGCTCCTCGCGGTTCAGGCGCTGGGGACGGACGGTAACCACCTCCCGTTCGTCGGCGGCGTCTTCGTCGTCTACCTGGTCGTCCTCGACGTCCTTCCCCAGTCCGTCCTCCAGCCGTACATCTCGGGCCGCCAGTTCGACCGGCTCCTCCTGTTCCTCGCGTACGTCCTCGGACCGATTCTGTTCGGCTGGTACGGGTTCTTCCTGCTGCCCATCCTGTTCGTGCTCCTCGTCCACCTGGTCGACATCGTGCTCCCTGAGCTACTCTACGGTGACGGCGTCGATGCGGATTCGACCGACGTCGACGACGGCGGTTCGACCGGGTCCGAGGTCGAATCGACCGACCCCGACGACGCCGAACCGACGCCGGACCCGGCAGTCGGGCCGACTGCGCCGCCGACCCAGACTGACGAGGTCGACACCGATGTCGAGCGTGCGGGGACCGTTCGCGGAGCGAAGGAGGGCTAATCGACGCTGGCGCACTCGACGACTCGGGACGATTCGCTACGGCCACGCTGCATTGCTAGCGCGAGTCGGTCAGCGAGCGATTGGTCACGCTCACACCGACTGGAACGTTCGTCCCGAGGACTGACCGTACGATATGGCGAGGGTCCCGTCGTCTGAACCGGACCCAGAAGATGGGTTCACTGGGTTGTACCCCGGTAGATCGTTCTATTCGGTGAGTCCACTCAGCGACGACATCGGGGTCGAACCGGCGACGATGGCGCCCGTAGCGAGTATCGCCGCGGAGAGCGCGACGAAATCTCCACTGGGTGAGTATCCGGCCAGCCCCGCGCCCACCTGGACGATGAACACCGTGATGAAGTAGCTCACGATGGCGAACACCAGCAGAACGATCGATGCGATGATGCTACTGACTAACGCGCCGAACGAGTCGAGGACGCCCATTCATTATCGACCTCGGTCGCTAAACCAGCGGCTACCATATACCAGTTGGGACATATCTGACGAGCATCAGACGTCTCGCTGGCCACTCAACAGTGCCCGTCCACGCGACCCCGCCGTCGTGAGAACTCGAATGCTCTGTCACACCCGATGAGGTAACGGAGCCATCGCATCGGGGCCGGTTACTTTCGCACGGGCTCGCTGTCGTTCGCGCGCTCGCCGCTGGACTTGTTCGGCATCCGGGGTCGACTCCCCAGGCGTCACGTCGGCTCCCTCCGCTCCGGTTCCGGCGAACCGCCGCGTCTCTACGCGCCGGTCCAGTCGGCTTGGTTCGACACGCTGATCGCTCGGTTCGACGTGTTGGGCGATGAGATAACTGGTCGTAGCCCTCGATCCGATGGTATAGGCGGGGAGGGGAGAAGCCGACGGCTAAGTGGTGGGCTTGCACCTGCGGGCCTAGCGGTGCTTTCCGACTCTCCACTCGGCTACGGAAAGCTTCGGGTACTGGACGCAGTGAGTGGGTTCTCGGCTGTCGTCGAACCGCTTCTACTGCGCTGAACCAGCCGGTTGCTGGAGTATACTAATTGCCAGGGTCGAGCAACGTTAGGGCGATGACCCCTGGTATCCACGACGGTGGGAGCAACCGGAGTCGAGAGAGCCGCGGCTCTGGGACGGACGGCAACCCTCCGGGGTACGTCGTGAGGGGATCGAGGTGACGGTGGCCGTCACGCTGCGAATCGGGGGGACCGCCCTCGAGCGAGCCGCCACGGCGGCACCCGACGTCACCGTCACGGTCGAACAGCAGGGTCGAACGGTCGACGGACGGCTCGATCTGACAACGTGGGCGGCCGGTGGCGACGTCGAGGCGTTCGAGGCTGGGCTCGATGTCGACGAGACGGTCGACCGCTGGCTGGTCGTTGGTGCGCGAGAGACCGAGACGCTGTATCGGATTCGCCTCACGCCGGACGCCAGCGAGGCGCTGGATTACGACGCCTGGACGGATGGACGGCTGGTGCTCCGGGCAGCGAGGCGACGGCACGACGGCTGGCTCGTGGCCGGCTTCGTCACGGACCGGTCGGTCCTGCCGCAGCTCGCGGCGGGCTGTTCAGCACACGACGTGGCGTTCGATCTGGTCCGGACCGCTGAGACCGATGGGCTCACCGGGCCGGAACTCGCGCTCACCGAGACTCAGCGGGAGACGTTGCTCACCGCGTTCGACCGAGGGCTCTATTCGGTCCCCCGAGGGGCGACGATCGAGGAGCTCGCCGAGCCACTCGACGTCTCACACCAGGCAGTCTCCGAGCGACTCCGTCGGGGGGTCCACTCCCTCATACAGACGACTATCTGCGACGAACGCGACGACGGCGCTGCTGGTCTCCCCGCAGACGGAGTGAAACGCTACTGAGCGCGTGGACGCGTATTTGCCGGTCTCACACTCTTCGACTCGGACCTGCGGAACGCTTTTTCCTTTTAATGTTGTGGGCTCAGTATGGGCTCGAACGACCAGCCGACAGCTACACCGGAGGAGGAATCCGGCGACAGTCGCGAGTTAGGCGTCGACATTGGGGCGCTCGCCGATGAGCTCGAGACCCTCTCGTATCCGACGACGACCGACGAACTCCTCGAGGCGTACGGCGACGCCGAACTGGAGTTCTCGGGGACGACGCGTACCCTCCGGGAGGTCCTCGACGTACAAGGGCTCGACGACGAGGAGTACGAGTCCGCCGAGGAGGTTCGCCAGATGATCTACAACTTCGTCGGTGACGAGGCGGTCGGGCGGGAAGGGTATAGCGACCGGGGCGGCACCGCCGGCGACGAGACGGACGAATCGCTATAAGCGGGCTGTTCGAAGTCGAACCGCCCCACGTACCCCATCTCACCGGTGCCGAGAGACGGTCGGCTTCTGCCGACGGATGTCTGCGTCCCTGCCCGCTGCGTGCGGGCCTACTTCTGCGGTTCGACCCGTGTCTGGGTGACGTGGTGTCGCTGTACTAGCTGTGTCACGAGCGAGCGGGCCAGCCACGTCGTTGGTCGCTGGACGCCGTCAGGGTCATCGCGTCTCCGCGAAGCAACTCGGCGTACAGGAGCCTGATCTGGCTGGCTCCAGGTTCGTAGAGCTGTTCTGGCCCACGCAGTTGCTGCGAGATCGGCTCGTACGCCGCGGTGTCGAACCCCATCCGCTCGAGGTAGGTACACACGCGCGGCGACGTGAGCCCGTCGCGTATCGCCTCGTCGCTCAACTCCCGTAGCAGCGGGAACGAGGGAACCCGGATTGCATCGTCGCCAACGCCACACGAGTCGACGTCATCGACGACGACGACCGGTTTCGAGCCCGCCTGCTCGACGATGCGGTGGACGTCGAACGCCAGGTCGACCAGTTGACTCGGAAGTGCCGTGTCGGGGGCCCGCCACTCGACGGTTCCGTTCTTCCCCTTTCCCGACCGGAGTCGAACGGGGTTCAACACCGTGTCCGGGGGTTCGAACAGGTCGTCGACGCGGGTCGGGTCGACGCCGCGGTCGGTCGCCAGCTCCCGGAACGACTCGTAGGCGTCGGTGACCCGTGTCTCCCAAGCGTCGACGCCGTCAGCGTACGGCCACAGCTCGCAGAACTGCTGGAAGGCCGGGCCACAGTCGCGGCGATACGCCGCCGCTCGCGAACAGGTCTCCTCTCGTCGCCCGAGATAGTATGGCGAGGAGCTGACGAGCGCGGTCGCGGGGTCGAGGGCGGTCAACACGTTGAGTTGGCGGGTGGGTGCTTCCGCGTCGAAGTGGACGTGCATCCCGGCGCAGTTCTTCGCGCTCGTGATGCCCTCACCGTAGATACGCTCGAACAGGTCGCCGCGGGCCGTAGTCGCAGGCGCCGTCGCTTCGGTCAGTGGTGTCCCGAGGGGAACGAGTCGCCGACCCGTCCGCTTGGCGGCACGGCACGCACGCTGGAGCGTCTCCTGGAGCTCCCGCCGGACCGCCGACTCGTCTGCGTGTGGCGCCGTCTGTACCTCGATGAGGGGGGCGATGAACTCCGGTTCGACCCCGGCCGTCCGTTCGACCACCGGCCGTCCGTCGCACAATCGGCCGTCTTCGTCGACCACCCAGAACTCTATTTCGATACCGAGTTTCATAGTGTTGGTCTCGGACGGCACTCCGTCCGGTATCGGGCTGATGGGACGGCCGGCCGTGAGCCTTGACCCGGCAGAGGAAAGCTGTTCAAGAGAGGAGGGTACTCGGGGCGGTCTGTATCACCGCCTGGGTGCGCCGTTCAACGGGGGCTCATTCGTACCGACGGCAGTCAATCCTCGATCCAGTACAGGAGCTCCTCTTTCGGTGCGTCGCAGTTCGGACACGTCTCGGGGAAGCCGTCCTCAAGGTCGCCCATCTCGCCACACTCGCCACATCGCCACATCAGATACCCCTCTCCGAACGACTGTCCAGGGACCTCCTCTCCGGAGGGGGCGTGCGGGTGGACGCTCGCATCGGGGATGCGGACGGTCGTCTCTACGTCGCCGAACACGAGGGTGCGCCGGTCGGGTTCGTCGAGTTCGACGCGGACGGGGTGGTCCGCTGGCTCCACGTCGACCTGGACGCACGTGGGCAGGGAGCCGGAACGGCGCTGGTGAAACACGTCCAGGCGGAACTCGCCGACCGCGGCGACCCGCTCGGCGTCCGGGTGCTGCAGGCGGCGGGCGAGGGGCGGGGCTTCCTCGAACGGTTCGGACTCACGGAGGTCGGCACGGTCAGCCTGACGTTCGACGAGGAGCGGTTCACCGAAGTGGTGTACGCCGACGAGACGTCGGCCCCGCGCGTGGCCGGGGTGGTCGGGGTTCCCGAGACGCTCCGTGTGGACGGTGAGACGCTCCAGGTCGACGAATCCGAACCGGTGCCGGGGACGGAAGGTCTCTTCTTTCCCGTGTCCGAGTCGACGGCCGACCGCTCGCCGTGGGGGTTCGTCTGTTCGCGGTGTGGGAGTACTGCGGTTGCCGCGGATGGCCTCGACCGGCTCGTGTGTGACGACTGCGGGAACACCCATCTCGCAGACCAGTGGGACGAAGCGTACCTCTAACAGGGGAGTACGGGGGACACAGGCCGCCGAACGGTGCACTTGCAAGCCGAGCGGTTATTCGGGCTCATCTCCACCATCGTTGATATGACCGTCATCGAATCGGCGTTCGTGTTCATCATCAGTTTCATCATCGGGACCATCGGCATCTACGTCGGGGCCCGGATCATCACGGAGACCGAGAGCTTCGGGAAGGCCGCCGTGACCGCGCTCATCGGCGCGATCGTCTGGGTCGTCGTCGCGTTCCTGTTCGGCTGGATACCGCTTCTGGGTCCACTACTGGCACTCATCGCGTACGTGGGTGTCGTCAACTGGCAGTATCCGGCCGGCTGGGGGAGCGCCGCCGTCATCTCGCTCATCGCCTGGATCACCTCGATCATCATCCTGTACGCCCTGGCGCTCGTCGGGTTCGTCCAGTTCAGCGCGTTCGGCGTCCCCGGCGCCTGAGCCTGGGTATCACGCAGTTACCGGCTGAAGGCAGCGCTAGGTCGGGGTCCGTGGTAAGGCGGCGTCAGAACGGTGTGAAACCGCTCGCCGCTCGTCTTCAGGCCGTTCCAGCCGCACCGTTCTTGGGATCCGCTATCGCGACGCCGAGATGCGGCTCATCGGCCGACGAGCTCCCACTCACCGGCTGACAAGCTCCCCTTACGACCGTGGACGTGACCCGAACCGTCGGACCGCGGGGTCGGTCGCGACAGCCGAACCGCCGCGTTCCCTGAATATGGTCGTTGTATCGGGCGAATTGCCTCTGTATACTTTTACAGGCCTGTCTCGAACGACGAGCCGCTGATGAACCCACCCAACGAGCCTGGTCACCAGGTCCAACAGCCGATGTACAACGAGCCACCCCAGCAGCAGCCGGAGGGCGTCCCGCCCGGGGGCCAGCAGTACATGCCGCTCTCGGAGTTGCAGGTCTCCACCCCGACGCTGTGTCGCGTCTCGCTCGACCAACCACAGGAACAGCTCGCGCTCGGGCCGGACGACCACGTCCTGGACAGCGTCTACAACTACCAGCTCGACACCTGGGAGGCGCTCGTCATCGTCCAGCCGCGGGAAGACGAGGACGAAGACGACGAGTAGGTGGCCGAGCCAGCGCAGCCTCCCGTCGCGCCGCTCGGCGGCGAAATACGGTAGCCGTAACGAAAGGTAAGGTTTTCACGAGGGTACTCCATCTCCCGCACAACGAGATGCAGATGGATACCGCACGAGGCACCCCCCGGCAGGCGACAACGGAGCCCGCCGAGTACCGCGCGTACCACGACCCCTCGCGGGTCGCGAAACTCAGCACGACCGTCGTCCACGCCCTCGCGGACGCGATGGACGTCGACGTCACCGACGCCGGGTTCGTCCTGTACGACATCGTCGACCCCGATTCACTCGATCGGCTCTTCGCGCGAACGACCGACCCGCAGTCCGGCGCGCCGAGCCACGTCGCGTTCACGGTCGACGGTTACCGCGTTACGGTGTACAGCACCGGACAGATCGTCATCACGCCACCGGATACGGCCGCCAGAGACCGACCTTACTGACCGATTAGGCGTCGTCCCCCGCCTTCGCGACCGTCGGCTCCGCATCGAGTAGCGTCCAGACAGTGACGGTCCCACCCGTCTCCGTGTCTCGAGTCGCTACCGTCTCGATCGTCGCCCGGACCAGGTTGGCCGCGGTCTCGATATCGAGGTCGTCTCCCGCAGCATCGAGTTGCGAGAACGCGGCTTCCGCTCCCGTTCCGAGCGCGACGACCGACTCCTCGAGCACGCTGCCGTCGGCACCGATCTGCCGCAGTCGTGCCACGCCGTCGGCATCGCGGGCTGTGATTACCACGTCGACGTTCGACGCCGTCGCCGTTCGGGCAGCGATCTGTGCGATACGGTCGATGCCGAGGCCGTCGTGTTCGAGCCGCTGTCGTCGCAGTTCGGCTTCGAACTGCCGGTCGAACGTCTGGACGTCGCTCAGTGCCCCAACGATGCCCGCGCCGACCGTTCCGTACTCGACCACTCGTGGCGACTGGTCGCTCTCGACGGTTCCGTCGCCGACCCACCGGCTGTCCCCGGCGAGGGCGACGCCACCGGCACTCTCGACCGCGATGACAGTTCCCATAGGGCCTCGTGGACGGGGCGGGTGATACGTCCACGGCTGGCCTGTGCAGGGTAGGCCGGCTTGCATACGGAGGGACAAGCTATTCGCGGCTGTTCGTGCCACCGGGGATATGAACCAGGACGTCTCGGCGACCAGTTCGATTCGCGACGAGACCGGGCTCCGAGACCGGGTCGCCCGGTGGGTGCTCCTCACCGGCGACCGGCGTGTCGTCGCCGCTGGCATCGTCATCGGGTTCTCTCTCGTGACGTTCGCGCTCGTCACGGGTGGCGTCCTGGCGATCGGCCCCGGCAGCACGGTCTCGACGCTGTTCGCAAGCGGGCTCACTTCGGGAGCCATCACGCTGCTCACCATCGCGCTGTCGATCAACCAACTCATCCTCTCGCGGGTGTTCGGCTCGCCCAACGAGCTACGGGGCCGTCTCGACGCGACGCGTGACCTCCGAACGCAGGTCGAAACGCTGGCCGATCGGCCCTCGAGTCCGAACGACCCGTCGGCGTTCCTCTCGTTGCTCGGGAAGACGCTGGCGAAGCGGACGACCGAACTCCTCGGTGCCATCGACCGGTCGGAGTGGGATGCACCGCCGCCCGTCGCGGCGACGATACAGACCGTCGGTGAGTACGGACGGAACATCGCGGAGCATCTCGACCGCGGCGACGAGATCGTGGGGGTTCTCGAACTCATCATCGGCCCGGAGTACGCCCAGAACATCGTCGCGATCCATCACCATCGGAACGCCAACGCCGACTCCATCTCGGAGGCAGTCGACGCGGAGTTCCAGGCGACCGAGGACGTGCTCGAAGCCATCGCAATCGTCCGGCAGTTCTTCAAGACCATCGCGCTCCAGCAGGACTTCGCACACCTGTCGCGACTCGTCGTCTACCTGGGGCTGACCGCGCTCGTCGTCTCGATGTCGCTCGCGCTCATCTACCGCCCCGACTCGGTCACTGTTCCCCTCTCCGTATTGCCCGTGGTCGTCAGTCTCGGCGTCGGCGTGGTCGTCTCCCCGCTCGCCATCTTCGTCGCGTACATCTTCCGGGCGGCGACCATCGCTTACGACACCATCTCTGTCGGGCCGTTCATCCCGCCACAGGGCCGGGCGTGAGATGTGAGACAGGCGTCCGGGGCGGAGTTCACGTCACCCGCCGTCGGCGACGCTCGCGTACGGTCGAGTAGGACGAAGGAGACGGCGTGCTCGGAGAGAGGAATTCGGCTCGTGACTGCTGTCCGAACGTCGACGGCTGCTTGGTTCTGTGATGAAAGCACCCGTCCGTTTGCCCCGGCCGATTCGGTCAGTCGTCGAACTCCCGGACGCGTTCGCCCGTCGCCGACCACATCGTGAGCAGGGTCACTGCCGCGTAGAAACCACCGACGACGAGGCCGACGACCTCGCCCGAGACGCCGAGGATGCTGGCGGTCTCACGCCAGGGTATCCGCGGTTGGAGCAGGGCGATGCGGGCGAGCCACGCCGCCAGCAGGATGTACAGGAGCGCGAGATACACGCGACGCAGTCGGTGGGTGAGTGCCTGCTGGAACGACACGTCGAACGAGGGTTCTCGGAGGCTGGCGGCAATCTGTCGCCGCCAGTGGCTCGCGTCGCCGTGGGCAGCGGCTCGCGTCGCTGCTTGCTCTGAGTCGTACAGCTCGGCGAACAGGTCCTGCTGGAGGACTCGAACGCGGCGTCGCCAGATGTCGTACTCGCGATAGCGGGTGGCTTCCATCACGAGGAACGCGGTGACGCCGAAAATGCCGATGAGGACGACGTAGTGGGGGTGGTCGGCACTGGTGAAGGCCCACGTCAGGATCGCCGCCACGAACACCACGGCCCAGTTCGTCGTCTGATCCAGCCGGCCGCGCCAGACGGCGGCCCGCTCGATCTCCCCGCGATAGAACGCGGCCGTGAGCGTCGAGAAGCTCGGGTCGTCGTCGCGCGCCGACGCGGACGGGGGAGAATCCGCTGTGCCCGGCCGCTGCTGGGCGTCGGGTTCTGGGGCGGTGTCGGCGTGCTCGACCGACGAGCGAGACGTCACCACGTGACCCGCCTCGCGAGCACGAACACGAACAGTGCCGAGAGGAGCGCCCCCAAGAGCGCTTCGACGCCGGCGAGTAGCCGCGCCCACGTCCCGATCGGTTGGATGTCACCGTACCCGAGCGTCGCGAACGTCACGACGCTGAAGTAGAGGCTCTTGAAGAGAACGTGGGCGATCCACCACGAGGAGGCGTCCTCCGGGTTCACGAGCCGATAGGTGATACCCTGTCCGTTCTGAATCTCGTGGATACCACCTGTGAGTGGGAACAGGACGGCGGCTACGAGGATGACCACCAACGCAGTCAACACCACGCGATAGGGGCTCTCTCCGTACCGCATCACCCACCGTGAGACCTCGAATCGGAGGACGTTCGGGATGTCTCGGCGCTCCCAGGCGAGCCGCCGACGGGCGTCCTTCTCGTTGACGTAACTCTCTCGGACGGCCTCTGGCAGGCCGTTGTCGCTGTAGAGCTGCTGGAACTGCCGGTACACCCACGCAGCGGCCTCTAGCGGTGCGATCTCCGCGATTCCCGGGGAGATGTGGAGCCGTTCGTAGACGGATTTCTGTCCGAGGAGGATATCCCCGCCCAGGTTGACGTCCGTCAGGACGGTCCCGTAGAGCCTGGCGTCGTCGAGCGTTGCCAACCGAAGATCGGCTCTCGTGAGGTCGGCGCCCTCCATATTCGCACGGCTGAAGTCGGCGTTGATGCCGGTGGCGTTCGTCATATCGGCGAGCAGGAGGTTGGTGTCCGTGAGGTCGGCACCCATCACATTGGCGTCCTCGAGGTTCGCCCCGACGAGCGACTGCCCGGCGAGCCACTCGACGCCGACCAGCGACGCCGCTTTGAGGTACGCACCGTCGAGGCCCTCGGCTGGCAGTTGTGTCTCATCCGCGACCGTCTCGGCCTCACCGGCGAACGTCTCGGTGGTCTTTCCGTCCACCCGCGCGTGCCAGACACAGCGGTCGTGGTTCTCCCAGACGCGCCGTGTACATGGGGCGTTCTGAAGGTCGGTACGCGGGGCCACACTGTCGAAGTCGATATCGAGCGCGAAGCCACAGTTATCGGGTGACTGACTCGCGCTCTCAGACCGCGACCGGAGCTCACCGTTCCCCCGTTGGGTCGCTGAGGTCGATGTACTCATTCTACGCAGAGTGGGCAGTTGAAGAGATAACGTTCCTCCCGGCCAGCGAAAGCTACGTGGCGCGATAGCACGGTACTCGCCGCCGTTCAGTGTGGTGGTTTCACTCCGCTTGGGGGCGACGTCGGGGTCGAAAAAAGTGGCGGTCGTAACGAGGTGCTGTCCGCTCGTCACTGACGAGGCGGCTCCTCGTAGGCGGGAGGCGCTTGCTGCTGTTCTATGAACTGCTGTGGAACCTGGTCCGGTGGCTGCTGTTCCGTAAACTGCTGGGGCGGTTGTTCCGGAGGCGCCATCTGCGGGTACTGCTCGGTCGGAGCCGGCTGCTGTTGTGGCGGTTGCGGCGGCTGCTGTGGCACCTGCTGCTGCGGCTGCTGCATCTGCTGTGGTGGCTGCTGCATCTGCTGCTGCGGCTGCTGTGGCACCTGCTGCGGTGGCTGCTGCAGCTGTTGTGGCTGTTGTGCGGCCGGCGGCTGCCCGCCGGGCATTCCCGTCTCGAACTGCTGTGTCGCGGCTGCCTGGCGGCCCTGAGTCTCACGGAGGTCGCGTTCCAGCTGGTGGGTCACGTCCGTGGCGGCGTTCTCGAAGGAGTCGATGTAGTTCTGGAACGCGGACCGGGTCACGTCGGCGTTCGTCTGTTGGAGGGTCTCGTTGAGTTCGAGCCCGCGCAGGAACAATTCACCCATGTTCCACTGCACTTCGGCCGCCTGCTGGAACGGGAGCATCATCGATTTCGTCAGCATACGCTGGCTTCGCTCCATCGTACGTAGTTGCTGTTCGAACGGACCGTCGTTCGTCTGTTGTGTGTTACTCATTATCGACAGGCCGGTCGCGACTGTCGGTCGTTCCGGCCCCGTAGGGTCGACAGCTACGGGATGCAAAAGTATAATCTCCATTCGAAATCGGGCCGAAGAGATGGCTCGGCTTACGTCGATTTTCGGGTCGTACACGCTGACGGATGGACAGGAACGCCAGGCATACATCGACTCGTAGTCACTCGGTTCGCTGCACGTTCGCGTGGACGAGCATCGGGGTTTATCTGAGGGCTTCACAAACACTGGACGGTCGACCGAGTACGTCGGGTATCGGATCGGCGATTCACAATGAACCCTAACGACGACCGACGAAATCAGCGGCGCCCCGTGAGGCCAGCCGGCCCGTCTCAACCAACCTCCCAGCCGCCGGGACAGCATCCCAGCAACCAGCCGGACCCGAGCTACCAGCCACAGACGCCACCGCCGCACCAGCAACCGCCACCGCATCAGCCGTCACGACCACTGCAGGGTCAACCCTCACAGCCCCCACAGACCTCACAACAGCCCTCATTTCAACCCCCTCAGGGTCAGCCCACTCCACCGTCCACACCGCAACCCCCACAGCGTCCGCCGCCTCAGCAGTGGCACCAGCCCCCGACGTCGCCGCCGACCGCCGACCCGATGCAGCCGGCGCAGCCAGCACAGCCGCCGCCGACCGGTCCACGCTTGCAGCCGTCGACGGTCGAAGACCTCGTTCAGACCGACGTCGTGACGGCCGAACGAGACACGCCCGTCGCGACGCTCGTCGCCGCGATGGAGCAGAAGGACGTCGGCAGCGTCGTCATCGTCGACGACGACTGGCCCATCGGCATCGTCACGGACCGGTCTATCGCGCTCTCGCTCGTGACCGAGCCGAACATCGTTGGCCGTACCGCCGACGACCTCGTGACGCGCGGCCTGGTCACGGGAACGACCGGGATGGACGTCTTCGACACCCTTCGACGAATGGAGCGCGAGCGGGTCAGACGACTGCCGCTCCTCGACGAGGAGGGACAGCTCTCGGGAATCGTCACCCTCGACGACTTACTCGTGTTGCTGTGTGGAGAGCTCGAGAACGCGGCGTCCGTCATCAAGACCCAGTCCCCACGCCTCTGAGACCCCGTCGCGGTTTCACGCTCACAGGCCAGTCTTTCCTCTCGGTAATCGTAGAATCGGCGTGTCTCTCCAGTTCGGACTGCGGTCCCGTCGGTGGCCGCCATCTTCGGGGTGACTATCGAGCGGTATCTTCGGTTCGAACGACTCCCGTCTTACCATCCCTATATCTCACTAGGGTCGAATTTTCCTACTCGAGAGTGCTCGCTGAATCGATGAATTCGGACAAACTTGCGCTTACTGACGGTTGCAATTCATAGGTGGAGTATTACAATACTCGGCTCTCCTGTACGTCGCTTCCCGGGCGACACAGGCGGGCACGAGCCCGCTGGATGCACGCCCGGTAACAGAACATATGAGACGATACAGCTCCCGTCGACACGGATCGCAACGCAGTCAGGAACAGCACGGACAGTACGGCCAGCAGGGCCAGCACCAACAGTCCCAGCAGAGTCACCAGCAGGGGCAGTTCGGTCAGCAGGGCCAGCAGTACGGCCAGCAGCCCCAGCAGGGCCAGCAGTACGGTCAACAGCCCCAGCAGAGTCATCAGCAGGGGCAGCACCAACAGCCCCAGCAGGGCCAGCAGGGGCAGTTCGGTCAGCAGGGCCAGCAGAGTCACCAGCAGGGACAGAGCTCCCAGGACCTCTGGAACCAGCCCCGACAGCAGCCCCAGCAGGGCCAGCAGGAGCAGTTCGGCCAGCAGGGCCAGCAGTACGGTCAACAGCCCCAGCAGAGTCATCAGCAGGGGCAGTACGGCCAGCAGCCCCAGCAGAGCCAGCAGGAGCAGTACGGCCAGCAGGGGCAGAGCTCCCAGGACCTCTGGAATCAGCCCCGACAGCAGGGCCAGCAGAGTCACCAGCAGGGGCAGCAGGGCCAACAGCAGTACGGCCAGCAGCCCCAGCAGAGCCAGTATGGCCAGCAGCCCCAGCAGAGTCAGGGCTCTCAGGACCTCTGGAACCAGCCCCGACAGCAGGGCGAGCAGAGCCACCAGCAGGGGCAGTACAGCCAGCAGCCCCAGCAGAGTCAGGGCCAGCAGCAGTACGGTCAGCAGCCCCAGCAGCAGTACGGTCAGCAGGGGCAGAGTTCCCAGGACCTCTGGAACCAGCCCCGACAGCAGGGCCAGCAGGACCAATTCGGTCAGCAGGGGCAGTACGGCCAGCAGGGCCAGCAACCCCAGCAGAGCCACCAGCAGGGGCAGTACGGCCAGCAGGGCCAGCAGGGCCAGCAGGGCCAGCAGCAGCTCCAGCGTGAGCGCGACCCTGAGACGGGCCAGTTCGTCTCCTCACAGAACCAGTAGCGACGCGGGACACATCAACAACAAACACACGACAAACATGAGTTCAGACATACATGTCGACGATTCGATGAAGGGCAAGAAGATTATCAACGCGGACGGGAACGAGATCGGCGTCGTCTCCGGCATTCGTAACGGCGTCGCGTACGTCGACCCAGACCCCGGAATCACCGACAAGGTGATGTCGAGGCTCGGCTGGGGCGATACAGACGACGACGACTATCGTCTCCACCCCGAGAAGATCGACCGGGTCACTGACGACGAGATCCACCTCCGGAGGGATCTGTAGATGACACAGCAGCTTTCCCCACAGGGTTCGATAGGCCAGCAGCAGTACGGAAGCTCGATGCAGCCGATGCAGGGCCAGAGCCAGCAGTTCCAGCAGCAGCCCACCATCGGGATGCAGTCGGGGCAGCAGCCTCGCCAGAACATCACCCTCGAAGAGGGGATCACCGAGGAGATGCGCGTGGTGCTGCACGACTTCGTCGAGGCCGCGAACGTCACCGAGTGGTGTTCGGAACAGTGTCTCGACGAAGGGCCACATATGGCCGAGTGCGTCCGGCTCTGTCGGGACGTCGCTGACATCGCGACACTCAACGCCCGGCTGCTCTCTCGTGACTCCGCGTTCGGCCCAGAGCTAGCCGAACTGTTCGTGAACGCGGCGGAGGCGTGTGCACAGGAGTGCGCCCAGCACCCGAACCGGCACTGTCAGGAGTGTGCTGAGGTGCTTCCGCGGGCCGCGCGCGCGACCCGGAAGATGCTCACCTCGCTGGGAACCGGCCAGACCCAGCAGTTCCAGAGCCAGCAGGTCCAGGGTCAGAGCGGCATCCAGTCGCCCGGCCAGTTCTAACCGACGGCGGGCCGTCGGACGGCCGTTCCGTCACGACGGACTGGCGACGAACGCCTGACGAACGAGCGGTCGATGGCTCGACGGCCATTTTTCGCGTTCGGTCACCGCTGACGTACGAGGTCGGGACGTCGACTTCTGGGCTACTGATTTTTTCGGCGACGCCTTCACCGTCAGTCCCCGTCGTCGTCGAACGCGCCGACCATCAGCGTATCCTCGATGAGCGCGCCCGTCCCGCGACGGATTCGTTCGGAGAGGGCCTGGTGGGAGACGTCACACTCCTCGGCGAGTTCCGCGAGCGTCACGGTCCGGGGCACTTCGAAGTAGCCCCGCTTGACCGCCAGAATGAGGGTCTCGTACTGCGCGTCGGTGAGGCCGTAGCGACCTGCCGGCTCACCCTCCATCTCTCGAACCGAGAGGACGTCGAAGGTGAGCCCACGCTCGTCGGCGAACCGGTGGGTATCCGAGAAGTTCGACCGGTCGGGATAGAGGATCCGGAGATACCAGTTGCCGTCGCTCCCGTGTGCGTCGAGGATGGTCGCTTCCATAGACGTCAACAAGTGGACGAGCAGGTGGACCCGGTCGATCCACGTCATCGAGAGTAGGTACTCGTCTTCGAACTCCGAGAGACACTCGAACGACTCGACCGACGGGTCTGCCTCGAGCGCGTCGACAATCTCCTCGAGCTCGGTGTCCCGTGCCCACAACAGCGGGAGTATCGTCTCGTCGCCGCTCAAGACGATTCGCTCGCACTCGATTTTCACCTCCGGCAGTCGCTCGAGAGTGTGGTGAAGAGCGAACTGCTCGGTGGGGATCGTCCCTCTGACGATGGTTGCCATACCCCCCGTTGAATACAGTCACTCAAGAACATACAGGTCGATTTTCGGACGCTTTGCAGGGGTTTGAGGTGGCTACTCGCGCTGGCGGCCAACAATCTCTCTCGCGGGGAGTCGAAGGCCCATCGTACACGTCTTTGGACTGAATCAATTCTAGCGTAATTGAGATTTCTCGATGCCGAGAGGCACGTCGATAACAGTGTAATCTCTCGGTGACGGCGTCCACACGCAGCGACTACAGCAGAGAACAGTGCATATTCTGACAACACGGGCGACTAAACACCGCCCGTTAGCATCGATTCACTTGGCTGGCACGTGGTGTCCCTGCGGGCTGTCGGGCGTGCGGTGCTGGTCGGGTCGTCGCGCCCGCTCCTGCCACGGGACGGTTACACTGAAAGCATCACGCCCTTACCGACGTGCTCCGACGGTACGGTCACTCTCTCCTGAACAGGAGGCCGGGTGTTCCGCGCGGGTCCTGCGTGGGGGAGGGGAGCGAGAACTCCGATGACCGACGACGAACACACAGCGTTCGACGACTCCGCCCCGCCCTGCTCGACTGCGTGTGACTCCTGGGTCGTCCTCAATCCCACGAGCGGGACCGGCGATCACGTCGGCGACGTTCGGCGAGCGGCCGACGAGCGCGGCTACACGGTCCGGGAGACGACCCACGAGGGCCACGCAGTCACGATCGCCGAGGAGGCCGCCGCTGCCGGCGTCGACCGGGTGGCCGTCTCAGGTGGCGACGGGACCGTCACCGAGGTCGTCGACGGCCTCACAGCGGCGGCGGCACTCGACGACGTGTCCCTCGGCGTCCTCCCGACCGGGACGGAGAACCTGTTTGCGACGGCGCTCGGCGTGACCGAAGTCACACACGGGTTCGACCTCCTCGACGACGGACGAAGACGCCGCATCGACGTGGGCTTTGCTGACGACCGGCCGTTCGTCGTCTCGTGTATCTCGGGAATACCCGCAGCGATCAGTACGGCGGCGTCGAGCGATCTGAAGGAGCGGTTCGGCTCGATGGCGTTCGTCGTCGCCGGGTTACGGGAACTCACCGATCTCTCGGACGGCATCGGCGCAGAGACGATCACGTTGACGCCGTTCCGGTCTCCCCGGTCGCGAGCCACACCGTGCCGACGTCATCGAGCACTGTACCTACGTCTCCCGCTCGTTGTTCAGTCAGTACGAGTACCTGTACCAGTTGCACGGCACAGAGATCCGTCGACCGGACGAAGTGACCGACCCGCGGGAGTCGACTGTCGTGGCCTCTTTGCGTACTGGCCTTCACCGGCATGGGTGAGGTGTGGTCCATCAGACGCCGTGCAGGGGGCCGCCGCGAGAAGAGATCCGAGTCGCTTGGACTGCAGGTGTCCGTCGCCGCTTAGCTGGGCCGACCGCGGACCGCCCGGAACAGTTTCCGGAGGAGACGGACGGTGGTGACAACGCTCGACACATAGTATCCGAGTTTGAGCAGACGTTTGATCATGGCTCGTCGGAGAGAGGTGCCGAGGCACCCTAACGGGACGGCTTGCACCTACAAGCCGGACGACCGGTCGACGCGGTGGAACCGATGCCGGGTCCGGACGACGACCGACTGCGGGAGACCGTTCGGCTCACCAATCAACGGGGGACCGGACTGTCTTCGGTGGCGGTGGCGGTCCGATGTGGCGGTGCCGAGCGGTCGGTGGCGTTCACCCACGTCCCTGCGGGCGGTCACCGGACCGGGACCGTCGTCTGTCCTGCCAGCACGGACCCCGCCTCGGGGGTGGTGACGTGGACCGAGGCGTGAGCGGGCTCGTCGCCCTGTATGCCGGCCCGCCGTCGACTCAGCTGGTGGGTGTTCGTCCTCCTGCTCGGGGCGGGGGACTCGTCGGACTGGTCGTCGCCCGGATCTCCGGCGTGAATGCGCTTCCGATGGCCCAGCGCGAACAGTTGGTGTCGCTACTGTCGAACCGGCATGATCCTTGACGCCGGCGGGTCGTTCTGGTCGAACGTCGGGACCGCCGTCTGCGCGCTTTAGGGCGTCACCGTCGAGCTCCTACTGCTCGGGCCCGCCACGATGCTGGCGTACGTCCTGCTGGGCAACGACACCGGCGTCTCCGAGACGTTGGTCGAGTTGCTCGAGGGACGCGACTCGACGGCGTATGCGTACGCCGTCGCGGTCGACGCGGACCTGGAGTCGGTGTTCTTCGGCAACCTGCTGTTTACAGCCGCCATGTCCGTGCTGGCGACCGCGATATTCGCGGGGACGAACGTCGTAGCCCCGTCGAGCCTCCGGGTACCGATGGTGCTCGTCGCTGGTTTCTTGACCGGGCTGGCGAGCCTTATTCCGGTGGTCG
Source organism: Halorarius litoreus (assembly GCF_024362405.1). Taxonomy (GTDB): domain Archaea; phylum Halobacteriota; class Halobacteria; order Halobacteriales; family Haloarculaceae; genus Halorarius; species Halorarius litoreus. Next base: position 3,290,439 of record NZ_CP101454.1, on the reverse strand, counting down.
TCGACAAGATCGTCTACGTCCTCATCGCCGCCTCCCTCGGCTTCCAGGCCATCCGTGCCGATGGCGGCTAGGGGAGTCTCGTCTTCGTCGGGGTCGTGTTCGTGGTCTACGTCCTCCTCTTGCCGATACTGTTCGTGCTCGTCCCCGAGGCCGCCCGGATCGTCCTGCCGGAACTGCTTGGCGGAGACCCGCTCCGTCCCGAGGCGACCGTCGTCGAGGACGTCGGGACAGACCCGAGTGAGGTGCACCCCGACCGGGATGGTCCTCCGACGGGCGACTCTACCCTGACCGAGACGCGGAGCCCCAGACGAACTGATGCCGGGACGGGGCGGTTGTAACTGCAAGCCCCGGGCTTAGGTTCCGGGGACGCGTTCGGCCGCCCATGACACTCCTCGATACGCCGGTTGCGTTCCTCGCGAACCTGTTGGTCGGTGTGACGGGTCGGTCCGCCGGGTCACGCGCGATGACGAACAGCAATCGCTCCCAGTTGGTCTCAAGGGGCGCGATGGCCCGGGCGAGCGATGCGTTCTTTCTCGGACGGAGCCCGTACTGCCCGACGGACGGTTCGGTACCAGCGTCGACGGCGGCACCGCCGAGCGGAACGACGGAACAGGTTGGTGAGGCGCGTCGGACCGAAGGAGTGGAGCGAACGTGAGCGTCACCGATATCCTCAAGGGTGCCCGTGACTGGTTCCCCGTTCCGCAAAACGGCGGTCAGCTCAACGTGATCCGATGGATCCTGCTCGAGGGTAACCGGTACGCCGTCACCAGCGCGCTGGTGTCGCTCGTGTTCGCGACGCTCATGCTGGTCGGGACGCTCTGGACCTTCGAGATGCAGCGGCTGCTCACGGAGACGCCGGCGGTCCAGACGGTGCTCGCGACGCTCCTGAGCGGGATCATCCTGCTCGTCTCGATCGTGGTGTCCATCAACTCGATCGTCCTGTCTCACGACATCACGTCCGTCGAAACCCAGGAGAACCGCATTCAGGGGGTCATGGAGTTCCGGCGGGACGTCGGCCAACTGACCGAGACCGGGGAGAGTCCGTCGAACCCGGCGTCGTTCCTCAACTTGATGGCGTCAGTCATCCGCGATCGCGCTACCGCGCTCGAGGAAGTTGCCGAAGGGAACAACGAGGAACTCGCTCAGGAGGTCCAGCGGTACGTCGCCGGGATAAGCGAGACGGTAGAGCGACTCGGCGGGCACAGCGAGGACATCTCCGGCGCGGAGTTCGGCATTCTCTGGCTCGGGCTGGAGGTGGACTACGGCACGTACATGGACCGCTCGCGGACGCTGCGTGGCTCCTACGAGAGCACAGTCTCCGAAACGTTCGACGACCGGATTGACGACCTCCTCAAGGCGTTCCAACTGTTCGCCACCGGCAAGGAGTACTTCAAAACGTTGTACTACAGCCAGGAGGTGTCCCAGTTGTCCCGGGTCCTGCTCGTCGTCGCCCTGCCGGCGATTCTGGTGAACGCGTCGGCGATTCTCGCGATCAACGCGGAGATCCTCCCGACAACCTCGGTGTTCGGCCTCCCGTCGCTCCTGATCTTCGTCGCCACGGTCTTCACCGTCTCGCTGGCGCCGTTTCTCGTCCTGACAGCGTACTTGCTCCGGTTGGCTACCGTCGCACAGCGGACCGCAGCGGCCGGGCCCTTCAGCCTGAACGCGTGAGGTCCCCCACCCTTTCTCGTGCTACGGCGGGTTCATCGGTGACTCCCGCTCCGGACACAGCGATCACTTCGTCGACTACTGTCGGCGTTCGAGTTCGATGGCGTCGGTGGCCGGGAGTGGGACGCTTTCCCGTCGACCCGATACTGTTCACCCCCGCGATAGGTTCGGCAGACCCTCCACGACGGAGCCGCTCGACGGCGCGAGCATCCGACGGGAGGACCCGCTTTCGGCGGCCGTTATGTTTCGTGTAGACGAGCCCCTTCTCGACGGAGATGCTGGACGTTCCCGCAGCGCTGATTGCCCTCCTGTTAGCACCGCTGGCCACTGAACTCCCCGAGAAGTTCAATTCCGTCATCTGGGTTAGTGAGGAGAAGGATACCCTCGCGATCGGCACTCATACAGGTCCGGTGGTGAGACGGTGTCAGAACCCTCCGTGGTGGTTTAGTCCTGCGTCCCGCCATCCTCGCTGACCACCGTTCGACCAAGTGGCCAGGCGTCAGCGACCCCGTCGGCGGACCTCGTATTCAGTCGATCAAGTAGGATCTTACCTATCGCTAACATGTCTCTTCACTTATTTCTGCGTCTGCCGAATTCGCTATTACACTCCGGAGGCCCTTCAGGGCATTGTGTTTGCGGGTGTACCCCTCGCCACTGCTCGCAATGATGTTCCCGTTTCGATGACGGAGTCGCCAGCGCCATTCCTCATCTCGAGCCCGGTAGACTTCGAATCGAGCCAGTGATTGTGCTCCATCAGTGGCTCCCAATAGCGCGACCTCCTCGTCCTCACTCTCGGGAGTAACGTCGAGGGACGAAACAGGAGACGCTTCACTGGATACGGTCCACTCCAGCTCCAGTTCCAGACTCATCTCGTCGTCTTCGGTTTCGAGTTCGATCTCCAGCGTGAGTTCGTCTGGCGTATCGACAGTCACGGCATCCGGGCTATCGCCTAACCGAACTGCTCCTGTGCGAATTCCCTCCGCCACACCGCTTAGTATGGATGCAATCTCCTCCCGACCGGCTGACAGTTCCGCTTCGTAGTCGTCTCGAGACACAGTACAGTCCAATACGGCTGGCGACAGAATAGTAGCCCCGAATTTCCGAACGAGAATGTATTTGATTAACCGAGTGAATCACTACCACCCTATGGAGTCACCCGATTACTCAAAAACAAGATGAGGGTGAATACGTTGCGGGTTGAAATGGTCAGAAGACGTAGGTGCGCTATGATCGCCTCATACGGAGTGCTGGATAGTGCCGCCTCATTGCAAGCGGTGCCGTTGCAGTTCGGGGGTAATTTCCTCGAGCTTGCAGTCCTCTTCTTGATACTCGCGGTCGTCGCAGCGGTGCTCGGTGCCCGGGGTGTCGCTGGACTCAGTATGGATATCGCAAAGTGGCTCGTCATCATCTTCGTCATCCTCGCGATCGTCACGTTCATTCTGTAGCCTCACCCCAACTGCTCCCGGTGGTACACGCAACCCTCGACCCGGCGACTTGGAAACGGCGAAACAGATGGCGGTCGCGTTCACGACCGAGTCCGTCGCCAGCGTGCGATCTCCGCCGCGCCGCCGACGGGACCCCTGTGAGTTAACCTCTTGCACATCTAATTCACACGGACATGGACGTAGTCGACCCGTCGACTGGCGAGCGAGTCGAATCGTACGCGGACCACACCCTGTCGGAGGTCGAAGAAGCGCTCGACCGGGCGAATGCAGCGTTCGAAGACTGGCGCCTCCGGCCGGTTCGGGAACGCGAAGAACTGCTTGCGGCTGCCGGTGAGGTTCTGCGAGAGAACAAGCGCAAGTACGCCGAAACGATGACTCGCGAAATGGGCAAACCGATTTCGCAAGCTATCGCAGAGGTCGAAAAGTGCGCGTGGGGCTGTGATTACTACGCGGAACACGCGAGCGCGTATCTGGAACCCGAGGGACACCCCAGTCCACCGGGAGCGGCGGTCGAGACCGTCTACGAACCACTGGGACCGGTCCTCGCAGTAATGCCGTGGAACTTCCCGTTCTGGCAGGTGTTCAGGTTCGCCGCCCCCTCGCTGACGGCGGGCAACGTCGGGTTGCTGAAACACGCCTCCAACGTCCCCGGCTGTTCGATGGCAATCGAGGAGGTGTTTCGCGAGGCTGGCTACCCCGAGGGGGTCTTCCAGTCACTGTTGATCCCGTCGGATCTCGTTGAGAGGATCCTCGCGGACGACCGCGTTCGGGCCGCGACACTGACCGGAAGTGGACCGGCTGGGAGGGCTGTCGCGTCGACAGCGGGCGAGTACCTCAAGAAGACAGTGCTGGAACTCGGCGGAAGCGACCCGTTCATCGTCCTCGACGACGCCGATATCTCGGCTGCTGCGGAGATCGGTGCCCGGGCGCGCAACCAGAACGGTGGGCAGTCGTGTATCGCAGCCAAGCGATTCATCGTTCACACAGACGTGTACCAGGCGTTCCTCGACAAGTTCACCGAAGCGGTCTCGTCACTCACGGTTGGCGATCCGATGGACGAGGAGACCGACGTCGGCCCCCAGGCCCGTCAAGATCTCCTGGAAGACCTCCACGGACAGGTCGAGGCGAGCGTCGAGGCGGGCGCACGGGTCGTCACGGGTGGTGAACCCCTCGATCGGCAGGGTGCGTACTATCCCCCGACAATCCTCACAGACATCCCGGAGGGATGTCCTGTCGACGCCGAGGAGACGTTCGGGCCCGTCGCCGCCGTCTATGAGGTCCCAGACGAGGACGCGGCGATCGTGAAAGCGAACGACACCGAGTTCGGTCTGGGTGCGAGCATCTGGACCGAAGACCGCGAGCGCGGCGAGCGCCTCGCTCGACAGATCGACACCGGGAACGTGTACGTGAATCAGCTGGTGAAGTCCGACCCACGCGTCCCGTTCGGCGGGGTCAAGGAGTCCGGCTACGGCCGCGAACTCTCGAATGCGGGCATCATGGAGTTCGTCAATCGAAAGACCGTCTGGGTGGAATGATGAAGGCGTCCGATCTCCTCGTCAGATGCCTCGAAACAGAGGGTGTCGAGTACGTGTTCGGGCTTCCGGGAGAGGAACTCGAGGCCCTGCTGTTCTCACTCCGGGATTCGGACATCCAGTTCATCCCGGTGCGACACGAACAGGGTGCGGCGTTCATGGCCGACGTTCACGGTCGGTTGACGGGCGAAGCCGGTGTCTGCCTCTCCACGCTGGGACCGGGTGCCACGAATCTTCTCACGGGCGTCGCGGACGCCCATCTCGACAAGTCCCCGCTCGTCGCGATTACGGGACAAGGAGGGCTCGAACGCCTCCACCAGGAGAGCCACCAGGCCCTCGACATCGTCCACATGTTCGAGCCGGTCGTGAAGTGGAACACCCAGATCACGGAGGCCGAGATCATCCCGGAGTCGGTACGCAAGGCGTTCAAGCTCGCCGAGTACGAGAAACCCGGTGCGACCCACCTCGAGTTCCCCGAGGACGTGGCAGCGCAAGAGCTCGATGCAGAGCCGCTCCCAACTCGGCCACGTGTGCGACGGGCTGCCCCCGACGAGCGGTCGCTCGACCGCGCCGTCGAACTCCTCGAGGACGCAGACACCCCGCTGGTACTAGCCGGTAACGGTGCCGTCCGAACGTCGACCGCGAACCGGTTGCGCGAACTGGTCGACCACGCAGGGATGCCCGTCGTCGCGACGTACATGGGAAAGGGGGCGGTCTCGGATCGTCTCGAGAATTCGCTGATGACGCTCGGTTCTGGACCGCAGTCCGAGGCGTCGACGGCGATCTCCCGGGCCGACTGTGTACTCGCAGTCGGCTACGACATCGCTGAGCACGACCCTCGCTCGTGGAACACCGACCTCGATAAGGCCATCATCCACGTCGATCACGAACCTGCAGAAGTATACCGACACTACAATCCGGACGTGGAAATCGTCGCGGACATCTCGACGGTCCTCCGAGAGCTACGGATGCATCTCGATTCCGCGTCTGGACCGGAGTGGTGTCAGGACCTGCGCGAGCGGATCGTCGCGGACGTGCAACGAAAACCCGAATCTGACGACCCGGTTTCGGTGAAACGGACGCTCCCGTTCCTCCGGGAGGCGATGGCTGACGAAGACGTTCTGCTCTCCGACGTCGGGAGTCACAAGATGGCGATCGCACAGAGTTTCCCCACCTACGAACCCAACACGTGTATCATCTCGAACGGATTGGCGAGTATGGGAATCGCCGTCCCTGGCGGAATCGCTGCCGATCTCGCGACCGATGCGAACGTCGTCGTCGCGACCGGCGACGGTGGGTTTCTTATGAATGCGGCCGAAATCGAGACGGCCACCCGCCTCGACCTCGGGTATACGATCGTCGTGTTCAACGACGACGACTACGGCCTCATCTCGGAGAACCAGGTGGCACACACCGGTGAACACTTCGGAACCGAACTGACGAACCCCGACTTCGAGCGATTCGCCGAGAGCTTCGGAATCGATAGCTACCGGCCAGAGACGTGGTCCGAGGTGGAGACAGTCCTCGAAAGTGTTGTTCCTGCGAACGAGATGTCCCTGGTCGAAATCACGCTTGGGTAGCACGGAGGACCATTCTTCTGTATCTCGTAACAGCGGCTATGACAAGAGCGGTAGGTCATCGACCATCAGACTAGAATGCCCGAGACGAACTGCGCGCAGAATACACCTCCTCGGCTTCGGAGCGAGTGACGACGCCGAGTCCATCGAGAAGCATCGGTATCGTCAGGCCCTGAACGAAGACTACAATTGAAACGACACTCAGACTGGTCGCCATTGCTCTGATTTAGTTCTTGTAGTCCTCGATTAGCCCGCCTTGCAGCACGATCTCTACCTGTCACGGGTTCAACCTGTGCTCAACCGAGAACGTCGTGTCCTGCGTGGCGTTGCGTACAGTGACTTCGTGGCCTTTCTGTAGCTCCTCGCGAACGGTGGGGAGTTCGAGGATGTCACCCTGATCGATCCCCTCGTAGTCGCTCCGGTCGGCGAACTCGAGCGGCACGATGTCGAAGTTCACGAGGTTTTGCCAGTGAATGCGCGCATAGCTGACCGCCAGTGCGGCCCGCATCCCCAGATAGTACGGTGCGAGCGCCGCGTGCTCGCGAGAACTCCCTTGTCCGTAGTTCGACCCACCGACCACCAGCCACGGCGAGCCCTGCTCGGTGGCTCGTTTGTAGAATCCCTGTTCGATCTGGTCGAACACCCACTCGCTGATCTTCGGAATGTTCGACCGGTACGGGAGTACCTCCGAGCCGGCGGGCATGATTTCGTCGGTCGAGATGTCGTCGCCGACCTTCATCAACACTGGGCCCGAAATCGCGTCCGGCACGCGCTTGAACGCTGGTAAGGACTTCACGTTAGGTCCTTTCTCCAGCTCACCACCGGGGGTCTCGGGGGGCGCACTGAGCGCCGTCTCGTCCACGATGATCTCCTCGGGCTCAATCCAGTTTGGATACGCAATGCCGTGCGTCTCCTCGAGAGTGCGTGGGTCCGTGATCTCACCAGTGAGTGCACTGGCGGCCGCAGTTTCGGGGCTACAGAGAAAGACGCTGTCCTCGCGGGTGCCGGTGCGCCCGGGGAAGTTTCGCGGGACCGTTCGCAAACTGTTCCGACCAGAGGCAGGTGCCTGCCCCATCCCGATACAGCCGTTGCATCCGGCCTGGTGGACGCGGGCACCACTCGCGTACAACATGCCGAGATACCCCATCTCAGTCAGGTTCTGGAGCATTTGCCGAGAGGTGGGGTTCACGTCGAAGCTGATCTCTGGTGGGATTCGCTGTCCATCGACGATCATCGCCGGAACAGCGAAGTCCCGGAGCCCCGGGTTCGCGCTGGAGCCGATGTAGGCCTGGTAGATCTCCTCGCCCTGCACGTCCGCCACCGGAACGACGTTGCCCGGACTAGACGGCTTGGCGATCATGGGCTCGATCTCGTCGAGTCGAATCGTCTCTGTCACGTGGTACTCGGCGTCGGCGGCGGCGTGGAGCGGTTTGAACTCATCCGCGCGGTGTTGCTGGCCGAGGAACCGCTCGACGGCGTCGTCGGCCGGGAACACGGTACTCGTGGCACCCAGTTCGGTACCCATGTTGGCGATGACGTGCGATCCATCGCGGTCAGCGAGTCCATCCCAGGGCCGTGGTATTCGATGACGCGCCCGACGCCGCCGTCGACGTCGTGGCGTCGCAACATCTCGAGGATGACGTCCTTCGCGCTGCACCACTCTGGGAGTTCGCCCCGCAGCTCGACGCCCCACACCTCCGGCATGTCCACGTGGTAGGGCTCTCGCCTGCCATCGCCATCGCGACGTCGAGACCGCCGGCTCCGATAGCCAACATGCCCATCGCACCCGCGGCTGGTGTGTGCGAGTCCGAGCCGAGCAACGTCTTCCCCGGGACGCCAAACCGTTCCTGGTGGACGGGGTGCGAGACGCCGTTGCCCGCAGGCCAGAACCAGATCCCCCACTTGTTGCAAGCACTTCGTAAGAACAGGTGGTCATCGGGGTTCTTGTTGTCCTCCTGGATGAGGTTGTGATCCACGTACTGGGCGGAGAGCTCGGTTTCGAGGTGATCGACGTCCATGGCTTCGAGTTCGAGCATGACCATCGTCCCGGTGGCGTCCTGGGTCAACGTCTGATCGATGCCCAGTGCGATTTCTTCGCCCGGCTCCATCCGACCCTCGACGAGGTGGTCTTCGATGAGTTTCTCCGTGACAGTTCCTGGCATAACGTAGAGATACGGCGAACACCCACTTTGTTCTTCGCTCGCCTGTCGACCATGGCTCGCACAAACAAGAAGATACGAGAGGAGACTCCGACATCCGTTCTTTGGAAGCCGCGTGTCGGGGAGAACTGACCGACATCCATTGCCCGTCCAAGAGGGACACGGCATTACGTCTTCGGACCGAACCAGCATGATGGGGCGCACTTGAGATGGTATCTACACTCGTTGTCGTGGGGTTGCTCGTGGCTGCCTTCGTCGGATTCAATATCGGTGGGTCGTCGACCGGTGTCGCGTTCGGACCGGCCGTCGGGAGTCGGCTCGTCAGAAAGGCCACTGCCGCAGCCCTGTTCACGCTCTTCGCGTTCCTGGGTGCGTGGACGGTCGGTCGGAACGTCATCGCCACCATGAGCGACGGCATCGTTCCGGCGGTGCAGTTCTCGCCAATAGCGACTGTCGGTGTTCTGTTCTTCACCGGTCTGGCACTCTTGCTCTCGAATCTCTACGGGGTTCCCGCCTCGACGTCGATGACTGCCGTGGGTGCAATCGTCGGGCTCGGTCTGGCAACGGACTCGCTCAACGAGGCGTTGATGTTCACAATCGTCTCCGCGTGGATCGTTGCGCCACTCCTCGGATTCGCGGCTGGTGCCATCGTCGGCCGATATCTGTACCCTCAGTTAGAGGCCCACATGTCGTTCACCCGCTTCGAGCGGCACCTCGTCCAGCTCGATCGCTCGGGCAACGTTTCTCGCTTGCGACTCAATACGAACGCAGCCTCCCGGGACCTCGTCGGCTCGTTTCTGGTCATTGCAATCGCGTGTTACATGGGGTTCAGTGCAGGGGCGTCGAACGCCGCGAATGCGGTCGCACCGCTCGTCGGGAACGGGTCGATTACCATCGAGCAAGGCATCGTGCTCGCCGTCGCCGCCATCGGCCTTGGTGGGTTCACGATCGCCCGGCGGACGCTCGCGACGGTCAGTGATGGGATCACCGACCTCCCGATTCTGGCCGCACTCGTCGTCTCGAGCATCGGGGCGACCATCATCACCGTCCTCTCGTATCTCGGTATCCCGGCGAGTCTCGCGGTGAGCACGACCTGCTGTATCATCGGACTCGGCTGGGGACGAGCGAGTCGCGCCGCCACGCTCGCGGAGATCGCCACCCGACGTACCGAGCGTGAGTTGGCTGCGGGCCTCACCACGGGTGCGCTCGCGGCGTCTACGGGGTCGGATGACGAACCGACGAGCCCGACCATCGGCGAGCTGGCGAGCAGTACGGCTGGCGAGCGGACGGGGCGACGGGACAGAGACACGGCGGTTCCCCCGATCGGGGAGGAACACATCGACGAGCTCAGCGCAGAGAGCTTGTTCGACCCGGCCGCCACACGCCGAATCGTCATCCTCTGGATCCTCGCACCCTCGCTCTCAGTCGTCAGCTCCTATCTCCTCTTCTCCCTGATACTGTAGGTGTATCCTGAGTTCAGTGACTTCTCCCACCCCTAAAGGAGTGGGCTTTCTCCTTGACTTTCTGTAACCAGTCACCACCAGTATCCGTCACCCTCGAGCAGCAAACACAAAGCTAAGAAACATCCGACATATCGAGAGCAGAGCAGAGCGGCAGTCGATTTGGTTCGATTCTCAAGTGTCCACGGTTCGTTCGAACCGCTGTATTCCCTCGTCGCTGCCGGCGACGAACACCTCGTCCCCCGGCTCTATCGTGGTGTCTTCGTCCGTGTAGACAGTTCCGTCCCGGACCAACCCGACCACCGTCCACCCGCGTTCAGTGCCGTGACGAACGGTCGCTAGCGACTCGCCCACGAACGGTCCTGCATCCGCCCGAACGAGTCGGATCTGACTCACGGGATCCATCACCCGTTCACCGTGTACCTCCGCCGCGACCAGGCGTGCACACACCCGTTGCACGGAGAGGACGTAGTCGGCACCGGCTCTGAATGCCGCCGTCGTCTTCTCGGTGTCAGTAACACGTACGAGAATCTCCACGTCGGGAGCGAGTGAGCGAGCCATCGCCACCGTCAGTAGTGCCGTCGCATCGTCGCCGACAGTAACCACGAGCGCCGAGGCGTCGGCGATGTTGGCTGCGCGAAGTGTCTCCGGTTCGGTGACGTCACCCACGATATCAGGAGTACCGTCTGCAGACTCGTCGATGGTTGTGGTTGGTACGTCCGATGGGAGCGCCTCGATAGCGGCGATGCCGCCCTCGCCAAGACCGGCGACGACGATTCGCGAGTGCCTCGAGGCCCGCACCGTCCGAACGTTCGCCATCTCGCTCGTCACGTCGTCAATCACACGTTCCGGGCCGGCAACGACGAGCACGGTGTTGGGTGTGAGTCGGTCGTCGGGCGACGGTGGCAGCCGTAACTCCCCGTCGAACCACCCGGCGACCAGCGTCAGGTTCGGGTGGCTCGCCAGCGGCGAGTCCCCCACTCGGATGCCGTGGAGTGGACTCTCTCGTCGAACGAGTACCTCGCGGATGGCGACCGCCTCTCCATCGGTCGGGGCGTCGACCGAGACCGGCGTCGTCGCTTTCTCGGCGAGCCGTTGACCGATGAGTGCGTGTGGAGCAATACTTCGGTCGACGCCGATTTCGGCGAGTGCGGCCTTCCGGCGAGTCGAGGGCGTGAAGCTGATGACTCGCAGGTCTTCGTTGGCCTCGAGTGCCGTCAGGACGATGCTCGCGGTCCTGTCCTCGGCGTCGGTGATGAGCAATGATGCCTTTTCGATGCTGGCGCGGTCGAGATCGGCCCGTTCCTCGGGATCGCCGTTGATGGCTTGATAGCCCTCGTCCGAGAGACGCTTGGCTTCCTCGATGTCGAATTCGACTAGCACGTAGTCCACGTCGAGCGCTTCGAGTTCGTCGAGGAGTACCTCCGTGTCGCGCTGGTACTCCGCGACGACGACGTGGTCGGTTTTGATCGAGAGACGGTCGTCGAGATTGAGCGGCGTTCGTTCGAACAGCGGGATGACGAGGACGCGTAACGTGACGAACCCGATAACGACACCGCTGACCTGCATCGTCGCGACGAACACGTTCATTGTCGGTGTCGACCACGGCGCATCGGCACCGTACCCCGTCGTGGTCATCGTCTCGATGACCGTATTGAACGCCTGAAAGATCGACCGGGGTTGGTCTTCGAGCGTCCGCATTCCCCAGTAGTAGGTCACGGTAAAAACGAGCACGAGCGAGACGAGACCGACGGCGTAGATGAGTAAGAGTCGCTGCCGGCGCGTACGGTCACGGAGAGCGGACTTGAGTAGCGTCGGGAGCGTGTGCATTTGGAATACCCGCCTCCACTAGTCTCTTCGGCGATCCCTTAAAAATCCGTTTGGGAGATCCTACCGATCATCAGGAACGTCCGAACCGACGTCAACCACCGCTCCGATATCGGTTTTCATCTGCGTCTGGTCTGTACGTATCGGATCGGAGAGCATCGGATTCACTATCGTGGACAAGACTGTCGATACTGATGAGAGACGCCATTGAGGTGGGGGTCACACTCATTTACACCTGGCCGATGTAGTAGACAGCGGAGTGCTCCTCCGGCCGAATCGTCGAACCGAGATGGTGAGAAACCAATCGTCGATCGTCCGGAGACGACTGACGAGGCGACCATCACCGAAGCGGGGACCGAACTCGAGCGCACCATCGGGCTGACCGGTGGCATCGCCATCGGGATCGGCACTATGGTCGGTGCGGGTATCTTCGTGTTTCCGGGGATCGCTGCTGGACAGGCTGGCCCCGCGGCAGCCGGTTCGTTCGCTATCGGCGCTGTGGTCGCGTTGCTGGTCGCCCTCCCGACCTCGGAACTGGCGACGACGATGCCCCGCAGCGGCGGCGGCTACTACTTCATCTCGCGGGGGATGGAATCGCTGTTCGGTGCGGTCGTCGGGCTTTCGCTGTGGTTCGGGCTGGTGTTCGCCTCCGCGTTCTACCTCGTCGGCTTCGGCTTCTACGCGGACGCCGTGCTCGCGAGACTGGGCGTCTCACTCGGCGGCTTCGACGTCGCCGTCCCGCTGGCGCTGGTGTTCGGCGCGTTCCTGACCGTGTTGAATGCGACCGGGACGGAGAACGCGACGAAACTCCAGAACGGCGTCGTCGGGATTCTACTGGCGATCATCGTCGCCTTCCTCACCTTCGGTGGGCTCTCCGCACTCGGACTCATTGGCGATCCCGAACCCATCGGTGAGCCGTTCCTGTCGAAAGGGGCATTTTCCGTACTGACGACTGCTGCGCTCGTGTTCACGTCCTATCTCGGCTTCGCGCAGGTGGCGACCGTCGCCGGTGAAATCAAACGACCCGGACTGATCTCCCGCTCGCGATGGTGGGGTCGGTTCTCATCGTGGGCGTCCTCTACGTGGCGACGGTCTTCGTGGCGGTCAGCGCGTTCGGCAGCGAGCGCCTCGCCCCCCTCGGGAAGACGGCGATGGTGACGGTCGCGGAAAGCTTTCTCGGACCGCTCGGCGCGTTCGCCATCCTCCTCGGTGGGTTACTCGCAACGGTCTCGAGCGCGAACGCGTCGATCCTGAGCACGTCCAGAGCGATTTACGCGGTGAGCAAGGACGCCCTGCTCCCGCGGTGGGCAAGCCGAATCAACCTCAGATACGGGACCCCACACGTCGCGCTCGGGATGGCCGGCGACCCGATCCTCACTCTCGTCCTGCTCGGCGAGGTCGAAATCCTCGCCGAAGTCGCCTCGTTCCTCCACCTCGTCATGTACGGGTTGATGTGCGTCGCACTGATCGCGCTTCGCCGGAACGAACCCGAGTGGTACGACCCGGACTTTCGCGTGCCCGGATATCCGGTCGTCCCTGCAATCGGGGCGATGGCTAGTTTCGCTCTTATCGGATTCATGCAACTCGCCTCCCAACTCATCGGCGTCGCGATCATGTTGCTCTCGGCGCTGTGGTACTACTATTACGCTCGCGACGTGACACTCAAGGGGACGATCTAATGACTGAATCCGAATGAACCGTGCTCGTGCCGGTTGAAGTGCTCGAAGGTGAAGGCGTTCCGGCCGCAGTCATCGGGCTCCTCTCGACGCTTCCGGTGGTCGTCCTCGGCTATCACGTCCTCCCCGAGCAGACGCCGCCGGGACAGGCGCAGCTGCAGTTCGAGGAGCAGGCACAGGCGAAGCTCGACGATCTCGCCGCGGTCTTCCGCGAAGCAGGGGGTGACGCAGAGACACGGTTGGTGTTCACCCACGACGAGGAGCAAACGCTGAATCGAGTGGCCGACGAGACTGGATGCGACGCGATTCTCATCCCGAATCCAGCAACGCACATCGAGCGGGGTCTCGTTCCGCTCCGGGGGGAGGTGGACGTCGCACGAATCGCGACGTTCGTCGCAGCGATGAGCGGGACACGCGACATCAAGGTGACGCTCTTTCACGTCACGGACTCGGAGGACGCGACTACCGTCGGGGACTCGATGTTGGACCAGGCGGCGGGGCACCTGCGCGAAGGGGGCCTCGACGCCGCTGCGATCACGGAAGACGTGATCGTCTCCGAGACGCCAATTCAGTCAATCGCAACAGTTGCGACAGATCACGATGCCGTAGTCATGGGTGAAAGCGCTCCCTCGCTTCGCACGTTCCTCTTTGGGGAGGCCGCCGAACAGGTTGCGGTTCACTCTCTCGGTCCTGTCGTCGTCGTCCGCCGCGAACGAATCCACACCCCCTAGACGGGGGAGGCGACCCCCGGGGTTGAGCGAACGCCTCGGGGCTCGATTCCTAGCGACTCGCTTGATCATAGCAGTTTCGTCTGGTGGCGCGAACGCGCCACCCTTGCTCGCTACGACTTTCAGCTACTGCTCGACCCGACCAACAATCCTCTACCCAAGCGCGTTGTTCCATTTCTGGACCCACACCTACCCAGAGCAATAGCAGAGAGACTACGAGATTACTGAGAGAACCGTCCTTGTTCGAAACATTATGTCCAGCCCCGGAAATGCTATGACAAGGATTCGGATTTCCGGTTCCTATCGAAAGAAGTCTCGTCTTGCGAGATAGTGCGGAGTGAGAACGTAGTGGATTAATCACTCGAGGCCGTCAGCGGGGCCTCCAAGAGGCGTTCCGTGATAGTTGTGTAACAGACTGGGCAGTCGAATATTTGGCGACCATGCTCCGTCTGAACGGTCCAATCTCCGGTGACATCGCTCTCGTGACCGCAGTGGGGACAGAAGAGAGTCGCCTTCTGGCGCGAGTCGGCTTCGGACGTGGAAGGCTGTTGAGCGGGCATGGTAAGTGAATACAGTAGGGGTTGGACGGGTATAATCCTGTCCGCAGTGATTAATCAGACACTCCGGATTACGACCTCTCGAATCGCGCTGGGGCCCGTTCCGTTTCGTTTCCGAACGACCCTCACGCTACTTATCATCCGCCTCCTGTGCTGCCTGTGCCTCTCGAATCACAAGTCGTTCGATTCGAGTATCATCGACAGCCTCAATCTGAATGACGTAGCCGTCCACATCGATTTGATCGCCCACTGCAGGAACTCTGCCGAGGCGACTGAAGACCAGTCCACCGATCGTCTCGACGTCGTCGCTCTCGAATCGAGAGTCGAGCCGGTCGTTTACGTCCTGAATGGTGACTCCTCCGTCGACGACGTACGCTCCGTCGCTTCTCTTCTCGATCGACGGTTCCTGAGAGCCTGTATCGAATTCGTCTTGGATATCGCCCACGATCTCTTCGAGGATATCCTCGATGGTCACGATTCCCTCGAAGACGCCCCACTCGTCGACGACGACAGCCATCTGGCCTTCCCCACGGGTCTGAAAGTCGGCGAGAATCGCGTCGATCCGACGCGTTTCCGGGACCGTGAGGACCGCTCGTGCGAGCGCACGCGCTGTGACAAAATCTTTGGAATCCGCATCGGTTTCACTCGCTCGCAGGATGTCTTTGGCATGGACGAATCCGAGCGGCTGGTCGCCGTCCTCGTCGAGCACGAGATAGCGCGTGTAGGTCCCGGCGGCGGCAACCGACCGGAGTTCCGAGAGCGGCATCGAAGCGGGCACGGTCTCTACGTCTGGACGCGGGACCATGACCTCGCGGGCGACCGTATCCCCAAGTTCGAAGACGCTCTCGATCATTTCGACCTCGTCGAGGTCGATATGTCCCGTCTCCTCCGAACGGGTGAGGATCATCCGAATCTCAGATTCGGTGTGGGTTTCCTCGCTCTCGGACGCCGGGGAGACACCAGCGAGGCGGGTGAAGTAGTTGGCCGTGCCGTTGAAGACGATGATGCCGGGCACGAACACGTAGTAAAAGAATTTCATGAGTGGGGCCAGGAGGAGCGCGACACGTGGAGCTTCCTGGATAGCGAACGTCTTCGGCGCGAGTTCGCCGAACACCACGTGGAGGAACGTGATGAACCCGAATCCGAGGACGAACGCGACGAGGTGAACCGCTCCCGCAGGAAGCACCTGGCCGAGGACGGGGTCGATGAGCGCTGCGACAGCCGGTTCACCGATCCAGCCGAGACCAAGCGAGGAGAGCGTGATGCCGAGCTGACTGACAGCCAGATAGTCGTCTAGATTCTGGATGACCTCCTGGACGAGTGCTGCCCCCGGTTTGCCCCGTTCGACGAGTGCGTTCACCTGCGTGGGACGGACTTTGACGAACGCGAACTCCGCCGCGACGAAGATCCCGTTCATGATGACGAGGAAGAACGCGAGAAGCAGTCCGCCGAGAGAAATCAGATCGACCATAATCAATTATTGACGCCTGGACACTTGTAGGGGATGGATGCCGTACTGGTCTCCTGCGGTCAGCGTTTCCACGAATCGCGGGTATCCGCGATGCCGAAAGCGTCGGTACTATCCCTCCCTACTCGCTCTCTACTGTCCGCTCGTGAAAGGTAGCGGTTTGCGGTTCTGTCGAAATCCTGTCGATTCGGCACTGTTCCTACTGAAACAGCCGTTAAATAAGTGTACACATCGGTCACGCTTTTGCGCGTGCCAGCAGTCGCTTCCACGGGCGTCCGTGACCGTCGCTCTAGATGCCGAGCCACTCGTCGCTCGGTACCTGGTAGCCGTTCGCCCGACAGAACCTCGTCGCTTGTCGGCGCCCAGCCCGTGAGGTCGGGAGTTTTTCTTTCTCGTGGATTTGATCGACGATCCAGTCGCTGATGGCTGTGATCCCTTCGTCGACGTCATCGGCGTCGACCGATCCGAGTTCCTGGAAGGTCATCTCGTACGCTTTGCGCTGTGTCCAACTGAACTCCGTATTTCGAAGCGTCTCACTGGATCCGACGACTCGTTTCATCGCCGCAGCAACTGTCGGCCGCTGTACCAGCACTCGCACGTTCTGCTGAACTCACCCTCGATATTCAGCACACCGCTTGTATCAACTTCGGAAGGTTTCAACAGAGCCAGTCTGGCGTTATTGTGTCCGTTCACTTTGTGCCCGTACTCGGAGTCGGTGACGACCACTGACAGATGGCCCGATTCTGCACACACAAGTCAAGGATGAGGGGAATCTCTATACTGAATATGACTGAACAGAGAGATTCTCAGCATTGGTTTTCGGACCATGTTGTACTGTCGATCTTGGCGGTCGTGAGTGGGGTTCTCGGCCTCCTTTTCGTGTTCACACAGCTTCAGTATATCCTGCTCGCAATCGTCCTCGCATACGTCCTCGTACCCGCACAACGGACGCTCGAGCGTCACACGAGCTCAGCTACAGCCGCCCTCGTCCTCATCTCGCTTTCGGTAGTTGTCCTCTTCATCCCGATCGCCTATATCCTCACAGTCGCAATTCAGCAGGGACTGGGGCTGCTAACCGCCCTCCAAGCAGGGGAACTCAGTCTCGACATCGTTCAGGCTCGACTCGAAACCATTGGTTACGTGATCGATGTCGACCTGTTGTACGCGACCTATCAAGAGCCGATCGCGAGCGGGTTGCAGCGTCTCGCAACCGGCGCGGTAACCGTCATCGGCGGTCTCCCTGGGGTGTTCATCGGACTCACCGTGACGGTCTTCGTACTCTTTGCGTTGTTGCGAGACGGTGAACAGTTCGTCACATGGTTGCAGTCGATCGTCCCGCTCTCTGATCGTGTGGAACGAGAACTTCTTAGGGAACTTGACGCCCTTATGTGGGCGTCAGTTATCGGGAACGTCGCCGTCGCGGCGGTCCAGGCGGTACTACTCGGCATCGGATTGGCGCTCGTTGGTATGCCCGGGGTTGTGTTCTTGACCGTGGCGACATTTGTTCTCACGTTGCTCCCACTCGTTGGGGCATTCGGTGTCTGGCTTCCGGTTTCGGGTTACCTGTTCGCGATCGGCCGCCCCACTGCAGCGGTACTGCTTTTCGTCTACGGGTCGGTGGTCAGCGCCTCGGACCTCTATCTTCGACCGGCGATCATCAACCGGAGCGGGGCGATCAACGTCGCGACCATCGTCGTGGGTATCTTCGGGGGAATCGTTCTGTTCGGGGCCATCGGCCTGTTCGTCGGCCCTGTCATACTCGGCGGCTCGAAGGTCGTCCTTGACCTGTTTGCCCAGGAGCGAGCGGACTCGACCGTCGGCCGATAGGGGATAGGTTCCGCCATCGGTCCTCACGTGACCGTGGCCGCGGTACCATCTTACCCGCCGACATCGAACGTTTGACACACCGCGACGGCGTCGGACTCGCTGATTCGAATATGATGAGATTCGGTTCCGAGTGTCGCTACCTACTCACCTCTTGTCCCTTGTACAGACAGACGAGCATGGGTCGAGTTCGTCCAGTCAGGACGAATCTCCACCGAGCGGGGTTTCCTCACGGTGTCGACGAAGAGTGTGGAGGGTTCCGTCGGATTGCACCGCTAATCGTGCGGGACAGTACTGTTTACGAGCGTTCCGCTGCAGTGAGGACAGGTGCTCGTGTCGGTGGGGTCCTCGATGCCGTCTCCACAATCACGGCATACGTAGAGTGTTGCCTCTGAACCGGAGTTGGGTATCGTTGTCATTATCTGTTGGTGGTTGCCGTACCGCACGTCAGCCATCGATCGGGAGCGGACGCACTCGTCGGCGTCACGAAGTATCCCGTGACGCAGCTCCTTCGACCAGTGCGGTGACTGGCAGACAGCTGCGGCAGCCGTAGATGTCGTCCTCGTTGTCCCCGAAGACGCGGGCAAATCGTGACGTTGCGAATCCACCGCACTTGTTGCATTCTGGCATTGTTCAGTGACCTGGGAGGACCTGGGAGGGACGCCCCTGTGGTCGATCGTTATCCGCGCCGTCCACGCGCTTCGCGCCCCTGATGTCGTTGGTTCGCCTGTGCAACGTCCTCGGAGGTGGTGTTTTGTCGACCGCCCCTCGTGCTCGGTGCCGCGTTTCTCGACGCGGTCGGAACGGATTTCGTACCATGTGTAATCGATCCGCCGGTGAGCGGACACCGGGACTAACGCGCTTCGACAGCATCAAGTGACGACATTTTAACAATCTGGTGCTTTTTGAGTAACCGGGTGACATGGGCGTCGAGGGGACTCCAACGACGGGTCGACTATCAACGCAGGGGTGTGCAGGCATCCATCGTCACTCACATAATCAAAATAGTCTCAAGTGTGAAACTCGTTACAATTGATACACCTCTGGAGAGAGCACGCAGTATGACGAACCACAGTCTCGATGCGTGTCTCCAGCTCGTCGCCAACCGGCACCGACGCCGACCTTCTCATCGGCGCACTAACGGAGTCGCTTCAAGCCCAGATCCAGACGGCCGTGCCGAACGCGACGACGTTCATCTCTGGCCTCGAGTGGCTACACGGCGAGGACGTTACTGAAGACGAGACGGCGATCGGCCGCCTCCTTCTGGTCGATCGCTCGACGATCCTCGTGAATTCGATCGTGCCCGGCACCAAAACGGAACAAGCAGTCTTCGGCGAAGGCTTCGGGAATGGCCTCGTCGTCATCTCCCGACGGCTCATGGCTCAGGGGTTGTTGATCGCCCGCGATCCCAAGCAGTAACTCGCCACGAGCAACTATTTACAACTCCGTCAGCGGACGCAACTGTCAGAGGGTTCTCGATCGCGTTCGTCGTAGGAACGGTCTTCGAGCAACTGGAGCGTGAGATACTCGCCATTGTCGATTGTGATGCAACAACCGTGGTACACGAACGAGAGACGTCCGCCCGTCCGAGGAGTTCCGTCGTACCGCGGGTCGAACAACGAATCTAACGCAGTCGGATCGACGACATCCGCCAGCGGTCGCAGGGAACATAATTCACGGCCGTCAACTGCGCTCACCGCGCGTTCGACGGCCGTGCTGACCGATTCCTCCACCCCGATTTCGTACTCCACAGGTCTGATTCGTGCTACACGACCAAAAGCTCCGAAGTTTTTCACCCGAGTTATCAAAACATGTTTCACATTGACGGGCTGAACCCGCGTGTTGGCACACACTGGGGTCGGTGGAGTAGAACGAAATCTAAAGATGCTGCAACTTCCGCTCGGAGGGACAGCTAGTGCTCTTTTCGAAACAGGCGTGTCTGATTCATCACACCATCTAATTGGAGATAGTACTAGTACTGATGGTTCCGATGCATGACTCTCGACGTGCCGTCTTTCGGGATATTGCACGGGCTCCGTATACTGAGTGGCCTGCCTACGATTCGACGCCACTCTACAATCGGGTTCACTCGATGCGCTTCAGGAGGATATCCGAACGGTTGGGCAGCGGTGGTTCAAACACGACCATCACGGGTCGGTGGAAAACGTTGTATGTCAATACCCACTGGCCTACTTCCGGTTCGACGCTCACGACCGTTATGAGGGCTCGACACGATACAAGATGGAACCCCTCTTTCGGGTGTTTGTTCTGAAGGAACTCCACGGGTGGGAGCACGAAACAGCACTCGTCGACTACCTCGATCATCGCTCTGACCTCTACGAGCAACTGGCTTTCGAGACGATTCCAGACCAGTCGACGCTGTGGCGCAGCTGGCACGAGCGTTTCACCGCTGACCTCCGAGAGACAGTCGAGACGGCGGCTCGAACAATCCTCATCAAAGCCCAGACTGCAGGTGTCGCGGTTCCACGTGACCCGGAGCGAAAGCTTCGACACCACGATGACGATCGAGAGGACTCAGACCCCGACGACCAATTCGTCCAAAAACCGGCTGAGGAGATTACTGACCATGTCAGCCACGTCGTCTTCCCCGCGTTCTCACTGGACCGTGGCGAGGGCTGTGAGATCCACGAGAACGCCTACTGGAGCTTACAGACGTATCTCGGGCTTCGTGAGAACTTGGCCGCCAACGAAGGCGCTCGCAGCTTCGTACACGAGTCGACGCGGGAGCGGACACCACTCGGACACGCTCATCGCGACCACATTCGTGATCTCTCTATCGAGCAGATTCACGAGATGTATCGACAGGCGATCCGGCAACTCATTGACGAGGTCGCAGAGACGGAGGAGTTCTTCCGCGCAGGAACCGTCGCGATCGACATCACCGAAGCCGATCCCTTCACAGGCGACCGAACCGGCCACGAGGACGAGATCATCGGAACGAAAGAGAACACCGACGAGTACGCCTATCAGTGGGCGACAGTCCAGCTGGTCGGGAATGCAGTCCCGCTCGTCCTTGATGCCCGTCCGGTACGGAAAGGCGAGTCACGCAAAGAGATGGTAGAGGACTTGCTTGATTCTGCCGAGGACCTGGTTCACGTCGATAACGTGCTGATGGACCGGGAGTTTGACAGTCAGCACGTCTTGGAGATGATTAGCTAGCGGGGACTCTCCTACGTTGTGCCCAAGCGGATGCAGACCAGCGAGAGAGCCCAGGCTAAGCGATTGCTCCAGCGCGACCAGGGTCGGAATGAAACCGATCGGAAGCTCCATCTCGGAAAGAACGAATGGCAGAGACGACGCTGATCTACCGTCGGAAAGAGGGCTCAGAGCATGCCGACCATCGACAGTACTCGGTGTTCATGACGAATAGAGGAGTGGACACCTCACCGAGTACGGCTATCGCTGGGAGATTGAGAGCGGGTACAAATCGATCAATCGGTTCATGGCCGCGACGACCTCGAATAATTTCGTGCTTCGGTTCTTCTACTTCGCATTCGCGTGTCTCTTGTACTCAATCTGGCGAGCGGCTGATTTGCTCGTGCAGGTCAAGTTGACCGGTGAATACGAACATTCGCCGATCGTGACGGCCGATAATACGCTCACGCTGCTGAAGAAGGAGACAGGAATCGGATAGTGAGGTGCTCTGTTCTCTGTTCGGGTTAGCGCGCCGTCTGAGTGGCTACACTGCTGAACATCTCGAAAATTCGCCCATATGGGTGACAGTATGACAAGAGCGGTCGTTTGGAGAACCATCTGAGACAGTTTCCGATGACCGAATCGGTCAAGTTCACGCATCGCAGTCCCGCGAACCCCGGTGTAGTCTCAACTTCCACAGCACCTGGATTCGATATAGCAGTATGTGATGTATGCGTTCGGCACGCGAGCTTCCCGGGCATCGAAGACGGTCGAACGTGTGTCGCGAGGATCTGGAGGTGGCTCCCAGGTTGATCGACTGGCCACTACCCTCCGGCCAGGGCATCCTCGACCTCGAACCCCTGGTTCCACGGGCGAGATGTGGGCTCGTCCGATAGAGATACGGGCCCTCCTATCGACGCTCGTGCTGCCACTCGGGTTCCAGAAGGCCGAACACGAGGGTGTCACACCGCTCACCGTCGGCGAAGTGGCTCTCGCGAAGCCGACCCTCTTCGGTGAACCCCAGGCGAGCGAGGAACGCTGCGGAGTGGTCGTTGAACGCGAACACTTCCGCGTGGATTCGGTGCGCTGCCAGCTCGTCGAACGCGTATTCGAGCAGGAGCGAGACTGCCTCCCGCGCGTACCCCGCTTCCCGAGCGTCGGGGACGAGCCAGTAGGCGAGTTCGAACGCATCGGCCTCGTGGTCAAGTTCGAGTAACTCCACCGCACCAACCGGGGTGGTCTCTCGACAGACCAGCAACACTACCTGGGTGTCGTCTGCGACGAACTCCTGATAGTTCGCCTCTTCCTGGGCTAGTGTGAGTGGGACGTTCTGTTCGCCGGTGGCCCGGCGCATCGCCGGGTCGTTGCTCCACCGGTGAAGGAACGGGACGTCTTCGGGCTCGACCGTTCGCAACGTGAGTCGGTCTCCTTCGAGGAAGACGGGACCTGGCATGATACCACGTCTCTGCCGAGTCGTAAAACGCCTTTCCTCATCAGAACCAGTGAGAGATGGGGTCTCTGGGCCGAATTCGTGTGTTCTGAGAGAGAGACCAATGGGGCGATTTGATATCGCAATATGGGGTTTATGGGTTGTGCTGCAGACACGGCCTCCAACGATATTTGATACTCGAACAACAGTTATCGGGTCGAACCCTGCCGAATCACTGCCTCAGAGCAGCGAGTAGATGTTCGCTTCGTACACTTCGCGGACGCGGTCGCCCCAGTTGTGGGTGTACGTGTCGATGATGTCGCTCGCGACGTCGCCGCGGAGGTACTTCACGACGCCCCTGTCCCCGGTTCTGTCCCGGAGGTGGGTGGTGAAGAAGTGGCGGAAGTAGTGGGGGGTGACGTTCTCCTCGGCGCCGCCACCCGCCCGGTACCAGCCCGCGTCGCTGGCGTACGAAGAGACGGTCTGGCCGACCATGCCGATGGTCAGCCGCCGGCCCCACTCACTCGTCGAGCAGAAGAGCGGCTCTGCAGGGGTGCGGGCGTCGGGGCGGACCGCGAGCCACCGCTTCAACACCCCCTTCAACTCCTCGTCGACGGGGATGACCGTCGAACGCTTGCGCTTGTTCGACTCGGTCCGCTCTTCGCCGTTCACGACCGCACCACGAGACGGTTCGTTCGAGACGAACAGCGAGTCGGGTCGCCCATCTAAACCGCCTCTGTGGGCCGTTCCGTAGGCCTCTGCCACCTCTGGGTCGTCGAGGTAGAGGTCGCGCAGGTCCAGGTTGCAGAGTTCGCCGACACGCACCCCGGTCTTCAGCAGCGTCACGACGACCGCCCGGTCGGGAGGGTGACGGATGCCGTGGACGAACTCTCGCATCGCGGGCAGCATTATTTCCCGCCGTGCCGGGTCTGTGTCGATGGACTCGTCCATCTCCTCGACGACGAGCGTCATGGGGTTGCTGTCGAAGGCGCCAACCTGGACCATGTAGCCGTAGAAGCGGTTCAGATACGCCGCGTAGGTCGCGATCGTCGACGGTGAGCGTTCGCCACGCAGGGCGTGGACCCACGCCATACACTCCCGCTGAGACGCCGCTGAGAGGCTCGTGCCGCGCTCCGTCTGGACGAACGTCTCGAAGTCCCGGAGCACTCGCTCGTACGCCTCACGCGTCCGCTCCGTCTTCCCGTGGTACGTGAGGTCCTGCAGGAAGTATCTGACCGGGTCGTCGGGGTTCGGTCCGCCCGCAGCGTCACTCGCCATCGCCCACCACCGTGTACCCACCGTGCCGGCCGCTGTACTGGATGCGGTTCTCCTGCTGGAGCTCGCCGAGTGTCTCGTCGAGCCGATCTTCGATGTCGTCGGTCAGTCCCGCAACGAGTTCCTCCCACGAGAGGTGCGACCCAGATTCGAGCAGTTCGAGTACCTGCCTTTCGAGGCCATCTACCCCCGGGGTAACGTCCGGGGAATGGTCTTCGGCGGGCTTACTCGATGATTGGTCGCTCATCCCTTCGAATTCGAAGCCTCTGCGGCCCGCCTGGACCATCGTTCGGACGAACTCGGCCTGACTCATCCCGAGTTCGTCGGCGTGGCGCTTCCACTCGGATTTCTGATACTCTGGGACGTAGGTTCGAACGGCAGTCCGCCCAGTGTCCTGCTCCGAATCCATGTGTCTCCACGCTCACACGCCAGGGACTTCAATCTGTGTCAGACGCTGGAATAAGGCCACTTATCCAACGTTCCGAACCCACGTTGGAAGGGGTTCCAAGAAATTTATCCGATTTTCTAGTGCCACAAGTTGGGTATTTGGTGGCACAATATCGGATACAATATTCGCTGGAATGGTTGGCTACCCAACTATTCCATCTATGGGCCGCGTCTCAGATCCGATTCGTTCAATTGTCACATTGGCACTCGATGGACAATGTGTCAGGTATGGTGAATAGGGTATCCCAGCCACCCTTGTCTCGAATTTCGGTGAGCAATCTACGACCACGAGTGTAGATAGGGAACTTCGAGGTGAGGCGATGGCCCACCGGGGCCAGGACACGACGCAGTGATGCATACGATGAGTTGCGAACAGCGTGTCCTCCCGGCCTGCGTGGGCCACGTATCTGTGGCTGCCCAGTCTTCCCAAACTGTCTCAGTCCGAACCCACACTTCGAGCCGCCCACGGACGTGTGAGCGGCCCTATGGGGGCTTCAGGGCCAATCGTCCGTGGACGTGTCTACTCTGCTGGAATCCGTCGGTTCGGGGGTCGAGCCGAGCTCCCAACCGGCCTCCGTTGCGGCGGTCTCGATGTCGAGATACTCCCAGCCCGCAGCTTCTGCCTGCTGTTGGTGGTCTGTCCCTGTACCGACGTGGACGTATCGCCCGGTGTCGAAGTGTTCGCGCATGTGTTCGAGCGTCTCACGAGCGCTCACCGGATCGGGCGAGAAGTCCTGGCTGATGGCGTGTTCCCGCGTGAACTTGGTCAGCACGTGCGGGGGTCGGTCGGTCACGATACCGACGTGTTCGCTCCAGCGAGCGGCGTCAGCGACGGCCTCTCCAGGGGTTTCGAGCCGGCGGAGTGCCGCCAAGTCGAACGCCAGCGTCAGGCGAACATCGTCCATGTGACGACTCCGGGCGCGGGCGTCCAAACAGCTTCGGTTCGACCGGCAACATCTCGCACCACATGAAAGTTTATTACAAATGCGCCCATTGACCGGAGTAAGGATGCTCGCTGTACGCGTACACTGCTGATTCTCGCCCCCTCGTATAGCATCCAGACTGCCCACTCACACACCCACCAATGACACGTCCAACCGACTCTATCGACCCCATCGTCCCCCGACTGCCCACCGAAAACACCCCGACGCTCGCCGCTGACGGCGGCTCAACCCGTCCCCGTGATTTCGACCGCCAGCCCGACACGACCCACGCGCCGAACGACCGCTGTACGGAGGAGATCGAGCCGTTCGTCCCCGATATGCGGTAACAACGCGCTGTTTTAGGCAAACCTAAACGCTCAAGTTCTCCCGTCGACCAGTCGCAGGTAGTGACAACGTACACGTTCGACGACCTCAGCGTCGTCATGGGCACGTACAACGAAGCGGCGGCCATCGGTACTGTCATCGACGACATCGAGCGAGTTACCGACGGCCGAGCAGAAATCGTCTGCGTCGACGGGTCCGACGACGAGACACCCGATATCGCCCGCGAGAAGGGCGCACGTGTCATCGAGCAGGAGCCCCGCGGCTACGGCTACGCCGTCCGTGAGGCCATCCTCTCGGCCTCGAATCCCGTCATCGTCACGACCGACTGTGACGACACGTACCCGATGGACGCACTGCCACGGTTCCTCGACCGCATCAACGAGGGGTACGACGTCGTCTCGGGCGACCGCCTGTACCACGGTGCCGACGCGATGCCGGCGTTCAACCGCCTCGGTAACCACGCGTTCGCCGCCCTCGCGTCGATCCTGATGGGCGAGCGCGTTTACGACACGACGACGGGGATGCGTGCGTACCGCGAGGAGGTCGTCCGCAACATCACCTGGACGGAGAACACCGGCCTCTCCGCAGAGCTGCTCATTCGCCCTCTGATGCGCGAGTATCGCGTCCACGAGGAGCCGATTCGCTACGCAGAGCGGGCCGGAGAGACCAAGCTCGACCCGCTCGCCGGTGGCTACGCCATCGCTAAATCGATCGTCAAAGTCCCGATTCAGGAACACCTCCGCTGATTCTGTAACGCATCTGTGAGAATAGTGACTATTCTAGCTGTCGCGTGTCGAATCTATAAACTACATACTACGATACAGAATCTGGACAATCGCCGAATAGCGAGATATCTACGCAAGGGGCCTGAGTCCAGAGAATTCCGAGGATTAGCTTGCTTGGTGGGTCACCGAGACGAGACCGTCTGGTTCACCTGCACGCCGGTCAGGTAGTCACCGCCTGGAACGTACATTCCCTCGTGCCCGCAGTCACTGGTGAGTCGACACACCTCGACCTCCGGCGGCCAGACGAGTCGGACGGTGTCGCCACGCTCCTCGACGGCGAGTTCCTGTCGGTAGGTGACGGTGGCCCCGCCGTCCTGCACGTAGGTCACCGCGAGCTGGAGTTCGGCGCTCCCGTCGAAGTCCACGACACCGATGCCACGCCGCTCTGCGTTCGGAGAGACCACCCGTGCGACACCGGGCGTCACGACCCACTCGACCGCGAGCGCGTCCGTCGCTCCGGGTTCGAGGTCGTAGGTCACCGCGTCGTCCCCATCCGAAAGCCGGACTGTCGTGGGGCGCCCGACGACCCCTGTCTCGAAGCGGATGCGGTGGCTCTCCCCCTCGCGAACGTCCAGTGGCTCGACGTGGGCAGTCACGGGCTCCGGAGCGCCTCCCCACTCTCCGCGGTACGTGAACCGGTACGGTGTGCGGTCGGGATACGCATCGAGCACGCGGAAGTCCTCACCTGGGGCACGGTCGAGCGCGTACACCGTCTCGCCGTCGAGCCCGGCGTCGTTGCGGAGCCACTGGAAGGGATGGCCGAGCCACTCGCCGTACGGTGTGGGCACGAACACCACCGCGTTCTCGTAGCGCCGGTCCTCGAACGGCTCGTAGGCACTGTCGTACCGCTCGGTGAATGCGCGGTTCTCCTCGATGGGTGTCGAGAGCGCGTTCGCCTCTGCGAGGCCGACTACGGGCGCGGTCACGAGCGCGAGGCCGAGAACGATCGCGAGCGCACGGCGACGACCCACCCGTCGCACCGCGAGTGCGTGCGTCTGGCGGACGAGCCACACGGCCCCCGCGGCGCCGAACACCGACAGCGGGAGCAGGAGGTCGTAGTGGTAGAACGGGCCGAACTGCGCGACGAGACCGTCGGTCGGGTCCGAGAGGTCCGCGAGCGCGTTGAGGTTGCCCCAGAACGCGACGTTGCCCACGACGACCGAGACCGACACACCCAGGAGCACCAGACGAAGGGTGGCGTGCGAGAGCCGGGAGTCGCGGCCGGCGTTGGCAGGCGTCCCTGGTTCGCTGTGCGCCCGTACACCGAGGAGTGCGATACCGATTCCCGCGAGCACCGCGCCCAGGGGCGGCGCAGCGACGAACCGGGTCACGAACTCCCACAGCATCGTCGCGTTCGCTCGGAGCGCGAGCGCGAACGTGTACTCGCGGCTGTACCCCAGAATCTCCCGGTGGCCGAACCCGATGCCGTCTTCGGGCGCGAACGCGGCGAACGGGAACAGCAAGGCGTCGCCCGTCACCACGAGGTTGTACGCGAACGTGAGCCCGACGAACAGGAGGCCGAGCCCTGCGACCGGCAGCAGGCGTGTGAGGCGCCATTCGAGTGCGGAGCGGTTCTCGCGGGCAGTCCAGAGGAGCCACAGCGCGTGCCCGATGAACGGGAGGGCGAACAGGACTGCGGTGTACGGTCGGGCGAAGAACGCCAGCCCAACGGCGAGCCCAGCAAGGAGTCCCCAGCCGTGGCGCCCCGTCCGGACGAGACGCACGTATGCGTACGCGAAGGTCAGATTGAGGAGGGTCGTGGGCGCGTACGCGAGGAACGTACTGGTGGTCAGCAGATAGAGCGGGGAGGCGACGACGAGCAGCGCGGCGACCACGCTCGTCGGGCCGTCGTACGCCTCGCGCGTGAGAAGTCCGACGAGGGCGACGACCCCGGCCCCAACCACCGCCAACACCAGCCGGGGGGCACCGACCGCGAGCCCCACCGCGAACAGCGCGGGGACGACGGGCTGGTACTTGCCGTAGAGCTGGCTGCCGTCCTCGACGAAGAACCACCAGTGGAAGGCGTCGGTGAGTGGCGTGGAGAACCAGAGTCGACCGTCCAGCAGGAGCCGCGCCTGCTGGAGGTAGACGCCCTCGTCGTGGTTCGACGAGTGGTAGGGAAACAGGTCCGTCGCGATGTAGAAGACGAGCGCGCCGGCGGCGAGCGAGACGACGGCGAGGAGGAGCGTGTCGCGGTCGACGCTATCGCTCATCCACGACGCGCCCCCCGTCTGCCACGCGCTTGGCCCCCTGCGGGAACCACGCGAGGTCGTGGTCGGCGGCGAGTTCCACCCGGACGGGGTCGTCGAGCGGCACCTCCTCGGCGTGGTTGTGCATGCAGCCGACGACGTCGCCCGTGTCGAGTTCGACCCGGTAGAGGATGGTGGGGCCGAGGTAGCGCCGGTGAATGACCTCGCCGTTGGGCTCCTCGCCGTCGCGCAGCGGGCGAGCCGCCACGTCGTCAGGGCGTACCAGCACGTCGATGTTCGTCCCGTCGTACTCGGGGGCGAGTCCGTGGATGGTGTCGCGGGCGATGGGGCCGACGCCCGTGTGGACCGTGTCGCCGTCGACCCGGCCGGAGAGGAACGACGCGTGTCCGAGGAACGAGGCCACGAACCGGGACTTGGGATGCTGGAACACGCCCTCTGGGGACCCCGACTGTTCGAGCTGGCCGTCGTACATCACGGCGACGCGGTCGGAGATGGACATCGCCTCCTCCTGGTCGTGCGTGACCGAGACCGCCGTGACACCGGCCTCCTTCAGGATGCGGCGCACCTCCTCGCGCATCTCGACTCTGAGGTCGACGTCTAGGTTCGAGAACGGTTCGTCCAGCAGGAGCAAGTGAGGTTCGGGCGCGAGCGAGCGCGCGAGGGCGACCCGCTGCTGCTGGCCCCCCGACAGTTCGTCCGGCTGCTTGTCGCCGTGGTCGGTCAGCCCGACGAGTTCGAGCAGGTCGTCGACCCGGCGTTCGCGCTCGTCGGTGTCGAGGTCCGTGAGCCCGAACGCGACGTTCTCTCGGGCGGTCAGATGCGGGAACAGCGCGAACTCCTGGAACACGACGCCGACGTCGCGCTCTTCCGGGGGTTCGAAGCCGTCGCCCGTGACGGGTCGACCGTTCAGCCGGATTTCCCCGTCGGTGGGGCGTTCGAGTCCGGCGATGAGCCGGAGCGTCGTCGTCTTCCCACAGCCCGAGGGGCCGAGGAGCGTGAGCAGTTCGCCCTCCTCGACCGTGAGCGAGAGGTCCCGGACGACGCGCGTCCCGCCGTACGCCTTCGAGACGCCGTCGAGTTCGAGGACGGGGTCGCCCGTCTGCTCGGCTGTCGATGCCTCGGTGTCGGTCGCCGGGTCGGGGGTGCGTAGGTCACTCGACATCGTACTCCTCCGTCGTCAGTATCACGAGCATGGAGAGCGCAGAGACGAACAGCAGGACGAACGCGGGGATGGCCGCCTGCCCGACGTGTCCCGAACCGTACGCCGTCCAGACGCGGGTGACGAGCGTGTCGAACCCGGCTGGTCGCAGGAGCAGGGTCGCCGGCAGTTCCTTCATCGTGGTGAGGAACACCAGCGCCGCGCCCGCGGCGATGCCCGGCGCGACGAGCGGGAGGGTCACGTCGCGGAACGCCTCGACGGGCGACCGGCCGAGCGTCCGCGCGGCTTCCGGGAGGGAGCCGCTGACCTGGGTGAAGGCCGCGCGGGTGGAGCCGACGGCCTGGGGCAGGAACCGAACCACGTATGCGAACACCAGAAGCGGCAGGAGGATAAGCCCGTTGCGATAGAACGCCCCGCCGTAGCGCGCGCCGAAGTAGACGAGCGCGAGCCCCATCACGACGCCGGGCACCGCGTAGCCCACGTACGACGCGCGCTCGAAGGCGCTCGCGAGCGGCGAGTCAGAGCGGGTGGCGAGATACGCCACCGGGAGCGCGGCGACCGCCGAGACGATTGCTGCGGCCGCCGCGACGCCCACGCTGTTCGCGACGACCACCGGCTGGAACGAGAGTGAGTTCGACACCTCGTTCGCGCGGAACAGCCACGTCGTCAACACGCCGAGCGGGACGGCGAGCGCGAGCGCGGCGACCGCGAGACAGCTGGCGACCGCGGGCCACTTCCACCGACCGAGGCGGACCGGCGTCGAGTGCGCCCGCGGGTTCTCGCTCTGGACCCCGGAGCCCCGGACGCGGGACTCGACGGCGAGGATGACCATCGTCGCGACGACGAGCTGCATCGACAGCAGCGACGCCAGGTCACGACCCCCGCCGAGCACGTCGCCGTAGACGGAGTAGATGACGCTCGTGAACACGTCGTAGCGCATGATGGCCGGCGTCCCGAAATCAGAGAGCGCGTAGAGCGCGACGAGCAGCGCGCCCGCCGCGACGGCGGGTCGAATCTGCGGGACGGTGACGCGCTTGAACGCGCTCCACCGCGAGTGCCGGAGGGTTCGGGCCGCGTCGATGAGCGTCGTATCGAGGCTCTTCAGCGCCGCGCGCGTGGTGAGGAACACGTACGGGTACGTGTAGAGCGTCAGGACGAGGACGGCACCGTGAAGTCCGTAGATGGAGGGGAGCGACTCGATTCCCAGCGGGGCGAACAGGTCCTGCAGCGTGCCTCTCGGACCGAACGCCGAGACGAACGCGAACGCGCCGATGTACGAGGGGATGACGAGCGGCATCGCCAGCAGCACGGTGAACAGCCTCCTGAAGGGGAGGTCGGTGCGGACGGTGAGATACGCGGCCGGAACGCCGATGGCGATGGAGAAGGCGGTGACACCGACGACGAGGAACGCGCTGTTGACGAACACCTCTATCGTCGTCGGGCTGGAGAGCAGGTCGAGCGCGTCGGTGGCGTCGAGTGCGCTGGCGACCACCCACAGCAGGGGAGAGACGACCGCGGCGGCGATGGCGCCGGCGACGAGAACGAGCGGCAGCGAGCGCTCCCGTTTCGCCCCCGTCACCAGTCGTTTCGCGCCTTCGGTCGCCATGAGGCTACACGTTGAGTCCGACCTCGCGCATCAGCTCCAGCGTCGGGCCGATGTCCGCGAGTTGAGAGAGGTTCAGCCCCTGCGGGGGGTTCAGTTCGTCGATGGTCGGCAGCTCGATGCTGCCGGGCTGGACCGGCTCGACGTCCGCGACGAGCGGGTACTCGAACGTCGTCGTCGCGAAGTAGTCCTGTGCCTCCGCCGACAGCAGGTGCATCACGAAGTTCGCGGCCAGTTCCGAGTCGTTTGCGGTGTCGACGGCCGCTGCACCGGCCACGTTGAAGATGGAGCCGGCGTCGCCGTCCGTGAACGCGAGGTCGAGCGGTGCGTTCGGCCGCGCGTCGAGCACGCGCAGGCTGTAGTAGTGGTTCGCGAAGCCCGCGCCGATTTCGCCGTCGGCGACCGCCTGCGTCAGCGTGAACTCGTCGTTGTACGACTGGACGTTCGCGTCGAGCATCCCTTCGAGCCACGCCTTCGTCTCGGCTCGGCCGTTGAGGATGCGCATCGCCGTCACGAACGCCTGGAACGAGCCGTACACCGGGGTCCAGCCGATGTTGCCCGCGAACCGCTCGGCGTCCGGGAACGCGAACACGTCCGTCGGGATGTCGCTCGCCGAGAACTGGTCGGTGTTGTACGGGATGCTGCGTGCGCGACCCGAGGTCCCGATCCAGCGGCCGTCGGGGTCCCGGAACTCCTCGCCGACGAAGTCGAGGACGCGGTCCGGGAGCGGCGTCGCCCGGTCGCGCTCGGCGAGCGCGCCGAGCGCGCCCGCGTTGACCGAGTAGAAGACGTCCGCCGGGGAGTTGTCGCCCTCGGTGAGGATCTTGTTGACGAGGTCCGTCGAACTGCCGTAGCGCACGCGGAGCGTGAGGTCCGGATACATGTCGTCGATGAACTCGACGAGTTCGCCGACGAGCGCCTCACCGCGCCCGGAGTAGATGTCGAGTTCACCTGCGAGGTCGGGGAGCTCGGCCATCGGCACGCCACCCGTGAGTTCGCGGCCTTCGCGTCCGGACCCGATCTGTTCCGGCTCGGATTCTCCGCCGCCGGTCTCGTTCGTTCCGGACGGCGTCTCGGTGCCGTTGCCGAGCAGGCCGTTACAGCCCGCGAGTCCGGTGAGTCCGGCAGTGCCGGCGGCGACGAGGTAGCGGCGACGCGTCGCGCTCCGGTCGTCGCTGTCCATGTTGGATTTAGGGTCGCCTAATTCGGTTAACCCTGTCGGTTCAGTCATCGTCGGCCACCACCGTTGCCCGCGTGTCGGCCGTCGGCGTCTCCAGGGCGTCGAGCGCCGCGAGCCAGTCGCGCATGTGCTCGCCGACGAAGTTGAGGAACTCGCCGTTGGTCCACTGCGAGAAGTCGTCGTCCGCGAGGGCGTCGGCCATCGCGGCGAACGCCTCGTGGTAGTCGTCGGCGTCCTCGCCCACCGGGTCGACGACCTCCCAGACGTGTTCGTTCAGTTCGAGCGCGGGGACCTCGTTGTTCAGGTCGTCGAAGGTGGGGCGCGGTGCCTTGTTGTGCTCGCAGAGCGGCGCGCCGTTGTAGATCTGCTTGCCGAGGAGGTCGCAGGCGCGCTTGAGGAACACGCCCGACCAGATGTCGTCGAAGCGGCCGACGTCCCACTCGTTGTCGTCCATCGGCAGCTGGTAGAAGGCAGGGACGACCTCGCGGCGGAACGCGAGGTTCATCGAACAGACCGTGAGATACTGGCCCTCGGCGGCGACGAAGTCCTCGCCGTAGTCGTCGGCGGTGGTGCGGGTCTGTGCCTGCCCCTGCAGGTCGCCATCCATCAGGATGCGGACGGCGTCGAGGTCGGGGACGTTCGTCCAGAGGCCCTGTGAGGCGACCACGTCGCCCCGTTCGAGGGTCGCCGTGTCGGTCTCGACGGTCTCGTCCATCGCGGCGTATGGGTAGCCGCGGGGGTAGAGTCCGTGTTCCTCGAAGTTCTGGTAGAGGACGTTCACCCACTGCTCGTCCGAGCGGACCTCGGTCACGGAGCCCTCGTGTGCGAGGTTCTCGAAGTGCGTCCCGAAGAAGTCGGTGTCGTGCGGCAGCGTGTCGTCGTCGATGAAGAAGCCGTACTCGAAGTCGTTCGCCCACAGATACAGCAGGCCGAAGGAGGTCTCGGCGTGCGACGCGGCGGGAACGACGTGGCCGTACTCCGCGATGCCCTGCTCGGCGTACCACTCGTCGCGCGCGGTGCCGTCGAACACAGCGCCGTCGACGTCGAGGTCGTCGAGCATCGCGCGCATCGCATCGGTGTCGCAGAAGTCTTCAGTTACGAGAAGAAAGAACAGTCTATCCTCGTGCCCGTGCTCCTGGGCGTTCGCGACGTACGCACGAACGCACTCGTACTCGCGGATGGTGGGGACCACCACACAGGTATCGGTCATCACCTGGAATAGTTTAGGCCGACCTAAAGAATCTGTCGTAATCTCGCGGCCGTGGCGGTAGTCGGCCAGGTCTGCTCACAATACTGTCACTATAGTTCCTGCAGAATTATGTGTTACAATCACATACCAATCTCTATATGAACTGTTTGGTACCCAAGAACGCCCGAATCTCGGCCGGTGAGGGTATATTGACTTGGTACTAGTATACACGCGATTTTGTATAAGGGAATACAAGGATAGTCCTTATGGGGCAAAAGATTCCGAGTCACACATAGCGAACGTGGGAGTAGGGGGGCCCCGGTGAGGAAGGCCACCGGGGTGCCCACGGTTTGCCAGTTGAAACATGACAATGGACGATCTGACATGCGTGGTTACGGGCGCATCGAGAGGAATCGGGAGAGCGATCGCCGAAGAGCTGGGTGCCGAGGGCGCGAACGTCGTCGTCAACTACCGGTCGTCGGAGGGCAAGGCGTACGAGGTGGCCGAGGCTATCGAGGAGGGCCCCGGGAGCGCGGTGCCCATCCAGGCCGACGTCTCGGAGATGGCCGAGGTCGAGACGATGGCCGAGCGCACGCGAGAGGCGTTCGGTCCGGCCGACGTGCTCGTGAACAACGCCGGGCTCACCATCGACAAGAAGTTCGAGAACATGGATCGTGAGGACTGGGACACGGTGATGGACGTCAACCTCGGCGGCGTGTTCAACAACACGAACGCCTACTTCGAGGACCTCTGTGCGTCCGACCAGGGGCGGCTCATCAACATCTCGAGCGTCGTGGGCCAGCAGGGTAACTACGGGCAGGCGAACTACGCCACCACCAAATCCGGCATGTTCGGCTTCACCCGAACTATCGCGCTGGAGATGGCGGCCTCCGGGTCGACCGCGAACTGTGTCTCCCCGGGGTTCGTCGCGACCGACATGTTGGAGACGGTCCCCGAGCGCGTCAAGGAGAAGATCCTCGACCGCATTCCACTCAATCGGTTCGCGACGCCCGACGACGTGGCGGGCATCGTTCAGTTCCTCGCGAGCGAGAACTCCTCGTACATGACGGGGCAGATTCTCGCCGTCAACGGCGGCATGGAGTGGTAGGCCGACCCGAAGGATTACCACCGGCCCCGTCGACGACGCGGGTATGAGTGAGGTAGCCATCATCGGCGCGTCGATGACCCAGTTCGGGCAACGCGACGCGTGGGTCAGCGAACTGCTCGCGGAGGCGGGCGCAGCCTGCCTCGACGACGCGAACCTCGCGCCGTCGGCGGTCGACCACCTCTACGTCTCGAACATGGCCAGCGGCGAGTTCGAGGGCCAGACGGGCGTTCCGAACGCGCTCGCACACGACCTCGGCGCGATGCCGGCGTACACCCAGCGGGTCGACCAGACCTCGTCGTCGGGCGGGGCAGGCATCTACGCGGCGTGGCAGTCGGTCGCCTCGGGCGCCAGCGAGATGACGCTGCTCGTCGGCGGCGAGAAGATGACACACCGAACCACGGCGGAGTCGACGGACATCATCGCCTCGCTGACGCACCCGGTCGAGTACAAGACCGGCGTGACGCTCCCCTCGTTCGCGGGGATGACCGCGCGCCACTACCTCGAACGCTACGACGCCCCCAGAGAGGCGCTGGCGACGGTCGCGGTCAAGAACCACCGCAACGGCGTCGACAACCCCCACGCGCAGTTCCGCAAGGAGATCGACGCCGAGACCGCCCTCGAGTCACCCATCGTCGCCGACCCGCTCCGACTGTACGACTTCTGCCCCATCACGGACGGGTCGGCCGCGCTGCTGTTCTGTCCCGAAGACGTCGCCCACGAGTACACGGACGACTACGTGACGGTTGCGGGCGTGGCGGGCGCGACGGACACCCACGTCGTCCACGAGCGGGAGGACCCGACGGTGATGGGTGGCGTCGTCGAGTCCGGTCGACAGGCGTACGAGCTGTCGGGCTACGGCCCCGACGACATCGACGTGGCGGAACTCCACGACATGTTCACCATCCTCGAGTTCCTGCAGTACGAGGACCTCGGGTTCGCCGAGAAGGGCAAGGCCTGGGAGGACGCCGAAGCCGGCGTCACCGCGCGGGACGGTGCTCTGCCCATCAACACCTCCGGTGGGCTGAAGAGCAAGGGGCACCCGCTCGGTGCGTCGGGGGTCGCCCAGGGCTACGAGATCTATCAACAACTGATGGGCGACGCAGGCAACCGACAGGTCGACGCCGAGGTCGGCCTCGCCTGCAACGTCGGCGGGTTCGGTAACTGTGTCACGACGTGTATCATGGAGGCGAACTGAGATGGCCGCGTTCGAAGCCCACCGCTGTCCGAACGGCCACCTGACCTATCCGGGCCACACGCTGTGTCCCGATTGCGGCGAGGAACAGACCGAAACCGTCGACCTCTCGGGTCGAACAGCGACCGTCGTGACGTGGACCACCTCGCACTCGACGCCACCGGGCGTCCGCGAGCCGAACCACCTCGGCATCGTCGAGTTCGACGTCGACGGCGAGTCGGTTCGCGCGCTCGTCCAGTTCACCACCGGCGACGTCGAAACCGGGGACACGGTCCAGCCGGTGTACGTCGAGGAACTGCGAGAACCGGGTGCGGGGATTCGCCACCCCGACAGTCAGTCGTGGGATGGCTACCGGTTCGAGCCGGAGTCGTAAGGGACGCGATCAGGCGGGACGGATAGACCGGGGCTGTTCGAGCTGTTTCAGCCCGTCTTCGACGGAGACCTGTCTCTTGCCGTCACGGTGGGGATAGACGGCGAGCGGCTGGCTCTCGTCACGGTCGTAGGCCACGAGCGTCACCACCGGCGGGACGAGCACCTCGACCGCCTCGCCGGTGTAGTGGGACGTGTGACAGCTCCGCTGGAACGCGGGTTCGAGCGAGACGCCTTCCGATGCGGCCCACTCGGCGAACGTCTCGAAGGCGTCGTGGGCCTCGCGGGCGTCGTCCCACGGAATGCGACGCCCCCAGTGGTCGACGGTGACCTCGACACCCGCGTCCTGCAGTCGGCTCTGGACTTCGCGAACGCGGTCGCGCGCGACGAACGGCGCGTCGTTGCGGACGTACAGTTTGGCGACGTCCGGGCGGTGCTCCTCACGGTTCGATCCCCCACCATCTGGCATAGCACTTCGAACTATGAGATGTGGTATCAATACGGTTCCGTGACCGTTCGCAACCTGGTTACCCTACGTGACTGCTACCGGATGCCGGCGCCGGCGTCAGTCCGCGGGTTCGGCGTCCGTCTGGGCCTCGCTGGCCTCGGCACCGCCGAGCAACTCGAGGGCGTCTTCGACCGAGTAGTGGGTGCCACCCGCGGTGTGGGGGTAGACCGCTTCGAGCTCATCGTCGTGGTAGATGGCGAGACAGCAGACGGGGAGCACGAGCGCGTCGAACTGTCTGCCGTCTTCGAACGAGTAGACGCCCCGCGAGCCGAAGAACGGCGAGAGGTCGGCGTCGCGCTCATCGGCCCAGTGGGCGAACTCGTCGTATCGGTCGAGAACGTCGCCGTCGCTCCAGCGGCGGACCCGTTTCGGCCAGCGTGTGACCGTGACCGCGTCGACCTGTCCGCGAAGACGGTCGACGAGGGACTGCTGGTGGCGTGCGGCGTGCGCCGGCACGTCCTCGCGGAGAAAGAGCTGGTAGTGGCACCCGGACTCTGTCATCGTACCATCACCATGCAGCCAGCCTAATAAACGCCGTCGGCGCCGTCAGTTTTCGCCCGAGTGCTGTTCGTTCCCTGGGGGGGCGTCGTCTCCATCCGACTCGCCGGTCGACTCGTCGCTCGCAGCTTCGCCCGCAGTCTCGTCGGCCGACGAGCCGAGTTCGCGCTTGATGGTCTCCAGTTCGGCCTCCACGTCGACGCGGCCCTCTTGATCCGACTCGGCTTCGACGGGCACCCGGTATCCCGACTCGTCGTCCTGTCGTCGGCTTGCCGCGTCGTCGCGTTCTGTCTGGAGTCGACCCTGGACCTCGCGCCGGAGGTCACGGGCTTCCTCCAGGAGCTGGCGGGCGTCGGGGTCTGTCGGGTCGCCGCGGAGCGCGCCGCCGAGGTCGTCGAGCGCGCGCTCGAGGGCATCGGCAGCGACGTCACCGCGGCTGGTTCGACGCCGGTCGCCGAACCGCCCGTCGGTGAGTCGGATGGCGCCGGCGGTCAGTTCCAGCAGGCGGATGTTCGTCTCGAGGAGGGCGATGATGGCGGGGATGGTGTACTCCTCGGTGAACTGCAGGAGGTCACGGAGTCGGCGGGGGCGCTGGTCGTCGAGTTCGGTCCGGAGCTCGTCGAGGGTCGTCGCCAGCTCGTCCAGCAGCGGGGCCAGCTCGTCGGCGTCGCTCATGGGGATAGTTCGACGGGAGACGATAAAACCCCTGTCACGGCTGTGTGGACGGTTCGGAGTTCGTTTCGAGTGGGAAGCAGGGGAAAACGCTTATTATATGTGGGCGACTCATATATGAAAGAATGGCTATGGAGTCGGGAGCGGCGAACACGGAGGCTGCAGCGTTCACGCAAGCGCTGGCAGCGCTCAAACGCCGCGGGAGCAACCTGCTCGTGGTGGGGGCGACGGCCGGTCACACCCACACGGACGCGTGCAGTCGGCTCCTCGGTGACAGCAGCGTCGACCGCACCCGGCTGTTCGTCACGACGGACCGCCACGGTGGAACCACGGGCACCGACGCGTGTCTCGGCGACGACACCGTCATCGAGTACGCCACCACGACCCGGGGCGCGGCAGCAGCCCAGCCGGCGACCGCCGGCGGCTCGACCCTCGAAGCGGACGTCACGCAGGTCGAGGACCTGCCCGCGCTCGGTCGCGCCGTCAGCGCGGCCATCGACACCGCCGCGGCGGACGGACTCGACCCTGCGGAACTCCGGCTCTGCTTCGATTCGCTGCGGCCGCTCCTCGAAGAACAGGACGAGGAATCCGTGTTCCGGTTCCTCCACGCGCTGACCAGCGAAGTCCGGAGCGTCCAGGGCATGGCCCACTACCACCTGCCGGTCGCGTTCGACACCCGCACGGTCCGGACGTTCAGCCCGCTGTTCGACGCGGTGGTGGAACTTCGCACGCAGGGAGGACACCCCCAGCAACGCTGGCACCTCCACGAAGCCGACGTGACGACCGACTGGCTCGATCTTTGAGCGGTGAGTCGACCGCAACCGTTTTGTTTTTAGGCCCGCCTAATCCGACTGATGGCTGCTCCCGAGCGCGGCCCCGAGCCCACCGACGACCCGGTGGCGCTCTCCGCGCACTCGACGTCCCCCGACCGCACCGTGTTCACCGAGCCTGGCAACTGTGAGGCCTGGCTCTCGACGGACTACACGGTGACCTGCGAACGATAACGGCGAAAACGGGGGACGTTACTGGACTGCGCCCTCGGTGACGAGCGTGTCGTCCTCGAGGTAGTGTTCGAAGTGGTGCGCGTGTTCTTCGACGACCTCGACGTTCCGGCGGAGGATCTCGCTCGTGGTGTAGTCGCCGAGGTTCTCCGCGAGCGCGATGTGGTCGCGCAGGCTCTCGATGATGTCGCCGAACATCTCGAGGTCGTTCTCTAGCGAGGTGCGGATGTCGTAGACGTCCTCGCCCTCTGGGCTGACTGGCGCGTTCGCT
Source organism: Halorarius litoreus (assembly GCF_024362405.1). Classification (GTDB taxonomy): domain Archaea; phylum Halobacteriota; class Halobacteria; order Halobacteriales; family Haloarculaceae; genus Halorarius; species Halorarius litoreus. The sequence goes on along the minus strand of NZ_CP101454.1, from coordinate 3,251,198 downwards.
TCGAGGGTCGCGCCCCCGGCGAGCGGGACGCCCCCGAGCGCCTGTGCGCGCTCGGCGAACGCGTCGGCCCCGGCTTCGAGGTCTGCGGCCACCTCTCCGAGGTAGACGTGGAGCTCGCGGAACTCCGCCCCCTCGACGTTCCAATGGTGCTTCTTTATCTGGTGGTACGCGACGTACGTCGCCGCGAGGTCCGTGTTGAGTGCCTCGACGAGCTGTTCGGCTTTCCCTCGCTCCAGTCGGAGCGCGTTCTCCTCGACGGTGCCGGCCTGCTGACGGACGTGCTTCTGGGTGCTCATCTCGGGGGAAAACTACTCTCGATACGCGGATAAAGATTGATTCCACCAGGAGGCCGCTTGGCTATCCGAAACCTACGTTTAGGGTCACTCGCGTGCCTCGCCGATCGGGACACCGACGACCTCGCGCTGGTGGCCGAGCACCGACCGGTCGAGCGTCACGACCCCGTCCGAGCGGGCGACAAACCCCCCTGGACTTTTGGGTTCGCCGCACGAGCGTCGAGCTATGCCAGACGCCTACGGGCTGTTCACGAAGGGACTGCAGTGGAGCTACCGCGAGTACGGCCTGAAGGGGGCCGCGGCGTTCGTCCTCCTCGGCCTCGTCGCCTACTACGTCGTCAACGAGAAACTCGAAGCCGTGCTGGATGCTGACGGAGACACGGCAGCGAGCGACTCGACGCCGTCGCCGGCCTAGCGCGTCAGCACCATCGCCGCCCCGCCTTCTCGTACGGAGTCGTCCTCGTCGAGCGACGCGAGTGCCCGGCTGAACTGCTGGTCGTGGACGCGTTTGACCGCCTCCAGGAGCGGTTCGTCGAACGACAACTGCTCGCCGAACTCCGCCCAGACAGACGGGAGGAACACGAGGTAATACGCCGTCTCGCCCCGGTGGACCAGCGGGTCGTAGGGGAGGAACCGTCGCCACTCGTAGACGAGGCCGTCGACGCCAGGAAGCGAGCGGGCGTGCTCCTGCTGGCGACAGAGCGCCGCACTCAGGCGCGCGACGCCGATATCTCGATCCCGGGCGACAGCTGCAATCAGGTCGTCGTCGAACGCGGCCAGCGGGTCCGACTCGGTCATCGACGTCCGTACGCGCGGCCCCAGCAAAAGTCATCCCACCGGGGCCATCCGAGGGTTCAAATCGGAAGCCGCGGCCACCGACAGCGTGCCCTGAGAATTCGGCCACGACGGGGTGGCTGGCTCAGCCAGCACGGGGGAACCCGGTGGCTCGCCCGTCGTGTGCGCAGCCCGCACGAGCCACGGTGGTCGACAGCGTTACTTACCCACTCGTGTATCGACCGGTATATGCGCTATTTCGAGGACATCGAAGTCGGCGACGTCCACGAGTTCGGCAGCTACGACGTGACGAATGAGGGGATCCTAGAGTTCGCCGAGCAGTACGACACGCAGCCGTTCCACGTCGACGAAAGGGCCGCCGAACAGTCGATGTTCGGGGGGCTCATCCCCCCTGGTGGCACACGGCGTCCATCTGTATGCGGCTGCTCGTGGATCACTACCTCTCGGAGTCCGCGAGCGCCGGCGTCCGTGGCGTCCGCGACCTCCAGTGGATTCGCCCGGTGAAACCTGGCGACACCCTCTCCGTCCGGTTTGAAGTGCTGGAGACCGACGCGGCAAACGAGCGCACGGGGAACGTGGTCAACCGCCTGACGGGACTGGTCGACGGCGAACCCGTCATCCAGTGGACGGCCGACGCCGTGTTTGAGTGCCGAGCGGCAGTGGAGTAGCTCCCGGCACAGACCGAAAGACACCTACGGTGGCGCCGCTGCCACTCGTATCCATGGAGCAACAGGACCGGGTGGCGGCGTTCGTCGACACCTACGACCTCGACTGCCCGCCAGCGTACCGACTGCTCGACCTCGCGGCGGAGGTCGGTGAGCTCGCAGCCGACGCCAACGCGGCCAGCGGCTACGGCGCAGAGCCCGCCGCGCTCTCGGTTGAGCGGGACGAACTCGGCGACGCGCTGTTCGCGCTCCTCGCGCTCGCCGACGACCTCGATATCGACGCCAGTGCCGCCCTGGAGGAGTCGCTCTCGAAGTACGAAGACCGAATCGAGTCGACCGGCGGTGCCGGCAGCGGCAACTAGCTACTCCGGGAGCGGTATCTCTGCGACCTGCTCGTCGTTGTGGACGACGGCCACGACGCCGTAGTAGTCACACGCCAACTCGACGGTCGCCTCGTAGTCGATGTCGACGATGCACTCTCCGCACGCGACCGTCTCGTTCGACTGCGGGACGTACGACTCGACGACGACACGGAGCGTATCTTCGTCCGATGCCGGTTCGGCGTCGACGAGCCGCGCGCGGTGACACGTATCGCTCCCCCTGATGGTACCCGTCACGGTCACGGTGTACGTCGGCGGATTCCCGTCGGCGTCAGGAGTAGCGTCGCCAGTCGGCGAGACCGACGCGTCGGCCGCGTTCTCACCGATGCCACACACGACCGACTCGACCGCCAACGCCGTGGACGTGATTTTTGGCTGACACGGTGTCGCCGACAGCGTCGGGGTCGGGGTCGCATCCGTGGACGGGTCGGTCGGCTCGTCAGTTCCGTCCACGCCCGGCCCCGAGCCCGTGCAGCCTGCGAAGAGTCCGAGACTGGCACCCGCAGTCCCGCGGAGCAGCGTGCGTCGTCGCATGCCTCCACGCTGACTCGGGGTTGAAAAATCCCTTGTGGCGAGTCAAACGGGTCTTTGTCCTATCGGAGCGGTGTGCTTTTGTCCGCCGGGTGGGTGCCGACGCCCATGCACCAGCGCGCAGTGGAGTTCCGACGCGCCGCCCGCGACCGTCACGGATTCGACCCGGAAGTCCACGAGTTTCCGGAGGGGACGAAGACCGCCGCGGACGCGGCCGCGGCCATCAGTTGTGACGTGGCACAGATCGCATCGAGCATCGCGGTCGACACCGACGATGGGCTCGCAGTCGTCGTGACGAGCGGCGCCAATCGGGTCGACCTCGAGAAGGTGGCTGACTTGCTCGACGTCCAGCAGGTGGAAATGGCCGATGCGGGCGACATCAAGGCCGTACTCGGCTGGTCCATCGGTGGCGTCCCGCCGTTCTGCCACGAGACATCGGTGCCGGTACTGCTCGACGAGACGCTGCTGTCGTTCGACGAGGTGTGGGCCGCGGCCGGAACGCCGGAAGCGGTGTTCCCGCTCTCGCCGGACCAGCTTCGGGAGCTGTCGGGCGGGACGGCGGCCGACGTGAAAGAGGATTAGACCAGCGTCGAGATGCCGAGGGAGACGAGGACCAGCGCGGCGACCAGTTTGCCGGCGACGGCGTAGCGCTCGTTCCGACCGCCGAGCCAGCGGACCGCAGTGCTCCCGACGGCACCGATGGTCGACATGGCGAGGACGATGGCGACCGCGTAGGCTGCGACGGCGAGCCACGCCCCACCTGCCCCTGCGGTCGGCACCACAGCGGTCACGAACCCCAGCATCGTCAGGGGTGGCGAAAGGGTGAACAGCGCCCCAACGATCCCGAACGCTAGCAGTCGTCGCGTCCCGCCGTCCGTACGTGCGAGGACCGGGTGTGCGTGTGCGTGGCCGTCGGTCTGACGACTCCGGAGAGCGTCGGCCGCGAGCAACCCACCCGTGAAGAGCAGGACCGCACCGAGGGCCGTCGCGCCGAACGCACTGGTGAGTGCGGGGAGTCGGTCGAAGACGAGCGTGGCGAGCCCCAGCCAGACCACGACGAGCACGGCGTGACCGGTGGCGAAGCAGGCGCCGACGACCGCCGCGTTCGACCGCGCGGTGTCACCAGTGAGTCCGACGACGCCGGCGACGTGGTCGGGCTCGGCGGCGTGCGTGACGCCGAGCAACGCGGCAGTGACGAGGAGCCCGAAGTTCATGTACTGGCTGTCCCCTGTTGGCGTGAAACGGTTCCGGTTCGCGCCAGCTTTATCGGGCCGGGTGGTGTCGATTCAGGGGATGGCGCTGGAGACCCTGTTCGCACCCGACCGCGTCGCCGTGGTCGGTGCGACGGAGCGCGACGGCTCAGTTGGGCGCGCGGTGGTCCGGAACCTGCTCGACGACTTCGACGGTGAGGTGGTCCCGGTGAACCCGACCCGCGACGAGGTGTTCGGTCTGTCCTGTTTGGACAGCGTCGCCGCCGCGGACGCCGACCTCGTAATCGTCGTCGTTCCTCCGGCACTCGCCGTCGATGTTGTCCGCGAGGCCGGCGAGGCCGGCGTCCGAGACGTGGTCGTCATCACCGCCGGATTCAGCGAGGCCGGCGCCGAGGGAACCGCCCGCGAGCGGGAGCTCGCATCGGTCGCCGACGCGTACGACATCAACCTCGTCGGCCCGAACTGTCTCGGCATCATCTCGACCACGAAAGGGCTGAACGCGACGTTCGGCCCGACGATGGCAGCCCCCGGCAACGTCTCCTTCATGAGCCAGTCGGGGGCGTTCATCACCGCGGTCCTCGACTGGGCGACCGACCACGACATCGGATTCAAGGACGTGGTCTCGCTCGGCAACAAGGCCGTGATGGACGAGCGTGACTTCGTCCGCGCGTGGGGCGACGACCCGGAGACGGACGTGGTCCTCGGCTACCTCGAGAGCATCGAGGACGGCGCCGAGTTCATCCGGACTGCCCGCGAGGTGACTCGCGACACACCCGTCGTGGTGGTGAAGTCCGGACGCACCGAAGCGGGCGCACACGCCGCCGCCTCGCATACGGGCGCAATCGCCGGCAGCGAAGCCGCCTACGAGGCCGGGCTCGAGCAGGCGGGCGTCCTCCGAGCCGACTCCGTCCAGGAGCTGTTCGACTTCGGCGGTATCCTCGCGGGGCAGCCGATTCCCGACGCAGACGGTGTCGCCATCGTCACCAACGCTGGCGGACCGGGCGTGATGGCGACCGACGCCGTGGGCGACAGCGACCTGTCGCTCGCCTCGTTCACCGAGGAGACACACGAGGCACTCACCGAGTCGCTCCCGGACAATGCGAACGTCTACAACCCCGTCGACGTCATCGGCGACGCGAGCGTCGACCGGTTCCGCGAGGCGCTCGAGATCGTTCTCTCGGACCCGAACGTCGGCTGTGCGGTCGTCGTCTCCTGTCCCACCGCCGTGCTCGCCTACGAAGACCTCGCCGAGACCATCATCGAGGTACAGCAGGACGCCGACCTCCCGGTCGCCTCGGTGTTGATGGGCGGGGGTGCGACTCGCGAGCCGGCGCGACAGCTGGCCGCTGCGGGGATCCCGAACTACTTCGACCCCGCGCGGGCGGTCGGCGCGCTCGACGCGCTGCGACGCTATCGCGAGGTTCGAGCGACCACCTACGAGCCCCCCCGCGAATTCGACGTGGACCAGGAGGCCGCCCGAGCCGTGCTCGAACACGCGGCCGACCGCGGCGAGAACCGACTCGGCGTGGAGGCGATGGGACTGCTCGACGCCTACGGGATTCCGACGCCAGCGGGCGAGATCGTCGACTCCCGGGAGGACGCGGTGCGAGCGGCCCACGACATCGGCGACGAGGTCGCGATGAAAATCGTCTCGCCCGACATCCTCCACAAGTCGGACATCGGCGGCGTGAAGGTCGGCGTCCCGGCGGACGAAGCCGGCGACGCCTACGAGGACCTCGTCACGCGGGCGAGGAACTACCAGCCCGACGCGACCGTCCTGGGGGTGCAGGTACAGGAGCTCGTCGACACCGACGACGGCGTCGAGACCATCATCGGAGCGAACCGTGACCCGCAGTTCGGGCCGCTGCTGCTGTTCGGCCTCGGTGGCATCTTCGTCGAAGTGCTCGAGGACACCACCGTCCGCGTCGCGCCGGTCTCCGAGCCCGAGGTCGAGTCGATGCTCGACGACATCGACGCCGCGCCCCTCCTCCGGGGAGCCCGCGGCCGACCGTCGGTCGACGAGGGGGCCATCGTGGAGACGCTCCAGCGGCTCTCACAGCTCGTCACCGACTTCCCCGCGATACTCGAACTGGACGTGAACCCGCTCGTCGCCCGGCCCGAGGGTGCCGTGGCGATCGACGTACGACTCACTATCGACCCCGAGAAGCTATGAAACCGGTACTCGTCACCTCGACGGCGGAGAGCACAGGCAAGACGGCCGTGGCGCTGGCGCTGGCGCTCGCGGCCAAGGAGCGCGGCGAGGCGGTCGGCTACATGAAGCCAAAGGGCACGCGACTGCAGTCGGCCGTCGGCAAGACGCTCGACCAGGACCCGATGCTCGCGCGTGAACTGCTCGACCTCGACGCCGAGATGCACGACCTCGAACCGGTCGTCTACTCGCCGACGTTCGTCCAGGAGGCGATTCGTGGCCGCGAGGACCCCGATGCCGTCGGTGAGCGCGTGCGAGAGAGCTTCGAGGCGCTCGCCGCCGACCGCGACCGGATGGTCCTCGAGGGCGGCGGTGCACTCACCACCGGTGGCATCATCGACCTGACCGACGCGGACGTGGCCGAACTGCTCGACGCGGAGGTCGTTCTCGTCACCCGCTACCGACAGCCGAGTGACGTCGACGACGTACTCGCCGCCGCGGACCTGCTCGGCGACCGGCTCGCGGGCGTGCTGTTCAACGCCGTGCCGGACGCGGCGTTCGACGAACTCGCGACCGACGTGGTGCCGTTCGTCGAGGGACGTGGGGTCCGGGTGTTCGGGACGCTCCCGCAGAAACAGGAGCTCGCGGGCATCACGGTCGCGGAGCTAGCTCGCGAACTCGGCGCGGAGGTGCTGACCGACGATGCACCCACCGACGTCTTCATCGAGCGGTTCGTCGTCGGGGCGATGGGCGCGAGCGAGGCGCTCACCCAGTTCCGCCGCACTCGCGACGCCGCGATGATTACGGGCGGGGACCGCACCGAGATACAGACCGTCGCGCTCGACGCGCCTGGCGTGAAGTGTCTGCTGCTCACGGGTGGGTTCCGGCCGCCGGGAGCCGTCATCGGCCGCGCGGAGGAGGCCGGCGTGCCCGTCCTGCTCGTGGGGTCGGATACCCTGACGAGCATCGACCGTGCCGAGGAGCTCGTCCGGTCGGGCCGAACCCGGGACGAGCGGACCGTGACCGTGATGCGCGACCTGTTGGCCGACTACGCCGACCTCGACGCGCTGCTCCCGGTCCACGACGAGGCCGAAGACGAGTCGTAGCTCACGCCCCCTTCTCGCCGACGACCAGCACCGGAATCGACGTGCTCGTGAGCACGCGCTGGGTCGTCGACCCGACGATGTGTTCGACACCGTGGCGTCCATGGGTGCCCATCACCACGAGATCGACGCCGTGGTCTTCGGCGTAGTCGACGATAGTGCCGTGGATGTTCATCCCGCGGACGACGGCAGTCTCGACTGGGACGTCCTCGGCGAACGCGGCCGCCGCTTCGGTCGCTTCCTCTCCCGTCTCGCGGAGCTCTTCGAGGACGCTCGACATCGTTTCAGTGGTGAGGAGGAACGACGACGCCGACTCGTCGATGACGAACAGCACGTGGACCGACGCGCCGAGCTCGCTCGCGAGACCGAACGCCTCCTGTGCGGCACGTTCCGAGACCTCGCTCCCGTCTGTCGGCACCAGGATGGTGTCGTACATAGCCCCCTCTACGCACTGGACGGACAAATACATCGACTGGTGGGTTGATACTCCCGGGGGACGAACTGGGGGTGGAGCCTTCGGCTCCGTAGTGTCACGCGAGAGGGGTGCACACCCCCTCCACCCGGTTCGGAACACGGCGCGGTTCTTCGACTGTCGCGAGGCGAGCGACGGCTTCGGCGGGGACTCACAGGGGCGAACACCGGTGGCGGTTAAGTGGGCGCCCCACGACGTGCCGGTATGTCACACCGGGTGGTGTCCACCGACGAGAAGACGGCGGACGTGCTACCGGAGTCGTTCACGTGGCAGGGGTTCGACGCCGACGTGCGCTTCGTCGAGGGGGGTTCGGAGGCGACACTCGTCGAGGCAGCCTCGACGATGGAGGCGGACGCCGTCGTCGTCGACGCGGGGACCCCCGTCACCGAGCGCGTGTTCACCGAGACGCCGATTCGTGTCGTGGCCCGGGCTGGTATCGGCGTCGACGCCATCGACCTCGAGGCCGCCCGCGAGTACGGCATTCCCGTCGTCCACGACCCCACGTACTGCGTCGAGGAAGTGGCGACACACGCACTCTCGTTGCTCCTTTCGGCGTGGCGGAAGCTCCGCCCTCACGATGGCGCCGTCCGCGCCGGGTCGTGGTCGCGCACGCCTGGCGTTCCGACGACGCGACTCTCCGACGCGACGCTCGGGTTCGTCTCCTTCGGGGCGACGGCACAGCGGCTCGCCGAACTGGTCGAGGGGTTCGACCTCGACCTGCTCGCGTACGACCCGTACGTCGACCACGCGGTCGCCACAGAGTACGGCGTCGAGCGCGTCGAACTGGAGTCGCTGCTTCGGCGAAGCGACCTGCTGGCGGTGTTCGCCCCGCTGACGGCCGAGACTCGTGGCCTCCTCGACCGGGACGCCCTCTCACTGATGAAGCGGTCGGCCGTCCTCGTCAACGTCGGCCGAGGGGCGGTCGTCGACGCCGACGCGCTAGCTGCGGCGCTCGACGCTGGCGACATCGCGGGCGCAGGGCTCGACGTGCTTCCCGAGGAACCACCGACGGAACTCCCGACCGACCACCCGAACGTCATCTACACGCCACACGTCGCGTGGTACTCGGAAGCGGCGATTCAGGAGTGTGCGAACACCGTCGCGAGCGACGTGGCGCAGGTGCTCACCGGCGGTGAACCGACCTATCCCATCTCAGGGAACTGGTAGCTCGGGCTCAGGCGCTCGCGGCGGCGATCTTCTGTTCGAGCGTCCCCTTGTCCTGGACGCCGACCATCTGCTCGACCGGCTCGCCGTTGGCGAACAGGTAGAGCGTCGGGACGCCCTGGACGCGGTACTGTTGGGCGAGCGCCTGGTGGGCGTCGATGTCGACCTTCGCCATCACGGCGTCGGACTCGGCTGCGAGCGTCTCGATGGTCGGCTCGAGCATCTTGCACGGTCCGCACCAATCCGCGTAGAAGTCGACGAGCACGACATCGTGGTCCGCGACCAACTGGTCGAGGTGCGACTGCCCCTCGACGTGAATCGGGGTGTCCGGCGTTTCCGGCTTGCTGGCCTTATCTTCGAGTTCTTTGCGCTTCTGTTCTCGGATAGAATCGAGTTCGTCGTCTGTCTCGCTCATACCCTTCGTACAGGGCCTAGCCTGTTAACGGCATCGGGGTCGTGGCCGATGAACACACGACCGGCACGCAGGCTCGGGAGTGAGAGATCAGCCGTGAGGGTGCGGGCGGGCACCCTCACGGCCAGAGAAGGGGGTGATCCGGGCAAAACCACCCCCATGCCGGATGTCAGAGGCACCCCGGCATCCGAACGATGCAGGGAGAGGTCTTTAGGTCACCCTCTGACCGGCTCCTCGGGTAGTGACTTCTTGTATATCAAGCTTGTGTCGGTTTAAATTGAATCGTGATGCAACCCGAACAATTAACGCAGGGGCGGAGGTAGGTGGGGTCGGTATGAGCGAGTATCCCGTCTCGGTGCTGCCTTTGTTCAGCCGGCGCGAGCCACTCATCTCGCTGCTCCGAGAGGGTGCTCACTCGAAGCCGGAGCTGGTTCGGTCGCTCGACATCTCTCGGTCGACCGTCGACCGCTGCATCCGGGAACTGGAGTCCGCAGAGCTGGGAGAGCGGACCGACGGAGGCTTTCGACTGACGCTCGCGGGCCGGCTTCTGTTCGACGAGTACGAGCAGTTCCGCGAGCGCGTCGACGGCGTGTTCGAGACGATCCCACTGCTGTCGGTGCTGTCGCTGGAGACGGACATCGACGCGGCGGCACTGCGGGGCGCAGAAGTGACCCTTACCGACCGGACTGCGCCGTACCGACCCGCCGAGTCGTATCTGGACCACGCGCAGGAGGCCCAGCGCGTCGACCATCTCATGACCGCGCTGGGGCCGAACTACGTCGACGGGCTGCGGTCGACCGTCCTCGACGACGGGGTCGAGGTTCGACTGGCTGCGAGTCAGTCGGTGACGAAGCGACTCGTCGGGCGTTACAGCGACGTCCTCGACGAACTGTTCGCGACAGGCCGGCTGCTGCTGCGTCAGCTCGAGAGCCACCCGGGGTACAGCCTCGGACTCGTCACAGTCGACGACACCACCTCGCTGCACTATCTAGTCTACACGGACGACGGGCTGCGCGGCCGCATCGAGACCAGCCACCCGGAGGCCGTCGAGGTTGCCCGCCAGCAGTTCGAGCGGTACTGGCGCGACGGGATGCCGGTCGACCGTTCGGAACGTTGAATCCGGAGCGGGTCGAAGTCGACCCGTGTTCCCCGACATCGACTACCTCGCCTGGATCGAGGGGCGACCCGACGCCGCGGCACACGACCTCGCATCCAGTGATCTCCGCCCGACGCCCGATGGGGCCATCGTCCCGTCCGCGCTCGACGGCTTCGACGTACCTGCAGACGCGACTGTCGAGTCGCTGGTGGCAGACCGCTACGATGTCGAACCCGAGCAGGTACTGGTAACAGCTGGGGCGAGCGCGGCGAACTTCATCGTCGCAGCGACTGCACTCGGCGACGGCGAGACGGCACTCGTCGAACGCCCGGGCTACGAGCCGATGTGGGCCACCCCACGCGCGCTCGGCGCGAACGTCGACCGGTTCCGCCGGACCCGCGAGGACGTCTGGACGCTCGATCCCGACCGTGTCGCTGCCGCACTCGTCGACGACACCGTCCTCGTGTCCGTGACGAACCGCCACAACCCGACGGGCGTCTCGACGAGTCGGGACGGCCTCCGGGTGGTCGCCGAGCGGGTGCACGACCACGGCGCGCGGTTACTCGTCGACGAGGTGTACGCGCCCTACGGAGTCAGCGATGACTCGGACGTTCCCTGTGCGGCTGGACTCGAAGGCAGTATCGTCACAGGCTCGCTGACGAAGTTCCTCGGACTCGGCGGGCTGCGTATCGGGTGGCTCATCGCCGACGCCCCCTTCGTCGAGCGTGCGACGCAGGTGCAGCGCCATCTGAGCGCGGTCGCCGAGCCCTCGCGGGCGCTTGCTCGACGCGCGCTCGCGAACGACACCGAACTCGCAGCCAGGTCGCGAGGGCTCGCCGCGTCGAACCATGACCTGCTCCGGCAGTTCGTCGCCGCGCGCCCGGACCTCTCGGGGGTCGTCGCTGACGGCTGTCCGTACGCGCTGCTGTTCCACGAGGAACTGGATGGGGACGCGGTCCACGACCTCGCAGCCGACCGCGACGTGCTGGTCGTGCCCGGGCGGTTCTTCGAGGAAAGCGAGGCGTTCCGCGTCGCACTCGGTCGCGACACCGAGTCGATGGCCGCGGCGCTGGATGCGTTCGGTGCCGCGCTGGACGAACGGGCCGAATCCGCGTGACACACGTCAGACAGGGCCGGCAGGATTAAGAACGGGCCGACCCACCCTCGGCGTATGAACCAGGACGTTCCCCAGGAGATCACGTCTATCGTCGGCCGCGAGGTCTACTCGAACAACGGGGTGTTCGTCGGACAGGTCGAGGACCTGCGCCTCGACCTCGACAACGAAGTCGTCACCGGCCTCGCGCTGACGGAGCTCAACCACAGCCTGTTCGACGAGCGCGCGAAGAGCTCTCGTGGCGTCATCCTCCCGTACCGCTGGGTCCGCGCCGTCGGCGACGTCATCCTCGTCAACGACGTCATCGAGCGCATCAAGGACGGCGAAGATGACGAAGCAGCCGCCTGATTATCGGTCAGAACCGTTCGAGGTTCGTCTGTGTGTCTAGTGCCCCTTCGTGTTCGAGTAGCGACTGCTTCAGCTCGGCGCCGCCCGCCGCCGAGAAGCCGCCGATGGAGTCCGCTGCGACGACGCGGTGGCAGGGCACGACCAGCGGAATCGGATTGCGGCCACACCCACCACCAACCGCGACTGCGCCGGAGTCGACGGCCGCGGCGATGTCGCCGTACGTCCGCGTCTCGCCGTGTGGGATGGCAGCCATCGCTCGCATCACCTGGCCGGTGAAATCATCGGGATAGCGGACGCCGACGTCGAAGGTGTGCCGGTCGCCGCGCGCGTACTCACGAACCTGCTGGCGAACCGTCTCGGGTGTTGCATCGAGATAGCTCTCGTCGATGTCGAGGGAGCCGCCGGGGACGTCCACGCGCATTCGCGGTGCTCGGCGTGGACAGTACCTAAAGGTTCGCCGCAGGGCGGAACTGATTAACTGCCGTTACCGGACTCGCCGCCGGACTCGACGCCCATCGCCTCGAACAGCTTGGTGCGGACGGCCTCCTCGACGAGCGAGAGCAGCGTCTCGCGGTTGTCCTCGCTCGTCTCGATCCCGGTGAAGATGCCGAGGGGAATCTCCGCGGAGGCGTCCGTCGAGTGGCCGACGACCTCGCCGATGCCCCCGAAGGCGTCCTCGAGGACCGCACCGATGTTCATCCGGATGTCCTTCGAGCGTGCGGCGAGATAGATGGTGTCGTCCGCGAGCGCGAACACCGCCGTCGTCGTGATGCCTTCGAGGTTGAGGAGGTGCTGGGCGGCCTGCGAGAGCGCGTCACGGTCGCGGATGAATCCGGCGTTCGAGACGAGGTGACTCCCCTTTACGTCGCGGTTTCGGATGGCCTCGGCGAGCACGTCGAGCGTCTCGGGACTCATCGACGGCGACTCGACCTGTTCGAGCGTGTCGTGGTCCGCGAACGGATAGAGATAGGCTGCCGCAGTGAGGTCTGCAGGCGTCGTGTCCCGCTTGAAGTCGAGGGTTTCCGCGCGGATACCGTAGAGCAGGGCGGTGGCGACGTCCTCGTCGAGGTTGAGGTCGAACTCCTGGATGTACTTCGTGAGGATGGTCGAGGTCGACGAGACGTTCGGGCGAACGTCCATGAACCGGGCGTCGTAGTCCTCCTCCGGCTCGTAGTGGTCGATGAAGATGTCGATGTCGGCGTCGATTTCGGGAATCGAGGCCTTCGCGTGGTCGACCAGCGCGATGGTGTCGTAGTCGTCGATCTCGACTTCATCCAGCGTCAGCAGGTCGATGCCGAACAGGTTGACGAACGCCCGGTTCTCCTGATGGCCGATTTCACCCTCGTAGACGATGTCGGCCTCGATGCCACGGGAAGCGGCGATGGCCTGCAAGGCAACCGCGCTCGCGATGGAGTCGGGGTCGGGCGAGCGGTGTGCGAAGATGGCCATTCGTCGCTCCGTGGAGTCGATGACGCCCGCGAGCTGTTCGGCCTTGTACTCGAGTTCCCCGGTCTCCAGCGCGCGGAGTGCGGAGTCGGCGATGACCGCCGAGGGGTTGATGACCACGTCGACGCCGAGTTCGGTGAGTTCGTCGGCGGTGACCGGGTCCGAGGCGCGGACGACGATGAACTGGTCGCCACCGCGCGCGCGGATGTTGTCGACGGCCGCCTTGTTCGCCTCGACGTCGGACGAGAGGATGAGCAGGACGTCGCGGTCCTCCAGCAGGTCGACGACCCCCTCCTCGGCGATGTCGGCCGTGCGCGCGTCGAGGTCCTGGTCGCGGAGCGCCTCGACCCGGCCCTCGTCCTTGTCGAGGATGAGGACGTCTTTCCCCTCGTCGACGAGCTCTTCGGCGACCGCGTGTCCGACGCTCCCACACCCGAGAATAGCGTAGGTGGACATCGACGCCATCGAGATACCGCTCATGGATACTTCGTCGTGCGGCGCGCGGTAACTTAAACTGCCCACCTCGTCGCGCCCGTGACAGAATCGCACGGGGGCGTCGAAACGCAAGCTATATGCAACGGCCTCCGCTACCCGAAATTGCTGAGGGCCGATAGCTCAGCCAGGGAGAGCGACTGGCTCTTAACCAGTCGGTCGAGGGTTCAAATCCCTCTCGGCCCGCTTCTACCGCGAGCAACTCAGCGAGCACCGCGTAACGTGTGCTCGCGGCCCGCGAGCGGCTGTGCGGGCACGAGGATTTGAACCAGGGAGCGAACGCAGTGAGCGACCGTGGTTCAAATCCCTCTCGCCGGACCGTCTATCATCACTCCGGAGCTCGCGCTGTTCGTGTTCTTCGTTAGCTGGTCGGGCGGTCGGGCGGCGTGGCTAGCGTGGGTGCTCGCCGGGGTCAGGAAAGCGACGTGATCCTCGTCGTGCGCGCCTTCGAGCGGTCGTACGCGAACGCGAGGAGGTCCGCGACCGTCTTCACACCGACGAGGATTGCGACGAGCACGAGCGGTGCTCCGAGCGTGGCGACGGCGATGCTCCCGAAGACGACGGTGAAGTGGAGTGCGAGGACGCGGGGGTACGGCCGGAAGAACTCGGCGTCGGGGTCCGCCAGCCGGTAGTGGTCGTTCAGGAGGTAGCCGGCGGTTGCCCCGAGGTGGGCGACGAGGAGGCTGCCGGCGCCGAGGACGACGGTGGTGAGCCCTGGGAGCGTGGGGACGCCGAGCCAGAGGACGAACACGCCGACGAACACCCCGTGGACGACCCAGAACAGGCCGTAGTGGACGACGAAGAACCACGCATCGGCCGTGTTGCGTTCCGCTGGCGGGAGGTCGTCGAGCGGTGCGTCGATGCCCGCGACCAGGATTCGGGGAACGGTGAGCACACCCACCAGCCCGGATTCGAGCCAGTAGACGACGAGCAGGGCGGTGAGACTCCAGCCGAACTCGACGACGCCGAACAGCGGGACGAGGTTCCCCACGAGCACGATCGCGGCGCCGGCGAGGAGTCCCATCGGTCCGTTCGCGGCTGAGTGCGGCTGCGTCGACACGCTCTCGAGTGTACGTCGACCGGCATAACTCTGGGCACGGCTTCGACCGGGGGCGGCCACGCTGGCGTCGGTGCTGGGCAGCGAATGCGGTCGGTCGGACGTGTGTCACACACTCCCACAGCACTTTTGCCAACGGCCGTGGATGAGCGCGATATGAGTTTGCAGTCGAACAAATGCAAACACTGTGGGTGGATGTTCGAAGCGCACGACAGTGCGCGGACGGCGAAGATGGGCTACTGCAGTCGGGACTGTATGAACGCCGACGCCGGATGGTGACGGGGATGGACTGGTGACGAGCCGCCGTTGCGAGGCTTACTCGCTGGGCGAGTAGTTCGGTGCCTCGTCCGTGATCATCACGTCGTGCGGGTGGCCCTCGGTCTGGCCGGCCGAGGAGACGCGGACGAACTCGGCGCGCTCCTTGAACGCGGGGATCGAGTCGGCGCCCACGTAGCCCATTCCCGAGCGCATCCCGCCGACGAGCTGGTGGAGTTCCGATTCGAGCGACCCCTTGTACGGCGTTGCGGCCTCCACACCCTCCGGGACGAAGTCGTCGTCCTCCTCGGCGTCCTTGAGGTAGCGGTCGCCGCCGCCCTCGCTCATCGCGCCGACGGAGCCCATCCCGCGGTACTGCTTGTACTTCTTGCCGTTCATGGTGATGACGCGGCCCGGTGCCTCGTCGGTCCCGGCGAAGAAGGAGCCGAGCATGACGGCGTCGGCGCCCGCGGCGATTGCCTTGATGGCGTCACCGGAGTAGCGGATGCCACCGTCGGCGATGACCGGCACGTCCTGGCGCTGGGCGACGTCCGCGACCTCGGCGACCGCGGAAATCTGGGGCATGCCGGCGCCCGAGACGACGCGCGTGGTACAGATGGAGCCGGGGCCGATACCGACCTTCAGGCCGTCGGCGAAGTCGACGGCGGCTTCGGCCGCCTCGCGCGTGCCGATGTTGCCGACGACGACGTCCGCCTCGACTTCGGCTTTGATGTCGCGCGCCGAGTCGAGCACGTTCAGGTTGTGTGCGTGCGCACAGTCGATGAACAGCACGTCCGCGCCGGCGTCGTCCGCCGCGCGAGCGCGGTCCATCTCGAACGGGCCGACGGCGACGCCAGCGATGAGTCGCCCCTCCTCGTCGCGTGCGGCGTCGTCGTACTCGCGGCGGGAGAGGATGCCGCGCATCGTGACGAGGCCGGTGAGCCGGTTGTCCTCGTCGACGATGGGGACGCGCTCGATTTTGTGCTCGTACATCAACTCGAGGGCCTCGCGCGCCTCGATGTCCTCGCTCGCGGTGACGACCTCGTCGGTCATCGCATCCTCGACCGGGTCGTCAGAGCGGATTCCGAGCAGTGGGCGGATGTCGGTTCCCGAGATGATACCGAGCACCTCGCCGTCGCTGTCGACGACGGGCGCTCCGGAGACGCCGGCGCGGCCCATCATCGCGTCGACCTCCTCGACGGTCATCTCCGGCGCGGCGGTCACGACGTCACGGATGATGAGTTCGTCCGCGCGCTTCACCTGCTCGACGTGCGCGGCGGTCTCCTCGACGTCCATGTTGCGATGCAGCACCCCGAGACCCCCCTGGCGGGCCATCTCGATGGCGAGGTCCGCCTCGGTGACGGTGTCCATCGCCGCCGAGAGCACCGGGATGTTGAGCGTGACGTTTCGCGAGACACGTGTCGCCGTGTCGGCTTCGTCGGGCTCGACGCGTGACTCCTTGGGTCGTAGAAGTACGTCGTCGAACGTCAGCGCCTCCGGCACACGGAGCTTCTCCGAAAACGGCTGGTCGTCCTCCATATAAACGGTGTGAACGCTCGGGTGAAAAACGTTCCGAGAACCGGTGCGCTACGGGGCGTGTGGCCGCGTGGCGTACGCCGTGGGGGAGCGACTCGGCCGACCCGACCCACCGATGTCCATCTCCGACCATCGTACAACACCGACCACCATTCGCCGCCGGTGGTGTACGTTCGTCCAGTCCCCTGCCGGTAACGCCTAGATATCTGTGACGCTTTCTCACGAACTCGGCCGATTCTCCGGTGTGTGCGGACACCCCTCACACAACGCTTATGATTCGGTCGACAAATATTGCTGATATGGACTCCGCAAGTCCCATCGCGAACCGTATTGCCGGTCAGTCGAGCCTGGACTCCGGCATTACATTTACATTTGCGATGGAGGCGCTCAATAAAGCGGAGAACTTCGCCCTCGACTGGCTCGGGATCCGGCCCGCACCCGAGTATCGCGGAGGACACCACCCATCGGCGACGGGGTATCGCCAACGTCTCTGACCGATGAGTACGTCCAGACACCCGATAGCACTCCGCCTAGAGCGGTCTGTGGGTGAAGGCACGAAGCTCCTCGCGACGGTGATGGCGCTGCCACTCGTCGATGGCATCTTCCCTGCGCTCATCCTCGCTGGAGCCGTCGGGAGCGTCCTCGGAATCCTCGAGGTGGGGCTACTCGTCTTCGGCGGCTCCGCCACCCTCGCCGTCGTCCTCGCCGACATGGAGGGGACCCGCCGCGAACAGGTCGTGACCATCCTCCTCGTCGGCATCCCACTGATGGCGCTGGCGGCGCTGGAAGCGGCCATCGCCCCGACCATCGCGGAGATGCTGAACATGCCCGTCTTCGAGCGGTTCGCGGCGCTCGTCATCCTCGCAATCGCGGCGAAGACGGCGTCCGCAACCGTCGGTGAGTACCTCCCCTCGCCCGGCGTCATCGTCGGGCTGGGGCTCATCGCCTCGTTCGATCCGAGCGGACTCGCGTTCGGCGACCCCTTCGTCGCCGACCCGATGCTCGTCGCCCGGGGTGTCGCTGCCGCCGGCGTCGGTGTCGGCTTCGCGCTGTCGGTGGCGCTGCTGGGTCCGTGGCTTCGGGGCAACGTCGACATCGACCGCTTCCGTTTCGGGAGCGCCGTCGCGCTCGGCGTACTACCGCTGAGCATCCTCGGTATCATCCAGACGAACGTCCCGATCGCCCTCGCCGTGCTCGCCATCACGTCGCTACTCGCGCTCGACCCCAGCGACAACGATGACCCTGCGCCCGTCGAGACGGCGACCGGCGCAGTCCCCGACGGTGGGGAAGCGGACGCTGCCGAGGACCCCGAGCCGGTCGACGTGGACGAGGCGTACGAAGACAACGACGACGACGACTCGCGTGGGACGCCCGGCGTGACGGACGGCGACCGCGCGCCGTGGCTGTGAGTGGTTCGTGACGCGATTCGCGCGGCGAGCGGTCGCAGACTGCGCGCCGTGGCTGTGAACTTCGGCGACTCCTGACTGTTGGGACAGAGGACAACGCTTACCCGTTTTCACCGCGGCGTGTCGCTATGGCCGAGAACCGTGTCGTCGAAGGGCGGATGGTCACCCCCGGCAAGCTCGCCGAACTCATCGAGGGAGAGGCCGTGATGGACACCGAGGGCATCGAGGACGCCGACCGCGACTGCCCCGACTGTGGGGGCGACGTAATCTCCGTCGGCTACATGCCGTCGGTGACGGAGTTCGTCACCGGCTACAAATGTCAGGACTGTTCCTGGGCCACTACGGACCGCTGAGTACGAAACACGAAGCGGGCCCCACCTGCCTCACCCTCCGTCGCTTCCACTGACCAGCCGTGGGCGTCGGCCACGCCCGCGACGATCGTCAGTCCGAGGCCGACGCCGTCACCGCCGGTCGTGTACCCCCGGTCGAACACTAGCTCTCGTGACGCCTCGGGGATGCCGGGCCCGTCGTCGGCGACGTAGAAGCCGTCGGGGGTCGTGCCGACGGTCACGGTGACTGGGTCGCCGTTGCGTGTCGGCTGTGTCGATGGTCGGTGGACCGTCGCCCCGTGGTCGACGCTGTTTCGAAAGAGGTTTTCGAGAGCTCGCTGCAGGCGGTCGAAGTCAGCCTCGATAACCATCGTGTCGACGACAGATAGCTGTGCGTCCCCAGTGTCGACAGAACTCCAGGCCGCTTCAGCGACGGTTGCGAGGTCGATGGGTTCGGGGTCAGTCACGGAGCCGCCGTCCTCGGCAACCGTGAGCAGGTCGTCGACGATTCGGCCGATGCGGTCGACGGCCCGCTGGGTCGCCTCGATGTGTGGCCCGGGGTCGTCGGAGTCGCGGGCGAGGGCCAGGTGACCGTCCGCGACGGCGAGCGGGTTCCTGACGTCGTGGCTCAGTACCGACGCGAACTCTTCGAGCCGCTGTTCACGTACCCGGCGTTCGGTCACGTCGGTGAAGATGAGCGCGAACGCCCCCTCACCGACCGGGTGCCGCCGAACGAGATACCACGTGTCGGTATCGCCTGCCAACTCCACTTCGCTTTCCTCCACATCGTCCTCGAGCAGCCCGCTGTCGAGGACTTCGGGGGGCAGTACGTCCCGGGCCGGTGCGAGTGGCTGTGACGCATCGAGGAGGCAGTCCGCAGCGGCGTTGGCGTCCACGACGATACCGTTCCGGTTGACGACGACGACCGGGTCGTCGAGGGCTTCGAACACGCGTTCGCGCGCGACGGGGACGACGTCGATGAAGCCGACGTGGAAGACGGCGGCACCGACGACGAGTAATCCCGCGGCGATGCCGAACGGCGTCAGGTCCGCCCCCGGGAAGGGCGCCAACCCGAACACGAGGAACGCGAGGTTCGCGGACAGCATGAGCAGCAGCGCGACGACGAGCGCGACTGCCTGTGTCCGGAACGCGCCTGCGGCGTCGCGTGCGTAGTGAAGGAGGACGCCCGCGCCAAGTACGCAGAGGCCGTACTCGTAGATCCAGAACACCCAGAACCACGTCCCCACCTCGAGTCGCGCGATGGGCCAGCCGTCGACGTACCGGAGGCCGACATCGGCGTAGTGGATGCTGTGGAACTGCGTCGTGGCGACGAGCACGAGGGTCACAGCGGGGACGACTGCGAGCCCGGCGAGCGTCCGACGGGAGACGTCGCTCCCGGCGTCAACGTAGCGGAGAACGAACAGGAGGATGAGCGGCCCGATTGCTCCCCAGCCGACGTACGTGACGGTGTTCCAGAGGAGTTTGGTCTCGAGCGTGGTGGAGAGCATCCGCGCCGAGAGCGCGAGGCAGACGAGCGTCGCCACGAGCGCGAGATACCCGAACGCCCGCACCGAAGGCTCGGCTCGACGGCGGCGGAAAGCGTACGTCGCGAGGCCCGCGCCGAACAGTCCGGCGAGAAGATACCCCACCACGAGAGCGAATACCCGGGTCGGTGGGAGTGCGAGTGCGGTCGCGAGCCCAGACAGCATCGTCTATCAATCAGTTACGTGTTGAATAAATATAGTGTTATACTCGGTCACTACTCTCCGTCCGTTCTGTCGTCGTGTCGGGGGAGCAACTGCCCCCACATGACTTTCTCCGGGAGGTCGACCACCGCGTCCTCGTCGACCGTGAGCTGGCAGGAGAGCCGGGGGTAGCCGAATCGCGTAGCGGCGGTGTCGTGCCAGTGGGTCAGCTCGGGTGCGTCGCCGTCGAACCTGACGCCACAGGTCCACAGCGGCCTCAGCCGCCGCAGTTGACGACACGCGAGACCGTGCCGTACACGTCGAACCCAGCGTTGAGCAGCGCCCGTCTGAGGTTCGTTCCACGCTCGACCTCGATGGTGTTCTCGTGGCCGCGCTCGCGGACGGTCAGTCGAACGGTGTCCATACGTCGAGAACGCCGCCCGGCGGGAAAACCGGAGGGGGTCGAATCGAAATCCCTTTAGGGACAATCGCCATACCCGGAAGCGAGGGGCTGTGGCCAAGCCAGGCATGGCGACTGACTCCAGAGGCCACGCGCCCGGTGACGAGACTCCAGACTGATATACCGAGCGGCCGACTGATCATCGGCCGCGTTGACGACCCTCTGGAGTACCGAGGCGCCGACCGGAGATATCAGTCGATCGGGGGTTCAAATCCCTCCGGCCCCACTTCCTGCCGCGAGCTATCTCGCGAGCGGCAGCGATGGTCGCGGAGGGATTTGAACTAGGGAGCGAGCAGCGCGAGCAACTGTAGTGAAAATCCCTCCGTCCATCTCTCGTTCATGCGGTTTCCTGTAATAGGGCTCGACGAGTCCGGTCCGTAACAACGAGAACAGCTCTCCTGTCACGCTCGCGAACCGAATCTGCGAGCCAGTCCCGACGAAGTGGCAACCGACTATCCTGGGGTCAGTCGTGGAGATGATGCGGGTCGTGCATCCGGACAGAGTACACCCGGTCGAGGGGGATGTAGAGGTAGTCGTCGTCGCCGAGCGTCACCTGCCAGTGGTCCTCTCGGTAGTTGAGGTCCTCGTCGTCAACGTCTCGCTCTCTGGTCCCATCCGGTGTGTCGAAGATAATCGTTGCCATCCCTACACTTAGCTAACACCGGGGATAAACTCGCGGGTCCGACTGGTGGTGGAACACCCGTTTCGGACCGTCGAACGTCCGCATCTGGTGCGTCATGCACCCCCACGACGAACGAGCGCACTTGCCGAGAGCTGACGCCACGTCACTGGCCCGTAATAAACCCCTCGCGCATGCTAGCCAACACAGCCACACCACTCCCCACCATTAGATGGTATTGAGCGGGCCTCCCACTGGCACCCATGACCCGCTCCCCGACCATCACTCTCTCCCCTCTTTCCTCTCTCTGCCCCCCAATCGCCGCACAGCGCGGGCCAACGCTTAACTCGGGGCCGAGAGCAGACCGGCCATGACCGACGACCGCCGCCGCTCGTTCTGGGCGTGGGGCTGGGCAGACAAACTCCCCGACGACGCCGAGCGGCGCGAACTGAAGACCCGCATCGAGTCGATGCTCGGCTTCCCCGAGCGACCTCTCCTCGACTACCCGACGCTCGACGACGTAGCGATGCCCGACTCCCGTCTCGACCCCCCGCTCGACTGCTGTACGACCGACACCCGCGAGCGCGCGCTCCACACCTACGGCCGAGGGTACCGCGACCTCGTGCGAGGATTCCACGGCGACTTCGGGAGCGCCCCAGACGCCGTCGCGCTCGCCGAGACCGAGGCCGACGTCGAGGATGTGCTCGCGTGGGCGACCGAGCACGACGTGGCCGTCGTCCCCTTCGGTGGCGGCACGAGCGTCGTCGGGGGCGTCGAGTGCGGGGGCGACGGCTACACGGGCGTCGTCTCGCTCGACCTTCGCGGGCTGAACGAGGTGCTAGAGGTCGACACCACCTCCAGAGCCGCGCGCATCCAGGGCGGCGCGACCGGCCCCGAGATTCAGGCACAGCTCGCCGACCACGGGCTCCAGTTGCGCCACTACCCGCAGAGCTACGAGTTCTCGACGTTCGGCGGGTGGGTCGCGACGCGAGCGGGCGGCCACTTCGCCACGCGGTACACGCACATCGACGACTTCGTGGAGTCGGTCCGGGCCGTGACCCCCTCGGGGACGCTCGAAACCCGACGACTCCCGGCGTCGGGTGCCGGCCCTGACCCCAACCGCTTCCTCCTCGGGAGCGAGGGTGCGTTCGGCGTCGTTACGGAGGGGTGGGCGCGCGTCCAGCCACGGCCCCCGCACCGCTCGCGGGCGACGGTGCGGTTCGACGACTACTGGGACGCCGTCGAAGCCACGCGGGAGATCGCTCAGGCGCGACTTCAGCCGGCGAACTGCCGGCTGTTGAACGCCGAAGAGGCGATGCTGAACGAACTCGCGTTCGACGGCTCCCATCTCCTGTTGCTCGGATTCGAGTCGACCGATGCACCCGGTGTCCCGAAAGAGTCGCTCTCCCGGGCGCTGGCCATCGCCGAGGACCACGGAGGGACGTGGGACGAGGCGACGCACGAGGACCGTGAGGAAGAGCAGGCCGAGCGCGACGGTGAGGAGGGCGAGTGGCGCGCCTCGTTCATCGAAGCGCCCTACATGTTCAACGCGCTCGTCTCGATGGGGGTTCTCGTGGACACCTTCGAGACGGCCGTGACGTGGGACCGATTCCCCGACCTGCACCGGGCGCTGCAGGACACCGTGATCGAGGCGATGCGCGAGACGTGCGGCGCTGGCTTCCTCTCCTGTCGGTTCACCCACGTCTACGAGGACGGCCCCGCGCCGTACTACACCCTGCTGGCCCCGGCCGAGGTCGGGAACGAACTGGAGCAGTGGCGAGCCATCAAGCAGGCCGCCTCAGACACCCTCGACGACCACGGCGCGACCATCACGCACCACCACGCTGTCGGGCGCGTCCACCGCGAACACTACCACCGGGAGGTGCCCGACGGCTACCTCGACGCGCTCCGGTCGATGAAGCGGACGCTCGATCCCGCGGGAATCATGAATCCAGGCGCGCTCCTGTGACACCTGTCACAGTCGAGTCGCGCCCGCTTGGAGGCCTGAACCCCGACTACTCGACCACGATACCGCCCTTCATCCCGAGCGAGAGGTGCGGTTCACAGTGCCAGAGCAGTACGCCGGGTACGTCCATCGTCCGCGTGTACTGGACGCCTTCGCCCTGCATCGGTTCTCCCGAGGAGAACTCGTAGTCGGAGAGACCCAGCTGCTCTGCAGGAAGCGCCTCGACGTTGTGCACGCCGCCCTCTCCGGTCCACTCGAACTGAATCTCCGTGCCGACCGACACGCGGGCAGCACTGGGCGAGAACGCGAACGCCCCACCGTTACCGGGGGTGCCCACCATGACCGTGACCGTCTCCTGTCCAGTGAGGTCTTCGATGGTCCCGTCGTACGTGTCGTCAGCGCCCCCAACTTCGGTCTCGGTGAGCCACGTGTCGACGGCGTCCGCCGGATCCATCGCCATCCCGTCTCCCTCCGTCGGCGTCGTCTCTGTCGTCTCCGGCGTCATCTCGGGTGTCGCCGTCGGCGTCGTCTCGTCTCCGGACGTCGGGGTTCCCGTGTCGACACCGGCACCCCCGCCATTCCCGGAACAGCCCGCGAGTCCAAGCAGCCCGACTGCACCGGCAGTCTTGAGAACGGTACGTCGTGTTTCTCCACGCATAGGGGCCTAGAACGGGCCGAACGCGCGTAAACATCTGCCAACTACGCACGGTAAGCGAAAATTTCCGGACAGCTCTCTGAAGCGGCCGTCGACCACTTCCGCCGTGGCGTGATAACGGTAATGACGACGCGCTCACAACGTCGGGTATGGACGGGCCGCTCTCGACGGGTCGCCCCGACGACGAGCGCGTGGTCTGTCACGTCGACATGGACTGTTTCTACGCTGCCTGTGAGCGATTGCGCGAGCCCGCGCTCGTGGGCGAACCCGTCGTCGTCGGGATGGGGTACGAGCCCGGTGACACCATCGGGGCCGTCGCGACTGCCTCCTACGAGGCACGCGAGTTCGGCGTCGAGAGTGCGATGCCCATCTCGAAGGCGCTGTCGGCGCTCCCCCGAAAGGTCGACGCGGCCCGCGACGACGACCTCGACGTGGCCGAAGCGGGGTTCTACCGCCCCGTCGACATGGCCTACTACAAATCGGTGAGTCGGGAGGTGAAGGATGTCCTCCACGCGATGGTCGAGGGCCGCGGGCCCGACGGCGACGACGGGGTGGTCCGCGAGGTATCCATCGACGAGGCGTACCTCGACGTCACGGGCGTCTGCTGGGACGGCGCCGTGGCGTTCGCCCGCGACCTCAAAACCCGCATCGAGGCCGAGGTGGGAGTCGCCGCCAGCGTCGGCGTCGCCCCGAACATGAGCGCGGCGAAGGTCGCCTCGGACTACGACAAACCCGACGGCCTCGTGGTGGTCCGCCCCGACGAGGTCCGCGAGTTCCTCGCGCCCCTCCCGGTCGACGAACTCCATGGGGTCGGCCCCGTGACCGCGGACGCGCTCGCGGAGCGAGAGATCGAGACGGCCGGCGACCTCGCGGCGGCCGACCCGGCCGACCTCGAATCGCGGTTCGGCTCCAGGGGTCGGGAGATTCACGAGCACGCGCGCGGCCGCGACCGCCGCGAGGTGGAGCCCGTCGGCCGGGCGAAGTCCATCTCCTCGGAGTCCGCCGTGCCGCCGACGCGCGACACCGAGGAGAAGCGCGACATCGTCCGCTCGCTCGCTGCCGAGGTCGCCGAACGCGCCCGCTCGAAGGGTGCGCTCTACAAGACCATCGGGGTGAAGGTCGTCACGCCGCCGTTCGACGTCAACACCCGCGCGACGTCGCTGTCGGGCCCGGTCGACGACCCGGCCCTCGTCGAGTCGGTCGCGCTCGACCTCCTCCGGGAGTTCGACGACGCCAGGGTCAGAAAACTCGGCGTCAGGGTGTCGAACCTCGACTTCTCCGACGCCGACCAGGCGTCGCTGACCGGCTGGGACGACCGGGAGACGGATGCCGTGGACGAGGAGCGACGGCGCCGTGGTCAGACCACGTTAGAGGATTTCTGACACACGTAACGCACTTGTTTGCGGCACCGCATGAGCCGCGTATGTCCCTGATAAGCCGTTCGACCCTCCACTTCGTCGGCGTGTTCCTCGGGATGTGCGTCGTCATGGCCGGGACGATGGGCTTCCTCGCGTTCCACGACACCGACTGGAACTACAACTACGATCACAACGAAGGAGATACCTACCCGCGCACGGCGGGCACCGTCGAGTACTACGAGCAGCTGTCGCCCGAGAAGCAGCGAATCGTCGACCGGGCGATGGCCGGCGAACGGTTCACTTTCGAGACCGAGGAACCGGTGCCACCCGCCGTCGTCAAGCGGAACGGCTCGTACCACATCTTCAACCGTTTCACGTCGTTCGACTTCTTCGACCCTGGGACGGGAGTTCCCGCGCTCCTCTCGCTGGGCGGCGTCGCGCTCGTGGCGGTTTCGGCGCGCGCGGACCTCCGGCACTAGTCGGGTGGGACACTGACCGCAGCGGCTTTCAACGGGCGCGTTCGAGACGAGGTGTGAACAAACTCGCGCCCCTCGGTGACGATCGCTGGCAGCTCGCCCCCCACGCGCACGTCATCGTCCACGAGACCGAGGACGGTGGCGAGTTCCTGACCATCTACGACTGTGGTGCCGCCCAGAAACCGCCGAGCGCCCAGCTCATCGGGAACCTCGTGCGGGTCGACGCCGCCCACGAACTCCTCCGGCAGCCGACCGGCTACATCGCGAAGCTCCGGGAGGACGCGATGCTCGTCCGACAGGACGACGACCACTTCGTCATCCGCGCTCACGAACCGGAGGGCGTGTGACGGCCGTCTGACGCGGATTTATCGGGTCCGCGACGGTTCCTCCTCCCAAGCGAAATGGGAGACGAACGAATCACCGTTGGGGAAGTCAGCGCCGGAGAGGAGGCCGGCGCGGAGGTGCAGTTGCCGATCGTCGACGTGCTCACAGGCCGTGGGTTCATCACCGGGAAGTCCGGCTCGGGCAAGTCGAACACGGCCTCGGTCGTCGCGGAGAAACTGCTCGATGCGGGCTACGGCCTCTTGGCCGTCGACATCGACGGCGAGTACTACGGCCTCAAAGAGGAGTACGAGATACTCCACGTCGGCGGCGACGAGGAGTGCGACCTGCAGGTGTCCGTCGAGCACGCCGAGAAGCTGGCGAGCCTGGCGCTCGAACAGGGGGTGCCCATCATCCTCGACGTGTCGTCGTTCATCGACGAACGGGACGCCAACGAACTGCTGAAGGAGGTCGCCAAGCAGCTGTTCGCGAAGGAGAAGAAACTGAAACAGCCGTTCCTCATGCTCGTCGAGGAGTGTCACGAGTACATCCCCGAGGGTGCGGGGATGGACGAGTGCGGGCGGATGCTCGTGAAGATCGGTAAACGCGGCCGCAAACACGGGCTCGGCATCGTCGGCATCAGCCAGCGGCCGGCCGACGTGAAGAAGGACTTCATCACGCAGTGTGACTGGCTCGTCTGGCACCGGCTGACCTGGTCGAACGACACGAAGGTCGCCGGCCGCATCCTGGGCTCCGGCTACTCGAACAAGGTTGAAGAGCTCGGAGACGGCGAGTGTTTCCTGATGAGCGACTGGGACGAGTCGATGCGACAGGTGCAGATGGAGCGCAAGCGGACGTTCGACGCGGGCGCCACACCCGGACTCGACGACTTCGAGCGTCCGGAGCTCAAGTCGGTCTCCTCGGACCTGATGTCCGAACTGGAGACCATCACCGAGAACGAACAGCAGCGCGAGTCGCGCGTCCAGCAGCTCGAACTCGAACTCAAGGACAAAGAGGAGCGCATCAAGGAGCTGGAGGACGAGCTTGAGGAGGCACGCGACCTCTCGAAGATGGCCGAGCAGTTCTCGCGAGCGATGATGGAGCACGCGACGGGCCGCGCGTTCCGAACCGATATCACCGGCTATCAGGCCGAACTCGACGAAGTCCTCTCGCCGCATGATGCCTCGCCCGACAGCGACCGCTCGGCGCTCGAAGCCGACGAGTACGACGCCCACGCGACCGGTGCGCCCCGTGCCGAAGACTACGGTGCCTCGCGGATGGCCGAGATGATTGGGGGTGAGCGACCCGACGGTTCGAGAGCTTCGGTGGGTGAGCATAACGAGTCCAACGGGAGGGCCGAGGCGACCGCCACCGACGGCTCAGGTCTCGAGACCGACGCTGCCAGCGATGGGGATGTCGAACCGTCGTTCGGCGACGACGCGGGTGGTAGGGCCGCTGACGGAGCCGACGAGAACTGGGACGGCGCGTTCAACCCGCCGGAACGCGATGGGCCGGACGTCTCCGTGAGCGAAGCCGTCCCGAACAGCCAGCGGCCGGTCGTCACCGACCTCAAGTCGACCATCGAGTCGCTCGACCCGGTCACCCGCGGGATGCTCGCGCACTACCACGAGTACGGGCCGGCCTCGCCGATCGACGCGCACGTCGTTGCCGGGGGGGACGCCACCCGCACCGAAGCGTACCGACGGAACGGCATCCTTCGTGAAGCGGACCTCATCGAGCACGCCGGGCGCGGCGGCTACACCACGCGCATCCGTGACATCGTCGACGAGTCACACGACGGCCGACTCGACGAGGAGAACGTGCAGGCGACCGTCGCGGCCATCGAAGAACTGCTTCCACCCGCACGAGCGCCCGAGACGGTCGAAGACTGGCCCGACGCTTAGAGCCCGCTGACGAGGTCTTCGAGCGCGGCACGCGGGTCGTCGGCCTTCGCGACGCCCGAAGCCAGTAGCACTCCCGTGGACCCGAGGTCACGAGCGGCCAGCACGTCGTCGCCCGTCGAGATGCCCGCGCCACAGTAGACGCCCACGCTGTCGTCGACGCTCGCAGCGGCGGCGACCGCGTCCTCGACGATATCGGGGTCGGCCTGCGAGACCGGGGTTCCAGTCCCGATGAGTTCCGGCGGCTCGACCGCCACGGCGTCGGGGCCGAGCGCGGTCACGGCGGCAATCTGCTCTGGGTTGTTCGCGCAGGCGACCGTCTCCAGGTCGGCGCGCTCGGCTGCCCGCAGTGCGGCGTCGATGTCCGCGAGTTTCAGGCGACGCTCGGAGTGGTTGAGCAGCGTGCCGGTCGCGCCGGCCTCCGCGGCGGCCTCTGCGAGCGTCGACCCGGTGTGGCTACCGTGTTCGACGGGCGAGACGTGCTGGGCGAACGTCTCGACGCCCGTCTCCGCGACGGCTGCGAGCTGTGCGGCCTGCGGTGCGACGGCCACCCGGACGCCCGAGTCGTCGGCCACGTCGGCGGCGGCCGAGGCGACCGCGACGGCGTCGCAGGGGTACGCCTTCAGATTGACGAGAACGAACATATCGAGTCCGGCGCACGCCAGGGCAAATAGCTGTTCGTTTTCGAGAGCGGGGCGAAGGGGGTTTGCCCACGCGGGCCACACACCCGGTATGGAGGGCAGTCGCGTCGCGGTCGTCATCGACGGCGAGCGTCACGAGGGAACGGTCGTGGAGGCGTCGTACACGGTGAAGGGTGGCGACCCGGTACTGGGCGTGGAACTCGACGATGCGCTGTCGGATGGGCGGTCACGGCACTTGGTGCCGCTCTCCGACGCCGAGGTTATCTGACCGAGTCCAGTTCGACGAAGTCGTCGGCGTCGGCAGTGACCCACGACCCCATGAGGGTTACGTCGTCGGCCTCGGAGGGGTGGATGGTCAACTGGTCCGGGCCGTCGGTGTAGCGGACCAGCGTCGCAGTCAGGCCCTCGGGTGCGGTGGATGGGTGGCTCCCTTCCATTGTCGACTAGTTAGGATGCTTAAATATAATCCCTGCTATGACGGCTCACGAGAGATACCAGGTTCTATCGAGCGACTTCGCCGTCGGCAGGGACTGTCACCCGGTCGCTCAGCCCCTCCTGTTCGAGATACGCTGTCAGCTCCTCGCGGCTCAACAGGCAGTGGTTGATGGCGTCCATGTGGACGGCGACGACGTGCGCCTCGGTGGCGCGCGCGAACGCGGCGACCTCTTCTTTGGTCATCGTGATGGGGTCGCCTTCGAGGAACTGGGCGGCGCCGGCGTTGACGATTGCCACGTCCGGGCCGTAGGCGTCGAGCGTCGCGTCGATCTCGTCGTACCAGACCGTGTCGCCGGCGACGTACACCCGTTCGGTGCCGTCGTCGAAGACGAACCCCGAAACCGGGCCCATCGCCTCGACGAGGTCGCCGTGGCCGTGGCGCGCGGGCGTCCGTGTGATGGTGACGCCGTCGAAGGTGACGGCTTCGTCGACGACGCGGACGTCGTCGAACGTCTCGGCGAGCGCCTGCTCGTCCTCTGGCTGGCAGAACACCGGTATCGAGGTCGGAAACACCTCCTTCGCGAGCTGGTCGAGGTGGTCGTCGTGCAGGTGCGTGACGACGATGGCGTCGAACACCTGCGTATCGAACGACGGGAGGTCGACCAGCGGGTTCGGCTGCTGGTTCGGCGAGTTCTCGATGGGGTCCATCTCCCCCGGCGCGGCGAGCATCGGGTCGACCACGAGCCGCGCCGAACCGAAGTCGAGGTCGAGCGTCGCGTGACGAACCAGTCGCACTGATACCATGGTGGGATATGGCGCGCGACGGACAAAAACTAGGGCAGTCGGTCAGTCCTTCCGTTTGACCACGTCGCCGAGCGTGTACGTGCCGGTCGACGAGTCGCTGGAGTAGTCCCCGTCGTCGTCGGTAGCGGCGCCTTCGGTGAGCGAGATACCGAGTGCCTTCTCGAGTTTCCGCTGGACGCTGTCGGTCGGGAGCGTGTCCCCGCGTTCGAGCTTCCGGATGAGACTCGCCTTCTCGTTCAGTTGGTTGGCGAGGTCCTCCTGGGAGAGCCCTTCCTGCTCGCGGGCGGTGCGGATTCGGTCGTCGTAGTCCTGTGCGACCTCGTCCATCTCGTCGAACATGTCCCGCTTGCGGCGGGTGGAGCCCCCCGACGAGGAGGACGCCCCCGACGAACTCGACGACGAGCTCCCGGACGACGAGGAGGTCGAGTACTTCGTCGACGACGACGAGGACGATTGCTGGCGAACCTCCGTCCCGAAGTCGGCGCAGTCGTCACAGACCTCCAGCTCTGCCCCTTCGATCTTCACCGTCTTGGGTCCGGCAACCTCCTTGCCGCACATCTCGCACTGGACCATACTCGGGGTTGGCCAGCGCCGCGTATAAAACGCACGACGGCTAGCAAAGGTCGATTGGGTCACCGGCTGTAATTCTGCCACGACTGCCAACACCTCGAAAGTCCCACCCGCATCGACTGACTGACTCAGCGTCGTGGGTGGGACTGAAAGGGGCCGGGGGCTTTCGAGGTGTTTCTGAAGGTCGTCCGGTCCTCCTTACCAGAGTCGAATCATTCACCGAGCGCCTGCATCGAGTAGTAGAACCGCTGGAGCGCAGTGAAGTGCCCAACCACGGCGAAGAAGACGAGCAGGAGTGCGACGAGCGAGAGCCCTTCGGCAGAGACCGTCGTGAACGCCGCGATCGCCGTGACGACGCCGATGATGGCGAGACGGTCGGCGCGGCCGACGAGCCCGCCGTAGACGCGGTCGAGGCCGACGGCTTGCGCCTGCGTCCCGAGATACGAGGTCATGAGGACGCCCGTGACCGCCGCGAGGCCGAGGGCGTAGCGTTCGACGCCCGCAGCGAGCCCCGCGATGACGACGATGTCGGCGTAGCGGTCGAGTACGTGGTCGAGTAGGTCGCCGGCTTTCGAGGCCGTCTCCGTCCGGCGGGCGACCATCCCGTCGAGCACGTCGAGCACCCCGTTGAAGAACACGAGGACGGCACCCAGCAGATACAGCAGTCCGCCGGGGACCGCGAGGTAGTAGCTGACGGCCGCGGCTGCCGCGAGCCCGAAGGCGAGCACAGAGATGGCGTTCGGCGTCAGGCCGATTCGAACGGCGACGGTGACGACGGGGTCCAGGGCACGGTCCGCGAGAGAGCGGTACTGGTCGAGCGTCATAGGTACTCGAGGAAGTCGACGGTGCCTGCACTCGGTTCGCGGTCGCCTTCGATGACGGACTCGATGTCCGTGGCCACCGCCTCGGGCGAGCGGTCGGTCGTGTCGATCTCGTACACCGCATCGAGCCCGTGGCGCTCCACGGCCTCAGAGAGCACGACGTCGAGCGCCTCCGCGTCGGCGTTCTCGCGAGCCTTCTCGGGGGCCTCGCCACGGTCGCGGAGCCGCTGTTCCAGGTCGTCGGGACGACAGCGCAGCACGACCACCATGTCGGCAGGGAAGTGGTGGGCGAGGTGCGACTCCACGAGCACGTCGTCGCGGTCGTCGAGCCACGCGCCGAGCGCGTCCATGTCGGCCACGAGCGAGCCGCGGTCGGGGTCGGTCCCCGTCGCGAACGCCTCGTCGCGGATGACGTCGTTCAGGTGGAGCACGTCGAGGTCCGTCGTCACGAGGTCGGTGGCGGTCGTCTTGCCCGTGCCGGGGGTGCCAGTGACTGTGACCCTCATAGCGCGTCGTTCACGACCTCCACCGCGCGTTCGGTCATCTCGGGGGTGCCACAGGTGATGCGGATGCACTCGGGCAGGCCGAACGACGAGGTGTCGCGGACGATAACGCCCTCGCGCTTCGCGGCCTCGAACACCTGCGTGCCGTCGCCGACCTCACAGAGCACGAAGTTCCCCTGGGACTCCCACGTCGGGCAGTCGAGGTGCTCGTAGAGGTACTCGCGGGACGCACGGACGCCCTCGACCGTGTTCTGGACGTGGTCCTGGTCACCGAGCGCAGCGAGCCCAGCACGGCAGGCGAGTTCGCTCGCGGCGAACGGCGTGTTGACCCGCGCGTAGGCGTCGGCCCACTCGCTCGGCGTGATGGCGTAGCCGAGCCGACAGCCCGCGAGCCCGTACGCCTTCGAGAAGGTCCGGAGCACGGCCACGTCGTCGCGCTCGCGGACGAGTTGGACGGCGGAGGGTGTCTCGGAGAACTCGCCGTACGCCTCGTCGACGAGCACCAGCGTCTCCTCGTCGGTGGCGTCAGCGAGCGCGTCGACCTCCGAGCGCGGCATCTCCGTCCCGGCGGGGTTGTGCGGCGAGGTGACGTAGACGATGCGCTCGCCGTCGTAGTGGTTCATGACGCCCGCTGCCGTCTGTTCGAAGTCGTCTGCTTTCCGAATCGGGTACTCGTTGACCCGGCCGTGGTGGTACCGGGCGGACATCGCGTAGTAGGCGAAGCCGGGGTCGGAGACGAGCACCTCGTCGCCGGGGTCGAGCATCGCCCGCGCCAGGTAGTCGAGCGCGCCGTCGCCGCCGTTGGCGAGCCACACCTGCTCTGCCGCGACGTCCCACGTTTCGGCGAGCGCGTCGACGAGGTCCGCGTGCGCGGTCTTCGGGTAGCTGTGGACCTGCGCTGCGGTCTCGCGGAGCGCGACGACCGCCTCGGGCGACGGCCCCCACGCGTTCTCGTTCGAGGAGAGCTTGACGAGGTTCTCGGGCGCCATCCCGAGTTCCCGCGCGACCTCCTCGATACCCCGCCCCGCCTGATACGGCGTGTGCGCGGAGAGGTCCCGTGGTTGCATGGCCGAACCGAGCGCCCGACCGGCCTTAAGCGTGCTCACACGTCGGCACGCACTCGCGCACCGGCCCCCTTTTTCACCGGGCCCACCGTCACGTCAGAGTATGACACACCACGCGACCCTCCGGACGACGGTCGCTCCCTCCACCGACACCCCGGCGGTCCCCCCGAGCCACGACGCGGTCGACGTTCGGGTCGTCGGCTCGGCCGGTCTCACCCATCTCGAACCGCTTGCGTTCGCGACGCTCGACGGGCGGACCGCGATTCACACGAACGTCACCACCGAGGCCCTCGACAGCCTCTGCGACCGGCTCGAAGCGGGAACCCTCCCGACTGACGGCGCGCACGCGACGGTCGCCCACGACCCCACGGAGCCACCACAGCCGAGCGGCGGGCCCCTGTCGGCCGGCACCCGCCGCGTGCTCGCGCGCTGTGGTTGGGCGGACCCGACGGACCCAAGCCCCCTCGACGGTGGTCTCCACACCAACGGTGCGCGTGTCGTCGAGGCCGTTCGCGATGCCGGACTTCGTCCCAGGGGCCGCGGGGATGCTGCACACGCAGTCGGGCCCGAACGGACCGTTGCCGAGGAGTGGGATGCTGCACGGGAGACACCCGGCGACCCAGTCGTCATCGTCAACGCGACCGAGAGCGATCCAGGCATCGACGGGGACCGACTCCTTCTCGAAGCCGACCCAGCGACGGTCCTCGATGGAGCACTCGTCGCTGCGGGTGCGGTCGGTGCCGACGAGATCGTCGTGGCGGTCTCCGAGGCTGACGAGCTGGCCCGAGCACGCACCGAGGCGCTCGTCGCCGCGGCCACGGAACGCGACCTTGTCGAGACCTCGCTGGAGGTCGTCACCGCGCCCGACGCGTTCCTGGTCACGGAGCCGACCATGATGCTCGAATCGCTGGAGGGTGCGGACAGAATCGAGGCCCGACGTCGACCCCCCGGTCCCGCCGAGTACGGGCTGTTCGGCCGGCCGACCGTGATCCACACACCACGGACGCTGGCGCAGGTTGCCGTGCTCGGACGTGCGGGCACAGTCGGCGCGCCCAGCGACCCCGGCACCCGACTCATGACCGTGACGCACGGCGAGAAACGAGCCACGGTCGAGATCCCGACCGACGCACCGCTGCGGGATGCCCTCAGAGGGGTGGGCTCGCCGTGGTTCAAGATGGCCTGCGTCGGCGGCCAGTTCGGTGGGCTGACCCGCACGCTCGCGACACCCGCGAACGCCGACGCGATGCACGGTGCGCGCCTCGGCACCGAGGGCGCGATCGAACTGCTCGACGACGGCCGGTGTGCCGTCGCACTCGCGGGTCGCCGCGCGAAGTTCGCCCGCGAGGAGAACTGCGGTCGGTGTGTCCCCTGTCGCGAGGGGTCGAAACAGCTCCACGAACTCCTGCGCGACGTCTACGACGGGGAGTTCGACGACGGCGACGTCCGCGAGCTCGCGCGGACCGTCCGCGACACCTCGCTGTGCGGGTTCGGCACGGCCGCTGCCCGACCCGTGCTGACGGCACTCGACGAGTTCGGCCCGGAGTTCGCAGCCCACGCCAACGGCCGCTGTCCCGCGGGTGAGTGCCGATGAGTTCGGACCCCCTCCCTCGCGTGCCGTCGGTCGAGGACCCGCGCCACGAGACACCCCTCACAGAGGACTTCGAGACCGGGACCGCGAACGACCCGCCGCTCGCGGTCGGTGACGAGCCCGTGACGCTCACCGTCGACGGCGAGACGGTGACGGTCGACCCGGGGGCGACGCTGTTCGACGCGGTGAAAGCCGTCGGCGCGGACGGGGACGTGCCGGCGCTCTGTTCGTACGACCGCGACAGCGAGGCGTCAGACCTCATCGGCCCGCGGTCGACCTGCCGGACCTGCACGGTCGAGGCCGACGGTGACCTCGTGGCGTCGTGTTCGCACCCGGCGCGCGAGGGTGACGAGATACGGACGGACGCCGCAGCGGCACAGGAAGCCCGGGACGTGAACCTCGACCTCGTGCTCGCGAACCACAACCTCCGGTGTACGACCTGCGGACAGAACGGTCGGTGTGAGCTACAGGACACGGCCATCGAGAGCGGGGTCGAACACCCGCGCTACGGTGTCTTCGACGACCGCGACGCGTACGAACCGCTCGACGACTCCTCGCCGAACATCCAGATCGACCGCAACAAGTGCATCCTCTGTAACCGCTGTGTCGACGCCTGCAACGACGTGCAGGTCGAAGGCGTCCTGCGCATCGAAGGGAGCGGCGAGGACACGCGCATCGGCTTCCAGAACGGCGCCGAGGGGATGGCCGACTCGACGTGCGTCTCCTGTGGGCACTGCGCGACGGTCTGTCCGACCGGGTCGCTCGTCGAGCAGGGGATGACCGAGATGACGACGCTCCCGCTCCCGGGGTTCAACCAGAAGAACTCGGTGGGGAAGACCATCCCACGGAAGCAGTCGGAGCCCGACTCCGAACCCGAACCGGGCGTCGCCGGGTTCATGCAGCGGGCCAAACGGCAGGCACGCGAGGCCGCCGAAGACGCCTTCGTGATGGGCGAGCACGCCGCCGAGGCCGTCGCGAAGCACACGCTCTCGGAGGGACGACTGTTCGACATCGCCAAACTGACCGCCAAGGGGCGGATGCGGGGCGTCGACGTGACCGAGACGACCTGTGGCTACTGTGCGGTGGGCTGTCGGTTCGACGTCTACGCCACCGACGACGAGGTGCGGGGGGTGCGAGCCACGGACCCCGACGGTGCACCGGCCAACGACTTCTCGACGTGCGTGAAGGGGAAGTTCGGCTACGAGTTCGTCGGGAGCGACGACCGGCTCACGACGCCGCTCGTGAAGGAGGACGGCGAGTTCCGCGAGGCGTCGTGGGAGGAGGCGCTCGACCGCGTCGCCGACGGCCTCCAGCGCGTCCAGCGCGAGCACGGTACGGACTCGGTCGCCTGTTTCGCCTCCTCGAAGTGCACGAACGAGGAGAACTATCTGATGCAGAAGTTCGCCCGCGCGGTGCTCGGGACGAAGAACATCGACAACTGCGCGCGGCTCTGTCACTCCTCGACGGTGGCGGCGCTGCTCCAGACCGTCGGCTACGGCGCGATGTCGAACTCGATTCGGGACGTGGCCGGCGCGGACGCCTACCTCATCTCGGGCTCGAACACGACCGAGAGCCACCCTGTGCTCGCCACCCGAATCAAACAGAACGTCCGCGATGGCGCCGAGCTGGTCGTCTTCGAGCCCCGAAAGATCGGTATCGCCGAGCACGCCGACCAGTACGTTCGCACGAACCCCGGCTACGACATCGCGTGGCTGAACGGCCTCACCCGGTACGTCATCGAACACGACCTGTACGACGCCGAGTTCGTCGAAGAGCACGTCCACGACTTCGACGAACTGCGCGAGAAGGTCGCGGCGTTCACCCCCGAGGAGGTCGAGCGGCTGGCCGGCGTCTCGCCCGAGGACCTCCAGCGGGCGGCGGAGACCCTCGCCGCCGCCGAGAACGTCGTGTTCGGGTGGGCGATGGGTCTCACGCAGCACAGCCACGGCACCGGGAACGTGCTCGCGATGGCGAACCTCGCGCTCGTGCTCGGGCAGGTCGGCAAGCCCAACGCCGGGCTCTCGCCGTTCCGCGGCCACAACAACGTCCAGGGTGGCGGCGGTGACATGGGGACGCTCCCGAACAAGCTGCCGGGCTACCGCGACCCCACCGACCCGGACGTGCTCGACGAGTTCGAAGCCGAGTGGGGCGTCCGCCCCCCGGACGAAGTCGGGCTGAAGGTGACCGAGGTGTTCGAGGAGGCGCACGAAGGGAACGTCCGTGGGATGTACGTGATGGGTGAGAACCCCGCGCTCTCTGAGCCGGACATCTCGCACGCCGAGGAGGCCCTCGAGAAACTGGAGTTCCTCGTCGTGCAAGACCTCTTCCTGACGGAGACGGCCGAACACGCCGACGTGATTCTGCCGGCGTCGTCGTTCGCCGAGAAGGACGGCACCTTCACCAACACCGAGCGGCGCGTCCAGCGCGTCCGGCAGGCGATGTCGCCACCCGGGAAGGCCCGACAGGACCTCGACATCCTGCAGTCCGTTGCGAACCGGCTCGGCGCGGACTGGGACTACCAGGACTCGGCGAGCGTCATGGACGAAATCAGTCGGGTCGCGCCCATCTACGGCGGTATCTCGCACGAGCGACTCGACCGCGACGGGGGACTGCAGTGGCCCTGCCGGGACGCCGACGACCCCGGGACCCGCTACCTGTACGACGACGGGTTCAACTTCCCCGACGGGAAGGCGCGGTTCGTTCCCGCGGACATGGGCCGCCCCGGGGAACTCCCCGACGAGACGTACCCCCTGACGCTCACGACCGGGCGGGTGATGTACCACTTCCACACCGGGACGCTCACCCGGCGCGCCGAGGGGCTGCTCCACCACGTCCCGGAGGCGTTCGTCGAGATCCATCCCGGGACCGCGAGTGCGCTCGGCGTCACCGACGGCCAGCAGGTCAAGGTCAGCTCGGCACGGGGACACATCGAGGTACGGGCACAGGTCACCGGCCGCGTCGGTGAGGGCGTCGTGTTCATCCCGATGCACTTCGCCGACGGTGCCGTGAACACGCTCACGCAGGACGACGCGACGGACCCCACCGCAGGTATCCCCGAGTACAAGGTGTCGAGCGTGCGCATCGAGCCACTCGACACCGATGGAGAGGCGCACCCGGCCGCGAGCGACGACTAGACGACGGCGACGATCTCGGGGACGTTCATCCGGGCGACGACGACGTAGCGAACGTCCGCCCGTTCGTGAATCCGTCCGGCTATCTCGCGAGCCGTGGCTTCGAGGTCCGGGTCGTCGGCCATGTTGACGAGCGGAACCACGTCCGCGCGCTCTGGGACGTCCTTCAGCCCACCGTCGGGGCTCGCGAGGACCTCGGCGACGTGGGCCACCTCGATGGTGTCGCCGGGGGCGAGCCCCGTGACCGCGGCGACACGTTCCGGCCGGTGGACGAACTCGGGGTCGAGCGGCTTCCCGACCGCCTGCACGCTCGCGACCGGGACGACCGTATCGACGCGGGACGGAATCCGGGGTTCGTGGTCGTCGGGAGCCTTCAGTAGCCGCGTGCGCGCGCCGTCGGCTTTGACGAGTACGGAGCCGTCGTGGGCGCCGATGACCTCGTCGACGGCTTCGGGAGCGTACCCCCGCAAGCGGTCGCCCTCGTCCGCGGCGGCGAGCCCGAGCGGGAAGGGACCGCCGAGTGTATCGAGGGGCGCGTCCGTCACGACGCCGTGAACAGAGTCGCGGAACGGCGGAATCCGAACCGTGGTGGTGAGGACGGCGCGGTCCCACGCGGTTGCGAGTGCGTACAGCGAGGTCTTCTTCCCGCCCGCGCCGACGAACGCGAGCGCCCGCCCAGGGAAGGCAGCGTGGAGGTCCATACAGGCGCTCGGGTCGCAGGTGGCAAAAGAGCGGTAGGTTGACGGTGGGGCCGCCCGCCGTCACGCACATGGACACAGGGTTCGTCGCACTCCAGCTGGGGAACATCGACCTCACCGTCTCGTACGTCGTGCACATGCTGTTCGGCGCGCTGATGAGCGGCGCGGTGCTGTTCTTCGCGTACGGCGTCAACCCGGTCGCCCACGCCGGAAACATGGGGCCGGACACGCTCGCGACCGCCACGTCGAAACTCACGACGGTCACGCGGGCCAGCGCCGTGCTGGTGTTCCTGACTGGCGGTCACCAGGCGGGCGTGCTCTACACGTTCGAGTCACTGACGGGCTCCGGCCGCGGCTACCTCGTGCTCGCGATGCTCGTCCTCTGGCTGGCGATGGTCGCGTTCGTCGAGATGGGTGCCTCGAAACTCCGTGAAGGAACCGACCGCGACAAGGTCCGGACGCCAGCCCGCGAGGCCCGGCCGTTCCTCCGACTCGCCTCCGTCGCGGCGGTACTCGTCCTCGTCGATGCCGGCTTACTCGCCGCCGGCGTCGCCTTCTAGAGCCGCGCGGTCACGTGGTCGGCGCACTTCAGCGCGAGCGCACCGATGGTGAGCGTCGGGTTCATCGACCCCGGGTTCGGGAACGCCGCCGCCGAGGGAAGGTAGAGGTTCGACACGTCGTGCGTCCGGAGGTCGGGACGGACCACTCCCGCCGCGGGGTCGTCGCTCATCCGCGCCGTCCCCGTGTGGTGGAACGCCGGGCCGGTGTTCTCGGGGCCGACCGCCCACCGGATGTCGGCTCCCAGTGCGTCCAGTATCGCCCGCTGAATCTCGTTCGCGCGTTCGAGCGTCCGTCTCGTCCGCGCGTCGAGCGACCACTGCACGTCCGGCACGGGGTTGCCGTGGTCGTCCGTCGTCGACGGGTCGAGCGTGATGCGGTTCTCGATCCGGGGCCGCTGGCCGACGAGGGCACCCATCGCGACGTGGTTCCCGTAGCGCTCGTCGAGTGAGGTGAGCAGCGCGTCGCCCCACTCGTTTGCGGCGAGTGCCTCACCGACCGGGGAGGGACCGGCGTAGTTCAGGAACTCCAGTTTGATGGGTGCGAGGTCGGCATCGGTCGCCGAAATCTCGCGGGTTCCCTGGCCCGGGTCGTCGTAGAACTGGTGGCTCTCGGTCGTGATGAACCCGACGTGCTTCTGTCGGGTCGGCTCGTCGAGGACACCGCCCATCCCCGCAAACAGGTGGTCGGCGAAGTAGCGCCCGACGAGCCCCGAGGAGTTCGCGAGCCCGTCCGGGTGCTGGTCCGAGGCCGAGAGCAACAGCAGGCGAGGAATCTCGACGCCGCCCGCCGCAAGCACGAACACCTCGGCCTCCTGTCGATGCGCCTCGCCGTCGGGTGTCGCATACACCGCCGCGGCCACACGTTTTCCCGACGAATCCGTCTCCAGCCGCTGGACCGGCGCGCGGTCGACCACGCGGACGCCCTTCGCCTCGGCCTGCTCGATGGTGTGGTCGGCGCTGTACTTCGCGCCCGACGCACAGACCGGTTTGCAGGTGCCGTAGCCCACACACGGTGAGCGGCCGTCGTACGCTTCGGAGTTGCGAGCGTTCGGTACTGAGTGGGTCGCCACGCCCACCTGTTCGCACGCCTCGGCGAACAACGAGTCCGAGTACGACGGTGGGAACGCGGGCATCGAGTGTGGCTCCTCGCGCGGCGGCGCGAACGGGTTGTCCGACGCGCCAGCCACGCCGAACGCCCGCTCGGCGTCGAGATAGTACGGTCGGAGGTCCTGGTAATCGAGCGGCCACGCGGAGCCAAGGTTCTCGCCCGAGAAATCCCGTTCGTGGAGTCGCATCACCATCCCCTGCCAGTGGTTGGTGGTGCCGCCGACACCCTTCACCCGCGAGGCGTTCAGCGGGTAGAAGCGGTCGCCAGAGGACGAGAACACGTCGCGTTCGCCACCCATCTCCCAGACCGTGTGATTGGGTACGTCCGGTCGGAGGGCGCGTTCCATCCGCGCTTCGTCCTGGTCGTCGAACCGTGGCCCCGCTTCCAGCACGACCACGTCTGCTCCCCTGTCAGCGAGTCGGTTGGCGACCAGTGCACCCGCGGGGCCTGCCCCGACGACGCAGACGTCCACGTTCGAGGACGGGTGTCGATTCATCGGGGCCCTCGCTGGTAGCTCTCGGTGCCGCCGGGGTGGCCCGGGGGGTTCTCCAGTCCCACGAGCGTCCCACCGGCCGGCGAACTGTACAGCGCGTACAGCAGGTCGTTGACGACGAAGTAGCGGACGCGCTCGGCGATGGTCCCGTCGGGCTGTGCCTCCGCCGTGTGGACGCCCATCTCGTGGAGGAGGTCGTCGCGGTCGGTCGCCGAGAGCGACGCGAACTCGTCGGCGCCGAACCACAGGTCGGCGTGCGTGTCGAGTTCATCCACCGCTTCCCGTACGCTCCGAAGGTGGGCCGGTCGGTCGTCGAGTCGACCGAGCGCGTACGTCTCGACGAACGTGGAAACCCCGTCGACTGCAGAGGGATAAACCACCTCGGCAGTCGCGACGAGTGTGTCGAGAGTGGCCTCGATCGACGGGAGGTCGGACTCGGCGTCGGTGGCCGACTCCAGCGCCGACCGAGAGAACGCGGCCGCGCCGCTCCCCGTCACGATTCCCACCCCCGCGAGCGCCGCGATAGCGTCCCGCCGCGTCAGCTTCACGGACGGGATTAGGCCAGCCTAAACTTATGAGTTTCCTCTCGACGTGCGGCGCTGGTAGCGAGACATCGGCCGTCTCGGCTTACGGGATCCGGACGGTGTTGGTGAGGGTGCCGACCCCTTCGACGAATATCTCGACGGTGTCGCCGTCCGAGAGCGGCCCGACGCCTTCGGGCGTCCCCGTCGAAATCACGTCGCCCGGTTCGAGAGTCATGTACGTCGAAATCTCCTCGACGAGTTCGGGAACGGAGAAGATGAACTGGTCGCGCGTCGACGACTGGGTCACCTCCCCGTTGAGCGTACAGCGCACCTCGGCGTCGGCCGGGACCTCGTCGGGCGTCGCGAGCACCGGCCCGACGGGCGCCGCGTCGTCGAACGCCTTCCCGCGTACCCAGTTCTGCTCGATGCGCTGGTCGTCACGGTTCGAGATGTCGTTGACGCAGGTGAACCCCGCGACGTATGCCATCGCGTCGTCGGCCGACACCTTCGAACACCGCTCGCCGATAACCACCCCCAGTTCGGCTTCGTGGTCGAGTCGCTCCTTGCCGCTCGGAAGCGTCACCGTGTCGCCGTGACTGGCGACCGTGTTCGGCGGCTTGAGGAACAGCAGCGGCCGGTCCGGCACCTCCTTACCCTGCTCGGCGGCGTGGTCGG
Source organism: Halorarius litoreus (assembly GCF_024362405.1). GTDB lineage: Archaea > Halobacteriota > Halobacteria > Halobacteriales > Haloarculaceae > Halorarius > Halorarius litoreus. Next base: position 3,209,888 of record NZ_CP101454.1, on the reverse strand, counting down.
CGTAGTTCAACCCCACGCAGACGATCTTCGACGGGTCGCAGGGCGGCAGCACGTCGACGGTGTCGACGTCGAACGTCTCTTCACCGGCCAGTCGGCGCCCCTGATGCGGGAACGCGTGGATGTGGTCGTCGACCAGTTCGCCCAACCGGACGTCACCGTCCGGGTCGCGGAAGCGTACCTGTCGCATACTCGTCGGTCGGATGGGTGTCCGTTAAGCGTTTCCTGCCTCGGCAGCCGGCCACGCCTGCTGCCATCCGTACCGCTGCGCTGCAGCGGCGACAGGTACGACGAGCGACAGAACAAAGCCCCTTCGGCGGGCCGACCCTGTATGGACGCACCCGACTTCTCGCTGGAGGGAACGAACGCCGTCGTCACCGGCGCGTCACAGGGCATCGGTCAGGCAATCGCCGAGACGTTCGCCGCCGCGGGGGCGAACGTCGCCATCTGCTCGCGGTCGATGGACCGCGTCGGCCCCGTCGCCGAATCCATCAACGACGCCGACGTACCCGGTCGCGCGTTCGCCGCGGAGTGTGACGTGCGCGAGCGCGACGACGTGGAGGCGTTCTTCGCGGCGGCCGCAGACGAGTTCGGCGGGCTCGACGTCGTCGTGAACAACGCCGGCGGCGAGTTCATCGCCCCGTTCGCCGACATCTCGGAGGGCGGCTGGGAGGCCGTCACCGACCTCAACCTCGGGGGGACCTATCGCTGCTGTCAGGTCGCCGGCGAGTACCTCCGAACTGGTGAAGCAGGCGACGGTGGAACCATCGTCAACATGGCGTCGGTGAACGGCCAGCACCCCGCACCGAACGAGAGCCACTACGGTGCGGCGAAGGCCGCCATCATCCGCTTGACCGAGACGCTCGCCGTCGAGTGGGCGCAGGACGATGTCCGCGTCAACTGCATCGCACCGGGCCTCATCCAGACGCCCGGAGTGGCTGACACGCTCGGCATCGACGAGTCGGACATCCCCGCGCGCTCGGAGACGTATCGCCGAATCGGCTACCCCGAGGAGATCGCCGACCTCGCGGCGTTCCTCGTCTCGCCAGCGGCGTCGTTCGTCACCGGCGAGACGTACACGGCGAAGGGGGTCCCCCGCCCCGGAAATTCGATGAACCACGACCTCGGTCTGAAGTAGGCTGGGCGTGATTTCTCACCGGCTGCTCCGTCTCACGACCCATGTCCGACTCGTCTCCCGACATCCACGTTCGCCCGTTCGGTTACGTCGACCCCGAGCCCGTGATTCGGCGCGTCGGCGACCGTGACCTCTGGGTAGGGAACGTCCACGCTGCGGACGGCGAGCGCCACGACTGCCGGTTCGACTACGTCGTCTCCGCAACGCGCGAGCCACAGCCGCTGACGACACATCACTGCCCGCTCGTCGACGGTACCGACGCCGACTGGAGTCAGTTCGCCCGTGGCGTCGACACCACCCGCGAACTGTATCGGCGCGAGGGGTCGCTGCTCGTCCACTGTACTGCCGGCGTCTCGCGGAGTGCGGCGCTCGCTGCGACGGTGCTCGCGGCCGAGGCGGACCGGCCGCTCCGCACGGCGCTCGACGCGGTCCAGCGAACGCGACCCGTGGCGATGCCACACCCCACGCTTCACCGACTCGCTGTCGAGTATCTCGCGGCGCGGCGCTGACTCCCTACACGTCCGTTCGCTCGATGATCTCGTTGATCCAGAGGAGTTTGAATCCCATCACGAGCACCGTCGCGACGATGGCGTGGACGGGTCGCCGCCGGATGGTCGCCCACCCGAGATACGCCGTAGCCGGTGCGTTCAGGAGGTTGAGGACGTTCGGCCACGAGGTACCGACGGTGCCGTTGCCGGCGGCGAGCCAGGCCTCCTCGGCGCGCACTCCGCGCGTCATCCACGCGCTGTCGTCGTTCGGTGGCGGGAATGCGACGGGGTTCACGACCGTCCAGACAACGGCCGCGACGAGCAGTCGCCAGTTTCGCTGGTAGAGTGCGTAGACGATGACGGGTGTCACAGCCACCCGTGTCCAGCCGCTCCACGGGTTCGCGTGCCGGTCCCAGACCCAGTCAGGGAGCAGCGTGCTCGATTCATCAGCTGGCGAGGACTCGACAGCCATGTGAGACGATACGTCCGGCCACCGGTTAGCGGTGTCGACGGCTACAGCCGCTTGCGCATCGTCCGGTGTGGGATACCCGCGTCCTCGAACTCCTCGCCTTCCACGTCGTAGCCGAGTCGCTCGTAGAACTCGACGACCGGGACCTGAGCGTGGAGGACGACCTCGTCGTACCCGGACTCGCGCCCCCACGATTCGACCGCGTCCATCACGGCCGCACCGTAGCCCTCGCCGCGATGGTCGGCGAGAACCGCGACGCGCTCCACCTTCAGTTCTCCGTCGTGGTCTCTGACGCGTGCGGTCGCGAGCGGCTCGTCGTCGGTCACGAGAAAGTGTGTCGCTTCGTCGTCGAGCCCGTCGACCTCGCGGTCCATCGGCACGTCCTGCTCCTCGACGAACACGCGCGTTCGGATGGCGAGCGCGTCGTCGAACCGGGGGTCCTCGACGTCGAAAACGGCGATGTCCATGTCGGCGGAACGCGGGGGTGAAGAAAGTGATTGTCGCTACTCGTCGACCGATTCGACGGGCGCGTCCGGTGCGTTCTGTTTCACGGAGTCGATACCCTGTCGAGCCTTCTGTGGTGTGGTGTACCCCTCGCCGGAGTCGGCGATGATGTTACCGTTCCGGTGGACGAGTCGCCAGCGGTACTGTCCCTCGCGGTCCCGATACAGTTCGAACGTGGCAGTCATCGTCGTTGGAGCACCTCCAGGTCGCGGTCCGTCCGAGCGAACGCAGACGTGAGCCGCTCGGCGGTACAGGCCGGGCACGCGAACGGCTCGTCTGGGTCTGGCATGTAGGAGGCGTCTTCCTCCCACAGCTTCGCACAGTTCGGGCACGTCAGCTCGGCGAACGCCGCCTGCATAGGGACAGATAGGCTCGCCACAGGGAAAAAGCCACTCGCCGACAGAGCCTTCCGGCGGGTCAACCGTTATGGTCGCCGCGAGTGAATCGAAGGGTGCCATGGAACTCACTTGGCACGGACACTCGACGTGGCACGTCCAGCTCGGAGACACCAATCTCCTCATCGACCCGTTCTTCGACAATCCGAAGACAGAGATGGACCCCGAGGAGGTGGACCCGGACTACGTGCTCATCACGCACGGGCACGCCGACCACATCGCCGACGTCGACCGCTTCCGTGACGCCCACGTCGTCGCCACCCCCGAAATCGTCGGTTACCTCGCTGACGAGTATGGCATCGAGGACAGTACCGGCATGAACCTCGGTGGCACGATCGAACTCGGCGACGCGTTCGTCACGATGGTCCGTGCCGACCACTCGAACGGTATCGACACGGGCTACGGCACGTCCGGCGGGATGCCCGCGGGCTACGTCATCTCCGACTCGAAGCCGACACAGGAGTCCGACCCCGAGTCGACGACGTTCTATCACGCCGGCGACACCAGCCTGATGGTCGAAATGCGCGAGGTCATCGGCCCCTTCCTCGAACCCGACGCAGCGGCACTCCCCATCGGTGACCACTACACGATGGGGCCGACACAGGCTGCCATCGCCGTCGACTGGCTGGACGTCGACTACGCGTTCCCGATGCACTACGACACGTTCCCAGCCATCGAGGTCGACACCGACGACTTCGTCCGCGAGGTGAAGGCGACCGGCAGCGACGCCGAAGTCGTCGTCCTCGATGGCGACGAGAGCTTCACGCTCGACGGCGACGCGTACTGAGATTCGGCCGACCTGACCGACGAGGCATCATTTTTAACCCTGGCGACCCTCGTCCCGGCTGTAATGCCAGCTGACATCGAAGCCAACAGTGTCTGTGAAGAGGGATATACGGTCGTTTCGCGGGTCGGAAACTACGAGCTGACGGTCGACGCGCTCGGCGAGGACGGCCCGACCGCACAGCAGGTACTCGCGGCCGACTACGCCTCCTGTTACATCCCGGCGTTCCGCGTCGCCGGCCAGAAGAACGGCTACGACGACCTCGGACGCGTCGAGATCGACGTGGAGGCGAACCTCGACGATGACGACGACCTCACCGACATCAGCTTCCTCATCAAGGTCGAAGCCGACGTGGACGACGAGGACTACGACACGCTCATCGAGACGGGCGAGGATATCTGTCACGTCCACGACGCACTCAAGGAGGAGCTCCACGCCGACATCTCGATGGAAGCCAACGCGTTCTAACTGCACCACTACCGTTTTCGACTGCGTGCCAAACGCTCAAACCGCCGCCCCACGTAGCTGCCTGTATGTCTAACTGGCAGGACCGAATCATCGGCGCGCGCATGGCCGTCGACAACGACTACTCGCCGACCATCGACAGCTCCAGCTTCTCGCGACAGGAGTGGGGGCTCGTGATGACGGCCGTCGAGTTCGACATCCATAACGCCGACGACCCTGACGAAGCAGAACTGTACGCCGAGACAGGGAAGCTCCGCGACATCATGCCCGAGGTGGAGAACGTCGCGCAGATGCAGTCGATGGGAATGGGTCAGCAGTCCCGACCCGACGACAGCGGCGGCCTCCTCGACAACGTGAAATCGGCGCTCGGCCTGAGCGGTGGTGGTGATGGCTCCGACGAGCCCGACGAGGACCGCATTCGCGAGGCAGAAAGCCTCATCGACGGCTACACGACGAAGCTGCAGGCGCACCTCGAAGCGAACGGCTCGTGGGAGGAAGTGCTCGAAGTGTACCGACAGGAGTGAGCGAGTCGGCGGACGGAATCGCCACGAGACGAACGCCTGCTCGGCATCCGTTCGCGGTGTTCGACCTCTCGTATCAGAAGCCAGGCGCTACCCGGCAGGTGGCGGGTGTCGGTCTTCTCGTCGAGCTCGGTGCGTATCTCGTCTCGCTGGTCGGCAGATCCACCACGACCCGAGACCCGGCGAAAACGGAGTACTACAGCCGGTCGACGATGGCCTCGGTGACGTCCTCGGTGGAGGCGTCGCCGCCGAGGTCGGGCGTGTGCGGGCCGTCGGCCAACACGCCCTCGACCGCCGTTCGGACGGTCGTCGCCTCCTCCTGGTAGCCGAGATGTTCCAGCAGCATCGCGGCGCTGAGAATCGTCGCACAGGGGTTCGAGATGCCCTGTCCGGCGATGTCCGGGGCAGAGCCGTGGACCGGCTCGAACAGCGCGTTGTCGGGGCCGATGTTCGCACTCGGCAGGAGGCCGAGCCCACCGACCAGCCCTGCAGCGAGGTCCGAGAGCATGTCGCCCGCGAGGTTCGGACAGATGACGACGCCGTACTCCTCTGGTCGCAAGAGGAGGTGCATCGCCAGCGCGTCCATCAGCGCCTCGTCGTACTCGTAGCCGCCCTCGTCGGCGACCGCTTCGCAGGCGTCGAGGAACTCGCCGTCGGTGACGCGCATGACGTTCGCCTTGTGCGCGACCGTCACGTCGTCGAAGCCGTTTTCGGCGGCGTACTCGAAGCCGTACTCCGCAATCCGACGCGAGGCGTCCTCGGTGATGACGCGTGTGAGCGTCGTCACGCCGTCGGCGATTTCGCTCTCGATGCCGGTGTAGACGCCCTCGGTGTTCTCGCGGACGAACACGAGATCCGTCTCGGGTCGCAGGGCGTCGACACCCGGATACGCGCGGGCCGGCCGAACGTTCGCGAACGAGCCGACCGCCTCACGGAGCGGGAGGATGACGTCGGCGGCCGTCTCGCCGGCTGCGCCGAACAGCGTCGCGTCGGCGTCGGCCGCGAGGTCGTACGTCTCCTGTGGCAGGGCCTCGCCCTCGGCTTCGAGGACGTGGTCGCCCGCCTCCGCCTCGACGAACGCGAAGTCGCCGACCGTGTCGAGCACGTCGACCGCGGCGGGGACGACCTCCTGCCCGATGCCGTCGCCGGGGATGACCGCGATCTCCTCAGTCATCGGAACTCGTCCGGGTCTCGGGGTTCTTCACGTACGGGAGCGACTCGGCCGTCTTGCGAATCGCCTCGGTGTTCGACTTCATCAGCGCCGTCGTGTCCCAGATGCCCTCGACGAGCGCCTTCCGCTGAGCGTCGTCGACGGTCACGTCGACCGTCGTGTCGCCGTAGGTGACCGTCTCGGCGGCGACATCGACGTCGATCTCACCGTCGGGGTTCGCGTCCACCCAGTCCTGGATGGTTTCGACTGTCTCCTGGTCCGCCGTGACGGTCGGGATGCCGAGCGCGAGGCAGTTGCCCGCGAAGATTTCCGCGAACGACTCGCCGACGATGGCGTCGATGCCCCAGCGCATGAGCGCCTGCGGGGCGTGCTCGCGAGAGGAGCCACAGCCGAAGTTCGAGTTCACCACCAGAACGTTCGCGTCCTGGAACTGCGGCTCGTTGAACGGATGCTCCTTCTCGTTGTCCTCGTCGTCGAACCGGAGGTCGAAGAACGCGAACTCGCCGAGCCCGTCGAACGTGACGACCTTCATGAACCGCGCCGGGATGATCTGGTCGGTGTCGATGTCGTTGCCGCGCACCGGGATGCCAGTCCCTGAGACATCGGTGACCTCGGGAATCTCGGTCTCCGTCTGAGTCATGCTTCCACCTCCTTCTCGGGCAGCTCACGCACGTCCGTCACCTCGCCGGTGACGGCCGCCGCGGCGACCATCTCGGGGGACATCAGGACGGTGCGGCCGTCCTTCGAGCCCTGCCGACCGATGAAGTTCCGATTGGAGGACGAGGCACAGCGCTCGTCGCCCTCAAGCTGGTCGGTGTTCATGCCGAGACACATCGAACAGCCCGCGCCACGCCAGTCGAAGCCGGCTTCGCGGAAGATGTCGTCGAGGCCCTCGGTCTCGGCGGCCGCCTTCACGCGCTGACTGCCGGGGACGACCATCGCACGCACGGAGTCGTGGACCTGTCGGCCCTTGACGATCTCCGCCGCGGCGCGCAGGTCGGGCAGGCGGGCGTTCGTACACGAGCCGAGGAACGCCACGTCGATGTCGTAGCCGTTCATCGTCTGGCCGGGCTCGACCTCCATGTGCGCCTGGCTCATCCGTGCGGTCTCCTGCTTGTCGGCAGGGAGGTCCTCGGGCGCGGGGATGGGCTCGTTGATGCCGACGCCCTGGCCGGGCGTAGTGCCCCAGGTGACGGTCGGCTCGATCTCGGAGCCGTCGATGGTGACGACGTCGTCGTACTCGGCGTCCGCGTCGGAGCGAACGGACTCCCAGTACTCCTTGAGTTCCGCGAACCGCTCCGGGTCGTCGGTGAACTCGTCGGTCCCCTTCAGCCACTCGTAGGTGGTCTCGTCGGGGTTGACGTAGCCCGCACGGGCACCGCCCTCGATGGACATGTTGCAGATGCTCATGCGGCCCTCCATCCCGAGGCTCTCGATGGCCTCACCCGCGTACTCGTAGACGTAGCCGACGCCGCCGTCGGTACCGAGTTCGCGGATGATGGTGAGGATGACGTCCTTCGCGGTGACGCCTTCGCCGAGCTCGCCGGTGACCTCGATCTTCCGCACCTTCTTCTTCTCCATCGCGACCGTCTGGGTCGCGAGCACGTCGCGAATCTGGGAGGTGCCGATCCCGAACGCCAGCGCGCCGAACGCGCCGTGCGTCGAGGTGTGGCTGTCCCCACAGACGATGGTCATGCCGGGCTGGGTGATGCCCTGCTCTGGCCCAATGACGTGGACGATGCCCTGGTTCCCCGTCGTGGGGTCGTCGAACTCGATGCCCGCCGCGCGGACGTTCTCCTCGAGTTCGGCCATCATCTCTTCCGCGGCGGCGTCGCCGAGCGGCCGGGACTGGTCGTCGGTCGGGACGATGTGGTCGACCGTCGCGTGCGTCAGGTCCGGTCGCGCGACCTCGATGTCGCGCTCGCGGAGCATCCCGAACGCCTGGGGACTCGTCACCTCGTGGATGAGGTGAAGGCCGACGAACAGCTGGTCCTGCCCGTTCGGCAGGGTCGTCACCTTGTGGTTCTCCCAGACCTTGTCGTACAGCGTTCCGTCACTCACGCGAACCACCTGGTGAGCGTGAGGTTGAAAGTCGCAGCGAGCGAGCGGAGCCAGCTGGAACGTCTTTCTGAACTCATTCTTCGGCGTTCTCGTCCCCCGCCATGTACGCCGCGTTCGCACTCGGCGCGTTCTTCGGAGGGGTGTGGTCTACGTCTTGCATGGTCTGTTCGTCGTCATCTGGCTCGGCCACGTCGTCGACCTCCTCCACGGGCGCGCCGTCCTCGCCGCCGTCTGCGGCCGCGACCTGCCCGCGGTTGTACGTCTGGGTGTCCCCGAACGTCTCGTTCGTGTAGGGGTTCGTGTGGCTCATCTCGCCCAGCGTCCGGGCATCGGTGTCTCGTGTGTCCTTCGTCATATCAGTCGTCTGCTGATGTCTTCGTCTTCTCTTTCTCGTCGCGCTCCTCGTTCTCGCCCCACGCGAACAGCGCGCGCAGGTCCTCGCCCACGGCCTCGATGTCGTGGTTCTTCTCCGCGTTCCGGAGCTGCTTGTAGCTCGGTCGCCCCGCCTGGTTCTCGGTGATCCACTGGCGGGCGAAGGTGCCGTCCTGCACCTCTTCGAGGATCTGCTCCATGTTCTCGCGGGCGTGCTCGTCAACGACGCGGTCGCCTCGGGTGAGGCCGCCGTACTCCGCGGTGTCGGAGACGGAGTCCCACATCTCGCTGAGCCCACCCTCGTACATCAGGTCGACGATGAGCTTCAGCTCGTTCAGGCACTCGAAGTACGCCATCTCGCGGGAGTAGCCCGCGTCGACGAGCGTCTCGTATCCCTGCTTGACGAGCGAGGTGACGCCGCCGCACAGCACGACCTGCTCGCCGAACAGGTCGGTCTCGGTCTCCTCGCGGAAGGTGGTCTCGACGACGCCCGCGCGGGCACAGCCGATGGCCTTCGCGTACGAGAGGCCGATGTCGTGGGCGTCGCCGCTCGCGTCCTGATAGACGGCCAGGAGGCCGGGCGTCCCCTCGTCGTTCTCGTAGTTGCGGCGGACGAGGTGGCCGGGCGACTTCGGCGCGACCATCGTGACGTTCACGTCCTCGTTGGGCTCGATCTGCCCGTAGTGGATGTTGAATCCGTGGGCGAACTGGAGCGTGTCGCCGGGGTCGAGTTCGGGCTCGATTTCCGCGTAGACGGCGGGCTGGACCGTGTCCGGCACCAGCACCGAGACGAGGTCCGCCTCGCTGGCGGCCTGCTTCGGCGTCTCGACGCGCAGCCCTTCGGCCTCGGCGGCCGACCGCGAGGAGGAGTCCTCGCGCAGGCCAACGATGACCTCGACGCCCGACTCGTGGAGGTTCAGGGCGTGGGCGTGGCCCTGGCTGCCGTAGCCGAGGACCGCGACCGTCTGCTCTTGGATGACCGATACGTCCGCGTCGTCGTCGTAGTACACTGGGTTCTCGAATTCGTCGCTCATTCTTTCAGGTGCTCCGGCACGATGGCCGTCTTCGTCTCGCCGCGCGCCAGCGCCGTCTGCCCGGTCCGCGCGATCTCGCGGATGCCGAACTGACGGAAGGCGTCGACGGCGTCGTTGATCTTCTGTTCGTCGCCCGTCAACTGGACCGTGATGGTTCGCGGTCCGGCGTCGAGGGTCGTTCCGTTGTACATCTGGGTGATGGCCTGGACCTTGTCCGGCTCGTCGCCGTTCACCTTCACCAGCACCAGCTCACGCGCGATGGCGTCGGGTGCGAGCTCGCGAACGTGGATGACCGGGACGATCTTGTTCAGCTGCTTCTCGATCTGATCGAGCGTGGGGTCCGGCTCCTCGACGACGAGCGTGATACGCGCCCAGTCGTCGTTCTGCGTGTCCGCGACGGTCAGCGACTCGATGTTGAACTGCCGGCGGCTGAACAGCCCCGACACGCGAGCCAGCACGCCCGGCTCGTGTTCCACGAGCGCGGAGATGACCGTGCGCCGCGATTCGGGCTCGGCTTCGACCTCGGGGTCGATACGGATGCCCTGGCTGTTGCGCCGGCCCTCGGGTCGCAGTCGCTCGTCGGGGTCCGGTCCTTCCAGACCCTGGCTCATAGGTGGTCACCTCGCAGGGCGAACAGGCCGTTGTCGCCACCCGAGGGAACCATCGGGTAGACGTCCTCCACGGGGTCGATGTGGACGTCGACGACCGAGGGACCGTCGACGTCGAGCGCCGCCTGAACGGTCTCTTCGACCTCGTCGTACTCGTCGATGCGGAAGCCGGTCGCGCCGAACGCCTCGGCGAGCATGTCGAACTTCGGCATCCAGTTGTAGTCCGAGGCCATCCGCCGGCCGTCGAAGAAGCCGTCCTGCCACTGGCGGACCATCCCGATGAACTCGTTGTTGAGCACGAACACCGTGATGTCCATCTGCTCGCGCACGGCGACCGTCAGCTCCTGACAGGTCATCAGGAACGAGCCGTCGCCGTCGAAGCAGACGACAGACTGGTCGTCGTCAGCGGCGAGTCGAGCGCCAATGGCCGCGGGGAGGCCGTAGCCCATCGCCCCCAGCCCGTGGCTGGAGACCCAGGTGCGGGGCTCGGTGTACGTCCAGTACTGACAGGCCCACATCTGGTGCTGGCCGACGCCCGTGGTGACGACCGTATCGTCGGGGGTCGCGGCGTCGACGGCCTCGACGACGAACTGCGGCTTGACCGGGTCGTCCTCGGCCATCGGGTAGTCCATCGGGTACTCCGCCTTCCACGTCTGGACCTGCTCGCGCCACTCGTCGGCGTCGGGTTCGGCGGGCATCGCGTCGTGGAGCTGCTCCATGACGGCCTTCGCGTCACCCAGCAGCGGGTAGTCGGCCTGGATGTTCTTCGACACCTCGGCGGGGTCGATCTCGACGTGGATGACCTCCGCGTCGGGGGCAAAGGAGTCGACGCCACCCGTGAGCCGGTCGTCGAACCGCGTCCCGACCGCGAGCATGCAGTCGGTCGTGGTGATGGCCATGTTGGCGTAGCCGGTGCCGTGCATCCCGGCCATCTCCAGCGCGAGTTCGTGGTCCTCGGGGAACGCCCCGATGCCGGGCATCGTCGTGATGACCGGAATCCCGTACTCGATGGCGAACCGCCGGAGTTCGTCACAGGCCTCGGCCTTGACGACGCCGCCGCCCGCGAGGATGACGGGGCGGTCGGCCTCGGCCAGGACCTCGGCGGCCTCCTTCACGTCGCGAGCGTCCGCGGTCTCCGGGGGCTGGTAGGTGTCCGGGGTCTTCGCGCGGCCCGGTTCGCGGTCGGTCTCGGCGTTCGTCACGTCCTTCGGGAGGTCGACGAGCGTCGGGCCCTGTCGGCCGCGCTTCGCCATGGCGAACGCCTCGCCGACGACGTCGCCGACGGTGTCCGCGTCGTCGGCGAAGTAGTTGTTCTTCGTGATGGGCATGGTGACGCCCGTCGTGTCCGTCTCCTGGAAAGCGTCCGAGCCGACGAAGTCCGTCGGCACCTGCCCGGTCAGGGCGAGGACGGGGTCGGAGTCCATGTTGGAGTCCGCGAGCCCCGTCACGAGGTTGGTCGCGCCGGGGCCCGAGGTCGCCATGCAGATGCCCGGCTCGCCGGAGACGATGCCGTATGCGTCCGCGGCGTGCGCGGCGCCCTGTTCGTGGGCCATCGTGATGTGGGTCATCTCGGAGTCGTACAGGGCGTCGTAAACGGGCATGATGGCCCCACCCTGCACGCCGAAGAGGTACTCGACGCCCGCGTTCTCGAGCGCGCGGACGACGGACTGTGCGCCGGAGGTGACGGGGGCGGCCTCGCCGTCGGCCTCCTCGTCCTCCTGCACTGCGTGTTCGCTGCTCATGCGTCGTCACCTCCCGTGCTGTGCTGTCGTGTCGTCGGTCGTTGATACCGGTGATACATTGGTCGTGCTGTGTGACTACTCGAAATCTGTGCGGACGGTCGGAGAGAACTGTGTGTAGGGGTGGTTATACCCCTACAATAATCGCGGCCGCGCGGCTCGTCGTCGGGCTGACGCGAGTCATCGCGGTCTCCGTCACGTTCGCCCGCAACACCTTGGTGGATAAAACCTTGTCGCGGCGAGCAATCGTTGCCGCGTCGCTGTCGTGTGGTCCCGCTGTTGGGTCGCACCTCGGCGGCGTGGCTGGTGGAGCAACGCTCCACCTGCGGCTGGCCGGGTTGCGAAACAGCGGGGGAGGCCATCAGACCCGAACCTCCTCCTCCTTGCGGACGCCGACCTCTTCGGCGAACCGTCGCAGCACGTCCATCGTGACGCGCTGTTTCTCCGCGCCGTAGTCCTTGACGCGCCGGGTGACCTCGCGAACCTCGCCGTCGGTCGGGTCGTACCCCGCGTCCTTCAGGCGCTCGCGTACCGAGTGGTTCCCGGTGTGCTTGCCCAACACCAGTTCGCGCTCGGCGCCGACCATCTCGGGGGTCATGACGCCGGGTTCGAACGTGTCGGAGTTCTCGATGACACCCGCGGCGTGGATGCCGGACTCGTGGGAGAAGGCGTTCCGTCCGACGATGGGCTTGTTGCCCGGCGTGACGATGTCGCTCTTCTCCTCGACGATGCGCGACAGCTCCATGATGCGCGTGGTGTCGATGCCGGTGTCGACGTTGTACAGCGACTCCAGGGCCATCACGACCTCCTCGTAGGCGGCGTTGCCGGCCCGCTCGCCGATACCGTTGACGGAGACCTGCGCCTGTGAGGCGCCGGCCTCGAAGCCCATGATGGCGTTGCCAGCGGCGAGCCCGAAGTCGTCGTGGGTGTGGACGTCGACTCTCGCGTCCGTGTGTTCCAGCACCGTGCGGACGACGCCCGCAAATCGGGTGGGCGTCGCGACGCCGCAGGTGTCGGGAATGTTTATCCAGTCGGTGCCTGCCTCGGAGACGGCCTCGACGACTTCCACGAGGAAGTCGGTGTCCGTCCGGGTGGCGTCCATCGGGGAGAACATACACGTCACGCCTGCGTCCTTGACGCGTTTCACGGATTGAACGGCCCGCTCCACGGCCTCCTCGCGGGTGGCGTGCATGCTGTCTTCCAACTGAACGTCGCTCGTCGAGACGAACACGTGTATCATCCCGACGCCGCTGTCGATAGCGGCCTCTACGTCTTCGTCGACCACGCGCGCGAGCCCACAGACGGTCGTGTCGGTGGACGCGGCGATGTCGCTGACTGCCTCGAACTCGGCGTCGGAGTTCACGGGGAAGCCCGCCTCGATGACGTGGGTACCCATCTCGTCGAGTACCGCGGCTATCTCCCGTTTGTCGTCGTACGAGAACGAGGTTCTTGGCGACTGCTCGCCGTCGCGCAGCGTGGTGTCGAAGATCCGTGCGTTGTCAACTTCGTCAGGGTTACTCAGTGTGCCCTGGAAGAACTCGACCCGCCGGGGAACCCGACGAAACCTCTCGTGTCATAGCATCTCATCCCAGTGTCGGAGGAGTATTTAATACCTTCGTTCGAACAGGTGTGGCCGGCCGGGCGTCCCCCGGCACCGGTTGCCGGTGTTCAGGAAATCGCACGACTTAAACGGCCTATGTCCTACATCACGACCCTTATATGCTACAGTATACCTTGGACCTCTGTCCGGGTTTAAATAATCATGCAGTTGTAATTTTCTCCATTTTAGGGACGAATTCAACTCTGGGGCGCCTCGCGCGCGGTGCCGACTGGACGTTCGTGGAGTCACCGCTCGTGGCCACGTTGCCGCGACCCACCACCGTGGTCCCATCCACGACGACCGGGCTCGACCGAGGAGGTCGTGAGTAGGTTTTTCTCACGGGGCTTCCACCACCCAGTATGCCCGACTTCGACCTCGATCTGCAGACCGCGGAGGGCGAAATCGACGAGCCGGCCGGCGAGGACCGCGTCATCCTCGGCATCCTCGACGGGGAGACCGACCCCGAGGAGTGGGTGGATGCCGTCGCCGCCGGCAACACCCTCGTGCTCGACGTCGATGGCGACCTCCCGACGCTCGCCGAGGGGTTCGCCCCCCAGCTGAAGGACATGGGCGCTGGCTTGATGCACTTCCGTGGCAAGCTCGTCGTGACGCCCCCTGGTCGAGACATCGACACGAGCCGCCTGGACTGAGCCCGACGCGCCCCGCAGTCTGTCCGTCGACGAATCGAAAGCACCTTTTCGGAGACAGGTCCAAGCTGAACTGAATCATGCCGATTCCCCTCCAGTTCGGTGTCCCCGGCGGCCCGGAACTGCTCATCATCTTCCTCATCGGGCTCGTGCTCATCGCACTGCCCGCCTACTTCGTCTACAACGACGCGACGAAGCGGAACAACGAGAACGCCACGCTGTGGACGGTGGCCACCATCCTCGGTGGGCTCGTCGGGAGCCTCCTCGGGGCGCTACTCGTCGTCGTGCTCTACCTCATCGTCGGCCGCGACTGACTCCGAGCGTCCCTAGGTGAACAGCAGACTGTGGCCGTCCGGGTCGGTGACGCGAATCCCGTCGTCGGTCCGCGTCACGTCGCGGACGGACTCGCGGACGGCGTCGAGCGCCGCGTCGGGGTCGACCGTCTCGAAGGTGACGTCAACGTGGACGCCGCCGCGCGCGTCCGCGAGGCCGAGATGTGGCTCCCACAGCTCGAAGTCGAACGGCCCCGCGGTGAGCCGAACCCGTTTGCGGTTCTCGCCGACGTCGACCGTCTCCATGCCCAGCGCCTCGTAGAACGCACGTGCGCGGTCGAGGTCCGCGACTTCGAGGACGACTTCGACGAGTCCCGTGATGCCCTCGTCGTCGCCCTCGTCGCTCCCCATCACCTCGACGCAGTTCCCCTCGGTGTCGTAGAAGTACAGCGACCGCACCGGCCCGAACGTGTGTTCTTCGAGGTCGAAGTCGCCGTCGAGACGGTCCCACCACGTCTCGTACGCGGTGGCCGAACACGAGAACGCGTAGTGGGTGTGGAGCCCGCCACGCGGAATGCGGTCGGGTCGCCGGAGCACGAGGTCGGTGTCGCCCGCCTCAAGTGCGACCTCGTGGTCTGTCTCGCGGCGAACAGGGAGGTCGAGGTGGCGTCGGTAGAAGGCAGTCGCCTCGTCGAGGTACTTCACTTCGAGAGCGAGCGCCGAGAGCGCATCGAGCATGGGGTTCCGTAGCATCCGCCGACGTATAAACGCGGCCGGTGGCCGCGACAAGACTGCCGACGAGCCACGGTTTATACGCCAGCCGGCCGTCCTGTCAGACATGCCGATCAAGGGTTCGGGGGCGCCGGAACTGACGGAGATCGACCGTCGAGACGACGGGGTCGGATGGCTCGCGTACCCCGACGAGACGATGCAGCGTGCCTCGCACGCGCTCGCGACCGACGAGGGCGTGTACGTGGTCGACCCCGTCGACGTCGAGGGCGTCGACGAGTTGCTCGCGGAGTTCGGGGACGTGGCGGGCGTCCTGGTACTGCTCGACCGCCACCTCCGGGATTCGGCGGTTGTCGCGAACCGCCACGACGTGCCCGTCTACATCCCGGCGTGGATGACCGGGGTCGCTTCGAAGCTCGACGCCCCTGTCGAGCGACTGGGCGACGAACTCGGTGACACCGGCTTCGACGTCATCCGCGTCGTCGACAACGCCTTCTGGCAGGAGGCCGCGCTCTACCGTGAATCGGACGGAACACTCCTCGTGCCAGAGTCGCTCGGGACCGTCGACTACTTCCGAACGAACTCCGAGCGCGTCGGCGTCCATCCGTTCCGCCGGCTGACCCCGCCTCGAAAGCTGCAGCGGCTCACGGTGAACCGACTCCTCGTCGGGCACGGCGCGGGTATCGACACCGACGCCGACGCGGCCGTGGAGGACGCCGTGAAGCACGCACAGCGGCGCGCACCGTTCGCGATGCTCGGGGCGATGAAAGACTTCATCACCGGATAGAACCGGGAAACGACCGCCGGGAGCCCGATAGGTTTTTGCGCTGAAGCTGAGAACCACGGGCCACCACGGGCGCGACGAGCCACGTCGGTGTCACGATGACGATCTCTATCGAGCCGATTGGTGGCGAACCGGGAATCAGTATCGAGGACCGCATCGAGCAGCGCCGCTGCACGGTCTCGACTACGAGCCCGGTCGAGCCCCGGTCGGTGTCGACCGACCGGGTGGGGTATCCGGCGGACGAGGCGGTCGCGTTCGAGACGCGTGAGTTCACGCTCTCGCAGGCGAACATGGCGTACGTCCGCGACGGGTCGGGCGCGATTCGAACCGAGATACAGCGGTTTACCGAACACACCGTCGATCCCGGCGAGTACGTGTTGGAGGTGTCTGCGCCGGTGAAGCTCTATCTCCTCGTTCCGGGCCCGTTCACCGTCTCGCTCGACGCCATCCGCATGACCGTCGAACTGGAGGCCGAGCAGGAGGTCGTGGTCGCCGCCCGGTCGTACCACGAGCGGCCGGCAGCGACCATCACCACGACCGGCGACCCGGTCGACCTGATGCGTGCGGTCTCCTATCTCCCGAGTTCGCTCAAGACCACCTCGGCAGAGCGGTCGTATCCGACGCTCCGCGGGCACCCCCCGGAGTTCGCCCTCGGTGACGAACTCGACGTCCCGGCCTGGCTCTCGACGCCGGACTCGGGTATCCGCATCGAGGTGCCGCCTGACCTCGGCGCCGTGATGGTCGTCGCCCCGTTGACGTACTACCTCGGCGCCGAGGTCGTCGAGGGGCCGACCCACCGCATCGTCACGGACGACGGCTGGAGCCACGCGCTCGGCGGCGAACGCGGGTTCGAAGGCGAGGTCGAACGCGTGCTCAAGCAGGTGTTCTTCCTCGACTGCGTGGTCCGGACGGAGGGCATCTACGACGTCCCGCTGTACGAGCGCCGCGCGCTCGACACCGACCTCGACCTCGGGTCGCTGTACGAGGCTCCACCGGCCGACCAGCTACGCGCATATCTGGACGTGCCCTACGACCAGGTCGAGCACTTGGTTCCACGGTGGAAACTCGTCGCACACGTCGCACCCACGTCGGGGAGCATCGAGACGCTCCCGTTCCTCGTCGACGACATGGCCGTCGTCAGGACACCACAGCGGGACGAGACCACGACGGACGAGACGCAGGCGGCCGCCATCGACGCGTTCACTCGCGAGGGGTTCGGCAGCGAGACCCGGTTCGGCGGCAGCGACCCCTGGTCGTCGCCCCCAAAGCTAGTCGAACCCGAGCGAACCGACTCCCTGGAGCAGGCGTGGGTCGGTGAAGACGCCCCCGTCGGCGCGACGAAGGCGACGGTCGAGGCCTTCCGGAACCGCCTGGCCCGTGAGGAGGCCGAGGGCGAGGTGAACATCGTCGTCGTGTGCAACGACGCCGAGATGGTCGACGAACACCACGTCGCGAGCGAGGTGTACGGCTCGCGCGACGACCTCCCGTTCGACGTGACGCTGTACGAGAACCTCACGACCGACCGGCTCGAACTCGTGCTGGGCTCGGATATCGACTTCTTCCACTACATCGGCCACATCGAAGCTGCGGGGTTCCGGTGTACGGACGGCCTGCTCGACGTGGCGGACGTCGGCGACGTGGGGGTCGACACGTTCTTCCTGAACGCGTGTCGCTCGTACCAGCAAGGGATGGAGCTCATCCGTGGTGGCGCCATCGGCGGCGTCGTCACCCTGGACGAGGTCATCAACAGCGGTGCGATTCGGGTGGGCAAGGCCATGACGCGGCTGCTGAACCGCGGTTTCCCCCTGCGGGCGGCGCTCACCATCGCCTCGGACAGTTCGATCGTGGGTACCCAGTACATCGTCGTCGGGGACGGAAACATGGACATCGCGCACGGAGAGAGCCTGACGCCGAATCTCGTCGACCTCCACCACGTCGAGACCGACCGCTTCGTGTTCGACCTCGACACCTACTACACGGCCCACGTCGGGGTCGGCGCGCTCTACCGTCCGTACGTCGAGGGAAACGAGGAACACTACCTCGTCGGGAACCCGAACATGGAGTTCGAACTCGACCGCGAGACGTTCGAGGAGTTCCTCGACCTGGAGACGGTGCCGATTCGACGACAGGGACGGCTCCACTGGAGCGACGATGTCGACGTAGAAGAGCTGTAACTGCTTACGGGCCGAGCGTCGTCCCGCCGTTGCCGGCCATCACCGTCCCCGCCTGTGAGAGGACGAGGAGCATCGTGAACAGGACGCCGGCCATCTTCGGGTGCTCTGCAACGTAGGTCGCGAGGGTGCTGTCGGACATTACGAACACCTCTCAGCGCGCTTGAAATATAAATATATTGTCAATTACGAAGTAATACCAAAGTTCTTCAGGATGACCTGAAACTTGAAATGGCCGAAACACACTTGAATCATTCCCTCAGACGGCTCGAAACAGCCGAATCAGGGCAGGCGATGGCGTTATCCGACACGATGGGCTAGTGGGTGACGTGGTGTACGCGACAGCCGGGTTGCTCGACGCATTGTTGGAGATCGCGTCGACTCGTGACCCACAGAGCGTGACGGTCGCCCTCGCTACCACCCCTGCCGGGGAGCTCGACTGCGAGCTGCCGACCGAGACGCCGGTGTTCACCGACCTCTATCTTCCTGACACGGGCAACTCCGTGCGGGCGGTGTTCGGGATGGACCTCGGGACTCCCGGCGCACAGGGGCGATTCGTCTCGCATCCGATGGGCGAACCAGGAATCTCGCGCACCGACGACCTCCACGAGGTCGTCCTGGTGGCGATTCCACCGTACGAACGGGACTGCATCCGCGCGTTCGACCGGGCGGGCCGCCGGCTCGAGTTGAACGTGCTCAACGTCGAACCGCCCGAGGCGACCCTCGACCTCTGAGCTACTGGAGGTAGCCGAGATCACGCAGCTGGTCGGCGATCTCCTGGAACTCGCCCTCCGTGAGTTCACCCTTCTGCTGGTGCTGGATGACGATACTTCGAAGCAGGAACCGGACGAGATCGCTCGTCGAGGAGAAGCTCGTCCCCTCGATGGTCTCGTCGACCCGCTCTGCCAGATCCTTGGGAATTGAGACGGTGGTGTAGTCGGTCATGGCTGCGGCAACGGACGCCCGAGCCAAGTGGGTTTCGGGCCACCGGGTCCGGGGACTTTTCAACCGGGGGAGCGTAGCCGACGACAATGGGAGTTCGGCCGCCGCAGGACGACACGAACGACGAGCCAGAGGCCGTGACCTTCGGAATCGCCGCGCTCGACGCACAGCTCGACCGGTCGGGGGTGACGTTTCCCGCCAGTAGCGAGGAGCTCGTGCGCGCACTCGGTGACCCCGCGGTCCCGTACAACGCCGGGGGCAACAGCGTTCGCCTCTCCGAGGCCCTCGACGAGTTGCACTTCCAGCAGTTCGAGACCGAACAGGAACTCCTGAACGCGCTCCATCCCGTCTTCGAGGCGTATCGCGAACGCCGCGGCGGCGGGTTCGTCGGACGGCTCCGGTCGTTGCTCCCCTTCTAACTCAGTCTTCGATGCGATCGAACCCGCCAGCGTTGGCTTCGGCGCTCACGCTGGCCTCGTCGGCCCGTTCGTCGACCGATCGCGATTCGGCGCCGTTCAGTTGCTCGGCGAGCTCTTCGAACCGCCGGGTCTGCTCGCGGTTCACGGTGACGATGATGTCCGAGAGGACACCGAACATCAGCAACTGGACGCCGAAGATGATACCCGAGGCGGCGACCAGCGCGAGCACCTCGTGTGAGACTCGCGGCGTCTTGATGTAGAACTCGTAGAGGACGTATCCAGCGACCCCGAGCCCCGTCAAGATCGCCGCAGTCCCGACGCTCCCGAAGTAGAACAGCGGGTTGTTCGTCTTCGCCAGCCGGTAGAGCGTGAGAAAGATGCGCCCGCCGTCTTTCACGGGGTGGAGGTTCGTCTCCGAGTCGTCGGGCCGAGTCAGATACGAGATGGGCACCACCTCGACTCTTACGCCCTGTTTCACGCACTCGACGGCCAGCTCCGTCTCGATGCCGAACCCGTCGGCCGCGAGGTTGTGCCGCTCGAACGACTCGCGGGTAAACGCCCGATACCCAGAGAGGATGTCCTGGAACTCCTTGCCGTGGATGAGCTCGAACGCGAAGTTCGTCAGGCCGTTGCCGGCTCTGTTGAGCCGGGTCATCGCCCCGGCCTCCATGTCGGCGAAGCGGTCGCCGATGACGTGTTCCGCTCGGCCTGCGAAGATGGGTTCGAGCATCCGCTCGGCGTCTTCGGGGCGATAGGTGCCGTCGCCGTCGGCCATCAACACGACCGGTTGCTCCACGGCACGGACGCCCTCGCGGACGGCCTGTCCCTTCCCCTCACCTGACTGTTCGAGAACCCGGGCGCCAGCGTCACGAGCACGGCTCTGGGTGCCGTCGTCGGAGCCACCGTCGATGACGAGCACGTGGTCGAACCCCTCCTCGCGGAAGCCGGTCACGACGCTGCCGATGGTCTCGGCCTCGTTCAGTGTCGGCAACAGCACGCAGACGTCGGAGCGGTCCATCGTCGCGGAGTCCGCCCCGCGTCGGTGAAAAGGTTCCGCCTCGCTCTGCCTTCAGTCGTCCGCGGCTTCGGCTGGCTCCTCGGCGGCCTCCTCGCGCGCCGCGCTCGTGTGCTCCCACACTTCGGTGCAGCCACAGCCGTCGTCGATGTCTTGCAGGTGTGCGTCGAGCCGTTCCTCCCCTTCGTCGGTGTCGTCGCCCATGGTTACTCAGTTATTGAGTAACTAGATATGTCGGGCAACAATAAACCTTCCGGGCGCTCCGGGGTATTCATGTGCCCAGCCCGGGAACGGGCCGATATGAGCGACGTGGGGTTGTTCGACACGCTCGGGTTGACGGAGTACGAAGCGACTGCGCTCGCCGAACTGCTCCGACTCGGTCGCACGACGGCGCCGAACCTCGCGGAGGCGACCGGCATTCCCAAGGCCCGCATCTACGGCGTGCTCGACGAACTCGCGGACGCTGGCTACGTGAAGGTGATTCCGGGCCGGCCCAAGGAGTACCAGCCGCGTGACCCGGAGTCGCTGCTCGCGCGTGCGAAGGAGAACAAACGACAGGAGTACGAGTCGTTCGAGCGGGAGCTCGACGACCAGCGGGAGGCGTTTCTCTCGCAGTTCGGGCCCGCGTTCGAGCGGGCGGGTGGTGACATCACGCCCGCGGAAGAGCTGTTCCACGTCGTCGACGTCGGCGACCCCTCGGAGTCGGAAACCCGGCGCCTCTATCACGACGCCGAGCGCTCTGTGTTCGTGTTGACGAAGAGCTTCGAGTACCTCGACAGTGTCGAACCCGCGCTCTCGGACGCAGTCGAGCGCGTCCCCGTGAAAGTGCTCCTCCACCATCCGAATCTCCTCGACGACGACGAGAAACCGGTGCAGTCGCGAATCGTCGAACGGCTGCGGTCAGACCACGACGGGGTCGAGTTCCGGTTCTCCGAGGGGCGGCTCCCCTGGCGCGGGACGTTCATCGACCCCAGTATGGAGTACGACGATGGAGAGGCCATCTTCCTCGTCGAAGAGCCGGACGTGCCGAACCACATGCGACAGGCGGCGATTACGGAGAACGGCTCGTTCGTCGCGGGGTTCAAGCGGTACTTCGATCTCGTGTGGGACCACGAGAGTGTCGAACAGGCGTAAGTACGGGGCTCGTCCCGGACGTCACCGCCACTGGACGGCCCATCGCTACGGCATCAGTCGTCGGCCAACACGCTTCAGTGGTTCGAGGTCAACACCGAACCGTTCCTCGATACTCTTGACCAGCATCACCTCTTCTGCTTCGATGCCACCGAAGCGGAACACGGACACCGTATACAGCAGCGCGAAGACGGCGAATGAGACGACGAGCGAGACCGGATTCGGGTTCGTGAGCGCCCCCGCGACGAGGTAGACGACGACAAAGGCTGCAGCCCCTGCGATGCCTGGCTGGAGGATCGACCGGGTGAGTGGGACGACCCCGACCTCACGGTAGAGGACACCCGACAAGGCCAGATTGAGTGCGGCGTAGGTCACGGTCGTGGCCACGGCAGCGCCGAGCGGCCCGAACGCCGGGATGAGGACGAGGTTGAGCGCGGTGTTCAACACGGCCGCACCGAAGTCGATGTAGAGGAGCAGTCGGGTCCTGCCGATGGACGCCGCCGTCTCGCGGTTGAGCCCGGCTACGGTGTGGACGAAGAACCCCGCGGCGAGCACCTGCAGGACCAGTCCGCCGCCGGCGTACTTCGCACCGAACGTGAGCGAGATGAGCTGTGACGGGAACGTCTCCATTACCAGGAACACCGGGAGCGTCGCGACGAACACCCACTTGGTGACGACCTGATACATTCGGTTGACGCCCGTGATGTCCTCGTTCGCGTGGAGTTCAGAGATGACTGGCATGAAGATGAACGAGAACGCCATCATGGCGGTGTTGAGCAGCGTCGCAAGCGGATAGACGACGTTGTAGAGTGCCACGGGCTCGGTACTGCCGCTGAAGAAGCCGAGCAGCAGGGTGTCCAGGTCGTTGAACACGACGGTCAACATCCCGGAGATGACGAGCGGAGTCGAGAACCGCAGCAGTTCTCGGCGACGCATGACCGCACCGACGGCCCGGTCCGGAATTGACGTCTCGCGGTAGAGGTAGACGACGCCGAGAACGACCGGCACGATCCAGCCGAACAGGTACGCGAGGGAGACCCGAACGGCCGTCGCACCGACGAGCACGACGACCCCGATGGCGAGGATTCGTGCGACCGGCTTCGTGATGTTCTCGATGAGGACCTTGGGGGTGGTCCGCTGCTGTCCCTGGACCGTCGAGACGACCAGCCGGTGGGTGACCTGGAGCGGGATAACGAACGCGAAGACCTCGAACACCGGGGTCACCTGTGGGCTGTCGAAAGCAGCTCGGGCGATGTACGGAGCCGCGACGAACAGAGCTGCACCGAACGCGAGCGCAAGCGGGAGTGCGATGGACATCGCCGAGAGGAGGACGCCCCGTCTGTCGGCTTCGTCGTCGAACCGTGGGAGATACCGGCCGATGCCTTCGTGGAGGCCGAGTTGGGCTACGGTTGCGGCGGTCATCGCGACCGTGATTCCCAGAACGACGCTCCCGAAGTCCGAGATGGCGAGTTCCCTGGCGACGATCAGTTTGCCGAGAAACGAGATGCCGAGTTGGAGGACGAGTCCGACGAGGAGGATGCCGCCCCCTTTGAACAGCTTCCTGACGGAGTCGTCGAGGCTCGCCATGGCGATCTGTGGACGCGGATTCCGCCCCGCGTCGCTAAATCCCTCCGGTTCGAAACAGCGGAAGGGAAGCTACATTAGCGTCGACAGGAATCCCCTCACTAGAACCCCTCGATGAACGTCGACGCGAAACTCTCCGACCGACCAGTGTTCGTCACGGGTGCCGACGGATTCGTCGGCTCTCACCTCACCGAGCGGCTCGTCGCCGCCGGTGCGAACGTCCACGTCTTCGTCCGCGCGACGTCGAGTGGCGAACTGAACAACATCCGGCACCTCACCGAGGACCTCACCGTCCACCGTGGCGACCTCCGCGACCAGCACTCGGTTCGGGAGGCGCTCACCGCCCTCGAACCGTACGACGACAGTCTCGTCTTCCATCTCGGCGCGCAGGCACACGTCGGCGAGTCGTGGGATCGGCCCTACGAGACGGTCGACTCCAACGTCAACGGCACGATGAACCTGTTGCAGGCCATCGTCGACCTCGACCTGGATATCGCGAAGTTCGACACCGCAGGCACGAGCGAGGAGTACGGCAACGTCAAGGAGGAGATGGCCGACAAACACGACATCGGTGACGATGGCCGAGTCCTGCTGAGCGAACGGTCGCCCGTCAACCCGACGAGCATCTACGCCACCTCGAAACTGGCGGCGGACTTCCTCACGATGAACTACCACGACGCCTACGGGCTCCCGACCGTGACGACCCGGATGTTCAACAACTACGGCCCGCGGCAGAACCCCCGGTACATCACGGGCACCATCATCACCCAAGCCCTGGAACGCGACATCGTCGAACTCGGCAACCTCACCCCGAAACGCGACATGTGCTTCGTCGAAGACGGCGTCCGCGGCCACATGCACGTCGCACTGGAGGGGACGCCCGGCGAGCAGTACGTCTACGGCTACGGGGAGAACATCTCCATGCGCGACTGGACGAACCTTATCCTCGACGTCGGTGCCGAACACGGCTACTGGGAACGCCCGGAGATCGTTCAGGCCGAAGACCGGTACCGTCCTGGTGACTCAGACGTCGAAGAGCTGCTCGTCGGCTACGAGAAGCTCTACAACGAGACCGGGTGGGAGCCCGAGGTCTCGTGGGAGGAGGGCGTCCAGCGGACCATCGACTGGTACGCGAACAACAAGCCGGCCTGGTACGGCCGCGTCGACTGGCGATGACCGACTGGCACCGCGAGACGGCCGACTACTGGGACGGCAAGTCGGTGATGGTGACCGGCGGGGCGGGGTTCCTCGGCAGCCATCTCGTCGACGAACTGGAGCGCCGGAGCGACGAGGTCGACGTGTTCGTCCCCCGGAGCGACGAGTACGACTTCCGCGAGAAAGATGAGATAGAAGCGGCGCTGGAGGCGTCGAACCCAGATGTGGTCATCCACCTCGCCGCTACCGTCGGTGGCATCGGTGCGAACCGCGAGAACCCGGGGAAGTACTTCTACGAGAACGCCATCATGGGTATCGAGCTGATGGAGCAGGCTCGACAGTACGGCGTCGAGAAGTTCACCGTCCTCGGGACCATCTGTTCGTACCCGAAGCACACACCGGTTCCGTTCAGCGAAGAGGACCTATTCGACGGCTACCCCGAGGAGACGAATGCCCCGTACGGCATCGCGAAGAAGGCACTGTTGACGCAATCATGGGCCTACCGCAAGCAGTACGACTTCGACAGCATCTACCTTATGCCCGTGAACCTCTACGGACCTCGTGATGATTTCGATCTCGAGACCAGCCACGTCATCCCCGCCATCATCCGGAAGTGTATCGAGGCACGCGAGCGTGGCGACGAGTCGATTACAGCCTGGGGGACCGGCGAACCCACTCGCGAGTTCCTCTACGTGAAAGACGCTGCCGACGGGATTCTCACGGCGACCGAGCGGTACGACGAGAGCGAGCCGGTCAACCTCGGGAGCAGCCGCGAAATCAGCATCCGAGACCTCGTCGAAGCCATCGCCGACGTCACCGATTTCGAGGGCACGGTCGAGTGGGACACCTCGAAGCCCGACGGCCAGCCACGGCGGAAGCTCGACACCACGCGAGCACGCGAGCGGTTCGACTGGGAGGCGACGACGTCGTTCGAGGTGGGGCTCGAACGGACCGTGGAGTGGTACGAAGCCAACCGGGACATTGTAGAGCACTGACGCCCCGTCGTCGGGACACAGGGCGATCAACCGCTGAAAGACAAACGTTATTCGAACACCTTCTGTACCGTCCAGCCTGAACGATGTGTGGAATCTGGGGCTACGTCGGTACCGACTCCACGGTCCCCGTCTCGGACGCCTGGACGGGGCTCTGCTCGTTGACCGACCGTGGCCCCGACGACTGGGGGCTGTATCTCGATGATCGCGGGAAGGTGACGAGCGACGGCGAACTCCCAGCCGGCGACGTGCGGGTCGCACTCGGGAACCGACGACTCAGTATCCTCGACCTCTCTGCGGCCGGGAACCAGCCGATGCAGGGGGGTGACGGTCGGTTCTGGATCGTCTACAACGGCGAGGTCTACAACTACCGCGAACTCCGCGAGGACCTGCGAGCGCAGGGGTACGAGTTCACATCGGACTCGGATACCGAGGTCATCCTGCGCGCCTACGAAGCGTACGGTCCGGAGTGTGTCGAGCGGTTCCGTGGGATGTTCGCGTTCGTCGTGTACGACACCGAGACGGAGACCGTCTTCGCGGCTCGCGACCGGTTCGGAATCAAGCCGTTCTACTACGACGCGGGAGACCGGCGGTTAGCGTTCGCCTCCGAGCTCACGTCCCTCCTCGACGCTGGTGTGACCACACCAGAACTCGACACCGAGAGCGTCGACGGCTTCCTCACCCTCGGATACGTCCCGAGCCCCCGAACGATACTGACGGACGTCCAGTCGCTCCCCCCCGGTTCGACGCTGACCTACGACGCGAACTCCGGGGAGTCCACCATCGAGCGGTACTGGACACCAGAGTTCGGGGGCGGCGGCCCGGCTTCCGAAGCGCGGGTCCGTGAGTTGTTGCAGGAGAGTGTCGACCTGCGCCTCCGCTCCGACGTCCCGGTCGGCGCGTTCCTGAGCGGTGGTCTAGATTCGTCCACGGTCGTCGCACTCATGCGGCGAGCGGCCGAACCGAATCGTGGCGACCTCCACACGTTCTCCATCGGCTTCGACCGGGCGGAGTACACGGAGACGGACTTCGCCGAGACCGTCGCCGAACGGTTCGAGACGGACCACACCTCTAGGACCGTCTCCGCAGCGGACGTTCGGTCGGAACTCGACGACATCGTCGCCGCAATGGACCAGCCCACCATCGACGGCGTCAACACCTACTTCGTCTCGAAGGTCGCTGCAGAGGCCGGACTCAAGGTGGTCCTCTCGGGACTCGGTAGCGACGAACTCCTCTTCGGGTACCCCTCCTTCGAGACCGTTCCGCAACGCTATCGAGCGGCGTCGCTGCTCTATCGCCTCCCTGGTGGCGTGCGTCGGGGGGTGGCGAGCCTCGTCGAACAGGTCGGCGATCTGGCTCCGAGCCTCCCTGCGGGCAAGGTCGCCGACGCCATCGGGTCGGACGCTCCGTTCGGTGCGGCGTACCTCTCGGTACGGGGCATCTTCTCGAGCGCGAGCCGCGAGAGTCTCCTGGAGCCCCCGCCGACCGACTGGGCTGCAGCCATTCAACGGGATGTCGAGGAGACCTTGACGCTCGACGAACGCAGTGCAGTGTCCCGCACCGAGCTGTTCTGGTACATGCACAGCCAACTCCTCCGGGACACCGACGCGATGTCGATGTCTCACTCGCTCGAAGTTCGGGTCCCGTTCCTCGACAGTGAGTTCACCGAGTACGTGATGGGCGCGAGTGCACCGTCGAAGGCCCCGGGCGAGAAACAGCTGCTCAAAGACGCCGTCGACGACGTGGTACCCGAGGTGGTGCTCGACCGCGAGAAGACCGGGTTCACGTTCCCGTTCGCCGACTGGCTCCGAGACGACCTCGACGACGTCGTAGACGAGGCGCTCGCACCGGCCCGCCTCGACCAAACGCCACTCGAACCTGCGGCAGTCGCTCGTCTCAGGCGGGCGTACGACCGAGGGGACGCCCACTGGTCGCAGCTCTGGGCGATCGTGGTGCTCTCGCTGTGGGTCGACGAGCATCTGCCTCCGCACTAGTTCCGAGTGACAAACGCTAATAGGGGCGTGAACGACAGACCGACAGCCCATACATGCCATCTCGTCTCTACATCGCTACTCGCGACCCTCGAGAGGGTGGAGGGGTCGCCGCCAAGGCCCGATTTCTGTACGACACTGCCGAGGCCGCTGGTTACGACCCGTGTCTCGTGTTCAACAATCTACTCGACCACGAAACGCAGATTCGCCTCTCGAATCCGATGGATCTCGTCGGGTTCGATCAGACGGCTGCTATCGAATCGACGCGAATTCATGGTCGCGAAGCGAAAAAAATTCCACTGATATTCCCCGAAATAGAGTTCACACAGTCCATCGCAAACAGTGCGGCTTGGCGCGAGGCACTCCGTGATGGGGATGTCTTCTTCGCTGTCTGCGGGACGAATCTCTGTAGCGTCCCTCTCGTCAAACTCGGTGTCCCCTTCGGCAGTTGGACCGGAACACTTCTGTGGGAGGATCGAACCGACCGGTTGACATCCGCTCCGTTAATCGAACGAGTACGTGATCGACTTTCGCGCCCGATTCTCGAGTATCTCGAACGGACGGGGTACCGGTCGGCGGATCCCGCGATGGTGGTGAGCGATTACACCGCCGAACGCATTGCCTCGAAGCATGGGCTCCCACGAGACAGTATCGATGTCGTGCCGTTCCCCATAGATACAACTCGGTTCTATCCACTACAGGCTGAGACTGGCGAACAGAGTGGGCCAGTAGTGCTGTTCGCTGGACGGTTCAACGATCCGCGAAAGAACGTTTCGTTACTCATCGACTCTTTCGCGACGGTCCTGGAAGCCCATCCTGACTCGGAACTCTGGCTCATGGGTGACGAACCGAGCGAACGAGTACGAACGCTCGTCGCTGACGCCGGTGTATCGGGCGCGACTATGTTCTGTGGCAAAGTGCCGGCCGACGAACTGCCAGAGCGTTACAGAAATGCGGATGTGTTCGCAATACCATCGAACCAAGAGGGGCTCGCAATCGTCGGTCTGGAAGCGATGGCTTCGGGTCTGCCGGTCGTTACAACCCAGTGTGGAGGTCCTACACAGTACGTCGAAGATGGCGTGAATGGCTACGTCGTCCCGAGAGATGACCGACAAGCGTTTTCGGAGGCAATCACAGCGTTGTGTGATGAAGAGCGCCGTGATACGATGGGCGACGCAGCTCGTGACCTGGTCGAACGCGAATATGCAGAACGGACGGTTCGCGAGTGGTTCGTCGACGCGCTGGAGCGGCTAGAGACGAAGCGTAACGTTCTGTAGGCTTACCAGCCGAGGTAGTCGATTCCGCGATTGTAGAGCCTCCGACCTTCCCGGAGGAATCGGTTGCGATGGGAGATCGGTCGCATTCTGTGGAGTCGTTCGTCGTGCGCCCGATCTACGCCGACGCAATCTGGTCTAGTGTACGGAGGATCCAGCGAGTACTGCTGCACGTCAGCGAACTCGGAGTCGGTGTCAGTAGTGTTGGTTGCAGTCTCGTCGAAGCCGATGTTCGAGATGAGGTTTCTGGATGGGACGATCGAGAGTGCTGAGTTGATCTGTCGAGCGAACCCCCACTGATAGTCCCACGTCTCGAGATTCTCGAAGGTCTGCTGGTAGATGTACGCCAGGTAATCGGCGTGTCGGTCGTTCGCAATCACGTCTCGAAGCTGTTGGCGAACCTCCGTCTCACTCCAAAGCCGCATCTCCGGATCGTACCACTCCCACGAACGACGCCACGTTGCCCAGCCCCAGATACTGCCATAGTACGAGAAGTGATAGTCCTGCTGTCCATCCTTCCACGTTCCGAGATGGTTGCTCCCCGTGATATCCATGATTCGTTCGTCGTCACGATACGTCTCGAGCATCGTATCGCAGAACCGGAAGAACGACTCGTTCGGCAAGCAATCGTCTTCCAGAATGACCGCACGGTGTTCGTTTGTGAAAACCCACTCCAGCCCCGTGGAGAACCGCTCGTGGAGGCCTAGATTCTCATCGGCGTAGTTCTGCTTAACTGTACACTGCCAGTCGATATCGTCGATTACAGCCCGCGTACGCTCACATCGGTCAGTGTCGGTGGGGTGGCCCTCCCGAGGACCATCAGCAATCACAAGAACCCGAGGAGGTCTTGCTGCTGCTATCTGCTCGGCCACCCGCCTGGTCTTCTCGGGACGGTTGAACACGAAGAACGCGACGGGCGTGTCGAGCGTCCATTCACTCATATCGGTAATTATCCGGAGGTAGGCATCCGAACAGTAAACCTCACCGATACTGCTGGCAACGTCGCTCCCATGACGAGCGCGTCTGTTCCTCTTGTGTACGAACCTTTGCACACATACGTCTCGGTCAGGGAGCGACGAATCCGCATCAACATAGTAAAGTCGAGTCGACAGCCATCAGAGACAGATGCCAGGCACGCTTCCGGACTCAGTCAGAGCCGCTCTGGAAGGGCACCTCCCCAGTGGGGTAAAACAGAGCGTACGCGAGCTGCTGGCGACCCGCTTTGCCGACCGCATCGTCACCTACCGGGAGCTGTCGACTCGCGACGGCGTCAGGAAGTGGGCGTTCGGCACCCCTCCGTCGTTCGAGTTCTCCGCGCCGGTGTACTACAACCACCTTCCCGACGAGATCGCCCGTCTTATCGGCCGGCACGACTGCCATCAACCGTTCGTTCTAGAAGTTCCGAACGTCGAGGTTCACGGTCGACAGGGCTTCAAACTTACCGAGGACGGCGAGTACATCGTGTTCGACTTCTGGCGAGAGCCGACCGACCGAGACGAACACGGCCCGTCGATGGAGCTGGCGTACGACTTCGTGGACGCCCTCGGCGACGGCACCTGGCCGTTCGGTGGGCGAGAGCAGTCGTCCGACGTTCTGGAACTGGAACTCGCCGTCCCACTGATACATCGGTGGGCGAGCAACTACAGCCACTGGACCGAGGAGTGGCTCGCGCAGCTACAGGGGGTCGAACACTACACGGAACAGACTGGGGAGCGCCCTACCCTTCTCGTCCCCCAGAACCCGCCGGCGTTCATCCCCGAGTCGCTGGAACTGCTCGGCTACGGTGACGACTACCGGGAGTGGTCACAGGAGCGCGTCCGTGTGAATCGGCTGGTGCTCCCGTCGATCAGACGGTGTTGGAGCAGTACGTCCGACGATTACATCAGGGATATCTCGGGACTGGAGTGGGTTCGTGACCAGGTACTCGCGAACGTGGACATCCCTGCGGGCCGGTCACCGACGAAACTGCTCGTCTCCAGGGAGGAGGACGCCGACACGCGCCGTATCGTGAACTGGGCGGAGGTGGAGGCGGCGCTCACGAGTCGGGGCTACGAGACCGTCGTCCTGACCGAGCTGAGCTTCCGCGAGCAGAAGCAGCTGTTCGCTCGTGCGGAGGTCGTCGTCGGGACCCACGGTGCGGGGTTGACGGAGCTCGTCTACGCCGACGAGGCCGGCATCCTCGAACTGTTCGGCGACGACTACATCGTACCGCCGTACTACGAGATGGCGACGGGACTCGGCCACGAGTACGCGTGTCTCGTCTGCGAGTCCCGGAGTGGGGACCTCGTCGTCGAGCTGGACGAACTCGAAGCGGCCGTCGACGCTGTCGAGGCTAGCGTTGAGCCATAGCGCGCGAACCGTGTGCGAAATGAATTAATGCCATCAGAGAGTGGCACCACCAGAGACAATGCGAGCCCCACAGGCCTCCGCGACAGGGCCATCCCACGAGCCGAACGCCCAACGATGAGACCAGTCCTCTGCAACACGTACGACTTCGGCGGGGCGGGCACCGCCACCACACGTATCCACCGGGGGCTGCGCCGCATCGGCGTCGACTCCCGGATGCTGGTGCAGATACAGCGTGGCGACGAGCCCGGCGTCACTGGCCCCGACGGCACCCTCCGTCGGATCTACTCGATGGGACGCGTCGTCACCGACTCGCTCCCGCTTCGGCTGTACGGGGGTGCGAACGACGACTTCTCCGTGAACTGGCTGCCGGACGACTTCCGGCGACAGCTCGACGCCCTGGAGCCGGACGTCGTCCACCTCAACTGGGTCGGTGAGGGGTTCTTCAGTCCGACGAGTCTCGGGACCATCCACTGCCCGATCGTCTGGCGACTCCCGGACATGTGGGCGTTCACGGGAGGCTGTCACTACGCAGACGGCTGTGAGCGCTATCAGGATGCCTGCGGGGCGTGTCCGAAGCTCGACAGCAGCACCTCGCGGGACCTCTCACGGTGGACGTGGTGGCGCAAGCACCGGGCCTGGGAAGACGCCGACATCACGGTCGTGGGGCCGAGCAACTGGATCGCCGAGCGTGCCCGGGAGAGTTCGCTGTTCGGTAACCGTCGCGTCGAGGTCATCCCCAACGCGCTCGACACGGAGGTGTACAAACCTCGCGACTCGGCCGTCGGCCGTGACCTCTTCGACCTCCCGGCCGATGCACGTGTCGTCCTGTTCGGCGCAGCGGCACCCGACGACCCCCGAAAGGGTGCGGACCTCCTCCGCGAGGCCCTCACCGAACTCACCGACAACGGGGCGGGCGAGGACATCGTGCAGGTCGTCTTCGGCACCTCGGCGCCCGAGGAACCGCTCGGCACGGGGTTCGAGACGCGGTACACCGGCTACCTGAACGACGACCAGAGTCTCGCCCTGTTGTACGCTGCGGCGGACGTGATGGTCGTGCCCTCGCGGTACGAGGGGTTCGGACAGACCGCCTCCGAGGCGTTGGCCTGTGGGACGCCCGTCGTCGCGTTCGACGCGACGGGCCCTAGCGACATCGTCGACCACCGGGAGAACGGCTATCTCGCGACGCCATACGACCCGTCGTCGTTGGCCGAGGGCATCGAGTGGGTACTCGCCGACGAGGGGCGTCGCGACCGACTGTCTGAGGCCGCCCGGACGAAAGCCGTCCGTTCGTACGCGATGGAGACCGTCGCCGAACAGTACCGCGACCTCTACGCGGACATCTGCTGAGGACTCAGGTGGACAGAGTTATACGGGGTCGAGAGGTGGGTGGCCGTACGCGAATGAAAGGGGTTGTCAAGCGACTGTACAATCAGTTTCTCCGTGAACGCTTGCCGCGAAAGGTCGCCGTGTACAACGGCGTCCCCGTCCGAAACGTCCGACTGCTCGACCAGACCGATGAGTTCCCGGCCTACGAAGGGCCTCTCTTGCGAGGGATCCGCGACCAGGTCGCTCCCGGTGACGACGTCGTCATCGTCGGCGGCGGGCTCGGGGTCTCGAGCGTCGTCGCGGCTCACCAGTGCGGGACGTCGGGAAGTGTGGTCGCCTTCGAAGGTGGGCGGGAGCGGGCGGAGCGAGCCCGTGAAACCCTGGAACTGAACCGGGTAGACGACGTTGTGACCATCCGACACGGAATCGTCGGTTCCAACATCGACGTGCAGGGGACGACGGGGGGCGCGACGACGGTTCCGGTGACTGACTTGCCGGACTGTGACGTGCTCGTGCTGGACTGTGAAGGTGCAGAACTCGACATCCTCGAGGACTCTGTCGACGCACGAGCGATTGTCGTCGAGACACACGGGTTCCTCGACGCGCCCGAACCTCAGGTCAGAGACCTTATCGAAGCACGGGGGTACGAGGTCGTCGATCGGGGTGTCGAGGCCGAGGAACTCGGCGTCTACGTCCTGACGGCGGTCGTTGGCGATGCCACCGTCTGACAACCTTCGACAGTCTCGATCAGACTCGAACCACAGCACGTGGACCCACCGTCGTAATAGCGAGTCGAAAGCGCATTAGCGGTCGTGTTCGAACGGAGCCCTGATGGCACCCCCTCGGCTCTCCGTCGTCACCCCCTCGTACAACCAGGTCGAGTACCTCCGCGACAACCTCGACTCGGTCGAACGACAACGGTACGACGACGTGGAACACCTCGTCCTCGATGGTGGTTCCGACGACGGCTCGGCCGACGTCACCGAGTCGTACGCCGACCGCGTCGACTACGACGTGACGTGGCGCTCGGAGGCTGACGACGGCCAGTCCGCCGCCATCAACGAGGGGTTCGAGCGGGCGTCGGGGGAAATCGTCGGCTGGCTCAACTCCGACGACGTCTACTTCGACACGCGGGTGTTCGACCGCGTCGTCGAAGCGTTCGAACGCACCGGTGCGGACGTCATCTACGGCGACCTGGCGTACGTCGACGGCCGCTCTCGCGTCACGGAGATCGACGTTCGCCCCGAGTTCGACCGGTCGAAACTTGCATACCGAATTCTCATCGGACAGCCGGCGACGTTCTTCCGGGCGGAAGTCGTGAAGGAACACCAGCTCGACACGTCGCTGCAGTTCTGCATGGACTACGAGTTCTGGCTCCGCATCTCGGCGGAGTTCGATGTCCACCACGTGCGGGATGTGTTTGCCGGATTTAGGCGCCACGAGGCCCAGAAGACGGACGACATGAGCGCGACCAGCGCGGTCAGCAGGGAGACGGAGGCGATGCTGGAGCGATACCGTGGGTCGCTCCCCGAGAATCGAGGGAACGTCGTCGTCGAGAACGCGACGACGGAACTCGGACGGGTGGCCGCCAGCCTCCGAGAGACAGTCCGACTTCACCGCCACCAACCCGAACTGGCGTTCGACGGCTCGTTCGCACCGCTCTCGGAGATGCTCCTCAACGTCGGTCCCGGGATGCACGACGTGCAGAAGGCGTGGCGACGGTACCGCAGTTGAACGTCCGAGACTGACTACTCCAAGAGACTCTTCGCAAGGGCGTAGCCGTATCCGATACCTGTTGCACCGGTCAGCACCAGCAACATCACCAGCCGGCCGGCTCGCTCGGCGGTCGGTTCCCGGACGAGTTCGGCGATGCGGTCCGGAATGAACGTCGAGAACAGCTTCCCGACGAACGCCCGTTCCGTCTCCGTTCCCTCCGAGTCCATCTCCTCCATCCGACGCTTCGAGTAGCCCTGCCAGAACGCCCGTTCGAGGAGCCACCGTCGCCCGGTCCGATAGTCGTAGATCTTGTGTTCGATTTCGGCGTCCGGGATGTAGAGAACGCGCTCGCCGTACTCCCGTTCGAGGCGGACACACAGTTCGGTCTCGCCACCCTGGAGGTTGTTCTCGCCGCGTTTCCCCATGTGCGTCTTGAACCCCTCGAGTTCGAGGAACGGCCCCCGACGGAACGAGAGGTTCGAGCTGAACGTGTTGCGGACGTAGCCCTCATCCTCGCGAAACCCGCGGTAGGTGACACCGATGAGGAAGTAGAACTCCGCGGGGAGGTACGATGGTTCGCCGGCGAGCCAGTCGGGGACCATCTTCCCCCCGACTGCGAGCGCGTCGTACCGCTCGTAGCCGCTGACGATTTTCTCGGCCCAGTCCGGAGCGGCGACGGCGTCGTCGTCGAGGAACGCAACCACGTCGCCGGACGCGAGTTCCGCACCAACGTTCCGGCTGTGCGAGAGCCCGCGATTCCGGTCGTTGCAGTGGATGACCGTGTCCTCGTGGTCGCCGTAGTCCGCGAGCACCCGGTCGTACACTTCCTCCGTCCCGTCGACGACCACGACGAGTTCCACGTCGTCGTGGGTCTGGTCGAGGATGCTGTCGGCTGCCTCAGAGAACTCCTCGTACCGGTCGAGTGAGTAGGTACAGAGGACGACGGAGACCTTCATGACCTGCTGTCGCGCCCGGTTAGGTTTTGCCTTTTCGTTCTTCTGGCCCTGACTATATGACAAGGCTTATGCGACTTTTGCGGCACTCTCGGATAATGAGTGGCCTCACCGAGCAGTTCTCCGCGGAGTTCGAGGACAAGTCGGTCCTCGACCTCGTTCGCGGGTACTATCACGTCCCCCTGCTGTTCCTCGCAGTAGCGTTCTCGCTGTGGGTTCGCACCCGCGGCTGGCAGAACTTCGTGCGTGGTGATACCGTACTGTTCTCCGGGAACGACGCCTGGTACCACCTCCGAACCGTCACCTACTCGGTCAAGAACTGGCCGTTCGTTCTCCCGTTCGACCCCTGGTCGGGCTACCCGACCGGAACCAGCTCCGGGCAGTTCGGCACGCTGTACGACCAGCTCATCGCAACCGCTGCGCTCATCGTCGGCCTCGGGTCGCCGACTGAGCACCAGATCGCGATGACCCACCTGTTCGCCCCAGCGGTGTTCGGCGCGCTCGCGCTCGTTCCCGCCTACTTCCTCACGAAGCGGGTCTCCGACCGCAACGGTGGGCTGGTTGCCGTCCTCCTCCTGGCGCTCTCGACTGGCCAGTTCCTCACCCGTGGCGTCGTCGGCTTCTCCGACCACCACATCGCCGAGGCGCTCTTCCTCGCGCTCTCGGCGTTCGGCGTCGCCACCGCAGTGACCGTGGCTGCCAAGGAGAAACCCGCGTACGAACTCGTCGTCGCCCGCGATTGGGATGCCCTCCAGCACCCCGTGCTGTGGGGTGCGCTCGCCGGCCTGTTCGTCACCTTCTACCTCTGGACGTGGCCGCCGGGCGTGTTCTTCCTCGGGGTCCTGGGTGTGTTCTTCGCGATTGCGATGTCGGTTAACCAGTTCCGCGGCGTCAGCCCGGACCATCTCGCTGTCCCGGGCATCACCATCGGGGTGGTCTCCGGTGTACTGACGCTCGTGACCATCGACACCATGGAGTTCACGGCGACTGGACTCTCGCTACTCCAGCCGATGCTCGCGTTCGGACTCGCCGCTGGGTGTGCGTTCCTCGCCGCCCTCGCCCGTGTCTGGGACGACCGCGGGATTCCAGCCACCTACTACCCGCTCGCCGTCCTCGGCATCGCAGTGGTGGGGGCAGCAGTCCTCGCCCTCGCCACGCCCGACTTCTTCGGGTACATGGTCAACCAGGTGCTCCGTATCTTCGGCTACGACGCCACGGCCCAGAGCCGGACCGTCGCCGAAGCACAGCCCATCCCGCTCGGCAGCGTCGCCGGCTTCCTCGGCGCCTCGTACGGCCTCGCCATCTACACCGCACTCGGTGGGTTCGCGTTCATGCTCTACAAGTTCCTCATCGCCGACGAGGGGCGGGCAGACCACCTGTTCCTGCTCGTGCTCGCGGTGTTCCTGCTGCTGGCGACGCTCACGCAGCGCCGGTTCGACTACTACCTCGCCATCCCCGTCGCCGCGCTCAACGGCTATCTCGCCGTGGTCGTATTCGATCTCGTGGACATCGGCGAGGCCGTCGAGTCCCTCGAGGACATCAAGGCATATCAGGTGATGGCGGTGCTCGCCGTCCTCCTGCTCGTCGCCGCGCCGCTCACGGTCGGGGCACAGACCGCGCCGAACGTGGCCCAGCGGAGTTCCAACCCCGGTGAGGTCACCGCGTGGACGAGCAGCCTTGACTGGATGCAGGAGAACACGCCCGTCGAGGGCGCGTACGGAACCGGAGGCGAACAGTCGCTCGAATACTACGGGACGTACAAGCGGACCGACGACTTCGACTACGGCGAGGGGACCTACGGCGTGATGGCGTGGTGGGACTACGGTCACTGGATCACGGTCCTCGGTGAGCGCATTCCGAACGCCAACCCGTTCCAGCAGAACGCGCAGACTGCGGCGAACGCGCTGCTCGCGCCGGACGAGGAGACGGCCGACGACGTGATGACGTTCGAGGACGGTGAGAGTCGCTACGTCGTCGTCGACTACCAGCTCGGCGTCGCGGGCACGCGGAAGTTCACCGCACCGACGGTGTTCGAGACGCGGTACAACCTCTCGGACACCGACGACCGGCTCGACAACGACATCGCGCGGACCATCTACAACCCGCAGAACGGCCAGCCCATCGGGACGGTCCACGCGCCGCGCTCCTACGAGAGCCTTCGCGTCCGCCTCTACCAGTTCCACGGAAGTGCCGTCTCCCCGAGCGACTTCGGGCAGGTGCAGGTCATCGACTACGATACCCGGACCGTCGAGGGTCGGACGTTCCTCCTCGCGCCGGAGGACGGCCGCCTCGTCAAGCAGTTCCAGAACATGAGTGCCGCCCAGGCGTTCGTCGAACAGGACGGCACTGCCCAGATCGGGGGACTGCCGGGCGTCCCCTCGCAGGAACTGGAGGCGCTCGAACACTACCGACTCGTCCACGCGAGCGAGACCGTCTCGCCGCCGCAGGCGCTCGGCCAGCGGTATCCGTGGGTGAAGACGTTCGAGCGCGTCCCCGGCGCCACGGTCGAGGGGCAGGGCCCGGCGAACACGACCGTGACCGCGAGCGTCCAGATGCGGATGCCGAACACGAACCAGACGTTCGTCTACCGACAGCAGGCCCAGACCGGGCCTGACGGCGAGTTCACGATGACGCTCCCCTACTCGACGACCGGGTACGACCAGTGGGGGACGCAGAAGGGCTACACGAACGTGAGCGTGCGTGCGGACTCCGCCTACCAGTTCACGACCTCGCCGACGGTCACCAGCGAGGGTGACCTCATACGCCACAGCGCCACCACCGAGGTCGCGGAGGGCAACGTCATCGGCGAGAACGAGACGACCATCCAGGTGACGCTGGAGGAGCAGACGCTCGCCTCGCAGGACTCGAACGCCACGAACACCTCGGACTCGACGAACTCCACCGACACCTCGGGTGACTCCTCAACGTCCGACGGCAACACGAGTTCCTCGCTCATCGCACCGAGCTACGCGGCACGTGCCCGATAGATGACCGAGACCGAACGTGCCCGGACCGACGAGGCCCCGAGCGCGCAGGGGTATCTCGCCATCTACCTGAAGGGGACGTTCATGGGCGCTGCCGACGCCGTGCCCGGCGTCTCCGGAGGCACCATCGCACTCATCGTCGGTGTCTACGAGCGACTCATCGGCGCCATCACGGCGCTCGACCCGCGCGTGCTCGAACACGTCCCGCGACTCCACACTCGCGAGGGGCGGGCGGCGCTCTCGCGTGACCTCCTCGACATGGACGTGCCGTTCCTCCTCGCACTGGGTGGAGGCATCGTCACGTCGCTGCTGCTCGTCTCGGGCCTGATGCACGTCGCCGTCACCGAGTTCCCGGTGCCGACGTACGCGTTCTTCTTCGGCCTCATCGCGGCGAGCGCGGTGGTCCTCCGTGACGAGGTGTCCGTCGACTCGCTCGGCCGAATCGCGGCGGGCGTCGTCGGGTTCACACTCGCGTTCCTCGTCTCCGGGGTCGCCGAGGGTGCGCTGCCGAGTACGCTTCCGGTGCTGCTCGGCGCCGGCGCGGTCGCCATCTCGGCGATGATTCTCCCCGGCATCTCAGGGTCGTTCATCCTCCTGCTCCTGGGACAGTACGAGTTCATGACTGGTGTCGCGGGTGGGCTCTCGTCGGACGTGCAGGCCGCGCTGGGCGGGAACACCGCGCCACTCGTCGACAGTCTGGCCGTCGTGGGCACGTTCGGTGTCGGGGCGGTCGTCGGACTGCTCACCGTCGCCCACGTCGTCAAGTACGCGCTCGCCCACTATCGGAAGGCGACGCTCACGTTCCTCGTCGCGCTGATGATCGGCGCGCTCCGGGCGCCGGGGCGACGCATCGTCGGCAACGTCGAGGCGTGGACGCCGGACGTCCTCGGACTGGTCGTCGTCGCCGCGCTCGTCGGTGCCGCGCTCGTCGTGGGGCTCGATGCCGTGACGGGCGACATCGACTACTGACGCGACCCGCTGGCGCCTGCCTCGGGAGAGAATTGGGTCGCAGTTCGGCGTAGCTTCTTGTGTCGGAATCGGTCACTAGAACCCATGCACCGGGGACTCCTCGATAGTGTGGTCGATACCGTCGTCCAGGGTGAGGTGTCGTCGCCACGACGCACCGAGTTGCTGTCGCTGGCAGTCGCACCCGTCGCCGCGCTCGGGTTCTGGGCTAGCGTCGCGCTCCCCGCGACGTACATTCCGCTGTTTCTCACGGGCGTCGTCGACGCGGCGTTCGCGGCTCACCTGCTCGCCCTCCACGCGTTCGCCGTCGTCGTGGGGCACTCGCACGGTCAGTGAACGGGGGGTGAGTGGGGAACGGAGGTCGAGTAGAGAGTGAGTAGTGAGTGTGCGTCGGTGAGCGTGGCGTTTATACCGCGACGGCGGCAGGTCGGCACATGGTACTCCGTTCGTTCGACGGCATGGAACCCGAGGTCCACGAGAGCGCGTACGTGGATCCGACGGCCGTCGTCATCGGCGAGGTCGAGATCGGCGAAGACGCGTCCGTGTGGCCGAACGTCGTGCTCCGTGGGGATCACGGCGCCATCGTTCTCGAAGCAGGGTCGAACGTTCAGGACGGGGCAGTGCTCCACGAAGGGGCGCGCATCGGGCCGTACGCCACGGTCGGACACAACGCCATCGTCCACCACGCCGAGGTCGAAGAGCGCGCGCTCGTCGGGATGGCCGCGACGGTTCTGGACCACTCGGTGGTCGGCGAGCGAGCGATGGTCGGGGCGAACTCGCTCGTCACCGAAGGCACCGAGGTTCCGCCGAAGACGCTCGTGGCGGGGACCCCAGCCGAGGTGAAGAAGACACTCGAGGAGTCGCCGTGGGCGTACGCCGGTGACACCTACGTGCAGTTGGCGAACGAGCACCGCGACACTTCCGAGCGGCTGGACTAAACGTCGAGGGCGGCGCCGGCGGCGAGCGCCGCGAGGGTGCCGACGCCGAGCAGCGCCAACCCAGGGGTAAAGGAGCCCGTGAGGTCACCGAGCGCGCCGATTGCGAACGGACCGAGGAAGCCACCGATCTCGCCGACGGCGAACACCATACCGACCGCCACGCCCGTCCGTTCCGCGCCGATGCCCTCGATTTCTGCCGGGAGTGCGCGGATCAGCGGAGAAATGCCGCCGAGACCGAGCCCCACGAGCAGGACTGGAAGGAGCGTCGCGACACCTGCTGTGAGCGTGGCGACGCCAAGGGTACACAGGGCAACGCTGCCGACGAGTGCGGCCCGGCGGTGACCGACCGCGTCCGAGGCCGCAGGGATGGCAAGCACACCGACGACCTGTGCGACGACGAGCAGCGTGGTGATGCGAGCGGCCGCGGCCGGGGTGACGCCACGCGCGTCGAGGACCGTCGGGAGCATCCCCTGCAGGCCGTGGGCGACGAGCAGGTAGACGAAGCCGACGACGACCAGCAGTCGCATCGGCTGCGACGCGAACACCTCACGGAGCGCGGCGACTGGTGAGTCGGTCCCACCGGTGGCGGACTCCCCGCGGGCAAGCATCACGGCCGCGAGGGCCCAGAGGAGTGCGACCCCGAGAACCGCAAGGCCAGTGAGTCGAAAGAGTGGTCGCCAGCCACCGAGCATCGGCCCGACGACGGGGCGCGCGAGGCTGAACGCGGCGGCCGTCCCCGCGTACGACCCGAGGAGGTAGACCGTCGAGGCGACGCCGACTCGCGACGAGGGAAACAGCCCGGCGACGAGTTTCGGGAGGCCGAAGGTGACGCCGGTGCCGCCGACTCCCAGGAGTACGGTGAGCGCGAGCATCGGCAGGAACCCCTCCGCGTACGACCGCCCGAGGTGAGCGAATCCGATGAACACGAGTCCGCCGCCGAGCGTTCGCCGGTGGCCCAGTCGGTCGACGAGGAGGCCGGAGACCAGTGCGACCGGGACGTACGTGAGTGGAACCGCACCCGCCAGCGCCCCGGCCTGAGTCTCCGTGAGCCCGAGGTCGGCCGTGATGGTCGGCAGGTACGCCGGCAACGAGAACCACGAGAGCGTCATCACGGCGTAGCCGAGGCTCCCGAGCGCCAGCAGTCCGACCGCGCCCGGCCGCACTCGGTCGGGCACGCTCACGGCGTGATCGGGTCGTCCGCGAAGTCGTCACAGCCCTCGACGTCGAAGACGAAGTCGGCGCCGAACGCCCCCGCCGGCGTGGTGAACCCCGCAGGCGCCTGCCCGTCGAGCGTGCGGTCGACGGCGGCGAGCGCCGAGTCGACGGTGAGCGCGTAGGTGTTCGGGGTGCGCAGCCGCGAGACGGCGCGGCGCTCGATGCCCTGCTCGGAGACGACCCGCGCCTCGCCCCAGACCCGGCAGTCGGTGCGTTCGCGTTCGCGCTCATCCGGGCCGGACGCGGTGAGGCGAACGAGCGACTGGAGCGGGCGCTTCACGAGCGGGAGCGACAGCAGCGGTTCGAGTGGTCGGGAGGCGCGGAGCGCGGTGACCACGCCGGGGGGCATCCCGACGTACACCCCGATGTTGCCGATGCCCGTCGTGTAGTAGGCGGTCGAGACGTCGCCCCAGGGAATCGTCACGGCTGTCCGGGCACCGGTACCGAAGTCGATGCGGCGCGACTTCCACGCCGACGGGACCGACTCGATGCGGCCGTTACGGCGGACCGCACCGCCCTCACCCAGCGAGTCGACGGCCGTAGCTGCTGTCCCCGGCGAGACGGAGCCGAGCGCGTCGAACCCCAGTCGAAGGTGCGTCGCCTCCGGAAGTCGCTCCGCGAGGTGGGCGGCGAGACAGTCGGTGGGGACGACGTCGAACCCCACGCCGGGAAGGAGCGTTACGTCGGCGGCCGACGCCTCGTCGTCACGAGCCGCGAGCGCCTCGAACACCTCGATCTCGCCGGTCACGTCGAGATAGTCCGTCCCGGTGGCGAGACAGGCGTCGACCATGGGCGCAGCGGTTTCGACGAACGGGCCGGCACAGTTGAGCACGCAATCGACGTCGCCGAGGTTCGCGGTCGCGTCCGCGACGTCGAACGCACGGCGGTCGCAGTCGAGTTCCGACGCGAGGTCGTCGAGCGGGGCAGGACGGCGACCACCGAGCACGGGGTCGAGATCGCGGGCGACGGCTTCGCGAGCGACGAGTTCACCGGTGTAGCCGTACGCGCCGTAGACGAGGAACGTCATGTCCGGGTCGTCGGTCGAGTGTGGCAAAAGCGCTGGGCGTCCGGCAAGCCATGGGCACTGGCCAACGACGGGACGCGGAGGGGTTACCGGGCGACGAGGTACGTGCGCCCGCCCTTCCGTTCGAAGTAGAGTTCGGGGTGCCCCTCGTCGGCAGTCGCACGGGCGTACGCCGTCACCCGTTCGGGCGGGAGGTCGGAGACCTCGAGGGCTTTCCGGTCGGGGGAGTCCTCGTCCGGTGCGTTCTGCTCGGTGGTCGCTCGGTCGGTTGGCTCGTCGGTTCGCACGGTGTCGATGCCGGCACTCATACCTGCGGGTGCTCCTGCGTGGGTTGTTAAGCCCGGCCTAGTGCACGGTGAAAGTGAAACTGAACGACTCACCGTACGATTCCGCGAGAACAGAGATAATACGTCGGTCGGAACTCTCGGTCGATGCAACGGGTGGGCGGTCCCGGTGATTCGCTCGTCAGTCGGCGCGCTGGACCCACGATATCGGCGCACAGGCTATCGGTTCGAATAGACTACCGGCAGCCG
Source organism: Halorarius litoreus (assembly GCF_024362405.1). Lineage (GTDB taxonomy): Archaea > Halobacteriota > Halobacteria > Halobacteriales > Haloarculaceae > Halorarius > Halorarius litoreus. Next base: position 3,167,435 of record NZ_CP101454.1, on the reverse strand, counting down.
GCCATCGCGCTCGACACACCGCCACCGAGGTGACTCCGTCCGGGGCCGAATCGTCCGTCGTCGCCCGTCGGCGTGACCCGAGTAGCAAGAGCTTTCTCATTCGTTGATAGCCGTGTCGAACATTTATGTAGGTGCTACTCAATGAGGAGGTATGGCCTCGAACGTTGACGAAACTAAATTGACCGACAGCGAAGACAGCAGCGTCTCTGTCGGTCGTCTCTACCAGGAGATGGTCGGGGGACTGGGGGCTGACGGCGATGCCGTCGAGCAGCGCGCCGAGATCGTCCTCGAGACGGTACTCGACGCGCTCTTCGACGACGAGTTCGAGTTCAACGAGGCGACGGTGAAGGCGAATCTGAACGAGATCCTGCTGATGCTGGTCGCACTCCGCGACAGCCAGACGCACGGGAAGGGACTGATGGAGGACCTCGAACGCGTGTTCGGGGCGGACCTCAGCCCGGGGACGGTGTACCCGCGACTCCACGAGCTCGAGGAGGAGGGCGTCCTCGAGGTGCAGGAGCTCGTTCGCACGAAGGAGTACCGCATCGACGATCCGGCACAGAGCCGTGAACACGTCGAGGCCGCCATGCGCCAGCATCTCGCGCTCGGCTTCTTCTTCAAGGCCGCGCTCGACGAGCTGTAGTCGGGCTCCCTCCTGAGGACTTATTATCCCGCTGTGGGCATGACTCCACAGAGATGTCTCACGCTACCGGAGTTGGTACCCCGTGGTAGAGCTCACGAGCCTCTTTGCGCTCGCGCTAATCGCGTTCGCCGGCGGAGCCCTCGGTGCGTCTCTCGGTGGCTATCCGGCGCTCAGCGTCGCCGGGTTCGTCGTCGTCGTCGGTGAGGTCGCCAAGCTCACCCGAGCGTCCATCGCCGCCGCAGCCCCCATCGACCCGGCAGCACTCGGCGCGACTGGCATCACGGCGTCAATCGGGCTGGGAACCGGTGTCGGGCCGCACGTCGCGCTCGGCGGGGGCGTCGCGGCGGCCGCGTACGCCGCCCGACAGGGCTACGTCGACACCGACTTCGCGTATCACGAGGCGAAACACGTCACCTACTCGCTGGGGGCGAAACCGGACGTGCTGCTCGTCGGCGGGGTCTTCGGCGTCGTCGGGGCCGCGCTGGCACAGGGGTCGGTCGCGTTCGCACTCCCGTGGGACCCCATCTTCGCGTCCATCGTCGTCTCGGCGTTCCTGCACCGCATCGCGTTCGGCTACCCGCTGCTCGGCGCCATCCGCGGTGGCCTGCTCGACATGAGCCCGTTCGAGCGTGGCGAGCGCCGCGCGATGCGAACCGACGGCGGCACCACCGAGGCCGAGTCCAGAGCCACCACGGAACCATCCCAGACCGACGCCCGATTCGTCGTCGAGCCGTGGCTCCCCCATCAGTATCGATGGGCGAGCGTCACCCTGCTCGGGTTCGTCGTCGGGGTGTTCGCCGCGTTCGTCACCTACGCCACCGGCTCGCCGTTCCTCGCGTTCGGCCTCACCGCGGCGACGCTCGTGTTCCTCAGCCTCCGGATGGAGAAGTTCCCCGTCACGCACCACATGGCGCTGCCGGCCGGCGTCCTCGTCATCGCCCTCGTTGGGGCGGCCGACCCTGCACTCCTGCAGAACGGCGTCACGCCCGAAGAGGTCGAAATCGCGGTGACGCTCCATCTTGCGGTCGTCGCGGGCGGGGTCATGGGTGCCGTCTCGGGACTGTTCGGCGAACTCGCACAGCGCGTCCTCTACGCACACGCCGACACGCATCTCGACCCGCCGGCGGTTGCCATCGTGCTGTCGACGCTGCTCATCGCACTCCTGGATATCGCCGGGCTCGTCACACAGAACATCGTTCCGACGCTCGGCCTCTGAGTCGGCGAGCTATCGAACGCTCTCGTCGCGCCACCCTGCGAACGATTCGAGCATCGCAGCCTCGTCGAACCGCTCGATACAGGGCACCTCGTACGGATGCAGTTCCTCGACGCGGGCTTCGAGGTCGGGGTAGCGCTCGGCGGTCGTCTTCGCCAGCAGGACGACCTCGTCGTCGTGGACGACCTCGCCCTCCCAGCGGTACGTCGACTCGCAGGCGAGGCGGTTCACACACGCGGCCAACTGTTCCTCGACCAGTCGCTCGGCGAGGTCGGCGGCCGCCTCGGGCGGGGCGGTGATGTACGCGGTCGGCATCAGGCCGTCTCGCGGACGGGATTGTAGCGACCGTTGATGTCCCACTCGTGGATACAGTGGGAGTTGCCGACCTGTCGCTCGCCGTCGACCGTCGCGATGACCCAGTTCTCGGTCGTCTCGTCCCAGACGTCCTGTCGCGTGCACCGTTCACAGCTCCGTTCCGATGGGGGGACGATTTCCACGCTCATACAGGGAGCAGACGTGGGTGGACGGCATCAACCCTGCGGCCTCGTCACCGACCGGCTTCGGGACGCCTTTACGCCGGGCACCCCTACCCGGAGTCGATGTTCAGCCGTCGGCGACTGCTCTCCATGGTCGGTGCCGCGTCGATCGGCGGTGTGGCCGGCTGTACCGACGTCGGCACGTCCGGCAGTCCGACACCACAGGCGCTCCAGTACACGGTCCCGGCGCTCGCCGACGGGACGGTTCCGCGACGGCTCACCTGCGACGGCGAGGGCGTCTCGCCCCGCGTCGAGATCGCCAACGTCCCACCACCGACCGAGTCCATCGCGCTGGTGTTCACCTATCCAGACGACGTCGCCTCCCAGCAGACGCTCTGGACCATGTGGGACATTCCACCCGAGACGACCGAGATACCAGCGAACGTGCCACCGGAGCCCCGGGTGGAGTCACTCGATGGCGCGGCACAGGGCCGGAACGCCCGCGGCGATATCGGCTACCTCCCGGTGTGTCCCCCGCCCGGTGACGATTTCGAACACTGGTTCACGCTGTACGCGCTTCGTCGGCCGCTGGACCTGGAGCCGGGGGCACCGCGCGACGCGATTCGCGAGGAGCTGGAGACGGCGACGCTGGCCAGCCAACTGACGAAAGCGACGTATCGACGAGCCACGGAGTGACCGGGGGAGCTATCGGGTCGGCGCTCGTCTCGGAGATATGGGCTTTCACACGTTCGACAGCGACCGGGCCGACGCACTCGACGACCCGACCCGGTTCGCGTACTGCTCTGTCGACGAGTTGCTCGCGCTGTTCGACGCGAACGAGAAACAGGTCGTCGCCGAGATCGGGAGCGGGACCGGGTTCTACACGGACGAACTCGCGCCGTACGTCGCGCACGTCTACGCCGTCGACGTCCAGGAGGCGATGCACGACCACTATCGAGCGAAGGGCGTTCCGGCGAACGTCGAGCTGGTGACTGCCGAGGCCGGTGACCTCCCGCTCGACGACGGCGCGGTCGACGCCGTCGTCTCGACGTTCACCTACCACGAGTTCGCGTCGCCCGATGCACTCGCGGAACTCCGACGCGTCCTCCGACCGGACGGCCGCGTGGGTATCGCAGACTGGTCGGCCAACGGGCGCGGGGAGACCGGCCCACCGACGACCGAGCGGTTCGCTGCGGCCGACGCAGCGACCACGTTCGAGGAGGCAGGGTTCACCGTGACACGCGTCGAAGAACGACGCGAGACGTTCGTTCTCTCCGCGACCACCGAATAACTGGATGTTCGTCCACCTAATTTCGGCCATCCATTACCAATTCTAGGGCCTTAATCGCGTCAATGAAGACATAGACAAATTCTTTTGCCCGAGAGGCAGCCACACATGCATATGCGAGTTGAACCCGTACGACCCGACCGATGCCCTGTATGAGTGTTACGACTGCGGCCACCGCGTCCAGTCCGAGAGCCACCAGGCGAACTGCCCCGAGTGCGACGGCGCGGTGAAGAACATCGCCATAGCCCGGGAGTGAGTTTTCCGGGGGGTACGCGCGAGTCGTGGCAATCGGTACCACATACCAAAGCATTTATTATATCGTCCGACGTATCGTAGTGTTGCCGACCGGGAGTCGCGGGGACTCACCGGACGACCAAACGGAAGCGACCGGGAATGTCCACGTATTGTGGATGGAAAACCCGGAGCCGACCGGTGCCAGGCGCAACAGACTGGCTGCGTCGAACGAGCGGGTGAGAGGCCTGTCGTCGACGCGGAACGGACGGCGCTCGTGACCGAGCGGTTGGGGGCTACAACCAAAGCGTCCGTAACAGGGTGACAAGGTCGAAGTCCCGAAGGAGAACCGCAACAGCCCACCGCCGGACCGTCCGGACGGTGCGGTACGAAGGCCAACTACCGGAACGCGGGTGACTGTGTTTCGGGAAACCGACGAGACAGCTGACGTCGGAAGAGCCGTACGGGCTGTGGAAAACGTCTCCCGTCCGGGTCCAATCCGTGGCACCCGGGTCCTGGTATTCTACAATCGCTAGTGGCGTCTCACTCCGGATAGCGGTCGCCGACCGTCGCCTGCAGATACTCGTCGAGCAGCGTCGGGAAGTCCCGTCCACGCATGTACCGGAGTCCGAAGTCCTCCGCCCAGTTGATAATGCCCTGATCCTCGGTGACCACGCCGGCGTCCAGCTCGCGCGCGAGGATGAGCAGGTCGAAGTCCTCTCGCGAATCGAGCACGCCCTGTCGGAGCGTCGTCCGGTACTCGTCTCGCAAGTCCGAGATGACCCGGTCGACCTCGCTCATCCCCTCCGCGTCGGCCTCGTCTCGCGAGTCCTCGGCCTTTCGGACGGCCTTCTCGGAGACGCGAAGCCCGCGGTTCACGCGCTCCGACATCTCGTCGATGAACCGGTAGACGATCTCGGCGGGAATCATCACCTCGAACCGTGCGGGGTTCTTCTTGATCAGCCAGGTGTTGAGCCGGCCGACCAGTTCGTCGTCGACGTCGCGCCGATCGAGCATCCCGAGGAGTTCCTCGTAGATGGACGGCGGAACGTAACAGGAGATGTCGAGTTCGAGTTTCGCCTCGGCCACGAGGTCGAGGAGTCGGTCGAGCGCCGCTTCGAGCGATTCGTCGCCGTGTCTGATCTCGTCCGTGAGGAACAGTGAGGTGTCGAGGACGAAGCGCTGGCGCAACGGATGGGCCGCCATACTGGCTCTCCGGGGGGAGCCGGGATAAGGTTAGTCGAACTCCGGGAGGTCGTCGGGCGCCTCGAACGCGCTCTCCCACTCGATGTACTCCTCCTTCAGGAGGTCCGAGACCGTCCGCCCGAGTTCGGTCAGCCCGGCGTTGATCGCCGAGACCGTCGCCCACGAATCCAGCTCGGGGTGGAGGTCTCGTTCCTTCCAGTCCTCGGGGATGCCGGGAGCGTGGTAGCCGACGCGATCGGCGAAGTCGTCCCAGAAGAAATCGAACTGCTGGACCATGTTCAGGTCCGCGACCACCTGCCACTGGTCCTCGTCGAGTTCACTGTGGGCGGCCCACTCGTCGAACGCCTCGGCCCACGCGCCGTCGGCGAGATACTCCTGGAGTTCCTCGCGGCGATAGTCGTCACCCATCACCTCCACATCGTCGTAGTCGTCCGCGTCGAACGAGCTTTCGAGTCGCGGCGGGTCCGGTGGAGAGACCTGGAGTGCCATACGCGAAACAGGGCACGGCCGGCGATAAAGGGGGCGGCTATTTCCGCCGCGCGGTCGTACACCTACCATGACTCGCGTACTGGTTCCACTCGACGACTCGCCGATGGCACAGCGCGCACTGGAGCAGGCGCTCGGAGACTATCCCGACGCCGAGTTCCACCTGCTGCACGTCATCGACTTCGTCGAGGCCGGCTACGCCGCCAGCCCGGACGTGGGGATGAGCGGCTACATCGACGAGTGGGAGGACGCTGCGCGGGACCGTGCGGCTAAACTGTTCGAGAACGCGAAAGCGACCGCCAGCGAGGCAGGCGTCGACCGCGACGTCGAGACGACCGTCGAGATAGGCCCGCCGTCGCGAACCATCGTCGAGTACGCGAAGGAGCACGACATCGACTACGTGGTGATGGGCTGTCACGGCCGCGCCGGCGTCTCGCGCGTGCTGCTGGGGAGCGTCGCCGAGTCGGTCGTCCGCCGGTCGCCGTGTCCCGTGCTCGTCGTCCGCTGATGGCAGACGCACGCGACCTGCTCGACACGTTCGACCCTGGGAGAGTCATCGCCTGTCCGGACGGGAGCGTCGACGCCTACGTCCACGTCCACGACGCCGGTGGGCGCGTCACCAACCGGACCCGATTCGGCGACCGGGTCGAAGCCGGCGACCGCTCGTTCCAACTCGACCCACAGCACCACGACCCGGGTGGCCAGTCGGTGAACATGGCGATACAGGCGCACGAACTCGGCGCGGACACCTGCCTGTACGGCCACTGTGACGACCCGGTCTTCGACCTCCCGTTCGAGGTCGTCTCGCTCGGCGTGCCGGCGCGCGTCACTATCTGCGACTTCACCGACGGCGACCTCCTGCTCGCCGAGGAGTCCGCCGACTTGCAGGCCTGTGACGACGAGACGCTCCGCGAGGCTGGCGCGTTCGCCGAGTCGCCGGCCGCCGTCTGTCTCGCCAACTGGTCGACAGTCCACGGCGTCATCGACATCCTCCGGGCGTTCGCGGAGACGGGCGACGACACGCCCGTCGTTCTCGACCCTGGCTCGCTCTCCGGGCTCAGGAACCACCGAGCCGTCGAGTTCCGGGAGGCCCTGGCCGCCTGTGCCGAGGCTCGGCCCCTGGTGGTCAGCGCGAACCGTGCCGAGACGCGGGGGCTACTGGCCGCACTCGACCTCGACGGTGAGTGGGACGACACGCTTCTCGAACTCCGCGCCGAACTCGATATCGACGCGTTCGTCGTTCACGCGACGCCCGAGACGCTGGCCGCGACCGCCGACGAGTTGCTCGTCGCGGCCACGCCAGTCGTCGAGGAACGGGCGACCGACACCGGTGGCGGCGACCGGTTCACCGCGACGCTGGCCTGTGCGCTCGCCGACGACTGGGGGCTGGAGCCGGCGCTCGACCTCGCGAACACCGCCGCGAAACACTACATCGAGACCGGCGAGACCGCCGACGTCGATGCACTCAGGGCGTCACTCTAACCGGTCGGCCACGTCAGCGAGTTGCTCCTGTCGGAGGTTGATCGCCCGGTCGCGGAGCGCCTGCTCGGCCTCGGTCGGGCACTCGAGGTCCGGAACGTCGGTCGGTCGGTTGTCCTCGTCGAGGGCGACGAACGTGAGGAACGACGTGGTCGTGAGTCGGGTGTTGCCCTCTTTGGGGTCCTCGGCGCGGACGTCGACCCGGACGTCGACGCTCGTCCGGCCGGTGTTGAACACGTACGCTTCCAGCATGGCCACCTCGCCGAGGTCGATGGGCGCGAGGAAGTCGACGTGGTCCATCGACGCCGTGACGCACTGCTGCCCGGAGAACCGCATCGCCGAGATCGCCGCACAGATGTCCATCCAGTGGAGGACGGCGCCCCCGAGCGCCCGCCCGAGATAGTTGGTGTCGTTCGGTTGGAGGAGTTCCGTCATCTCCGTGTAGGAGTCTTCGAGCGTCACCATGTGGCAGCCTCCACCCGGCTGGCGTTAGGGGCTTGTGGTTCCGTCGGGGACACACGTCCGGCACCCGCCCGTCGACGGCAAAACAACCCCGACAGGTACAAACCGGACGCAACCGGATGCCCGGTAATGAGCGAGCAGACGTCGGCCGGCGAGGTTCGCGTCGTCGGAACCGCCCACGTCTCCGCGGACAGCGTCAGCGAGGTGGAGGAGACCATCGAGGCCGAACGGCCCGACGTGGTCGCCGTCGAACTCGACGAGGGGCGCTACCGCCAGCTGAAAGGCGAGACGCCCGACGACCTGGACGCCGCCGACCTGCTTCGGGGCAACACGGTCTTCCAATTCCTCGCGTACTGGATGCTCTCGTACGTGCAGGCGCGGATGGGCGACCGCTTCGACATCAAGCCCGGCGCCGACATGCTCGCAGCCGTCGAGACTGCCGAGGACAACGGCATCGACGTGGCGCTCGTCGACCGGGACATCCAGGTCACCATCCAGCGGTTCTGGGCACGCCTGTCGGGCCTCGAGAAGCTGAAAGTCATCGGTGGGCTGGCCCTCGGGGCCGCAGACGGCATCACCGTCGGTATCGGCGTCGGGCTCTCAGTCGGTGTGTTTCTGGCCATCCTCGCCGAGGCGTTCGCCGGGCCGCTGGTCGTCCCAGCGTCGCTCGCGATTCCGGGGCTGCTCGTCACGCTCCTCGACTTCGTCGTCGTCGCGGCGGTCATCGGCCTCGCCATCGGGCTCCTGCTCGCGGCGCTGTTCGCGCTCACGGCGCCCGACGAGGACGTCGAGGAGTTCGACATGAGCGAGCTGACCGACGGCGACGTGGTGACGGCGATGATGGAGGAGTTCCGCCAGTTCTCACCCGGCGGCGCCGAGGCGCTCATCGACGAGCGTGACGCCTACATCGCCCACCAGCTCGTCGCGCTCCGCGAGTCCGGGAAACGGGTGGTCGCGGTCGTCGGCGCGGGCCACCGCGAGGGTATCGAGCGCTACCTCGCGAACCCGGAGACCCTCCCACCGATGGCGTCGCTCGTGGGCAAACAGGAGTCGGGCTTCTCGTTCTACAAGCTGTTCGGCTACCTGTTCACGCTCGGCTTCCTCGTCTTCTTCGCCCTCGTGGCGATGGCGGGGGTCTCGAACGCCTTCCTGTTCCAGCTGTTCGGCGCGTGGTTCGTCGTCAACGCCGTGTTCTCCTTCGCACTCGCGAAGCTCGCGGGTGCCCACTGGACGAGCGCCTCCGTGGGTGGCGCGGTCGCGTGGCTCACCTCGGTCAATCCGCTCCTCGCCCCGGGCTGGTTCGCCGGCTACGTCGAGTTGCGATACATCGACGTGAACGTTGCGGACATCTCGACGCTGAACGAACTCGTCTCCGACGAGGAGCGCCCCATCATGGAACTGCTCGCCGACCTCCGCGAGGTGCCGCTGTTCCGACTCATCATGGTCGTCGCGCTCACGAACGTCGGCTCCTTCATCGGGAGCGTCGTGTTCGCGACGGTCCTCATCCCCTACCTGTTCGCGGACATCGGCGGCCCCGGAGAGATCGCGAACCTGATGCTGCAGGGTGCGCGCAACTCCATCGACCTCATCCTCGGGGGGATACTGTGAAGGTGCGCTTCTCCGCTGCCGAAACCCGCGACATCCTCGTCGCGTGGGGCGCGCTCGGGCTCGCGTTCACCCTCTTCATCCTGCAGACGAACCGCCAGTACTCGCTCCTGCCGGACCCCACGAGCGTTCCCACGGCGTTCTTGCTGCGGGTGTTCCTGGCCTCCCTGCTCACGGTCGGCGTGGGGTTCCTGCTCCACGAACTCGCGCACAAGCTCGTCGCCATCCACTACGGCCAGGTGGCGGCGTTCAAAGCCGACTACGGGATGCTCGGACTCGCGGTGCTCGGTGGCCTGGCCGGGTTCCTGTTCGCCGCGCCCGGCGCCGTCTACCACTCGGGTCGGGTCACTCCCCGTGAACACGCCTTCATCGCCGTCGCGGGGCCGCTCGTCAACGTCGCGCTCGCCGCGCTGTTCGCAATCCCGTGGCTCCTGTTCGGCGGAGCGGGCATCGTCGGCGAAGCCGCACAGCTGGGCGTCACCGTGAACGCCATCCTCGCGGGGTTCAACATGCTCCCGTTCGGGCCGCTCGACGGGCGGAAGGTGCGACAGTGGTCGCTCGCCGGCTTCGCCGTCACGTTCGCGCTGTGTGTCGGTGCTGCCGTCGGCGCGTACCTGTTCGTCGGCTTTCCGTTCTAGCGCGTTTGTGCAGGGAGCCGAGCGCCGCGGGGGCCTGCGACGCTCTCGCGGATGCTCGCCCGTCCGGACACCGGAGTCCTTTTGGCCGCCCTCTACACCCTCTCGCGTATGACCGAGGACGCCGACGAGGAGGGACTGACGTACGCGGAAGCCGGGGTCGACATCGAGGAGAGCGAGGCCGCCACGGCCGCGCTCATCGGGGCCGTCGGGGAGTTCGAGGGCGACTACGCCGGTCTGCTCGACATCGGCGACCGCTACCTCGCGCTCGCGACCGACGGCGTCGGTACCAAACTGCTGGTCGCCGAGGCGCTCGGCGACTACTCGACGGTGGGCATCGACTGCATCGCGATGAACGTCAACGACCTCGTCGCCGCGGGCGTCACGCCCGTCGCGTTCGTCGACTACCTCGCCGTCGACGAGCCGGACGAGACGTTCGCCGAACAGGTCGGCGCGGGGCTCAGATCGGGTGCCGAGCAGGCAGACATCCACCTCATCGGCGGCGAGACGGCCGTCATGCCGGAGGTCGTCAAGGGCCTCGACCTCGCGGGCACGTGTGCGGGCCTCGCCGCGAAGGACGACGTGTTCTCGGGAGCAGCCGAGGCCGGTGACGCGCTCGTGGGGTGGGCGTCGTCGGGCATCCACTCGAACGGCCTCACGCTCGCACGGACCGCGGCAACCCGCGAGCATGAGTACACCGACCCGTATCCCTACGACGGCTACGAGACAGTCGGGGAAGCGCTCCTCGAACCGACGCGCATCTACACCGACCTCCTCCCGCACCTCCACGCTGCCGAGACGCACGCCGCCGCGCACGTCACGGGTGGCGGCTGGACGAACCTCTCGCGGATGGGCGACTACGAGTACGTCGTCGACGACCCCCATCCAGTCCCCGAGGTGTTCGACTTCGTGCAGGAGGAGGGGAACGTGAGCGACGAGGAGATGTACCGAACGTTCAACATGGGCACGGGGTTCGTCGCGGGGATGCCCGAAGCCGATGCCAAGCGAATCGCGAGCGAAACGGACGGGAAGATTATCGGCCGGGTCGAAGAGGGAGATTCGGTCGAGGTCCGCGACCAGTCGCTCTAAGAGAGCCGCGAGGCCACGTCCGCTTCCGTGATGATACCGACCGCCTCGCCGCCCTCGGTGACCATCACCGCCTTGTAATATTCGAGTAAGTGCCGCACTTCGTCGATAGAAGCGTCAGCCGCCACCGTCGGGAACGACTCGCTCATGTGTTCGGAGACGGGCTGGTCGCGGGCGTCCTCGTCGAGGCCGACGAGGTCCGACTGCGAGATAGAACCGACTGGGCGGTCGTGTTCGAGGACCGGGAGTTGTGAGTACGCCTCGTCGTCCATCTGCCGCGCAGCCGACCGGACCGAGTCGTCGGGCGAGACGCTGACGATGCCCGTGTGCATCAGGTCCTTCGCTTTGAGGACGTTCCCCTCCGCCTCCTCGAGGGCGGTGACGATGCGCCGGAGCGTCGAGAGCCGCGGGTCAACGTCACCGCCCTCTATGCGAGCGATGAGCGGCTGGGAGACGTCGGCCCGGTCCGCGAGTTCGCTCTGCGTCAACTCGAGCGCCTTCCGCTTCTCTCTGAGGTCCGCAGGCGTCGGCAGTTCCATAGCTCGAATTACTATTGGTTATTCAAAAAACCACGGGTAATCGGCAGTCGTCGCCAGCGAGGGCCACGTCCCTCGTCAGCGCGGGGTCACGCCCCGCGACGTTACTCGTCGCTGTCGGCTTCGAACTCGATGGTCTCGATGACCTTCAGCGGCACGTCGCGGAGGGCGCCACCGACCTCCTTCTTGGCGACGCGCTGGGCGTGTTCCTGGCCCTCGACGTTGAACACCTTGATCTCAAGGACGAGTCCCACGAGCGCGGTGTCCGCAGCGACGAACACCGAGTCGAACGGCTCGCCACAGGCCGGACACGGTGTCGCGCCCACGTCGACCTCGACGTACTCGAGGTCCTTCTGATTGAGGCGTTTGCCCGCCTCGCTGACCGCGACGCCGATCGCGTCGTCGACTCCTTCGACGTCCCGAACCAACCATGCCGCCTCCATCGCGACCAGATAATCGCTCATACTCGTTGCAAACCGCGCGTCGAACTTGACGCTGTGGATTCACGCGCACCGGGTGCGCACGTTCGGCAAATCCCCTGCATAACTTATGTGAAGGGTGGGGCTCTCGTCGCCCGGAGTGACACCCGAGGGGGGCAGAGACGCGGGTCCAGTTGCCCCCAGCGAAACCACAGTTGAATCGCTATACGGCAGTCGAATCGGTCTGTCATGATTTCGCATGGCATCGCCTGAACCGAAGGGAAAGCTTATAGTGGGGTACGAACTCCGCCTCGTCGAAGCCAATGGCACTCCGACTCCGCCGCGCCGTCCTGCTCACGCTGTACCAGCTGAGTCTCATCACCGGTGTTCTCCTGCTCCCGCTCGCGCTCGTCGCGCGCCGGGTAGGCGTCACCGTCCCCTTCGACCGGATCATCCAGCGGCTCGACGCCGCCCTCGACGACACCAAGTAATCACGCTCGTTCTGCGACCGTTACGCTCGACGCCCCGGCCCGACACCCACCGGAAGAGTGGGGTTTATGGGCGGCCGTGGCGAACGCCCGCGTAATGCGTACTCCAGAGTTCTCCGATATCCGCGATCAGCTCGAACCCGAGTTCAACGCCTACGAGCCCGAGGTCGGTGAGCTGCCCGAGAACGACCTCTCGGAGGCGGACCTCGACACCGTCAACAAGACGGGAACGACGACCATCGGTCTGACGACGCCCGACGGCGTCGTGATGGCGACGGACATGCGCGCGTCGCTCGGCGGTCGATTCGTCTCGAACAAGAACGTCCAGAAGGTCGAGCAGATTCACCCCCACGCCGCGCTCACGATGGCCGGCTCCGTCGGCGGCGCGCAGTCGTTCATCCGGACGATGCGCGCGGAGGCGAACCTCTACGAGACACGCCGTGGCGAGGAGATGTCGCTGCAGGCGCTCTCGACGCTCTGTGGCAACTTCCTCCGCGGCGGCCCGTTCTTCATGGTCTCGCCCATCCTCGGCGGCGTCGACAGCGAGGGGAGCCACGTCTACTCGCTCGACCCCGCCGGCGGCGTCATGGCCGACGACTACACCGTCACCGGCTCCGGGATGCAGATGGCCTACGGTGTGCTCGAACAGGAGTACAGCGACGACCTCACCATCGCGGAAGCCCGAACCGTCGCCGCACGCGGTATCAAGTCCGCCGTCGAGCGTGACACCGGCTCCGGCAACGGTATCTTCCTCGCCGAAATCACCGACGAGGGCGTCGACATCGAGGGCCACACCGACTTCGACGAAGTTCTGTAACGCGGACGGCACCGCTTTTTCCGAGACCGACTCGGGACGTTTAATCCGACCACCTCACAACCCCGAGTATGGAGTTCGCCACGCTCGCCGACCGCGCCGACGAGATCGAGGCCGAGCCGGCGGACCTGGAGACCGCCTCGCTCGTCGCCGCGCTGTTCACGGAGGCGGGACCCCAGCTCGCCACCGTGGCCCGATTCGTGCAGGGTCGAGTGTTCCCCGCACACGATTCGACGACGCTCGACATCGGTCCGGCGCTGTGTCACGCGGCCATCGCAAAGGCTGCGGGCCACAACGTGACGCCCGACGACGTCGAGGCCGAACTCGCGCGCGTCGGCGAGATCGGCGCGGTCGCCGCGAGCTACGAGTTCGGCGGCCAGACCGGTCTCGGTTCCTTCGGTAGCGGGGGACGTGATGGCCTCACCGTCGCCGAGGTCGACGACGAGCTACGCGCGCTCGCTGCGGCCGAGGGAGCAGGGAGCGAGGACACCAAACTCGACACCCTGTTCGGCCTCTTCAATCGGTGTTCACCTGCGGAGGCCAAACTGCTCGCGCGGCTCGTCCTCGGGGAGATGCGTATCGGTGTCGGCGAGGGAACCGTCAGAGACGCCATCGCCGAGGCGTTCGAGGTGCCCGTCGCGTCGGTCGAACGGGCGTTGCAGGTCTCGAACGACTACGGGCTCGTGGCCGAGACCGCTCGCGACACCGGCACAGCCGGGCTCGACGCGATGGACCTCGACATCGGCCGGCCGGTCCAGGCGATGCTCGCACAGGCCGGCACCGTCACCGACGCGCTCGACGCGTGGGAGGAGGTGGCCGTGGAAACCAAGTACGACGGCGCGCGGGTGCAGGTCCACGTCGGGGACGAGGTCCGCATCTTCTCGCGGAACATGGAGGACGTGACGACGGCGCTCCCGGAAGTCGTCGAGTTCGTCGAGGAGCACGTCGATGTACCCACCATCCTCGACGGGGAAGTGGTCGCCGTCGACGACGACGGAGCGCCGCGTCCGTTCCAGGAGGTGCTCAAGCGATTCAGACGCAAACACGAGGTCGACCGGATGCGTGAGGCCGTCCGAGTCGAACTCCGCGCGTTCGACTGCCTGCACGCCGATGGCGAGGACCTGCTGGACGAGCCGCTCACAGCTCGCCACGACCGGCTCCAGGCTGTTCTCGACGACGAACACGCAGTCTCGGCGCTCCTCGTGACGACGGACGCCGAGGAGATCGCCGCTCACGGGACCGCGGCGCTCGACGCGGGCCACGAGGGTATCATGCTGAAGAACCCCGAGTCGACGTACTCGCCGGGACGACGGGGGAAGAACTGGCTGAAGCGGAAACCAGACGTCGAGACGCTCGACTGCGTCGTCACGGGCGCCGAGTGGGGAGAGGGGCGGCGCGCCGAACTGTTCGGGACGTTCCGCATCGCCGTGACCGACGGTGACGACTACGCGACGGTCGGCAAGGTCGCGACCGGCGTGACCGACGAACAGTTGGCCGACCTCACCGACCTGTTCGAGCCACACGTCCGCGAGGAGTCCGGCACAGAGGTGACGTTCGCGCCCGAGGTCGTCTTCGAGGTGGGCTACGAGGAGATCCAATCGTCACCGACGTACGGGTCGGGCTACGCGCTCCGCTTCCCGCGGTTCGTCGCCGTGAGGGAGGACAAGGGGCCGGCCGACGCGGACAGTCTGGAGCGCGTCGAACGGCTCGCGGCGCGACAGTGATCAGCAGTCGTCGCAGCAGTCGTCGACGGTTGCTTCGAGGTCGTCGAGTCGGTCCTCGATGGCGTCGAGGCGCTCGACGAGCGCCGAGAGGTCGTCACGGGTCGCCGCGTTGGCCCGCGTCGACTCGATGCGGTGCATGAGTTCGTCGTGGACGATGTGCGCGTGTTCTTCGAGCTGTCCGACACGCTGCTCGATGTCGCTACCCCCCGCTCGTTCGAACGATTCGACGTGTCGTGCTAGTTCGTCGTCTGAGACCATTTTCGTGGACGGCGACGAGTGCCACTCGTCGTTGGCTGGATAGAAGTGAGCTCGACGTATAAAGCGCGGTCGGCGTTATCTCGTTCTGAGAAACGCCCCCTGAAAAATAGTGGCAACGTTCTTCCGAGCGGCCAGGGTACCGTGGCACATGATACGACACGACGGCCTTCGCGTCTCGTGGCTCGGGTACGCCACGCTCAAGCTCGTCGGCGACGGCGTGACCGTCTACTGCGACCCCGGTCGATACGGCGTGCTCGACGACTACGAGCCGCAGGACGGCGATCTCGTCTGTGTCACCCACGACCACCACTACGACCCTGACGGCATCCGCCGTGTCGCCGCCGAAGACGCCACAGTCGTCCTGTTCGAGGGGATCAACACCCACCGCATCGACCGTGACGTCGACCGGCCCGCCGACCTCGAGTTCACGGTCCGGACGGTCAGCCACGAGGCAGACATCGCCGTCGGCGACGTCATCGTCCGCACGGTACCGGCGTACAACGAGCCCGACGGTCCCCACACCCGCGAGCCCGGCGACCCGTACCATCCGGAGGGGCTGGGCTGTGGCTTCCACCTCACCCTGGCGAGCGAGTGGGGCCGCGACGTCCGGGTGTTCTGGCCGGGGGACACCGACGTCCTCGACGGTCACGAACACCTCGACGTGTCGCTGTTCTGCCCGCCCATCGGGGGGTCGTTCACGATGGACCGCCACGAGGCCGCCGCGCTCGCCGAGGCGATGGAGCCGGACCTCGTCCTCCCCATCCACTACGACACGTTCGCGGCTATCGAGACGGACGCCGACGCGTTCGCCGCGGACGTGGCGAGCCGCGGCGTGCCGGTCGTCCTCGACTCACAGTAGGAGTTCGAGGACGACACCGAGGAGGAGGACGACCACGAGCAGCGCCGAGAAGGCGAGGAGCAATCGAAAGGCGAACTCCACGTACGGGCCGCCACCCAGGAGGTTCCGGTCGAGCGACTCGGGGTCGAACAGGACGCGATAGAGGTGGTCTGCGAACATCGTGAGCCGGTCGGTGGAGTCGGGGGTCCCCTCGGGGACCGGCTGGCCGCCACAGACACAGTCGTCGGGTGGGTCAGCGTACCGGCGATCGCACTCGGGACACACCCACTGCATACCCGCCGTTCGTGGGGGGCGCGAATAAGCGTTGACGACTGCCAGCCACGCGCTGAGAAGCGACCGACACCGCTCGTGTGGAGACGAATAACGGCAACTTACCGGTCCGTAGTCGCGACCTTTGGCGAGCAGTTGCGGGCGGGCGCCGCGAAACTATCTTTCGGGTTAATGAGTGGGCAGGTCCCTGAATAGGTGTTATGAGGGTCCACAAGAGGGGAAGCGGTGGCTCAGGTACCGACCGACCGGGGCGGCCGACCCCACGTCGAGGGGTGGAGGGACGTCCGTGAGGCTCGCACTCGTCGGCGTCGGGCAGGCCGGCGGGAAGGTGGTCGACGCACTCGTCGACTACCGCGACCGCACCGGCCGACCGTTCACCGCTGCAGCGCTCGCTATCAACACGGCGCAGTCGGACCTCGCCGGCCTCGAGTCCGTCCCACCTGAGCACCGGACGCTCGTCGGGGCCGCACGGGTGAAGGGCCACGGCGTCGGTGCGGACAACGAACTCGGGGCCGAACTCGCCCAGGAGAGTCGCGAAGAGATACTCGGCGCGCTGGACGTGGTGCCGGCCGGCGAGGTCGACGCCTTCCTCGTCGTCGCGGCGCTCGGAGGCGGTACCGGAAGCGGTGCCGCCCCCGTCATCGCCAGCTACATCCGTGAGATATACACCGAGCCGGTGTACGGACTCGGCATCCTGCCGGCCGCGAACGAAGGGGGTATCTACACGCTGAACGCGGCACGGTCGTTCAAGACGTTCGTGCGGCAGGCCGACAACCTGCTGGTGTTCGACAACGACGCCTGGAGGCAGAGCGGCGAGACGCTCGCCGCCAGCTACGAGAGCATCAACGAGGAGATCGCCCGTCGGTTCGGGACGCTGTTCGCCGCCGGCGAGGTCAGCCGCAGGAACGCGGTCGCCGAGAGCGTCGTCGACGCGAGCGAGGTGATAAACACGCTCGACGACGGCGGCGTCACGTCGGTCGGCTACGCGGCCGAGACGCTCGACCGCCCCGGGCTCCTCTCGCGGTTCGCCGAGGACGGCCACGACCCTGCGGTCGACACGACCCGCATCACGGGGCTCGTGCGTCGGGCGACGCTCGGCCGGCTCACCCTCCCGTGTGAGGTGTCGAGTGCAGAGCGGGCGCTCCTGGTCGTCGCGGGACCACGCGAGCACCTCAATCGAGAGGGCATCGACGCGGCCCGGCGGTGGCTGGAGGGCGAGACCGGGACGATGGAGGTGCGCGCCGGTGACTATCCAACCCGCGACGGGCGGGTGGCCGCCGTCGTCGTTCTCTCCGGCGTCACCGAGGTCCCACGCATCAATCGGTTGCAGGCGCTGGCCCTGGAGACGCAAGATGCTGCCGCGGAGGCCCGCGAGCGGCAGGCGAGAGAACTCGACGACCTGCTCACCGACGAGCGGGACGAACTCGACTCGCTGTTCTGACCGCTACAGGACGCCCATCTCCGTGAGCCGCTCGGGGAGGTACTCGTCGGTCACGAAGTCCAGCCCACGGGCGGCGAGCGCCTGCTGTTCGGACTTCTTCCCGAGGTCGAGCTGGAGCTGGATCTGTTCCTCCCAGAAGTCGGTCTTGAACCGCGGGTCGTCGAGCTCGGACTGGAGGGCGTTCACGTCCGAGTCGGAGAGCGGGTCCGAGGGGAGTTCGTACTCCTCGATGTCCTGCGGTCGGATGCCGATGAACTGCGCCTGCGGGGTCGCGAGATACTCCGAGAGGTGTGCGGACTTGATGGAGCCGTACGCGACGGACCCGTAGATGCGGTAGGACCACGGGTCACCGTCGGTGAACACCACCACGGGCAGATCGAGTTCGTCGTGCAGGCGCTTCGTGATGCGCCGGGTCGCCCGCGCGGGCTGCCCCTTGAGGTGAACGACGATGCTCCCGTAGTCTTCGTCGAACCCGTTCTCGACGAGCCGGTCGCGCATCCCACCGGTCTCCACACAGAGGATGAACTCCGCGTCGTGGTCGAGGAACTCGATGGTGTCGGGGTTGTTCGGGATCTGGTACCCCCCTTCCCCGACGTCCTCCTGACAGTGAATCTCACGTTCGCCTCGGCGGGTCTGTTCGCGGAGGTAGAGCGGCCCCATGATGGTCGCACCCGACTCCTCGGGGCGCATGTGGAAGTCCTCGCGGGTGACCCCGGAGACGATCTCGAGGTCCTCGATGAGCTGGTTCGACTCGTCCTGGTCGTTGAACTGGGCGTGCTCCTGGTCCCACGACTCGCTGAGGTAGTAGAGTTCACGCAGCGTCGACGAGCGGTCCTCGTCGAGCTGGTTCTCGAGGAACTCGATGGTGTAGATGGCCTTCAGCAGTTTCTTCGCGCCACGCACCGAGTTCGCCGAGCGCGTCGAGTGGCGGTCGCCGAGCACCCAGACGCCCGACTCCTCGTCGAACACGATGTTCGCCTTCGTCCGCGTGGGGATGTCCATCGAGGGGACGTCGCCCGCGAGGAACTGGTCGTAGAACCCCGAGGCGAGGTCGATAAGTCGTTCTCTGGCCTGTTCGTCCTGGATAGTGGGTTTGGCGTCGCTCATTTATGCGTTGACGGTTACCTTCTCGCTCTCGAGCCCCTCGACGGAGATGTCGAAGCTGGCCTCGTCGGTCACGCTGTACTCGATGGCGGCCTCGTCGCCGCCTGGCACGTCGGGTTTCCACTTGATGAACCACTCGCCGTCCATCTCGACGACGGTCGCGCCCTCGACGTCACCGGGGTCCTCGTCGACGATCTCCGTGATGTCGAGCGAGGCGTTCGTGTCGCCGTGGTTGAGCACGGCGAGCTTCACGGTGCCGCCCTCGACGGACCGCTCGACGAGCACGTTGTTCATGATTCGGGCGAGGGAGTCGTCGATGTTGAGCGGTTCGCGACCCGTCACCTCCGAGAGCTTGCGGGCCATCTCGGGGAGGATGTCGACGAGGACGTTCTGTTTGCGGCGGCGTTTCTCCAGCGAGCGCTGCTTGTTCAGGTAGGACTTGAGCTCGCGCGCGGCCTCCCGGAGCGCGAGTTCGATCTCGTCTTCGATCTCCGGGACGTTCGCCACGGCGTCCTTCGACTCGCTCGTGAACGGGACGTTCGTCGAGGCGACGTGGATCATCAGCACGGCGGGGCCGTTCGGCATCCCCTTTCCGCCCGTCTGGTCCAGTCCGTAGTTCCGCCAGTTGATGCGCTTGATGACGTCGGTGGTCGAACACGCGCCCAGGCGATACACGAGGGGCACGCGGTTCGCGAACCGGAGCACCTCGACGTTCCCCTCGGCGGCGAGGTCACCGCCGTAGGCGATGCCGGCCTCGACGATGAACGGGTCGCCGCCGTGGACCTCGGCGTCGCGCGTCGCGGCGGCGTAGAAGTCCGCGTCGTACTCCTTCTTCAGTCCGGCCGAGACGAGTTCCTCGGTGATGGGCGCGAGACAGTCCGTGGGCGGCGCGAGGATGTCGGTCTCGCGCATCGCCTCCAGGAGACGTGCAGCGATGTCGCGGTCGTTTGCGGTCTCCTTCACCTTCGGTGGGTCGTCGGGGACCGTCACCATCATGGCCCAGAGCGCCTCGACGATGTTCTCCTGGGCTGTCTCGCCGAACGTCACGTCGTCGGCCTGCTCGGTCATCTCGGCGGCGCGCTCGACGAACGCCTCGACGTCGTCGTACGTCGCCCGGTTCCTGGTGTCTTCCTGGTTCTCGAACTTGTCGGCGATGCGCCGAGCCATCCCCTGCACCGCGGCGTCGTCCTTCCGGCTGGTCGTGACTTCGTCGACGATGGCGTAGACGTCCGCGGTGCGTTCGCGGGTGAGCGCGTACCACGCAGCCGCGACGGCGTTCTCTCTCGCGGTGGCACCGAACGACTTGCCCGACGACTCCTCGGCGGCGTCGGCCTGCTCGTCGACGATGGCGACGACCTCGCTGTGGGCGACGCGCTCCGTCGACTCGATGGCGTCGGCGATGCCCGTGGCGAACTGCTTCGTCACCGAGCTCCCCTTGTTCGAGGTGGCGGCCGTGACCTCTGCGACGATGTCGGTTTCCTCGTGTTTCTCGGGCGGGCGCCACGTCATCTCGCGGCCGAAGTGGCGGTCGCGGAGATTGTCGACCACGTTCGCGGCCGTCTTCGCGCCGACACGAGTGAACTCCTCCTGGAGGAACCCGGAGACGGAGTACGAGTCGGTCGCGCTGAGCATCTTCAGCACCGTGCCGAGTTCGACGCCGTGGGGGTGCGGGCGAATCTCCTTCGTCTCGGCGGGCAACTGGTCGGTCGCCCGCTCGTACTTGTGGTGGCTCTTGGGCTCGCGGTACTCGAGGCGGGCGTGTGGGTTGACGACCGCCGTGTACTTCATGTACGCCTCGAGCTGCTGGCGGGCGCGCATGTTCGCCTCCATCTCGAGTTCGATGCGCGTGCCATGCGGGCGCTCCCACGAGCGCTCGCCCGCGTGGTCGACCTCCGGCTCGTTCGTGTCGGTGTCGATGGTCAGTTCGAAGTACTGTGCGGGGTTGTTCGACCCCGTCTTCGAGGTGATCTTGGCCGGTTTGCCGGAGGTGAGTTGCGAGTAGAGGACGGCGGCGGAGATACCGATCCCCTGTTGCCCGCGGCTCTGCTCTCTCGCGTGGAACCGGCTCCCGTACAGCAGCTTCCCGAACACCTTCGGGATCTGCTCTTTCGTGATGCCGGGGCCGTTGTCTTCGACGATGAGCCGGTAGTAGTCGCCAGCGTCCTGGATCTCCACGTAGATGTCGGGGAGGATGCCCGCCTCCTCGGTGGCGTCGAGCGCGTTGTCGACGGCCTCCTTCACGGCCGTCACGAGCGCCTTCGCCCCCGAGTCGAAGCCGAGCATCTGCTTGTTCTTCTCGAAGAACTCGGCGATGGAGATCGAACGTTGAGACTGCGCCAGCTCCTCGGCGACGGCGCCGTCACCGGCCCCCTCACCGAGTCTGGACTGGAACGAGGTCATTCAGCCGACGTTACCCCGCGGGGGCTAAAAACCCTCGCGGTGGCACGGTGGAAGTGGAACTGAAGCCGGGGACGTCGTGGTGTCTGACGCACGTCTGCCGGATGACGTACCGATTTGCGGCGTGTTGATGGATGACGTACCGATTTGCGGCGTGTTGATATCTCATTCGCGTTCGCACGCGCGCGGGCGGGGGTTTTATACCCGGACGAACCATAGCCCGAGTAAGTTCAGGTATGTCTGAAGAACGTAGCTACGGAGCCGACCAGATCCAGGTACTCGAGGGTCTGGAGGCCGTCCAGAAACGACCCGCGATGTACATCGGGTCGACGGACGCCCGCGGGCTCCACCATCTCGTCTACGAGGTGGTCGACAACTCCATCGACGAAGCGCTGGCTGGCTACTGTGACACCATCGAGGTGACGATCCACGACGACAGCTCGGTCTCCGTCTCGGACGACGGGCGCGGCATCCCGGTCGACACCCACCGCGAGTACGACCGGCCCGCACTGGAGGTCATCATGACGGTGCTGCACGCCGGCGGCAAGTTCGACAACAAGTCCTATCAGGTGTCGGGCGGGCTCCACGGCGTCGGTGTCTCCGTGGTGAACGCGCTCTCGCAGTGGCTCGAAGTCGAAGTGAAGCGCGACGGCCACGTCTACCGCCACCGCTTCGACCACGGCCACCCCGACCAGGAGATGGAAGAGGTCCGGGAGATGCGCGAGGGAGAAGAGACCGGGACCACCATCCGGTTCTGGCCCGACCAGGACATCTTCGAGACCACCGACTTCACGTTCTCGACGCTGGAGTCGCGGCTGCGCGAACTGGCGTTCCTGAATCCGGGCGTCGAAATCGCCATCGTCGACGAACGCGACGGCGACGAGGCGAGCTTCCAGTACGACGGCGGCATCAAGGAGTTCGTCGAGTATCTCAACGAGACGAAGACCGCGCTCCACAACGACGTCGTCTACCTCGACGGTGAGGAGCAGGACATCCAGGTCGAGATCGCGATGCAGGCGACCGACGGCGTGCAGGGCTCCATCCACGCGTTCGCGAACAACATCAACACCCGCGAGGGCGGCAGCCACATGACGGGGTTCAAGACAGCCCTCACCCGCGTCGTCAACGACTACGCGAGCAAGCAGGGCCACGCCGACGACATCGACGAGAACCTCAAGGGCGAGGACATCCGCGAAGGGCTCACCGCGGTCATCTCCATCAAGCACCCCGACCCGCAGTTCGAGGGGCAGACGAAGACGAAGCTCGGTAACTCCGAGGTCCGAGGCATCGTCGAGAGCCTGATGCACGAGGGGCTGTCGACGTATCTCGAAGAGCACCCCGACACGGGCGAAGCCATCTGCCGGAAGGCCGTCGAGGCCGCGAAGGCCCGACTGGCGGCGAAGAAGGCGGAAGAGCTCACCCGCCGGAAGTCGGCGCTCGACTCGACGTCGCTCCCCGGCAAGCTCGCGGACTGTCAGACTCGCGACCCCGAGGAGAGCGAACTGTTCGTGGTCGAGGGCGACTCCGCAGGTGGAAGCGCCAAACAGGGTCGGAACCCCGAGTTCCAGGCGATTCTTCCCCTGCGTGGGAAGATTCTCAACGTCGAGAAGCACCGGCTCGACCGCATCCTCGAGAACGAGCAGATCCGCAACCTCATCACCGCCATCGGGACGGGCATCGGCGAGGAGTTCGACATCGACGACGCCCGCTACCACAAGATCATCATGATGACCGACGCGGACGTCGACGGAGCACACATCCGCACGCTGCTCCTGACGTTCCTCTACCGCCACATGACGCCGCTCATCGAGGCCGGCTACGTCTACGCGGCACAGCCCCCCCTCTACCGCATCCGCTACAAGGGCGACACCTACGACGCGATGACCGAGGAGGAGCGCGAACAGATCGTCGCGGAGGTCTGTGACGGTTCGCCCGACCAGGTCCAGCGGTTCAAGGGCCTCGGCGAGATGAACCCCGAGCAGCTGTGGGAGACGACGATGAACCCCGACAACCGCATCCTGAAGCAGGTGACCATCGAGGACGGCGCGGCCGCGGACCGCATGTTCTCCGTGCTGATGGGTGACGCCGTCGGCCCGCGCAAGCAGTTCATCAAGGAGCACTCCGGCGACGCGGAGTGGGTGGACATATGAGCGCGGACGACGCCGACGTGCCCGCCCAGCGGGTGAAGAACGTCCTCATCGAGGACGAGATGGAGCAGTCGTACATCGACTACGCGATGTCCGTCATCGTCGGGCGGGCGCTGCCCGACGCGCGCGACGGCATGAAGCCCGTCCAGCGGCGCATCCTCTACGCGATGCACGAGATGGGCATCACCTCCCGGTCCTCCCACCGCAAGAGTTCGTCCATCGTCGGCGAGACGATGGGTAACTACCACCCACACGGCGACAGCGCCATCTACGACGCGCTCGCCCGGATGGCCCAGGACTTCTCCCTGCGATACCCGCTCATCGACGGGCAGGGGAACTTCGGGTCGACCGACGGGGACCCACCGGCCGCGATGCGGTACACGGAGGCCCGGATGGCCCCCATCGCCGAGGAGCTGCTCGCGGACATCGAGGAGGACACCGTCGACTTCGCAGGCAACTACGACGACCGGCTGACCGAGCCGGCCGTCCTCCCTGCGGCGGTCCCGAACCTGCTTCTCAACGGGGCGTCGGGTATCGCGGTCGGGATGTCGACGAACATCCCGCCGCACAACCTCACCGAGGTGGTCGACGCCTGCATCCACCTCATCGACAACCCCGAGTGTACGGTCGAGGACCTCATCGCCGGGCCGGACGGCGACGGCCCCGTCAAGGGCCCCGACTTCCCGACGGGCGCGAACATCGTCGGCCGGCAGGGCATCTACGACGCCTACAAGACGGGTCGTGGGCGTCTGCGTGTGCGCGCGGAGATGGACGTCGAGGAACGTGACCGCGGCGGCGACCGCATCGTCATCACCGAACTCCCGTATCAGGAGAACAAGGCACGGCGCATCGAGCGCATCGCCGACGACGTGAACGAGGGGAAGATTCAGGGCATCTCGGACATCCGCGACGAGTCGGACCGCGAGGGGGTTCGCGTGGTCATCGACCTCAAGCGCGGGGCGAACACCGAGATCGTCAAGAACAAACTGCTCGAGTCGCACCTCGAGACGACGTTCTCGGTCATCTCGCTCGCGCTGGTCGACGACCAGCCACAGGTGCTGAACCTGAAGCAACTGCTCGAACAGTACGTCGAGCACCGGCGCGAGGTCGTCCGCCGACGCTCGCAGTACCGGCTCGACGAGGCGGAGGACCGCGCGCACATCCTCGAAGGTCGACTCGTCGCGCTCGACAACGTCGACGACGTGGTCGAGCTCATCCGGAACAGCGAGGACCGCGACGCCGCGAAGGAGGGGCTCCAGTCGGAGTTCGACCTCTCCGAGCCGCAGTCGGAGCACATCGTCCGGATGCAGCTCGGCTCGCTCACCTCGATGGAGGCTGGCGAGGTCGAAGACGAGTACGCGGAGGTGCAGGCGACCATCGAGCGGCTCGAGGAGATCCTCGAGAACGAGTCGGAGCTGCTCGGCGTCATCAAAGACGAGCTCCGCGAAGTCCGCGAGGAGTACGGCGACGACCGCCGGACCTCCATCGTCGAGGACTTCGGGAGCGTCACCCGCGAGGACCTCATCCCCGAGGAGGACGTGTTCGTCTGCCTCACCGAGGACGACTACGTCAAGCGGATGCCCGTCTCCGAGTTCGACCCACAGCATCGGGGCGGCAAGGGGATCATCGGCGTACGACCCAAGGATGGTGACCGTGTCTCCACGGTGTTCCAGGCCAACAGCCACGACTATCTCATGGTGTTCACCAACCGTGGGCAGGTCTACCGCCTGAAGGTGTACGAGATACCCGAGATGTCCCGAACTGCGAGAGGGACGAACGCCGTGAACGTCATCGACCTCGACCGCGACGAGGAGGTGACCGCGGTCGTCAACGTCGACGACCTCGACGAAGGCGGCTTCTTCGCGATGGCAACCAAGGACGGCTACGTGAAGCGGACGGAGATCGAGGCGTTCGAGAACGTCCACTCCGGCGGGATTCGTGCCACGAAACTCGAAGAGGGCGACCGGCTCGTCGACGTGGAGACGACCGACGGCGCACAGGACCTCGTCATCGGCACCCGCCAGGGGATGACCATCCGGTTCGACGAGACCGAGGCACGGTCGATGGGCCGCTCCGCGAGGGGGGTCAACGGCATCAAGCTCCAGGAGGGCGACGAAGTCGCTGGCATCGTCGCCACCGACGACGCCGACGACCGCGACCTGTTGACCGTGACGCGAAACGGCTACGGGAAACGGACAGCGCTCTCGGAGTACCGCGTGCAGTCGCGGTACGGCAAGGGGCTCATCGACATCAAGACGAACGAGCGCAACGGCGACGCCTGCTCGCTCAACGCCGTGAGCGCGGGTGACGGCCTCGTCATCATGAGCGAGTCCGGCCAGATCATGCGGACGCACGTCGACGAAGTGTCCCGCCAGGGCCGGAACACGATGGGTGTGAAGGTGATGAACCTCGACGCCGGCGACTGGGTCGCCGGCGTCGACGTGGTTCCTGTGCCGGCTGAAGACGACGCAGACGACGCTGACGACGCGGACGAGTAGCCCGGAACGTCCGTTTTTGCGACTGACACAACACTTTTGCCCAGTAGCGGTCAGCATCGTTCATATGTCAGACAGTGACTTTCCCGACGAGTTCGACGGGTTCGGCGGCCGACACGTCCCCGAGCCGATGCTCGAACCGCTCGCCCAACTCGCTGCCGCGTTCGAGGACATCGTCCCGACCGAGGAGTTCCAGGAGCAGTTCCGCCACGTTCTCGACCAGTACGCCGGGCGGCCGACGCCGCTCTACTACGCCGAGAACCTGAGCGACGAGTACGGCGCGGACATCTTCCTCAAGCGCGAGGACCTCCTGCACGGAGGCGCCCACAAGATCAACAACGCGCTCGGGCAGGCGCTACTTGCAAAGAAGGCGGGCAAGAGCCGCCTCATCGCCGAAACAGGCGCCGGCCAGCACGGCACGGCGACCGCGATGGTCGGCGCGCTGTTCGACATGGACACGGAGATCTACATGGGGAAGAAGGACGTCGAGCGGCAGAAGATGAACGTCTTCAGGATGCGACTGATGGGCGCAGAGGTGAACGAGGTCACCCGCGAGGGACAGGGCCTCTCGGAGGCCGTCGACGCCGCGCTCGAGGACTTCGCGGGCAACATGGAGGACACCCACTACCTCGTCGGCTCCGTCGTGGGGCCGGACCCGTTCCCGCGGATGGTCCGGGAGTTCCAGTCGGTCATCGGCGAGGAGGCACGCCAGCAGATTCAGGAGCAGACGGGGAGCCTCCCCGATGCGTGTGTCGCCTGCGTCGGCGGTGGGTCGAACGCCATCGGCCTCTTCCACGCGTTCCGCGACGACGACGTCGCGTTCTACGGCGGCGAGGGCGGGGGTGATGGCGCCGACACCAAGCGGCACGCCGCCCCGCTCGCCAAGGGCCACGACGACGTCATCCACGGGATGAAGACTCGCGTCATCGACGACGACGTGGAGGTCCACTCGGTGTCGGCGGGCCTCGACTATCCGGGCGTGGGTCCCGAACACGCGATGTTCCGCGCGGTGGGCCGGTGTGAGTACCGCGGCATCACCGACGACGAGGCGCTGGAGGCGTTCCGGACGCTCTCGGAGACGGAGGGCATCATCCCGGCGCTGGAGACGAGCCACGCCGTCGCCCTCGCGAAGCAACTCGCCGAGGAAGGTGAGCACGACACCATCGTCGTGAACCTCTCGGGCCGCGGCGACAAGGACATGGAGCAGGCCGCCGAGCTGTTCGACCTGTAACTACTGCTCCAGCAACTCCTCGTACTCCTCGCTCGTCATCCCGACCTTCTCGGCCATGCGCTCGTCGATGAGCTCCGGCTCGTCCGGGCTGGAGGCGACCTCGCGGGCGATGACGGCGAGCGCGACCGCGACGGCCACGAGCGGCACCATCACGACGGCCAGCACGAGCTCGCCCGCGAGTGCGAAATCTGTCACGGCGAGCGCCACGAGAACGACGGGGGGAATCGCGAACACCGCGAGCACCGCGAGCACAGCGCGGCGCCCGAACCGACGGTCTCGTTCAGCCATAGCTGGGAGTCGGGCTGCATCTACAAAGGCGTACCCGTGGGCGAGGGCGGTGCCGGCGGGGAACGGTCGATACGGCCCGAACGAGTACCGCCAACCATGACGAAACGGCTGCGTGCTGGCAAGTCTTCTCGGTTGTGAGGGAGCGGCGATCGAGAGACGAAGCATCCACGCGGACTGGAGGGGTGAGCGCAGCGGACTCCGGAAGGAGCACGCCCTATTTTCCCGCACGGGAAGACGTTCCTGCTCGGTCGCTTCGCTCCCTGCGCGGGGCTGCGACTTCCCTGCTCCCGTTCGGCCTTCGGCCTCACGAGAACAATGTTTTGCCGGGGGGAGGGTGACGAAGCCACCCGACCTCCTCGAGCAAATAGTGCGTTAGAAGATCTGCTTCCCGAACGCCGACGCGACCAGTTCGACGGCGAGTTCGGCGGTGCCGTTGTGCTGGTCGAGAATCGGGTTCACCTCGACGACTTCCATCGACCGAACGCTGTCGAGGTGGGCGGCGACGTGTTCCATCGCGGCGTGGGCCTCCCGGTAGGTGACGCCACCGCGGACGGGTGTCCCCACGCCGGGTGCCTCGTTCGGGTCGAGGAAGTCCATGTCGAGTGAGACGTGGATACCGTCGGTGCCGTCGGTCGCCACGTCGAACGCGTCCTCCACGACGTCCGTGAGCCCGCGTTCGTCGATGTCCGACATGGTGAACACCGAGACGTCGCTCTCGCGGAGCGCCTCGCGCTCCCGGTCGTCGAGCGACCGGATGCCGACCATCGCGATGTTCTCCTCGGCGACGTTCGGGGCGCGCGCCCAGTCCGCGTCGGCGAACTCACCGCGGCCGAGCACCGCGGCGACGGGCATCCCGTGGACGTTGCCCGAGGGGCTCGTGGATGGGGTGTTGAAGTCGCCGTGGGCGTCGAACCAGACGACGCCCGTGGAGCCGGCACGGGAACTGCCCCCCATCGACCCGATGGCGATGGAGTGGTCGCCCCCGAGGACGAGCGGGAAGCCGCCACCGTCGATTGTCTCCGCGACCGTCGCCCGGAGGTCGCGACAGACCTGTGCGGTCTCGTCGAGGTACTTCGCGCCCTCGTGCTCACCGTCGGGGGACGACAGCTCGGGGCGCGGGACGGCCAGGTCGCCTGCGTCGACACAGTCGTGGCCGATGCCTTCGAGCGCACCGGCGAGGCCCGCGTACCGAATCGCGGAGGGGCCCATGTCGACGCCACGCCGGTCGGCACCGAGGTCCATCGGGACACCGATGAGACGGAGGTTCATGCCAGCGGCTTGACCGGGAGGTGTCTTAGGGGCGGCGGTGCGCCACTTGGCAGTGTATAACTACGGGGGTGTAGGTACCCGACCCGACATGCGGCTCATTCGGGTGTTGGTGGGCGATGACTCGGTGGCGACGGTCTCGGAGGTACTCGACGACGAGGGGATCGACTTCGTCACTACGGAGGAGCGGGACCGGGATGCCGTCGTCATCGAGTTCCCGCTTCCCGTGCAGGCGGTCGATTCGGTTCTCGACAGGCTCCGCGAGGAGGGGTTCGACGACGGTAGCTACACCGTGATCGCGAACGCGGAATCCGCGACGACCGAGCGGTTCGACGAACTCGAAGCCCGCTACGTCGAGGGCACCGAAGAGACCGACAGCGTCGCCCACGAGGAGGTGCGGTCGAAGGCCCGATCGCTGTTGCCCGACCGCCGAACGTACTACGCGATGACAGTGTTGAGCGTCCTCGTCGCGACGGCAGGCCTGCTCCTCGACTCACCCGCGGTGGTCATCGGCTCGATGGCGATCGCCCCACAGGTCGGGGCCACGATTACGGCCTCGGTCGGTACCGTCGTCGGCGACCGACGAATGGCCATCGACGGGACGCGGTCGCTGGCGCTCGGGCTGTTGGTCGCGGTGGTCGGCGCGGTCGTTTTCGGCTGGATACTCCGCTCGACCGGGTTCTTCCCACCCGCGCTGGACGTCACCACGGTCGAACAGATCAGTAGCCGCATCTCACCGGGGCTCCTCTCGCTCCTCCTGGGGCTGTGCGCCGGCTCGGCCGCCGCCTTCGGTGTCGCGACCGACCTCCCGCTGTCGCTCGTGGGGGTCGCCATCGCCGCAGCGGTCGTTCCGGCAGCGGCAGCCGTCGGTATCGGAGTCGTCTGGGGACTCCCGCTCGTGGCGTTCGGCGCGGCGGTGCTCCTGCTCATCAACGCGGTGAGCATCCTGCTGGCCGGCACGGTGACGCTCTGGTATCTCGGCTACCGACCAGAGGGGTGGACGCCCGGTGCACTTCGGGCGAACCTCACGACGGGCGAGGCGTCGGTCGGACTCGCCACCGTCGTCCTCCTGCTCGTGGTGGCGTCGGGGCCGACCGTCGCGATGGTCGAACACGTCTCGCTGGAGAACGCTGCCAACGGTGCCGTACAAGACACGCTCGAGCGACCAGAGTACCGGAGATTGTCGCTCGTGTCGGTCCGAACTGGGTTCACCGACCTCGGCCTGCTGGGCATCCAGCAGGAGGTCACCGTCCGGGTTCGGCGGCCCGTCGACGAATCCTACCCGTCGCTGGCCGCCGACATCGCTGCTCAGGTTGAAGAGGCAAGCGGACAGCCCGTCAGCATCTCCATCGAGTTCGTCGAACAGCAGGAGTACGAGCCCTGATTACTGGTACTGGGCGCAGACGCGGCGAAGCCCGTCCTCGAAGCTGATTTCGGGTTCCCAGCCGGTCGCCTCGTGCATCTTCGTCGTGTCTGCCATCGTGTCGTGGACGTACACTTTCTCGGGGATGGGGTTCTCGATGTACTCGGGGTCGACGTCCGTGCCGAGCACCTCGTTCAGCTTCGCGACGAGCGTGTTCGTCGAGTACGACTCGCCCGTCCCGAGGTTGTAGACGTCGTCGAGTTCGTGGTCGGCGGCGAGTTCGAGCCCGTGGACGATGTCGGAGACGTGCGTGAAGTCGCGGGTCTGCGTGCCGTCGCCGTAGATGACCGGCGACTCGCCGTTGGCGATCTGGTCGGCGAACTGCGCGATGAGGTTCGCGAACTCCCCCTTGTGCTCCTCGGCGCCGCCGAACCCCTGGTAGACGGAGAAGAACCGCATCCCGGCCATCGACATGTCGTAGTGGTGGCTGAAGTACTCGCCGTAGCGCTCGCGGGCGAGTTTCGAGGCTTCGTAGCCCGTCCGGGCCTTCACGTCCATCGACTCGGGCGACGGCTCCGTACGGTCGCCGTAGATGGAGGAGGTGGAGGCGTAGACCACGGTGTCACAGCCGTCCTCTCGCGCCTGGTCGACGGTGTTGACGAACCCCTCGACGTTGACGCGTGCGCCCTTCGCGGGCGTGTCCTCGTGCATCTGGTACGAAGAGAGTGCAGCGAGGTGGAACAGCACGTCCACGTCGGTCGGGAGGTCCTCGTCGACGACGGAGGCCTCGACGAACTCCACGTCGTCGTCGAGGTTCTCCGGCGTGCCGAGATAGCAGTCGTCGAGTGCGATGACCTCGTTCTGTTTCGCGAGGTGGTTCGCGAGGTTCGACCCGATGAACCCGGCCCCACCCGTCACGAGTACACGCTTACCCTGCATACCGAATTTCGACTCCGGCAGCGTCAAGTGTGTATCGGTCCGTCGATAGGACATACCAAAACGGATACAGGTGGGTGCGCTACCCCTGTAAGGACCCGACGGCAGACCGGCGTTGGCCACGGACGCTGGTCGTCACCGTCGGACTTAAGGGATGCAGTGCCAAATGATAGTTAATGTCATCAATCGAACTCACCCCGTCCCAGAAGAAGATTCTCGAGGCCCTCATCAACCTCTACCGTGAGTCCGAGACCGCCGTAAAGGGCGAGGACATCGCCGCTGAGGTCGACCGCAACCCCGGCACCATCCGCAACCAGATGCAGAGCCTGAAGGCGCTGCAGCTGGTCGAGGGAGTACCCGGGCCGAAAGGTGGCTACAAGCCGACCGGCAACGCGTACGACGCCCTCCAGATCCAGGAGATGGACCAGGCCGCGGACGTCCCGTTCCGCCACAACGGCGAACTCATCACGGGCGCGAACGTCCAGGAGATCGACCTCACGAGCGTCCACCACCCGGAGCTCTGCCGTGCGGAGATCCGGCTGCAGGGCTCCATCAGTGACTTCCACGAGGGCGACGACATCTCGGTCGGCCCCACGCCGCTCTCGAAGCTGCTCATCGAGGGGACCCTCGACGGGAAGGACGACACGAACAACAGCCTCATCCTCACCATCGACAACATGGTGGCCCCCGCGGGCGACGAGGAGCCGCTTCACTGACCGGTCTGCCCGACGACGACGGGTCCGGACTCGTTTGAAGACTATCTTTATTCATGTGGTACGTTCTAACACGACGAGCCGAGAGTCCCGAACTCGCAAGCCTTGCCGACTCCATCGGGCGATTCCGCAGGCTTTGTATCCGATGACTCCGCAGTTCCATCTATGACCGATGACGTCGTCGTGCTCGGGTCCGGCTATGCGGGGACCGGTGCGGTGAAACAACTCGAAGCCGAACTGAACGGCGAGGCGGATATCACCTGGATTTCGGATGTCGATCACCATCTCGTCCTCCACGAGTCGCACCGCTGTATCCGCGACCCGGACATCCAGGAGAGGATCACGTTCCCCTGTGAGGAGCTGAAGGCGCCCTCCACGCGCTTCATCCACGCCCGCGTCGAGGCCCTCGACTGCGAGGAGCGCACCATCGAGCTCGACGACGGCTCGACGGTCGACTACGACTACGTGCTCGTCGCGTTCGGCTCGCAGACGGCGTTCTTCGGCATCGACGGGCTCGAGGAGTACTCGCTGACGCTCAAGAGCCTCGAGGACGCCCTCGAAATCCACGAGGCCGTCAAGGCCGCTGCAAAGGAGGCGACCCGTGACGACCCCGCACAGATCGTGGTGGGCGGGGCCGGCCTCTCCGGTATCCAGTCGGCTGGTGAGATCGCGGAGTTCCGCGACAAGCACCGTGCGCCCATCGACATCCACCTCGTCGAGGGGCTGGACAACGTGTTCCCGAACAACGATCCGGTCGTGCAGGCGAAGCTCGCGAAACTCCTCGAGGAGCTGGACGTGAACATCATGACCGGCGAGTTCATCGGTGAGGTCGACGAGGAGACGGTCTACATCGGCGACGACACGGAACTCGACTACGACGTGCTGCTGTGGACCGGCGGCATCACCGGGCAGGACTGCGCGCAGACCATCGAGGTCGACCAGGACGAGCGCTCGCACCGCATCAACGCCGAGTCGACGTTCCAGACGAACGACGACCGCGTGTTCGCCATCGGCGACGCCGCGCTCGTCGACCAGCCCGGCCAGGAGATGCCGGCGCCACCGACGGCGCAGGCCGCCTGGCAGGCCGCCGAGGTCGCGGGGACGAACCTCGCACGCGCCGTCCGCGGCCAGTCGCTCGACACCTGGACCCACGAGGACAAGGGAACGGTCATCTCCGTCGGCGACGACGCCGTCGCACACGACGTGATGTACCTCTCCAGTTTCGTCGACACCTTCGGCGGCCCCCTCGCCGAGACGCTGAAGAAGGGTATCGCCGCCCGCTGGATCTCCGACGTCGCTGGCCCGTCCGCTGCGCTGAAGGCGTGGCCGGATATGTAACCGCACTTTTTGCACTTCCCTCGCGGCGCTTCGCGCCGCTCGGTCAGGCAAAAACTTGCTGAAAATATGCGCGCCTGCTCCTTCCGGCGCGCTCCGCGCGCCTCCAGTCCGCGGGCGCTACGGCTCGCCGCAGGCGAGCCGTGAACCGCTCGGCGCTCCGCGCCTCACGGATGCGTGCTTCTATTGTTCGCGTTGGGTTCTGTGCCTCAGTCTACCTCGATTCGACCGAACGCCGCGGCCCCAATCGTCACCAGCACGGCCCCCGACAGCACCAGCACCCCGAAGTCCAGCCACAGGGGATACTGTGAGTAGCCGACCAGGACGCCACGAAGCCCGTCGATACCGTAGGTCAGAGGGTTGAGGTAGCCGAGATACTGGACGACGGTCGGAAGATTCGACAGTGGGTAGAACGCGCCCGAGAAGAACGCGAGTGGGAACAGCGTGAAATTGACGAGCAGGTTGTACCCCTGGGAGTCCGAGAACTGCGCGGCGAGCACGAGCCCGAAACCGATGAACGTCACGGCGATGAGCAGGAGGAACACGGCGGCGAGCGGAACCCCCAGAAGTCGAGGCCGAAATCCTAGCACGACTGTGCCGGCGAGGATGAGCCCCGTCTGGAGGAGCGCAGTGGTCGCGCCACCGAGAACGCGACCGAGGACGATGCTCGTCCGTGGGACGGGCGCGACGAGTATCTCCTTCAGGAAGCCGACCTCTCTGTCGGAGAGCACCGCCAGCCCCGTGAAAGACGCCGAAAAGAGCATCGTGAATCCCAGAATCCCGGGCACAAGATACTCGATGTAGCTCACCGACTCGGGGACGCCACCGAACTGCACCCCTCGAAACCCGAAGCCGAAGAACGCGAAGATGAGCAGCGGCGTCAGGAACGCGCCGATGACCCGCGAGCGCGACCGGCGGAACCGGAGCAGGTCACGGTACCAGAGGCCGTAGACGGCGAGTGCGTCGACCCGAGCCATCAGTCACCCCCCGTGGCAGTCGCCGCAACTGGCTCCCCCTCGGCGTCCGTGACCGACCGCCCAGTGAGGTCGAGGAACACCCGTTCGAGCGTCGGTGCCTCGACGGAGACCCCCGTCACGTCGGCCACCTCGCTGGCGGCGACGACCAGTTCGGGGACGCGGCGCTCCCCGTCGTCGACGACCACGCTGACCCCGTCGTCGGTGGGATCGACCGACCCGACCCACGCGAACTCGCGGAGCCGCGCGGTCACGGCGTCGGGGTCGGAGACGCGGACGGCAACAGCGTCGCCCCCGAGCGTCCGCTTGAGTGCCGCCGGGGTGTCGCAGGCCACGACGTTTCCCCGGTCGACGATGGCGACGCGGTCACAGAGCGCGTCGGCCTCCTCCATGTAGTGGGTCGTGAGCACAACCGTGACGCCCGTTCGCGCGTTCAGCGCCTCGATGTACTCGCGGACGTCCTTTCGGGTTCCGGCGTCCAACCCAACGGTAGGTTCGTCCAGAAAGAGCACCGCCGGTTCGTGGAGGAGTCCCCGCGCGAGTTCGAGCCGACGGGCCATCCCGCCGGAGTAGTCTCCCACCTTCTCGTCGCGCCGGTCGTCGAGGTCGACGAGGTCGAGCACCTCGTCGATGCGCTCGCGGCGGCGAGCGCCCGTGATACCGTACAGCCGGGCGTGGAAGACGAGGTTCTCCTCGCCGGTCAGCTCCTCGTCGAGCGCCGGCTCCTGGAACACGACCCCGATGTTCTCGCGGACGCGGGCAGGCTCGGTGCGGATGTCGTGTCCCGCGACCGACGCCGTGCCCGCGGTGGGCGAGACCAGCGTACAGAGCGTGTTCACCAGGGTGGTCTTCCCCGCGCCGTTCGGCCCGAGCAGCCCGAACAGCTCCCCCGACTCGACGGCGAGCGTGAGGTCGTCGACGGCCGTCACCGCGTCGTACCGCTTGGTGAGCCCCGACACCTCGATGGCGTTCATACGTGGGGAAGGACCCGCAGCGACTTATCGGCGCGGCTCCCGGCTAGCGGTCGAGCGACAGCCCCGCGTGCCAGCGGTCCGCACCCACCTCGTCCTTGACGGCGTCCATCTCCGCGAGGATGGCCGAGGCGCGCGAGGCGACTTCGCCGGCGCGGCGCTCGCCCTCCGTCCGGAACTCGCCCGTGATGCGGTTCGCGTACACCGTACAGACCGCTCCCGCGCGGAGTCCGTAGAGGCTGGCGACGGTGAGGATGGACGCGGCCTCCATCTCGAAGTTGAGCACGCCGGCGTTCTGGAGCTCCTCGACCAGTTCGCCGGCCCCTGCCGCCTCGAACCCCCCGTGGCCAGGACGCCCCTGTCCCGCGTAGAACGAATCCGTCGAGCAGGTGACGCCCGTGTGGTAGTCGTAGCCCAGTTCCTCGCAGGCCGTGACCAGCGCCGTCACGACCTCGCCGTCCGCCGTCGCCGGATAGTCCTCGCGGATGTACTCGCTCGAGGTGCCCTCCTGGCGGACCGCGCCGGTGGTGATGACGAGGTCACCGACGTTCATCCCCTCCTGAATCGCCCCGCACGACCCGACCCGAATGAACGTGTCCGTCCCGATGTTGGCGTGTTCTTCGACGGCGATGGTCGCCGACGGCGAGCCGATTCCGGTCGAGGTGCAGGTGACGGGCGCCCCGTCGTACGTCCCAGTCATCGTCCGGTACTCGCGGTGGGAGCCGGTCTCCTCGCTCATCTCCCAGTAGTCGGCGATCTTGGGCACGCGCTCGGGGTCACCCGGCAACAGCACGGGCCCGTCCACGTCGTCGGGGCCGACGCCCAGGTGGTACTGCACCTCGTCGTTCGGGTTCTCGCTGTCGCCCGTCATCGGCCCAGCGTCTCCCGCGAGATGGTGTTCGGCAGCAGCTCACCGAGCGTGTACTCGCTCACGCCGTCGCCCTCGTCGCAGTAGATGGGCAGCGACTCGTCGCAGAACTCCGCGAGCGTCTGGCGACACATCCCGCACGGGGTGACGCCGTCGCGCTTCCCGGAGACGACGGCGAGTGCGTCGAACGCCACGTGGCCGTTCTTCACGGCCTCGGCGATGGCGACCTCCTCGGCGTGCAGGGAGTTCGAGTAGTTCGCGTTCTCGAGGTTACAGCCGGTGTAGACCGTTCCGTCGGCGGTGCGGAGGGCGGCACCGACCCGATACTCCGAGTATGGGACGTACGCAGCGTCGAGTGTGTCGCGAGCGGCGTCCAGCAGTTCGTTCATGATTCGTGTTCGACGACACGGCAAAAATAGCCACCGGACGCCGGGTCCGGTCTAGTTTTGTCTACCTGTCTTCCCCAGACTCGTAGTGGTCGCCCGCGGCACGAAGCCACGGCCGACCGAGTCGTCTACCGGTCCTCACCAGACTCGTAGTGGTCGCCCGCGGCTTCCGGAATCCGCGTCTTGCCGACGAACGCCAGCACGATGATGACCGTCACGAAGGGAACGATACGCACCAGCGAGCCCGGCAGCCCCGTGCCGCCAGTCGTCTGGAGCGTCACCTGCATCGCGTCCAGCCCGGCGAACAGCAGCGTCGAGAGGAACGCCCCGATTGGGTTGTAGTTCCCGAACAGGTAGGTGACGATGGCGATGAACCCCTTGCCGTTGACCATCGTCGGACCGTTGCCGGTGAACTGACCGATGGACAGCGCGAGCGCGCCGCCACCGAGCCCCGCGAGCACGCCTGACAGGAGGACCGCCGCGTAGCGCACCCGCGAGACGTTCACGCCCGCGGTGTCGAGCGCCTTCGGGTTCTCGCCCGACGCGCGGACGTGCCGACCGAACGAGGTCCGGTTGAGCACGTACCACGACGCCGCGACCGCGATGAACATCATGTAGACGAACGGCGAGGCGTCGAACAGCGCGCCGAGGAACGGGATGTCCGAGAGCACGGGAATCGTGATGGTCTCGGGCGTCGTCACGCTGCTCGTGTTCGGGCCGCCGTAGACGACCTGCGAGGCGAACGGCGCGAGGCCGAGCGCGATGAGCCAGACCGCCAGGCCGGCGATGATCTGGTCGGCCCGGAACTCGATACAGACGACGGCGAACAGCCCCGCGAGCAGCGTGCTCGCGAGGACGCCGACCCCGAGGCCGGCCCACAGTTCGAGCTGGGTCGCCGCGTTCTCTCCGGCGATGACGTCCGTCGCATAGACGGCCGTGAACGCCGAGATGATGAGCAGCCCCTCGAGGCCGATGTTGATGACGCCGCTCTTCTCGGCGAAGATGCCGCCGAGCGCCGCCAGTGCGATGGGAACCGACAGCCGGAGCGCCGCACCGAGGGTGTTCCGGTCGGTGACGATGCCGGCGAGTTTGCCGGGGAGCGACTCGGAGAACGCCGCCTCGATGCCGAGCGCGAGGAGGAACAGCGCGACGACGGCGACGAAGCCGAGCGCGTAGCGGAGATACGTCACCTCGCTCTCCAGTTCGTCGATGCGCTCGCGGAGCGTCAGGTCCTCACTCATCGTCCTCACCTCCGCGGCCGCCGTCGGCGGCGACCTTCCCGACCGTGCGGCGGGCGCGTTCTTCGATCGAGTAGTACCGACGACCGAGCAGCCGGAAGAACTCCGGCATCGCCACGAACAGGATGATGAGTCCGCGGAGGACGCTCACCAGCTGTGGCGGGACGTCGGTGGCGAAGTCGACGACGGTCGCGCCGCTCTTCAGTACGCCGAACAGGAGTGCGGCGAACCCAACGCCAAGTGGGTTGTTCCCCGCGAGGATGGAGACGGTGATGCCGTCGAAGCCGTACGCGGGCACCCCAGTCTGGTACTTCCCGAGAATCATCAGGACGTAGACGGCACCGCCGATGCCGCCGAGCGCGCCCGACAGCGCGAAGCTGGAGACGACGGTACGCTCGGCGTCGACGCCGCCGTACTCGGCGGCCTCGGGCTGGAGCCCGCTCGTCCGCACGTCGTAGCCGAACGACGTCTGCGTGAGCAGGTAGTAGATGGCGAACACCAGCACCAGCCCGACGCCGAGCGCGAGCAACGAGAAGTCGTTTCGCGGGTCGAACACCAGCGACGGGAAGCCGGCGTAGTCGGGGAGCGACCGGGTCTGCGTGGCGACGCTCTCGGGGTCCTTGAAGTGATTGAGGACGAGGTAGCCCACCACGCCCGTCGCGACGAAGTTGAGCATGATGGTCGTGATGACCTCGTTCGCCTCGGCGTACGCCTTCAGCAAGCCCGGAAGCGCCCCGTAGAGACCGCCGAACAGTGCGCCGACGGCGAGTCCGACGGTGACGAGCACGACCGTGCCGACGAGTCCGGAGACGTACGGCGCCGTCCAGAGCACGCCGAGCGCGCTCGCGAGCCCGCCGACGACGAGTTGGCCCTGCGTCCCGATGTTGAAGATGCCGGCGCGGAACGCCACCGCCACCGACAGCCCCGTGAACACGAGGATGGTTGTCTCGCGGAGCGTGACGGCCATCTGTGGGTTCAGCGGGTCGTACCCCTGACGGAATGGGTTGAGCGGCCCCCCCGAGAACGGGGTGAGCGGCCCCCAGCCTTGCTTGAGTGGGTCGCCGAGCGCGCCGAGGAACAGCCGGTCGTACACCGCGATGGGGTCGTAACAGAACCCCATCGCGAACAGCCGAGGCAGACCGAACGGCGTCGGATGCGTGAGCACGAACGCCGCCTCCTGACACGTCGCCATCCGGCCGGAGATGAGGATGAGCGCCGTCCCGACGGCGACCGACAGTACGAGCGCCGCGAAGCTGATGGCGAACCGCTCGGTGCCGGAGGCGTTCACGAGCCGCTCGAGGACGCGCTCGGCGCGGTCGCGGACGCTCACGAGACACCCCCACCGCCGTCGGTGGCGGTGTCGACGACCGCGTCACCCGCGTTCATCGCACGCGAGGGCAGCTCGCGGTCGGGGTGTTCGCCGGCCATCAGCAGGCCGAGCTCTTCATCGGTCACGTCGTCGGGGTCGACGACGGCCATCAGCTCGCCCTCGTACATGACGGCGAGCCGGTCGGCGAGCGACTGCACCTCCTCCAGCTTGGAGGAGACGAGGAGGACGGCGACGCCGTCGTCTCGCAGGTCGAGCAGTCGGTCGTGGATGAACTCCGTCGAGCCGATGTCGACGCCCCGCGTCGGGTGGGTCGCCACCAGCAGCGACGGGTCACGCTCGAACTCCCGACCGACGATGAACTTCTGCTGGTTCCCGCCGGAGAGCGACGCCGACCGCGCGGTCGCGTCGGGCGGCCGCACGTCGTACTCCTCGATGATGGTCTCGGCGTGCTCGCGGGTGTGCAGCCAGTCGATGCGCCCGCCGGAGGCGAACGCCTCGGTGTGCTGGCTCCCGAGCAGGCCGTTCTCCACGAGGTCGAAATCCATCACGAGCCCGCGCTCCTGGCGGTCCTCGGGGATGTACGCGAGCCCGGCGTCGATGCGGCGACGCCGCGACCAGTCGGTCACGTCTTCGCTCCCGAACGCCACCCGACCGGTCGAGGGGTCCCGGAGGCCGGTGATGGCCTCGACGAGCTCGGTCTGGCCGTTGCCGTCGACGCCGGCGACGCCGAACACCTCGCCCTCCCGGACCCGGAAGGAGACGTCGTCCACGACGGTGACGCCGCGGTCGTCGGTCACACCGACGCCGTCGACCGTGAGCACGTCCGAACCGGGCTCCCGGTCGGCTTTCTCCACGTCCATCAAGACCTTCCGACCGACCATCAGTTCCGCGAGCTCCTCGCGGGTGGTCTCGCTGGCCGGAACGGTACCGACGTTCCGTCCGTTACGGAGGACGGTGATGTCGTCGGCCGCGGCCATCGCCTCGCCCAGCTTGTGGGTGATGAAGATGATAGTCTTCCCCTCGGCGGTGAGTTCGTCGAACACCTCGAACAGGTCTTCGACCTCCTGGGGAGTGAGGACGGCCGTCGGCTCGTCGAGGATGAGTACCTCGGCCCCACGGTACAGCGCCTTCAGGATCTCGACGCGCTGCTGGACGCCGACGCTCACGTCTTCGATGCGCGCGTCGGGGTCGACGCTGAACCCGTAGCGACGGCTCAGTGCCTGGACCTCCTCGCGTGCGCCCTCACGGTCGACTGCCATGCCGAACCACTTGCGCGGCTCGTTGCCGAGCGTGATGTTCTCGGTGACGGTCATCGGGTCGACCAGCATGAAGTGCTGGTGGATCATCCCGACACCGGTGTCGATGGCGTCGCGCGGCGAGTCGAACTGCCGCTCGCGGCCGTCGACCACGACCCGGCCCTCCGTTGGGCGATACAGGCCGTACAGCACGTTCATCAGCGTCGTCTTCCCCGCACCGTTCTCGCCCAGCAACGCGTGGACGCTCCCCTCCTCGACGCGGAGCGTCACGTCGTCGTTGGCGACCACGCCGGGGAAGCGCTTGGTTATCCCGTCGAGATGGACGACGTCGGTCATCCGACGCTCAGGCGTTGTTCGGGTCCGTCGGGACGTCGATCTCGCCGTCGATGATGGCCTGCGCCGACGCGTCGATCTCGCTCTTCACGTCGTCCGGAATCTCCGAGCCGAGCTGCTGGCCGTAGACGATGCCGACACCCTCCTGTTCGAGCCCGAGCGCGGTCACGCCACCCGAGAAGTTCCCGTTTACCTGCGCCTCGATGGCGTTGTAGACGGCCGTGTCGACGCGCTTGACCATCGACGCGAGGATGACGTCCTGGAACGACTCCTTCGTTACCGACTGGTCCCGGTCGACGCCGATGGCGAACCGACCCTGTTCCTGGGCCGCCTGGAACACGCCGGTGCCGGTGTTCCCGGAGGCGTGGTAGACGACGTCGGCACCGCTGTTATACATCGACAGTGCCGCCTCCTTGCCGGCGGCCGGGTCGTTGAACGAGCCGGTGTACGCCGTCTGGACGTCCACGTCGTCGTTCGCGGCCTTCACGCCCGCGGTGAAGCCGGCCTCGAACTTCTTGATGAGGCCCGATTCGACGCCGCCGACGAACCCCACGTTCGTGGAGTCGGACTGCGTGGATCCGGCGCCCGCCGAGAAGCTCATCGTGGTAAGCAGTCCACCGAGCTGGCCGACGAGGTACGACCCCTCCTCCTCGGCGAACACGTAGGACGCGACGTTCGGCTCGTCGACGACGGAGTCGACGATCTGGAAGTTCTGGTCCGGATACTGCGGTGCGTTCTCCGAGAGCGCGTCGGCCTGCAGGAACCCGATACAGGACACGAGGTCGTAGTCGGGGTCCGTCGACTGCGCGAACTGCTGCTGGAGGTTCGCGAAGTCGGCGACCTCCTGCGGCTGGGACTCCTGGAACTCGATGCCGAAGTCCTCCTGCGCCTGCTGGACGCCCTGCTGCGCCTGGTCGTTGAACGACCCGTCGCCGAGGCCGCCGGTCGCGTACACCATCCCGATGTTCGCGGCGACTTCTGCCTCGCCGCTTTCGGTGGGCGTGTCGGTCATCTCCGAGTCGTCTCCGTCTCCCCCATCGCCACCGTCTCCCCCATCGCCACCGTCGCCGGAGGACGGGCCGCCGGTACATCCGGCGAGCCCCGCGATACCTGCGATACCCGTGCCAGTTATGAACCGCCGCCTGTCGAGTTTCATCTCGAATTAACGCCCGTGCCTACCCGCCATAAGGCCTGCGAAAATTGCCACAGGTAGCGCTATATAGCGGCGATTCGCGGCCCCTCTCCTTCAAATTCGGCTATATTTCTCGCTCGGCGACAGCAGTCGCGCGGTCGACGAGCGCGTCCACCTCGTCGCTCTCGGCGTACACCCGAACGTACGGTTCGGTGCCCGATGGGCGGACCAGTATCCACGACCCGTCGGAGAGTTCGAGGCGGACGCCGTAGTCGGTGGTCACGGCCGCCTCGGGAAACTCGTCGGGAAGCGACGACTCGAGCGCCGTCATCACCGCTTGCTTACGGTCGTCCGGGCAGGAGACCGACACCTTCCGGTACGGCCGTTCGGTCACGGGTTCCCGGAGGCTGTCGAGCCCCCGGTCGGCGACCAGTCGCGCGAGCAGCGCCGCGCTCGCCACGCCGTCGATCCACGGCCCGTGTCGCGGGTGGATGTGTTTCCACGGCTCCGCGGCGAACACGACCTGCGTGTCTTCGGTCCCGTTCTCCCGCTCGCGGGCGATACCCTCGTGAAGCGCCCCCAGCCGGACGCGCTCGACGCGCCCGCCGGCCGCGCGAACGCGCTCGTCGATACGCGCCGAGGCGTTCGGGGTCGTGACGACCACCGGGTCCGCGACGTCGCTCACCCGGACGAAGTGCTCGGCGAGGATGGCGACGACGGTGTCCTCGTGAACGACTTCGCCGTCACCGTCCACGATGACGATGCGGTCGGCGTCGCCGTCGTGGCCGATGCCGAGGTCGAACTCGCCGTCCCGAACGAACGCCCGCAAGTCGTGGAGGCTCTCGGGCGTCGGCTTCGACTCCCGTCCAGGGAAGTGGCCGTCCACCTGTGCGTTGAGCGAGACGACGTGCCCCCCGAGCGCCCGAAGCACCTGCGGGGTGGCGACCGCGCCCATCCCCGTCCCACAGTCGACGGCGACCGGGAGGCCGTCGAGGGCGGCGCCGTGGCCGTCGGCGTAGTCGACGACCGCCTCGCGGTAGGCGGTGAGCACGTCGACCTGCTCGCTGTCGCCCCACTCGTGCCACTCGGTCGGCGGGTCGGCGGCCTCGACTCGCGATTCGATGGTGCGCTCGGCCGTCTGGTCGTACTCTTCGCCGTCGACGAACAGCTTCAGCCCGTTGTCCGTCGGCGGGTTGTGACTCGCCGTCACCATCACGCCACGGCGCCCCTGCGAGGCGAACGCGAGCGCCGGCGTCGGCACCTGGCCGACCCGGACGACGTGCGCGCCAGCCGATTCGAGGCCGGCTTCAAGGGCCGCCGCGAGCGCGTGACCCGTCTCCCGCCCGTCGCGACCGACGACGAACTCGTCGCCGTCGACCCCCGCCGCGCGGCCCACGGCCAGTGCCAGTGCCGGGGTGACCCGCTCGCGGACGTCGCCGCGGATTCCGGCGGTTCCGAAGAGTTCCATACGCCGGACACTCCCTTCGGACACTTATCTCTGTTCTCGCGGAACCGTCGGGGGCACCGAGGGTCGTGTAAGTATGTTATACCTATGCGACCCCACAGCGTGAGTAATAGTGCCATGTCAGAGGCACCCACAGCAGAGACGACGCTCGGACGCGTACGCTCCTACGCGTTTTACCTGGTCGTCCTCGCTATACTGGCGATGGGCGTCGTGTTCACCGGCGAGCTGCTCACCTTGCTCGTGGTCGGGTTCACCGGAGACGGGGCGGCGGCGCTCGGAATCCACCGGCTGCACGTGATGGCCATCGCGGCCACCGTGGGCACGTTCCTCGCAGCCGTCGCCGTCCAGTTGTACAAGCCACGACAGCGCCGGGCAGCGATGCTCGCCGCCCTCGGCCTCATCGTAATCGTGAGTGTGATCACTATCACCACCGGACCGCCGGAGATCGTCCAGGAAGTCATCCCGTTCCTCGCCCTCGGCATCCTCGCGGCCATCCTCCACCCCTCGGGGCGCAACCTCTACAGGCTGGGCGAGGAGTACAGCCCGCTGCTGCTCGGCTTGACTGTCGCGGCGGCGATTCCGCTGCTCGCGTACGCTGTCAGCCAGTTCACGCTGCAGGGGATCGGCGACCAGCACGCGATGTTCGGCCACTACGGCGACATGGTGTCGGTGTCGCTCGGGCTCATCCTGCTCGGCGCCATCGCCAGCGCCCGCATCGCAGGTTGGCGTATCGTCGCCTGGCTCACCGGGCTGTTCGCCGCCTACTTCGGCGTGCTTTCGGTCGTCTTCCCCGCACAGACGAGCAGTGTCGGGACGATGTGGGGCGCCGCCGTCGTCGTGTGGGCAGTGGTGTTCGTCGCCGTCGCAGAATACAGCCGCGTCGCGTCGTCCTCGTCGCTGTTCCACCGGCCGTGGTCGGCGGGTCGCAGGGGCGCCTGAGCCCCTCAGAGTTCGACGCCGCTCGGAATCAGCGACTCCGACCGCCGGAGGTCGCCGCCGGCGTCGTACACCAGCAGCGTTCCCTTCTCGTGGCTCAGCAGTTCGTCGCCGTCGTGGTGTATCCGAAGGCGATAGCGCGTCTCGTCGTCGCCGCCCTCGTCGCGGGCGGCACGGATGAACGCCAGCACCGCCTCGTTGTCGGCGTTCACCTCGACGAGGAACTCACCCGTCACGCGGTTCGTGATGCCGATAACCCCCCGTTCGTTCGACTGCAGCCTGTAGGTGACGTCCAGTTCCTCCGCAGCCAGTGGGTCGCCCGTCCCGTCGGTGAGGCGACCGACGAGCTGGTCCCGCGGCCCATCGTACTCGATATCGAGCGACGGTATGCCGGCGGAATCGACGTTAGTCACCTCGACAGTGAAGTAATCACGCCTCATTCAATACCAGCTATTCGGCCGCAGGCGGGAAGAACGTAACGCCTACTTCACCCTCTCGTGTCCCGACAGCTTTTATTCCCACGGGGTCGCCCTGCCCGTATGGCATGGGTCCGCTCGGAGTACGCAGGTGAACTCGCCGTCGTCGCGGCGTGGCTGAGCGCGCTGCTCCCGTGGTCGGTCTCGGTCGCCTCCCGTGGCGGTATCAGTTTCGTCGTCCTCCGGTGGCCGCTGTTCGTCTTCCAGTTCCTCTTCGGTGTGAACCTCGGCGCGGCCGAACAGCCGTTCCTGTGGGTGTTCCAGATGCCCGGGACGGCCGCGAACCCGACGAACCTCCAGGCGTACTACGTGTGGAACGCGGCTGCGGTTGCGCTCGGGCTGGCGCTGGTGCTCTCGGTCGTCTACTACACCCGCGAGGAGCAGCTTGAGGCGAGCCCTGTCGACCCCGTGCGGCTCATGGGCTTGCTGTTGACGGTCGGGGGTGTCCTACTGCTCGCGAGCACCGTCCTGCTCTGGCAGGGGTTCTTCG
This sequence comes from Halorarius litoreus, assembly GCF_024362405.1. GTDB lineage: Archaea > Halobacteriota > Halobacteria > Halobacteriales > Haloarculaceae > Halorarius > Halorarius litoreus. The sequence continues at coordinate 3,122,686 of NZ_CP101454.1, read as the reverse complement.
GCACCACGGTGCCGGTGGGTGCGGTCATCGTCACGCTGCTCGGCGCGATGCTCGTGCGCGTCGAGCGAACCGACGACTGAGCGTCGGAATCGGCGTCAGACACCCCGGATGGATTTATGGTCCGGCAGCGTAAACCCCGATTAACACGTGGGGTCGCCCGCGCGGGGACACTGATGGTAGGGACCGCTGACGACGACGCCGGAACACTGATCGATCAGCTAAAGCGGACCCTAGAGATGCTCAAGGGGTCGAGCCTGTCGCTCGACGCGTACGCCCCGGGCGAACACGGCCCCCTCGTCTCGTTCGACCCCCCCTCGAACCTCGAAGAGCTCGACCGCTACTGGGTCAATGCGCCGTTCTCCTTCGTCTCAATCCTCTACGACGAGGCGGAGAACAGCTACCAGTACCGCGTCATCGAGCCGACGCTCGACGCGGCGGAGGCCGAACTGCTCGAGACGCTGTTCGACGACGTGCGCAACCCGTTGCTGTACCGTGAGACCGAGGGAACCCCCGAGGAGATCCTCCGCGACGAACTCCGAGACCGCCTCGAAGACTACGGCATCGACACCGACACCGCCGGGTTCTATCGGCTGTTCTACTACCTCTGGCGCCGGTTCCGGGGGTTCGGGAAGGTCGATCCCCTCCTGCACGACCCGAAGATCGAGGACATCTCGTGTGACGGCTACGAGCTACCGCTGTACGTCTACCACGAGGACTACCAGGACATCGAGACGAACATCTCGTTCGGCGAGGAGGAGCTCGACTCGTTCGTCATCCGGATGGCGCAGCAGGCGGGGCGACACATCTCCGTCGGGAACCCGGTCGTCGAGACGACGCTCGAAGACGGCTCGCGTGCCGAACTCGCACTCGGCGAAGAGGTGACGCCTCGCGGCTCGGCGTTCACCATCCGGAAGTACAGCGACGAGCCGTTCACGCCGATCGACTTACTGGAGTTCGGCACGTTCTCGCTCGACCAGATGGCGTATCTCTGGCTCGCCATCGAGAACAACCGCAACATCATCTTCGCGGGCGGCACGGCGTCGGGAAAGACCACCTCGATGAACGCCATCTCGATGTTCATCCCGCCGCGGTCGAAACTCATCACCATCGAGGACACGCGGGAGCTGGCGCTGTATCACGACAACTGGCTCTCGTCGGTGACCCGTGAGCGGCTCGACGAGGCGGCGAACGTCACGATGTACGACCTTCTCAGAAGCGCGCTCCGCCACCGCCCCGAGTACATCCTCGTGGGAGAGGTGCGTGGTGAGGAGGCCATCACGCTGTTCCAGGCGATGAACACCGGGCACACGACGCTGTCGACGATGCACGCCGACTCCGTCCAGACGGTCATCAACCGCCTGGAGAACGAGCCCATCAACGTTCCGCGGCCGATGGTGCAGTCGCTCGACGTGCTCTGCGTACAGGTGCTCGCACGGTTCGGTGGCGAGCGCGTCCGTCGGGCCCAGACGCTCGCGGAGATCGAGGGCATCGACCAGCGGACGGGTGAGCTCGACTACTCGAACGCCTTCGAGTGGCGAGCGACCGACGACACGTTCCGGGAAGGCAACCGCCACCTGCTGAACGAGATCCGCGAGGAGCGCGGCTGGTCGCAGTCCGAGCTCCTGCGGGAGCTCCAGCGGCGCCGGAAGTTCCTGAAACACCTCTGGGAGGAGGATGTCTCCCAGTACCAGCAGTTCACCGCGATGGTCAACCGATACTACGCCGACCCGCATCGGATGATGGAGTACATCGGGGAGGAGGCCCAGGCGCCCGCGGAAGCCGAGGCGACCGACGACTGATGCTGGAGTACGTTCCGCTCGGCCTCGCGGTGCTCATCCTTGCACTCCTCGCGGTGGCTCCCCACTCGCGGCGCGCCGACCGCACCGTCAACCGCATCGCGTGGGGGGTGTTCTCCGGTCCCGCCACCGAACACGATGGGCGCCGGGAGCGGAACCTCCGTGCGGCCGGCATCGGCACCCCGTACCGACTCTACGTCGTCAAGACGTACCTCTACACCGCGGCGGGGGCGTTCTGTGGGGCCGTCCTCGGCGTCTACCTCGGTGCGCTCATCATCGAGGCCCTCAACGTCACGACCATCACGGCACCCATCGCCCGCGGCATCTTCCGACCGCTCCCCGACTGGTTGCTGTCGTTCTCCGCGAAGTACTTCGCCGTCCTGCTCGGGGCGAGCATCGTCTTCGGCGGGTTCACCGCCTCCATCGTCTACTTCGTCCGCTGGCAGCTCCCGTCGATTCGGGCCGATACGCGCGAGCGGCAGATCGAAGCCGGGATGCCGCGGATGGTGGCGTTCGTCTACGCGCTCTCGCGTGGCGGGATGGCGTTCCCCGACGTGATGCGTGCGCTCGCACGCAACCGCGACGTGTTCGGCACCGCCGCCGAGGAGATGGGCGTCGGCGTCCAGAACATCGAGCTGTTCGGGGACGACCTCGTGACTGCGGTCCGCGACCTCGCGCGACGGACGCCCTCCGACCAGTTCCAGAAGTTCGCGGAGAACCTCTCGAGCGTGCTCCAGTCCGGGCAGAACCTCTCGGCGTTCCTCCGCGACGAGTACGAGCGCTACCGCGAGGCGGCGGAGGATCAGCAGCGTAAGATCCTCGACCTGCTGGCGACGACCGCGGAGGTGTACGTCACGGTGGTCGTCGCTGGGATGCTGTTCTTGCTCACCATCCTGCTCGTCATCGGGCTGACGAGCGGCGGGATGCTCCTGTTGCTGAAGCTCATCAGCTACGCCGTGTTGCCCGCGACCAACATCCTGTTCGTCGCGTATCTCTCCGAGATAACCCAGCCGCTGCGCGCGAGTCGGGACAGCTTCGAGCCGACCGACCCCGAGTCGACCGCCAGCGACCTCGTCGACACGGAGGCGCTGGCGGTGACCGACGGCGGCGTCGTCTCCGAGCAGTCGCGGCTGAACCTCGGACGCCTCGACGCCTACAAGCGGTTCCGTCGGGCGGTCAACGCCCTCTCGAACCCGTTCGAGGCGCTCGTCGAGCAGCCGACGCTCGTCCTCTACGTGACGGTGCCGCTGGCGGTCGGGTTCGTCGCGACCCAGCTCCCCGCCGTTTTCTCGGAGGGACCGTTCGACGTCCGGGTGTTCGACGACCTCCTCATCCAGTCGACGCTGTTCGTGCTGGTGACGTTCGCCATCGTCCACGAGATCCACCGGCGGAAGCTGGAACAGCTCGAGGAGGCTGTCCCGGACCTGCTCGAACGGCTCGCGAGCCTGAACGAAGCCGGCGTCTCCGTGGTCTCGTCGTTCGACCGGGTCCGTCGGAGCGACGTGGGCGAACTCGACGCGGAGGTCGAGCGCATCTGGCGAGACATCCAGTGGGGCGCGACCGTCGAGGCGGCGCTCGAACGGTTCGAGGAACGTGTCGAGACCCCCGCCGTCACGCGTATCGTGACGCTCATCACCAACGCGATGCGTGCGTCGAACGAGATCGGTCCCGTCCTCCGAATCGCCGCTGAGCAGGCGCGCAACGACCGCCGACTGAAGCGCCAGCGGCGACAGGAGATGGTCACCTACCTCGTGGTCATCTACGTCGCGTTCCTGGTGTTCCTCGTCGTCATCGCGGCCATCGACTTCGTGCTCATCCCGAACCTCCCGACGGCGAGCGAGACGGCTGCGCAGACGGCCGCTGGGGCACCGACCCCCGGATTCATCACGGTCACCGAGTCGGAGATCCAGCAGTACCGCATCGTGTTCTTCCACGCCGCCATCATCCAGGCCACGCTCTCGGGGCTTGTCGGGGGACAGATGGGTGGCGGTTCTCTCAAGGACGGGGTGAAACACGCGAGCGTCCTCCTGACCATCGCGTACCTCGCGTTCCTCTACGCACAGGAGGCGAACCCGGTCGCCGCGCTGCTCCTGCCATTCTGAACCGGGCGAGTTTTCTCTCCCGGGAGCGACCCCTGTAGCATGGACGACCGCGCGGGGGTGGCCGCGACGTACGACCGCATCGCCGACCACTTCGCCTCGACCCGCGAGTACCCGTGGCCGGAGGTCCGCGAGTTTCTCGACGGCCGGGTCGTGTCGCTCGCACTCGACGTCGGCTGTGGCAACGGTCGGCACGTCGAGCTCCTGTGTGAGCACGCCGAGCGAGTGGTCGGGCTCGACGCCTCCCGGGGACTGCTCGACGCTGCAGCACGGCGCGCCGCCGACCGGGGGTTCGACGCGACGCTGCTCCAGGGAGATGCCGCCCGGCTTCCCCTCGCGTCCGACACCGTCGACCTGGCGGTGTACGTCGCGACCATCCACCACCTCCCGACTCGCGAGGGTCGGGTCGCGAGTCTCGACGAACTGGCGCGCGTGCTCCGCCCCGGTGGCAGCGCCGTCGTCAGCGCCTGGAGCACGGCCCACGACCGCTTCGACCGCGACGAGGGGTTCGACACCACCGTCGACTGGACGCTCCCCGGTGGCGAGACCGTCGGGCGGTTCTACCACATCTACGACCCGGCGGAGTTCGACGCGGACCTCGCGGCGAGTGCCCTCGGGGTGGAATCGTCGGTCGTCTCCAGCGGGAACTGCTACGCCGTGGTCGGCCCGGAAGGGAAACGCACATAGGGCGGGGTGGATTACGGGTGGATAGAGACCGGTGGTGAGCGTCCGAACGCCGGTGGGGAGCGGTTCCACAGGAACCGCGAACCTCGGCGCGCTTGCCATCGGCGAGCGCGCCGGTGGTCTAATGGCATGACTTTGGCCTTCCAAGCCAACGATCCGGGTTCAACTCCCGGCCGGTGCATACGGTGCGAGCGGCAGCGAGCACGTCTCTCCTCGCGGGATTGAATCAGGGAGCGAACAGCGTGAGCGACCGTGGTTCAACTCCCGGCCGGTGCATACCCGTCTCGAACGAACGTGAGAGACGTGTTTCCTCCACTGAGGGAGTTGAACCCTGCAAGTCGCAGCGCGCGAACAGCAGCGAACGCACCTCCTCGACGAAGTGGACCGGGGGCACACCGCGTGGCCGGTCGACAGACGAGATTCAGTCGACACAGATTCTCGGAATCAGCCCGACTAGCTTCGGCAGTCCCCTGTTTGACATTCACGAACAAACGCCACATCCCCCGGCCATATCCGGTAGTTTATCACATATGTCGAGATGGGGTAGTTTCCACACCCAATATGGTCCGGGGCTTTATGTGCCGCGAAACGCGCGGAGACGCCGTTTCTCGGCGTTTCGACTCTTGTAAAGACCGAACACGATTTAACCGAGGAGTCGAATTATCGTTTCAACTCACATGTTTAATACAGTTCGAATGGTGGCCGAGTCGTCACAACGCTGGGGGTGACCACCATGACAGGTTCACCAGAGGACGACCAGCCAGCCGGGAACCGCGGGCTGGTGACCGACCATCCGATAAAGGGAGAGATCCTTCGAGAGGTGAAAGCGTGGTTCGACGACGCCGACATCAGCGGCGCGTTCGGGGGGCAGCCGTCGACGCAGTTCATCAAGACGGAGTTCTTCGACTTCTCGTATCTCGACGACTACGAGGAGGTCGAGCGCATCTGGGTGAACAAACCCTACGCGTACGTCTCGATTCTTCGGAACCCGGGGAACGACAAGCTCCGATATCACGTCCACGAACCCGTCCTCAGCGAGTTCGAGGAGTACGTCCGCGAGGACCTCGTGAAGATCATCCGCAACTCGCTGATGTATCAGGACCTCGACGAGGGGGACGACCGGGAGGCCGTCTTCGAGAAGAAGGTCCGCGAAATCGTCGCCGACCACGCCGCAGCGACGGTCGACCCCGGCACGCTACGCAAGCTCAAGTACTACCTGCTGCGGGACTTCGTCCACCTCGGTCCCATCGACCCCATCATGCGCGACCCGAACATCGAGGACGTCTCGTGTGACGGCGTCGACATCCCGGTGTACGTCTACCACTTCGAACACCGCGATTTGCCGACGAACATCCGGTTCGACAGCCAGCAGCTGTCGTCCTTCGCCCTCCGACTCGCCCAGCGTGCGGGCGAACAGATTTCAGTGTCGGAGCCGCTGATGGACGGCACCCTTCCCGGCGGCTCGCGGGTGCAGTTGACGTTCGGGTCCGACGTCTCCACGCGCGGGTCGAACTTCACCATCCGGAAGTTCGCGAACGTGCCGTTCACGCCGGTCGACCTCGTCCAACACGGCACGTTCTCCGTCGAACAGATGGCCTACTTCTGGCTCGCCATCGAGTCGAACCGGTCGCTCATCTTCGCGGGCGGGACCGGCTCGGGGAAGACGACCTCGATGAACGCCGTCTCCATGTTCATCCCCGAGGACTCGAAGGTGGTCTCCATCGAGGACACCCGGGAGATCACGCTCCCGCACGACAACTGGATTCAGAGCCTGACGCGCGACTCCATCACCGCGGAGGGCCGTGGCGAAGTGTCGATGTACGAACTCTTGCAGGCCGCGCTCCGCCAGCGTCCCGAGTACCTCCTCGTGGGTGAGATTCGGACCGAACAGAACGTCGCGTTCACGTTCTTCCAGGCCATCGGCACGGGCCACACCGCGTACACGACCATCCACGCCGAGAGCGTCGAGGGGGTGCTCAACCGCCTCGAGAACGACCCGCTTTCCGTCCCGACACAGATGATTCTCGACCTCGACATCATCTCCATCCAGAAACAGACGTTCCTCGACGGCGACCGCGTCCGTCGGAACCACGGCGTCACGGAGATCAGGTCGGGCGACAACGCCGGCGAGACGGTGCGGGCCATCGACGTGTTCCGGCGCGACGCCGACGCCGACCACCACCAGAAGGTGAACAACTCGCAGGTGCTCCAGGACATCGCCGAGGACCGCGGCTGGTCGACAAAGCGGCTCGCACAGGAGTTGCGAAAACGCGAGGAGTTCCTCCAGTATCTCGTCGAGAACGACATCTCCGGCTACCGTGAGGTGACTAACGCCATCCACGCGTTCGGCACCGACCAGGAGAAACTGATGACACAGATCGAGGCGGGGACGCTCAGCCCCGCCGACCTCGACGAATGAGTCAACCGAACATCGACGACGCGGCACCCGTCCCGGAGTACGAACTGGAGCAGTACTTCCCCGAGCGCCGTGAGCTCTCACGGGAAGAGCGCAAGCGGCTGCGCGACCAGCACGGCTACCTCCGGACGTACTTCATGACACATCCGGAGTCGTTCCGCGATATCCAGCGCTGGCTCAATCAGGCACGGTTCGGCGAGACGTACGACATCTACCTCGCGCGGTCGGCACGATACGCGCTTTTGGCAGGCGTCGTCGGGCTGCTCGTCGGGATGGGACTCGTGGCGCAGTTGCTCGCGTTCGATGTCGTCGAACAGGTGGCCACGCTCGCCGGCCTCGATACCCAGACCACCACGTACGCGCTGTTCGTCTCGGTGACGCTCCTGCTCGTCGCCGTGTTCGCCGCCACCACGTTCCTCGGGCGCTACTACTACCCGCGGAACGTCGTCAACAGCCGCGAGAACGCCATCGACATCCAGCTCCCCCACGCCATCGTCTACATGTACGCACTCAGCCACGGCGGGATGAACACGTTCGAGGTGTTCCGCGAACTGGCACACTCGGAGGGCGTCTACGGCGAGGTGGCAAACGAGTTCGACATGATCGTCCGCGACGTGGAGCTGTTCGGCAACGACCTCTTCACGGCGATTCGCGACGCCCGGAACCTCACCCCCTCCGACAACCTCGAACAGTTCCTCGACGACACGCTCTCCGTGCTCGACTCCGGGAGCGACTTCTCGCAGTTCCTCGAAGGCGAGGCGAACTCCTACATGGACGAGGCACGCCAGAAGCAGGACGAGTTCCTCGACACGCTCTCGGTGCTCTCGGAGGTGTTCGTCGTCATGTTCGTCGCCGCGCCGCTGTTCCTCATCGTGACGCTGATGGTCATCAGCCTGCTCGGCGGGGAGTCGCTCGTCCCGACGTACCTCATCGTCTACGTCGTGATGCCGCTGGCGATGGGGGCGTTCCTCGTCGTCATCGACTTCCTCTCGAAACCCTACGCCCAGAACTCCGGCGAGGTGGAGATCGAGGGCGACCGCGACGACGACGACGAACAGCCCCCTGAGCCGGTCCGCGACCATCCGAGGTACGCGACGTACGAGGAACGCAAGCGCCGCAACGAGATGTGGGAGACCGTCTCGAATCCCATCAGTCACATCCGGAACCGGAACCCGCTGCTGTCGCTGCTCCTGACGGTCCCGCTCGCCGCGGTCGCCGTCGGTGCGCTCGTGGCGACCGGCAGCGTCCCCACGACGTACGCAGCGGTCACGGCGAACCCCGTCCAGGCGACCATCGGCTACTTCGTCGTCCCGTTTCTCGTGACGATGGTACCGCTCACGGTGTTCTACGAGAGCCAGCGGCGCCGCCACCAGCGCATCGCCCGGCGGTTCCCCGACACGCTCAACATCCTGTCGAGCGCAAATCAGATGGGCATCTCGCTCACGGAGTCGTTCGACCTCGTCTCCCGGTGGTCAGAGGGCCTGATGGCCGACGAACTGCGGAAGGTCCGTAACGACATCGAGTGGAACTACGACGTCCAGCGCGCGCTGCTCTCCTTCGCGAACCGGCTGGAAGTGCCGCAGGTCACGCGGACGATGAACCTCATCGCGAAGGGGTCGCGCTCGTCGTCGGACCTCGCGAAGATCATCTCCATCGCCGCGGAGGACACCCGCAACCGCTACCAGATCGAGACGAAGCGGCAGAAGGAGATGCAGGCGTACACCGCCATCGTCATCATGGGGTTCCTGGTGTATCTGGGGGTCATCGTGCTGCTCGACACCTCGTATCTGGGCCCCATCGGGGAACTGTCGAGTGAAGCCGCTGCCACGGCGAACGCGGACGTCGTCGACATCACACAGGTGCCCGTCGACGCCTACCAGACCGTGTTCTTCCACTCGGCGCTCATCCAGGGGATCGGCAGTGGACTGCTCGCCGGCAAGCTCGCCGACAACGACGTGCTCGCCGGGCTGAAGTACAGCCTCGTGCTGGTGGGGCTGACGCTCGCCGTCTTCCTGTTCATATAACATGTCTCGCAACCCACTCCCAACCGACACGCGCGGTGTGAGCGAGGTCATCGGCTCGATCCTCGTCTTCGGGCTGGTGATCGCGCTCATCTCGCTACTCCAGGTACAGGCCGTTCCGAACGCGAACGAGGAAGTTGAGTTCGAACACAGCAACGCGGTCACGAACGACATGGCGAACCTGCGCGTCGCGATGTCGGAGGCCGTCGACAGCGGCCGAACGCAGGAATCGACGGTCCGGCTCGGCGTCGACTACCCGCCGCGGCTGCTGTTCTACAACCCACCAGCTGCAACCGGGCGGTTGCAGACCAGCGAGGCGGCGACGATGCAGCTCTCGAACGCCGACGCCGACGGCAACCTCGGCAACTACCTCGCGACCGACCCGCAGCTCTCGACCCGCGCGCTGAACTACACCGTCAACTACAACGAGCTCGAAGGCACGTCCACCCGCGTCCGGGAAGCGGGTGTCTACTACGAGGCGTTCGACGACGAAGCGCTCGTCAAGGAGAGTACCTTCATCGACGGCCGTGAGATCTCCCTCGTTGCCATCGGTGGCGAGTACGAGTCGAGCGGGGTCGAAGCGAACACCGTCTCGGCCAAGGCTCTCTCGGCGCCAGCACGCGAGTACACCATCGAAGACGATGGTAGCCCGGTGACCATCGAGATCCCGACACGCCTCCCCAAGTCGCAGTGGCAGGAAATCCTCGCGGACGAGTACGCGACCAACGCTAACGGGCTGGACGGTAACACCGTCTCAGGCAACGGGTTCGTGACCGCCGCGAGTTACGACACCAGTACCGACCCCAACACCCTCACAATCACGCTGAAACCGAACGAGGAGTACACGCTTCGGCTGGGGAAAGTCGGGTTCGGCACGGGCGGCGACCCCGAGGCCCGATACATCGTCCCGGTGGACGACGACGACCCGACCGTCGCCACCATCGAGGTCCGCGACTCGTTCAACAACCCCGTCAGTGGCGTAGCAGTCGACATCGAGGCCACCTCGGAGACGGTGACGACAGGGCCGAACGGCCGAGCGTCGTACCAGCCGTCGTCGGGGAACCTGGTCACCTTCCAGCGGGACTTCGACGGGTCCGGGACGCCGACAGCGCCACTGGAGAAGGTGACGGTGTCGACGAAAGGACCGCTCGACGCGAACGACCCCACGGTTGATGGTTTCACCGTTGATGTCGACGAAACGCAGACCTGTGATTCGTTCGGTGAGGTGGATGCACCGGTCCTTTCGGACACAGTGTTATCATGCACAACCACTCGAACGATTCAACAACCCATCGTCGATTTCAATGTCTCGGACGATGACAGCTCGTCGGAGTCCGGCGTTGCCTTCGTCGAAATCCAGATCCTCGACTCGACCGGCGACCTCATCACTAGCCGTCGGTTCGACGGCGACGGGCAGGCAGTCGTGGACAGCCGCTGGGTCGGCCCGTGGCTCGACGACGGGACCAGCACCAGTCCGAACAGACCGACACCGAGTGAGGTGAAGCTCATCGTCGAGGACCGCTCGGGTCGAACCAACTCGACGACAGCCTCGCTGTAGTCGATCAACCACACATACCAACGCAAAGATATGAACGACAGACCTCAAGCCCACGCATTCAATAGGGCCCGGCTCAATCCCCTCACAGAGAGACATGGGTGAGGAGCAAGCGACGGTTCTGGTGGTCGAAGACGAGCCAGCGCTCGTCGACATCTACACTCATTGGCTGTCTGATACATACACCGTGTTGACGGCGAACGGTGGGGAAGAGGCGCTCGAACAGCTCAGCGACAGCGTCGACGTGGCCCTTCTCGACCGCCTGATGCCAGGGATGGCCGGCGAAGAGGTGCTCGCAGCCATCAGGGTACGGTCGGTCCAGTGTCGCGTCGCGATGGTGACGGCGGTCGAACCGGACTTCGACATCCTCGAGATGGGGTTCGACGACTACCTGACGAAGCCCGTCAGCAAAGACCAGCTGCTGGAGACGGTCGAGCGACTGCTCGCCAGAGGGTCGTTCGCCGAGATGGAACGCGAACTGTACTCGCTTGCGTCGAAACGCGCACTCCTCGAAACGACGAAATCGCGGTCGGAGCTCCAGCGGAGCGAGGAGTACCAGCAGCTGCAGACCCGGATGACGGAGCTCCGGGAGGAACTGGACACCTCGATGCCCGAGATGGGAAACGGGGAGTTCGTCGCGATGGTTCGTGAACTACAGGACGGAGCCGAGAGCGGGGATTCCGAGTGAGCTACACCACATCCACTCTCGACAGCGGGCTGAGCTTCGACGACGGAGCGAGTCTCCTGTTGTCGGGCGACGCACAGCCGGTCCGCGAGCAGCTGCTCGACGCCGCCGCAGAGGGCCTCGAAGCCGGGGAAGCAGTCATCCTCATCACGGCCGACACCTCGGCACAGACCGTCGTCGAGACCCTCCGTGGCCGCAAGGGGTTCGCACCCGAACGGCTCGGCGTGGTCGACGTGACGAACGAGAAGGGCCCAGAGGAGATCGACGGTGTCCGCGTCAGTCAGCTCTCCTCCCCCGGCGACCTGACGGGGATGAGTCTCGAGTTCGCGAAGCATCTCGAACGCTTCGAGAAGCTCGGCTACGCTCAGCGTGTCCGGGTCGGACTGCTGTCGATCTCGACGCTGTTGATGTACGGCCAGCTCCAGACCGTGTTCCGCTTCCTGCACGTGTTCACCTCGCGCATCCGCTCGGCGGAGCTGTTCGGCCTGTTCGCGCTCCATCCGGCGATGCACGACGACAAGGAGACGAACACCATCCGCGCCATCTTCGACGCGGAAGCGCTCGTCGAGGGGGACAGCGTCGACCTCCGCGGCTCGGGCTTCCTCTCGCCGTAGCCCTAGAGTTCGATTCGCTCGACCAGCCGCTCGTCGTCGTTGTGCGTGTTGATGGCGACGATACGGATGGCCTCCTCGAGCCCGGAGTCAACCAGTTTCGCCTTCAGTAGCTCGTCGACCTGATAGACGCCGGCAGCGTCGCTCATCTCGATCTCGACGAGGACGGGGCGACCGTCTCCGGGCATCAGCGACACCGTCTTGATGGCCTGCGACGAGAGCGTGTTGATACCGCGGCCGCCGCGCTGGTAGGGGATGCGCGAACGCCCCCGCTCCATGTCGAGGGCATCGGCGACGCGGACGACGCCGGCCTCGGTCGTCAGCGGGTCCTCCTCGGTGTGGTGACAGAGGATGGCGTGGAGCACCTCTCCCTTCATGCGGACGGTGTCGCCCAGATCGTAGAACTCGGGCAGGATGCGGTCGAGGATGTCCGCGGCGAGGGGAATCGAGTAGTACGGGTGGTCGTCGCGATGAACGACGTGGCCGATGTCGTGGAGCGTGGCGGCGAGCGCGATGATGACCGCCTCGTCGGCCTCGTCGAGCCCCTGGTCGGCCGCGCCGTTGAATTCGACACCGCCGCGCTTGAGCAGGTCGTACAGACAGAGCGCGCGGTTCCGGACGATGTCGATGTGTTTGCTGCCGTGGTCGTTGTACCCCTTTCGCTTGACCGGGTTGACGTTCTGGGCGTCGAGGTACGTCTGCACCTCCTCGTCGGTCTCGAGGAAGGCGAGAATCTCGTTGACGCGCTCGTCGGGGAAGGCGTGGCTCGCGGCAGGATCGTACTCTCTGCCACCGGTTTCGACGTCGCTCATACTTCAGTCGACGGGCCGTGAGGCGAAAAGAATTCGGGCTGGGTTACGCTTCGGTCGCGGCGGACTCGACTTCCTCGTAGTCGGGTTCGACACCGGGATTGTCGCCGACCCACGCATAGGTGACCTGTCCGTCGGTGTCCACGACGAACACCGCGCGCTCGGCGATGGCGACGTCGCCCTCGTCGACGCCCGGGACGCCGAGTGTCGCGAGGTCGAGCGAGACGCCGTACGCCTGGGTCACCTCACCCGAGACGTCGCTGATGAGGTCGAAGGGGAGGTCGTTCTGTGCGCGGAACTCGTTGAGCGAGAACGGCGAGTCGGTGGAGACGGCGTACAGCGTCGCCTCGCCGGTGAAGTTGTCGAACCGGTCGCGGAACGTCCGCATCTCGCCGGTGCAGACGCTCGTGAACGCGCCGGGGAAGAACGCGAGCACGACCGGGCCGTCGTCGAGTCGCTCGGAGAGCGTGAACTCCTCGAGGTCGCCGGTCGCGAGCGGTGCTGTGAACTCGGGGGCGTCGTCGCCTACGTCTACCATATCTGGCTGTTTGGAGCCGCGATCAAGAGGGTTGGCGTAGCGGAAACGCCGCGGAGGGGTCGCGTGCTGAAATGAGGGAAAGACCTACAACCACCTCTCCGACCCAGGGAAAGACCTACAACTACCCTCCCAAATCGACAGGTACAGATGCTCGAACTACTGACCCCAGCACAGCTCGGAATCCCGGGCGGCCCCGAGCTGCTCATCATTCTCGCCGTCGCAGTCCTGCTGTTCGGCGCGAACAAGATCCCGAAGCTGGCACGATCGTCGGGGGAGGCGCTCGGCGAGTTCAAGAAGGGTCGCGAAGAGGTCGAACAGGAGCTCGAAGAGATGCGCGGCGGGAAGTCGGAGCGTCGAGACGCCGACCGGGCCGTCGACGCCGAGTAGTCGACACCACGCACCGCCTCTTTCTAGGAAAAAGCCTATAATCGGGAGAGAGTAATCCACGAACAGAGATGCTCGAACTACTGACCCCAGCACAGCTCGGCATTCCCGGTGGCCCCGAGCTGCTGGTCATCCTGCTCATCGCCGTCCTGCTGTTCGGCGCGAACAAGATTCCGAAGCTCGCCCGCTCGACGGGTGAGGCGATGGGTGAGTTCCAGAAGGGCCGCGAGGAGGTCGAACAGGAACTCAACGAGATGCGACAGGGCAAAACGAAGACCGAGACGGAGACGGAGCCCACCGCCACCTCCTCCACGTCCTCGACCGAGGAGTCGACGTCCGACGACGTCGAAGAGGAGAAGACGGAGAACTAACTCATTCCGTTCTTTCGACCGCTACGTCACCAGCGGTAGCGCTCCGCAACGGTTTTTTCGTGTCCGGGGGTCCTCACGACAGGGACGTGTGGCCTAGTGGACCAGGGCGAGGGGTTCCTAACCCCTAGAGCGCGGGTTCGAATCCCGCCACGTCCGCTCGTTCGTCGCGTCGCTCCTCACTCGCGTCCGTGACGTACCTCGCGAAGCCTTCGGCTTCGCTCAGTCCCGCCACGTCCGTTTTCCGCCGAGCGACAGCGAGGCGTGAAACCGACACCAAGGGATTCGAACCAGAGAGCGAACGCCGTGAGCGACCGTGGTGAGAATCCCGCCACGTCCGCTCGTTCGTCGCGTCGCTCCTCACTCGCGTCCGTGGCGTACCTCGCGAAGCCTTCGGCTTCGCTCAGTCCCGACCGACTTCGCTCCGCTCGCCGGTCGACGTGTCGTTCGCTCCGCTCACGACACTCCCGCCACGTCCGTTTTCCCGACTAGGAAACACGCGCCAGCCGCCGGTCCATCTCCGCTTCGAGCCAGTCTGCGAACTCGGCGGGGTCCTCGTCGTAGAACTCGACGGTCTGTCCGAAGTGGCCCGAGACGCCGAGCAGTCGGACGGCATCGTAGATGGGTGCGCGTTCGTCGTAGCCATCGGGAAGCCCGCCCGCCACACGACGGTAGCCCTCGTAGAGTGCATCCACGAGCGGCTTGGACGCGTCACCGCGAACCGGTGTGAACTGCTGGTCACGAGCGCGATAGAGGTCGCGAGCTGGGTCGCCGACGTGGGCGACCTCCCAGTCGAGGAAGCCGGTGCGGTCGTCGACGACGAAGCAGTTGGGCTGTGCGGGGTCCCCGTGGAGGAGTGCGGCTGGCGTGTCGTCGAGGCAGTCGCGGTTCGCACGCACCGCCTCGATGACGCGGTCGAAGTGGTGGTCGAACCGGTCGGAGTACGCGAGTTCGCGCATCAGTTCGACGGTGTCGACGAGCACCTCGGTCCACGGAGCGATATCGAGGTCGAGTCCGTCGGTGCCACCACCGAGGACGTGCCCGGGTGCGTCGAATCGGGCCGTGTGGAGGCGCGCGAGCGCCTGCCCGACGTCGCGAGCGAGCGTCTCCTTTCCCGCTTTGTCGGCGTCGCTCCACAGTTCGAGCATCCCGGGGCCGTCGACGGGTGCCGTCGCGAGGTACGGCACGACGGCCGAGGCATCGGCAGCGACAATGTCCGGGACCGGAACGGGGGTGTGCGCGGCGACGTAGTCGATGACCGCTCGTTCGCGGGCGACGCGGCTCCCGTCACCGTCGCTCGCCGTCTTCAGGTAGATGCGCTCGCCGTCCTCGAACTCGACGCCCACCGTTCGGTTCGCCTCGTTCCACGATGGCCCTGCGTCGGTTACGCGCGCCACGGCCCGGTCGGGAAAGCCGGCGTCGAGCGCCGCAGCGATCTGCGCGTCCATGGCCGGGGCACTCGACTCTCGGGCAAGTGTTTTCGGGTGGGCTGTGCTGGCCTGTCACCCGCGGGGGACGAACCGGACCGCGATGTCGCGGTCGGGCTGGAGGTTGATGGCCGAGTCGACGCCCACCTCGGGTGACTCGTGTGGGCCGTCCGTGCCGACGAACTCGATGCGGTGGGTCGCGAGCGTCGTCGCGAGGACGACGAGCGCCTCCGTGGTGGCGATGGACTCGCCGAGACAGGCGTGTCTGCCACCCGAGAACGGGAAGTATGCGAACGCCGGGCGGCGGGCGTGGCGTTCGGGCCAGAACCGGTCGGGGTCGAACGTCTCGGGGTCGTCCCAGAACTCCTCGTCACGGTGGGTGATGAAGGGGCTCAGGAGGACGTGCGTCCCCTCGTCGAGCGTCACGTCACCGACCGTCACCGTCTCGTTGACCGTGCGACCGAATATGGGGAGCGCGGGGTACAGCCGGAGCGTCTCCTGCCACACCTGCCGCGTGTAGGGCAACGAGTCGAGGAACGTCCGACCGTCGACATCGTCCGGCGTCCCTTCGTCGTCGTCCCACCCGCGGACCGTCTCGTAGTCGGCCAGCAAGGTCGTCGCACGTGCCTCCTCGTGGATGCGTTCCTGGACCTCCGGGTGGGCCGCGAGCAGGTAGAACGCCCACGTGAGCGCTGCGCTCGTCGTGGCGTGGCCCGCGATGAGCAGGCCGAGCACCTCCTGTCGGAGCACGTCGGGGGAGAGTCGCTCGCCGGTGACCGGGTCGCGGCGTCGGAGCCACGCCGCGAGCGCGTCGTCGAACACCAGCGGCGTCTGCTCGCGGCGGGCGACGACGGCGTCGGCCGCGGCCACCAGCGTCTCGATTGCCGCGTCGGTGCGGCGTTCGTGTCGGTTGCCGAGTTCGACGTACGGGTCCGCACCGAGCGGCCCCTGCAGCCAGCCGGGGAGGTGAAGTTCGGCCGGGAGGTACCGGGTGACGTAGCTCGTCACGATACGGAGCTGTCGGCGCTTGAACTGCCGTCGGAGGGTGTCGACGGCGTCGATGATTTCCACCTCGTGAGCGCGCATGTCCGTGCCGAACAGCGAGACGCCGAGCTGGCGAAGGGTGAGTCGCCGCATCGCCGGCAACAGGTTCACGCCGTCCACGCCGGGTGTCCACACCTGCGCACCTTCGGGGACGTTCGCGGCGTCGGCGGCGACGAGCCGCTCGGGGCCCTGGGTGAACTCTGCGAGCGTCGCGAGCGTGGTCTCCGCCAGTTCCGGAACGTGCGCCTCGATAGCTCGCTCGGCGAACTCCGGATGGACCAGTCGAAGGCGCTCGACCCAGGACCCCTCCTCGCTGTGTTCGCTGAGGCTGACGATGCTGTTCGTGATGACGCGGCCGAAGTCACGGGAGCCCGGGACGTCGAGGGCTCTGAACTTCGAGGGATGCGACTGGAGCACGAACTGGACGTCGTCTGGGTGCGACAGCAGGTACACTTCGGAGTCCAGCGCGGGGTGTAACGGTGGAATCCGGACCTGGTAGCCGTAGGCGTCGCGAAGACGGGTCGAAACCGTCAGCGGGTCGTCGTTCACGAGTGCCGAAACCAGCTCCAGCAGAACGGGAAGTGTCGGCTGGTCGGATGGGGTGGTGGCGCGACTGTACGGGAGACTCATCCGTGGTAATATTTGCCACGAAAGGATATGTATCTCTCGGCTATTCGTCACCTCACTTCGGAGAGGCGCACTCCGGAACCGCGGTCATGTACCTTCAGTGAACCGGGTAGTAGCTCGGCCGGATGCGCCCGGAGAGGTCGGGAAACAGCGCATCGAGGTCAGCGTCGGCGTCGACGAGTTCGTACTCGGTGCCCGAGCGCGCGACGACGCCTGCCTCCAGAAGGTGGTCGAGGTGCGCGTGTGCCTCGCCGGGACCGTGCAGGACGTGGATAGAGTGGAGGTCGCCGAACAGGTGAGCGCTGACGGTCCACGGGTCTGCG
Organism: Halorarius litoreus; assembly: GCF_024362405.1. Taxonomy (GTDB): domain Archaea; phylum Halobacteriota; class Halobacteria; order Halobacteriales; family Haloarculaceae; genus Halorarius; species Halorarius litoreus. Next base: position 3,105,299 of record NZ_CP101454.1, on the reverse strand, counting down.
GGGCCGTGGTCGGCGAGCACGTTGACGACGCGTTCGGTTCGCTCGCGGTGGTGGTCGACGATGTCGGCTGCACGACCCGTGGGGTCGACGATAGCCCCTCGGTGGCCGGGCCACGCCCGCTCGTAGCCGCGGTCGACGATGCCTTCGAGCGTGTCCAGATACTTCGCGAGCGCCCGCTCGACACGGGTGTCCGCCCCGCCAACGTTCGGGGTGTAGTAGGGGAGGAGCGCGTCGCCGGAGAACAGTTCCTCGCCACGACGCCCGTCGAACGCGAAGCCGGAGAGCCCCTCGGTGTGCCCGGGCAGGTGGACAGCTTCGAGTTCGACGCTCCCGACGTCGAACCGGTCGCCAGCCTCGAACGGCGTTACCTCGGACGGCTCACCCTCTCCCTCGTCCGCGAGGACGATGGCGAGCAACTCCTCCTGTTTGGCCGTCGGCATCCCCCACTCGGCGATTCGCCGCTGCATCCGATCGTTCATCGCCTCCAGATCCTCGGGACGCTGTTCGATGAGGCCGGCGTCCGCCGCGTGCGCGTGGACCGAACAGCCCGACGCTGCCTGGATCTCACCGGCGAGCCCGGTGTGGTCCGGGTGCCAGTGGGTCAGCAGGATGCGCTCGACGTCCTCGAACGCGATACCGTGGGCCGACAGCTCCGATTCGAGCTGGTCGCGGGTCGCAGCGTCTGAGATGCCGGTGTCGACGAGCGTGAGGCTCGCATCCGGTTCCGTCCCGAGGACGTAACAGTTGTTCTGGCCTTCGAACGCCTGGTTGCCGAGTTGCACCTGCTTCATCTCGAACGGGAGCGAGGGAACGTCCATCTATCCTCCCGTGAAGCCCGGGGCGATAATGAGCGTGTCGCCCGCGCGAGCGGCTCCATCCCTACCCCTGAGCCACCGCGAAGTGAGCTTAAAATATCAGAATTTCCGGTGAAACGATTGCCGGGCGTGCGAGTGGATGGTACTCTGCCCTACACCGGGTACGCAACCCATGGACGACACCGACCACTCGAAATCGACAGTCAGCCGACGTAGCGTGCTTCGAACCACTGCAGTCGCGGCCGGCGCGGCCGTCACTGCCGGCGCAGCGACCGGGAGCGCCGCGGGGCAGGTTGCAGTCGACGCCACGGAGAGCGGCAAGCGTGGGGGACGCGCCCAGCTCGACGGTACCGTTCGGCGCAACGCGCCGTTCACGCTGATGGTCGAGGGGACCGAAACGCGCAACGCGAGCTGTCACGCCAGCGAGTCGGCGCTCCAGACCTACGTCACCTACAGCATCCAGTACTGTGACTCCGACGACAACGATTCCGACAGGACGCTCTACATGCTGCCCGACGAAGCAGAGCTCGTCCCCGACGAGGTGTACGAGTCCGCGCCGTCCAGCAGTGCCGGGCGAACGACCTCCAGATGGTCGCGCTCGGCCCGTCGAACGCCTCTTGCGAGACAGCCTGAACGGATAACAACGTTAACTTCTCGGCCACACTGGGGAAACAACTTTCAGTCGGGCGGGCGCCTCGCCACCATGAGCCTCGTCAGTACCCCCGAGGAACGGTTCGACGACGTGCCCGACTACGACTACCCCCACGAGACTGTCGAGGTGACCGACGACGGTGCAGAGATGGCGTACGTGGACGTAGCTGGCGACGGCGAGGAAACCTTCCTCCTGCTGCACGGCGAACCGACCTGGGGCTTCCTCTACCGGAAGCTGATAGACCGGCTCACCGACCGTGGTCGGGTGGTCGTCCCCGACGCGCTCGGCTTCGGCCGGTCGGACAAGTACACCGACCGCGACGCCTACTCCTTCGACCTCCATTACGACTCGTTCGAGCAGTTCGTGGACGAACTCGACCTCACCGACATTACGCTCGTCTGCCAGGACTGGGGCGGTATCCTCGGGCTAACACTCGCAGCCCACCGACCCGAGCGGTTCGCCCGGCTCGTTCCGATGAACACCGGGGTCCCACAGGGAACCCAGGAGATGCCTCCCGAGTGGGAGCAGTTCCGCGAGTTCGTCGAGGGAGTCGAGGAACTCCCCATCGGCATGCTCATCCAGAACGCAACCGCGACGGACCTCTCCGACGCCGAACTCGCTGCGTACGAGGCACCGTTCCACACGGAAGAATCGAAAGCCGGTGCGCGAGCATGGCCCGACATGGTCCCACGGAAGGGCGGCGGTGACGGCGCCGAGATGACACAGGCCGCCGCCAAGCGGCTGAAAGAGTGGGAGAAGCCAGCGTTCGTGCTGTTCGCGGACTCCGACCCGATCACGAGCGGCAACCGCGACCCACTGCGCGAGCTGATTCCGACCGCGAGCGAGCAGCCGGACGTCTGGATCGAGGGCGCGATGCATTTCCTGCAGGAGGACGCCGGCGAGGAGATCGCCGACCACGTCGTCGAGTTCGTCGACCGAACCTAGCCGACCGTCGTCGCGACGCCTTTCGTCTGCCGGTAATCCGAATCGAGTATCGACCGGAGCGACGCCAGGAGCCGCTCGTGGTCGCCGTCCTCCCACTCCGCAGGGTCGGCGACAGGGACGACCATGAACCCGCGCCCCCGGAGCTGTCGGGCGTGGAGTTCGCGCGCGTCGGCCGGGAGTTTCGCTGCGAGCGACGTGTGTTCGTCCAGACAGTAGCGGAGTGCGCGGTCGCCCACGGGCAAGAGAATGTGGGCGTTGATGGCGCGCAGTTCGGCGTCGAGGAACCGCTCGGCGTCCGCGAACTCGGCAGCCGTGGGCGGCCCATCGGTGACTCCAGGGTGGGCGTACGAGAGAAACAGGTTCTCGACCGCAGGTTCATCGCTGTACGGGTCGTCGAGGAGGCCCGCGTCGTGGAGCACCGCCTGCAGTCGCTCCCCTTCGAGCGAATCGGTGAACGGGATGCCGGTTGCGGCGCCACCGTGTGCGTACGGCGACTCGCCGATAACGTGGAAGTCGGCGTTGGCGTCGCCGTAGCCGTACACCGCCGACCCCCCGACACGCATCCCGAACGGGTTGCTGGTCTCCTCCGTAACGTTCTGCACGGGCTCAGTAGGCCAGTTCCCGGCAAAAAGGTCGCGTTCCCGGCCAGATTATTCGACGACGACGAACCCGCCCTTCATGCCGAGCGAGCGGTGGGGCTCACAGAAGTAGAGCCCGACGCCCGTGTTGTCGAACGACTGCGTGTACGGGTCACCAGTCTGCTTCGGGTCGCCGCTGGTGAAGTCGAAGTCGCTGGGCTCGTCGGACGCGACGTTGTGACCGCCACCCTCGCCGGACCACTCCCACGAGACGGTGGTGCCCGCCGAAATCTTGAACGCGACGGGATCGTACGCGAACGCGCCGCCGTTGCCCTGCGAGCCGACCGTCACCGAGATCTCGTCCTGCCCGGTCGCGTCGACGAACTCACCGTCGAACGTGCCGTCCGCGGGGTCGGCTTCGAGGTAGTCGACCACGCGCTGTTCCGCCTCCGTGTAGTCGCCGCCCGACGATTCCGTCGGGGACTCCGTCGGTTCGGAGTCGCCACCGTCACCGCCGTCACCGCCACCACCGTCACCACCGTCACCGCCGCCACCGCCGGAACAGCCGGCGAGGCCGGCGAGGAGGGCTGTCGACCCGGTCGCTGCGAGGAACCGTCGACGACTGAACTCGGAGTCGTTCATGCAGGCTAACGTAGGGGTGGAACGGGGAAAAAGGTCAGAGAGGTGGATGTTAACAGATGTCGTATAACCGGGGGTCGACCGGCGCAGCGGACCGGTCGCGCTACTCGTCGCGACCGAGCACGTCGCCGACCGAGTCCACGATGCGGTCGCGCTGGTGGGCGGCGATCCCGGCGGCACCGGCGGCCGTCCCGAGGCTGGTGCTCTGTCCGAGGACGACGTTGGAGCGGATGGTGCCGGGCACCGCGTGCCAGGTCTCGCCGTCGGGACTGACCTCGACCGGGCCGAACGTGAAGGAGCCTGAACTGGCGGGTGCCTCCGCGAAGTAGGTGAAGCCGTCACCGATGCCTGCGGTGTCAGCGGCCTCGACGAACAGGGAGCCACCGGCCTCGTACGTCGAGTGGTCGTCGCCACCGACGACGCCCCACGACGTCGGGAGGCGGTCACGGACGTACAAGCTGTCGTACCGGCCGGGGAACACGCTCAGGTCGACCATGTCAGTCTGCCCGGCGGTGAACAGCGAGCCGTCGTCGCTGACGCCCACGTCCGCGGTCGGCGGCGCGCCGCCGACCGAGATGTCGTCCGCCTTGATGGCGTGGACGCCCTGGTTGATGTCCGAGGCGAAGGTGATGCCGTTCGACTCGACGGCCGCCCAGCAGTTGGGAACGACGGAGGAGAGCCCCTCCATCCGGGACTCCTCCGGGGTGCTGTACTTCGGTCGCGAGAAGCCCTGTTCCTCCAGCGAGAACCCCTCGTCCTCGTCAACGAGTCTCAGGAACCGGACGCCGCCGTGGTAGTGTGCCTGGTGGACCCAGACGTCGCCGGCGTCGTCGACGACGACGTCGGAGTTGTGCGGCGAGAGCTCGAAGTTGCCGAACGAGATTTCATTCTCGCCGCCCGCACTCTGCTTCTTCTGCCACTCCCAGTTACCGATTGCCCTGAGTTCGGGGACGCCCGCGTCGTTCGTTCCCTCCGTGTCGATCGCGAGGCCGGCCTCGGCGTCCTCCTCGTAGATGCCCGAGGCGTCGACGAGGTAGACGTTCCCGGTGCCGTCTGCGTCCGCGCTGTCGTCGGGCGTCTCGTGGCTCGCGACGGCGAGGCGCTTCGTCCCCTGGGAGGTCTCGACGAGTTCGGGCGCCGGGCTGGTGAAGTGACACCGGCCGGTGCCGTTCATGTCGAAGTGCGCCTTCAGGACGATGTCCTCTGGGTTCGAGACGTCGAGCACCTGCAGGCCCGCGCCCCAGTAGCCGAGGTACGCGGTAGGGCGACCCGTGATCGGGTCGTCCTGCACCTCGACGTCGTGGATGTAGAGCATGTCCGGATTGAGTTCGCCCTGCCGGGTGTCTCCCGAGAGGCTCCACCGGTTGACGAGTTCGAGCTGGCCCGACGAGCGGTCGAACCTGAGCACGTACATCCCCTCGGTGCCGTCGTTCAGGTCGTGGACGGCGAAGACGTACTCGTCGCCGCCGATCCGGTGGTGGAACAGGTTGTGGACGCCGGTGCCCGAGATCTGGATGGCGCCGACCGTCTCGGGGTTCGCCTTGTCGGAGACGTCGACCGCGACGACCGCGCCGGGGACGATGGTGTCGGAGTCGTCAGCCGTGTTCGGCGTCGGGTCGCCCGCCTCGCTCTTGGAGGCGGCGGCCACCGGGTCAGCCGTCGGTGACGGGAACAGTGCCGTGTACGGCTGGGTACCGAGGAACACGTAGTCGCCGTCGTCGCTCACCTTCAGGTCCATGACGGCGGTGCCCGTGCTGTTGTTCCGGAGGAACGAGACCACCGAAAGGTTCGCGCTGTCGAGGTCGGCGTCGCTCGTGGCGCTATTGTAGTCGGAGATGTCGAGAATCGCCATCCCACGGCCCGGCGTCGGCGAGTCGGAGGAAAAGAACCCCACGTAGGCGTAGTCGCCGTGGGTCCGAATCTCCGTCATCGCGCCGTAGTGGGGGTTCCGCGACTCTGTGTCGGGGTTGTCCGTCGCCGGCCCGGCGCTGCCGAGCGCGTGATACCCGACGGGGCGGGCGTCACCGTGGCCGCCGGGGACGTCGTCGCCGCCGGCATCCGACCCCTCGACGGCGGTCGTGGTCGAGCTACTACCCCACTCGTGGGCGCTCGCCGTTCCCGTTGCGGCCACGCCGAGGGCACCGGCCGTCGCCTTCAGCACCGCACGCCGCGTCGTATCGCTCAGGTCGTCTCGTTGCATGGGATACTCTATCCCACCCCGTACCCCTCAAGAAAGGTTCTGGCAAAGGCGTCCAAACGTCCGGCTCGGCGTCGATACGGGGGTTCAACGAAGCCAGGCAACAGCCCCGACAACCCCGACTGGGTCGCGTGGCTTCTTGCCCGCCGCGACCGATGCAAGCACATGACGGTTCTCGTCCTCGGCGACCAGCTCCACCCCGAGTGCGGCCCCGTCACCGACGCCGACCGGGTGCTCATGGTCGAGGCCCACGGCTTCGCGCGTCGCCACCCCTACCACCCCCACAAACTGACGCTCGTGTTCGCCGCGATGCGACAGTTCCGGGACGCGCTCCGCGAGCGCGGGTGACCGTCGACTACCACACGTGCGAGACGTTCGCCAAGGGGTTCGACGCCCACTTCGAGGCGCATCCGGGCGACGATCTCGTGGTGATGGAATCGGCGAGTTATGGTGGGGGTGACCGACTCGTCGACCTCGTCGAAGAACGAGGCGGAACGCTCGACGTGGTGGAGAACGCTCTGTTCCTGTGTAACCGCGAGACGTGGAACAGCTACGCGGACGGCCGGGAACCACCGTACCGCCACGAGGCGTTCTACCGGCACGTGCGCCGCGAGACCGGGTACCTGATGGCCGACGGCGAGCCCGTCGGCGTCGAGTGGAACTTCGACGACCAGAACCGTGAGACGCCGCCCGACGACTACGACCCGCCCGAGCCACCTCGGTACGAACCTGACGACCTGACACGAGCGGTGAGCGAGTGGGTCCGCGACGAGTTCGCCGGCCCGTACGACGAAGGGGGCCACGACTGGGCCGACCCCGAACCCTTCTGCTGGCCCGTCACCCGCGAGCAAGCGCTCGACGCGCTCGATCGATTCCTCGAAGACCGGCTGGCGGCGTTCGGTCCATATCAGGACGCCATGCTTGCCGACGAGTGGGCGATGCACCACAGCCTCCTGTCGGCCGCCATCAACGTCGGGCTCCTCCACCCGGCCGAGGTCGTCGAGCGCGCCATCCAGTCGGCGACCGAGCGCGATGATGTCCCCCTGAACAGCCTCGAAGGGTTCGTCCGTCAGGTGATCGGCTGGCGGGAGTTCGTGCGCCACGTCTACCGCGAGACGATGCCCGACCCGCGTCGGCGAATCAACTGGCGGCGAGCGAGTCCCTGCCCGAGTTCTACTGGACCGGGGACACCGAGATGGCTTGCCTCTCGGATGTCGTCGACGGCGTTCGGAAACGGGGCTACAGCCACCACATCGAGCGGCTGATGCTCCTCTCGAACTTCGGGCTGCTGTACGGCGTCGAGCCTGCCCAGTTGAACGAGTGGTTCCACGCGGGCTACGTCGACGCCTATCACGGGGTGACGACGCCGAACGTCGTCGAGATGGGAGTCTTCGGGGCAGGCGTGTTCGCGACGAAGCCGTACGCCGCGAGCGCGAACTACGTCAACCGGATGTCCGACTACTGTTCCGGCTGTCCGTACTACCACACCAAAGCCAGGGGCGAGGGGGCCTGCCCGTTCAACGCGCTCTACTGGGCGTTCCTCGACTGCAACGAGGACCCACTCCGCAGCAATCACCGGATGGGGCTCGTCTACGCACACCTCGACGACAAACGTGGCGAGGAACTGGAGGCGATTCGCGAACGGGCCGCCGAGGTCAGGGAGATGGCCGAGCGTGGGGAACTCTAACTGTTAATCGTCGCCGGCCGCCGCGCAGTTGTTCGGGCCGAGTTCGAGCTGGAGCGCCTCGTCGTCGTTCGCGCCCTCGCGGCCGGTGTTGATGGCGATGACCGTCTCGTAGTTCGGTGGCTTCTCGGGGAGGGTGTCCGTGAGCGACGAGACGAACGCCTCGCGCTCGCGCTGGAGGACGGACAACCCCTGCCGAACCTCACCGATGGTCGCGGTCACGGCCTCGCCGTGGAGCGATCCGGAGGCGTGTCCCGGAAGGACCATCACCGAGTCGGGCTCTGCAAGGAGCGTCCCATGGAGGGAGTCGTAGAGCGCCTGTGCCCCTTCGGCGGCCTCGGCGTCGCCGAACTGGAGTTCTGTGCGTCCGACGCCGTCGACGAACAGCGTGTCCGCGGTACAGACCGCGCGGTCGTCGAACAGGTAGCTCACCATCTCGCTGGTGTGGCCGGGGGTGAACAACGCCTTCACGTCGACGCTGCCGACCGGGACCGTCTCGTTGCGGTCGAGCGCGTCGTACTCGCAGTTGACTCCGCGGTCCGTGGCGTTCGCGCCGAGATGGTACGGCACGTCGAGCCGGTCGGCGAGTTCACGCCCACCGGAGATGTGGTCGGCGTGGACGTGGGTATCGAAGACGCGGACGATGTCGTAGCCGCGCTCCTCTGCGCAGGCCGTGAACTGCTCGGTGTGGCGGGTGACGTCGACGGCGGCCGCGACGTCGCTCGATGGGTCGCCAACGATGTAGCCGAGACAGCCCTTCGCGCGCCGCTGGACCTGCACGACTTCGAGGCCGGGGACGTCGAGGTCGACGTGGTCGTACACCGCCGACCACGCCTCCATCCCGCCCGCGACGACGCGAACGTCGTCGTAGCCGATGGCCTCGAGTTCGTCGGCGAAGTCGTCCGAGGAGATGCCCTTCGCACAGATGGTGACGATGGGGGTGTCCCCGTCGAGCCCAGTCTCGGCGCGGAAGTCGTCACCGTCGAACTCGTGGGCGGGCTTGTACTCGTACTGGATGGCGCCGTCGATGTGCCACGCCTCGAAGCTCTCGGCGTCGCGTGTGTCCACCAGCGCGAACTCCTCGCCCGCGTCGATGACGTCTCTGAGCCGGTCGGCGGAGATGCTGCGAGCCATACCCGACTGTCGGTGGCTACAGGAATAAAGTATTGTTCGTTTCTCTCAATCCTCGTCCCAGTGACGGACCTCGTCGGTGTGGAGTTCACCCTTGGCACGCCACCGGCGCGGCCGACACGCGATGAACAGCGCGGCCGCCGCGACGAACGCGACGATGCCGGTCACGACCGTGCCCGGAACGACGCCGATTGCGGCGCTCTGGGGCCACGTCGCGCCGTGGAACGCAGTCACTCGGAACGCCCACGCGGCGAAGAGCACACCCAGAAGTGGGAGGTACACTCGGCGTAACCGGTGTGCGACCGCCTCTTCGTAGGTGATCTTCATGTCGGGTGAGCGGTAATCGGCGGCGAGTCGTTGTCGCCACTGGTCGTGCTCGATACCTGACTCGGGGTGGAGTGCGTCGGCGAACACGTTCTCCTGAAGCGTCCGAACCCGGGAGCGCCACATGTCGTACCCGCGGTATCGCCGGGCCTCGATCCAGAGGAACACCCCGAGCATCACCCCGCCGACGAGGATGACGTAGTGGGGGTTGCTCTCGCTCGTGAACGCCCACGTCATGACCGCCGCGAGCACCGTTACCGCCCAGTTCGTCGTCCGGTCGAGCCGCTCACGCCAGAGCTTCATCCGATGAATCTCGCCACGATAGAGATGTGCGAGCGGCGAACCGGGGTCGCCCTCGAACAGCTCGGAGCCGATTCGCTGGTCGGGGTCCGTCATTCGTACCGACGCTAGCGGACGAGGCGCGAAAAGTATTGTGTATTTGGAGCAATATTGTCTTGCGGTAGTTCTCAGAGGTTATGTCGAACTGTGAATATGTGTGAGGAGTGTATGGAAAGATATTGCCGGAACGGGCTTCTAGGCCGTGTCAGCGAACGACACGGACCATGTGTGCAATCGGCAAGAAGCCACATATTAATTACAGGTTATTGCCCGCACAACTCTTATCAGGGTCACGCTGGACGGTTCCACAGAGAGTCGATGGTCATTCCGACACCAGACAGCGGCGTGCTGAAGCGAATCTACGCGAACCTCGTCAGTTCGGGTGGCGTTCTGTCGCTCGACATTCCCGACCGCATCCTGCAGCGGCTCTACACCTACGGGAGCTTGCGGGACATCGAGGGAGGCGCACAGTTCGAGATCAAGAACCGCTTGCAGGACGCCAAGGTCACCGGCGTCTCCCGCGTCGTCGTCGACGGCGAGCGTATCGCGCTCGACGACGTGCGACTCGTCACACCCGACGAGAAGGTGTTCGAGCTCGACGACATTTCTGAGGACGAGTACATCAACTTCCCCGTCGGGCGGACGGTCATCGTCCGCATCGACGGCATCACCGTCAAGCGTGGCGAACACAACATCCTCATCGAGTTCACCGCCGAGCCGTTCGGCGACCTCGCACTCGACGTCACCGACACCATCCGCGACGAGGAGATGGTCGGTGGCATTCCCCGCGACGACGAGAACAACTACTCCGAGGAGGCCATCCAGACCCGCCACGAGTTCGTCAAGGAGGAGACCGGGGCCGAACTCGACCACGTCGGCCAGTACTCCATCGACCCCGAGGTGACCGAGGGGAACATCGAGAACTTCGTCGGCGTCGCCCAGATGCCCATCGGCCTCGCCGGCCCCGTGAAGGTCAACGGTGAACACGCGGACGGCGAGTACCCGATTCCGCTCGCGACCACCGAAGGGACGCTCGTCGCCTCCTACTCCCGCGGAATGAAGGCCATCAACCTCTCGGGTGGGGCGAAGGCGACGGTCGTCGACGACAACATGAACCGCGCGCCGGTGTTCGTCTTCGAGGACGCGCGGAACGCCCGTGACTTCCGTGACTGGGTGTTCGAGCACTACGACACCATCAAGGAGAAGGCCGAGGAGACGTCGTCGGTGGCGGAACTCGTCGAGATCGAGGATCACCTCACCAACAACCACGCGCACCTCCGGTTCGACTTCAGGACGGGCGACGCCGCGGGCCAGAACATGGTCGGGAAGGCGACGTTCGCCGCGTGTAACTGGATTCTGAGCGAGTACAACGGCTACGTCGAGAACTTCTATCTGGAGGGGAACTTCGCGACCGACAAGAAGGCCTCCAAGATCAACGACCTGAAGACCCGTGGCAAGCGCGTCACCGCCGAGGTCACCCTCAGCGAGGAGACGATGCTCCACCACCTCGGCGTCGAGCCGCAGGCCATCCACCACCACGCGCAGGTCGCCACCCTCGGCTCGTTCTTCTCCGGAGCGAACACGAACGGTGCACACCCCGCGAACGGGCTGGCATCGCTGTTCATCGCGACCGGGCAGGACGAGGCGAACGTCGCCGAGTCGTCGGCCGCGATGGTCAACACCACGCTCCTGAACGACAACTCGCTGCACGTCTCCGTGACGATTCCGTCGCTCATCGTCGCGACGTACGGCGGCGGCACGCAGCTCCCCACCCAGTCCGAGTGTCTCGAGATGCTCGGCTGCAAGGGTGCGGGCAAGGTGAACAAGTTCGCGGAGATCGCCGCGGTGACTGTTCTGGCGGGCGAACTCTCGCTCGCCTCCGCCATCTCGGCGTCCGACTGGGTCACCAGCCACGACGAACTCGGTCGCAACCGGTAACGACCGACCCGCTCGTTTTTCTCGCCGATTTATCGCCGCAGGAAGCCGAACAGCCGATAGTCGTGGTCCGGGGTGTAGCTCCGGAACAGCAGGCTGTTCGCCAGTACCGAGACACTGGAGAACGCCATCGCCCCAGCAGCCAGCACTGGCTGGAGCAGGCCCAGCGAGGCGAGCGGAATCATCGCCGTGTTGTAGCCGAGCGCCCAGAACAGGTTCTGCTTGATTTTGCGGAGCGAGGCTTCGCTCACGCGAATGGCCTTCACCACGTCCAGCGGGTCAGAACGCATCAGCGTCACGTCCGCGGCTTCGATAGCCACGTCCGTTCCCGAGCCGATAGCGACGCCGACGAACGCCGCGGCGAGCGCGGGCGCGTCGTTCACGCCGTCACCGACCATCATCGCCCGCTTCCCCTCTGACTGGATGGACTCCACGGCATCGGCTTTGTCCTCGGGGAGGACCCCTGCCCGCACGTTCTCGGCGGGGATGCCGACCTGCTCGGCGACGGCACGGGCGGTCCGCTCGTTGTCGCCGGTGATCATGTACGTCTCGACGCCCCGGTCGTGGAGCGCCGCGACCGCCTCGTTCGCCGAGGGCTTCACCTCGTCGGCGACCGCGACCGCCCCGAGCAACTCCCCGTCGAGCGCTGCGAGGACGACGGTCTTCCCTTCGGCCTCCAGCGACTCGACGACCTCGGTGGCACCCTCGACGCTTACGCCCGCCTCCGCGAGCAGGTCGGGCTTGCCGACCACGACCTCGCCACCGTCGACGGTCGCGCGGATGCCGCGCCCCGAAACGTTCTCGAAGTCGTCTGGCTGGCCGACGTCGATACCACGGTCGCGTGCCCCCTCGACGATGGCCTCGGCGATGGGGTGTTCGCTGCCGTTCTCGGCCGTGGCGACGGCTTCGAGCAGGCGCGTCTCGGCGTCCAGCTCCTCGACCTCGGTCAGACCAGCGCCGTCCGTGGCTGGCCCGAGTGGGCGGACGTCCGTGAGGGTCATCTCGCCCTCGGTCAGGGTGCCGGTCTTGTCGAACACGACCGTGTCCGTGTCGCGGACGCGCTCGAGGATGTCACCGCCTTTGAACAGCACGCCGTTGCGCGCACCGATGGAGGTGCCGACCATCGTCGCCGCGGGCGTCGCGAGCCCCAGCGCACAGGGGCAGGCGATGAGCACAGCGGAGGCGAACACGAGGACGGCGAACTCAACGACACCGACGGCTGCGGGACCACCAACGGCGAGCCCCCACAACGGCAGGCTCCCGACGAACCCCACGAGCGCCTCGGGGAACAGATACCAGACGGCTCCCCACAGCAGAGCGTTGAGGATGACTGCCGGCACGAAGTACGCCGAGATGCGGTCCGCGAGGTTCTGAATCTCGGGCTGCCGCGACTGTGCCTCCTTCACCATCGCGACGATCTGCTGGATGGCCGTCTCGCTGCCGACCTTCGTGGCCTCGACGACCAGCACGCCGTTCGTGTTCACCGTCGAGCCGACGACCTCGTCACCCGGTTCCTTCGAGACCGGGACGGACTCGCCGGTGACCATCGACTCGTCGACGGCCGATTCGCCCTCGACGACCACGGCGTCCGTGGGAATCTTCTCACCGGGCCGCACCTTCAGGCGGTCGCCGACCTGTACGGCTTCGAGGGGAACCGTCTCCTCGGTCCCGTCCGGGTCGATGCGGGTGGCCTCCTCGGCTTCCATTTCGAGGAGCGAGCGGAGCGCCTCACCTGCCTGCCCCTTCGACCGCGCCTCGAGGTAGTTGCCGAGCGTGATGAACACGAGGATGAGCGCGGCCGTATCGAAGTAGAGCCCGGCCGTCGGAAGCACGCCGAGCAGGGCCACGACGGAGTAGCCGTACGCCGTCGACGAGCCGAGCGCGATGAGTACGTCCATGTTCGCGGTCCGGTTCTTCACGACGGCCTTGTAGGAGTTCGCGTAGAACTCGCGGCCAAGCACGACCTGGACGGGCGTAGCGAGCAGGAACGCCACCCACCCCAGTGGCAGACTGGTCCCCGGAATTGTCTCGGGGAGGAGGCCGGGGGCGAACAGTTCGGCGACGAGCATCGCGAGGAGCGGGGTGGCGAGTGCCGCACCGAACAGCGTCAGGCGCTTCTGTCGGCGAATCTCCTCCGTTCTGGCGGTGTCCGCACGCTCCGCGTCGCTCTCCTCGCCTGATTCGTCGGGACGGACGGGCGTGTACCCCGCGTCCTCGATGGCCCGATACAGCGCCTCCCGCGAGGTCTCGGCGGGGTTGTATCGGACCTGTGCCTCGTCGGTCGCGAAGTTCGCGTCGGCCTCGATGACACCCGACACGCCGAGGAGCGCGGACTCGACCGTCTCCGAGCAGTTCGCACACGACATGTCCGTGATGGCGACGGTGACGCGCTCGTCGACGACGCCGTAGCCCGCCTCGTTCACGGCCGCGTATATCGCCGCGAGCGAGACGCGCTCCGGGTCGTAGGTGACGCTTCCCTCGTCGGTGGCGTAGTTGGCGTCGACCTCCTCGACGCCGTCGAGCCGGCCGACGGTCTCCTCGATGGTCCCGGCGCAGTTCGCACAGGACATCCCCGTCAACTGGAGGGGCGAACGTCTGGTCATGCATCGACGTACGGGCTACTCATTGATGCGGTTTGTGCCACAGAACCCGAAGTGAGCCAGCACGTATAATTTCGATTCGAAAGTTGAATCGAGATTCGAGCCACTCACACGAGCCCCAAACGGCAAAAATCAGGCAGACGTAGCAAGACGCGATGCCCTTCGACCAGACCCTCCGAACCGTGCTGACGAACCCGCAGGTCCTGGCGGGGTGGGCCGGGCTCGTGGCGCTGTCGCTGGCGGTCCTCGTGTACGACCTGCGAGCGAACAACAGCGGAATCGCGCCGTTGATGAAGTTCGTGTGGGGGCTGACGGTGCTCTACTCCGGGCCGCTCGGGCTAGCAGTGTACGCGTACTCCGGGCGGGCAGCCATCGAGCGGGACTCGCTGTGGCGCCGCGGCTTCCGGTCGGTGGCCCACTGCTACTCCGGCTGTGGCGCGGGTGAGGTCGTCGGCATCACGATCGCCGCCGGACTGCTCGCGCTGGCGAGCCACTGGGTCATCGCCATCACGTTCGCTTGCGCGTACGTCTTCGGCTACGGGCTCACCGTGGGCCCGCTCGTCCAGGAGGGTGAGTCGCTGGCGACGGCGATGAAAGACGCGCTCTACTCCGAGACACCCTCCATCACCGTGATGGAGATCGCGGCCATCGGCACCGACGTCTGGCTCGCGGGTGAGGCGACCATCACGGAACCGCTGTTCTGGTCCGCGCTGGTGTTCTCGCTCACCGTCGGCCTCCTGGTGGCGTACCCGGTGAACGTCCTGCTCGTCTACCAGGGTGTCAAAGAGGGAATGCAGAACCCGCGACAGACGGCAGCAAGCACCTAACCGCCTTCTGTCGGCCCGTTTCTACCGACGGTCGCGCTCGGCGTTTCCCTGCCGATGGCGGTACCGGACCGGCGGTATCCGCAGTATAACAATCCCGGTAGTCGGTGACTTGCAGGGTGACCGACACGTGGCCCGGCGGCAGGTCGAGCGTCACGACGGAGAGAGACGATGTTACAACAGACCTTCGAGACGGGAATCGGCAGCCTCGACGAACGACTTCACGGCGGCATCAGGCCCGGCAGTATCGTCGCCCTCACGGCGACGCCCACGAGCCAGTCCGAGCGACTGCTCGCCCACCTGCTCGGCACGCGCCCGACGCTCTATCTGACCACCCAGCGACCGGCCCCGGTGGTCTCAGAGGACCTCGCAGCCGCGATTCCCGACGCGACCCAGACGACGGTTCGGGCCGTGGACCGCTACTCGCCGTTCACGCACCTCCGTCGCCTCCTCGACGAACTGGAGCCCGAATCGGTGCTGGTCGTCGACACGATGAACCCCTTCGAGGCCGACGACGAACGCGAGTTGCTCGCGCTCCTGACCGACATCCAGGCCCGGCTGTACGAGACCGGGAGCGTCGCCATCCTCCACTGCATCGAGGGACCAGTGGTCCCTGCGCACCGTGGCACCACCGAGTACGTCGCCGACGTGGTGTTCGACCTCGACACCGCCGTCTACGGCGACGCGATCGAGAACCGGCTGTTCGTCCCGAAGGTTCGACGGGGCGAGGCCATCACCGACGCCATCAAACTCGACTTCGACGGTGGCGTGACCATCGACACCAGCCGCGACATCTCCTGAGTTTCAGCAGGTACTCTTTTCAGCTGCAATCAGCGGTTCGTCACGTCGACCGGGTGGACCGCGACGTGCATGAACTCCAATCGCGAGACGTAGGGCGCCCGGGGGAACTGTTCGTTCGAGAGCCCGAGGTCGTAGTGAATCTCCGCGTACTGTGGGACATCGAGCTGGCCGGTGACGATCGCGCCGAAGAACTCGGCCTGCCCGACCGTCGTCGACCCCGTCCCCGTGTAGCCCGCTGGCGCGTAGATGACGCCCTCGAAGCGGATCGTCTTGCCCTGGTTGCTCAGGATGACGACGTCGAGGTCCTGCGTACCGTACACCCGGAACTGCGTGGCCCGTTCGCCCGGAACGCTGACCTCGGCGTTCTTTCCGACCTCGAAATCGACCGGCTGGTCCCCGATGACGAACATCGTCACCGTCCCGTCGCCGGAGACGTTGAGCGCCGCGGCGTTCCCCCCGTTCCCCTCGATGACGACCGTGTCCTCGACGGCGACGACGATGTCCCCGTCCGTCGTGTCGAGTTCCAGTCGGTTCCCGGGACCGATATCGATGCTTCGCAGGTAGTAGGTCCCCGCACCGAGCGTCGCCGACCCGGAAATCCGGTCGTCCACGATACCGGCCTCGGTGTTGTTGTTCGCAGTTCGCGCGGCATCGACCACGTGCAGCACGTAGCGGTCGATGGGTTCGTACGGCGCGATGCCGTCGATCTGTTCGATACTGCCATCGATGTGCACGCTGTTGCCGTTCTGGTCGTACGCGTCCGTCCAGTAGACCGACCCGCTGATGTTGGTGTTCCCGCCCATCGTCACGGTCGCGCCCGACCGCAGGTCACCGAGCATCGTCAGGTCGCCGCTGTTGGTCAGGTCCGTGACGACCGAGAGCACGGCATCTGCCCCTTTCGTCGTGTCGTAGCTGCCGGTCCCCACCGAGGAGTTGTAGCTGTCGATGTACGCGCCCGTCCCGGTGACTTTCACCTCGCCGGAGCCGGAGGTAGCGACGATACCGTCGTTCAGCCCGGTCCACTTCGGTATCGAGAGGAACGTCACCGTCACGGTCCGGGCGTCGTGGTCGTACGTCACGTAGCCGTCCGTCGCGTCCTCGAAGTGCGCACCCCACGCCAGATAGTAGTCGCTGTGGACGGTGACGGCGACCTTGGCGTCCGCGACGCGGTTCGTCAGACCCGCAGTTTCGTTCGGGTACTTCCGCACGGCCGGGCCGGTCTGTGCGACCTGCAATCGCTCGCCGAGCGCGGGGTCGCCGTCGACGCTGACGATGGGCAACGTGAGCGTCGTGTTCCGGAAGTGGAACTCCGGCGGCGACAGCATCGTCGTGTTCTCGCCGTCGCCGCGCCACACCCCACCCCCCTCGTAGGCGATGGTCGTCCCGCTGTGCGCGTACGTCACCGTCCCGAGCGTGGCGTTCACGACGGTCGCGTCCTCGACTCCCGTCGTCGCGTTGACGATGGCGACGCGCATCCAGCTCTCGCGGCTCGTTCCGAGCTGTCCATCGGGACCGATGTGGCCGAAGTCGACCGCCCGCCCCGCCGTCCCGTCGGAACCGAGAGCCGTATCGCTCACGCGCGCGTCGAGCTGCGTCATCGCCCCCTCGGCGCGTGCGACCTCGACGCTCTTCCGGGTCCCACCGAGCGCCTCATCGGCGACGAGTACAGCCACGGTGCTCCCGAGAATCACGATGACGACGAGCAACAGCACGCCGACCAGCGGTGTGAGTGCGCGCCGGTCGCGAGAGGTAGATGGCGCAGGGCGCCGTCGGGCCGCCGCACGCGCCGCTCGAGTCACCCGTCGCATTATACACGGCTTGTCTCGGGGGTCGGGCTTTGTTAGGAACCGTCTCCCCGATGACAGGCCATACCCTGAAACCCCACCGTGACGGCCGGTATGAACCTTCTACCGATGGTATAGCAGGCATTACAATATCGGTAATGTGGGTAGGGTGTCAGCAAGAACGGCCCGTTGGGGTATGACTCGGGACGGGGGGTGACGGCGTCCACCGACCGATGTTCTACGACCGTCTCCGGGGCCGGGACCACCAGCCATGACCACCGAATCTGCGGACACGCGGCGAACGGAGAACCGAGAGGGCGCACGATGAGCCTCCCCTCGACCGCTGGCAACGGCACCGACGTATCGGACGAACACCTGCCGGAGAACGCCGCTGAGGCCCCGGACGAGAGTGAGTCAGACGGGGGCGCGATCGTCGACGCGTACTCGTGGGAAGATTTCAAACGCGAGTACTACTACGACGAGAGCGGTGAGCCGCCCCGTAAGTCGAAGAGCGAGGTGGTCTCATTCGATGCCGAGTCATACCTCGGATTCGACCCCGACGACACCGAACAGGTACTCGGCGACGCCGCCGGCGTCGCCACCCGGCTCGACGACATCGTGACGTCCCGGACCGTCCGGGTCGACCCCGAACTCGACGAGGACGCGTTCTTCTCGACGGTCGACGGCCACCCCACGGTCGTCAACCGCTACGATCTCGAGAAGGCGGTCGAGCCGTCGCGAAAACCCCAGTTCATCGAGGTCGACCGCTACTGGGTCGACAAGCCGTACGCCTTCGTCATCATCTTCCACTCCACGCACGAGAACGAGAAGAAGTACTACCTCGTCGGCCCCCACCTCAACCCGACAGAGCAGCAGCTCAAGCGGTATCTGACTGCCAAGCTCCGCACGAGCATCAAGTACTCCGACGAGGTCGTCGTTCGTGGCTCGCGGGCCGACCGCGTCGCAGTCATCGAACGGGAGCTCAGAAGCCTCCTGGAGAAGTACGGCCTCTACCGCCGCCCAGCCACCAAGCAGTCGCTCCTCGACCGCGTGCGTGGGCGGAGAGATGATTCGACGGGGGACGCGCCTGCACCCCTGGAGGGGATTGCCGCACGACCCGAGCCGGCGGTCGTCGCCGAGGACGCCTCGACGCTGACCGCCTACCAGGTCGCGAAACTGGAGTACCTGCTCGTCCGCGACTTCATCGGCTTCGAGCGCATCGACGGCATCAAACACGACATCAAGGTCGAGGACATCTCGTGTGACGGCTACGAGTCGCCGGTGTTCGTCTACCACTCCGAGTACGAACAGCTCATCACGAACGTCTCACACGGTGAATCCGAACTCGACCGCTTCGTCGTGAAACTCGCCCAGCGGTCGGGCAAGAGCATCTCGAAGCGGCACCCGCAGGTCGACGCGACGCTCCCCGACGGCTCGCGCGCGCAACTCACGCTCGGTCGAGAGGTCTCGGACCACGGCACGAACTACACCATCCGGCAGTTCAACGACGTGCCCTTCACGCCGGTCGACCTCGTGAACTGGCACACCTTCTCGCTGGAGGAGATGGTGTTCCTCTGGCTCTGTATCGAGAACAACAAGTCGTTGCTGTTCGCCGGGGGCACCGCCTCTGGAAAGACGACGTCGCTGAACGCGGTGTCGCTGTTCATCCCGTCGAAGGCGAAGATCGTCTCCATCGAGGACACCCGTGAGGTCGAACTCCCCCAGCGAAACTGGGTCGCCTCCGTGACCCGGCCGTCGTTCTCCCGGAGCGACGACGGCGACATCGACGAGTTCGACCTCCTCGAGGCGGCGCTCCGGCAGCGCCCCGAGTACCTCCTGATGGGTGAGATTCGTGGGGAGGAGGGCCGGACGCTGTTCCAGGTCATGTCGACGGGCCACACCACGCTCACGACGTTCCACGCCGACTCCGTCGACGAGGTGCTGAAACGGTTCACGACGGACCCCATCAACGTCTCGAAGACGATGTTCACCGCCCTCGACCTCGTGTCGGTGCAGGCACAGACCCGGGTCAAGGGTCGGAAGATTCGCCGGAACAAGGTACTCACCGAGATCAACCACTACGACCCCGAACGCGACGAGATAAACGTCACCGACGTCCACACCTGGCGCCCGGAGACGGACGAGTTCAGCAGCATCGAGAACCCCCGACTGCTCGAAGAGATTCAGTTCGACCGCGGCTGGACCGCCGACCAGCTCGCCGACGAGATATTCAAGCGCCGGGTGGTGCTCGCGTATCTCATCTACAACGGGCTCAACGAGTACGCGGAGGTCGCCGCGACCATCCAGGCGTTCATGAACGACCCGGACACGGTGCTGGCGCTCATCGCGCGCGACTGTCTCGCCGAGAGCCTCGAGACGCTTCGGAAGATGGAGAGCGTCGTCATCGACATCGACCCCGAGAAGGAGGCGCTCGTGCCGCGGCCGGACCCCGACGAGCGGACCTACGCGCTCGCCGCAGGCATCCTCACGGCCGCCGAGGAACTGCTGTTCGAGCGGTACGCGACCATCACGCCGAGCCCGCTGGTCGATGCGCTCCCAGCAATCGAGCCGGCCGCGCCCATCGTCGCCACGCCGCCAGGCGACCACGCCGTCGAAGCCGACGGGGGTGACGACGAGCCCGCCACCGAGGAGGACTGAGCGTGTCACACGAGCGCCACACGCCCGGCTTCGACACCCCCGGCGAGCACCACGACCTGCTCGCCCAGCGGTTCTACCCGCTCTACCGGCGACTGTTCGACCCGGAGGGCGAGTTCGTCACGACCGTCGAGCAGCGGCTCGCCGAATCACGGCTCACCGACACCGTCGAGATGTTCCTCTCGCGGGCGCTCGCCATCGGCGTGCTCACCGGGCTCGCCCTCTGGTTGCTGGGCATCGGCTTTGGGTACGGGCTGTTCGCGGTCCTCGGCGTCGACCTCGGCGCCTCGAGCCCCGTGCGCGTCACGGACCCCACAGTGCTGGCGCTCTGGGACGCGCTCGAGGTGCCGCTGTTGGTGTTCCTCGTCGGGCTCGTATTCGGCTCGCTCGGCTTTGCCGCGGGGTTCGGCAGCTACGTGCTGTTGCCCTACTCGAAAGCCGCCGCTCGCAAGCGTGAGATCAACATGCTGCTGTCGGATGCGGTCTCGTACATGTACGCGCTCTCGGTGGGCGGGCTGAATCAGATCGAGATCCTGCAGGCGATGGCGATGGCCGAGGACACCTACGGCGAAGTCGCCCGCGAGTTCCAGTCTATCGTCCAGGAGACGGAGTACTTCGACACGGACTACCGGACGGCGATTCGCAACCAGGCGGTCGAGACTCCTTCTGACGAACTCGGACAGTTCCTCACGGACATGCTCTCCATCATCAACTCCGGTGGTGACCTCCAGCAGTTCCTCGACGACCAGAAGGAGAAGCACATGCGGACGGCGAAACAGCAGCAGGAGACCATCCTCGAGACGCTGGAGCTGTTCGGCGAGATGTACATGACGCTCTCGCTGTTCCCGCTGTTGCTCATCGTCGTGCTCGTCATCATGACCCTGCTCGGGCAGGCCGACCCCGTGATGCTGTACCTCTCTGTGTACGGGCTCATCCCGCTCATCGGGCTGGGGTTCCTCGTGCTCATCGCGACCGCGAAGTGGGACGAACCCGGCGAGGGCTACCTCCACCTCGACGAGGAGGAAGACGACATCCTGCTGGGCGTGAGCAGCACCGGGCTGTTCAACCGGGGCATCATCGAGTCGTTCGTCGGGGAGGGCAGCATCTTCGACCACATCAAACGCCGTGAAGGCGGGTTCGAGCTCGTCCGGTTCCTCACCCGACCCCATCACGTGTTCCGCGACCACCCGACGTACACGTTCGCGGTGACGGTACCTCTGACAGCCGTGTTCCTCGGCTCGGCAATCGTCTCTGGAGCGGCACCGACGTCGTGGAGCGCGCTCGTCGCCCGCCCGGTCTGGGGGACGTTCGTCTACGTCTACCTGCCGGTGTACGTCGTGTTCACCCCCTTTGCCGTGTTCCACCTCTGGAACCTCCGGTCGCGGCGGGCCGTGCTCGTCACGCTGGCGAACGACCTCCGGAAACTGTCGTCGGCGAACGACACCGGGCTGACGCTACTGGAGTCGATTCGGCTCGTCGCGGACACCTCCTCGGGGAAGCTCGCATCCGAGTTCGAGATCATCTACGCGAAGGTGAAGTTCGGGATGAGTCTGAAGGAGGCGCTCGTCGCGTTCAACAACACCTACCACATCCCGGAGCTCGCGCGGACGGTGCGCCTCGTCACGAAGTCGCAGGAGGCCTCGAACCACATCACGGCCGTCCTCCGGACGGCCGCACAGGTGCGGGAGAACCACGACGACATCGCCCGCGAACAGAAGGCACGCACCCGGATGCAGGTGGTGGTCATCGTGATGAGCTTCCTGACGCTGCTCACCGTGATGGCCGTCCTGAAGACGCAGTTCATCGACGTGATGGCCGATCTGACGGCGAGCACGAGCGGGTCGCAGGCGACCGCGTTCGCCAGCAGCGTCGACTCCAACCTGCTGTCGCTGCTGTTCTTCCACGCCGTCACCGTCCAGGCCATCCTCGCGGGGCTGATGAGCGGCTTCATCCGCGAATCGGACCTGCTGTCGGGCGCGAAGTACGTCATCGGCCTCATGACCGTCGCACTCCTCGTGTGGCTGGTGGTGGGCTGATGGCCACCGGGGGGTCGGCTCGGGGACAGACGGGGCTCGATTTCCTCGTGGGCATCGGCCTGTTCCTCCTGACCGTCGGGTTCGTCCTCGCGTTCGTCCCGGGGACGCTGACCCCCTTCAGCGACGCCACCGAACAGCCGCTGGTCGCCGACCGACTCGCGGACACGGTCGTCGCCGGGCTCGCCGAGGACACGGAGCCGAACGTCCTCAACACGACCTGTACGGTGGCGTTCTTCGGCGTCGCACCCGACACGGGCTGTGCGTTCGACGGCAGCGAGACGACGACCGCAGACGGCCTCGCGACCGAACTCGGTGCCCCGGCGTTCACGCGAGTGAACGTCACCCTCGAACGGAGCGTGGCCGGCACCTCCACGCGAACGGTCCGGTGTGGAACGGCCTCGCCGCTCGCCATCGGAGACTGCTCGAGTGGGAGCCCCCTCGCGACCGGGAACGCGGTGCCTGCAGACGCCTCGGTGGTGACCGCGACGCGCGCCGTCTGGGTCGACGGACAGGACGCCGTGGTGGTGGTCCGCGTATGGTGAGACTGGACAGCAGAGGGCAGGCGTTCACGCTGGAGGGGTTCGTCGCCGCGCTTCTGTTGCTGGCGACGGTCGCGTTCGTCCTGAACGCCACGGCCGTCACGCCGCTGAGTTCGAGCACGTCGAGCCACCACGTCGAGTCACAGGGCGAGGCGCTCGTGGCGGGTGTCCTCGACAGCGCCGCCGCGAACGAGTCGCTCCGGCCGACCTTGCTCTACTGGAACGACTCGACCGGCCAGTACCACGGCGCGACCGTGGCCGGCACGTACACGAACTGCGCGCTCCCGACCGAGTTCGGCGCGCTCGTGACGCGGACGCTGTACGACCAGGGGTGGGCCTGTAACGTCAACGTCCGCTACCTCAATTCGTCGAACGGCACCACGGTGCTCACGGTTCGGCCGGTGGTCGACAGCGGCACACCCTCCGACAACGCCGTGCGCGCGGTGCGGACGGTGACGCTGTACGACGACGAGGTACTGTACAACGAGACGAGCGGGGAGACGAACACGACGCTCGCGTCGGCGTCGACGTTCTACGTCCCTGACGCGGACCCGTCGAGCGGCCTGTACGCCGTCGTCGAGGTGGAGGTGGTCGTGTGGCGAACGTGAACGGCGGTGAGCGGGGCCAGCTCGTCCTGCTCACGGCAGTCGCCATCGCCGCGCTCCTCGTGCTCGTGGCGGTCCTCCTGAGTTCGCTCGTCTACACGGAGAACGTCGCGACGCGCGACGACAGTGGCGCCGACGCCCGAGCCGCACAACTTCACCGCATCGCAGCCATAGACGCAGTCGAAGGACTCACCGAGCGGGCGAATCGCGACGGCACCTCCTACGAGGCGTTCCGCGAGAGCGTCGCCGCGTGGGAGTCACAGCAGGCGCAGCACGCCGCGACGACGGGCGCGAGTGCGACAGTCACCGTCCGCTCGACGACGAACGGGACGCGAATCGGGCAGACGAACGCGAGCTACACGCTGACGAACGCCTCCGGTGTGGGCTCGTGGACACTCGTCTCGGGGGCCACGGCCGTCGAGGGGTGGACCCTGACCGTCAACGAGTCGTCGCTCGTCACACCCACCTCGACGGCCAACGCCACCACACTCGCCGAATCCGGCGCGTTCCACGTCGTCGCGACGAACGGGACGGTGACCCGGCAAGCATTCCTCTACCGCGAGTCGGGCGACGTGGTGCTCCACGTCGACTCAGGTGCCGGGGCACTCGAACCACCGTGCGTCGCCACGCCCGACGGCAACGGGACGGTCACCGTCGACATCTCCGCGAGAACCGTCGAGTCGACCGACTGTGCCGCACTCGGCCTGCTCGACAGCTGGAGCGGGTCGTTCGCCATCGCCCATTCGAACGGCGAAAACGCCACTGGCACGTACTCGCTTGTCGTCGACCGGCCCATCGACGAGGTCGACGACGGCGACGTCACGACCGGGGGCGGCGGCACGCCGTTCGCCGCCCCGCACACCGCCGACGTGCGAATCGACGTGACCTACACGACGGCCGACCTCCGGTACCGGGTCTGGAACGTGCCTGTCGAGGAGGACGCGCCATGACGCCCCGGTCGAGTCGGGGCGTGACGGTTCCCACCGACTACGTGCTACTGGTGGGCATCACCGCGTTGCTCGCGTCGGGACTACTGCTGGGAACCGGCGGGTTCGTCGGCGACCAGCAGGAACAGGCGGTTCGGTCGGGATTCACCGTCGTCGGCAACGGGCTTGCGGCCGATTTGACGACCGTCGACCGGCTGGCGGACTCGCTCGACGGGAGCGGCAGCGTCGAACTCGACACCGACCTGCCCGACTCGGTGGCCGGGACGGCGTACCAGCTCGCCATCGTCGGCGGGGAGGTCCGCCCCGGCGTCTACGCGTACGACCTCGTCCTCACGAGCGCCGACCCCGAGGTGACCGTCCGGGTTCCCGTCCGCCTCCGACGACCGGTGACGGCCGACACGCTCGACGGTGGGCCGGTCGTCGTCTCGGGGAGCCCCGGCGGCCTGGAGGTGCGTGATGCCTGAGTCGACGCGCGCGGCGAGCGAAGTCCTGGGGTTCGCACTCATCTTCGCCGTCATCGTTCTCTCGGTGGCGCTGGTGACCGTCGCGGGCTATCAGGGACTGGACGCCTCTCGCGATGCAGAGCGGGTGAACAACGCCGAACGTGGCGTCGACATCCTCGCGGACAACATCGACGACGTGGTCAGGGCTGGCGCTCCCAGCCGGACGACCGAACTCCGGGTCAGCGATGCCGATATCTCGGTCGGCGAGCCGGTGTCGATACGCGTCAGCGGCCGGCCGGTCGGCAGCGCGACCGACACGTTCGACCACCAGTTCGACGTGCGACCGCTCGTCTACGAGGCGGACACCGACGCCAGCGTCGTCTACGTCACCGGCGCCGTCCTCCGCACCGACCGAAGCGGGGCGATACTGCTCCGTGACCCCGGCTTCGTCGTCGCGGCGAACGAGACGGTCCTCACGGTCGTCGAACCACGGTCGGTCGATACGTCTGGGGTCGGCGGGTCCGGCCCGGTCCACGTGCGCGTCACCGGCGACGACCCCGTCGTACTCGTGGCTGAATCGACGCCACACGAGGTGACGGTCGAGATCACCTCGCCGGACGCCTACGTGTGGAAGCGGTACTTCGAGGCACAGGCGAGCGAGACGCCGTCGATGACGTGCTCGCGACCGGCCTCGGATACCGTCACCTGTCACTGGGTCACCGACCGGGTCGCCGTGACGAGCGCCGGTGTCGAGGTCCGGTTCGACTGAGGCTCAGCGGCCGAGCGTGTAGAACTCGTCGTTGGGGCGCATGTCCGTCACCTGTGCCAGCCGATTCGAGAGGTTGTAGAAGCCGACGACGCTCGTGATGTCCCAGACGGCCTCCTCGGAGAACCCCACCTCCTGTAGCGCTTGCACGTCCGCGTCGTCTATCTTGCCGGGCGACTCGGTGAGTTTCTCGGCGAAGTCGAGCATCGCCCGATGTTTCGTCGAGAGGTCCGCACTCCGGTGGTTCGTGGCGAGCTGGTCGGCCAGTTTGGGGTCCTTCGCGTAGATGCGGACGAGCGCGCCGTGGGCGACGACGCAGTAGAGGCAGTCGTTGAGCCCCGAGACCGTCACCACGAGCATCTCGATCTCGTGCCGGTCGAGTGCCGTGTCCTCGACGAGCGCGTCGTGGTAGTCGAAGAAGGCGCGGAAGTGACTCGGCTTGTACCCCATCGCGCTGAAGACGTTCGGGGTGAAGCCGGCGCGCTCGGTCTCCTCCTCGATGCGCTCGCGGAGGTCGTCGGGCAGTTCCTCGGTGTCGGGGGCGTCGAAGCGGCCCATCGGGTCGGCCATGGCGCGGACTCCGACGCCCGGCGGCTTTACTGTTGGGCGACCTCAGTTGCCCATCTCGATGCCGAGCTGGCGCATCAGCCCCGGCGTGTCGGTGTACACCCACATCTCCACGAGCTTCCCGTCTTCCATCCGCGAGAGGGTGATGCTCTTGGTGTCGACCGTCCTGTTCGTCGCCGGAATGCCCATGAACTCACCGTCGTGGGTCCCCGTCCAGCGATACATCGCCGCGCCCATGTCGCCGTCGACGAGCATGAGCTCCTGGTCCATGTGGAAGTCGGAGAACCCGGCGTTGATGTCGGTGATTCGTTGCTTGTACGCGTCGGCACCGCGCATGTCCTCGGGTTCGGCAGTGTGGTGAGCGACGAACTCGTCGGCGACCACGTCGTCGATCTTGTCCGGGTCGTTCATGTTGTAGGCGAGCAGGAACGCCTGGCTGATCTCCTCGGCCGCCTCGCGCTGTTGCTGTGTGGTGGTTGGCATCGTACCTCCGGCATCGACGCTCGGGGAATTAGTTATTCGTCGCGTCGTCCGCGAAAGCTTACCTTACCGGGTCGTCAGTCGGCGAGCGCACGGGAGAGCAGGTACAGGAGGAGATAGCCGAGGGCGCCGACGACGAAGACGACTGCCGGGATGAGAAACGGGCCGAACGTCCTGGTCAGCGCGTCGAGCATGCCGGCCGTAGCACCGGTACGCGAAAAGGGGCGTCGGTTCCGGCGGCCCGTAGCTTCAAGCCGCAGGGCGCCACACCCCCCCGATATGTACGCGACCGGGCACTACGGTGCCGCACTCCTCGTGTACGCCCCCGTCGGCTTCCTGCTCTTGCGTGTCGACCCCACGCTCGCACTGGTCGGTGGCGCCGGCGTACTCGCGCTCGCGACGGTCCCGGACTACGACCTCAGGATACCGTTCGTGAGCCACCGGGGTATCACCCACACGCTCCTGTTCACACTCGTCGTCTCGGCGCTGCTGGGGGCCGTCGGCTGGCGACTCGGGCAGGGGAGCTATCAGCCGCTTGGTGGGCCCGAACGGACCGCCATGTTCGGGTTCGGCGTCGGGCTCCTCGGACTCGGATCGCATCTGCTCGCCGACATGCTGACGCCGGCCGGCGTCGCCGTGCTGTGGCCGCTCTCTGACCACGAGTACACGGTGTCGGTGGCGCGGGCGGACAACACGCTGGCGAACTGGGGGTTACTCGCGCTCGGCGTGTTCGCGACCGCAGGTGCGCTGGTCGTCGCCACCTGGTAACACCCGGAGGCGGTAGGGTAGTTCTTCACGAATATTTAATAGCCGGCGAGCGGATTGCCGAACGCTACCATGGAACATTTCAACGGCGAACCGCTTCGCCACATGGGGGACCTGCCAGCGATGGCTGCACACCGCTACGGCGACGAGGTCGCGTTCACGTCGTTCGGGCAGCCAACGACCTTCCAGGGACTCCACGAGGAGGCGAACCGGGTGGCGAACATGCTCGTCGACCACGGCGTCGAACCGGACGACCGAGTGGGGCTGTTCATCCCGAACACGAGCCAGTTCCCGGAGGCGTACTTCGGGGCGATTCGGGCCGGTGCCGTTCCGGTCCCGCTCAACCTCCGAATGGACCCTGGCACGCTCGTGTACGTGCTACAGAACGCAGAGGCCGACCACGTCATCGGCTCGCCGCTGCTCGCCGACCAGGCGAAACAGCTCGCGGAGGCCGCCGAGATCGGCACGCTGTTCCTGGGTGGGGTCTCGGACGACGGCATCGTCAACTACTCGCACGCGAAAGCGGAGTACGGCACGGAGTTCGACCGGCCGGAACGTGAGTACAGCGACATCGCCTGCCAGCCGTACACCTCGGGGACGACCGGGAACCCGAAGGGGGTGTTGCTCTCGCACGAGAACCTGCTGTCGACCGTCGAAGCGTACTCGAAGGGGGGGCTCGCCGTCGACGCCGACGACTCCATCGTGCTGGTGTTGCCGCTGTTCCACATCTACGCACTCAACGCCATCATGACCACGTACCTCTCGAAGGGGGCGACGATGCATCTCCAGCCGCAGCCCGACGGCGAACAGATGCTGACGGCGCTCTCCGAACAGAACGTCACGACGATGGCCGGTGTGCCCGCGATGTACACGATGATGTGGCGGGAGTACCGCGAGAACCCCGAGAAGTACGACCTCTCCGGTCTCCGGTACGTCAACTGCGCGGCGGCCCCGCTCGCCGACGAGGTGCGCCGGACCATCGAGGAGGCGTGGAACGTCCCGATGATCGAGGGCTGGGGGATGACCGAGACGGCCCCCGCCGGGACCGTCGAGCCCTCACACGGCGTTCGGAAGGCCGCCGGCTGTATCGGCCCTGCCCTCGAGAACATCGAGATGAAGCTCGTCGACCCGGAGACGCGAGAGACGAAGATTTCGCACGAACAGCTCACGCCGTTCCCCGACCCCGAAATCGACTTCGACGACGAGGAGTCGGTCACGGGTGAGATCGCCATCCGCGGGCCGAACGTGTTCGAGGGCTACTTCGGCCTCCCGGAGAAGACCCGCGAGGTGTTCGACGACGAGGGGTTCTTCTACACCGAGGACATCGCCCGCGTCGACGAGGACGCCTACTTCTGGATGGTCGACCGTGCGGATGACATGATCATCGCCGGCGGGGAGAATATCTACCCCGCAGAGGTCGAGAACGCGCTGTACGAGCACCCGGACGTCGCCGAGGCCGCAGTCGTCGGCGCCCCGCACGTGGTGAAGGGGCAGGCCCCGGTCGCGTTCGTCGTCCTCGAACCCGACAGCGACGTCACCGAGGAGGAGCTCCGGAAGTTCAGCCTCGACCACGTCGCCGCGTACGCGCACCCACGTCGCATCTTCTTCGTCGACGAACTGCCGCGCTCGGCGACGCAGAAGGTCCAGCGCTACAAGCTGGAGGAGGAACTCGACGAGCGGCTCGACGGGCCGCTCACGTCGAGCGAAGAGCTGTAACATCGATCCGGCCGACGCGATATTTTTCGCGGTGCTGCTGTAACTCTCAACGTGCGACAGATGGGGCGTGCGAGATACAGAGGGTGAGTTCAGCAAGACGAATTCACTCATTTCACTCAGATAGATTGGAATCCGTTGCTACGATCTTGATATGAACTGTCTGGCTCAGGACCGGAGTGACAAGATAGCCAAGCCCAAAACAGCAATTGCGACAGTTGTCAGCCACACAGCCATCGTCTCCTCAGAGACAACGTGAACTGTGAAGCCCCCCCGAAAATGCCACCAAGTGGTCCAGAGATGATAACGACTGCAGTTGCGTCACCCACGTCAACTTCGGAGTTTCCCACGGCAGAAAGAGTTTCACTGATTCCCATATGTGAGTTAATTTCTGGTAAACATTATCTGTATCGGCATCTGGCAGTCTGCCATACTGGATATAGTTTCGTGCTGCACATGCGCTATGTATTACAGCACGGCCTTAACGACCTGTCACAGACCCCGCATATCAACAGAACCGTTTCCTCCGACCGCGGAGCCACGGCTCCCGGCCCGTGAGCGTCGAAGAATGGTGGGTAGTCGTCGAACTTACAGGTGGCCGCCGTCCTCGAGCTGCTGGAGGACGTCGTCGACGAACGCCTCGGCCGAGTCGTAGGGGAAGTCGCCGCCGCCGAGCTTCGTGTTGAGCTCCATGGCGGTCATCGAGAAGTCGCCGGACTCGAACTTCGTCCCCGGACCGTTCGGGAGGGCAGGCACGAGGTCCATCGGGCTGTTGATGGGGTAGTCGGCACCTTCGAACGCGTCGATCATCTGCTGGCGGAGGTCGTCTTTGTCTACCATAGCACACGAACCAAGTGACGGGACGGTTATAAATCGTTCGTCAACGAACACGATAAACTCGCCGGTTGGTTTACGTTGGTTTACTCGTCGTGACCGACGACAGCAGTCGTTCCTCCGAGTGGTCGAGGAGTTAACGCTGGAAGCATCGGGCCCCGGTGGTCAGGGACGCTGGGCTGTCAGTTGATTCACCAGGTTGTCAATTGATGCTCGGGTGGCCCCCTGGGTCGCCCATCTCGGCTCGGGAGAGTCGCCGGCGGAGCGCATCGGCGCCCAGTCCGACCGCCTGCCGGAGCGCCCAGACCGTCGGCACCGGATCGGACGTGGAGACGAACGTCTGTTCGGCGACGAGACAGGCCCACAGGACGTGGAGGACGGCGGTGGGATGGCCCCGGTGGAGCTGTTCGTTCAGCCACTTCAGGTCGCCGTAGAGGAGTCGATGGTGGAGTCGGGCGACGCGGTACGAGTCGGGCTGTGCGACGGGCTCCCCACGGAGGAGCTGGAAGTGGTGCCACGGGATGTCGACGCCGCTCGCGATGGCGAAGGGGACCGACCCCCAGTACCGGCCGTTGACCTCGATGAGGTAGAACTCGTCGTCCGGCGTTCGCATGAACTCGACCATCGCCGGCCCCGTCCAGTCCAGCGCTGCGATTACCTCTCGAGCGTACTCGAGCATCCGTGGCTCAGTCAGCGCCCGCAACAGCGTCGAGTTGCCCCCCGACGCCGGGACCGTCCGAACGCGCTCCTCCTGGAAGTGCGTCAGTATCTCACCCCGGTCCGCGACGACGACGGTGGTCGTCGTGGTCCCCGGCACTCGCTCCTGAACGAGCGGGTAGTGGCGTTCCACTTCGAGAACGGGGTACCGCGCGAGGATGCGACGATAGGCGTCGACCAGCTCCGCCGGGGAGTCGGCGTAGTAGTCGTCGTCGATGAGCACTCGATGGCAGTGGCCATCGGCGTCCCGGACGGTCTTGCTCCGGGGTTTGACGAGCGCCGGGTACGTCAGTTGGGTAGCGATTTCCTCGACCTCTGTGATCGACGTGGGGGCGAACGTCGTGGGGATGGGGACGTCGAGCGATGCGGCGATCTCGAACAGGGTCCCCTTGTCGAACGCCCGCTCGAACGTCGGCCAGTCCTCGACTGCCACGAGGGTCCCGGTCGCCTCGATGCGGTCCTTGTGCCGAGAGAGCAGCGTCGACGTGCCATCCTGTACTGGGATGACGACGTAGTGGTCGACTGTGCGGAGGAACTCCACGAGATGGTCGACGAACCGCTCGGCCGACTTTGCCGGGTCGGGGTAGCGATAGGTGGCGTCGCTGTAGCGGGAGACCCCACCAATCGAGGGGGCAACGTGACTGCCCGCGGTGACGCAGATCCCCTGCCGGCCGAGTGACCGAACGATGGCGAGGCCGGCCTGCCCGTTGGCGTCGAGAACCAGCGCCCGCACCGAGTTGTTCGTCATGAGAGAAACGAGAGATACCCGGGGTGTGGTTTTGTTACTCTCGTCGTTCGGTCGTAAAGACCAGCTTACCGACAGACGGCACCCTCGAGGCACGATGCGGGCCTCCCGTCGTGCTTTACGCCGGTGAACCCCGGGCGAAATCCGGAGTCATATCTGTGTGCTGTCGAGATTGTGAGTGGCGAAAACGCCTCAGTACGACTTCGGCATGCCGAGTTCGTGCTGGCCGATGTAGTTGAGCACCATCTCGTTCGACACCGGCACGGTCTGGGTCAGCCGGAGGTTCTGCCAGATGTCGTACACCTCGTACTCGCGGGTGAAACCGTTGCCGCCATGGGTCTGGATGGCCCGGTCCGCGGCCTCCGTCCCGAAGTTCGCGGTGAGCAGTTTCGCGGCGTTCGCCTCCATCCCACACTCCTCGTTCTCGTCCCACTTCTTCGCCGCCTTGTACGTCACCTCGCGGGCGGCCGTGAGCTTGGCGTACGACTCGGCGATGGGGTGCTGGATGGCCTGGTGCGAGCCGATGGGCGCGTCGAACACCGACCGCTCGTTGGCGTACTCGACGGCGAGATCCACGGCCCGGAGGCCGCCGCCGAGCGAGGACGCTGCACCCGCGATACGTTCGGTGTTGAGCGTGTCCCACAGCAGGTAGAGGCCGCCGTCGACCGCCCCCAGCACGTCATCCTCGCCGACGTCGAGGTCGTCGTAGTGGACAGTGTACTGCTTCTCGAACCACGGGACGGCCGTGTCGACCTGATTGAGCGAGATGCCGTCGCGCTCGGCAGGGTCGTCGACGAGGAACAGCGTGACGCCGTGGGTCGGGTTGTCCGGGTCGAACTCGGAGGTTCGCGCGACGAGCAGCATCGTATCGGCGTTCTCGACGCCCGAGATGAACGTCTTCTCGCCGTTGACGACGAAGCCGTCGTCCGTCTCGTCGGCGCGCGTCGAGATGTTGAGCGTGTTCGTCCCCGCCATCGGCTCGGTGAGCGCCATACAGAACCGCATGTCACCCGAGGCGATCTTCGGGAGGTACTCCTCCTTCTGTTCGGGGCTGCCGTGACGGCTGATGCCGATGCCGCCGAAGACGGGCGTGAGGACGAACACGATGCCACCCTGCCCGCCACCACGAGACAACTCCTCGATGATGATGGTCATCTCGAGCATCCCCATCCCCTCGCCGCCGTACTCTTCGGGGATCGCCACACCCAACCAGCCGTCGTCGGCGAGCGCCTGCCAGTACTCTTCGGGGAACTTCTTCTCGTCGATGTGTTCCTGCCAGTAGTTGCGGCCGAAGTCGCTCGCGATGTCGCGCACCGACTCGCGGATCAGGTCGTGGAGTTCGGTCTCGCCGAGTGCCATGGAGCGTGTTGGGGGGTCCCATGGTTAGAGCTTTCTCCCCGATGCCGCGGCCTATTATACGTCCGTCCGGCGACTGGACGCCGCGCCGCTCAGTTCTGGGGTGACCCATAGATATTTGCACGGGCGCCGAAAACAGACCGGCATACGACCACGCGAAAACTTTGAACCTCGCACGAGTTCACTATGGAGATCAACATCGACGACGACACGGACGAGGAGATCGCACAGGCAATCGCGACGGCAATCTCGGAGCACCTCGGGACGGACGTCGAACTCGTGAGCGGCGGGAAGGCGGTCGCCGCCGCCGGCCACAACTGGGACGAGGAGGGGGCCATCGTCACCGACCGCGAAGAGGAGTTGCGCGAGGAACTAGAGGAGATTCTCGCGGGCGGGCCCGAACGCGGGCACGAGAAGATCGAGGATCTCGGGAAGGTGTTCGTCCGCGAGCGACTCGACCTCATCTTCGACGAGATCGAGTACGAGGACGGCACGTTCGCCCGCTACGGCGACGACGACGACCTGCCCGCCGACGGACTCATCACCGGCATCGGGACCATCGACGGTCGGCGCGTGGCGTTCACCGCGAACGACTACACCGTGAAGGCGGGCTCGCTCGGGATGATGGGCGTCGAGAAGGTCATCCGCATCCAGGAGCGGGCGATGGACCTCGGGATACCCATGTTGCGACTGGTGGACTCGACGGGCGCGCGGCTGAACGCCGACGAGCGCGAGCCCGGCGACACCCACATGGACCGCTATCGGGGGGGCAAGATGTTCTACAACCAGTGTCTCCTCTCCGGGAAGGTCCCGCAAATCGGCGTCCTCTACGGCCCGAACGTCGCGGGGTCGGCGTATACGCCCGTCTTCTGTGACTTCCTCATCATGGTCGAGGAGATATCGGGGATGGCCATCGCCTCGCCGCGCATCGTCGGCGCGATGACCGGCGAGCAGATCGACATGCAGGGGCTCGGCGGCCCGGACGTCCACGCCAAACACTCCGGCAGTGCGGACCTCGTCGTCCCCGACGAGGCCACCGCCGCCGAGCGCGTGAAGGACCTCCTGGGACTGCTCCCCGACAGCTACCGGAACGCGCCGCCAGAATCGCCACCGAAAGCACCGTCGAAGAACCCCCACGGCCTCGACGCGGTCATCCCCGAGGAGCCGAACAAGGCGTACGACGTTCACGAGGTCATCGACCGGGTCGTCGACCGCGACTCGTTCATCGAGATCAAACCCGAGTTCGCGCCGGAGCTCGTGACCGGCCTCGGTCGCATCAACGGGCAGGTCGTCGGCATCGTCGCCAACCAACCCGAACACGTCTCGGGCGCCATCTTCCCCGACTCCGCCGACAAGGGCGCGGGGTTCGTCTGGACCTGCGACGCGTACAACATTCCGCTCGTCTACCTCTGTGACACGCCCGGCTACATGATCGGCTCGCAGGTCGAGAAGGAGGGCGTCCTCCGGAAAGGGCGCAAGTTCATCTACGCCACCTCGAACGCGCAGGTCCCGAAATTCTGTGTCATCACCCGCAAGGCGTACGGTGCGGGCATCTACGCGATGGCCGGCCCCTCCTTCGGCCCCGACGCGACGCTCGCGCTCCCCTCCGCGGAAATCTCCGTGATGGGGCCGGACGCTGCGGTCCACGCGCTGTTCGGCCGCCAACTGGAGGAGATGGACGGCGAGACCCGCGACGCGTTCATCGAATCGGCCAAGCAGGAGTTCGACAAGTACATCGACATCCGCAAGCAGGCGGGGACGATGCAGGTGGACGAGCTGATTCCGGCGGGCGACCTCCGCGAGCAACTGGAACACCGCCTCGACGTCTACAAGAACAAGGAGCGTGATCCCGTGGACCGTCACCACGGGACCGTGTTCTTCTAATGCACTTTTTGCGCGAGGGCTTCGTGCGCCTCCGGCGCACTCAACCCCCCGTCGTCGGATTCCAGCGGAATCCGACGGGCTAGCAGACCGCGGCGCGGTCTGCTAACGGCAAAAACTTGCGGAAAAATAGCGCCTGCTCCCTTCGCGCCTGCGGCGCGCCGATCAGCGGGCGCTACGGCACGCTCGCTCCGCTCGCGTGCCGGGAACCACTCGGCCCTTCGGGCCTCGCGGATGCTGGCTCCCCCGCATACTCGGGGCAACACTTACCTGTGCTTGTCAACCTCTCGCAATATGGTCGAGACGGGCCAATCGGAGGGGGGCGTCCGGTACCGGTGGGTCGTGCTGGTGGTCGCGTTCCTCGTGCACGCGACGTGTATCGCGCTCATCTGGCAGGCCGTTCCGCCACTGAAGCAAGCGATGGCCCCGGACCTCGGCACCCCGTGGCAGCAGGTCGTTGTCGTCTACGCCGCGGTCAGTTTTGGGCTGGTGTTCACGCAGTTACCGGGTGGCGCACTCGGTGACAAGTACCCCGTCCGGTACGTCGTCGGCCTCGGCGCCGTGTTCGCCGGACTCGCGACGGCGCTCCGGTTCGCCGTCCCCTCGCTTCTCGGGCAGGTACTCGTGAGTGTGGTCGCCGCCGTCGGTATGGGGCTCGTCAATCCGAACCTCATCAAGGTCGTCACCGAGTGGTTCCCCTCCCGACAACTCGGGCTCGGACAGGGGATTCTCATGTCGGGGAACACGCTCGCCGCGGGGCTCGCCCTCTCGCTCTCGGCGGGGACGGTCCTGGGAGCGGTCGGCGACTGGCAGGGCGTCTTCCTGCTCTACGGGGGGCTCACCGTCGCCGCCGGCGTGCTGTGGCTCCTGCTCGTTCGCTCCCCCCACGAGAACGAACGCCCGACGAACCCCGAGACCGGGCTCCCGTTTTCCACGAGCGAGGGGGTTCCGCTCCGGGAGTCGCTGTCCGCCGTCCTCCGGTCACCCTCGACACCGTGGGCCGTCGCGCTCACCGGCCTCGCGTTCTGGGCCATCCTCGGCTCGCTCGCTGTCCTCCCGGAGTTCGCGGACGCACACACGTTCGACGTCCCGGAGTACCTGCTCGGGACGCCGCTGTTCCTCGCGACCATCGGCGCGATCGGGCTGCCCGTGCTCTCTGACAAGTACAGCCGTCGACTCGGGCTGTACATGGGCATCCTCGGGCTCTCGCTCGGCGTCCTCCTCACGGGGGTCGCGCCGTCGCTGCCCGCGTTCGTCCTCGGGATGGCCGTCGCGGGGCTGTTCGGCGGCGGCCTCAACGCGATGTTCTACCTCCTGCCCGGCGAGCTCGCGGACATCGACCCCACGCACGTCGGGACGATGGCGGGCGTCATCCTCTCACTGTCGCAAATCGGGGCCGTAGCCGCCAGCATCGCCGGCGCGCAGGTGCTCACGGCCTACGGACTGGAAGCGTCGGCGGTGTTCGTGGCCGGCCCGACGCTCGTCGGCCTGCTCCTCGTCACGAAGCTCCACCTCGACGGCCGTGGAGAGGTCGCCGCACAGGAGACTGTCGCAGCCGGTGTCGGCGACGACTGAGCTGCGCACCGGGCTGACACGCAAGCGTCCGGGAGTGTTGCCACGCCATCTCATTCTATCAACATTTTTATCTGCCGGGGATGACATTTCGTATGCATGTCTCGGACCGTGTCCCCCGGCCGGTCGCTACCGGACACGTGGCGGTACGCACTCGTGGGGGGGCTGGTGTCCATCCCGTTCACGGCCGCCAGCTACCTGGAAACCGGCTCCGAGCTGTCGCTCTCCGCGGTGCTCGTCGGCGGGTTCCTCGCGGGATACCTCGCCGAGTGCAGGACCGGCACGAGCACCGGTGTCGGGGTCCGTGCCGGCGTCGTCGGCGCGCTGCCGGCGCTCTGGCTACTGGTCGACATGCTCGAAACGGTTGGGAGCCTGTCGAACCCGCTATGGTTCTCGGCCGCTCTCGTCGCGCTCGCGCTTGCGGTTACCGGACTCGCATTCGTACTCGGGGGGCTGGGCGGCGAACTGGGTGCGATGGTCGGTAGCTGGGCCGCCGGAACGCGGCGGTCACACACCTCACAGTAGGCACGCCACGGTGCAGAGTTCGGCCCAGTCGCCGAGTGGTCGACAGCGCCGCGACCGACTCAGAGGTGCGGCGCGTCGACGTCCATGATTTCGGCGGCTTCGGCGGGCGTCGCCGGCTCGCGCCCCACGTCCCGAGCCATCTCGGCGGCTTTCCCGACGAGTTCGGGGTTCGTCGCCATCTCGCCGTTGGGGAGGTAGAAGTTGTCTTCGAGGCCGACACGGACGTTCCCGCCCATCGAGAGCGCCGCCGCCACCAGCTGCCACTGGTCGCGGGAGATGCCGATGACCTGCCAGTTGGCGCTGTCGGGGAGCTGGCGCACCTGGTGGGCGAGGTTCTCGACGGTCGCGGGAATCCCGCCGAGGACGCCCATGATGAGCGAGAAGTGGATGGGGTGTTCGAGTTCCCCCGACTTCAGGAACGGCCGGATGTTCCCGATGTGCCCCGTGTCGAAACACTCCAGTTCGGGCTTCACGCCGTGGTCGTTCATCGCCTGCAGGAACTGGCGAATCTCCTGGAACGGATTTTGAAAGACCATGTCGAACACGAAGTCGTCTCTCGACTCCGAATACTTCGCGTAGTTCATCGAGCCCATGTTGAGCGCCGCGATGTTCGGCTCCGTCTCCTCGACGTACTCGACACGGCTCTCGACGGGCTCGTGAAGCGCACCCGTGGAGAAGTTGATGAGGATGTCTGTTCGCTCGCGCACCGCGTCGTGAATCCGCTGGTACACCTCTGTGTCGAACGTCGGAGAGCCGTTCTCCGTTCGCGCGTGGATGTGTGCGACCGCCGCCCCCTGCTCGCGGGCGGCCGCGGCGTCCGCCGCGATTTCCTCGGGGGTGTAGGGAATGTGTTCACACTGGTCGCGCGTCGTGAGCGCGCCGGTGAGCGCTGCCGAGATAATCGCCGTGTCAGGGTCGTTCCCCTTGACTGATTCCTGCTCCATGTGTTATCGCCCCTTCCACTCCGGTTCCTGGTCCATCAGGAAGGCGTTGATGCCCTCCTCGGTGTCTTCCGACATGGCGATGAGCGCGATGACCTCCTTCATGTACGACAGCGCCTCGTCGAACCCCATGTCGCGCTGGTTGTAGAACGCCTCCTTCCCCATCTCGATCATGACGGGCGACGACGAGGCAAGGTCGTCGACGAGCGCGTCGAGGTCCTCGTCGAAGTTGTCCGCGTCGTAGGTCTCGGTCGTGAAGCCGATCTCGTACGCCTTCGCCGCGTCGATGTGCTCGCCCGTGAACAGGAGCTTGAGCCCCTGCTTCTCGTTCACCGTCCGCATGATGGGGACGAGCGCCTGTGCGGGGAACAGCCCGATGTCCACTTCAGGAGTTCCGAACGTCGCTTCCTCGCTCGCGACGATGAGGTCACACGACGCGGCGAGGCCCATCCCACCGGCGAGGCAGTAGCCCTCGACGGCGGCGACGGTCAGCGCCGCGGTGTTCACGAGCTGGTCCATCAGCTCCGCGAGCCCCGAGAAACCCTGGCGGTAGGCCTGCGAGCCCTGCCCCAGCGAGGAGGCCATGCTCTTGAGGTCGCCGCCGGCACAGAAGTTGCCCCCTGCGCCGCGGATGACGACGACGCGCGCGTCGCCCTCGTCTGCAGCGGCGAGTACGTCACCCAGGCCCCCGAGCACGTTGTCGTTCAGCGCGTTCCGCTGGTCCGGGCGGTCGATAGTCGCCCGTATCACCAGCCCGTCGTCCGCCACCTCGACGGCGAGGTCGTCGTTGGAGAGGTCGTCACCGGATACCATGCGTGAGAGAGTCGTGCGAACCCCCACAGGAAACGTCTTTTGGAACGGGGAAAACGAGAAACTCGTTGAACGATTATTCGCGGCGCGAAGTTGTCGCTCGTCCGAACCGAACGTTGATACCACGCGACAGCCACACCATTGCATATGTCAACGGACCCCATCGACTACGGCGCCTACGAGTCCGGGCGCGACTGCAACTACTGGGCGCTCGACCCCACGCTCCAGTACGAGGCCGAGCGGGTCTACCCCGACGACGAGTACGAGTGGGCGGAGTCGGTCCTCTCGGGCTACGGCGAGGCGCTGGGGCACACCATCGCGGACAACTCCGACCGCATCGACCGCCACGGTCCCCAGCTCCACACCTACAACAAGGACGGCGAGGTCCAGAACTACGTCGAGTACCACCCCGACCAGTTCGAGACCGAGCGCATCACCTACGAGGAGTTCGGGCTGACGCACGACGCGTTCCACGCACCACCTGGACGAGACGAGCCGGTGGGGTTCGCCCACGTCCTGATGATGCAGACCCTTCTGGGCTACTGTGACACCGGGTTCGCCTGCCCCGCCTCCATGACCACCGGCGCGGCCATCGTTCTCGACGCGTTCGACGACGGCTCGCTTGACGACTACTTCCAGGGGCTCACCTCGCGCGACTACGACGAGCACATCGAGGGCGCGATGTTCCTCACCGAGAAGCAGGGTGGCAGTGACGTGGGCGCGAACGAGGTCCGTGCCGAACCGCAGGACGACGGAACGTACGAACTGTACGGTGAGAAGTGGTTCTGCTCGAACATCGACGCACAGGGCGCGCTCGCACTCGCACGGACCCCTGACGCCCCCGAGGGAACGAAGGGGCTCTCGCTGTTCCTCGTTCCCCGCGAGCTCCCGAGCGGCGAGCTCAACGACGCCCTCTTTCGCAGACTGAAGGACAAACTCGGCACCATCGCCGTCCCGACGGGCGAAATCGAATACCGAGGCGCGACGGGCTACCTCGTCGGCGAGGAGGGCCAGGGGTTCAAGGCGATGGCCGAGATGATGAACTACGAGCGGCTGACGAACGCAACGGGTGCCGTGGGCGTGATGGGCCGCGCGCTGCTGGAGGCGAAGGTCCGAGCCGCCAACCGCGAAGCGTTCGGCGAGCGCATCGACCAGTATCCGCTCCTCAGACGCGACCTCGTGGAGATGACCGCGGACTACGAGGCGGCGGCGGTGTTCTCGTTCGAAGCCGCACGGTTCTACGACCAGTACAAAGCCGAAGGCGAGACAAGCGACGAGGCGTGGAAGCTCATGCGCCTGCTCGTCCCCATCGCGAAGAAGGAGACCGCCCGCAAATCGGTCGCGGTTACCTCCTACGCAATGGAGGTCCTGGGTGGCAACGGCTACGTCCGTGAACACGTCACCGAGCGACTCCTGCGCGACGCACAGGTCCTCCCCATCTGGGAGGGCACCTCGAACATCCTCTCGCTCGACCTCCTGCGGGTGCTCGGGAAGGAGCAGGCCCACGAGGCACTGATTCCGTACGTGAACGAACTGCTCGACATCGATCACCCGTTCCTCGATGACCCCGTCGAGACCGTTTCGGAACGATTCACCGACCTCCAGACCGCGCTCGTCACGCTCGCGAGCGAGGACGACGACTACGCGCAGTACCACGCGAAGGAACTCGCGAGCCTCACCTACGACGTGGTGTGTGCCGCGCTGCTCATCAGCGAGGGACAGGAGAGCCTCGACGACGGCGACGCCCGGAAGGCGCTCGTCGCGAAGGCGTTCGTCGACAAGCAGTTCGGCGTCGAGAACGTCCGCGGCATCACCTCGGGCGAGACGTTCGGCGACGAGTGGTTCGACGCTATCGCGCGGTACGCGAGCGTCGACCCGTCGGAACTGGATGCCCAGCCTGCGCCCGCCGACGACTAGGCACGCACGTTCCGGTTGGAGCGGAACAGGTTGTCCGGGTCGTACTGCTCCTTGAGCGCGACCAGCCGCTCGAAGTTGTCGCCGTACGTCGCCCGGATGCGGTCGTCACCCTCGTCGGCGGTCTGGAAGTTGATGTACGTACTGCCGGTCGAGAACGGCCGGAGCTGTTCCCAGGCGTCGCGGACCCACTGCTGGAACTCCTCCGCGCGAGGCTCGTCCGGTTCCCACATCCCGGCCGCACCGTACACGAACTTCGCGTCGCGGTTGCCGACGACGCCGTCGTCCCCGTCACGCTCGTTGAGCGCCCCCTCGAGATGGGCGACGACGAGCTGGCCCCCGGGAATCGGACACTCACCAGCCAACCCCTCGATGGTCGAGAGCATCTCGTCGGTCAGCTCGGGGGCGAACTCCGTCTTCCAGTAGTAGTGTGCCCCCTTGGGCTCGGTGTCGTCGAGCGACGACTGGAGCTGGGTGTACGACTGTTTCTGCAGCAGGTTCACGACGGGGTCGCCCAGCGAGTGGATGGGTTCCAACACCGTCTCGACCTCGTCGAGGTCACCGCTGTAACAGATCGTCATCGCGATGGCGCGCTGGCCCTGTGCCTCCTCCGGGACGAAGGGGGCCGGCGGGGCCCGCAGGAGAATCAGGAACGCCGTCAGCTCACGGGGCGCCGTCGCCGTGAGCGCCTTGTACACCTGGAGAACCTCGTCGGCGCGTTCGTGTGGCCAGGCGACGAGCCCACCGTAGATGGTCGGGCCGACCTCGTGGAGCCGGTAGGTGAACGACGTGACGACACCGAGGTTCGCGCCAGCCCCGCGGATTCCCCAGAAGAGGTCCGAGTTCTCCTCACGGCTGGCACGCCGGACCGCGCCGTCGGCGGTGACGATCTCCACCGCGAGCAGGTTGTCGACGGTCCAGCCGAACCGCCGTGTCAGATAGCCGAATCCGCCGCCGAGTGTCAGCCCCGCCAGCCCCGTCTCGGAGATGAAGCCGAGCGGCGTGGCGAGCCCGTGGAGCTGCGTCTCCCGGTCGACGTCCCCGAGGAGACAGCCGGCCTGTGCCGTCACGGTCTTCGTGTCGGGGTCGACGAACACGCCACGCATCCGAGACATGTCGATGGTGAGTCCGCCGTCAGCGAGCGCCGTGCCGGCGATGTTGTGTCCTCCGCCCTTCACCGACAGCGAGAGGTCGTGTTCGCGGGCGAACTCGACGGCCGCCACGACGTCCGCGGTGCCCGTCGGCTGGACGACCAGCGCCGGCTGTGTCTCGATCATCCCGTTCCAGAGCCGCGTGGCCTCCTCGAACCCATCGTCGTCGGGGCCGAGCAACGCGCCTCGTAGCTGTTGTCCGAACGCATCAAGGGACCCTTGCTCGATTTCGGTCGGCGAGCCCTCGCGTGTGGCGATGGTAGTTTGGACCATAGCGCATCCCCGTTCACTACGCCGTCAGCAGCCGTGTAACTGCCCCGTGAAAGCTTTCAGGTGGTGAAAGTGTAGCGGCGCCGACGGATGGGCTCCGACTGGTACGCCACGGTAGTTGTGGCGGCGACATTGGCCACGTCGCTCAGGGTTGCGGATGCTTCCTCGCAGTTCTCTCCACGGTGGTGTGGTCCGACGGGTCGAGCGTGTCGAAGGCTTGTGGGTCGACCGGAGTCGCCTCCTGACGGATCCGTTCGAAGGTGGCGATCGCCCACGCTCGCGCCTCCGGTGCGGCGGTATCGACGACAGCCGTCAGGGCCCCGGTCTCGACGTCGTGACAGCAGATGCCGACCCGGTCGTCGGCGATGCCGAGCCCGCAGCGGTTGCCGTCGGGCAGGTCGTCG
Source organism: Halorarius litoreus (assembly GCF_024362405.1). GTDB lineage: Archaea > Halobacteriota > Halobacteria > Halobacteriales > Haloarculaceae > Halorarius > Halorarius litoreus. The sequence continues at coordinate 3,063,415 of NZ_CP101454.1, read as the reverse complement.
TGTACGTACACCCGACAGTTCTCCTGGGACGCGGCCTCCAGGACCCGTTCCGGGTTCCAGGCGAGCGTTCCCTCCAGCGCAGCAGGCGAGTAGACGTACTCCAGTTCCATCCCGTCGAGCACCGCCCGGCAGACGGTCTCGTTGTTTATCGACTTGAACACGATGCTGTCGAACCCGCGCAGTCGACTGGTGCGCTGGATGAGCTGCGTGAGCCGTTCGACGGGCTCGTACGGATACCCTGGTCCGGGGTGCGAGACCACGGCATCGGCGAACAGGTCGACGCTGAACCCCTCCATCTCGCGGGGCAGCCACTGCCACACGGCCTGGAGCTTGCGTTCTGTCTCCATCGCGTCACGGAGCTCCAGGAACCGGGTGGCGACGAACTCGCCCAGCGGCGTCAACGAGTACGTCGAGCCGTCGCGGACGATCCACCGCTCCGCCTCGAAGCCGGAGAGGACGCGCCCCATCGTGGGCGAGGAGGCACCCGTTGCGGCCCGAAGGTCTGCCCGCGAACGTGGCCCGTCGGCCAGTTCCTCCAGGACCCCGACCCGGTGGGCCGACCGGGCGAGGAACTCGATCGTCTCTATCGCAGAGTCCATGCTAGAGATACGCTGGCACGATAATAGATTCGACGGGCGCCGTAGACTCTCCGGAGGTCGTACTCGTCGTCGAGAAGCCGAGGTCGACGCGAACTCGAGCGTGAGGGATTACCGCGGGGACTCCGTACCCCACTTGTCGAGCGCAGTTCTGAGTGCTGGCACCCGTTCGGCGCGCTCGTCGAGCGTCTCGCCGTCGACCCACGCCTCGGTCGCGGCGCGGAGCGCCTCGGCGCCCGCTCGCGTCCCGTCCGGGTGGCCGTGGATGCCACCGCCGGCCTGCACCATCACCTCGGGGCCGGTGGCGTCGAGCAGCGCGTCGACGATACCCGGGTGCAAGCCTCCAGAAGCGACCGGGAGCACGTCACGCATCCCGTAGAGGTCGGACGTCAGCCAGTCGTTGATGCCGACTGTATCCTCGTTCTCGAGTTTCCCCAGCCCCACCGTACCGGTGTGGAGGTGGTCGACGCCCGCGAGCCGTGCGAACTGGGCGAGACAGCGCATGGAGACGCCGTGTTCGGGCAGGCGGTCGAACGCCGCGTGCATCGCACGGTGCGCGTGGATGGCGAGTCCGAGGTCCTCGGTTCGCCGCCGGACGGTCTGGAGCGACGACCAGCCCGCGGTGATGATGTCGACCATCACGAACGAGCCGCCGTGGTCCGCGACGTACTCCGCCCGCCGAACCATCTCGTCGGTCTCGGCGGTGATGTTGACGAGGTAGTCCTTCCGCTCGCCGGTCTCTTCCTGAGCGCGGTCGCGCATCTCGAACGACTCCGTGACCCGGCGCTCGAACGGGTTGAAGTTCTGGTCGGTGAGGTTCTCGTCGTCCTTCAGGAGGTCGACGCCGCCGACCCACGCGTCGTAGCCGATGCGGGCGTGTTCCTCGGTCGGGAGCCCGACCTTCGGTTTGGGGACCGTCGCGAGCCCCGGGCGGCCGTCCGCGTCGAGGAACTGCGTGAGCACGTCGCTCCCGAACTGCGGGCCGGGGAACGACGAGGTGAGCTGTTCGGGCCACTCGCAGTCGACGAGCCGGATGGTGTCGACCGCCTTCATCCCCATGATGTTGCCGGCGATACAGGAGAGCACCTGGGCCAGACTACCGGGCTCGAACAGCGCGTCCGGGTACGCCACCTTCACGAGACCGTCGTCGGAGAGGTCGAACGCCATCGCCGACAGCCGCGAGATGTCGCTGTCGACGTCGAGGGCGGCCCACGTTCCGTTGGAGGACTCGGAGGCGACACGGGCGGCGGCGGCTTCCAGGCTCATCCCCTCGCCGGGCGCGACCCGGAACGTACACACGAGGTCGTCGCTCGTCGGCGTGTAGGACTCGTCGAGGAAGTCGTCGTACTCGATTCCCATGCCCCCGCAGTTGTACGGGCAGCCTAAAGGGCGTTAGGGTCAGTCGGGGGTGTCCGCCTTCTGGTAGCTCCGGTAGGTCATCGCGTCGCCGTCGACGATGACCGCGTCCGTCCCGTTCTCACAGCCCTCTGGCGGATCATCGTCGCCCAGCCCGCCGTCCGTCGTCATGTCACCGTACTCGTATGGGGAATCGTCGAGTTCCATATCCATCGGTCGGACACCGACGGAGATAAACCTTTGTCAGACGCTAACACACACCATTAAGTCGTCCGAGCGCGTAGCTTCTCGCTCGGTTCTCAGGCGAGTGTTTCGAGCGTGTCCTCGACCACCGAGCAGGCCGCCTCACGGTCCGCAGACGAGAACGGCTCGTGGGTGCCGTCGTAGAGCCGGATCTGTTCCGGAGCGACCCGTTCGCCGATCCCCTGCAGGCCGACGAGCGTCTCGCGGAGCGTACAGCAGACGAGCGCCTCGTCGCCCGGATCCGGCATCGACGACTGTGCATCACGGATGGTCCGGATGAACGCCGGCGACACCTGTTTGGGGAGGTTTGACCAGGCCTCGTCAGAGACACGCGGCCCCACCTCGTGCTGCTCGAAGTCGATGGGGACGAACGGGCGGTCGACGGGGAGGCGCATCCCGTACTCGAACACCGGCCCCCTGAGTTTGGCGCCGTAGAACGCCCACCACGGGCTGATGTAGACGGCGCGCTCGGGCGCGAGATGGCCGACCACCAGTCCCCCGGTCGAGTGCGAGAGGAACAACGGGTCGTCGAGGTCCGCCGCGTGCTCGCGAACCGGTCGCAGGTAGTCGGCCTCGAAGTCGGTGCCGTTCGTCGGAATCTCGAACGTGTGAACCGTGTAGTCGTTGACGAGCCGGTCGACGAACCACCGCTCGTTCTCGCCGCCCAGTCGGTTGCCCCAGCCCATCACGAACACGAGGTCCGGACCCGCCCCCCGCGTCTCGTGTGTCATCCGGTCGATGTGTCCCATGGCCTGACCTCCCCCGCACGGGACAAAAGCGTTCGCCGACCGTCCTCGGACTGAACGAGTATTTAGTATGCCGTATATCGCCGGTAAGAGCCCCGAGTCGCGCGAAATCGGCCAGTACTTGTATCGCCATTCATCGACGGCAGAACGGGTATCGGACGAAACTCGAAACTACGAGTCAGTTCATGGAGAGACGCGAATTCATCCAGGGGCTGGTCGGAAGCGCGGCCGCGACCGGACTCGTGGGAACTGCCAGTGGACGAGCATCCGGCGGGGCGAACGACCCGCTCGAGGGGATCGAGATCCTCACCGACGAGTACAACGAGAGCCACATCTACGCCGACTCGCTGTACGCGCTCGGCTACGGGAACGGATACGTGCAGGCGCGCGACCGCCTGTTCCAGATGGACGCCATCCGGCACATCGGTCGCGGTGACTCCGCCGAGGTGCTGGGCCCGGCTCAGCTTCCCTCGGACATCCAGGTCCGACGTGACCTCTACGGGCCGAACGCGCTACAGGAGCAGTGGGATCGCGCCTCCGAGACAGCCCGAGAGATGATTCGTGGGTTCGCAGACGGCGTCAACCGACAGATAACGGAGATGGCCGCACAGGGCACCCTCCCGGGCATCTTCGCGGCGCTCGGGCATCCACCGGAGCCGTGGGAGCCCACGGACACCATCGCGTGTATCAACTACCTCATCGGTATCTTCGGCGTCTCCGGCGGCGGGGAACTCGGCAACGCCCGGAAGTTCCTCCAGCTGGAGCAGTCGCTCGGCTCTACGGCGGAGGCGTGGGAGGCGTACGGCGACCTGAACTGGCTTCGGACGACGGACGACCACTACACGACGATTCCCCCGCAGGACAAGGTCGTCGAGGGCGGCGAAACGGCGAAAGCGTTCGACGAGGTCCGTGCGGACCAACTGGAGTTCATCCGCAAGGCCGACACCATCGAGCCGTGGGGTATCGAGACGGATATCGCGCTCCCCGACGCCCTGACCGAGGGCCAGCGCCAGGCGTTCGGCATCATGGAGGGCTTCAAGTGGGGTTCGAACGCGCTCGTCGTCGACGGCGACCACACCGACACGGGCAAGCCGATGCTCTCGGGCGGCCCGCAGATGGGCTACTTCAAGCCTCCCGTCCCGTACGAGGTCGGCCTCCACGGTGCAGGGTTCGACTGCACAGGGATGGGCGTCGTCGGGGCGCCCGCCATCGTCATCGGGCGGACCGAGACGCTCGCGTGGACGGTCACCTCCGGACGTGACGACATGGTCGACACCATCGCCATCGAACTCGACCCCAACGACAAGCACCGCTACAAGTGGGAGGGCGAGTGGCACACGATGGAGACCGAGACGGTCGTCCACGAAGCGTCACCCGTCGCGCCCGCCACGGGTGGCAACGTCGAGACGCAGGTCGTCGAACAGGAGGTCGCCCGTATCACGCAGGACGGCGACGAGATGCCCGTCATCGCGTGGAACCCCGAGGAGAACGTCGCGTGGGTCCACCGCAACACGACACGGAACGGGATTCTCGCTGGCGCGTTCCAATGGGCGGAGATCGGCCGCACGAACGACCTCGACGAGTTCGAAGAACAGCTCTCCGAGTTCCCGTTCACGTTCAACTTCCACGTCATCGAACACGAGGAGGAGGAGGGCGAACAGAACATCGCGTACATGCACACGGGGCTCGTTCCGGACCGCAACCCCGAGTTCGACAGCCGGTTCCCGCAGGTCGCAGACGGCCACTACTGGTCGGGCGTTCGGACGACACAGAAGGTCAACCCGCCGGCGAGTGCGACCGACCGCCCCGGGACGAACGACCGCAACCCCTCGACGGGCTACTACTGTAACTGGAACAACGGCCCCGTTCGCGGCTGGCGTGCCGGTAACGGTGAGCAGAACTGGGGGAGTCACCACCGCGTCGAGGTGCTCGTCCACTACGTCGAGAAGAGACTCGCAGAGACGGGGAACAACCTCTCTATCGACGACATGAAGGACATCATGGAGCTGGCGGCCACACACGACTCGACGGCCAACGCCTCCATCGACCACTTCATCCGTGCAGGTCGCGGCGCGGACGGAACGCTCGCGGCGATGAGCGACGAACTCCAGACGTGGGCAGACGCCTACTGTGCGTGGGACGACGGCAACGACGAGCCGTTCAACGGCGATGCGGCCGAGGACGCGCGCGACGACTACATCTACGCCGGTGTCGCCATCTGGGAGGAAGTTCGCCGAGAGGCCCAGCGGCTCGGCTTCGGTGACGAACTCGGGGCGTTCAACTACGACCCCGACTGGTCGCCCGTTTCGAGCCGCCACGCCGACGAACACGGGAACGCGACGGACGACGTGACCTTCATCGACGCCCTCAACGGTGAGACCGACTACGACTGGTTCGGCGGGTCGAACCGCACGAGTATCCGCGAAGCGATGCAGGCCGCGGCCGACACCCTCACCGAACGGTTCGACAGCCCGAACCCGGCCGACTGGACCCGCCCGGAGCACAAGTCGGTGTTCACGGTCATCGGGGCGGTGCAGGGCGAGGCCATCGACATGGTGAACCGCTCGACGTACCAGCACGCCGTCGCCATCGGCGAGGGGCTCGACGTGACCGGAGAGGCCCTCGCGGCCGTCTCGGGTGACGCCCTACCGCCGTCGAACTCCGGGCACGTCAGCGCCGACGAACTCGCCGGCTTCCTCTCCGGGCAGATGGACGAGCCCGAGCGCGTCGACGACCAGCTGGAGCTGTACGCGAGCTTCGACTACAAGCCGCACCCGATCACCCGCGAGCAGGTGGCGTCCGTGGCGGTGTCGACCCAGACGCTCCAGACCACGCCCGTGGCGCAGAACGTCCCCATCGAACCTGGACGTGACATCCCGCAGCGTCTCATCGCGGACCGTGTGCCGGACGTGCCGACGGAGCCGCCGGAGAGTGGCGCGTCCGCCCCGCCGGCCGAGAGCGCGGCGGCGGACGACCCCGACGACGAGACCGAGGCCGACGACGGCCTCGACGTACCTGAGCTGCTCGGAGCGGGCCGCGACCGCCTCAGTTAATCGAGCAGTCCGGGGACGTCGGCGAGCGAGTCGACGACGAAGTCCGGGGTCGGCGATGCGGTTTCAGCTTCGGTCCTGCTCGTCCGCCCCGACAGCACCAGCGCCGTGTACATGCCGGCGCGGGCACCGAACGCCACGTCCGTGTCGAGCCCGTCGCCGACGACGAGACACTCGCTCGGCTGGCAGTGCAGCGCTGCCGTCGCTAGCTCGACCATTACGCCCGACGGCTTGCCGAGCACGAGGTCGGGTTCGCGCTGGGCGACGGCCGCCACGGACCGCGTGATGGCACCCGACCCCGGATACCGCCGTCCATCACCGCCCGGATAGACGAGGTCCGGGTCCGTCCCGTAGAAGTGCTCGGCCGAGTCCAGCGCCCACAGCCCCTCGGTGAGCGCCTCGTAGTCGAAGTCGTAGGTGTGGGAGGTGATCAGTACGTCTGCAGCCTCCGGCTCCGAGACGGGGTCGATGCCGTGGTCTTGGAGCTGGACGCGGAGACCCGACGAGCCGACGAGGAACACGTCGTCAGTGGCGTGCCTGTCGGCGAGATACTCGGCGGTGACCGTGCCCGCCGACAGCACCTCCGATTCCGCCGCGTCGATACCGAACTCCGCGAGCCGGTCGACGTACTGGGCACGGCTCCGGGTCGGGTTGTTCGTCACGAACAGTATCCCGATGCCACGCTCGCGTAACGTCTCGATGGCCGCCACGGCGCCGGGGATAGGCTCGTCACCGCGATAGACGGTGCCGTCGAGGTCGACGACGGCCCCCTGTACGTTCATACCCGGTCAAGGGGCGGCGGTTCTAAAAGCACCGCGCCGATGCTCGTCCGAGTTCCGCCGAGACGGAACTGTGAGCCGCCGGGTCGGTCAAACGGCCCGTTGCGTCTACCCCACACATTTATCGACGGCTGGCGGCGCGAGAGTGTGAGCCGCGCAGACCGCCGGCACGGCACGACGACCAGCCTCGTCGAGCCGGTGACGCTTCGGCGCCTCGGCCTCGTCGTCGCGCTATGCGGCCTGCCGTTGCTCCTCGTCGGCCTCGGTACGGCCTACTCGTATCTCTGCTGCCAATCGCACCCCGTTCCGGCTGCAGTCGCGTTTTCGCTCAAAATCGAATACACCGTCGCCGGTGCCACGCTCCTCCTGGTCGGGCTCGGCCTCCTCGTCGTTCCACCGCTCTCGTCGAAGTGAGCGAAGCCGCTACACGAGACCTCGAATCGCAACCGCACCCAGCGCCGGCAGCCCGAACGCCGCCGCCACCGAGATGTAGACGATCGGGACGGCGGTCGCGACGGCGACGAGCGTCCCGAACCACAGGAGGACGAGCGCCCACGCGACCAGCACGGCGAGCCCGAACGTGAGCCCGAGAACGAACGCCCGTGACAGCGAGCGGGCGAACAGGCCCACGAGCGCGCCGCCGACCACGAGCCCTGCCGGGTGGACGGCGGTGGCGACGAGCCCGACGACGAACGCGACAGCGAGAGCAGGTTCGACCCGGTCGCTCTCGCGGAACGTCGCGAGCGCGTCAGGGGTGGCGACGGCCATCAGTTCTCACCCCGGAATCTGATGACGACCGGTCCCGATTCCTCCAGAGGCACCTCGCGGTACTCGCCGTTCGCCCAGGGGCGCAACTGGTCGCTGTAGTGTGGCGAGTACGGGTTCCCGGACTGCCCGCCGGGGATGATGCCGTACGCGGCGTCGTCGCCGACGACCATCCGCCACGACGAGCCGGCCGGCCCGCCGACCCGGAAGTTCGAGACCGTGAATGGCGAGCCGTCCGTCGGTAGCTCGGGGTAGTCGAGATAGTCGACCGGGAACGGATGGTCGAGGTCGACGCGGTTGTAGTCACCGTACGTCTCGTATCCCTCGCGGTCGGCCCGATTGACGGCTCTCTCGAACGCGTCGGCGTACACGTCGGCACGCGTCTCGGTTTCGGACGTCCGGATGTCGTCGAACCACCGACTGTCCGCCGGGAGTCGCTGGAGCGCGTAGAGGTGCGGGTACGCCGACTCGTCGAGTCCTTGCGGGTGGAACTCGTCGTAGAACGTCTCGTTTCTGACCTCCTCGCGGAACAGCGCCCACAGCAGGGCGCTCCGCGAGTCGCGGCGCATCCCACCGTTCCAGTCGGCCAGCTCGTTCGCCTCGGCGCGCGCCGCGGGCGCCATCTCGTCGGTGGCGTCGAGGATGGCCGGCTTGAAGCCGACGGCGGCACGCGACCGGACGTCACGCTGCAGCCGCTGCATGAACCGCTCGGTCACGGGCTCGCCGGATTCGACGCGGGCTTCGAGCCGGCCGTAGATGCGTGCGCCCCGATACGGGTCGGCGTAGCGCTCGCTGTAGGCGAGGTAGAACCCCGGGTTCGCGGTGACGCGCTGGTTCGCCGTTCCGAGCACGTCGGGGTTGTCGACGTGCGGTACCTGCTCGAACGGGACGAACCCGCCGGCCTCCCAGTCGGTCTGCCCGTACGGCTCGAAGCCGCGCCACTCGCCCTCGCCGGCAGAGCCGTCGAACGGCAGGTCGCCGGCGACCTGCTCGCCGTTCGTGAACCGGTACGGGTACTTCCCGGTGATCCGGTACATCGTGTTCCCTTGCGAGTCGGCGGCGACGATGTTCTGCGTCGGCGTGTCGAACATGCGGAGCGCCTCCTCGACGTCGTCGAGGCTCTCTGCGTCGTTGATAGCGTAGATGGCCCGCGCCTCGCGGGTGCCGGTGAGCCCGAGCCACGACACCGCCACCTGCTGGCCGTCACGCTCGATGAGCGGGCCGTGGACGGTCTTCCTGACCTCGATGTTGACGTTCTCCGCGCCCGAAACCTCGATGGTCTCGGTCCGGGTCTGCACCTCTCGCGTCTCACCCTCGTAGACGTACGTGTCCTCGCTCGGCATCTCGTAGGTGTAGAGGTCCGTCTGGTCGGCGCCGACGTTGGTGAACCCCCACGCGACGTCCTCGTTGTGGCCGATGACGACCACCGGGAGCCCGGGGAACGCCACGCCGCGGACGTTCATCCCCTCGGTCTGGAGGTGCATCTCGTACCAGACAGGGGGCACAGTCAGCGAGAGGTGCGGGTCGTTCGCGACGATGGGCTCGCCGTCGTCGGTGTGCTCGCCGGAGACGACCCACGAGTTCGAGCCGATGCCGGGCTCTCGCTGGTACTGCGAGAGGTCGTCGTACAGCGCGGCGTAGTCACCGACGCGCCCGACGCGTTCGCGGTCCGCGCGCGAGCCGTTCGGGGCCACGGTCCCGCCCTGTGAGCGCCCCACGATGGAAGCGTCGTGAGCGAGATACCGGGGATAGACGTCCGAGACGTTGCCGAACGCCTCCTCCACCGAGGCCATCTGGAGGTCGCGGAAGTCGCCGGTGAGCTGCCAGGCGATGAGCTTGCCGACGAGCAGCGTATCCGTCGGCGTCCACTCGCGGGGTTCGTAGCCGTTGAGCCGGAACTCGGTCGGGAGCGCGTTCGTCGCCATGTAGCGGTTGACGCCGGCGGTGTACGCCCGGACGCCGTCGCCCGTCTCGGTGTCTTCGACGGCCGCCCACGACGCCTCGGCCGCGCTCGCGAAGTCCATCTGTCGGTGGAAGCGGTCGGACTCGACGGCGCGTTCGCCGAACGCCTCGGCCAACTGGCCGCGCATCAGCCGGCGCTGGAGGTCCATCTGGAACAGCCGGTCGCGCGCCTGCACGTAGCCGACGGCGAACGCGAGCGCCTGCTCGTTCTCGGCGGTGATGTGCGGCACCCCATCAGCGTCGAGGCGAACGGTCGCGTCCCCATAGGGGGAGGCGACGGTCGTCGCCCCGGTCACCCCCCTATCGGCTTGGTCACCAAGACTACCGCCGTTCGCGCCGTAGGCGGCGGCCCACGCGTCGCCGCTTGCGGGCGCCGCCAGCTGGAGGAAGCTGCCACCGCCAACGGCCACCGACGCGAGCAGCGCGACGGCGAGGAGGGAGACGGCGACGTTCCGGTAGCGTGTCATAACGTTCGTGGCGTCGGGGTCGGGGTTAACGCTATCGCCGGCAGCAGTCGTCCCGTGACCGAACCGTTATCCTCCACCCGGCGGTGAAGGTCGGTATGGACCCACGCCGTCTGTTCTCGGCGGACCGACAGCGGCGGCTCATCGTCGTGTACATGCTCGGCGTCAACGTCGTCGCGCTCCTGTTCGCCGCCGGCTACGTCGTGCTCGTCTCCACGTTCGAGGGCGTCGACGTGACGTACATCGAGGCGTTGCTGGTCGTCGTCGAGTCGTTCACCACGACCGGGTACGGCGAGGCATCCAGACAGTGGACCTCGCCGATCGTCCAGATATATCTCATCTTGATGATGATCGTCGGCGTCGCGCTCATCTTCACCGCGCTCCCCGTCTTCGCCGGCCCGTACGTCGAGAACCGGCTCTCGACCCGGCCCCCCGCGGCCGTCCACGGCTTCGAGGACCACGTCGTGCTGGCTGGGTTCACCTCCCGCGGACAGTCGCTGATCGACGAACTGCAGGCGCGTGACCGACCGTACCTCGTCATCGAACCCGACGGCGACCGGGCGAGCGACCTCTACAAGGACGGCGTTCCGGTCATCCACGGCGAACCGGACGACGAACAGACGCTCGAAAACGCCTGCGTGCACGACGCACGGGCGCTCATCGCAGACATCGACGACGGGACCAACGCCTCCATCGCGCTCATCGCGCGGGCGCTCGACGACGTCCCGGTCATCACGTTCGTCGAGGACGACGAAACCGCGCGCTACCACCGGTACGCGGGCGCGACCGAGGCGTTCATCCCGAAGACCCTCATCGCCGACGGCCTCGCGAAGAAGGTCACGGCAGGCGTGACGCCGGAGCTCGACGACGCCGTCGTCATCGACGAGGACTTCGACGTGGTCGAACTGCCCGTCCAGGCTGGCTCCGAACTCGAGGGGGTGACGGTCCGGGGGTCGGGCATCCGCGAGCGAACGGGGACCAACCTCATCGGCGCGTGGTTCCGCGGTGAGTTCGTCTCCCCACCCCCGCCCCAGGAGCGCATCGACGCACAGACCATCCTCGTGGCTGCGGGCCGCGAAGACCAGCTGGAGGCGCTGAAGGAACTGACGCTCTCCGAGCGCCGACAGCGCCGGGAGGGACACGTCATCATCGGCGGGTACGGCAAGGTCGGCTCGACCGTCGCCGAGCGACTCGACGAGGCGGACGTCGAGACGGTCGTCGTCGACATCCGCGACGCCGAGGGCGTCGACGTGGTCGGCGACGTCACCGAGGACGAGGTGCTCGTCGAGGCCGGTATCGGGGAGGCCAGCATGGTCATCCTCGCCACCTCGGACGACACCGAGGAGGTGTTCGGGACGCTCGTCGCGCGCGACGTGGCTCCGGAGGTGGAGATCATCGCCCGAGCCGACGCCACCGAGTCAGTCAAGAAGCTGTATCTCGCTGGTGCCGACTACGTGCTCGCGGTCGCGACGGTCGCCGGCCGGATGCTCGCGTCGACCGTCCTGAACGAGGAAGTCATCAGCTTCGACAAGGCGGTGGAGCTCGTGCGCGTCGACTGCGGCAGCCTCGCCGGCAAATCGCTCGGCGGTGCCGACATCCGCGCGCGAACCGGCGTCACCGTGGTCGCCGTCGAGCGGGACGGTGAGTCCATCACTGACCTCGGCCCGGAGTTCACCATCCGGGAGGGGGACATGCTGATCGTCGCCGGGACCGACGACGACGTGAATCGGTTCGCGAACCTCGCCGACTAGCTGGCCTCGTCGAGCCAGTCGGGGCGGTCGACGGCCGTCGATTCGAACCCGAGGACGTTCACCTCGATAGCGAGCTTGAGCGTGTCGTCGCCGCGCCGAATCGTCGCCCGATACGCCGACCGGTGGACGATGCCGTCGGGGCCGACGACGATGCCCACCTCGAACTCGGTGACGTTCGCGGGGTCGACGCCCTGCCCGAGGATGGGCTCGATGTCGCTCACGTTCTCGACGCCGCTGGCCCGATAGCGGAAGAACGCCCCGCCGTCGCTCCGCCGAACCCGTTCGGGGGGACCGTACTCGACGTTGCGAATCAGGGGTTCGACCTGGTCGACGCCCGTGAACGACCGGGGCTCGAACGCACCCTGCTGTGAGCGGTACCGGGTGTTGTTCTCGCCCGGTGGGTCGGTACGGACGTAGACGGTCCCGTTCTCGTAGAACTGCGTCGTCGTCCCCCGACCCTCGACGTGGGTGATGACGTACGCCCGCTCGGTCGAGAGGTTCGCCGTCTGCAGGGCGCTGATGGAGGCGAGACTCTCGTTCGTGAGCGCCGTTCCGTTGAACTCGACGATGAAGCTCTCGCGGTCGAGGACACCCTGCGTGTGTGCCTGCACCGCGCGGTCGGCGTCGACGACCCCGGACTCCCCGTAGCCTGGCGGGTACGGTGCAGGTGTTCGAGTCGTCGTCGTGGGCGTCGACCCGGCGCCGGGTGTCGGCGAGGACGTCACGGAGCCGGCGTCCGTCGGCGTCGGCGAGGCCGGGCCGCCGAGGAACGAGCACCCCGAGAGCACGAGCAGTGCGATCAGGAGGATGACGGGAAGCTGTCGCTGCACAGCCGGTAGTCCCACAGCGCAGTTGTAAACGTAGCGGCTACCGCAGAAACCGAGTCGCGGGAACGATTACGCCTGGTCGAGCCAGTCGGGCTGGTCGACCGTCGTCTCGTCGACGCCGGACACCCGGACAGTCACGTCGACCTGTCGGTCGACGCCGCCGGTCGTCACCGTCGCCGAGTACGTGAGCTCGCGGACGATGCCGTCCTCGCCGACGACGAGTGTCGCCGAGAAGTCGCTGACGTTGTTCGCCTGGACGCCATTACCGAACACCGAGCCGGCCCGGTCGAGCGTCGCGTCGCTGTAGACGACGACCGGTGTGCCGTCACGGGTCGTGCGCTCGCTCGACGCGAACGAGACGTCCGACAGCGCCGGGACGACGAACTCCACGCCGGTGAACGACGCGAGGGAGTACGACTGACTGCTGTTCGCGTAGGTCGTGTTCTCCGACCCCGGCTGCTGCGATTTCACGTAGACGGTGTCGTCGGCGTAGTAGCGGACGACGAGGCCCTGTAGATCACCACTCGTGACGTTCGTCTGCCGGACGACCTCCTCGCTCCCGGTCTCGACCCGCTGGTCGTACCGGACGTACGTCGTCGTGTTCGGCGTCGTGACGTCGGCGTCGTAGTCGACGGTGAAGCCCCCAGTAGCGAGCAACGCTGCCCGATGGCTAGCTGCCGCCTCCGTGGCGTTCACCACGCCGCCCTCGTCGTAGCCCGCGGGGTAGCTGAACGACTGTCCGGCCGGGCTCTCGGTGCCACTCGGGCCCGATCCGTCGTCGGCCGGCGTGTCGGTCACCGCGCCCGACCCGTCGGTCGGGGTGCTCTGTCCGCCCCCGGCGAACGAACAGCCGGCGAGAACCAGCATCGCCGCCACCGCGAGCGTCGCGAGGGTCTGCGTGCGCATAGGCGGACAACCCGCTGTCGGCCGATAAGCCTACTGGCCGTGACGCTACTGGCCGCGAACGGGCTGTCGACCTACTCGCCGTACACCGTGGTGTCGGGGGCGAACGCCAGCCACGCGAAGAAGAACAGCGGCGACACGTCGGTCGCGGGCACGAGTGACTCGTCGGCGAGTGGGCCGTCGACCCCTCGCCCGGTCAGCGCCGACCACCGCGTCCCCGCGGCGACGAGCCGCCCCTGCGAGCGAGTGAACTGGTGGACGCGGCCCCGGACCGTTCGCTCGTAGGCGACGAGCTGGCCCGTCCCGTCGAGCGTCTCCTGGTCGCCCGCGAGCGTGACGACGACGGGCAGGCCACCCACCTCGTCGTTGACGACGCCCGCCGCGGCGACGCGGTCGTAGGGGTACGCCGTCGCGACGCCGTCGTGTTCGATGCCGAGAACCTCCGTCTTGGGGTGGAGCCGGTCGTCGTCGTACGTTCCCCCGATGCCGATCTGGTCGACCGACTCGTAGCCGAGATACGGGTTCACGTCGTAGTTCCGCGTCGAGGTCCGCCCCGTGACCGTGCTCGACTCCGGTGGCGGTCGCAACACCAGCGAGTCGGGGTGCTCGTCGGTCCAGTCGCCCCACGTCGTGAACGACGACGGGACGAGGTCGAGCGTCGTGCCGGTCTTCGGCCCGCGGATGGCTCGCGCCTCGATCTGGCTCCAGAGGCTCTCGGTTCGCGCGTCGTACATCACGAGGTCGTTCCTGTACAGGAGGCCCGACACCCCGAACGTCGTCACCACGTCGTCGACGCGCCGCACTGCCGTCACCGCCGAACCACAGAGCGGGCAGTACGTCACCAACAGCGGGGCGTCGCCCCCCGCGGCTGGAAACGTGTCGTTGACGATTTCGTGCCAGTTCAGCACCGCGAGCGGGTAGGCCCGGGCCTCCTCGCCGCGGACAACGCCGATGACGGGCGACTCCGGGGTCAGTCGTGGTTTCGCGCGATACGTCCCCGAGAGCGGGTCCTGGGCGTCGAACTCGATGTCGTCCCAGTCGGTGCCGAACACCGGGTCGACGATGGCCGGAATCCCATCTCTGGCGGCGCCGCGGACCAGTTCGCGTTCGGGGACGGGGCGAGCAGGTGATTCGCCGGGGGTGCCACGGTAGCCGACCGTACACCCCGCGAGCGAGCCGACGGCTCCGGTGCCGACGAGCGCCAGCCACCGGCGTCGGTTCATAACGGTCCGTTCGCCACACGGGGAGTTAGCCCAACCGGGGTTGTGTGAGCCGCGCTCACGGACGACGTGGCCATATGCCCTGACCCACCTATCTTTGGGCATGGACCGCCGTCGATTCCTGTACTCGGGCGGGGCGCTCGGAGCGGCGGTGCTGGCCGGCTGTCTCGGTGACGGCGGAACTGCGACGCCCGACGAGGGCGAACTGCAGACGCTCGCCGTCGCGGGCTCACCCGGCGGCCCGATGCCCGTGAAACCCGCCGGCGAGGTCGTCCTGTTGGACTACTGGGCTACGTGGTGTGCCCCATGTAAACCACAGATGAAGGAGCTCCGGGCCATCCGCGAGTCGTTCCCCGGCCTCCACATGCTCTCGATCACGAACGAGCGTGACAAGCCAGCCATCAAGCAGTTCTGGCGCGAGTACGAGGGGACGTGGCCGGTGGCGACCGACCCCGAACTGGTGACGAACCAGCGGTTCGGCGTCAACCGGATGCCGACGCTGCTGGTGTTCGATTCGGCCGGCGAGGAGGTGTGGCGCCACGTCGGCCTCGCCGCCGAGGACACCATCGCGGCGAAGCTCCGTGAGGCCGGTGTGTGAACCTGGCGGTCGGCTTCGCGTTCGCCGCGGGCGTCGCCACCTTCTTCGCCCCCTGCGCGTTCCCGCTGTTACCCGGCTACGTCGCGTACTATCTGGGTCGTGGTGACGACGGGGTCGGCACCGCGGCTCGCCTTCGCCGGGCCGCGGTCGTCGGGACGGTGACGAGCCTCGGGTTCCTGCTCGTCTACGGCGTCCTCGTCGCGATCGTCGCGTCGGTCGGCGCGAGCGCGCTGCAGAATATCGCCGTCCTCGAACCCATCATCGGCGGGGCGCTCGTCGGACTGGGTGGTGCGGCCGCGCTGGGGTACACACTCGACCCGCACATCCCCCTCCCGGAGCGCCGGCGGTCGATCTCCGGCTACTTCGCGTTCGGTGTCGTCTACGGCGCGGCGGCCGCCGGCTGTACGGCTCCGGTGTTCGTCGCCATCGCGCTGCTCGGCCTCTCGTCGGGCCCTGCCGGGGCGATTCTGACGCTCGGCGCGTACGCACTCGGCATGGTCGTGCTCATGCTCCTCGTGACTGGCCTGTCCGCACTCGGCCGTGACCGCGTGCTCCGACTGCTCTCGCAGAACACCGGTCGACTCTCCCGAATCGCCGGCGTCCTGCTCGTCTTCGCGGGACTCGCACAGATCTACCTCTGGTACTTCGACTTCGACGCGCTCGGCGGCCTCCGGGCGCTCGGACTTTTGTGAGCGGCCCGCCTCCCGTGTGCCATGGACGGCATCACGTTCTTTCGGACGGCCGACCGCGAGCGCGTCGTCGGCTTCTACGTCGACCGGCTGGACTGTCGCGTGTGGCGTGAACAGCCGGACTGTACCATCCTCCGGCGGGGCGACTACGCGCTCGGCTTCTGTGCCCGCGACCCGCCGGAGACCGACGGCTGCCTCACGTTCCTCTGTGACGACCGCTCCGAGGTCGACGCGCTCCACGCCCGGCTCGACGACGTTGCGGACGGCGACCTCCGGTACAACGAGACGTACGCCGTCTACCAGTTCTTCGCGGAGGACCCGGAGGGGCGGGCGGTCGAGGTTCAGACGTTCGAGTGAGTGCCGTAGAGCCGTCGTGCAGTCACCAGCACCCAGCCGTTGAACAGCAGCGCGCCGACGAACTCGGGGACGGCGAGTCCGGGGAGCCACTCGACGAGGACGAACCCCCATGCCACCCAGAACCCGAAGTGCGCCACACCGGAGCCGACCGTGGCGACAGCACGACGGTGCTCACCGATGAAGTAGTCGCCGATGCCGTAGGTGATGACCGACGCGATGAACCCGACGTACGCCGTGAGCGCCATCGGGAAGTGTAGCGGGTGGCCGGCGGGGAACAGCCCGACGCCGGTGACGCCAGCGAGCGCGGCGCCGAGGGGGAGTACCGATAGTTTGTGTGCAGGCGTGTGCATCGTCTGCCGGAGCGCCGGGAGAAACAGCAGACCCAACAGCCCCGAGAGAACGAGGCCGTAGTTGAACAGGTATCGCTCGGGCGCGTCCGAGACGCCGAGGTCGGAGAGCGCGTTGGCCGGCCACGAGAACCACGGTGCAGCGAGGACGGCCGCGAGGATGGCGCCGATGGAGACGACGGCTGCGAGGACGCCCGCGTGCGTCGAGAGTCGATGGTACCGCTGGTTCGACATCGTCCGGATATCTCTCGCCGGACTGAAAAATCAGTCCCCGGCGAGCGCCTCGCGGCGCTGTCGACGCTCCAGGCGCAGGAGCCGGTCCGAGACCAGCGCGTCGTGGAGCCGGTCGTCGAGCGTCTCTCGAAGCTCGCTCGCACGGTCGGCGTCGATGTCGAGGGCGCGCGCGTCGCTCCCGGCGATGCCCGTCGACCCGGCGGTGTCGATGACCAGCGTCGCGAGGTCGCGACGCCGCTGGAAGACGGTCTCGCGCTGGACGAGCGTCTGGATGCGATAGTACGGGACGACCTTCGTCGAGCGCGTCCAGAACCCACCGCGGGTGACGACGTGGTCGTCGGCGAGTGCGACCCCGAGATTCTTCCACTTGAGGTGGGCAGCCGGTGGCACCAGCACGGCCAGCAGGGTAACGCTGAACCACGGGAAGGGCGGTTCGAACGGGGCGACCCGAGTGACACCGTAGGCGACAGCGACGAGCACGGCCACGACGAGCGAGTAGCGGACGAGATAGCGCAACCGGGCGCGCTTCGGTGGCCGCTCGAACTCGAGGTCGCCGAACGGTTCGACCTGCCGGGCGAGCGCCTGGACGCGAGCGCGCTCGGCGATGGGGACCGCCGACTGCGAGCCCGAGCCCTCGCCGGGCGCGTAGCCGGCGGTTTTCACTTCGAGCGAGGCGTAGCCGAGCCGCCGCGCGAGCACGCTCTCGGTGATGGCGACCGACTGGACCTTGTCGAGCGGAATCGTCCCGGTGTACCGCTGGAGTAAGCCCCGTTCGTACCGGAGTTCGCCGTCGCTTCGCCACAGCGTGAACCCGTAGTAGTTCGTGATGCCGACCACCGAGGAGACGCCGAGCGAGACGATCGCGAGCCCGACCAGCAGGAACGGTGCGACGGTGAACAGCGAGTAGAGGGGGAACATCTCCGAGACGCTCGGAACGAACAGCGGGACGAGCGCCACGACGAACGAGAGCAGCCGGAGGTCGAGCTTCACGACGCCGAGCAGCGCGAGTTCGGTGGGCGAGATGGCGTACAACCGTTCGGTGCTGTCGACGACCTCGGTGTCGGGTTCGGTGGCCGTCTCCCCACGTTTCAACCGGCCGATCTCTCGCTGGAGCCGACTCGCTTCCGTCTCGCTGACGAACCGGAGCTGGGCTTCCGTGTCGCCGCCGCCGGCCGTCTCGACGCGCACCTCCGAGATGCCGAGCGCGCGCTGGACGAGGTTCTGCGAGAGGTCGACGTTCTGGACGCGACCGTACGGGATCTCGCGGGCGCGGCGCGACAGCACGCCCGACCGGATGTCGAGCGTGTCGTCGGTGAGCTCGTAGTCGAACCGCTGGACGTAGACGTACTGGTAGGCAAGCGTGACGGCGAGCCCGAGCGTGACGACCCCGAGCGCGATGGTCAGCCCGAACGCCTGCTGCGAGCCGAAAGTGGCGAACAGCAGGATCCACGCCAGCCGCGTGAGCGCCGCGACGGCCCGGTACGGGACTGACAGGGGGTGGAGTTTCATACGGCGTCCTCACCCTCGGCGACGATTGCCAGTTGCTTGAGTCGCGTCTGGAGGTCGTCGGCCCGCTCGGGAGTGAGCCCGGGGATGGTCACGTCGGCGCCGCGAGAGCCGGCCGTGTAGACGACGACAGATGCGAGCCCGAGCGCCCGTTCGAACGGCCCCTCCGAGACGTCGACGTGCTGGATGCGGACGTACGGGACGACCGTCCGAACCCTGGTGAACACCCCGCGGCGGAGGAACAGCGAGTCGTCGCGCACCTCGTACAGCCACGCCCGGTAGCGGGCGACGGTGAGTGCGAGGCCGACGACGAACAGGAACGTGAACACGGCAGCGGCGGGCCACAGCTCGTTGAGCACCACGAACCCAGCCACGCCAGTGATGAGGCTCAAAACGAGCGCCGAGACCGTCGCCCGGGCTGCCCAGAGGTAGCGGACACGGCCGTCGAGGCGGCGCTCGGGCCCCGTGAGTTCGTCGACGGTCGGCTGTGCGTCAGCGGGCGATTCGACCTGCCGGACGGCGTCGACGACTTCGTCCTCGCTCATCGGTGGCTCATGGACTGCGGGGGATAAATTACACCCGGTGGACCCGCCCGGCGAGGACGTCGAGTTTCGGAGAGTAGTGACACAGCGGCTCGCCGTCCGGCTGCTCGAAGCCGTTGGCCGCGAACAGGCCGTTCTCGCGGATGTCAGCGGTCGCTTCGTACAGCGGCCACGGCTCGTGCCCGATGTCGCCGTAGTAGAGCCGTCCGTCGCCCGGTTCGTGCCCACCCCGTGGCCGACTCTCGGTGTAGAACCGATAGCGCTCGGTGAGGAAGAACGGGAGCGTCTCCGGCTCGGCTTCGAACTGCGCACCGTCGGGCTCGTAGGTCGCGTCGAACGCGACGGGCGGAGCGTCGGCGGCGACGCGGTCGGCCGTGAACTCGACCGACCGGCCGCGGCGTTCGACGCGCATCTCCGCCGGGTAGTAGGGGAGCCGGAACAGTTTCCGAGCGAGCCAGACGCCGAGCCGGTCGCTCGCGTCGAGGTTGTAGAAGTAGATGCCCGGTGTGTCCGCGTCGTCGCGGACGTACGTTCGGAGGTTGAGTTCGCCGAAGCTGCGACCGATGGGCGACCCACGTGGCCGGATGCGGTCCATGACGAACCCGACGACCCCGAGATACGCACGGCCGTCGAACGTGTCCACGGAGAGCCCCTCGGGAAGCGTCTCGGCGACCACGTCGGGGGCGACGGGCCAGTGGGCGAACAGGACGTCACGCCACGTCATCGACACCAGCCCGAGTTCGTCGAGCGTGTGTCCGGGGGTGGATTCGGCCATGGTGGACGTACGGGCCACACGGCTTTCGACCTGACGGCTCCGGAAGCGTCAAACGACTGTTTGAGCCTTCGCGAGACATTTGATAACCGGTAACACAGTTGGTCGCATGGTTTCACGGCGTGCGGTTGTGACGATCGCGATGTTGAGCCTCGTCGTCCTCGCGGGCTGTAGCGGAGCTGGAGGGGGTGGCGGCGACTCCGTCGGCCTGTCGAGCGACGGCGCCGACGCGGGCGCTCCGGCGACGGCGAGTGGCGGGAGCGACGGCGGCGGGGCGTCGGGTGGCGACGCCGGCTCGGCCGAGTCAGGGGGCGGGACCCCTGCGGCGCAGTCGGCCGAGTTCGCGAGCGAGACCGTCCAGAGCCGGCGGGCGCTCATCCGGACGGCACAGGTCACACTCGAAGTGAGCGACCACGACGGGACGCAGTCGAAGCTGGCGACGATGGCGCGGAGCCACGGCGGGTTCGTCGCGGAGTCGAGCGAGACACAGCATCGCCGCGACAATCGGACGTGGACGACCGGCCGGCTCGTGATTCGCGTGCCGAGCGACGCGTTCGGCCCGGCGTTCGAGTCCGTCAAGGCCAGCGGGACGGTGCTCCACGCGGAGTCACAGACGACCGACGTGAGCGACCAGCTCGTCGACCTCGAAGCCCGACTGCGGAACCTCCGCGCCCAGCGCGACCGTCTCCGAACGCTGTACGAGCAGGCGAACGAGACCGACGACGTTCTCCAGGTCGGCGACCGGCTCGCCGAGGTCCAGGAGCGCATCGAGCGGCTGGAGGCACAGCGACAGTCGCTCGAAGACCGGGTGGCGTACTCGACGATAACCATCGAGATTCGCGAGCCCGAACCCGAGCGGGAGACACCGACGCCGACACCCGAGCCCCCGAAGTACCACGAGACGCCGCTGTATCAGGCGTTCACGGCGTCCATCGGTGGCGTGTTCGTCGCGCTCAAGACCGCCGCGGTGACGCTGGCGTACGCGCTGCCGTATCTCGTCGTCATCGGCCTCCCGCTGGGGGTCGCCGGAGCCATCGCGTACCGGCGCCGTTAGTCCCCGTCGTCCCCCACGAAGAGCGCTTCGAAGTCGGCGACTAGCGGTTCGACGGGGTCGCCACGCTCGACGGCGAAGAACAGGCCGCGCCGGTTGTCGAGGTACATCCGGACGAGGGTAATCACGTCGAGTGCCGTGGTCTTGTACCGGACGCGGTTCGCCACTGGAAAGAGGTCGGCCGTGAACAGTTCGATCTCCGTGAAGTCGATGTTCACGTAGTTGTGGATGCGCTCGAAGTACGCTTCCATCTCGTCTTCCGACTCGTAGGCCGCACGGGTCGTCTCGGAGACGTACAGCGTGTTGAATCCCGAGCGGTCGAACTCGACGAGACTGTGCAACGTCGCCGCGGTCGAGTCGCCCGTCTCGACCGCTGCAGCAACGTCGACGCCGACGATCTCCGACGTGCCGTCCTCCGACATGCTCTATCGGAGATGGCGGCCCCCCGTTAATAGTTGTATCCACCGTGTCGACGGGTGCCACAGTGAACTTGCACACCCGGTGAGCGACCGCGTGACCGCGGTCGACACCGCTGCGGCGAGCGCCGTGTACGCGACGGTCGCGGTGTGGACCGTATTGAACGACCTTCGATTTGCGGGAGTGGGTTGATGGTGTGGTGGTCTGAGTGTCCACCAATCAATGGTAGCGCGACGCCTCCTGCAGTACGTCGCTGGCGGGCTGGGACTGTTCCTCGCGGTCGGCGTCGGCGTCGGCCTCGCACAGAACTTCACCCTGAGCTTCCTCATCGAACAGCTCGTCGATCCAGGTGGCAACCCGCTGGACAACACGCTCGTCGGCATCGTCATCGTCGTCGACATCATCACGCCGTTCTCGCTGGGGCCGCTCGTCGCGGCCGGCGTCGGCCTCGTCACCGGCGCCGGCTACGACGACCGCGAGGGCGTCGCCGCGTTCGTCGCGGGCGCCGTCTCCGGCGTCGGGTTCGTCCTGATGACGCTGGTCGCGCTCCTGCTCACCTTCGCCGTCCTCCAGCAGTACGGGACCGGTGGCGCCGGTGGGGGCGATAGCCCGTTCTCGCCGTCGGCGCTCGTTCCGACGGTCATCCAGGCGGGCATCCCGATGACCGTCGTCGGCGGGGCCGCGGCGTACATCCGCGCGCGACTGGCCTGACTACCAGACGCTCCCGTCGTACTCGAACTCGAGGTCGTCGGCCGCTTCGGCGGGGATGCCGAGCTGCTCGAACACGTCGCGGACGTTCTCTCGAAGTTCGGCGTCGGGAATCTCGGCGCCGGCCCGTCCGGTCACGGAGACGGTGATACCGCCGACCCGGTCGACGTTCAGCGTGTAGCCGCGGCCGTCGATGCGCTCGGAGAGGATGGCGCGCGCGACGATGAAGTCGAGTTCACCGATTGGGGTACCGTCCCGCTCGTAGTGGTACTCGACCCAGCCCTGTCCGTCACCGCTCGTCCGGACGGTCGGAGTGGCCTCGGCTTCGAACGCCTCGTACACGGGTTCGAACTGCAGTCGCTCGTCGGAGTACGTCTGGGCGACCGCCACGTCGTCGTCGGTGAGTGCGCCGCGCATCTCGTCGACGTACCCCTGCGCCGTGGACTCGTCGACGCCGAGCGAGAGCGTGATGCGGTCGACGAGCCACGGCTCGGGGAGGTCCTCGGGTGCGACGGGCTCGAAGTCGGGGCCGAAGTAGACGAGTTCCGTCATGCGCCCGGGTTCCTCGAACACGGCGACCCGGAGCTGTCCGCCGTTCTCGTGGTGGTAGACGACGGCCCCGATCTCGTACTCGGGGCCGAGTTCGGCGTCCAGGTCGTCGACACCCTCGGGGTGGAACCCGGAGGCGTCCTCGGTTCGGACGGTGAAGCCTTCAGCTTCGGCGGTGGCGATCACCGCGTCGTAATCGTACTCCGCGGTGGTGTTCGCGGTGTACGTCGACTGGTCGGCCGAGACGAGAACGAAGGCGAACACCGCGTACGCTCCAGCGATGAGAACCGCGACTCCGAGGACGATAGCCACCCCGGCACGAAGAGCATTCATGCCAATCGTACGACACGCGAGGAGATAAGGACCGAAGCCAGTTCTCGGCTCGTGAGAAGCGTTACTTGGCGATCTCCGAGAGCAGCCGGGCTTCGATCTTTCGGAGGTGCTCGCCGACGGTCGTGGTGGAGATGCCGACGAGGTCCGCGATGTCCTCGTGGGTCGCGTTCCGCGGGACCCGGTAGTAGCCTACCTCGACGGCGGCGTCGAGGATCTCGCGCTGTCGGTCGGTCAACAGCGACGAGAGTTCACGGAGTTCGGGGTCGTAGTCGGAGAGCTGTTCGAGTTCGAGCCGGACGTTGTCCGGCACGTGGTCGATGGCCTTCTGGACGGTGTCGTCCTGCCCGATGACCGACACGCGGATGGAACCGTCTGAATTGTATTCGACGGGCGTATCCAGGACGAGCTCGTGTTCACGCGTGAGCTCCATCAGCGCGAGCGTCGTCGCGTTCGGGACGAAGTGAATGTACGCCTGCAGGTCGTCGCCCGCCTCGCTCACGTCGTATCTGAGGATGTCCTCCGTCTCCGAGAGGATTCGCTCGAGTTCGGTCCGGTCACCCCGGAGCCGCGACAGCGTAACCGCCGTGCCGTCGTTCAGCAGGTTCAGATGCTGGATGGCCTGCCGGGACACATTCGGGTTGTCCGCGAGGTTCTCGGCCGCGGGATGGAGATCGCCGTCTTCCGGCGACATGAACACCTTCACGTACCGCATCGCCTCCCTCTTGGGTACGGGGGGTCTTACTACCATCGACTATTATAACTCCCGCAAATCGACGGCAACAGCCTGTTGCAGGGTCGGGCGTTTGATGGAATAGACATCCCCCATGGACCGGCTCCGCCCCACTCTGTTGGTCTGCGTGCTGGCGGTCGCACTCCTCCTTGCTGCCGCACCGGCGGGGGCCGACCACGGGTCGCCCTCGAACTTCACCGTCGTCGCGCACGACACCGAACCGGGGATCGACGACGCCACCTACGAGCAGCACGCCACCGCGCCGATAACCATCGAGTACCTCGACTACATCGGCGCGTCGTGGGAGGAAGGGGGGTTCACCGGCTGCGGCCCGGCGAACTCCGACACGTTCGGCATCGACCGAGGAAACGACGACCCCGGGACGACCACCGACGAAGGGCTCGCCCAGTACGTCGAGGAGTCGAAGGTCGACGGAGATCAGTTCGTCGCGGACTTCTACGAGGAGGACGACGCGTTCGGCTCCTCGACGAACCTCGCGAGGGGTGACGAGTTCGTCTCGGTCACCACAAACTGCTTCGACAACCCCTCGGAGCCGGGCTGGTACCAGATTCACTCGAGCATCGGCGGCACCGCACCGAACGGCAGCTACGTCGAGGCGACCGACATCTCGCACTACTTCTACGTCTGTGAGTGCGCTAACGAGAAGCAGGCGCGCCAACAGCTCGGCCCGCCACCGTCCGCAGCGACACCGACACCGACGGCCAGTCCGACACCGACCGCGGAGCCGACGCCGACGCGAACGCCGCCCGCCGAGGGAACGCCGTTCCCGTCGCCGACGCCGACGGCCACGCCGAAGCAGTCGACGCCGACGCCCGTCCCCGCAACGGCAGAGAGCGCCGCATCCACATCGGCACCGGACAGCGGGAGCGGCGGCAGCGCGGGAGCAAGTGACGGCGGCAGCGGTGCCACAGCGGCGGGCAGCCCGACACCCACGTCCGAGGACTGGGCCTCGTACGTTCGGGAGACGCCCACCGTCGGCTCCGGTCCCGGGTTCGGGGGGGTCGTCGCGCTCGCGGCGCTCGTGGCGGCGGCGCTACTCGCCCTCCGTCGTCGGTGACCGCCCGGTCGTCCGTCCGCCGCGCTACTGGTGTCCCGACACCGGCACGGGCTCGTACGGCTCTTCGAGCCACTCCTGGTCGGACTCCGAGAGGTCGATGTCGAGCGCCTCGACGGCGTCTTCGAGGTGTTCGATCTTCGACGCGCCGATGATGGGCGCGGTGACGACGTCCTGGTGGAGCACCCACGAGAGCGCGATCTGCGCCATGTTCACGTCCTTCTCATCGGCGAGTTCCTGCACCCGCTCGTTGATCTCCTTTCCACCGCACTCGGCGTACGGGTGGGCTTGCGCGTGGTCGTCGGTCTCGGCACGCTTCGTCGAGAGGTACTCCTCGTGGGGTCGCGTGAGGAAGCCGCGAGCGAGCGGTGACCACGGGAGGACGGCGATGTCCTCCTGCGCACAGAACGGGTGCATGTCGCGCTCCTCCTCGCGGTACGCGAGGCTGTAGTGGTCCTGCATCGAGGCGAAGCCGTCGTAGCCCTCACGTTCGGCGACCTGGTGTGCGGTCGCGAACTGGTACGCCCACATGGAGGAGGCACCGGCGTGGCGAATCTTCCCCTGTCGGACGGCGTCGTCGAACGCGGCGAGCGTCGTCTCGATGGGGGTCCCGTAGTCCCACCGGTGTGTCTGGTAGAGGTCGATGGTGTCCATCCCCAGCCTCGAAAGCGAGTTGTCGAGTTCCTGCTCGATGGTCTTGCGCGAGAGGCCACCGGAGTTCGGGTCGTCGTCGCGCATCTGGAAGAACACCTTCGTGGCGACGACCTGCGCGTCACGGTCGTAGCCGTCGAGGGCGTCCCCGAGGATGCGCTCCGACTCGCCCCGCGAGTACATGTTGGCGGTGTCGAAGAAGTTGATGCCGAGGTCGATGGCCCGGTCGACGAGTTCGTGGCCGAACTCCTCGCCTTTGACCCACCCGCGCCAGTCAGAGCTGCCGAAACTCATGCAGCCGAGACAGATGCGCGACACCTCGATGCCGGTCGAGCCGAGCGTCGTGTACTCCATACCCGAGCGACTCTGGGTGAGGATAAAAAGCTAGGCCGGAAGGGGCTCGGCCGCCGTCGGTGGGCCATCTCGAACGCCAACGAAGCCGACGCCGACACGCCCTGGCGTGGCTGCACGAAGCCGGACGAGGACGGTCTCGACGCGCTCGTCGCCCGTGTAGAGGTCACCGTCTGCCTGTAGGAGCACGAGGTGGCCGTAGCCCGTTCGGACGACGTCCGCTGCGTGGTAGTTCGGTGCCGACGAGCCTCGGAACACGACGACCACCACGAACGAGCGGGAGAAGTTCGTGCTGCGGATGAACCGGCCGTACGTCCCGGCCTGCTCGACTCGATCGGTGTTCAGTCGAGTGGCGGCGGCGCGTGACGTGATTCGGTACGCACGGAGCCCGTCCATCGCTCCGAAGCGGAGTGCCGGGCGGTCGGGGACGAACGAGTCGACCCTGACGTCGGCCGTCTCGTTCAGGTTCGACCCGACGCTGTCGAACGTGGGGGACGGGGGAACGGCGGTGCTGGACCCGGCAAGTAGCAGACACACGACGAGGGCAGTCGCGAGTCACATACCGGCTATCCCGACCGAGACCCGGAAAGGGTTCAGCCGGGTAGCACGGGCCACTGATACAGGATTGGGCTACAGCCCCTCGGCGTCGACCCGGTCGACCGTCGCGCGAACGGCCACCGTGACCAGCACCCCGACCACCGCGTAGCCCGCGACGAGCAGGAACGTCGTCTCGGTGGCGCTCCCGATGGCGAGGCGAGCGACCGTCGTCGCCGGGTGTTCGGGGAGGAACGCGGCGACAGCGAATACCGCCAGCACCCCCAGCGAGTACAGCAACTGCGCACGCTGGCGGTTCGGGACGACGAGCGCGAGCAGGACGGCCGTCCCCACGAGCACGAGCGTCAGGGCAGTCACCACGACGAGCAACGGGCCGACGTTCGCGACCTCGATGCCGTTGGCCGTCAACAGAAGTATCCACGCCCCGGCCTGCACCGGCGCGAGAACCGCCATCGCCAGCCCCTTCCCGTCGACGATGTCGCGCAGCGAGACCGGGGCCACGCGCAGGAGTTCGAGCGTTCCCCGTTCGATCTCCTCGGTGAGGGTGTCGACGGCGGTCGACCCCGAGATGAACGTGGGGAGGAACAGCAGCAGCGGCAACAGCACCGTGTAGGAGAACCCGAAGTACGGGCTCGCGTCCACGTCCGGCGGGAGCGGCGCGAGGTCGCGGTCGAGATACTGCGCGCGCTCCCGGCGCTCCTGTCGTTCGAGCGTCTCCAGCGTCTCGCGCAACTGGACGACGATGAGCGTCTTCCGGAGGCTCGAATCGGGCGCCGTCACGTCGACGGCGATGCGGCCGTCCTCGTGCGTCGCGATGGCTAACGCGTCGACCGCGCCAGCCCGAAAGGCATCGCGGGCGTCCTCAGGAGTGCCGTAGACGCGGGCGTTGACGGACTGCTGTGTCGCCACGGCGTCGAGGAGGTCGTCAGTCGCGTCGCCCGAGACGCCGACGGTGACACCGCCTCCGTCGACAGAGCTGGGGTCGTAGAGCGTCGTGAGCCCGACGACGAGGAACGACGAGAACGCCGCGACGACGAGCTGGATGAGCAGCGCGAGCACGATGGTCTTCTCCGTCGAGAGCGACGCGAGTTCGCGCCGGGCGATGGCGAGCCTACGCGACATACGTGATCACCCCGATGTTGTACGCGAAGTGGACCAGCACCGCGGTCGTGAGCCCGAGGAGCCACCCCGACTTCCCTTCCGTGGCACCGAGCGAGGAGAGTCCCGCGGTGACGACGTGGAGCGCGAGCGGCGCGAGCAGCAGCCCGGCCGCGAGCAGCGGCGAGGGCGCGCCGACGCCAGTCTGGAACGCCGCGCTCCCGGCCTGCAGCTGGGGGAGGCCGACGAGCTGGACGATGAGCGTGAGTTTCTCGCCGAGGAAGAACCCCACCCCGGAGAAGGTCCCTGCGACCAGGGCCGCCTTCGGGGTCCGGTCGAACCGCCCGTGTTCGAACCCCGCGAGCACGGGGAGGCTCTTGGCCACCTCCTCGATGACCGCGACGGCGGCGAGGATGACCGGAATCGAGAGCGCCCCCGGCAGGGCGAACAGCGTCGCCACCACGAGGAGTTCCGCGACGAACACGAACGGGATCAGGAGCGTGGTGACGAGCACCAGGCTCCGAGCCGACTGGATGCGTCCAGCGAGTGCGTCGAGGAGTTTGAGGGGGACGCGCCGCTGGGTGAACAGGTCTTCCTCGCGGTAGAGTCCCGCACCGAGGCCGAACATGACGACCGCGGTGAGGGTCGGCGGGAGGGTGGTGAACGCCACGTCGCCCGCGGACACCGCGGTACCGGTCAGGTCGCGGACGACGAGTGTGAGCGGCGAGATGAGTGCGACACCCTGCACCTCGGTGAAGATTGCTGGGATGAACGCGTAGGAGGTGAGCCCGACGGAGATGGTGACGGTGAGGAAGGTGAGCTCTTTGAACGAGCGGGCGAACATCGCCGCGAGGAACGTCGTCGCGAGGAACAGCAACACGAGCGGGACGACCCCGACGATGGAGAGCACGCCCCCGCCGACGGCGACGGCGATACCACACGCGACCCCGACGGCCGCGAGGAAGTACGGGAGCGTCTTGCCCGCGATGATGTCACCACGGGAGAGCGGCGCGACGAGCAGGAGTTCCCCGCGGCGGTTGAGCCGCTCCTTCAGGAGCGTCGAGCCGTACGCCTGCACGACGAAGTTCATCGGGAGGACGAACAGAAACGCCAGCAGGAGCGACTGGAGCGGGAACGGCGGCGCGAGGTCCGACGGCGCACCGGTCGCGTGCCCAGTTCCGAAGATGTCGCCACCGATAGCGGGGAGGCCAGCGGAGCCACCGGCCGAGGTCTCATCGCCAACGGTGGACTCACCACCGGTCCCGTCACCGGTCCCACCGTCACCTCCGGCTCCGCCACCACTACCACCGTCGCCACCGTCACCGCCCGGCGCGACCACCTCGACGCTGTCACGCTCGGCGTACTCGATGCTGACGGGGAAGACGGGGAAGGCGGCCGACTGGTTCGGCTCGGCGGCCATGATGCGGTCGTTGTATCGCTCGACCGTCGCACGGAGTTCGGCGACCGCCGCCCGTCCCTTCTCCGTGTCGCGGACGCGGAGGTTCCGACCCTCGACGAGGAGTTCGAGGTGGCCGGCGTCGTACGCGGTGGCCGACGGCTCGCGAACGGCGAACGTCGGGTCCTGAGCGACCGGCTCGTACAGCGGATGGTCGTCGTCGATGCCGACCCGATAGAGCCCGTCGTCGACGGCGACGCCGCCGCCGACGAGCGTCGGTACCATCGCGACGACGAGCAGGAGGATACCGGCGGCCGCGAGCAGGGTCTTGCGGTCGAGACTGCCGGCACCCTTCGTCACCTCCCAGCGGGCGACCCGGAGTATCTTGCGGGGGTTCACGCCTCGCCCCGGGTCGCGATGTCGAGGAACACGCGTTCGAGGTTCGGTTCGACCGTCCGGATGTCCGCGACCTGTCCACCCGCGTTCGCGGCGCGCTCTCGGGCGTCCTCGACGGCAGCCATCGACTCGACGACGAGTCGGTGGCCCCGGTCGGTGGGCTCGCTGCCGTCGATTGGAACGGTCGTGTAGACGTGGTACTCCGTGTGGCCGAACGCCTCGCGCAGCGACTCGACGGTCCCTTCGGCGACGATCGCACCGTCGTTCATGATGGCGATGCGGTCACAGACCGACTCGACGTGATAGAGGTTGTGTGCGGAGAACACGACGGTCTTGCCCGCGTCCGCGAGGTCGCGCGTGAACTCGATGATGTAGTTGGTCGTGAGCGGGTCGAGCCCCGAGGCGGGTTCGTCGTAGACCAGCACGTCCGGGTCGTTGACGAGCGAGCGGGCGATGGCGACCTTCCGTTTCATCCCCTTCGACATGTCGCCCAGCGGGCGGTCGCGATGCTGGAGGTCGAGGCGGTCGAGAGTGTCGGTGATGCGCTCGTTCGCCGTCGCGCGGGGAACGTCGTAGAGGTCCGCGAAGAACCGGAGATACGACAGCGGCGTCATCTCCTCGTACAGCGGCGACTCCTCCGGGAGGAAGCCCAGCCGCTCGCGCATCTCGGTGTCACCGGGCTCGTGGCCCGCGACCTCGACCGTCCCGCTCGTCGGTTCGAGGAGGCCGGCGAGCGTCTTCAGCGTCGTCGTCTTCCCCGCACCGTTCGGGCCGACGATGCCGAACACCTCCCCCGCCTCGACGGTGAACGTCGACCCCTCGACGGCGACGAACTCGCCGTACTCCTTGCGCAACTCCCGGACGTCGATCACGACCGCGCAGAGGGACCCGAGCACAAAAAGGGTGGGCGCCAGTCACATGTCCGAGTCGCGCGTCGAGTCAGCTATGGTACGGCTCGCGCGCACCCCCGACGGCCGCCGGCTGGAAGTGTCGCACCCCATCGACGCACCCCCCGAACGCGTGTGGGCGCTGTTCTGCGACACCGAGGCGTGGCCCGAGTGGGGGCCCTCTGTTTCTGCGGTCGAGAGCCCGACGCGAACCATCGAGGCCGGGACACGGGGACGAGTCAAAACGGTCGGAGGGCTGTGGCTCCCGTTCGAGGTGACGAGCTGTGAGAACTACCGGTGGACGTGGGACGTGGCGGGGCTGCCGGCGACCGGCCACCGGGTTGAGAAGTGTGGCTCGGGCTGTCGGGCGGTGATGGAGGTGCCGGTCGTCGCGGCAGCGTACGTGCCGGTCTGCAAGCGGGGGTTGGAGCGTCTCGGTTCTCTAGCGGGTCGCGAGTCGGAGGTTCTCTAGCTCGTAGAGGTCCTCGCCGATGCCCTCGCCGTCACAGTCCTCTGTCGGGCATCGATAGTGCCAGCCGTCTCGTGTGGCACCGCGCTCGGCGAACCGCTCGCCACATTTCTCACAGAACAACATATCCGCACCACAGTTGTCCTTGTGGAGTTCGAGCTCGAGCTCGGTGCTGAACGTCCGCTTGCAGTCCCGACACGTGTGAGCCATACAGGGTGCTGCAACTCGCTAGGACTTCAAATCGGTGCTTTCCATGTACAGGTGCTAAGTGATACCACAGCAGACGTGAAGCAGCCGCACGTCTGACGTAGGACCGACAGGCGAAAGACCGATAGGGTGGTACTACTCGGGGCGTTCGAGCGAGAATCTGTCGCGGGTGTAGGTGTACTCGGAGCCGGCGAGTCGGCCCACGGCATCCAGTTTCGTCGTGTCGAGCTTGCCGGCGGTCACGACCGCGTCGTCGACGTGGACGTACGTGACCTCCCCGAGCACGAGCGAGGAGACGCCGATGTCGACGAACTCGTACAGCTCGCACTCGAAGACGACCTTCGACTCGCCGACGTACGGCGCGTCGATGCGGGTCCCCTCGCGTTTGGTGAGGCCGGCGCGCTCGAACTCGTCGACGTCGTGTCCCGTGGCCGTCTCGTTCATCGCCTCCACGAGGTCCGCGGTGACGATGTTCACCGCGAACACCTCGGTGTCGAGGACGTTCTGCGGGGTGTCCTTCAGCCCGTCGTCGGCGTCGACCGGCGCGAACATCACCACGGGTGGGTCGATGCTGACGACGTTGAAGAACGAGTACGGTGCGAGGTTGTCGACGCCCGTCGCCGAGCGGGTCGAAATCCAGCCGATGGGGCGGGGGACGACCGCACCCGAGAGCGTCCGGTAGAGCGAGCCGACGTGCTCGTCGACGTCTATCTCCACGGCCGGCCTCGCGGGGGTACTGTCTCAGTCATGTCTCGAGAGAGGGGTCGAACCGACTTAGAACACGCCGATACCGAGCGCGTAGGGCCACGCGACACCGCCGAGCGCGAGAAAGCCGAGCGCGGCGCCGGCACCGAAGGTGTTCTTGAGGAACGCGGTCATCTCGTTCTGCTGCTCCTCGGGGTCGTCGACCGTCCAGAAGTCGTGCATCGTCACCGCCGAGACGAGCAGGAAGACGGCGAGCGCACCCGCCGCGAGGACGGGGAACGCGCCGACGACCAGTCCGAGCCCACCGAACACCAGCAAGCCGCCGGAGCCGACCACCGAGAGCCGCGGCGCGGGGAGCCCCTTGAACTCGGCGTAGCCCGTCATCTCGTCGACGTTCATGAAGTGGTTGAGGCCCATGAACGCGAGGACGCCACCGAACAGGATCCGCGCCAGGAGGAACACCTCGGCGGCGCCCGCGGCGTCGAACACGTTCGTCTGCAGTACTACTGTCGCCAGGTCACTGGGTATCATCGCGTTACCGGCTACGGTGGTTGGACATATATCCGTTCCCGGACATATGGGTAACCGAGTGACACCGGTGTTAGCCGGTTACGCCGAGGCCCACGAGGAGCTGTAGCACAGCGCCGACCGCGTCCGATCAGGCGTAGTCGTCGGGGTACGCCTCGGCGAGCAGTTCTGGTTTCGCGAGCAGGCGGTCGCGAATCGGGTCGATGACCTCGGAGATGGCCGCGGCGGCCGCGGGCTTCAGGTCCGCGGGGTGGAGTTCGCCCGAGGCGTAGTCGGCTTCGAGCGGCGCGTAGTCCTCGTAGACGAGGTCGCCGCCGTGCTCCTCCGAGCGCTCGACGACGAGCGATTCGTCCCGCACCTCGAGGATGGGGAACACGAGGAACTCCAGGTATTCGAGGACGCCGTTGTCCTCGACCTCGCCGACGGGGCAGTACGCCTGATGAATCTTCTCGCCGACCACGTCGCCGGAGTCGGTGAGGTTCACCTTCGAGTTGTCGTCGGACGCCGACATCTTCCCGCCGGTGAGTCCCGAAAGCAGCGGGGCGAACACGCACGTCGGCTTCGAGTAGCCGTGGCTCGGGAGGATCTCGCGGGCGAGCATGTAGATGCCGCGCTGGTCGATGCCGCCGTAGGCGATGTCGGCGTCGAGCGCCGCGACGTCGAGGCTCTGCATCAGCGTGTAGATGAGCCCGCCGAGCTTCGGGTTCTCCGACTGGCGGACGACCTCGCTGCCGGCACGCTGGGCGCGAGAGAGGGTCGTCTCGGCCATCATCCGGTAGAGTTCGAGCGTGTACGGCTCTTCGAGCTGGTAGTCCGTGCCGCGGACGAAGTTCACCTGCTCGGGGTCGGCGCCCGCAGCCTCGATCATCCCGAGGATGGCCTCCTGGTAGTACTCGGAGCGGGCGTCGAGCAGTTCGAACGGCGACTTCTCGTCGTCGAGGTGGGCGTGGAGGTCCGCGACGAGCACCGTCACCTCCATGCCGGCGCGCAGGAAATCCGCGAGCTTCCGCATCGTCGTGAAGTGGCCGATGTGCATCTCGCCGGTCGGAGCGTAGCCGATGTAGGCGTGGGGCGTCTCCTCTGCCTCGAAGAGGTCGTGGACCTCCTCTTCGGTGATCACCTCCTCCGTGTACCGTGCGACGAGTTCGGCGCGCTCGGCCGTGTCCATACACGCGGTTTCCGGGTGAGAGGAATAAATGATTCGTAAAGCGCGTGGCGCGAACGGAGTGAGCGCCACGGTACTGCGAGCGGGAGCGATTGCGAGGGTAAGCGAAGCGAACCTTCGAAACGAGCGGGCGAAGCCCGCGAGTCAGCGACACGCGAGCGGCGTGCCGTGAGCGCCAGCGAACGGCACGAGAATGCGAACGGCGACTGAAGGGAGCCGTGAGCCGCGTGGCCAGCGTAGCGAGCCCACGTTCACGCGAGCGCCAGCGAGCGGCACGAGAATGTGAGCGACCCCCAGCAGTCGCTCGGAGGGTAGCGTCCTGAGAAGTCGATACGTGAGTGGGCCGCGCGGTTCAGTCGAAGCGGTGGCTGAATACCGTCTCCTCGAGCGTCTCCTGTGCCTCGGTCTCCGAGGTGGAGGGTTCGGTCTTGATGGGAACGGCCGGAACGCCCGTGTTGGAGATGTCGGTGTACTCGGTCATGCTGCGACGTACACAACGCTCACCGTGGCTGGATGATAAAGTTAACGAACGATAATGTTAATGTTCTTCACAATACCTTCAGGAATATTAGGACGGTCGTGCTCCGGGAAGCGTAAGTTGTGGGGTGCCCTCCTGCGAGTATGCACGCGGTCGCTATCGCTTCGAGTGCCGGACGGGGACTGAGCGTCACAGAGGTGCGTCGCTAGTGGTCGGTCCCATCTCCACCGAGGACCGCTCTTCGGCGGCGCTGAAGTTCAAACTCGTACTCACGGCGGTGGTCGCAGCCTCCGCGGGACTCATCGCGATACAGGGTGAGGCGTCGCTCCCGTTCGTCGCAGTCGCGGTCGTCGGGGGAGCCGTCGGCGGCGCGGCACTCATCTGGTTCGTCTTCCCGGGAACCGGCGAAACGAAGCGTCGAACCGACCGACAGCGCGGTCGTCGGTAAGGTCGGCGGGTAACGCGGTATTGATTAGTCTTCCCACACCACGTTCGAGCAATGCCACGAGCCGCTGTCGTGGGAGCCGGCATGACGAAGTTCGGCGTCCATGACGAACCGCTACAGGAACTGTTCGGTGCTGCCGCATTCGACGCACTCGACGACGCTGGCATCGGCCCGCGAGACCTCGATGCGCTCTACTTCGGGAACGCGATGAGCGGGCAGGCCGAGAACGACACCCATCTCGGCCCGAAGTGTGCCTCACACATCGGTGCAGCGCGGATTCCAGTCCAGCGCTTCGAGGACGCCTGTGCCACCTCGGCGAACGCGTTCAAGAACGCCGTCGAGGCCGTCGAGGGCGGCACCCACGACGTGGTGCTCGTCGGCGGCGTCGAACGCTGCACGCCCGAGACGGGCAAGGACACGCCGGAGATGACCCGCATCTTCGCCTCGGCCTCGCACCGCCAGTACGAGCAGCCGACGGGCCTCACGTTCCCCGGTGTGTTCGCGCTGTTGACGAAGCGTCACATGCACGAACACGGCACGACCGAGGAGCAGCTCGCCTCGGTCGCCGTGAAGAACCACGCGAACGGCCGGCTCAACGACCGGGCACACTTCGGGAAGGAGACCTCCGTCGAGGAGGTGCTGGAGGGGCCCGTCGTCGCCGACCCGTTCCGACTGATGGACTGCTGTCCGTTCTCCGACGGCGCGAGCGCGGTCGTGGTCGTGAGCGACGACATCGCGGACTCCTTCGAGGCCCCGGTCGACGTGACGGGTGTGGGTCACGCGACGGACATCACCCCCATCGGGGACAAGACGACCCCGCACGCGACGCAGGCCGCACGCGACGCCGCGAACCAGGCGTACGAGCAGGCCGGTATCGAGGCTGCGGACGCGGACTTCGCCGAGGTCCACGACTGCTTCACTGGCGCCGAAATCATGGCGAGCGAGGCCATCGGCTTCGCGCCGGACGGCGAGGGCGGCACCTACGCCGAGGAAGGTCGGACGTCGCTCGACGGCGACCGCCCCATCAACCCGAGCGGCGGGCTGAAGGCGAAGGGCCACCCCATCGGCGCGACCGGCACCGCCCAGATCGTCGAACTCACCGAACAGCTCCGTGGGGAGGCGGGCGACCGCCAGCTCGACGCCGACACCGGCGTCGCACACAACCTCGGTGGCGACGCCGCGACGACCGTCGTCAGCGTGATGGAGGTGCGCTCATGAGCGAAACGCAAGAACTCCCCGAGACGCTCGACTACGCGACGTGGGCACGGGCCGTCCGAGAGGGTCGACTGCTGGGCCAGGAGTGTCAGGACTGTG
The DNA here is from genome assembly GCF_024362405.1 of Halorarius litoreus. Taxonomy (GTDB): domain Archaea; phylum Halobacteriota; class Halobacteria; order Halobacteriales; family Haloarculaceae; genus Halorarius; species Halorarius litoreus. The sequence goes on along the minus strand of NZ_CP101454.1, from coordinate 3,028,200 downwards.
GGCACGTCGCCGGCGCCCCGAAGGGTGCCTGCGCGCAGTGTGGCTCGCGCGACATCGAGACGGTCGAACTCCCGACGACGGGCGAGGTCTACACCGAGACGACGGTGAACGTCCCCCCGATCCAGTTCGAGGACCGCGGCTACCAGGTCGCGCTGGTCCAGCTCGGCGACGCGCGCGTGATGGCCCGCATCGAGGGCGACCACGTCGACATCGGCGAAGCGGCCACCCTCGCGGGCTACGTCGACGAGGACGAGGACCACCCTGCACCGGTGTTCGAGCGCGCGTAAGCGGATGCACGACCGCCTCCGGGCGAAGCCACCGACGACCGATACGGAGGCGTGGACCGAAGCAACCGTGCTGACGGTCGACCAGACGCAGAGCGGGCACGTCGTCACGGTCGACGGGCCCGATGGCGTGGTGGAGGTGACGCTGGAAGGCGCGCTCTTCGACCTCTTTTCGAGCCGTGTCGACGGCGACGTAGTCGGTTCCCCGTGCTGGTATCGCTGACGGCGACTACTCGCCGCCCAAGTCGCCGAGTGCCACCAGGCCCAAACTCTCGTTGCTCGTGTAGAAGACGGCCCCGTCGGCGATCGCCGGTGGCGTCGTCACCGCCACGTCGAAGCCGTCTATCTGGTGCCGCCAGCGAACCGAGCCGTCGGTACGGTCGAGTGCGACCACGCCCGGCACGTCGGTGAACACGGTGACGACGGCGTCCCTGCCGACCGCCACGCCCGTGTCGACGGTCACCGACCCGTCGGCCCGCCACTGCTCGGTGCCGTCGGCGAGCGACAGCGCCACCACGCCGTCGCCGGGCGTGTAGACGGTTCCGTCGGCCACGGCCGGCGGGGCGTTCAGGATGCGGCCGCCCACTCGCGTCTGCCACTGTTCGGTCCCGTCTGCCGGGTCGAGTGCGAACAGCACGTCGCCGTCGCGGACGAGCACCGACTCGGGCGTGAACGTGGGTGTCGAGGGCAGGTCGTCGAGCGGCCGTCGCCACCGCTCGGTGCCGTCAGCCTGGGACAGTGCCACGAGCGCGACCCCGTCGCCGCCGGCGGTGAACCCAGTCAGGTACACGCTGTCGTCGCCGACTGCCGGCTGTTCGGCCGCGCGGAACCCGTTGCGCCACTGTTCGGTTCCGTCGGCCGTCGCGTACGCCACGGTGCCGCCCTCGTCACAGGGGACGACGACCTCCCCGCCGGCGGCCGAGAGCGCGTCCGCGGGGCGACCCGGGAGCTGCACGGTCCAGTGTTCAGACCCATCCGAGAGAGCAAACGACCGGAGTCGCTGGTCGTTGGTCGCGACGACGAGTCCGTCGGCGGTGAGCGCCGGCGCGTGCCGGGCGTCGTCCGAGAGGTCGGCCTGCCACTGCACCGACCCCGTCTTGCCGTCGAGCGCCGTGACCGAGTCGTCGACGGTGTAGACGGTCCCGTCGGCGAGCACAGGCGCGGCGGTGTGGATGTCGCCAGCGTCCCACGCCGGTTCGACCCGGTCAGGAACGCGAACCTCGGCCGCTCCCGCGTTTCGAGCGTCGTGTGCTCGGTGTCGCCACTCACCGGTCGGTGTCTCGGGGAGCGACAGGTCCGGGCCGGTACAGCCGGCGAGCGCGGCGAGGCCAGCGGCACCGGCGGTGAGAACCTGCCGTCGTGTGGAGGGCGGCATATTCGAGCTTGCTGGGGCCGCCGACAAGTGCCTTCTGTGTCCGGTCAGTAGCCGTCGAGGCGCTCGGCGAGCCAGACGGCGATGGGGCGGTCCTCCTCCTCGACGAAGCGGACGACCTCCTCACCGTCGATCTCGACGACGACCGTCGGGATGTACTCGATGTCGTACGCCTCGACCTCCGGGCCGACCTTGGAGCCGTCCTCGGCCTTCTCGACGGGGTAGTGTTCGATACGCTCGTCGGGGATGCCCGCGGCGTCGAGCGCCGCGCCGAAATCGGGCAGTTGCTTGCGGCAGTCCTTGCACCAGTCGCCGCCCCAGACCTTGAACACGGTCGACTCGGGGAGCGCGGCGAGTACGTCGACGCTCTCCTCGTAGGACGGGGCGTCCCACGCCGGGTTGGGGCGCATCGTCTCCAGTTCCATACTCGGGTGAGAGAGACGACGGCTCTTGAGCGTGGCGTTGCTCACAATCTGTCCAGCAGCCGCTCCCGAAGGACGCGCCGGTGACATCGCTTGTTCTCCCCTTCGAAACAGACGAGTGCAATGTCTTCGCCATCGTGCAGCCGGTCGATGAGGCCGTCGAGGGCAGCCTGCGCGTCGGCGTCGCTGTCGAGGAACGCGCGGTAGCGGCGCTCGAAGTCGACCTCCTCCCACGCGGCGTTGTGCGCCCCCTCGTCGCACATTCCGGCGAGCTTCAGCTCCTCGTGGCGCTGCTTCGTCTCGTCGAGCAACGGCTCCGGCGGGCCGAGCACGGCGACGTTCTCGTCGACGAGCGCGTTGAACCACCCTGGCGGCTTGCGGACGACGCCGACGACGGTGCCATCGCCATCGTAGAGGTCGTGCTGGATGGCCGCGGCGTACGTCTCCTCGACGGAGCCAGTCATCACCGTCAGCTTGCACGTCAAGGACCGAAAGAGTTCGGCAGGCCATGCCGGTGTCCGTAGACACCTTACGTCCGACCGCGGAAGGGCCTCCAATGAACGACGACATCCTGGGGACCATCGGGTCGCCGCTCGTGGAGGTCGAGTCGCCCCCGGGGGCCACCATCGCTGCCAAGATCGAGTCGAAGAACCCCGGCGGGTCGGCGAAAGACCGACCCGCGCTCGCGATGATCGAGGCCGCCGAACGCGAGGGCGCCCTCGAACCCGGCGACCGCATCGTCGAGCCGACCTCCGGGAACACTGGCATCGGCATCGCGATGGTCGGCGCCGCGAAAGGGTACGACGTGACGCTCGTGATGTCGGCGTCGAACTCACCGGAGCGACGGCGCATCATGCGGGCGTACGGCGCTGACCTCGACCTCGTCGAGGGTGACATCTCCGACGCGAAGGACCGGGCCGACGAACTGGAAGAAGAGCACGGCGCCGTTCAGCTCCGGCAGTTCGACAACCCCGCGAACCCCGACGCCCACTACCGAACCACAGGCCCGGAAATCCTGGAGCAGGTCGGTGACCGCGAGGTGGACGCGCTCGTCGCCGGCGTCGGCACCGGCGGCACCATCTCGGGCATCGGCCGGCGGCTCCGCGAGTTCTTCCCCGACATGGACGTTGTGGCGGTCGAACCCGAGGATAACGCCGTCCTCTCCGGCGAGGAGCCGGGTGACGGCGGCTTCCAGGGCATGGGTCCGGGATTCGTCTCGCCGAACCTCGACCGCGACCTACTGACCAGCATCGAGAAAGTGAGCATCGACGAGGCAGAAGCCGAGTGCCGACGCCTCGCCCGCGAGGAGGGCATCCTCGTCGGGCAGTCGTCGGGCGGGTCGAACGTCGCGGCCAAGCGTGTCGCGAAACGACTCGTCGACGACGGCGTCGACGACCCGCTCGTCGTCACGGTGTTCTGGGACTCCGGCGAGCGCTACATGTCGACCGGCATGTTCGACGACGACTGAGCCGTCGACGACCGGCCCTGCCCAACGACATCGCGGACGAACAGGAGCGTGGCGACGTTCAACAGGAGCGCAATCGGCGAACTGACGACGATCGCCGCCGCCAGTCCGAACGGCTCCGCGGCGAACGCGAGCGCGGAGATGGGAACCGAGAGAACCGCCGAGATGAGGACGTAACCGAGGAAGAAGCCGACAATTCGCCCGTCGTTCGTCGCCAGCTCGAACGAGTGGCGGAGCGCCGGCGCGAGCCCGATGTCCTCGATGACGACCAGATACGGCGTCGCGAAGAACAGGTACGCGAACACCAGCAGAGCGATGGCGACGACGACGATGAGCGGGATGGCGACGGCTCCCGTGGCCACCAGCAGGACGCCCACGCCGGCTTCCAGCAGCGAGAACCCGACGAGAGGGCGGGCGTACCGCTGGACCGCCGCGAGGAAGTCGAATCGGCCGTCGAGCGCGGCTTCCATACTCCCGAGGTAGCCTGCGGCGAGCACCCCGGAGACGACCGCCGAGACCACCAGGGCGGCGACGAACACCGGAATCGAGTCGAAGCCGGCCATCCCGGTCGACACACCGTTCGGCTGGGCGTTCACGAACGACCAGAGCGTCGAGACGGGACGCGGAACGCCGAACGTGACGCTGAAGACGCGCTCGGTCTCGGTGACCGTGACCTGCACAGAGTCACCGTTCGCAGGGTTGGGTCGAGTGGGTTCGAGGAGGCTACGGATTCGGCCGACGTCGAGCAGCGTCGCGATTACGGGGACGAACAGGAGCGGCCACACACGGGCCGCGTGCTCGACTGTGCGGGAGAGCAGACTGTCGGAGGGCATCGTCAGTGGGTCTCGCCCCCGGGAGAAATGGATTACGCTCGGGAACTACGCGCCGAACTCGGCCTCGGTGACGCGCACCCGGACGGTGTCCTCGACCTCGCGGAGGTCGTAGTCGGGGAGTGTCTCACCCGTTCGGGTGACGAACATCGGCTCGACGAGTTCGTTCTCGCCCGTCACGCCGTACACCTTCAGGAACCGGCCCGAGTCCTCGGGCTCGATTTCGTCGTCGCGGATGGCCGCGGCCAGCGTTCGCGAGAGCCACTCGGTCTCTGAGACCGATGGCTCCAAGACGAGCGCGGTGTCGGTGAAGCGGACGAGATACCAGTTGAGGTCGTTCAACAGCGAGACCGCCGCCCCGAGGCTGATGGTCTCGAGGCCGACGGTGTTGGTGTACGGTTCGGTGAGGTCGTAGGTGGCGAGCGCGTCGCGGGCCGTCTCGCGGGAGACGAGTTCGTAGCGGAGGTTCACGTCCTCGGTGCCGACGAGACACACCCGCGTCATGTCGTGGTCTGGATGCGGCCGGCAGAAAGCGGTTTCGCTTACAGGAGCGGTGCGAGCAGTTGCGTCACTGCCCCGACGAGGACGATGAACGCTCCCGCGACCGAGAGCGCCTGTCCGGCCGGTCGCCACCAGCCCTCCGAGTAGAGCGCGGCCACCACGCCGAACGCGAACAGCAGCAGCGCGATGGTCTCGATCTGTGCGGCGACGAAGTCACCGGAGAACCGGAGAACGATGCCGAGCAGCACGCCGGTCACGCCGGGACGCTCCTCGAGGACATCCATGTACGCCATACCCCGACATCTCCACTCTATAACATAAATCGGGCGGTGGAGTGGACGTGGAAGGACTTTTCTCCCGGCGCCGAACAGTCGATGGCAATGTACCGGACGGTCACCCGGCTGCTCGGGCTGTCCCGGGCGTCGCGAGGCGTCAACGGGACGGTTGTCGGCGCACCAGCAAACCTCACCGTCGACCACGCGGCTTCTCCCCGGTGGACGAGCGACGGCACACACCTCGCGGTGACCGTCCGGGTGCAGAACGAGGGGAGCGAGCCGCTCGGCCCCACCCCAGTTCGGGTGCGGTTCTACGAGTCACGGTGGCTGGGAGCGACCGAAACGGCGCTCGAACCAGTGGCACGAGCCACGGACTGCATCGAACCGGGCGACACCGCGACGGTGGAGGTTGGGTGGAGCGACTCGGTCTCGGTGTCGAGATACGACGTTGAGGTCGGCAGTGAGATGGAGTGAAGCATCCGCGAGGCGCGCGGCACGCGCCGAGCGGTTCGCCGACTCGAGCGTAGCGAGAGTCGGGACCAAGGGCCGACCGTAGGGAGGCTCGCAGTGTCTTTTTAGTCCAGATTTTTGCCCGAGCGAGTCGCTCGCGGTTTGAGCGACGAGCGAGGTGCAAAAAGGTGGGTTCAGAACGTGGGGAGTTCGCCGTGAATCACGCGCTCGGTGATGCCCGTCACGTCCGCGAGCTCGCGGTCGATGATGGCCTCGACCTCGGTTTCGATATCGGTGACCGAGACCCCGTCCTCGGTGACGAGCGTGGCGTCGGCGACGTGTGGCTGGTCGATGGGCTGGCCGATCTGCGAGAGCAACCGAATGCGGATCTCGCGGATGCCGTCGACCTCGCCGACGACGGCCTGGGCGATGGCCGTCGAGAGCAGGTTGTAGATCTTCCCGATGTGGTTGACGGGGTTCTTGCCCGACGTGGCCTCCATCGACATCGAGCGGTTCGGAGTGATGAGGCCGTTCGCGCGGTTACCGCGGCCGACGGAGCCGTCGTCACCCTGCTCGGCGGAGGTGCCGGTGGTTGTGAGATAGATGGCGCCCTCGTCGATGTCGTCGGCGGTGTTGACGTGGACGGTCACCTCGCGGTCGGTGTACTCCGCGGCGAGGTCAGTGACGTACTCCCGGACCGACTCGACGGCGGCGGCGTAGTCGTGGATGTCGGCGACGTACTCGTCGACCATCGCGGCCGCGACCGTCACGTCGATATGGTCGCCCTCGCGTTTGCCCATCACCTTGATGTCCTGCCCGAGGTGGCCGTGGGGGTAGTCCTCGATGAGCCGCTTCTCGGTGTTGAGGACGATCTGCTCCGTCTCGGTGAGGGGGGCGTGGCCGACGCCGAACGACGTGTCGTTGGCCATCGGGACCTGCGCGCCCTCCTCGCCGAAGACGGTCTGCAGGTCGCCCGAGCCCTCACCGAGCTTCACGTCGACGATGACGTCGGTGTCGAGGTCGAGCTCCGGGAAGTGCTCGCGGAGGTACTCGCGGGCGGCTTCGAGCGCGATGCTCTCGGCGGGAATCTTGACGACCGTGTCGTCGTCCAGTTCGTACTCCTTGGTCGCGCGGCCGACGACGAGGATGTAGATGGGCTCGACGACCTCACCGCCGCCGAACGCCGGGGCCGCCGTGCCGGCGACGAGCTGCGTCTCGTCGGTGTTGAAGTGCAGGACCTTCCCGACGCGGTCGAGATACGCCCGGGCGAGCGCCTGGGAGACGCGTTCAGCGATGCCGTCGCAGATAGAGTCCGGGTGTCCGATGCCCTTCCGCTCGACGATCTCGACCTCCTGGTCTTCGACGCCGCGCCCGACGACGGGCTCGACGCGAATATTGCGGTCACTCATTGCCGTAGCTACCGAGCGGCCGGTTCTATAACTTACGGAAAGAATCTCGGTCGTTGAGATAACCCGTGCGCATCAACACGTCAGTCGGCGTGGCGGTGTGGGGGAACGAGCGTCACGAAGCGAGCAGGAGCCCGAGATACGAGGTCCGGACCTGTTCGTCGGGGTCGAGGTCCAGTCGTCGGAGCAGTTCCTTCGCGCCCTCGCGTGCGGGTTCGATGTCGGTTTCGACTTCGGTTTCGACTTCGACGTAGGTGCCGAGTCCCTCGACCGAGTCGAGCGTGACCGTGTAGCCGTCGAGCCGGTAGAACTCGCGGTCCTTCTCGACGGTCGCGGCGGGCGTGAACCCGAGCCCATCGGCGATGGCTGCGGCCTCCTCGCCGTCGTCCACCTCGACCTCGTGTTCCTCACGAGTCTTCGACTCGACCTCGACGAGCGGCCCCTTGTAGGTGAGCTTAGCTGTCTCGCCGGCCTCGTCGTGCTCTCGGCGCAGCCGAAACGCCTCGTCCGTCTCGGCGAAGTTCCGATGGGGCGCGTCGTAGTAGGTGTCCACCTGCTGCACGCGCCCGTCGTGGGTCGCCCCGAGTTCGTCCAGTCGCGCACGGACCGCGTCGTGGTCCGCCTCGACCTTGAGTTCGACCTCGTACACGCCTGCGGCTGCGCGACCGACCGAGAAAACGCTGGCGACCACGCGACGAACGAAACGTGATTGTTAAGGGTCGGACGGGTGACGGTGGAAGTATGAGCGACGAAGCCGATGAGGTCGAGGAGACCGAAGAAACGGCGGACGTAGACGAAGAGACCGAGGCCGAGACCGAGGAGGTCGAGGAGACGGAGGAGGAAGCAACCGGACTGCAGGCCGGCGACTTCGTCCGCATCGCCTACACCGCCCGCACCGTCGAGGGCGACCAGCTCGTCGACACGACGGACCCGGAGGTCGCCGAGGAGGAGGGCGTCGCGGACCAGGGCACCTTCGAGCCGCGCGTCATCGTGCTCGGCGAGGGCCACCTGTTCCAGAGCGTCGAGGACGACATCATCGGCCGCGAGGTCGGCGAGTCCGGCTCCGTGACGCTCGGTGCCGGCGAGGCGTTCGGCGAGTACGACGACGAGAACGTCCGGACGGTCGCCGCCAGCAAGATCCCCGAGGACTCGCGCCGACCGGGCGCACAGGTCCAGATCGACGGCGAGCAGGGCTACCTCGAGACCATCATCGGGGGCCGCGCTCGCGTCGACTTCAATCATCCCCTGGCGGGCGAGGAGATCGAGTACGAGTACGAACTCCTGGGTGAGGTCACCGACCAGCTCGAACAGGCTGAGGGCCTGCTCAACATGTTCCTCGACATGGACCTCGAGATGTGGATCGAGGAGGAGGAGGTCGAGGAGACCCGCGTCGAGGAGCCCGACGAGGACGACGAGGACGCCGAACCAGAGACCGTCACCGAGACGGTCCAGAAGACCTCGCTGTACGTCGAGGCGACCCCGCAGCTCTCGATGAACCAGCAGTGGATGTTCCAGAAGCAGCAGATCGCCCAGCAGATCGTCGACAAGACCGGCATCGACCGCATCGTCATCCAGGAGATCCTGGACGGCATGGGCGGCATGATGGGCGGCATGGGCGGCATGATGGGCGGCATGGGTGCCGGCGGCGCCGAGGGCGCTGACATCGAGGAAGCCCTCGAAGAGGCCGACATCGACGCCGACGAGATCGTCGACGAGATCGAAGAGTAACTGCGGACGGCTCCCGGTTTTTTCAGTCAGTCCAGCGGACGCACTCCCTCGCGAGGACCGCGCGAGTCGAAGCGGTAGAACTAGTCGTGCACGTAGCTACGCCAGAGTTCAGTCGGCCACCGTGTCTCCACCGACCGTCGTATCGAGTGCCACCACGTGTCTTCGGGCGGGAGATTACGCGATGTCCCGCGAGGTGTCGATAGCGACCTCCTCGGCGAGTTCGAGTTTGATGACGTCCGGGATGGCGACGCCGCCGCGGAACTTCGGTACCGTCAGGCGGTTCTCGATGCGGTCACCGTTCACTCGGGTGTCGAGGTCGAAGACGATGTCCGACATGTGGAGCGTCGTGTCCCGGAGGTGTGGTACGTCGACGCCGTCGAGACAGTGGAGCAACGCGAGCGACCCCGTGTTGTAGATGTGGTTCTGCAACTCGTTCATGAAGTTGCGGAACCGGGGGGCCTCCTGTCGCTCCAGCACGTCGAGTGGGTCGATGATGAGGTTCGAGGACTCCGGCAGCGCCGAGACCAGTTTGGTGGCGTTGTCGAGCGGTGCCTCTCCCGCGACGTCGCGGACTGTGGGGTCACCCGTCTTCGCCGGCGAGCGGTCGATGGAGGACGTGACGGCGTCGCCCGTTCGGTTTAACGAGAGGTAGAGGGTGCCACGCGTCGCCGTGAGTTCGTAGAGGAACAGCTCCGCCTGGCTCGCTGGAGAGGCGGTGAGCGTGACGATACTGCCGGCCGGGATACCGCCCTCGAGTTTGCGGTCGAGGACCTCTATACCCGTCCGTAGCCGTTCCACCATTGGCACTGTATGCCCACCGCGTACGGTTAAATATTCTGTCGAATTCGTAACCAGTAATGCGGTGCTTACACGGCATCTCGGAGGGGTTGGTACGCAGTAGTGTCAACTGTAGTAACACTCTGTGTTCCGTGTGACGGCACCGCAACCGGTGACGAAACGTCAAGCTTACTGGCAACTACTGGTACCGATGTCGTCTCGTTGAACACGGTGGCGGTCGGTGGTGCATCGAGTCGCCGGGCGAGCACCGAGGACTTCAACGCATCAGCAAGCGCACACTCCCTCGGCCTGGTGACCACCAGCGAGTCGGTGGCGGCCCGAAGAGCGATGCCGTGTGGCATACCGGCACCTGCCGGACAGTCAACGAGGACAGGACGGTCGGTCGTGGCGAGGCGGTCGAGGACCTGCTGGAGCGTGGTCGGAGGGGTTCCCGGTTGCGTGCCGAGGACCGTCACGCCACCGATCGTCGGCGCGGCAGCGAGTGGCGCTCCCGCCGACACAACGCCGAGCCCGTCCGGTTCGACACCCGCCATCGCCGCGAGGTTCGGCAGGTCGAGGTCGGCGTCGACCACCACTGGCCGGCGGCCAGCCTGTGCCACGGCGCGGGCGGTCCCGAGTGCCGTCGTCGTCTTCCCGACCCCACCCTTCCCGCCGGTGACCGCGAGCATGGAGTGGGTGGCCGCGGTATCACACTTCAACGCTCGCACGACGCGTGGTGGCTCCTCCCACCGAGCGGGTCGGGTCGGGAGATTCAAGACCGGTGCGACCCCGGTATTCACCGATGCGGCACGACCACGTCATCAGCGCCAAACAGCTCTCGCGGGCGGACATCGAGGCGGTGTTGGACCGCGCCGCCGAGATCGACCGCGACCCCGGGGCGTTCGCGGACACCCACGCCGGCAAGCTGCTCGCGCTCTGCTTCTTCGAGCCGAGCACGCGGACCAAGATGAGCTTCGACACCTCCATCAAGCGCCTCGGCGGCGACGCCGTCGACATGGGTCCCGTCGAGTCCTCGTCGGTGGAGAAGGGCGAGTCGCTCGCCGACACGATGCGCGTCGTGGAGGGGTACGCCGACGGCATCGTTCTCCGCCATCCGAGCGAGGGGGCAGCTAAACTCGCCTCCGAGTTCGTCGACGTCCCGGTCATCAACGCGGGTGACGGCGCGGGCCAGCACCCGACCCAGACGCTGCTCGACCTCTACACCATCCGCGAGAACGCGGGGCTCGACGACATCACGGTGGGTATCATGGGCGACCTGAAGTACGGGCGGACGGTTCACTCGCTGGCCGCGGCGCTCACGAACTTCGACGTTCGCCAGCACTTCATCTCCCCGGAGAGCCTCCGACTCCCCCGGAACATCCGGTTCGACCTCCACGAGTCGGGCGCCGACGTCCACGAGCACCGGAACGTCGAGGCCGTCCTCGACACGCTCGACGTGTTGTACGTCACGCGCATCCAGCGCGAGCGGTTCCCCGACGAGAACGAGTACCGAAAGGTGGCGGGTGAGTACAACATCGACGCCGCCCTCCTCGAGTCGGCGAAAGACGACCTCACCGTGATGCACCCGCTGCCCCGTGTCGACGAGATCGCCCCCGACGTGGACGCGACGGACCACGCGAACTACTTCGAACAGGCACACAACGGCGTCCCGGTTCGGATGGCGCTACTCGACGAACTACTATGACAGAGAAGGAACTCCGCGTCTCGAAGATCGAAAACGGCACCGTCATCGACCATGTCCCCGGCGGGCAGGCGCTCAACGTGCTCGCCATCCTCGGCATCGACGGCTCAGGGGGCGAGGAGGTCTCCATCGGGATGAACGTCCCCTCCGACGCGCTCGGCCGCAAGGACGTCGTGAAGGTCGAGGGGCGCGAGCTCTCGCAGAACGAGGTCGACGTGCTCTCGCTCATCGCACCGCGGGCGACCATCAACATCATCCGGGACTTCGAGGTGGTCGAGAAGCTCCGCGTCGAGCGCCCCGAGCGCGTGAAGGGCGTGCTCTCGTGTCCGAACGCGAACTGCATCTCGACGGGTGACGAGCCCATCGAGTCGACGTTCGACGTGCTCGACGACGGCGTCCGGTGTGCTTACTGCGACACCATCATCCGCGACGACATCGCCGCACACATCGACGTCTGAGAGGGCCACGAGACCGACCCACCAGAAAGGCTTTTTCGCTGGGCCACGTCCTGTCGCTCGATGTCCAAGAAGGCCATCTTCCTCGTCGCGCTGGCGGCCATCGCCATCGCGTACGTGGCGCGCCGCTGAACCGCCCGATCACCACCCCGCACACTTCTTTCGAAAGACGTACCCCACCAGCCCCGCTACCCCGTGTCATGAGCTACGGGGTCGTCACCCGAAACGCCGAGGAGGTCGACATGGCCGAGTTCGACCTCGCGTTCTACGAGGTCAAGGACGTCTCCGGCCGCGCGAACGAGCCGCTCTCGAACGCGGTGAACATGGTGTCGTGTTTCGGTGACAACGCCGCCGCCTCCGAGAATCCCGACCTCGTCCCCGTCAACCCGGAGGGTCAGGAGGCGACCCGCGACCGGACGTACTTCGACTGGGCGTACATCTGCCCGACCCACGAGGGGTACAAGGAGGGGCTCCTCGAGATCATCGAGGACTGCGCCGACGCGAACGAGGACGTCCGGCTCGACGACGTGGGCTTTCCCCGCCCCGAGTACTGCTACTGTGACCGCTGTAACCAGGCCTTCGAGCAGTGGGTCGAGACGCGCCACGAGCGCGGCGAGGGGCCCCCACCCGCGGAGACCGGTCCCGAGGACCGATTCGCGTGGCGCGCCTCGGTCATCACCGAGTTCGTCGAGGACGCGGTCGAACGCATCCCCGGCAAGACGTACTTCACCCTGTATCCGGACCCGTACGGCGACCACCTCTACGAGCGGTCGGGACTCGACCTCGCGGCGCTCGAACCGCTCGTCGACGAGTTCGTGATTCCGCTGTACGACATGGCGTACTCGACGACCTACTGGCTGGAGGTCATCGCGAGCGGGTTCGCCGACCGACTCGACACCCCCATCTCCGTCGAGCTGTACGCCGTCAACGTCGACATCGACGACCTGCTGCACGCGACGGACGTCGCCGAGGCGTACGGCGAGCACGTGCTGTTCGGCTACGACGCCTCGAACGCGCGGGCGGCACTCCGCCGACGCGACGCCGAGTCTCGCGAGGGCAAGAGCTGGTAGTCGCGACGGAGCGCCGGAGCGTTACGAGAGCACGCGTTCGCGCCAGGCGACGAGGTCTTCGCGGTCGCGGGTGTCCTCGGGGAGGTCGTCGAACCACCGCGCCTCGCTGATCTCGCCGTCGGGGTCCGCGACCTCGGGTTCGGTCGTCACGGCTTCCGCCGCGAAGACGGGGAGCACACCCCACGTCTCGTGGTCGCCCGACGACACCTCGACGCGACCCAGCATCCCGAGCCCGTCGTACGCCACCTCGACGCCAGCCTCCTCTGCGAGTTCTCGCTCGGCGGCCTCGCGGAACGTCTCGCCGGGGTCGACCTCGCCCCCTGGAAGCACCCACAGGTCCACCCCCTCGTGGCGCACGAGCAGGAGCTCGCCCGAGTCGCGGTAGACGACCGTGTGGGCACCGTAGGGGGCCCCCGTCTCCCGAATACGCTCGGCGAGCGTCCGGAACCGGCGACGTGAGACCCGGCGTTCGTAGTCGGGTTCGAGCGTCGCATCGTGGCGTGCGGTCAGTCGGTGATACGCCTGTTCGGCCTGCTGGCTCGCCTCGTCCGCGAGATACCAGAGTCGGTCGACCGTCATGGAGCCGGGAGGGCGGATGACGGCCGCGACCGCGGAGCGCACGTACGAGCGTTCATAGCCGCGGCTACGAACGTCCCTCGCAATAAGCCTTCGACCGGCTCACCCGGGCGAACGACCCCTCGTTGCCCGAAAGCGACGGGCTTTTGGCTCGGTCGGCAGAAGCCAGACGCATGAGCTTCGAAGAAGGCGACAAAGTCGTCCTGCACGACGAGCACAGCGACTTCGACGGCGAGGTCGGCACCGTCGAGACGGTCTCCGAGACGATGTTCGGCGACGAGAACTACGTCATCTCCTTCGAGGGCGGCCAGGAGGCCGGCATCTCCGAGGACGCGCTCGAAGCCGCGCCGGACGACGCCGACGAAGACGACGAAGAGTAAGCCCGTGAGCTCGGTCCCGTTCCACTACGTCGACCTCCGCGCGTTCTGCTACGAGACGGAAGACGAGAAGCGCGTCGGCGACGCCCTCCGAACCTTCCTCCCCGAGGACACCGAACTGGAACGGGTCGTGACCGAGGGCCACCACGGCGACCGCATCCTCGTGCTCTCCGTCCGCCTCGAACGCGCCGACGAGGTCCGCCACGTCCTCTCGAAACTCGCCGACCTGGACGACATCGACACCGTCCTCAACGAGCTCGACCACCGCGTCGACGACAACTGTGCGTTCTTCCTCACGCTCGACAAACAGGCCGCGTTCAGGGGCCAGGTGAAACGTGGCGACGGCATCACCTTCCGCGCGAAGGTCGAAGCCTATCCCGCGAAGAAGGAGAGCGCCATCGAGAACGTCCGCGAGACGTTCGAAGAGTTGCGGTAGCGCGAGACCGGATTTGAACCAGAACCAGACGTGCTCGCTCACTCCGTTCGCTGCGCGCGACTGGTAGGGTTCAAATCCGCTCGTTGCGCAGACACGCCTCTCACGTCCGTTCGAGGCGGTATGCGCGGGACCGGATTTGAACCGGCGGACTCCTACGAGACAAGGTCCTAAGCCTTGCGCCGTTTCCAGGCTTGGCTACCCGCGCGCACTCCGAAATCCGACCGAGGGCGACAAGAACCTGACGCTATTCGCTTTCGTGCCGTGACCGAATCGCCGCGGCCAGTCCAGCCCCATCGAACGACAGGTCCTCCAACAGCTCCACCTCGTCACCCACCTCGACGGTTCCGGGTTCGACCACGTCGGCACAGATACCACCCTTGCCCCTGAGTGCCCGCATCACGCCCTCCTCCCCGGCGAGTTCCTCGACGTGGCGACACGGCGGGCGGGGGCGCGTTCCCTCGAAGGTCGCCTCGCCGACCCGGAACCGGGCGTTCAGCAGGTCATCGAGGTCTGCGCCCCGGAGCACGACGTTCCGGCGGTGCCGCCCGTCCGAAAGGTCGATTCCAGCCTCCTCGTGGATGGCATCGAGGTCCTCGCTGGCGACGAACGTCACTTCACAGACGTCCATCGGGGCGTAGTAGCCCGTTCCATTCAGGTAGCGGTCGCCCTCCAGCCCGCCCGGCACCGCACGAACGCTCGTGACGGACGCCATGGGGGCGGAGCCCTCGGCGGTGATCCAGAGGCGCTCGACGTGGCCGGTCATACCCATCAGCACGCACCCAGCCCGGATAACTCCCACCTGCCGCTGGGATTAAGCCGCCCCCCACCCAAGCCAGGTCGTGTACCGCGCGAGCGACGAGGTGGCGAACGAGGCGTGGCTGGCGACGCTCGACGAGGCTGCCGAACGGCTCGACCTCTCGGCGGACGCCCGCTCGCGTGCCGCAGACCTGTTCCTCTCGACGGTGCCGAGCGAGGACCGCTCCAAGAAGCCCGCGCTCGCCGCCGCCATCTACGTCGCCACGCTCACCACGAGCGAGGGCCGGTCACAGGGCGACGTCGCCGATGCCGTCGGAGTGTCGCGACTCTCGGTTCAGCAACGCTGGAAGGAGTTGATGGAGGAAGCGGGACTAGAGCCGCCGTCGTGGTGAGTGTCTGACCGTCGCTCGGCTACTCCAAGGCGTCGCTCCGCTCGCTCATTCGGAGGCCTCACTTCGGTCGGCCTCGCGGCCGTCACGCTCCGGTGTGAGGGTTCCGTGTTCGTCGATTTCGCCGATGACGATGCGCGTCGAGGAGATGATACCGCCGTCGTCCGCACGGACGTGCTCGACGACTTCGAGGTCGAGCGGGTCGAGCCCCTTCTCCTCGCGGATCTCGTTGACCTTGTTCCCTCCGTCGACCGTCTCGGGCGAGACGATGAGCACGTCGAAGCCGGGTTCGGTGGCGATACCCATCGGGTCTTCCAGTTGGCGGACCTCGAACTCGCGGTCGCCGGCCAGCTCCGCGAGCACCGCCTCGAGATCACGTTTTCGCTCGTCGAAGGGGCGGACGTACCGCTCCTGGTTGCGTGTCTGCGGCGCGAGTTCGTCGCTCGTGAGCCCGACCGTCACGTCGCCCAACTCGAACGCCCGCTCGAACAGCGCGCGGTGTCCGTCGTGGACGGGGTCGAACGTCCCACCCAACACGACCTGCATGGCTACGGACAGGGAGGGCCCCGATAAAGTGGTGTCGCTACTCGTCTTCGGACTGCACTTCGATGGAGACGGGGCCCTCGCTCGACTCCGACTTCGACTGCTGCCCGCCGAGGAACTCGTCGAGGTTGAACACCGTGTTCAGCTCACCCTGCACCTCCTCGACCACGTCGCCCACGAGCTTCGACGGGGCGATAGCCTCGTACTCGTAGGGGTTGTTGCCAGCCCCGGACGACTCGCGTTTGTGCCGGTCGACCTTCTCGTCGGCGGTCAACTCGGCCAGCGCTTCGCGGACCGTACTCGGGTACAGCCCGGTTCCCTCGGCGATCTCCTCGCTCGTGCTGTTCGGGTGTTCGCGCAGGTGGACGTAGATTCGAGCGCGGGTCTCGGTGTCGAGCACCCACGCGAGCAGGTCAACGATGCGGGCGTCGAGCTCCTCGGCTCGGTCCTCCAGTTGCTCCCGCACCTTCTCGTCGGCGGGGTCGGAATCGTCGGCAGACATGCGTCGTCTCGTGTGGGACACAACGTGGGTGCGCGGCAAAAATCCCTCGCTCCGCCGGGGAGAAACCGCGCGACTCAGAGCAGGAGCGACTCGCAGAGAACGTCGACGCCGTCCTCGCGGAGCCGTCGCTGTCGAGTCGCGCCGGACTCGGACTCGTAGAGGTCGACGATACCCGAGACACCGAGCCGCGAGGCCTCGCGGTCGACGAGTTCACCGAGCGAGACGGGGGCTTCGGACCTGCGGTCGAGGAGTTCGGCGTCGTGACCGTGGCGGAGCGCCCGCCACTTGTTCTCCTCCAGCACCTCCCGACGGTGGTCGCAGCCGACGGCGCCGTCGCGAGGGCCGAACCCGGTCGATTCGTACACTTCCCACGGGTCGCTCGCGTCCTCGTACTGCTCGCAGAGTTCCTCGACCAGCGCCTCGATGTACTCGACGAACGGCATGACACGGGCGGAGTCGGACTGGCCATCGGGTGTCCGGACCTCGACCGTACCGTGGCCGCTGTGAGGGCGAACGTCGTACCAGAGTTCGCCGCGGTCGTTGATGCTCCCGGTCTCGATCATCTGGCGCTCGAACGCGGCGTACTCCTCGAACCCAACGAACGAGGTCGGGATCCCGGTGTTGGGTAGTCCCTCGAAAATCTTCGCGCGCGCCGATTCGAGCCCCGTGTCGAACCCGTTCCAGTACGGCGAGTTCGCCGAGAGCGCGAGCATCACTGGCAGGTGCCAGCGGAGTTCGTTCGCGACCCAGGTCGCCTTGTCGGCGTCGTCGACGCCTACGTGCACGTGGAGCCCCGCGGTGGTGTTCCGGTGCTGCGGATACTGGATGCGGTCGAGTTGAGCGCGGTAGCGTGACTTCTCGGCGTGTTCCAGTTCGCGCCAGATTGCGAGCGGGTGGAGTCCCGCCCCCGCAATCTTGAATCCACCACTCGCCGCGTGTTCGACGAGCGCGTTGCGGACAGCGTTGAGTTGCGTTTCCGCCTCGGAGAGCGACTCACAGGTCGGCGTCTGCGTCTCGATGACGCACTTGAACAGTTCGTGGTCGAGCCGACCCTCCAGTAGCTCGGGCGGGTCGAGTTCGTAGACGAGTTCGTCGGTACCCGACGTCGGATAGCCGCGCTCGTCGACGACGTAGAACTCCTCCTCTACTCCGAGCGTTCCCCGTCGGTCGAAGGCGTCTGCCGACCCGAGTTCCATCGCCGAACAGTCCGACCGCGGAGCCTAAAGTGGTTCCGTTACCGGGGACTCACCGACTCAACGTTTCCGGGCGACCACGCCGAGGTGGTCGTCGTGGAACGGTTCGAGCCGCTCGGTCGCGACGACGTCGTAGGCGGCTTCGAGCGTGTCGAGTTCGCGCTCGAACACCTCGCTCGGGTTCGCTACCACGTCCTCGGAGCGGGCCTTGATGGCGGCGAGCAGGACGCCTCCCTCGTCGAGGAACGTCGCGTTCGCGTTCGCCACCTTCGCCTGCCCCCGGGTGGCGACGTCCTGCACGATGACGTCGCAGGGCTCGACGACGTGCGCGTACGTCTCGGGCTTCCGGGCGTCCTTGAGGAGCGGAAAGAGGTTCGGGCGGGGCTCGGCCGCGTCCAGCAGGTCGCGCGCCGGCCGAGCGGCGAACTCCACGGCGTACGTCGGCCCCGCGAAGTCCGCGACGTGTGAGACGGTCGTCCCCGCGGCGGCCCCGAGATAGAGCACAGTCTCGCCACCCTGGAGTGTCGTGTCCAGCCCCCTCTCCAGCATGGCACCGAGCTTCGATCGACGGGCGTCCCACGCCCGCCACCCCTCGTCGGTGGGCTCGCCGTAGACCGGTTCACCCTCTGTCGCAAGCCGCTCTCGGCCGTCGAACGTGCGGCGCTCGACGCCCGCCGGGAGGTCACTCATCGGCCTCACCTCGGGCGCGGATGGTCGCCATCCGGTCTTCGAGCTGGCGTTCGATGTCGGGGTTCAGCTCGCCCTTGTAGTAGTCGGACCGGGCCGCAATCGAGAGCTTCCCTGCGAGCGCGCGGGCGGCACTTCCCCGGTCTTCGCGCCGCGTCCCCCGAACGTACTCGTGGGTGTAGATGACGCCGTGTTTAGGCGAGGGCGCCCGACCCCGGAGGTGCGCGAACAGCGCGTCCTCGGCACCCAGGACCTGGAGCGTCCCGCTGGGCTTCTTCGCGAGGGAACCCAGTCCACCGGCGAGCGCGATCAGTCGTGCTGCAAGAACCGGCCCTGCGAGGTGAGCGAGGTTCGGCGCGACCTCGGGTGCGGTGCGCTCGATGTACGCCCGGAGGTCGTCCCGCTCGTCGGCGAGTGCCACCACGCGCTCAGCGAGCGCGACCGCCCGCTGTTCGGTGGGGTCGGCTGGCTCGCGGTCGACCACGGCGCGGGCGCCGTCGATCCCGGTTCCGGCCTCTTCGAACAGGCTGCCGGCCCACTCAGCGAGGCGTTCGGCGAGTTCGTTCGCCGTGCGTTCGCAGTCGTCCATCGCTCGCACAGCGTGGATGAGTTGCTTGTCGCCGGCGCGCTCGGCCTCGGTGACGGCGGCACGCGTCGCGGCCATCGTCGCGGCGTGGAGCGCGTCGTAGTACTCCTCTTCGTCGGCCGCGAACCCCGACTCGACGGCCAGCGCCGGCCAGTCGTCGGGGGCGTCGGCTCGCCCCTCGCGTACCCGTTCGGTGGCGGTCTCGCCGTCGCCGGGGTCGAGACCGTCGAACCACGCATCGCTCATATCCCCGAATCCGGCACGCGGTGGTAAAGAGGCCGCGGTCTCACCGGCGTTCGTCACAGCCCCGAACTACGCGTCGCGCCGTCGGACGACGTTGTACGAGGTGATGGACAGCACCTCCGTCCCGTCGTCGGTGAACACCCGCCGGTCGAACGAGACGTACCCGCGGTCCTCGCGGCTCTCCGAGGGGGTCCTCTCCGCCACCTCGATACGGAGCGTGAGGGTGTCGCCGGGTCGGACGGGTTCGTGCCACTGGAGGTCGTCCATCCCGAGCCCACCCATGTTCGCCAGCCCGCCGTCGCCCACGAACTCGGTGACGAACAACCGAACGGAGAGGCAGAGCGTGTGCAGTCCACTCGCGACGAGTTCGCCGAACATCGAGTCTTTCGCGGCCTCCTCGTCGACGTGGAACGGCTGGGGGTCGAACTGCTCGGCGAACTCGACGATTTCGTCTTTGTTCACGGTGTAGCCTCCCGTCTCGAACGTGTCGCCGACCGAGAGGTCCTCGAAGTAGAGCGTCATGGGCGGGCTACGGGGGGGCGGGGTAATGGGCTATCGGGTGTCAGAAGCACTGGACGACGCGCCCCGACTGGCGAGTGGGCGTCTCGTCGTAGTCGGCGGTCGCCCGGACGAGTCGGCCGTCGGTCAGCCAGTACGTGACCGGAACCCGTGGCCCGTCACCGTGAATCACTGTCGGAGTGCCGTCGGCCGTCTCCGTGCCCGCGGCCCACGTGTTCGTCTGCGAGTTCAGGCGGACGCGCCAGCCGTCGGCCGTCTCGGTGACCCGCACGTCGCCAACGTTCGTCGTGACCCGCGTGCTGATACGCGAGAGGCGGCCGTTCCGGGCGTACGCTTCCTCGTAGGCGACGACGTACGCGCGGACGGTCGACTGGTTCAGCGTCCCCGGACGGTCGGGCAGGTCGCTGGGCGCCACCTCGTCGCGGACGGGGTCGACGGTCTCGCGCTGGTGGTCGGTGCAGGTAGTCGTGGGCGAGACGGTGGGTGTTGGTGACTTGGTTGGCGACTCGCTGGTCCCGACGGGCCCGGCCGTACAGCCGGCCAGCAAGACGAGCGCGGTCGCGAGGAGGGCGGCGGTTCGCATACCTACGGCTACCGAATCGCTCGTAAAGTGCTTTCAGGAAGGTCAAACAGCCGCTTACGCCATCGCTTCGAACGGCTCCTCGCAGTCGTGACAGTAGTGAATCGACCGGCAGAGCGACGGCCCCTTCGGATGTTCGCGTTCGGTGTTCTCACCGCCGCAGTACGGACACGCCGCAGGGCCAGTGTTCTCGGTCTCCGTCGAGGGGTCCGGTCTGAAGTTCATATGCTCACCCCGAACTCGCGGAGGGACTGCTTGCCGGCTTCGGTGACGAGATTCAGATTCCACTCCGGCGACCAGACGAGGTCGACCTCGGCAGAGTCGACGCCCTCGGCGCTCACAGCGGCTTCCTCGACGTCGTCGAGGAGCATGTTCCGGGCGGGACAGCCGGTGTACGTGAGGGTCATCCGGACGCGGGCGTGCCCGTCGTCGACTTCCACACCGTAGATGAGCCCGAGATCGACGATGGAGACGGGCATCTCGGGGTCCTCGACCTCGTAGAGGGCGTCCCAGACGCGGCGCTCCACGCCGGACGAGCCCTTGCCTGTCGCAGGGAGGTCCGCGGGGTCGACCCCCTCCCGGTAGTCGGTGTAGCCACAGTACCGCGGGTCCTCAGACTCGAACTCGTGATTAGACATCGGCCTCGTCCGGGTCGACCATGAGCTTCGCGGGCTCGCGGCCGAGCATCTCGTAGGTGTACGTGAACTCGTTGTAGAGTCGCTGCCAGTCGGCGGTGTGCGAGCCATCGCGGCCACGCACGTCGGGGAGGTCTGGCTCCGGCACCGTCAGCCCCAGCCCTTCGAGGAACGGGGTCGTGACCGCGAGCCAGTCCTCGCGGAGTTCGGCCAGGGGAACGGGGCGAATCCCGAACTCGACGATAGCCTCCTCTTCCTCGGTCGGGGCGAACATCGTCTGGGCGTGGGGGTAGAGCCGGTCGAGCGCCGACTGGAGCCGCCGGTGTGCGTCGCTGGAGGCGTCCTTGCCCTCCGTCAGGCGCTCCAGCCAGTTCTCGGCGTGGTCGCGGTGGTAGTGCTCCTCGCCGATGACCTTGCCGACTCTATCGGCGATTCTCGGATAGGAGGTCTCCCGCAGCGCATCGAGCCGCAGTGCCTCGAAGTGGTCATAGAGATAGCCACGGAGCACGCAGTCGGCCCAGTCACCTTTCTCGAAGGCGAGTTCGGCCATCGTGGTGTGGCGGAACCGGTCGGGAGAGCGCTCCCAGATGAGTTCGGGTTCCGTGGGGCCAAAATCCTCGAGGAGGTCGTACCAGAGCCGCGCGTGGCCGTACTCGTCCTGTGCGATGTTGGCGATGGCGAGGTCCGCTTCCAGCGTGGGGCCGCGCACCTGCCAGTCGATGTAGCGCTCGGCCATCACGAACTCGTCGTCCGCGAGGGATTCGAGTTCGGCCTGGACGGCCGCTCGCTCGGCGTCGGAGAGGTTCCGTGGGTCAAGCATCAGTCGTCACCCTGCGTTGCCTTGCGGTCACGCTCTGCCTCTGCCTGCTCGCGCTCGCTGTCCTCGATCTCCTCGGCCATCTCGCCGGTGGAGTAGTTCGTCGCCCAGCGGTACTCCTTCTGAGTGAGCCCGCCCATCGCCACGTCGTGTTCGTCGGCGTCGACCGTCTCGATCGCGTCTTTGGGGACGACCCACAGCGAGTTCGCGGGCTTCCGGCGGGCGTGCATCACCTGCGCGTACTGCTTGGCGAGTTCGGCGTTCGGCGCGTGGACGTCGCCGACGTGGACGTGGTAGTCCTTCCGCTTCTCCTGTCTGAACACTTCCCAGCGCATGGTCAGTCGGCCGCGGCGCTGGTCGTGCCAACGCCGGGCGAGTCGTCCATGATTGCCTCGCGCACCCACTCGACGGCCTCCTGAGCGCGGTGTCGCTTGTTGATCTGTTCGGCACCCGTGGGGTCCTCGTTGCGTGCGACCTCGCCGAACTCCTCCCAGTCGAGGTCCGACTCCTCGACGTGGTAGCGCTCCTCGGACTCGTCGTACTCGACGCGCGGTGTCTCGGGTATTTCGAGGCCGTACTTCTCGGCCTTCGGGAGGTAGGCGTTGAGGAACGCGGTCCGCAGGTCGTCGTTCGTCATCGTCTTCAGCCCGACCTCCATCGCGAACCCGCCGTGGACCGACTTGTCGTTGGTCGGCCCGAAGAACTGGAGGATGCGCGGCCACCACGTCTCGAACGCCTCCTGCAGGAGCTCCTGGTCACGCTTCGAGCCAGAGGCGATCTCGCGGAGGATGTCCTCGCCGTGTTTGATGTGGAACCCCTCCTCGAAACAGATCTTGTCGATGGCGTGTGCGTACGGCTCCCAGGAGGTGCGCTTGAGCGTGGCCTGCCGGCGCATCGCCGCGCCGTCGACGAAGAACATGATCATCGGCAGCTCGTACCAGCTGTCGATGGGGTAGTGGAAGCAGTTGAGGAACTTCCCCTCACCGTTGGCGAGTTCGTCGAGCATCTGTTCGCGCGTCTTGATGCCGAGGTTCTCCGCGGCGCGATAGAGCAGTTGGCCGTGGCCGATCTCGTCCTGCACCTGTGCGCTCACCGCGAGCTTTCGGTCGAGGCTCGGCGCCTGTCTGATGTACGGGCGCTCGATGTACGCGCCCATGATCTCGCTGTTCGCGTGGAACTGTATCATCCGGGTCGCCGCCTTCCGGTACTCCTCCGGCATGTCGTCGCCGGGGCCGAACTCCCGGGGGCCGGCACGTGCTTTCACCGCCTCGATGTCCATATTTGCCGCTTTCGACCCGGAGCGCCGTAGCCACTTACCCGTTCATAGCGCGGTTTTATATACTATCTCACACTAACGTTTCTCATGATTTCGGAGTGCCTCGTCGTCGAGTTCCGGGTGACCGGCGACGAGTGCCCCCTCGCCGACGCCTCGCGGACGGTGGGGGCAACCATCGACGCGCTGCCGCCGCTCCGGCGCAGCGACGGCAACACGCTGTTGCACTTCAGCACGACGAACCCCGACGTCGGTTCGGTCCTCGACGCAGACGACAGGGTCCGGTATCTCCACGGCTCGCGGGCCGGCGACCGCCACAACTACCGCTGTCTGTCGAAGCAGCCGTGTACGGTCAACGACCTCGTCGACGTGGGGTTCCTCGTCGACTCGACGCACCACGCCCACGGGACCGAACGCTACGCCGGGGCGGTGGTCGGCCACGAGGTGCTGGAGGGCGTCCTGGAGGCTGCGGGCGAGACGGTCGGCGTCTCCATCGAGCGCATCTCGCCGCTCGGCGACGACGGTGACGAACCCGTCGCGAAACGCTGGGACATGACCCCGGCACAGGAGGAGGCAGTCCGTGCGGCCTACGAACTCGGCTACTTCGAGGTCCCCCGAGCGGTCACGGCGAGCGATGTGGCAGCAGAACTCGGCGTCTCGAAGTCGGCGTTTCTGGAGCGGCTTCGCCGGGCACAGGGCTCCTTGTTGGGGCAGGTGCTCTCCTGACGCTCTAGCACATCACTCGCGGAGAAAGCGCGCGACCGCCCCGTCGAACCGCTCGGGGTGTTCGATGACCGCGTCGTGTCCCAGCCCGTCGAGTCGCTCGAACCGACAGTCCAGTCCCTCGGCCGTCGCGGCGAACGCCTCGGGAGTGAAGAAGGGGTCGCGCGTCCCCCCGACGACGAGCGCGGGGCAGTCGACGTCGTCCAGAAGCGGGATGCCGTCGAAGCCGAGTGACGCATCGACGGCCGCGGTGAAATCTCCGAACGCGATGGGTTCGGAGACGAGCCAGTCCCACACGGCGCCACCCCCCGTCCCGAGCGTACGGAGGGGTTCGGTGACGACCGCCCGGACGCCCATCCGGTAGATGCGACGCCACTCGCCATCTATCGCCCACTCACGCCACGTCCGAAGCGACTCGCGGCCGTGCCGCGAGAGTCGTGCGGCCGCGAGTCCACAGACGAGCGACCGGACGCGGTCGTCGGTCGCCGCGAGTCGGAGGGCGAGGAAGCCCCCCATCGAGATGCCGAGCACGTCGGTCGACCCGAGCGTGTCCAGCACCCGCGCGTAGCCATCGGCCATCGGCGCGACGTCGCCCGTGGCGCCGCGGGGACGCGAGACGTAGTGGACCCGGCGCGACACACCTGCCGACGCACACCGACGGGAGAGTCGCCGACAGTACGCGAGGAACGCCGCGTCGAACCACGGGTAGTCGCCAGCGCGGGCCAGGGGGTCGTTGAGCCCCGGAATCACGACGAGCGGCGGGCCCGTGCCGTACGCGACGTACGGATGTCCGGCGATGCTCCCGGTTGTAGCGGGGCCGAGCCTCACAGGCCGAGGAACGCCTCGGCGTTCTCCCAGAGGAGTTTCCGCTGAACCGACTCGTCGAACCCGAGGTCGGCGAACTGGTCGAGCCACGGCCCCGGCTCGATCATCGGGTAGTCCGTCCCGAACATCACCTTGTCCTGCAGGATGGTGCGGGCGTAGTGGAGCACCTGGTCGTCGATGTATTTCGGCATCCACCCCGAGAGGTCCATGTAGACGTTCCCTTTCTGCTGGCAGATGGCGAGCTGCTCCTTCTCCCACGGGAACGCCGGGTGCGCGAGCAGGATGTCGAGGTCGGGGTGTTCAGCCGCGACGTCGTCGACGAGCATCGGGTCGCCGTACTTGATCTTCAGGCCGCGACCGCCTGGCGACCCCGCGCCGAGCGTGGAGTTGCCCCCGTGGAACACGACCGGGACGCCGAGGTCCTCGATGGTGTTCCAGAGGTGCTGGTGTTCGGGTGCGGAGGGGTCGAACCCCTGGGCGATCTGCTGGAACTTGAACCCCGAGAGGCCGAGGTCCTCGACGCAGCGAATCGCCTCCTGTACGCAGTCGTCCTTCAGCGGGTCGACGCTCCCGAACCCGACGAAGAAGTCGGGGTACTCGTCGCGCACCGCGGCGACGTAGTCGTTCGGCACCGGGGGGTTGCCGGTGTTCGTCTCCGCGTCCCATCCGAGAAGGATCGCGCGACCGATACCCGCCTCGTGGTAGTCGGCGACCATCTCGTCGTAAGTGCCAGGGTCCATCTCCGCGCCGAACTTGGTCGCGGCGTCCCGCATCATCTGCCCGCCCGCATCCTCCAAGAACTCCTTGGTGGGCTGGTGGGCGTGGGTGTCGATGGCCCGGGGCGCGTCCTCGGCGGCGAGTACGTCTATCATCACTCCGGCTTCGTCCGGAGGTGGCAAAAGTTGCGGCGGTCGTTCAGCCGCGATGGTAGAGGTGGAGGTCGACCTGCTCCGGGAGCGACCGGAGTTCCGGCGTCAGGTTCCAGACGCTCGTGTAGACGAGTTCGTCCGCCGACCGCAGTGACTCACGGGTCTCTCGGTGGTCGATTCGGTCGAGCGACCCCCACGGCTCTACGACGACGTCCGCGTGGAGCGTGTTCCTCTCGACCCGTACGTCGCCACCCGGCTCCAGCATGAGAGAAATCGGCGCGTCTGGCGTCGAACGCATCTGCAAGACGAGCGTGAACACGTCGCCGCCGTCGTTCGAGAGCGTGTCGACGAGGTGGTCGTCGGTATCCTCGGTGACGAGGTCACGCGCCTCGTCCGGGGCGACTATCGCATACACGCCGTCGTCGCCGTCCGGTTGGAGCCCGTGGGCGATCTGGAGCTCGTCGGCCGGCTGGAGGACGCCGGACCCGGACTCGGGCCGGAGGTCTGGTGCGGTGAGGCTGGAAAGCGAGGAGCACCCACCGAGCGCAGCGGCTGCGGGGAGGGTGGCGAGCAGGGACCTGCGACGCATACCTGCAACCTGTCTGCGAGCAGAATAGTCCTTGTGGTCGGCTACTCGTCGGGCTTCCGCTTGAACATGAACTTCATATCGCCCTCGAAGACGCTCTCGCCGTCCTGGTTCGTGGTGAGCGCGTCGATGACGACGAGGCCGGCGTCGTCACGCGATTCGAGTTCGCGCTTCTCGGCCACCTCGAACGTTGCGGAGATGGTGTCGCCGACGTAGACGGGGTTCTTCAGGTCCATGTAGTTCATCCCGAGGAAGGCGATGACGCGGCGCTCGACGAACCCGCAGCGGTGGACGAACCCCGTCGTGAGGACGAACGTGAACGGGCCGTGGCCGATGCGCGCGCCGTACGGGCCGTCCTCGGCGTACTCGTCGTTGGTGTGAATCTCCTCCCAGTCGCCCGAGACGGCCGAGTACATCTCCAGTGCCGACTCGGTGACGGTCCGACCCGCGCTCTCGAACGTCTGTCCGACCTCCAGCTCCTCGAAGTAGTGGGGTTCGTAGGTGACCGGCATACGGCCGGGAGTCGCAGGGGCTGGTGAAATATTTGCCGGCGAACTGGATGTGTCCACACTACTCGCGGTGGTCGAACACGCGCTGGACTTTCCCGGTCGCCTGCCGCTCGATGCCGTCTGGGGGGACGATGGTTATCGCGTCGGGCGAGATGTCGAGCGTCGCGTCGAGCGCCTTTCGAATCCGCACTTCGACGTCCCCGGGGTCGGCGTCCGCACGCCGCTCCACGGTGAGTTCGAGCATATCGAGTGCCCCCTCGCGCCTTTGGTCGATACGGTACTGCGGGGCGACGCCGTCGAAGTCGAGGACGACGCGCTCTATCTGGCTCGGGTAGACGTTGATGCCCCGGACGATGAGCTTGTCGTCGGTTCGTCCACGAACGTTCCCCATCCGCGCGTGGGTCCGGCCGCAGTCACACGGCTCACGGGTGAGTGTCGTGATGTCGCCCGTCCGGTATCGAAGCACTGGGAACGCCTCCTTCGAGAGCGTCGTGAGGACGAGTTCGCCGCGCTCCCCCTCGGTCACCGGTTCGCCGGTGTCGGGGTCGACGACCTCGGGCAGAAAGCGGTCCTCCCAGACGTGGAGCCCCTCCTGCACCTCGGCGCACTCGATGGAGACGCCCGGGCCGATGATTTCCGAGAGCCCGTAGATGTCCACCGCCGCCACACCGAGTTCGCGCTCTATCTCCTCGCGCATCGGCTCGGTGAACGGCTCGGCGCCGATGATGACCGTCTCCAGCGGGAGATCGCGGACGTCGACGCCCATCTCGCGGGCGGGCATACTCGCCTCTCGCAGGGCAGCCGGATAAGCCCCGACGGGCCGACGACAGCGAACGCTTACGTGCCCCGACCCACCAGCCAGCCCATGCACGTAGCTGTACTCGGTGCCGGAACGATGGGGCGAGACATCGCACACGTCTGTGCGGTCGCGGGCCACGACGTGACGCTCCGGGACGTGGACACGGACGTTCTGGACGACGCGCGCGACCACGTCTCCGCGAACCTGCAAGGCGGGGTCGACAGGGGGAAACTCACCGATGGCGAGCGTACGGCCGCGCTCGACCGCCTGACGTTCACCGACGCCCTCGACGCGCTCGCTGGCGCGGACGTCGCCATCGAAGCCGTCCCCGAGAACATGGAGCTCAAACACGCAGTCCTCTCGGAGGTCGAACCCGTCGTCGCCGATGACGCGCTCGTCGCCACGAACACCTCGTCGCTCTCCGTGACGAGCGTGATGGACTGTCTCGACGACCCCTCGCGCGGCGTCGGCCTCCACTTCTTCAACCCAGCCTACGTGATGGGGCTCGTCGAGGTCGTTCTCGGGGAGCGCACTGCCGTCGAGGCCGAGGCAGTCGAGTTCGTCGAGGGAATCGACAAGGAGGCCGTCGTCGTCTCGGACACGCCCGGGTTCGCCTCCTCGCGGCTCGGCGTCGCACTCGGCTGTGAGGCGATGCGGATGGTAGAGAGCGGCGTCGCCTCCGCAGAGGACATCGACGCGGCGATGGAGCTCGGCTACCGGCATCCGATGGGCCCACTGAAGCTCACGGACGTGGTCGGGCTCGACGTCCGGCTCGACATCCTCGAGTACCTGCGTGAGGAGCTCGGCGAGCGGTTCCGGCCGCCACAGGTGCTCAAGCGGAAGGTCCGGGCCGGCAAGCTGGGAAAGAAGTCCGGCGAGGGGTTCTACGTCTGGGAGGACGGTGAAGCGGTCCGCCCAGCCGACGAGTAAGATGTCGACCGACGACTACGACTCGACGGCCGAGCCGACCCCGGAGGCCGTCGTCGACAAACTCGCTGAACTGAAGAAACAGGTCGACGACCCTGAGGCGAAGCAGCAGGTCAAGGAGCTGATGGTACAAGTCGCAGAGCTCCAGCCCCGCGGTTTCGGCAACGTCATCGTCGGCTTCGACCGGACGGACCTCGCGGAGGCGGCGCTCGGCGCGCTCCTGTTCGGCATCCCGATGTTCGTCGAGAGCGGGACGAGCGAGGTGGGGGCGGTACTCGCTGCTCGGCCGCTCGCGCTCGTCGTGACGCTCGCTGCTGCCGTCGTGCTCGTCTACGGCATCATCTACGTCGCCGACTTCCAGGACGTCCGCGTGCAGAACCCGATTTTCGGGCTCGTACCGCGGCGGCTCGCCGGCGTCACGAGCGCGTCGTTTCTCACTGCGCTCGTCGCGATGACGGTCTGGGGGCGCGTCGACTGGGCGACCCCTTGGCTCGCGGTCTGCACCGTGAGCGTCGCGTTCGTCCCGATGTCTATCGGGGCGGCTCTCGGCGACATCCTGCCGGGGTCGTGACTCAGTGACGCGCCCGCTCCGGCACCTTTGAAAAGGGTTAAACCTCGCCGCCACACACCTGAGCGTATGAGCGAAAGCGAGCAGAAGAGCGCACGGAAGTGCGTCTCCTGTGGCATCAACATCTCCGGGACCGGTGCTGCCCGATTCAAGTGCCCCGACTGCGGGCACGAGATCTACCGGTGCGCGAAGTGCCGCAAGCAGAGCAACCTCTACGAGTGCCCGGATTGCGGGTTCATGGGGCCGTAACCATGGGGAAGGTCGCCGCCAAGATGAAGGTCATGCCGCAGAGCCCCGAGGTCGACCTGGACGCGCTCCAGGACCGCCTCGAGAACGCCCTGCCCGAGGGCGCGAAGATCAGCCGTGTCGACCGTGAAGACGTCGCGTTCGGCCTCATCGCGCTGCTCCCGACGGTCATCGTCCCCGACGACGCCGGCGGCAGCGAGGCCGTCGAGGAGGCGTTCGAGCAGGTCGATGGCGTCGAGTCCGTCAAAGTCGACCAGGTCGGCCGCATCTAAACACCCACGTTTTTGCACTTCACTCGCCTCGCCTCAAGCTGAGTCGCTTCGCTCCTCAGCCACGACCCTCGCTCGCTCCACTCGCCAGGACTCCGGCGAGACTCGTTCAGGCAATTCACGCGGGTATCGGCCTGCTCCTTTGCTGCTCACCATTCTACTGGTGAGGATTCCGAACGCAGTGGAGACACGCGAAGAGTCCGTGGAAGCACTAGCCACGCACGGCCCGTTTCTCGCCCCTGAACGCCTGGATGTACTCTGCACACAGCTCAGGATACGAGAGGAACGGGGCATGGGCGGCGAGGATAGTCTCCACGCTTGCATCCGGAATCACATCAACCCCCGGTCGGAAATCCTCGGGACTCCCGATCGGGTCGTTCTCGCCCCAGATCGCTAGTGTCGGCTGTTGGATTCCAGCCAACTCGTCATCGTGCAGGGGAATCGACCGGTGCCAGCCGAAGACCGAAAAGAACGCGGCGAACTCGCTCAACATCGTCTCGGACGACTTCGGATCCCGTGTCTCGGCAACCATCGCCTGGATGAGGGCGGGATACGCTTGAATGGCCTCGCGCTCACCGAACACCTCAGCGACATCGAGGACGCCCGCCTCACCCGGTTTCCCCATTCGTTGGAGTACCCGTCTGAGGACGGGGACGGTCATCAGTCGGAGTACGACCGGTGGAGTAGCGCCAGGGAATCCTGCGCACGCGCCGATCAAAATCAGCCGTCGAACGCGGTCCGGGCGAGCCAGCGCGAACTGGACAGTCGCGTAGCCGCCCATCGAATGCCCGACGAGGTCGACCTGTTGGATTCCCATGCGGTCGAGAACGCCCTCGAGGACATCGACGGCCGTCCGCCGGAGGTTCGCCTCGGTGTATCGGAAGTCCCCGCTCAGGCCGTACCCCGGGCGATCGAAGCCAATCAGATGGTGGTCGTCGAGTTGGGCCATGAGCGGTGCGAGGAACGCACCGAAGGCACCACCGCCGTGTACGAATAGCAACGGCACCCCGTCGTCTCGCGACACGGCTTCGAAGATGTGGAGCCGAACGCGTGGCTCGTCGAGATCGACGAGATGCGACGTTACGTCAAGGTTGACCGACTCGAACAGCTCGCTCTGAGCGGCCTCGAAGTCGTCCGATCTCGGCCCAGCTTCGCTCCGATTTGTCGACCGGATGTCTCCGAATCGACTCGGGAGCTGATTCATGGTTCACCGGAACCCCTAGGCCTTCGGAAACCCTGTAACTGCCGAGTGAAATGTTTCACCCCATGAAAGGCTCGAACTGAGCAGCGCAGAGTCCAACGATACGTCTGATGGGCGATTGTCATGGATGTTACACGTGCTCTAGTCCCGAATGCGAAACACGCGCCCAGTATTCAGCACGGTTCTCTGGAAATGGCAAACTGCATGAAGATATCTTCCCGGTAACTACGCCAACCCTATCGAACGGGATGGAGAACCATTCTACACTGCGTAGAAATCCAGTCTATTGCTCCCAGGCCGAACCGGGCCTGACACGAAACCAGTCAGACCAGTCCAGCCGTCTCGAACGCCTGTTCGAGGTCGCGTTCGAGGTCGTCGACGTGTTCGATACCCACCGACGCCCGAATCAGCCCATCAGTGAGTCCGATGGCCTCCCGCTCCGCAGGGGGAATCGCGGCGTGGGTCATCGCCGCCGGCTGTTCGATGAGGCTCTCCACGCCACCCAACGACTCCGCGAGGGTGAACACCTCGGTCTCGGAGACGACGGTCGAGGCCTCTTCGAGCGTCGCGTCGAGTTCGAACGAGAGCATCCCGCCGAAGTCGTCCATCTGTCGGGCCGCGAGGTCGTGCTGGGGGTGTGATTCCAGCCCGGGATAGTAGACCCGGTCGACACAGGCCTGTCCCTGGAGCCACGCCGCGAGATGCTTCGCGTTCGCGCAGTGGCGGTCCATTCTCACTGGGAGGGTCTTCGTTCCGCGGAGGACGAGGAAGCAGTCGAACGGCCCCGGTGTGGCCCCTACCGAGTTCTGGTAGAACCCGAGGCGCTCGTCGAGAGCCTCGTCGTCGGTGACGAGCGCGCCGCCCACGACGTCCGAGTGGCCCCCGAGGTACTTGGTGAGCGAGTGTGAGACGATGTCCGCGCCGTGTTCGAGCGGCCGCTGGAGGTACGGCGTCGCGAACGTGTTGTCCACAGCGCATAACGCGTCGTGGTCGTGCGCGACCGCCGAGAGTGCGGCGATGTCGACGACGCGCATGAGCGGGTTGGTGGGGGTTTCGAGCCACAACAGTTCGGTCGCTTCGCGCATCGCCTCGCGGACGGCCTCGACGTCGGTGGTGTCCACGAACGAGAACTCGAGGTCGTACTCCTCGTACACCTGCGTGAAGATGCGGTGCGTGCCTCCATACACGTCGTCGCTCGTGACGACGTGGTCGCCAGCGGAGAGGAGGTTGAGAACGGTGTTGATGCTTCCCATCCCCGACGAGAACGCGCGGCCGTACTCGCCACCTTCGAGCGCCGCGAGGTTGGCTTCGAGGTCGCTTCGGGTGGGGTTCCCAGTGCGAGAGTACTCGAAGCCACGGTGGTCGCCAGGGCCGTCCTGTTCGTACGTCGAGTTCGCGTAGATGGGCGTCATGAGCGCGCCCGTCTCCGGGTCGGGCTCCTGCCCGGCGTGGATGGCGCGGGTCTCGATGCGGGGCTCGTCGTCCATGGGTGGCCTGCGGTGCCGTGGCGTAAATCCCTGTCCCTGTCCCCCGTGCGTCGAGGTATCGAGCGCCGAAACGCCGAAGATGTTTATAGCCAGTCACCATTCAGTGAGACGTATGCGACGTCCTCGCGGTCAGCCCGACTGGGGTGACGACACGTGAGCGGAACGGACGGTCCCATCGCCCCGTGGGCGTTCCGGGCAGCCCTCTCCGGACTCCCGAGCGCCGAGGTCCGGGACATCCTCGAGAGCGACCGCTGCCCGCAGCCCGAACCCGGACAGGACCCGACAGTCGTCGAGGAGGACCGCGACGTGATCGTCATCCGCGACGCCGAAACGAAGAGCCAGTGGCTGCGCAGCGACACCAGCGTCTCGCTCGCGGACCGTCGCTGAGGCTCGCGGGCGGGGAACGCACGTTTTATAACGCCGTCGTTACTACGCGCAGGTACGACTATGCCGAGTTCCAATGGTCCACTCGAGGGAACGCGGAACAAACTGAAGAACAAGCCCCGCGAGCGCGGCACGTCGCCGCCACAGCGCGCTGTCGAGCAGTACGAGGAGGGTGAGAAGGTCCACCTCAAGATCGACCCGTCGGTGCCCGGCGGACGGTTCCACCCGCGTTTCACGGGTCACACGGGTACCGTCCTCAGCCAGCAGGGCCGCGCGTACAAGGTCCAGATCAAGGACGGCGGGAAGACGAAGACCGTCATCACCAAGCCCGCCCACCTTCGCCGCCAGACGAACGAATGACGATCTTCAAGGAGATCGTCGAGGAGGAGTATCTCACCGTCAGCGAGGTGAAAGCGGACCTCCAGGCCATCGAGGAGGAGCGCGCGCTCGACGGGGAGCGGGAGATGCCGTACGAACTCGCCCGCGCGATCGAGCACGCCAACCGCTTCGCGGTCATGACGCCCGAGAGCGCCCAGGAGTTCGTCGAGGAACTCCTCGAACTGGAGAAGGTGGACGAGGCGACCGCGTACAAGATCGTCAACCTCCTGCCGCAGGACCGTGACGAACTCCGCTCGCTGTACGCACAGGAGCGCTACGCGCTCGACGGCGACGAACTCGACGAGATCCTCAACGTCGTCGCGAAGTACGCCTGAGTACGCCTGATTTTAAATACGCGCTCGTCCTAATCGCTGACATGAGTGACCCCGGGAGCGGCGAGACGGTCGACGCGGTGGTACTTGACTACCTCCCGACGGGACGGCCGGACGACGACCGCCCCCAGTACCAGAAGGACCCCCTCGCGTACGCCCTCGGGACGGAGGACTTCCGGCTGTACGAGCTCGTGCTCGACGAGGACGCCCACGTGCTCGTGGGCGACCGGCTCGTCGTCGAGCCGAAGGAGGCGCGCGAGGAGGTGGTCGACTTCGACTACGTCGACGTCTCGGGGCTGTCGAGCGCGGCTCGGTCGGAACTGGAGTACGCGGTCAACGCCCTCATCGACGAAGACGAACAGCGGTTCGTGGACTTCTACAACGACGCCCAGCCAATCACGCTTCGGCTCCACCAGTTGAACCTCTTGCCGGGCATCGGGAAGAAGCTCCGCAACACCATCCTCGACGAGCGCAAGCGCAAGCCGTTCGAGTCGTTCGAGGAGGTCGAAGAGCGGGTGTCGGGGCTCCACAAACCCCGCGAGGTGCTCGTCGAGCGCATCATGGAGGAGCTACAGAAGGACGACCTGAAGTACCGGATCTTCGCGCGCCGGGAGACGCAAACGAAGTGAGCGGCCCCGAGCGGACGAGCGCGTCCTCCGGGGCTGTTCGCCGGGCGAGTCGGGCGCGACCTGAGCCCAGCCGACTCCTGAACGCTTTTTACTGCGAGTCCACTCTCCACGGGTAGTGACCGAACGCCGACCCCGTGACCCGGACGCGCTCATCCGCCGGGCCGGTCGTCGGGGGAACCCCGACCGCGACCAGCACTTCCTCGTCGACGACCGCGTCCTCGACCGCATCCCGACGTACCTTCCCGACGACGTCGACCGGTCGCACCTGCTCGAAATCGGTGGCGGTGCCGGCGCCCTCACCGACCGCCTGCTCGCCGTCGCCGACCGGGTGACCGTCGTCGAACGCGACCCCGACCTCGCGGCGTTCCTCCGTGAGGAGTTCGCCGCCGCCGTCGACGAGGGACGACTGACCGTCGTCGAGGGTGACGCACTCGACGTCGACCTCCCCGACTTCTCGGCGTGCGTCTCGAACCTCCCGTACGGTGTTTCTTCAGAGATCGCGTTCCGGCTCCTGCCCGAGAAGAAACCGCTCGTCCTCATGTTCCAGCAGGAGTTCGCCGAGCGGATGGCCGCCGAGAGCGGTACCGACGAGTACGGCCGGCTCTCGGTGACGGCGGGCCACTACGCCGACGTCGAGGTCGTCGAGCACGTCCCGAAGGAGGCGTTCGACCCGGTGCCCCGCGTGCAGAGCGCGGTGGTCCGTTGTACGCCACGCGACCCCGACTACACCGTGCCCGACGAGCAGTTCTTCCTCGACTTCGTCACGGCCTGTTTCACCCAGCGTCGGAAGACGATGCGGAACGCGGTGCGCAACACCGCGCACATCTCCGGACTCGACGACCCCGATGCCGTGGTCGACGCGGCCGACGAGGCGCTGATGAGCAAGCGCGCGGGGAAGGTCTCGCCGGCGGAGTTCGCCGAACTCGCCGCGCTCGCGTGGGAGGTGGGGCGATGACGCTCCTCCAGGCCGGGACCCCGACGGGTACTAGCGGCGGCATCCTCGGTGAATTCCTCGCCAGCCGGCCGGAACAGTACGTCGCGACCCTGCTGCTGGCTCTCGCGTTCCTCGCGACGACGGCGCTGGTGTACCGGCTCGGGGACAACCTCAAGTCGGAGATGGAGTCCGAGAGCGCGGAGGCGGTGCAGGCCATCGTCGTCACGGCGCTCGGAGTCGTCTCCGGCGTGCTGCTCGTGCTGGTCTGGCGGGCGACGCGCTGGGTAGGGGAGGCGCTGGCGACCATCGAGCCGTCGCCGACCGACGGCGTCAAGGTGCTCATCACGGTGCTCGCGTTCGGCATCGCCTACACCGGGACGCGCATCACGAAGCGGTTCATCCGGTTCGGCGAGGGGCGCAACGCCATCACGAACCACCAGCGCGAGATACTCCACCACGTCCTCCAGCTCGTCGTGTACCTGCCCGCGATCGCGTTCACCGTCGCCATCTGGGGCGTTCCCGCCGAGGACCTGTTCCTGTCGGCGAGTGTGCTGGGTGTCGTACTCGGGCTCGCGGCCCGGCAGACGCTCGGTGCGGTACTCGCGGGGTTCGTCCTGCTGTTCTCCCGGCCGTTCGAGGTGGGTGACTGGGTGGAGATCGACGACAACGAGGGCATCGTGACCGACATCTCAATCGTCAACACGCAGCTCCAGACGTTCGACGACGAGCTGGTGATGATACCGAACGACCAGATCACCGACGAGGCCGTCGTCAACCGGTCGCGCAACGACCGCCTCCGCGTGCAGGTCGACGTGGGCGTCGACTACGAGACCGACGTGGCACACGCCATGTCGGTGGCCGCCGAGGCGATGGACGGCATCGACATGCTGATGGACGGCCCCGAACCCGACGTGGTCGTCGAGCGGTTCGGCGACAGCGCGGTCGTCCTCAACCTCCGGTTCTGGATCGAACACCCGACCATCCAGCGGAAGTGGGCCGCCCAGAATCGGGTCATGGAAGCGGTCAAGGAGGCGTTCGAGGAAGAGGGAATCGCCATCCCGTTCCCCCAGCGCGTACTGTCCGGCCGCGAACAGGCCGGTGGCCTGCAGGTCACGGGTGGGGCCGTCGACGCCGCTGCAGACGGTGCCGAGGAGGAACCCGAAGCGGCCGTCGAAGCGAGCGCCGACGGCAACGGTGAGGGGAGCGCGTGACCGACCTCGCCGAGCGTCGGGGGATGGAGACGGAGGTGTACCAGCCCGCCGAGGACTCCCGGCTCCTGGCGGCGACGGCGTGCGACGAAATCACGGGCGACGAGCGCGTCCTCGAAGTCGGGACCGGCTCCGGCTACGTCGCCGAGCGGGTCGCCGCCGAAACCGGTGCCACGGTGTACGCGAGCGACCTGAACCCGTACGCCTGCGAACAGGCGCGGAACCGCGGGGTGCCGGTCGCCCGCGCCGACCTCACCTCGCCCTTCCGCGCGGGCGTCTTCGACCGCGTGCTGTTCAACCCGCCGTATCTCCCCCGCGACGAGGACGCCGAGCGCGACGACTGGATGGAGGTCGCGCTCACCGGCGGCGAGACCGGACGGGAGGTCCTTGAGGCGTTCCTCGACGACGTGGCGCGCGTGCTCGCGCCCGGCGGGAGCGTCCTCATGCTCGTCTCGACGCTCACCGACATCGAGGCGGTCGCCGCGTACGCGGCCGACCGGGGCCTCGCCGCCGAGACGGCGCGCGAGGAGAAGTACCCGTTCGAGCGACTGGCCATCCTGAAAATTACTCCAGAACATTAACCTACTTCGCAAATATTAAAGAGCGTCATGACCGAGTGGCGGTAATGACAGAACTGGTCGCGACGACACCGGGGCTGTTCCCGCTCCCCGACTGGGCGAAAGAGGAACTCTCCGACCTGAAGGGTCACCAGAAATCCGACCTCATCAGCGGCGACGAGGGCGGCGACATCGCCGACGCCTACGAGCGTGCCCGCGAGGAGGTCATCACCGTACAGACGGACGCCGGCCTCGACCGCGTCGTGGAGGGGCAGCTGCGCTGGGACGACATGCTCGCGCACCCGCTGGCGGTCCACGAGAACGTCGAGACGCGCGGCATCGTCCGCTACTACGACAACAACAACTTCTACCGCGAGCCGGTCGTGACGGGCGACCTGACGTTCGACGGCGACGTCGCCGCCGAACTGGAGGCCGCGGCTGAACAGACCGACGCCCTGCAGGCCGTCCTGCCGGGCCCGTACTCCCTCTCCGAACTCGCCACCGACGAGCACTACGGGAACGACGAATTCCTGGAGGCCGTCGCGGAGTTCCTCGCCGGCGAGGCGGAGGCGTTCCCGGACCACGAGACGCTGTTCCTGCTCGAACCCTCGCTCGTCGAGGACGCACCCGGTGACGGGCTGGACGAGCGGGCCAGCGAGGCAATCGACACGGTCGCCGCGGCCGTCGATTCGGACGTGGTCGTGCACCCGTACTGGGGCGCCCTGGATGAAAAGGTGTACGCGCACCTGATGGATGCCGACGTCGACGCCATCGGCTTCGATCTCGTCTCCAACCACGAGCAGAACGTCTACAACGTCCAGGAGTACGGCACGAAGGACTCCGTCGCACTGGGCGTCGTCGACGGGCAGAACACGCTCGTCGAGGAGCCCGAGACCGTCCGCGAGCGGTTCGACTGGTTCGACGACCAGGTGCCGGCCCAGGAGTTCGACACGGCCTACCTGACGGCGAACACCGAGCTGTTCTATCTCCCGGTGAACAAGGCCGAGGCGAAACTGGAGACGCTTGCGACCGCCGCCGACCTCGAAGAGGTGACACAATGAGCGAGAATAGAGAGCAGTTCCGACCCCCGGAGCACCCGACCGACCACTTCCTGCTCACGACCGTCGTGGGCTCGTACCCGAAGCCGAAGTGGCTGAACCGCGCGAAGGATCTCCACGAGGACCCTGACGCGAAGTTCACCGACGAGCACCTCCACGAGGCCGAGGACGACGCCTGCGAGGTCATCACCCACGAACACCAGCGCGCGGGCCTCGACGTCGTCGTCGACGGCGAGATGCGACGCAACGAGATGGTCGAGTTCTTCGCCCACCGCATCGACGGCTACGAGTTCAACGGCCCCGTCAAGGTGTGGGGGCACAACTACTTCGACAAGCCGTCTGTGGCGGACGAGGTGGCGTACGACGAGCCGTGGCTCGTCGACGAGTTCGAGTTCACGACAGGAGTGGCGGACCGCCCGGTCAAGGTCCCCATCACGGGCCCGTACACGCTCGCCAACTGGTCGTTCAACGAGGCGTACGAGAACGAGGAGGAACTCGCGTACGACCTCGCGGACCTCGTGAACGAGGAGATCGAGAAACTCGTCGAGGCCGGTGCGCGCTACATCCAGATCGACGAGCCCGCACTCGCCACCACCCCCGACGACCACGCCATCGTCGGCGAGTGTCTCGAACACATCGCCGCGGGCATCGACGACGACGTGCGGCTCGGCCTGCACGTCTGTTACGGCGACTACTCGCGTATCTACCCCGAGATGCTCGACTACCCGGTCGACGAGTACGACCTCGAACTCGCGAACGGCGACTACGACCAGCTCGACGTGTTCACCGCCCACGAGTTCACCAAGGACCTCGCGCTCGGCGTCGTCGACGCCCACACCGCGGAGGTCGAGCCCGTCGAGGTCATCAAGGAGAACATCAAGAAGGGGTTCGAGGTCGTCCCCCCGGAGCGACTCACCATCTCCCCGGACTGCGGCCTGAAGCTCCTGCCGCGCGACATCGCGTACGGCAAGATGGAGAACATGGTGAAGGCCGCCCGCGAGGTCGAACAGGAACTCGACGCCGGCGAGATTACGGTCGGCTACGCCGGCGCACAAGCCCCGGCCGACGACTGACGCGGTCGCCGTCCGCCCCCCTTACCTGATTCCCTCCGCGGCGGAGGACAACGCACTTCTTTCAGAGCGTTCGACGCTACGCCATGCCAGCGGGAGCCATCATCGCGGGCGGCGAATCGACCCGGTTCGGTGACGCCGACAAGGCTGTCGCCGACCTCGCCGGTACCCCGATGATTCGGCGGGTCGCCGACCGGCTCGTGGGGGTCGTCGACGCGCTCGTGGTGAACTGCCGTGCGGACCAGTGGGACGCAATCGCCGAGACGCTGGCCGACTACCCCCTCCCGGTATCCTACGCCATCGACCCCGAACCCGACCAGGGGCCGATGGCCGGCATCCGCACGGCGCTCAGGGGGGTCGAACGCGACACCGACGCCGAGTACGCGTTCGTCGCGGCCTGCGACATGCCGTTTCTCGACGCCGACGTCGTCGACCTGCTCTTCGAGCGCGCGGCAGGCCACGATGCCGCCGTCCCCCGCCCGGACGAGTGGTACGAGACGACCCACGCCGTCTATCGAGCGCGCGAGATGGCCGATGCCTGCGACGCGGCGCTCGCCCGCAGTGAGGGGAAGATACTCGCGCCACTGGAAGCGCTCGACTGGGTCGTGGTCGAAGAGTCGGCGCTTCGAGAACGGGGGTCGATCGAGACGTTCCGAAACGTCAACACCCGCGAGAAGTTCGAGCGGGCGGTGCGGGACCTCGCCTAGCCGTGTCGCGCACCGAGTGACATCGTGAAGGGGAGGTCGTGGTCGACGTCGGCCCACCACCGGCCCGCGTCGTCTTCGGTCATGCCGGGGACCTTCTGGAAGTCGCACCACGCGAACTCGTGGAGGAACTCGATTCGGAGGCCAGCGTCGGCGAGGGCGCTGACGATGCCGCCCATCGTGTGGGGGAAGTCGACGGCGTGGGTGTGCTCGAACTCGGCGTCGAAGTCCGCATACGATCCCTCCGCCTCGTACTCGATGCCCTCGTCGGCGAAGTACGGCCAGCCGATGGTCGCCGTGTCGCCCGCGTACTCCACGAACGAGTGGGTGACGGGGTGGAGTTCGATGCAGTAGAACGTGCCGTCGTCTGCGAGATGGGCAGCGACGGTCTCGGCCCAGCGGCCGATATCGGGGAGCCAGTAGACGGAGCCGAAGCTGACGAACACGGCGTCGAACGTCCAGTCGAGTCGAACGTCGAGCACGTCGGCCTCGACGAACTCGGCTCGGTCGGCGTAGCCCGCTCGCTTGGCGAGATCGCGGGCCTGCTCGACGGCGACCGGCGAGGAGTCGACGCCCACGACCTCGTCGGCTCCCTCTCGGAGCCACGCGAGCGTCTCGAGGCCGAAGTGACACTGGAGGTGGAGCAGATTCCCGTCGGGCGTGAACTCCTCGCGCGCTTCCGGTGGGAGGGGCGTCCCACCGTCGAGGAACCCCTCGACGTCGTAGTAGTCGGTCCCGGGGTGGTACGCCGCCCGCTCGTCCCAGTGTTTGCGGTTCAAGTCGACGGCGTCGTCCATGCACGGGGGAGCGACGGAGAGGGTGAAAGCTTTCGGGGCGGACGAGTCACCCGCGCAGGGCGTCGACCGGCCGCTCCTTCGCGGCTTTCCACGCCGGATACAGCCCCGAGATGACGCTCGTGAGGACGCCGAACGCGAGCGCCGCAAGGTAGAACACGACGTTGCCGGGCTGGAGCGCCAGCAGTGGGTCGCCGAGCGCGAACTCGGCGATGACCGCGCCCGCGCCGACGCTGAGGACGACCCCCACGAGCCCGCCGACCAGCCCGAGCAACATCGCCTCCGTGAGGAGAATCTTGAGGACGTCCATCCGCTGGTACCCGACGGCTCTGAGGACGCCGATCTCGCCCCGGCGCTCGATGGTCGACATCAGCATCACGTTGAGGATGCTGACGCCGGCGACGACGAGCGAGATGGAGCCGATGCCGATGAGGAACAGCGAGAGCGTGTCGAAGAACGACCCGATCTGGTCGGTGATCTGCGCGAACTCGAAGATGCTCACGCGCTCCTCCCGATCGTTCAGGTCCGCGCGGATGGACTCTGCCGTGGCGTTGGCGGCCTCGCCGGTCTCTGCGGTGACGACCACCTGCTGGAACCCCGTCGTGTTGACCGCGCTCGGGGGAACGATGACCGAACCGCCGACGTTCACAGGCGAGAAGCCCCCCTGCGGTTCGAGCACCGCGCGCACCCGGTACGTCCGGTTGTCGACCGTGATGCTGTTCCCCTCGCGGATGTCGAGCCGGTCGGCGAGCGCCGCACCGACGAGCGCTCCGTTCCGAAGGGGGTCGGGGATACGGCCCTGTCTCGCCGTGTAGGCGTCCGCCGGGTTCTCGATGCCGTACGCCGTCGTGAACGTCGTCTGCCCGCCGTAGGTGAGCTGAACCTGCGTCTGCTTGAGTGGGACGACCGTCGCGCCCTCGGCCGCGCGGCGGATGGCCCGCACGTCGCGGTCCGTCAGACTCCGAACGCCCTCCTCGGCGTTCGGGGAGACGATGAGTTGGTTGCCGATGTCGCCCAGCGACCCCACGGCAGCGGTCTGGAGCACCGAGCCGAACACGCCGAGTGAGGCGATGGCGACGACGCCGATGACGATGCCGAGCATCGCCAGCACCGTCCGGGCCGTGGTGCGCGAGAGGTTGCGCCGGGCCATCAGCGCCGTCGGGAACCGCCGATACAGACCGTCGAGCAGGCTCATCGCTCGAGCATCCCGTCGACGATGGTGATGGTGCGGTCGGTGAACTCGGGCACCTGCGGGTCGTGGGTGACCGCGACGACGGCAACCCCCTCCTCCTTGATGCGCTCGAACTCCTCGAGCACCTGTCTGCCAGTCGCGCGGTCGAGGTTCCCGGTCGGCTCGTCAGCGAGCAACAGCCGGGGTTCGTTGACGAGCGAGCGAGCGATGGCGACCCGCTGTTTCTGCCCCCCGGAGAGCTCCGAGGGCTTGTGGTCGAGCCGGTCGCCGAGGCCGACGCGCTCCAGAAGCGAGGTCGCCCGTGCCTGGGTCTGGGGGTCGCGGTCGAGCAACGCGGGCACCTCGACGTTCTCTAACGCGGTGAGCGTGGGAATCAGGTAGAAGTTCTGGAACACGAAGCCGATGGTCCGCTTTCGCGCGAGCGTCTTCTCGCGGTCCGAGAGCGTCGTCACGTCCTCGCCATCGAGTTTGACGGTCCCCTCCGTGGGTTCGTCGAGCAGACCCAGCACGTTCAGCAGCGTCGACTTCCCGCTGCCCGACGGCCCCATGATGGCGATGAACTCGCCGGGCTCGATGTCGATGTCGACGCCCTTCAGCGCCTCCAGATACCCCTCACCGCTCTCGTACCGCTTGACGAGGCCGCGCGCCTCGACGACGCGCTCGTCGCTAGCGGTCACGGTTGCGCCACCCCACGACGACGACCGCGAGTACGAGCAGGGCGACCGCACCGCCCGCGACGAACACCAGCGTTCCCGGCCCACCGCCGGCGTCGGGTTCGACCGGCTCCGACGACGGCTCGTACGGCACGCTCGTCTCCAGCGTCCGGCGCTCGCCGTCGGCGAGATACGTCACGGTCAGCGGGATCTCCGAGACGTCGCCCTCGACGCTGGCGTACACGTCGAACGAGACGAAGTCGCTGGCGGGGACGCTCCCGACGAAGTACTCGCGGTTGGGCGCGACCCCGCGGACGCCGTCGGTGTCGCGAACCCGGACGATGACGCTGTCGACCTGTCGGAGGCCGACGTTGCTCGCCGCCCCGGTGATGTGGAGCGCCCCGTCCTCGGGCTCGACATCCAGCCCGGTGAGTTCGATCTCGCCGGGGACGTCGGCCGGCGCGACGACCCGCGAGGTGGCCGTGACCGTCCCTTGTCTGTCACCGAGGTCGTAGGTGGTACGCACCGTGACGTCGGCGCGCGTCTCCACGTCCGAGACGTTGAGCCGAACCGTTCGGGTCGAGCCCGCGGGGATGGTTCCGACCGCGACGGGGACGATGCTCCCGTTCGTCGCCTCGCCGCGGATGACGACGTTCTCGATGGGGGCGTTCCCGAAGTTCCCGACCGTGACGGGCACCGAGAGCTGGCCCTCGGGGGGCACCTCGGCGTCGACGGTCACGTCCTCCCGGAGCGCCTCGAACTCGAGGCTCCGCTGTTCGGTCACGGTCCGTTCGAGCCCCGTCGAGGTGCGGTAGGTGACCGTCGCGGTCGCCGTCCACACCCCGGCGCGGTCGGTCCGGACGTCGAAGGCGAACCGCTCTGCCGACCCGCTCTCGATGCGCGGCGCGCCGTCGCTCACCTGTCTGACCTGCAGTTGGTCGCCCGAGAGCTGAACGTCGACGCTGCGAATCTCTCGGTCGAACCCGTTCGAGACGGTGACGTTGACCCGTTCGGCGAACCCGGTCGTGAGTGTCGCATCGGCGCGGATGGAGACGTCGGGGTGGTCGTCGCGCACCTTCACCGTCACCGGATACTCGAGCCGGATGCTCTCGCCGCTGTCGTCTTCACCCACGACCTCGATCCGGAACCGGTGGACTCCGGCCTGCTTGAACGTGATGTCGAAGGGGACGCGGACGCTCGACCCGGGAGTGAGCGTCCCGAGTTCGCGCACGTCGTCCGCACCCCGCGCGGTGTCCTCGGAGAGCCCGCGGACCTTCACGAGCTGCACCTCGAACGACGAACTGCTCGACTGCTGGTTGACGATGGTCGGCGCGACGGTCACGGTCTCGCCGACGATCGCCGGGGCGGGCGACACCTCGACCCCGCTGATGGTGACCTGTGCCTCCTGGGCGGTGACGACCGCGGCCGACGCCGGCAGGACGAGCAGCAGAACGAGGAGGAGTGTGCGCAGCCGCGTCACAGCATCACCCCGAAGCTCTGTGAGAGCCGCCAGAGCAGGGCAATCGCGACGGGGATTCCGACGGTGATAGCGGCCTCACGCTGGCTCAGCCCGCGGACGTGCTTCACGGCGAACGTCCAGAGGAACCCCGACCAGAGCAGGAAGACGATGCCGAGCAGCGAGGCGACGAGGAACTCGGGGCGATTGCGAAGTTCCCGGATGAACGGCTGAATCTGCTGGGGGTCGGCGGGGAACGCGATGCCCGAGAAGACGACGAACGCGACGACGGCGGAGACGATGGTCGCGAAGATCGCGGGGACGAACCCCCAGCCGGTCAGGGCGAGCGTGTCACGGAACGACCCCGTCTCGGCGTCGTACAGTACCGCAGAGATGATCTGAAACGCCCCGGCGAACAGCAGCCACCGGACGAACGGGCCGACGATGGCCCCGACGCCGGCGCTGATGTAGCCGACGAAACTGAACGCCTGTGCTTCCTGCGGGAGGGCCGCGAACGTCGCCTGGAGGGCGGGGACCGAACCGGCGGCACCGATGATGCCGATGAGCAGGAGGATGCCCAGCGGCGGCAGCATCCCGGGGTCGTCCGCCCGCTGGCGGAAGAACTCGTCGGGATTGAACAGAAGGTCTAGCATATGCTGGTGGCACGCGTGAAGTACACTTCAATCTACGCACACGACCTCACCCGGCTATGGGCGGGTGATTCAGGACGGGGCCGACTGGCCACAGCAGCGGCTCGGACGTCGAAACGTGGAAGAAATCGAGAGTGCTCAGTGACTCTCGTCCTCTGCTCGAACGAGACTCAGGCCGCGCGGACGGAGCCGCGCTCAGTGACTCTCGTCTTCGTACACCCACGCCGAGGTGTCGAGGTCGTAGTCGACGAGTTCGTCCTCGTCGAAGAACAGCGCGATTTCGCGCTCGTTCGCGCCCTCGTCCTCGTGGTCCGAGCCGTGGATGACGTTGTGGCCGAGGTCGAGCCCGTAGTCGCCCCGAATCGTGCCGGGAGCGGAGTCTGCGGGGTCGGTCTCGCCCATCATCTTGCGGACCTGCCGAGTGGCGTCCGCGCCCTCCCAGACCATCGCGAAGACGGGCCCGGAAGTGATGAACTCGACGAGGCCCTCGAAGAAGGGCTTGCCCTCGTGCTCACCGTAGTGCTCGTGGGCGAGCTCCTCGTCGATCTGCATGAACTTCGCGCCGACGAGCTTCAGCCCGCGGTCCTCGAACCGGGAGACGATGTCCCCGATGAGACCACGCTGGACGCCGTCGGGCTTCACCATCACGAACGTGCGCTCGTCGTGGTGGCTCATTCCTCGTCGTCCTCGTCCGCGTCAGCTTCGGCCTCGTCAGCCTCGTCAGCTTCCTCGGCGTCAGCATCTTCCTCTTCGGCGTCGGCCTCCTCGGCCTCCGCCTCGTCCTCTGCCTCGCTCTCCTCGTCAGCCTCGGCCTCCTCGGCTTCGGCGTCTTCGAGGT
This sequence comes from Halorarius litoreus, assembly GCF_024362405.1. GTDB lineage: Archaea > Halobacteriota > Halobacteria > Halobacteriales > Haloarculaceae > Halorarius > Halorarius litoreus. The sequence goes on along the minus strand of NZ_CP101454.1, from coordinate 2,983,505 downwards.
CGGGCGTGGCGGCCGGTTCCTCCTCCTCGGCCTCCTCGGCCTCGGGTTCCTCCTGCTGCTGCTTCGCGGCGCGAGCGGCGCCCTGGGCACGGGCCTGGGCGGTCCACTCGAGTTCGCGGGCCTCGCGACCGAGGTCCACGTTCTTCTCGCATTTCGCGGAGCAGAAGTGGTGGGTGCTGCCGTCGTTCAGCACGAGCATCGTGCCCGTCCCGGGCTCGATGTCCGCGCCACAGAAGTCACATTCTCGCGTTCGGGGCATTACTGACCTCCGATGGAGTCGGCTTCGCGTGCGGTCTCTCGGAGCTGGATGACGTCGCCGACGCGCACCGGGCCGAGACAGTTCCGCGTGATGATGCGGCCCTGGTTCTCGCCCTCCTGGATGCGGCACTTGACCTGCATGGCCTCACCGTGCATGCCGGTCTTGCCGACGACCTCGATGACCTCGGCGGACGTGGCGTCGTTCCCCTCCTCTTCAGCGGACATGGGTCTACTGGAGCTCCTCGATCTTCGAGGCGATGTCCTCGACGTCGTTCACTGCCTCGCCGGCGTCCGTGATGGCGGCGGCAGCGGAGCCGACGGAGAGGCCGGCGGCGTGGCCGACGTCGTCCTGGCTCTCGACGAAGATGTACGGGATGTCCTTCTCCGCGGCGAGCTCGGGAAGGTGCATGACGACCTCCTCCGGGCTGACGTCCTCCGCGATGACGACGAGCTCTGCGTTGCCTCGCTCGACCGCCTTCGTCGTCTCGTTCGTTCCTTTCTTTACCGTGCCGGTGTCCCGGGCAACCTCGAGCGCCTCGAGGGCGTCCTCTGCGAGGTCTGCGGGTACGTCGTAGTCTACGTACACACTCATTGATGTTCACCTCCGACACGCGGGCTCGCGCCCCCCCGCCTCCGAACCGCAGCGCGGTTCTCGCGGCACAGTTGCCCGTACCACGCAAGTCCTTGGCTAGGGGCATCACAACCCCGTGTCGGCTGTACTCTGTCGTAGAGAGGCGGGGCATAAAAGGGCTTTTGAACGCTCGTGCGGGTGTCACGCCGGCACACGGCCTACGAGGTCGCGGACAACTCCTCTGTTCCCAACAGATAAAACACGACGCCGCTGACAAGCAGCCCGAGGTCAGATGTCGGCGTACTCGGCCTCGGCGACCTGCACGAGCTGTTTGCCGACGTTCACACCCTCGAACAGTCCGAGGAACGCATCTGGGGCGTTCTCCAGCCCCTCGACGACGTTCTCTCGATATCCGAGGTCGCCCGACCCGACCCACTCACCGAGCTGGGAGATGGCCTCGGCCCACCGCTCGGGGGCGTAGTCGCGAACGAGCACGCCCTCGACCGTCCCACGGGTCGTGATGAGCTGACCCAGCTTTCGGGGTCCGACCGGCGTCTCGGTCGCGTTGTAGAGCGATATCTGCCCGCAGACGACCACGCGACAGCGAACGTTGAGCAGGGGCCACACGGCGTCCGTCACGTCGCCGCCGACGTTGTCGAAGTAGACGTCGACGCCGTCGGTTTCCGCCTGCAGCCGCGACCGAACGTCCTCGGTCTTGTAGTTGATGCCGGCGTCGAACCCGAGCTCGTCCTCCAGCCACTCGATCTTCTCGTCGGCGCCGGCGATGCCGACGACGTGACAGCCGGCGAGTTTGGCGACCTGCCCGACGACGCTCCCGACCGCGCCCGCAGCGGCGTTCACCACCACGGTCTCGCCCGGCGACGGGTCGCCCACGTCGAGCAGGCCGTAGTACGCCGTCACGCCGGGCATCCCGAGCACCCCGAGCGCCGTCGAGACGGGTGCGAGCGATGGGTTCACCCCTCGAAGCTCGTCACCGTCCGCGACGGCGTAGTCGGCCCACAGCAGTTCGCCGGTGACGACGTCCCCCTGGTCGAACGTCGGGTGCTCGCTGTCGACGACCTCACCCACCACACCGGCCTTCATCGGCTCGCCGACATCCCACGGCTCGGCGTAGGACTCCGCGTCGCGCATCCGGCCCCGCATGTAGGGGTCGACCGACTGATAGAGCGTCCGCACGAGCACCTCGCGCGCCCCGAGGTCGGGGAGTTCGACCGTCTCGAGTTCGAAGTTCTCCATCGTCGGTTCGCCGGTCGGTCGCGAGTCGAGAATCCACTGGCGTGACTCCATACCTCGGCCACAGGCGGGGCAGGTATGAGCCTTGGCCCCACGGCGACCGACAGCCCCTTTTCGCCTCCGGTCCTCGACGCGGGCATGCACGCGGTCGCCACCGCCCTCCGCGAGGAAGCCGCCGCCACGAACGAGCGGCGCGTGCTCGTCATCGCCGGCGAGCGGGCGGCGACCTACGACGCCTGTGAGGCCGCGCTCACCGACGTCCACGGCTCGGGTATCACCGTCGTCTCCGAGGCCGACCTCTTCCACGCCGAACACCTCTCACCCCGCCAGTCGAGCGAACTGCTCGGCCGGACCCGCGAGGCCGTCGTCCTCGACGCCCACGACGCCTTCCCGCCGAACGCGCTCGGCCGGGCCGTCGGGGCCGTCGACGGCGGCGGCCTGCTCGTCCTCCTGACCCCGCCGCTCGACGAGTGGCCGGACCGCCGCGACGACTTCGACGAGCGACTCGTCGTCCCACCGTTCGGGCTCGACGGCGTCACCGACCACTTCCGCCACCGGGTCGTCGACACGCTCCGAGTCCACCCGGGCATCGCCATCGTGAACGCGGATTCCGGCCACGTGGAGCGCGACGGCCTCACGGAGCCAGCACCCCGAATCCAGGCCCGAGCGCCAAGCGCACCAGACAACCACACGTTCCCACCCGAGGCGTACGCCGCCTGCCTAACCGGCGACCAGGTCGCGGCCGTGCAGGCACTCGAAGCGCTCCGCGAGCCCAACGCCGCCGTGGTCGTCGAAGCCGACCGTGGTCGTGGGAAATCCAGCGCCGCGGGGCTCGCCGCTGGGGCACTCGCGTCCGAGGGCGCGGACGTGCTCGTGACGGCCCCGGGCTACCGCAACGCGGCAGCCGTCTTCGAGCGTGCCGCCGAACTGCTGGACGCTCTCGGTGCGCTCGACGAGTGGGACGAGGACGCCCACGAGGTTCGGTCGAACGCGAGGGGCCGCGTCTGGTTCGAGCGACCTCCCGACGCCACCGACGCGACGGCCGACGCGCTCGTCGTCGACGAGGCCGCCGCACTCCCGGTGCGGCTGCTCGCGACCTACGCCGAGGGCGACCGTCCCGTCGCGTACACGACGACGGTCCACGGCTACGAGGGCGCCGGGCGGGGGTTCTCGGTCCGGTTCCGCGACCACCTCACAGAGAGCGACCGTGACGTCCACGAGATCTCGATGGTCGAACCCATCCGGTACGCACCGGACGACCCGGTCGAGACGTGGGTGTTCAGAGTCCTCATGCTCGATGCGACCCCGGCTGCCGACCAGCTCGTCGAGGACGTCGCGGTCGACGACGTCGACTACGCCGAACTCGCCTCCGAGACGCTCGCTGCAGACGAGCACCTCCTTCGGGAGGCGTTCGGCCTGCTCGTCGCCGCACACTACCGGACGGAACCCGATGACCTCGCTCGCCTGCTCGACGCACCGAACCTTGACGTGCGAGCCCTCCGCCACGACGGACACGTCGTCGCCGTGGCACTGCTCGCGTGGGAGGGGAACCTCCCGGCCGAGACCCGCGAGGCGATGTACGAGGGCGAACGCATCAGGGGGAACATGATCCCCGACGTGCTCACCTCGCAGCTCCGAGACCCCGACGCCGGCGCGCCACAGGGGCTCCGGGTCGTGCGCATCGCCACCCACCACGCCGTCCGCTCGCGGGGGCTCGGCTCGCGGCTCCTCCACGAGATACGCGCGGAGGTCACCGAGAGAGTGGACTACCTCTCCGTCGGGTTCGGCGCGACCCCCGACCTCCTGCGGTTCTGGGGGGACAACGGCTACCGGACGGTCCACCTCTCCACGACGCGAAACGCGACCTCCGGCGAGTACTCGGCGCTCATGGTCGACCCGCTCTCGGACGCGGGCGAGACCCTGCACGACCGCAGCGCCGACTGGTTGGTGCGACGCATCCGGAGCGTCCTCGCGGACCCGCTCGACGACTGCGACCCGGACGTCGTGGCGGGCACGCTCGCCGCGACAGACGCGACGGTCCCGCTCGACTGCACGGAGCGAGAGTGGCGGGTCGTCGCGGCCGCGGCGTTCGGCTCGGGACTGTACGACGCCGCGCCCCGCCCGTTCGGCGTGGTCGCACTCCGGGCGCTCGTCGACGGCCGCGTCGACCCCGGCACCCGCGCGGCACGGCTGCTGGTCCGCAAGCCGCTGCAGGCTCGCGAGTGGGACGCGGTCGCCGAGGAGCTGGGGTTCGTCTCACGTCGCGAGTGTATGCGGACGTTCGGGGACGTCCTCCAACCGCTCGTCCGCGAGTACGGCACCGACGCCGCGCTCGAGGAGGCAGCCCGCTATGACTGAGGTGCTCGGCCTCGCACTGGTGCCGCTCGTCACGCTCCTGTTGCTCGCCGCAGGAGTGATAGGCAGCATCCTCCCGGGGCTCCCCGGCGCGAGTCTCTCCATCGTCGGCGTGCTGTTCTACTGGTGGCAGTCCGGGTTCACACGGCCGAGCGCGCTGGTGCTCGTCGCGCTGGTGGGCCTCGGCGTCCTCGCGCTGCTGGCCGACTGGTTCGGTGGCGCGGCGGCCGCCAAAGCCGGCGGGGCGTCGACCACCACGACTGTCGTCGCGGCCGTGGTCGGATTGTTGCTCCTGTTCGTCGCCGGGCCGCTCGGCGTCGTCATCGGTATCGGCGGCACGGTGTTCGTGCTCGAATACCGCGAGAACGAGGACGTGGAGGCGAGCCTGCGGGCGACCGCGTACACGACCGTCGGAATGCTCGCCTCCGCGGTCGTGCAGGCGCTGTTGACCGGGACGATGCTCCTCGCGATGCTGGTCGTCATCCTGCTGTGAGGGCAACCCCTTTCTTCGACTCGCTCGAACCAGCACCCATGGAGTGTGCACGCGAGGGCTGCACGCGCGAGGCCGCGGTCCGGCTCCACATCCCGTGGGCCGAGAACGAGGACGTGTGCACCGCTCACGGCCGCGTTGCGGTCCAAAAAGAGGGTGTGGTTGCAGAGCCGCTCGACGTCGAGGACTGGTCTTAGGTCCAGACCGCCATCATCACCTCGTCGACGTAGTCGTCGCCGATGCGGTAGTGCTGTTCGCGGACCGCCTCGGTCTCCCAGCCGTGCCCCTCGAGGAAGCCGATGGCCCGCTCGTTGGTCGCGGGCACCGAGTTGTACAGCTTCTCGATGTCGTTCTCGGCGGCCCAGCGGGTCGCACGGTCGAGCAGTCGGTCGCCGATTCCCTTCCCCCGGTAGTTATCGACGACGCCGACGGTGAGTTCGGCGGTGTGTTCCAGCGCGCTCATCTCCGGGTTGTCGAGGTGGACCCAGCCGACCACTTTCCCGCCAGAGGTCGCCACGAACACGTTCCGCGACTTCACTTCGTTGTGCCGGAGGAGGACGTTCTCGTGTTCGATGGTCTCGGCGAAGTTCTCTCCGACGATGTACGTCTTGTCCGCGAGCGCCTCGTGCATCGCGTCGACCAGCCCCGCGAGGTCGTCCTCGTGGGCCTGTCGGATGGTCACGTCGATGCCGTCGCAGTTGTACGTCTCGATGTCGATGTCCTCGAACGCGATCTGGAGTGTGTCCTCGTGCCGGTCGACGACTCCGTCTCGCTTCAGGACGGTCACGTGCGCACCGAACGCCTCCGGTTCCATCCCGAGGGCCTTCCGGGCCTCCTCGTAGTCGACGGTCCCGAACCGCTCGATGTACTCGTAGATGTCTTTCCGGTCACGGTGCGAGAACTCCAGTTCGTCCGAGAACTTCATGAGACGTGGTAACACCACACAGCACTTAACAGTTTTTGCCGGGGGCAGTCCCTATCGCTCCGGCACGTTCGTCAACAGCTGAGCGACGTCGCCGATGTGGTGTGTTCGAATCAGCAGCTCTGCGGCCTCCCGAACGGTGAACTCCGGCTGGTAGTCGACGCCGTAGCAGGCCGTGTAGAGCCCGAGCCAGTCGTTCATCGCGCGTTCGAGCCGGTCGAACTCGCGGTGGCTGAACCGGACCTGTTCGTCCCCCGTCCGCGCGTGGATGTAGAGGGCGACCGCCTCGCCGAACCCCTCCCGAAGGTAGGCCATCGCGCGCTCGGGCTCCGGTGGGTCGCGTGGCGGCGTGAACGCCGTTCGGTCCTGCTCGGCCCGGCGAGCGAGCTCGTCGATTCGCTCGCCGTAGTCCACGCTACCCCTCCTTGTACTCGACACCTTTGCCACCGCGGGGATGTTCCCACTTCGTGTCCGCCACGACCGCACACGTGCCGCACTCCACACACGGCTGCGTGTCGAGGCTCACGACGCGCTCGGTGTGGCCGTTCGTGTTCACCTCCTCCTCACGGTAGCAGCCGCCACCGAAGCCACGTGCACTCACCGGACACGCGCTGACCGCCGCACCGCTCGCGGCCCACGAGTTGTCGAGCACCTCGATGTGGGGGTTGCCGACGTCCGTGTCGTAGGTGAGCTCGCCGATGCGGTCGGCCAGCGACGGCGGCTCGACCGAACTCACGCCGTCGACAGGCTCGCCGAGCTCCTCGGCGATGACCGTCGGGAGCGTCACGTACGGCGTCCGGGTGTCGGGAATCATCTCGGCGAGGAACGGCGAGCTGTAGAGCCGTTCGAGCTGGCCGCCGAGCAGGCGAATCCCGAACCGACCGACCGGCGATTCGAGGAGGCTGTCGGTGAGGTTCGTCACCGTCTCGCCCTCGCCGACCGCGCTCACTGCGCGGTAGCGATTCGGCCGGAGCTTGCCCATCGTTCCCGAGTCCTTGAGCTTCTGCTCGTACCGGTCGCCGGCGGAGTCCGTGTCGTTGCGGCGCTTCCCCTCGACGAACGCCTCGGCCGCGAGCGCGCCCGCGGTGACGGCGTGGTTCATCCCCTTGATGATGGGGCCCTGTGCCTGCATCTGGCCGGCCGCGTCGCCCACGAGCAGGAGGCGACCGCGGTGCGGCGACGGGTGCGCGACCTTCTTCGAGTCGGGTACCAGTTTCGCCGAGTACTCGCGTTCGCGGTACTCGTCACCGAGCCAGTCGGCCAAGAGCGGATGCGTCAGGAGCGCGTCGAGCAGTTCGTGTGGCTCGGCTTCCTCGGCGACGAGGCTGTCGAGGTGGAACACTGTCCCGATCGACAGCGAGTCCTCGTTCGTGTAGAGGAACCCACCACCGCGGACACCTTCGAACAGGTCGCCGGAGAACAGGTGGGCGACGCCCTCGCCGTCGCCGACGCCGAACCGGTCGTCGACGTCCGGGCAGTCGACGACGGCCTTCACGCCCTGGAACCACTCGTCGGGTTCGTCCCAGTCCATCAGCCCCGCGTCACGCGCGAGTTCGCTGTTGACGCCGTCGGCGGCGATGACCACGTCGGCCTCGATGGGGTCGAGTTCGTCGAGTTCGACGCCCACGATGCGGCCACCCTCCCGGAGGAGGCCGTTCACGCGCACGTCGGTGAGCAGGCCACCACCGGTCTCGCGGGTCCGCTCGTGGACCTGCTGGGCGAGCCACGAGTCCATTCTTCGGCGCAAGACGGCGTCGGACCACTCGGTGTCGTGTTCGTGCAGGTCGGTGATGTCGAACGACTTCACCTTGTTGCCCGCGATGTTGTGGATCTGGTACTCCGTGATGGGGCGCTCCGCAGCGTGGTCACGGAAGCCGGGGAACAGCCCGTCGATGGTGTACGGCGCGGACTCCTCGGCGTAGATGAGTCCGCCGGAGACGTTCTTCGCGCCGGCGTCGACACCCCGCTCGAGGACGAGCGTCTCGACGCCTGCATCTGCGAGTTTGGCGGCGGCCGCGGCCCCACCGGGACCACAGCCGACGACGACCGCCTCGTAGTGCTCGCGGTCAGTCATCGCTGGTCACCTCGCCACCGTCAGCGGCCGCGGGCAGTTTCAGTTCGCCCCCCTCCAGCGAGTCGATGAGTGCGGGTAGCACCTCGAACAGGTCGCCCTCGATGAAGTAGTCCGAGAAGTCCCGGATGTCGGCGTCGGGGTCGGTGTTGATGGCGACGATGGTGTCGGAGTTGTCCATCCCGACCTTGTGCTGGATGGCTCCCGAGACACCCGCGGCGATGTAGAGCGTCGGTTCGACCACCTGTCCGGTCTCACCGATCTGTCGCTCCTCCTTCGCGTACTGCTCGACGTGGCCGTCGAACTCGTACGAGGAGGTGACGATGCCACGGGTGATGCCGAGCGCGGCGTCCTCGAAGGCGTTCGTGAGTTCGAGGCCGAGTTCCATCCCCTTCGTCGGGTCCGCGCCGATGCCGCGGCCCATGCAGACGACGACGTCGTGACCGGTAAGGTCGACGCCGCCCTCGATGGTGTCGAACTCCGTCACCTCGACGCGGAACCAGTCGTCGTCGAGTTCCGCCTCGTGTTCGACGACTTCGCCCTGTCGCTCCGTGTCCGCTTCGGGAATCTCGAAGCTCCCCGGGATGACGGAGCCACCCTGTGGGTGGAACTCCCGGTCGGGGTTGTCGAGACAGAGGATGGTCGAGTACTCGAAGCCGGAGAAGTCCGGGCGCTTCATGTGCAGCACGCGCTCGAACTCGCGTTTGTCGCCCGCGGTGCCGACCTTCACGGGGTTCGAGATGATCGTGTTCTCGATGTAGAGTCCCGAGCAGTCGGAGGCGAGCCCCGAGTCGAGTTCGGCCTGTACCTGCGCGGAGAGGTCACGGCCGTTGTTCGTCGCGGGGAACAGCACGTACCGGGGTTCGTCGTACGCCTTCCAGTCGTAGTCGGCGCGCGCCATATCACAGAAGATCTCGGTGAACGGCTTGTGGCGGAACCGTTCGAGTTCGGCCCCCTCCTGATAGACGACGCGGTCTGCGCCGTAGCTGATACACTCCTCTGCGAGTCGCTCGACGTCGTCGCCGATGAGCACCGCGACCACGTCTTCCTCGTCGCCGTAGTCGTCGGCGTAGTCGTCCATCAGCTCGCGGGCCTTCCCGAGCATCTCGCGGGAGACGTCGATGAGTTCGCCCTGCTGGGTCTCGCAGTAGACCCACATGTCGGCGTAGGTGCCGTCTTCGAGTGCGCGGACGTGCTTCTTGTCCGAGGTGGGGTGGTCGAGGTCGGGGTGTCGCTCCTCCGGCGAGAGGCGCTCTTCCGCCTCGTCGCCCTCCTCCTCGTCGCTCCCCTCGACGGAGTCGATTCGCTGGTTGATGAGGCGCTTCGCCGCGTCACGGTTCTCGCCGGCCTCCTCCGCCTCCAGCAGGGCCTCGAGGTCCGCGACGTCGTCCATACCCTTCACCGCGTTCCCGATGTCGGCGAGCGACATCTCGGCCGGGTCGAGGTCGCCCTCCGGTTCGGGCTCGTCGTCGCCCGAGAACTTCTCGATGCGGCTCTCGATGAGAGTGATGGCGCCCTTGCGGTCCTCGCCCTCCTTCTCGGCTTCGAGAATCGCCTCGAGTTCTTCGACGTCCTCGATGTCCTTCAGGGCCGGGCCGAGCTCCGCGATGTCGTACTCGGATGGGTCGAGCGTCACGTTCAGTCACCCCCCGCGAACGCGGTCATCTCGTCGAACACTTCGGCCATCCCCTCGCTATCGTCGGGCGTGACCATCGTGGCCTCCCGCTCGGCAGGTGCCTTCGGGATGGGGTCAACGCTGGAGACGATCGTGGGCGAGCCGTCGAGCCCGATGTAGTCGGGGTCGAGGTTGAGGTCCACGTGGTCCCACACCGTCAGGTGGTCCTCGTAGTCCTCGGCGCGCTCGGCCGTCTCCGCGCGGAGGTCCTTGAGGGTGAGCCGGTCGTTCGCCTTCCGATAGGTGGGCTCGAACTCCGGGTCCGAGACGATGAACGCGGGCATCGGCGCTTCGACGGTCTCGATCTCCTCGATGTCGCCCTCGACGAGGCGCTTGGCGCGGACCATCCCCGCCTCCTCGTCGACGTCGAGCGCGATGACGTGGGTGATGATGGGCCAGTCCTGACACCAGCAGGCTTGCAGGCCGGTGTGGCCCGTCTCCCCGTCAGCGGTCTTGAACCCCGCGAACACGAGGTCCGGTGTCGTCTCCAGTTTCTCCAGCCCGGCCGAGAGCGTGATAGCGGTCGCCCAGGTGTCTGCCGCCGCCATCTCGCGGTCCGAGAGCAGATAGAGGTCGTCGGCGTACACCGACTCCATCGCCTCGCCGAGCACCTCCTTGTAGCCCGGCGGCCCCATGCTCATCACCGAGAGGGTCCCCCCGTTGCGCACCTTCGTCTGCAGCGCGGCGCGCAGCGCATGTTTGTCGTTCGGATTCATCACCGTCGGCGTCTTCCCGCGTTCGAGATGGCCGTCTTCGTCGAAGGACACCTGCCCTTCGCGGAAGTCCGGCACGCCCTTGGTCAGAGTTACCGTGTGCATGGATGTCACGTCTCGTGGGAGGATGTTGCCGACAACTCTTAGCTTTTGTTGCGCCGACGGCCGTCTCGGCGGTCGAAAAGCGGCAAGAAACGAGTGAGCTGGTGCTACCTGACTGCTGGTGCGGGCAAAGCGTGCAGTCGGTGGTAGCGAACGGCGACCGTGCCGACTTACTTCCGGCCCGCGCGGCCGGGGTCGACGTCGATGGCGTCCACGGGGCAGACGTCGACACAGAGCATGCAGTCGATACACTGGCCCTCGTGGACCGGGTCGGCCTTCAGTTCGCTCTCGGGGTGGCCGGGCGTGTCGACCCACTCGAACACGTCAACCGGACAGTCCTCGAGACAGGCCCCGTCCGCGAGACAGATGTCGAAGTCGACGGCGACATGCGTTCCGTGGATGCCGAGCGTCTCCGGTTCGTCTACAGGACCCCAAACGTCGTGTCCATCGTGCTGCTCGACGACTTCACGGTTCTCCTCGAACTGCGGGTCGATAGCCATGTGTGAGGCAGTCTCTACCAGAATACTTAAAATTAGGCACGAACGCAGGGCCGCCGGCCGACGGGCCCGCGCGTTACGGGTGGGTGAAGTAGCAGACCGTCTCCCGGTCGGCCTGCTCGTCGATGCGCGCGAAGCCGACGCGCTCGAACTGCAACAGGTCGCCCTCCTCGTACTCCGTGATACCGGGCTCGGTGAAACACGGCACGTCGCCGTCCATCGTCCGCAGGCGCACCGACTTCGAGCCCTCGACGGGCACCCAGTGAATCACCGGCACGCCCTCCTCGCGGACGAGCGAGATGTCCTCGTCGGTGAAGACGAGCGTGTCACCCTCGCGGCCAACCGGGCCGAATCCCTTCAGCCAGACCCGCTCTCCCACGTCGGGCGCATCCTCGGCCTCGATGAGGACGGCATCGCCCACGGGAATCTCGCGCTTGCCGCGCTCCTCGTGGTCGGGGTGTTTCGGGGGGTGTGCGACGCTCGGCCCACCCGAGAGCGGGAAACGGACGCCCTCCCGGACACAGAACGCGCGGTCCGTCTCGTCGTCGACGAGGTCACGGTTGTTCGCGTAGATGGTAGACATCGCGAGGTCGACGTTCGAGGTGGAGGCACCGAGGCCCACCATCGCGTCGACGATGGCTTCGCCACGGATGCCGCGGCGACGGACGGACTTGATGGTCGGCGCGCGCGGGTCGTCCCAGCCGTCGAGTTTGCCCTCGTCGATGAGCTCCTTGATGGTCGAGGTGGACATCTTCACGTCGTACGCGTCGATCTGGACGTGGCCCCAGTGCATCACCTCGGGGTACTCCCAGTCGAAGTAGTCGTAGACGAACTGCTGGCGCTTCGCCGAGTCCTGCAGGTCGATGCCGCGGATGATGTGCGTGACGCCCAGCAGGTGGTCGTCGACGCCGGACTGGAAGTCGAGCATCGGCCAGCAGCGATAGTGTTCCGCCGCCTCGCGCGGGTGCGGCGTGTCGACCATTCTGAAGGCGACCCAGTCACGCAGCGCGGGGTTCTTGTGCTCGATGTCGGTCTTCACCCGGAGGACCATCTCACCCGAGGAGTAGTCGCCGTCGACCATGGCCTCGAACTCCTCGGCGACCGTCTCGGGGTCCTTGTCGCGGTGAGGACATGCCTCCCCGCTGTTCTTCAGCTCGGAGAACGCCTCGCCCGAACACGAACAGGTGTAGGCGCCACCCAGCTCGATGAGCTCGCGAGCGTGCTCGTAGTAGATGTCGACGCGGTCGCTGGCCTTGTGGACCTCGTCGGGCTCGAAGCCGAGGTAGTCGATGTCGTCGAGGATGGAGTCGTAGGCGTCGAGGTCCGGGCGCTTCGTCTCGGGGTCGGTGTCGTCGAACCGGACGATGAAGGAGCCGTCGTACCGCTCCTGATACGTGCCGATGACCGACGGCATCCGGGCGTGCCCGAGGTGCCACGGACCGTTGGGGTTCGGCGCGGCGCGCATCCGCACCTCGTCGTAGTCGTCGACGTTCGGGAGGTCCGGGAGGGGATGCGCCTCCTCGTCGTCCTCGGCATTCAGCTCCTCGACGGCCTCGGGGTCGAGTTCGGCGAGGCGCTCGCGCTTCTCGTCGGCGGAGAGCCCGTTGACGCGCTCGATGACCGGCGCGATGATACCGGGGATCTCGTCGCCGTGCGGACGGAACTCGGGGTTCTCGCCCATCATCGGCCCCATGATGGCCCCGACCTGTGCGTCGCTGTCGTGTTTGAGCGCGTTGAACAGCGCCGCGGTCTCGGCGGCGTGCTCGACCCGCTCGCGGAGGTCGTCGTCCATTACCGGCTCATCCTCGCCCGGGGGCGAAAAGCCCGTGGATTCGGGGCCGGGGCGATATGTGCAGCCACCTGCAGGTATCAATACACCTTTATCTCGGGCCATATCACGGTCGAACGGAACGACACCGCACTCGGTTCGTCCCGGACCGAGGTGCCCTCGACCGGCAACCGTGGCTCGTCGTTCCGTGGTTGCCCCCGTGACCGGAGACCAGCAGTCACGGTTCACACGACTGGTCGACCGCTGCACCGCTCCGGTTGCACAGGGGGTCGCCGTCGGACGACTCCGTTCGTCCTGCTTCTCGCGCGTCGAGCGATGGCTGTCTAGTCAGCATCCGCGAAGCGCGGAGCGGCCCGAAGGGCCGTGATGGAGGTGGAAAAAGTGGGCGTTCTAGTACTCCCGCTCGACGAGGAAGTCCGCGATATCCTCGAGTAGCGAGTGTGCCTCGGTGTCGGGGAGACACTCCAGTCGCGCCTTGCCGGAGGCGACGAGGTCGTTCGCCATCTCGCGGGCGAACTCGATGGAGCCGGCCTCCTCAAGCGTGCCGACGGCCGTGTCGATGTCCGCCTCCGTGACGTTCTCGGGGTCGTCGGCGTCGACGAGAGCGTCCACGTCGACCCCCTGGTTGCGGGCGTGGAGCGTGATGATGGTCCGCTTGCCCTCGACGAGGTCGGAGCCGCGCTGTTTTCCGAGCTTCTCCGAGGGGGTGGTCAGGTCGAGCAGGTCGTCCTGAATCTGGAACGCGCGGCCGATGTCCAGCCCGTAGCCGTGGAGCGCATCGACCGTCTCGTCGTCCGCACCGAGTAGAATCGCAGGGATGGCCGCGGCCGCCGCGTACAGCACGGCGGTCTTGAGTTCGACCATCTCCAGGTACTCGTCGGTCGTCACGTCGTCGCGACTCTCGAACTCCACGTCGAACGCCTGGCCTTCACAGATTTCGGTACAGGTGGTCGCAAGCTCGTCGAGCGCACGCACCTCGCGTTCGGCGGGGGCGTCCGTCTCGAGCATGTACTCGAACGCCTTCGAGTAGAGCGTATCGCCGGCGAGAATCGCGGTCTCCAGGTCGTACTCCTTGTGCACGGCGGGAACGCCGCGCCGGAGGTCGTCGTCGTCCATGATATCATCGTGGATGAGCGTGAACGACTGGATGACCTCGATGGAGACGGCAGCGGACATGATGTCTACCTCGCCGCCCGTGAGGTCGGGAAACGCGCGGTAGTCCTCCGAACACGATTCCACCTCGGCGAGCGCCTCCGCGGTGAGCAGCAGGACGACCGGGCGGAGCCGTTTGCCGCCCGCGTCCAGCAGGTAGCGGGACGCCTCGTACAGCCGCTCGGGCCGGGTGACCGGCAACTGCTCGCGGATGGCCTCGTTGACCGCCTCGCGGCGGTCCTCGAGGGCACCCCGGACGCGCTCTTCGGTGCTCATTCGGTCAGCTGGATGATGTTACCGTTGCGGGTGACGTGCAGGTCACGGCCGAGCTGGTACCCCTTCTTCGCCGCGAGGTCGACGTACGGCGCGAACCCCTTCATGTCCTGATGGGCCGGGATGACGTGCTTGGGTTCGAGCGCGTCGAGCATCGCGTAGTGGCCCTCCTCGCGGAGGTGGCCCGAAACGTGGATGTCGTCGTAGATGCGAGCGCCCTGCATGCCGAGCAGCTTCTCCGACTGGTAGCGCTGGCCCTCGTTGGTGGGCTCCGGGATGACGCGCGCCGAGAAGATGACCTTGTCACCCTCGTCCAGTTCGTACGGCGTCTCGCCGCGGCCCATCCGGGTGAGCATCGCGCGCGGCTCGCCCTGGTGGCCGGTGACGATGGGGAGGTAGTTCTCCTTCCCCTCGTTCATGATGCGCTTGAACGTGCGGTCGACGCTCTTGCGGTGGCCGTACATCCCCACGTCGCCGGGGAAGTCGATGAAGCCGAGCCGCTCTGCAGTCCCCGAGTACTTCTCCATCGACCGGCCGAGCAGCACGGGCTGGCGGTCGATGTCGCGGGCGAACTCCACGAGCGACTTCACGCGAGCGATGTGGCTCGAGAACGTCGTGGCGACGATACCGCCGTCGTAGTCCTCGACGGAGGTCATCACGTCCTTCAGGTGGCGGCGTGCCACCGATTCGGAGGGCGTGCGACCCTTCCGACCAGCGTTCGTACAGTCCTCGATGTACGCGAGCACGCCCGCACCTTCGCGGCCGATCTCACGGAACCGCTTCATGTCGATGGGGTCGCCGATGACCGGCGTGTGGTCCATCCGTTTGTCGAGGCCGTAGACGACAGCCCCCTCCGGCGTGTGGAGGACGGGGTTGATGGCGTCGATGATGGAGTGGGTGACGTTGACGAACTCGAGCTGAACGTTGCCGGAGTCGCCGATCTGCATCTGCTCGCCGGGGTCCATCTTCACGAGGTCGTTCTGGACCCCGAACTTCTCTTCACCCTCGATCTGCTGTTTGACGAGCTCGATGGTGAACGGCGTGGCGACGATGGGGGCGTCGTAGCGGTGGGCGAGCTTCGAGATGGCACCGATGTGGTCGAGGTGGCCGTGCGTCGGCACGATGGCCTGCACGTCGCCCTCGATGTCGGACATCACGCGGTCGTCGGGAATGGCCCCCATGTCGATGAGGTCCAGGCTGTGCATCCGTTCCGTCTCTACGTTGTCGTGGATGAGGACCTTCGACAGGTTGAGGCCCATGTCGAAGATGACGACGTCGTCGCCAGCGCGGACGGCAGTCATCTGCCGACCGACCTCCTCGTATCCACCGATGGTTGCGATTTCGACTTCCATAGTTGTGTCTGCCGAGGAAGGGTCGCCCCCAAGACGCGTCCTGATGGGGAACCGGCGAGCATCCGCAACTGGCGGCCCGACTGGACCGCGGCGGTGTCGACCGTCGGAACCAGACAGGCCCGAAACCGTGAGCCCGGCTGGCCGTCTCCGGTCGATATAGCCGGTCGCCCGTCCGTTATCCCGGGGCGACCGTGTCTCGGTTACCGGAGACTTTCAGGCGCAGGGTTAAAAAGGTCGTGGCTCGCGACGCACCGCGACTACGTCCGGGAGGCAGCCGTCGCGAGCGACGCGACCAACTCGTCGAGGCGCTCGGGGCCGCCCTTCCGCACGAAGTCAGTCGCGCCGGCGCGTTCTGCCGCCGCAGAGACATCCTCCGTGGCGTGCCCGGTGAAGAGGACGAACGGGAGATCGTGGCCCTCGCGGCGAACGCGCTGGAGGAAGTCGATACCCGAACAGGAGCCCATCTTGTAGTCACAGACGACGAGGTCGGCCGCCCCGTCGGCGACCAGTTCGAACCCGCGGTCGGGGTCGGTCGTCGTCCGAACCTCGTAGGCGCCCTGCCGGGGCAAGAACGCCTCCAACAGCTCCAGTACCGCCTCGTCGTCGTCGAGGCAGAGTACCGTCGACTGGAGCTGCGCCGCGTGTATCGGCATCGAGCAGTCCTTGGGAGGTAGATATCTTAATGGTATCGGTGAAATAAACCCGGCAATACACGGGTGAGGTCGTCACAATCCTGTTGGCAAGAGACCACTAACGAGGAGCGCGAGCCCCACGAGCGCGAGCACGCCACCACCAACGAGGTAGGCGATGGCGTGCCGGCGTGCGGCGATGAGGTCGTCCTCCGAGCGGTCCGAGACGAGAAAGAGGTCCGCGTCGTGGTGGCCGTCGTCGGCCGACGCGACGATCTCGAAGTCGTTTCCGCCGAACTCGCGTGCCCCGACGCGCGTCGCCGTCCCGTGGACGTACACCTGTTCGCCCGGGCGGATGAGGTCCTGCCGGTAGCGGCGGTCGCCGATCTGCTGGCCCCAGTCGAGCGCCGAGATGAGCGCACGGTCCGGGCCACCCGGCGTCGACTCGAGGTCGAGGAACTCCTGAATCGCCCGCGGTGGGGTCTCGTCCGCGCCCACTTCGATGACCGGCTCCGCATGACGGTCGATATCGAGCGTCGCGCCGTCCGGCCGAATCAGAACCCGGTCTGTGCCGTCGTCGACGTAGAACGGGGTCGCGAGGTAGCCCGACCCCTCGGTGTCCCAGCTCGAGTGTTTCCCGGACTCCTCCCACTCCTCGATCTCCCAGTACGCCACCAGACAGTCCTCCTCGGAAAAGGGCGCGCGCATCGGCCCGTCGTCGGTCGGGACCGCCCGCCCCACGACCTCGACCGGCCCAGGTGTCAGGCGCAGGACGTCGGTCGTCTCGGTGCCCTCGATGGTCGCCTTCTGGTGGCGACGCTTCCGGCCGCGGGCGATCGCGAACGCGCCGACGCCGAGCAGGACGAGCCCGACGAGCACGGTCACGGGGTTCACGGGGCATCACCACGGGTGACGGTGGAGGGCATCATCCCGACGGCTTGCGGTCCGAAGTGAAAAGCGCGTTGGCTAGTACGGCGACCGGGCGACGTTGTGCCCCCCGTCGACCGTGTAGTACGCCCCGGTGACGTAGGCGCTCGCGGGGGAGGCGAGGAACACCGCGAGCGGGACGCAGTCGGCGGGCGTCCCGAACCGGTCGGCGGCGATCTCCTCCATGATCTGCTCGGGGAGCGACCCGCCGGCCGCCTCGGTGACGCCATCGGTCTCGATGATGCCGGGGGCGATGGTGTTCGCCCGGACGCCGTGGTGTGCCCACTCGGAGGCGACCGTCTGCATCAGGTTGTGGACGCCCGCCTTCCCCGCGCCGGAGTGGGCGTGGAACGGCGCGCCGTCCACGCTGTTGGTCGCCCCCATCGCGATGATGGAGCCGCGGCCCTGCTCGACCATGTGCTCGCCGACCGACATCGTGCAGTAGGCGGTGCCGTCGAGGATGGTGCCGACGACGGCGCGCCAGCCGTTCGCCGAGAGGTTCTCGAACGGTGTGAGGAAGTTCGCCCCCGCGTTGTTCACGAGCACCGTCGGTGGGCCGAGCTCGTCGACGACGGTCTCGGTCATCGCGTCGACCTCGTCCTTGTCGCGGATGTCGACCGTCGTCGCACAGGCGTCTTGTCCCCGCTCCTCGATGGCCTCGGCGACCGGGTCGAGATGGTCCATGTTCCGCGAGGCGACCGCTACGTCCGCACCGAGGTCGGCGTAGGCCGTGGCGATCTCCTCGCCGATGCCCGTCCCACCGCCGGTAACGAGCGCCACCTCCCCAGCGAGCAGGTCGGCGGCGAACAGGTCGGTCGCAGCCGGCGTGTCGGGCCACGCCTCACTCATCGGTACCACGCATAAATGAGAAACTGAGTTGGAGTTCCATGTGTCCAGTTCGCACGGAACGTGCGGTGGACGTGTCTTATCTCTGCCGATGGCAGGGCTCGCTCCACGCTCCTGGCAGTAGCTCTATTACCAAGGGCCGCGGTGGAGGGGTATGTTCGGTGCGGAACGGCGGTGGGGGGATCTGTTCCCACGAGCGACCGGTATCTACCTCGTTGCCGGTTTGCTAGCGGTCGGGGGAATCATCACCGTCGCCGAGGAGTACGTCGGCGAGGACATCCTCACCGTCCTGTTCTACACGTTCATGGACATCGCACTCCCGGTCATCGTTCTCGGGGTGGGCGTCTACCTCTCGCGGACGAGTCTGAGCCGCGGTGACATCACGGTCGCCACCCTCTGGTTCATCGGTGGTATCGCCGTTCTCTGGACGCTCTACACGTGGGCCTCACTGCCCGAGCTACTGGCCGGCGATAGTCTGGTGTCGATGCGCTCGCAGTTCGTGCTGTACGGGAACCTCGGTGGGGCCGTCGGGATAGTCGCGGGAATCAACCGGGCACGAGCCCGCCAGAACGAGCGACTCGTCGAGCGGACGAGCGCCCAGCAGGACACCCTCGAGTTCATCAACCACCTGCTGCGGCACAACGTGCTCAACGGCCTGCAGGTCATCAACGGCTACGCCGACATGCTGGAGGGGCACGTCGACGAGGAGGGCCAGCAGCTCCTCGCCCGCATCGACGAGCGCGGCGAGCACATGACGGAACTCGTCGACAACGTTCGCGTGCTCATGCGGACGCTCTCCGAGGAGCTGAACCTGCGGCCGACGGACGTCTCGTCGGTCCTCGGTTCGGAACTCGCGGTCGCACAGTCGGCGTACCCCGACGCGACGTTCGAGGCCGACCTCGAAGCCGACGTGCTCGTCATCGCGAACCAGACGCTCGGGGCGGTGTTCGAGAACCTCCTGGTGAACGCCATCAAGCACAACGATGCCGACGAGAAACACGTCCGCGTGACACTCACCACCGGCGAGGAAACGGCGACGGTGTGTATCGCGGACAACGGTCCCGGCATCCCCGAGTCCCACCGCCAGACGTACCTGCAACAGGGCGAACAGGGCGCGTCGAGCACTGGCGAGGGGCTCGGACTGTATCTCGTCTCCACGCTCGTCGACCAGTTCGGCGGGTCGGTCGTGACCGAGGACAACGAGCCACGCGGCACGGTGCTGGTCGTGGAGCTTCCGCTGGCCGACGCCTCGTCGGCCGCCAATGCGCGGCGGTAACTATAACCACCCACCAGGGGACGGTGGGTCGTGGTCGACTTCAGTTTCACCGAGGAGCAGCGAGCCATCCGCCGCACGGCCCGCGAGTTCGCCGAGACGGAGATCGCACCGGTCGCTCGGGAACACGAGGACAGCGGCGAGTGGCCTCGCGAGGTGTGGGAGAAGGCCGTCGAGACGGGGCTCGTCGGCGGTACCATCCCCGAGGCGTACGGTGGCGCCGGGCTCTCGCAAGTCGAGACGTGCCTCTTCATGGAAGAGATCTGCCGTGTCGACGCCGGGATGCTCGCGGCCATCGGCACCGAGTTCGGCACCCGGATGATTCGCGAGTACGGCACCGAGGAACAGAAGAAACGCATCCTGTGCGGGGTCGCCGACGGAGACCTCATCGGCGCGCTCGGCAACACCGAGCCGAACCACGGATCGAACGCCGCGGGCATCGAGACGAGCGCCCGGAAAGACGGGGACGAGTACGTCATCGACGGCGTCAAGACGTTCATCACACACGGCACCATCGCGGACTACGTGCTGACGATGGCTCGCACCGGCGACGAGGGACACGGCGGCATCTCGGCGTTCATCGTCGAGACCGATAGAGACGGGTTCGAGGTCGAGACCGAGATCCACAAGATGGGGTGGAACGCGAGCGAGACCGCACAGCTCAGGTACGACGGCGTCCGCGTCCCCGAGGCGAACCTCGTCGGCTACGAGAACATGGGCTTCTACCAGCTGATGGAGTTCTTCGAGGAGGAGCGCGTCGGCATCGCGGCGCAGGCGCTCGGCATCGCACAGGGCTGTCTCGAACACACGGTGGAGTACGTCAAACAGCGCGAGCAGTTCGACCGCGAACTCCGGGGGTTCCAGGCCGTCCAGCACAAAGTCGCGGACATGGGCGTGAAGGTCGAGTGCGCGCGGCGACTCGTCTACGACGCCGCCCAGCAGGTCGATGACGGCGAGAAGCCGACGAAACTCGCGTCGATGGCGAAACTGTACGCGAGTGAAATCGCCGAGGAGGTCGCCAGCGACGCGGTCCAGCTCCACGGCGGCAACGGCTACACCCGCGACTACCCCGTCGAACGCCAGTTCCGCCACACGAAGATCTACCAGATCGGCGAGGGGGCGAGCGAGATTCAGCGCAACATCATCGCGAAGGAGTTACTGGACCTCTGAGCCGCACGGGAGGTCCCCCGAGCGCGTGGGAAGCAGGTCGAACGCCGGTCCTGGCAGGTGAGCGAACAGGCGGTCCGGCTCGTCGTGACGTACACGGGTGGACCACACAACCGCCTCGGCCCGCGCACGCTGAACGCTATTGCACGGGGGCGCTGGCCGCCCCCTCCTATTTGAACCTTAGTCGATCCGGGTGCCGGGGTCGCCGCCGGCGAGGAACTCACGGGTGCCGTCGACGCCGAAGACGTACGCCGGCACCGAGAGTGCGAGCAACTCTCTGACCTTGCCAGCCATCCCGCCGGTCACGTCCGTGGCGTCGCTGCCGCCCAGTGCAGCTGCCACGTCGTCGAACGCCGCGATGTGCGGGACGACCTCGCCGTCGGTGTCGAGGACACCCGGCACCGCCGAGCAGAGCCCGACCCGATCGGCACCGAGGTGTGTCGCGAGGTCCGCGACGAGTTCGTCGCCGGAGAGGATGGTGACGCCCTTCCCGGCGTGCGCGACGACGTCACCGTGGAGTACCGGAACGAACCCCTCCGTGAGCATCGCCGAGACGGGGGCCGTCGACAGCGAGAGTTCGCCCGTCGCGGTGCGGCTGGCTGCCGAGAACGGGTGGACAGGGACCGCCGGGACGCCGCGGTCGGCGAGCGCTGCGACGACGGCGTCGTTGAGCTCCTTCATCGCACCGTGGATGTCCCGGGCGGCCGCGGCGTCGTGGCTCCCGTCGACCGTCGAGACGCCGTACGCGCTGGCGTGGTGGTGGCCGAACGACCCGCCGCCGTGGACGACCACGAGGTCGTCGGGTGCGTCGGCGATGGCGTCGGCGAGCGAGCCGAGCTGCTCGGCGTCGACCGTCTCCGGCTCGTCTTTTCGGGTGACGACACTCCCACCGAGCTTGAGAATGCGAGTCACTCGGCGCGCACCCCGTCGGTGTCGAGCTCCGCGCGGAACGCCTCTTCACAGCCGGGCGTGTAGTCCAGAGCGGTCCGGGCACCCTCACTCGTATCGAGCGCGACGATACAGCCGCCGCCGCCCGCGCCGGTGAGCTTCGCCCCCATCGCACCGGCGTCGCGGGCGGCCCACACCATCGTGTCGAGCGAGCGCGAGGAGACGCCGAGCGCCGACAGCAGCCCGTGGTTGAAGTTCATGAGTCGGCCGACCTCCTCGACGTCGTCGTTCTCGAGGGCGTGTTCGCCCGTCCGGACGATGTCGCCGATAGCCTCGACCGTGTCGGCGGCGAACGTGTACTGCTCGCGCAGTCCGCGGACGTTCGCCACCAGTTCGCCCGTGTTACCCGCTCCCCCATCGTACCCGATGACGAACGGGAGTTCGGGCGCGTCGGGGATGCGACGACAGTCGTCGCCTTCGACCCGGACGGCGCCGCCCATGGCCGAGCAGAACGTGTCGGCGCGCGATGCCTGCCCCTCCTGCACCTCGTGTTCGACCTGGTACGCGCGGTCGGCGAGTTCTTCGGGCGGGAGTTCGACGCCGAGTTCGCGCGTGGCGGCGTCGATACCCGCGACGACCACGGCCGCGGAAGAACCGAGTCCGGCGCCAAGCGGGATGTCAGACTCGATGGTGACGGTGAAGCCAGCGTCCGGTTCGCCGGCGGCGTCACGAGCCTGGTCGACCGCGCCGTCGACGTAGCCCGTCGCGGCCTCGACGAGGCCGCTCGGCACGTTCACGTCCGCCTCGTCGAGGTCGCCGCCGTAGGTGATGGCGAAGCCGTCGAGCGAGAGGTCGCTCGCCTCGACTCTGACGCGCCCGTCGTCCCGCCGCTCTGCCGTCACCCGTGCCCGCCGGCCGACGGCACACGGGACCGCCGGCTCGCCGTAGACGACGGCGTGCTCCCCGAACAGGTACACCTTGCCGGGGGCGCTCGAAGTGGTCATGCGCGGTGGTGGTCGCGCCGTGTGAATAAGCCTATCCGAACGCGGGCGGAAACGGCTAAACCGGCCGCCTCCCAAGAGCGGGTATGTCGGTCACCGCGGCGTGTCGCCACCTCGACCGCGTCCTCTCCGAGCTCGCCGCCGAGTACGGCAACCTGGAGGTCGTCCGCGAGCCACGGGAGGTCTCGGCCGAGGAGTACGACCGCCTCCACAACCGCGTCCGCCACTTCGACAGCTGTGGTGGGGCTGGTGCGTGGCTCCGCGATTCGTCGGGGCGCGTGCTGCTCGTCGAGAGCGACGAGGGGTGGCGCGAGCCCGGGGCGACCCGCCAGCCGGGCGACGACCCCCTCGACTGCGCCCGACAGGCAGTCCGCGACCAGACGGGACTGGATCCCCGCCTCACTAACGTCCGGCACGTTCACGTCCGCTACTGTCAAGATTGGACTGAGCGTGACTCCATCCCCCTGCCGTTCGTCGTGTTCACGGGCGACGCGGCTGGCGAGCCGCACGAGGGCGCACGGTGGCACGAGTCGGTGCCCGAGGACCGGCTATACGACCTGCTCGGCGAACTGTCGGACTGACGAGAGTGCCGTCGCTGGCCGCGTGCGAGAAACGAAAATCGACTCGCTTCAGAGGTCCGTCTCGAAGTCGTCGAGCGCGTACGCCGGTTCGGCGCCGCGGCGGTCGAGCGTCTCGTTGGCGAGTAGCCAGTAGACGACCGACAGGGCCTTGCGACCCTTGTTGTTCGTCGGGATGACGAGGTCGACGTTCGAGGTGGTGTTGTTGGAGTCGCACATCGCGATGACCGGGATGCCGACCGTGATTGCCTCCTTGACGGCCTGGCTGTCACCGATGGGGTCGGTGACGACCACGACGTCCGGCTCGATGTAGCCGTCGTACTTCGGGTTCGTCAGCGTCCCCGGGATGAAGCGGCCCGTCCGCGCGCGAGCGCCGACGGCCTCCGCGAACTTCTCGGCGGGGAACCGACCGTACTGACGGCTGGACGCGACCAGGATCTGCTCGGGGTCGTAGTTCGCGAGGAACGACGCCGCCGTGCGGATGCGCTGGTCGGTCTGGGAGACGTCGAGCACGTACAGCCCGTCCGTCCGGACGCGGTGGATGAACCGCTCCATGGACTTCGTCTTCTGCTGGGTCCCGATGTGGGCCCCCGCAGCCAGGTAGTCCTCGACGGGGATGAGGAGGTCTGCCTCGTCGTCGGGCATGACGTCCTCGTCGAGCACGGGCGTCTCCTCCGGCTCTTCCTCGGCAGCGGCCTCCTCGGCCTCCGTGGGTTCGGCCTCGGCCTCTTCAGCCTCGGCGGTCTCTTCGGTGTCGTCGGCCTCGTCGGCGACCGGCTCCGGATCGTCGGCGGGCTCCGCACCGGTCTCGCCGGTGGGCTCCTCGTCGATGTCGGATTCGGCCGCGTCGAGGCCCTCTTCGTTGTCGCTCATGCGTTTGCCTCGATTCGAATGAGTTCGTTCAGCTTGGCGGTGCGCTCGCCACCGACCGCGCCCGTCTTGATGAACGGGGCGTCGGTCGCCACGGCGAGGTGTGCGATGGTGGTGTCCTCCGTCTCGCCCGACCGGTGGGAGATGACGGGGGCGTAGCCGTTCCGCAGGGCGAGTTCGACCGCGTCGAACGCGTCCGTCAGCGTCCCGATCTGGTTCGGCTTCACCAGAATCGAGTTGGCCGCGCCCTGGTCGATACCGTCCTGCAGGCGCTCGGTGTTGGTGACGAACAGGTCGTCGCCACAGACGAGCGTCCGGTCGCCGACTCGCTCGGTGAGGTCGGCGAAGCCCTCGTAGTCGTCCTCGTCGAGCGGGTCCTCGACGTACGCGAGGTCGTACTCCGTGACGAGCGAGGCGATGTAATCGACCTGCTCCTCCGGAGTTCGAGTCTCGTCGCCGTAGACGTACTCGCCGTCCTCGTAGAGTTCGGCCGCGGCGACGTCGAGCCCGAACTTGATGTCGAAGCCCACGTCGTCGGCGACCGTCTCGACGGCCTGCTCGACGATCTCGAACGCTTCGGCGTCGTCGATGGACGGCGCCCACGCGCCCTCGTCGCCCTTCGCGGCGGGGATGCCGCGCTCGGTGAGGATGTCGTGAACCTCGCCGTGAACGGCGGCGTTCGCGAACACCGCGTCCGCGACGCTGGGTGCGCCGACGGGGGCGGCGAGGAACTCCTGGATGTGCGTGGCGTCTTCGGCGTGTTCGCCGCCGCCGATGACGTTCCCCAGTGGAACGGGGAAGTTCTCGCCACGGAACGCGCCACCGAGGTGCTGGTACAGGGGGGCACCGAGCATGTCGGCGCCCGCCTTGGCGGCGGCCATCGAGATGGCCACGGCCGAGTTCGCACCGATCTTCGAGAAGTCGTCGGTGCCGTCCGCGCCTCGAAGCGCACGGTCTACGGAGCGCTGGTCGCCCGCGTACACCTGCCCCTCGATTCGTGGCACGGCGAGGTCACGCGCGTTCGCGATGGCCTCCTCCGGCGGGAGCTCGATGGCCTCGTACTCGCCGGTCGACGCCCCCGAGGGAGCTGCCGCCCGACCGAAACCACCGGACTCCGTCCGGACCTCGGCCTCGACCGTCGGGTTCCCCCGAGAGTCGAGCACCTGCCGCAGTCGAACCTCGGTGACGAGCGTCACGCGTCGTCACCCCGCCGAACCGTGAACGGCAGCACGTCCGCGTCGTACTCCTCGGCCGCGATGAGGATCGGCTCCGTCTGCTTCGTCTCGACGAGCACGGGCGCGCCGTAGCTCACCTGCAGGGCTCGGGCCCCGAGGATGCGCGCCTTCTCGTAGCGGTTCTCGGTTCTCATTGGTAGGGAGCCACCACGTCGACGAGGTCCTTGTGCGAGACGAGCATGCGTCGACAGCAGGCACGCTCCACGCCGAGTTCGTCGAGGACCTGTTTGGGGTCCTCGTCGTCCTCGCGGGTGCGAGCCTTGAACTCTTCCCAGTGTTCGCCGACGACCTTGCCGCACGTGAAGCACCGGACCGGGACCATCATGTGTGAATCACCTAGCGGTAGGACTTCTGGTAGCGAGCCCGTGCGCCGGGGCCGCCCCACTTCTTCGATTCGGACTGGCGCACGTCGTTGACCAGCAGCGAGCGGTCGAACGCCATGAACGCGTCACGGAGCTCAGCATCGTTGCTGTGCTGGACGAGGCCGCGTGCAATAGCCGTTCGGGCGGCGTCGGCCTGCCCGGCGTACCCTCCACCCGAAATCGTCAGCTCGACATCGACCGACTCGCGCAGTTCGTCGTCGGCGATGCGGAACGGTTCCAGCATCTTGAGTCGCGCCTGTTCGGGCTCGACGAGCTCGACGGGCTGGCTGTTGACGCGAACCTTCCCGGAGCCGTCGCGCACGGTGGCGCGGGCGATGGCCGTCTTCTTCTTACCGGACGTGTTCGTTACCATGTTACGTTGGCCCCCAGTCCCTCGGAGATCTCACCGAGAGTGGTGAACTTGATGTTCGACAGTCGATCCAGCGACGTGCCCTCGAGGATCTCGCCGTCCTCGTCGTACGGGTTGCCGACGTAGACACGGACGTTCTCGAACGCCTCGCGACCGCTCGTCGTCTTGTAGGGGACCATCCCGCGGATGGACCGCTTGAAGATGCGGTCTGGTCGCTTGGGGTAGTACGGACCGCGGTCGGACCCGATGTCCCGCCGCTTCTCGTACACCTCCATCGTGGGCTCCTCGTTGCCGGTGATGACCGCCTGCTCGGCGTTCACCACGGCGACGCGCTCGCCGTCGAGCGCGCGCTGGGCGACGTTGGATGCGACGCGACCCATGATGCAGTCGCGAGCGTCGACGATAACGTCGGCGTCGAACTCTGCGTAGCTCATCGGATCACCCGCACGTCGGAGCCGTCGGGGTTGTTCTCGAGCGCTTCTTCCAGTCGGATAGCCTCACCGACGTGCTCGATCTTCGTTCGCGCCGACGACGAGAAGTCGACGGCTGCGACGGTGACGCCCTTGCGGAGCGCACCGGAACCGAGCACCTTACCGGGTACGACGACGGTCTCGTCCTCGCGGGCGTACCGTTCGATGCGACCCAGGTTGACCTCAGCGTGGGTGCGCCGCGGCTTCTCCAGCCGGTCGGCGATGTCGGCCCACACGTCGCCGCCACCGTTGCGGGTGGTGGACTTGAGGTCGGCGATGAGACTGTTGAGTCTCGGGTTGGTCTTGCTCATGCGTTATCACTCCGATTCCAGGGTAAGAATGGATGCAGGGAGCAGGATTTGAACCTGCGGACGTCTACACGACAGCGCCCTGAACGCTGCGCCGTTGGCCAGACTTGGCTATCCCTGCTCGCAAACGTGGGTACCGCGCGCCCGTCTTTAACCCCTTCGGTGTGACACTCGCTGGGAGCGTCACGGGCACCGACAGAGCCGGCGCTCGTGGGGGGCACACTCGTGGGTGTGGGGGCGCGCGTGGTCATCTTCAGAGTTGGACTGCGTCTTCGAGTTCGGCCGCGCGGTCGTGGATGGTGTCCACGGCCGCCAGCACGAGTTCCTCGACTGTCATCGAGCCGTCGGTCTCGACGTGGAACACGAACGCGTTCGGCACGTCGGTCACCTCGACCTCCTTGCCGGGGAACCGGTTCGAGAGGTCGTTGCCGAACTCGTCGGTCGCGACGAGTTCGCCGTCGTCCTCGATGACGCCGCGGACGATGTGCGGTTCGTCCTGTTCGAACTCCTCGGCGTCACCGACGACCTCGACCTGCTGGAGGTGGCGGTAGCCGACCGCCACGCCGCCCTGATGTTTGGCGTGGGTCTTGCCGGTGTCGAGCACCGCGTCGGCCTCGATCTCGAGCCGCTGGCCCTCCTTCAGGTCGATGATGGGGACGTTGTCCTCGGCCGGCTGGACCATGTCGTCCGCCGAGACGAGGTCGCCCGAGTAGGCCGTGTCCGGCCCCTGCACGTCGAGCGCGAGGGTGACGCGGTCACCTTCCTCGAACTCGGCGGGCGGGGTCGTGAGCGGGACGAGCCCGAGCCGGAGCCCGATCTGCTCGTCGAACATCACCGACGAGTTCTCGATGACTCGCACCTCGTCGATCGAGAGCGTCGGCACGTCCGCGAGCATCGCTCGCCGGATACCGTTGGCGAACGCCGGTGTGACGCCCCGAACGAGGAACCGCGCCTTGCGGTCGCCGCGTTCGATGAACTCGACCTCGTAGTCCTCGCTCATCTCAGAACCCGCTGTTCTTGGGCGCCCGCGTACCGTCGTGCGGGATGGGGGTCACGTCTTCGATACGACCGATCTCCAGACCGGCGCGAGCGAGCGCACGGATGGTCGCCTGCGCACCGGGGCCAGGAGACTTGTTCAGGTTGCCGCCGGGGCCGCGCACGCGAACGTGCAGGCCCTCGATGCCGGCCGCCTTGATCTCGTCGGCCACCGCTTCGGCCATCTGCATCGCCGCGTACGGCGACGCTTCGTCGCGGTTCTGCTTCACGACCGTGCCGCCCGAGGACTTCACGATGGTCTCGGCGCCGGTCACGTCCGTTACGGTGATGATCGTGTTGTTGAACGAGGCATACACGTGTGCGATGCCCCACTTGCCGTCGTCACTCATTCTTGGTCACCTCCCGCACGCTCCGGGTGCAGGTCGTCGGTCAGCGGGCTGTTCTCGTCGTACGCGATGTCGTCCTCCTGTGCCACGTCGACCTTCATCGACGGGACCGAGACGCGGGCGCCCTCGACCGTGATGTGGCCGTGGACGATGAACTGTCGCGCCTGCTGCGTCGTGTTCGCCAGGCCCTTGCGGTAGGCGACGGTCTGGAGGCGGCGTTCGAGCACGTCCGTCACGTCGAGCGACAGGACGTCGTCGAGCGAGTCGTCCTCGTTGAGGACGCCGATGCGCTTCAGGCGGGCGAGGAACTCCTCACCCTTCCGGGCGGCGGCCTCGGCGTCGCCCTGCGTGCGACCGAGGAGCTTCCGAGCCTCGCGCCGGTAGGCACGCAGCTCGGACTGCGCTCGCCAGAGCTCCTCCTTGTTCTTGAGGCCGTAGGTCTCCAGGAGTCGCGCCTCGTCGTTGATGCGCTCGCCCTGGAACGGGTGGTTCGGCGTCTCGTAGAACTTGGTGTTGCTTCCGAGAGGCATTATTCCTCACCAGCCTCCGCTTCCTCGGCCTGCTGCTCCTTGATGGCCTCGACGTTGACACCGATGGTGCCCTCCGTCCGGCCCGTGGACTTCGTCCGCTGGCCGCGGACCTTCTGGCCGCGCTTGTGGCGGGTGCCCTTGTAGGAGTCGACCATCTTCATCCGGTTGATGTCGCGACGACGCGTCATGTTGAGGTCGTTGCCGACCTCGTGGGTCGTCTCGCCGGTGAAGTAGTGGTCCTGGTGGTTGTTCATCCAGTCGGGGACCTCGTCGGCGTAGCTCTCGACGAGCTCGACGATGCGGTCGATCTCGTCGTCCTCGAGCTTGCCGAACACTGCGCGTCGGTCGATGTCCGCCTTCTGGGCGATGATTCGGGCCGTCCGGTGGCCGATGCCGTTCATCTCACTCAGCGACCGCTCGACTGACTTCGTGCCGTCGAGGTCGGTCTGGCCGATGCGGACGAAGTAGCGAATGTCCTCGCCCTCGTCCTCGGCCTCGGGTTCTTCCGCACTCATGATTGATGTATGTGTGTTGGGGTGAGCGTCGTGGCGGGGATTCGAACCCCGGAGGCAGTACGCCACTGAGTTAGCAACCCAGCGCCTTGGGCCACTTGGCTACCACGACCTGCGTGTGTCTGTCGGACGCGTAGCGCGTCTCGCGTGTATCTTCGCCCTCGCGGACTCGGGCGCCGAGCGCCCTGCATCGATTGCATTCGTCTCAACTCGGTACCGCTACTTAAGGGTCACGAAGCGGGAGCGGGCGTGCGACGGCGGGACACAGCTCAGTCCCGCGCCAGCGTCCCGCGTTCCTTGATCTGGAGGATGGTCTTGACGTTCCGGTAGATCTCCTCGGGGGAGGTCTCCGCGTCGGCGTCGTAGAGGTCCGACACGCGATACAGCATCGCCGCGAGCTGCTCGGACTCCGAGGAGTCACCGCGGATGTCCTCTGCAACCTCGCGCAACACGGCCACCCGCTCGGGGTCCGGGTCGAGCCCCGACCCCGTCTCGTCGCTCATCGGTGCGGTGGCTGGTCGGCCTGCCCCCGCTGGGACTCCCGCTGCCGGTGGACGATACCCTGCATGTTCGCCGTCAGCCCCACGAAGTTACGGAACGCCTCGCCCGTCTCGCTCTCGTCGTCGAGGACGATGGGCGCGCCCGTGTCGCCGCCCTCACGGACGGCGGGGTCGAGCGGAATCGACCCCAAAAACGGGAGGTCGTTCTCGTCGGCGAACGCCTTGCCGCCGCCCTCGCCGAAGATGGCGTGTTCGTTTCCGCAGTCGGGACACCGGAACGCGCTCATGTTCTCGACGATGCCCAGCACGGGGGTGTCGTGCTTGCCGAACATCCGCAGGCCCTTCCGGGCGTCGTCGAGTGCCACCTCTTGGGGCGTGGTGACGACGACGGCACCCGAAACGGGAACGGACTGGAGGAGGGTGAGCTGCGTGTCTCCGGTTCCGGGTGGAAGGTCGACGATCATGTAGTCGAGCGCGCCCCACTCGACGTCCTCCACGAGCTGCGTGATGAGCTTGTGGACCATCGGGCCCCGCCAGATGACGGGGTCGTCTTCCCCTACCAGGAAGGCCATGCTGATGAGCTTCATCCCGTACTTCTCGGGCGGGACGATGGTCTCGTCGGCGGTCGCCTGCGGTCGCTCCTCGGATTTCACCATCCGGGGAACGTTCGGCCCGTAGACGTCCGCATCAAACAGTCCCACGCGTGCGCCCATGTCCGCGAGGCCCGCCGCGAGGTTGACGGCGACGGTCGACTTCCCGACGCCACCCTTCCCCGAGGCGACGGCGATGACGTTCTTCACGTCCGGCAGCACTTGCTCCTCGGGCGAGAGCCCGCGGTCGACGCTGGCCGAGAGGTCAACCTCGAGCCCTTCGGCGGAGAGCACCTTCCGGACCTCGGCGGCGATCGCCGTCTCGTTCGGCGAGTAGGGCGCCCCGAGCGCGAGGTCGATGGCGACGTGGTCTCCGTCGAGGTCGATGGCGTTCACGAGCCCGAGCGACACGATGTCGTCGTCGAGGTCGGGGTCTTCGACCCCGCGTAGAAGGTCGCGTACCGCGGCTTCGTCCATGGTCGCGCTAGTTTCGGTTCGTGAATAAGGGTTGTGTGTCCCGGGGACGCCGGCGGGGAGAGGGAGCCGACGCCGCCCGGGACACCACTCTGGTGGCCCGTGTGGGAGCAGTGTGGGCCGACCGGGCGAGTGATGTCCGGTCCGCTGGTGTACTACGGCCAGTCCCGGTACACGTCGTCCGCCTCGTCGTCGAACAGCTCGAGAACGGCCTCGATCTCCTCGAAGTTCGGGCCTCGGTGAACGGTGTTCGTCGCGTCGTCCACCTCGATGTAGCCGCTGTCTTCGAGTATCGGGAGCGTCGTCGTTAGCAGTTCGTCGGCGATTTCGGCTTCGTGAGTCAACATTGGTCTGCTGGTTTCCGTGGTGTCGGGTGCGTGCCTGCCAGGCCACACTCGTTCTCGAGTGCGAGCACCCGACGGTGAACGGAGTCACCCAGTCGGAGGGCGGTCAATCTGCGTCCGACCGCTGATTCAGCGGGTCTGACGGCGTCGTTCGTGGACTGGCCGCCGCCCTCCGACGGAGTACACTACCCCGTTGACGGCATTCAGCACCGACCAGCAGTACTGCTGGTAATGCGTACCACCCCCTCCCCGCGGGGGATGCGAGGCTTAATAGTAGGCCGACCATACTTCGCGAACAGCACGGACAGGTCATCGATGATTATCGCCACGTTCACCATCGAACACCCGGTGATGGGTGTGTCGCTTCGAGACATTCCGGGTATCAGAATCGAGTGGGAGGAGACCTACACGAACCCCAACGGGCGGAATCAGATGCTGTTCTGGGTGACGTGCCCGGACTTCTCGGCGGTCGAGGCCGCAGTCGCCGAGGACGACGCTGTCTCGAATTTGACGGTGTTCGAAACCGTCGGCGACCGGCGGCTCTGCCGGGTCGAGTTCACCGATATCGGCGACCGCACGAACCTGATGGGCGAGCTAATCGAGGTCGGAGCGGTGCTGCAGGCGGCCGTCGGCACCAACAGCGGGTGGCGCTGTCAGGTCCGGTTCGCGAGCCGCGACGGCTACCAGCGCATCTACGCGTTCTGCCGCGAGCACGACATCCCGTTCCACTTCGAGAAGCTGTACGAGCAGACCGAGACGAACGGCAACGGGCAGGACACGCTGACCGACGGCCAGCGCGAACTCCTGCTCGAAGCCGTCGCCAGCGGGTACCTCGAGATTCCCCGCGGGAGTTCACTCGAAGAGCTGGCCGGACGACTCGGCATCTCCGAGACAGCCGCCTCCGAGCGGTTCCGCCGCGGCGTCCGGAACCTCGTCAGAGAGAGCGTCGACGCCCGGTCGGACGCCGCAGAGAGCCGGAGCTAAAATCCGTTTTAGCGAGGATATATCCGTCCCCCCGCCAAACTGGATTGCATGAACGGATTCACTTCAGGTAAGGCTTCTTCGGGAGCCCCCGAGGAGTTCAAGACCGGGACGACGACGGTCGGCATCGTCGCCGACGAGGGTGTCGTCCTCGCCACCGACCGGCGGGCGTCGCTCGGCGGTCGGTTCGTCTCGAACAAGACGGCGAACAAGATCTTCGAGGTCCACCCGACGGCCGCCATCACCATCTCGGGCGGTGTCGGCGACGGGCAGATGCTCGCGAAACAGATCCGCGCACAGACCTCGCTGTACGAGACGCGCCGCGGCCGCGACATGAGCATGGAGGCACTCTCGACCACCGCCGCCAACGTCATCCGCGGGATGCGCGTCGTCCCCCTGCTCGGGGGCGTCGACGACTCCGGACCGCACCTCTACAGCCTCGACCCCGCAGGCGGGCTGATGGAGGACACCTACGGCGCGACCGGGTCCGGGATGCAGCTCGCGTACGGGCTGCTCGAACAGGAGTTCGAGGAGGGAATGAACATGGAGGACGCCGAGTCGGTCGCCGTCCGGGCCGTCGAATCCGCCAGCGAGCGTGACACGGCCTCGGGCAACGGCGTCGTGGTGGCACGGGTTACGAGCGACGGTGTCGACATCCAGGAGGTCCGATAATGCAAGGTAACTCACAGCAGCAGGCGTACGACCGTGGCACGAACATCTTCAGCCCCGACGGGCGGCTCTACCAGGTGGAGTACGCACGCGAGGCCGTAAAGCGCGGCTCGCCGACGGTGGGCGTCCGCACCGAAGACGGCATCGTGTTCGTCGCGGACGGCCGACTCCGCTCGTCGCTGCAGGTCGCCGAGAGCATCGAGAAGATCCACAAGGTCGACGACCACGTCGGCGTCGCGAGCGCGGGGCACGTCGCCGACGCCCGGCAGCTCGTCGACGTCGCCCGGCGACAGGCACAGGTCGAACGACTCCGCTACGAGGAAGCCGCCGACATCGAGGCACTGACGAAGGAGATCACCGGCCACATCCAGGATTACACCCAGGCCGGCGGTGCCCGCCCGTTCGGGGCGGCGCTCCTCGTGGGCGGCATCGACGTGGACGGCTCGTCACGACTGTTCGAGACGGACCCCTCCGGGACGCCGTACGAGTGGACCGCGGTCGCCATCGGCGGCAACTCCCCCGACATCCAGGGGTTCCTCGAAGACAACTACGAGGAGGGGATGGACACCGACGCGGGGCTCGAACTCGCGCTCCGCGCGCTCGCCTCGGTCGGTGACGGGCTCGAAGCAGAGGGGATGAGCGCGGCGATCATCACCGACGACGGCTACCGGCGGCTCGACGCCGAGGAGCTTGCGGCGGCGATCGACGAGTACGGCCTCGCGAGCACCACGGAGTAACGCCGACGCGAGTTTTCGGTTCGGAAGCGGTCAACTGCCGAGCTACGCTGCCGTCGCGTCCGGCACTTCCTCGCGCTCCGGCGGCTCGACCGTCGTCCGCTCGGTGTGAACCACCGAACAGTCCTTGCCGACGAGCAGCGCGAGGTGTTCGTCGCCGACACGGACGCCGACGCGCACGCACACCGGGTCCGCCGAGAGGACGGTCTCGGTCCAGCCGGACCCGACGTTCCACACCGGGTGGTCGCGAACGTCCTCGCTCTGTTCGTAGTAGTGCGAGACCACGGCGGGATGTTCGAGTACCGTCAGGGAAACCGGACACCGGAGCGCGTAGCCACACGCCGAACACTCGAGGTCGGCATGTGCGCGCTCGTCCTCCACGTCGACCGCGCGGCGGGTCGCCCCACCGCACTCGGGACACGACCCTTCGCGCATCAGCCGGACGCGGTGGCGGTGGTGGCGGTCGAACGCGGCGAGCAGCTCGTCCTCGTCGTGGGTGGCGTGGCCACCCGGTGGGAACGGCAGCGAGAGCACGTCGCGCTCGCAGTCGGTACAGGAGACGGTGAGGACGTTGTCCTCGCCCGCGGCTTCGAGCGCCCCTGCACAGAACGGACACGGGTCCGGGACGGCGATTGGGTCGAGGTCGAACCGTTCGGTGTACGTTCCGGCGGTGATCTCGCGGACCACCTTCAGCCCGGCGTAGGTGAGTCGATAGCCGTCGTCGGTCTTCTCGACGTACTCGTCGCGGAGCTGGCGGAGGTGGTACGAGAAGCCCGCCGTCGTCTCCTCGTCGGTGGCCTCGAACAGCTCGGTGAAGCTCCGCACCGCTGGCCGAGCACGCCCGTCCTCGACGGTCGTGAGGGCCTCGAGGATGGCCATTCGGGTCCCGTTGCCGAGGCGCGCGAACGCCTCGCTCGCGTCCGTGTTCACACCCCCCGTTGGGCGCCCGTTCGTATAAGTAGTTCAGCCCCGTCGGGGGTCGCCGCCGACACAAGAGCTATTCCCGTCGACCCAGCGACGTAACCATCAGTAGTTACGAAGTGGCCGCTCCGTGCCTCGAATTTAAGCGTGCGTGGTCGTACCACTTCTCTATGCTCGTAGACGGGTTCGGCCGCGAGGTGACCGGGGTCCGCATCTCGCTGACCGACCGGTGTAACTTCGACTGTGTCTACTGCCACAACGAGGGACTCGGTGACACTCGGGGGCCGATGGAACCGGGCGACGACGAGATGTCGACCGACGACGTGGTTCGCTTTCTCGAGGTGGCCCGGGAGTTCGACGTGGGGAAGGTGAAGTTCACTGGCGGCGAACCGATGCTCCGGCAGGACCTCGAGGAGATCATCCGACGCACGCCCGACGGGATGGAGACTTCGCTCACTACGAACGGGACGTTCCTGCCGGGCCGTGCCGAGGCGCTGAAGGACGCGGGGCTCGACCGCGTCAACGTATCGCAAGACGCGCTCGACCCCGAAGCGTTCCGTGAGGTGACGAAGTCGGGCGCGTACGACGACGTCATCGAGGGTGTCCTCGCCGCGGTCGACGCCGGGCTCGACCCCGTGAAGCTCAACATGGTCGTGTTCGAGCACACCGCCGGCTACGTCCCGGAGATGGTCGACCACGTCGCGGAGAACGAGGGGCTCCAGCTCCAGCTCATCGAGTACATGCCCGAACTCGCGGGGCGGCCGGAGTGGGCCGTCGACATCGAACGCGTCCATGGCTGGCTGGCGGAACAGGCCGACCGTGTCGAACACCGCGAGATGCACGACCGCCGGCGCTACTTCATCGGCGGGGGTGAGGCGAGCGAAGCGAGCCGAGGCTCGTCGGACTCGTCCGCGGGCGGGATGGTCGAGGTCGTCGACCCCGTCGAGAACGAGGACTTCTGTGCGAACTGCCATCGCGTGCGGGTGACGCACCAAGGCTTGCTGAAGGGCTGTCTCAACCGTAACGACGACCTGAAGCCGATGGGCGAGATGACGAAACCCGAGATTCGCGAGGCGTTCAGGGACGTCGTCGCCGAGCGCGTCCCGTACTACGGCGAGTACATGATTCAGGACGACGACGGCGACTGGGTCATCAACGAGGAGTACATCGGCGCGTAACGCGGCGCAGGTGTCGGGGTTCGGTCTCCTTGTTTGCCGACGACACTACTCCGTCGCCGACAGCGAGGTCGCCTCCGTGACGCCGAGGCGGTCGAACGCGTCGAGCACCACCCGCGCCTCCACGAGGTCGCGGTCGCTGACGTACGGGTCCGAGCCGTGCGTCTCGACGACCCGCTTCGCGTCCTCGTGCATCTCGCGTTCGAGTGGCGTCTGGTCTGGCTCGTCGCGAACGTCGTTCAACAGTGCCTCGAAGTCCTCACGGAGCACGAACGACGCCTGGGCGGTGTTACAGCGGGGGAGCGGACTCATCCCGGTGTCGAGCACGAGGTCGCGAACCGTCGCCCAGTCGCTCTCACAGAAGTGGATGGAGACCTCCCCCTCGATGTCACGCCACGCGATGGACTCGCTGTTCTTCAGCAACTGGGCCGCTCTAGGGGGGAGGTCGAGGCGCGTAGTGGTCTCGGGGTTCCCGCAGAGACAGCAGGGCCGTTCCGTCTGCCCGGTGTACATACCAAACGTAGGGGCGGCGCGACCAAGAACGCGGAGAAGGCGGCACTGTCGACCGCAACCAAAGCTGGCTGCAACGGTCGGCGACCGCTACTGGAACCCGCGGCCGACCTCGTCGTCGTCCACGAGGTCGTCGAGTTCGGCGTTCAGCAGCTCCTCGGCCTCCTCGAACGTGTTCGAGAGCTCGTCGAGGCCCTCGGGGCGGCCGTACTGGTCGTGTTCCATCGGGCCGAACGCCGGGGAGTCGAGCGCGTCCATCACGTCGTCGAACAGCGCGTCGGGCGTCGTCGGCGCGTCGGCGTGCGTCTTCACGACCTCCTCGAGGCGTTTCGCCGCGTCTTTCGCGTCGTCCTCGGACTCGAACGGCGACTGGACGCCGAACCGGCCCGAGCCCTCCGCGGGGAACAGCGGGTCGAGGTCGTCGTCGATGCGCCGGGCGACCTGTGAGCCGACGCCCTTCACCTCGAACGGGTTCTTCGCGTACGTCTTCAGCTGGTAGACGCCCACCGAGGGGTGCCCGAGAAACATGTCCTCGCCGAGCCCGGCGCGGCGGTCACCCGAGACCGCCCGCCAGCCGTCGGGGTCGGCGTTCGAGTCCACGACGTCTTCGAGGATGTCCTGCCAGTCGCGTACTCGCATACCCGGGGATGCGGCCGCAGGCCTCATAGGCGTATCGTCCCCGGAGAGTCGTGCTCAGACGTCCGGAAGCGCGTCAGCGGCGGCCTGCATATGCTCGCGTACCGTCTCGAACGCCGCTTGCTGTTCCTCGCTGGCGTTCGCCCTCGGCACCTGGTCGAAGTAACCGAGGGCGAGCGACTGGTACACCGAGGCCTCGTCCATGTACGTCAGCCCCAGTTGGTTCGCCCAGATGTGGCCCGGGCGGTTCTGGTTCCGGTGCCAGGCGTAGCTCTCGCCCAACTCTTCTTCGATGGCGGCGACCGCGAGCGACGACAGCCCGGCTTTCGTCTCGAACCACGTGTCGAGATGCTCGCCCCAGAACCTGCGGAACCGTTCGGGGTCGTACGGCGCCTCCACGCGGAACTCGTGGCCCGCCTCGAACCCCAGGTCCTCGAACGCCTCGGTGACGCGCTCGCCGGCGGCGGTGGCGTCGTCGGCCCCGCAGATACAGCGGACGACTTTCGTCCCGAGGTCGTCGTCACCCCAGAACGTGTGTGACCAGTGGTCGATAACGCCCGCCTCGCGGAGCGCGTCAAGAGCGGGGGCGACGTGCTCGACCAGCGCCTCGCGTTTGGCCTCCCGCAGCGGCTTGTCGATGAACCGGGGCCAGGCGAGCGCGACAGCGAGGTACTCCATACCCGTTCGTACTCGGCCGGATAGATAAGCGCGTGGCTCCCTGCCACGACCCGGCCGACCGATAGTGTTTTTCCGCTCACCACGCAGGGATGGATGTGAACCTCCGAGGGCCAGTCGTCGAGGTGGGAGAGACCCGGCAGGTGGACACACGCAACGGCACGACCGACCTCGCCGAGGTGACGCTCAAGACCGAACGAGGCGCTGGCCCCACCGCTACGGTGACGCTCTGGGGGAAGTGGACCGAGACCGCCGAGGTCCTCGAGGCGGGGATGGACCTGCTCGTCGTCGACCCCGAGGAGCGAGAGTATCAGGGAGAGATTCAGTACTCGACCGGCAGCGAGACGTTCGTGGTCGTCGACCCCGACTTCCTCGTCGACGTGACCGACATCCGCTCGTGGGTGCAGTGCCCGCGGATGTACTGGCTCAACAAGATAAGCGCGACGCCGCTCGCCTACCCGGTCATCCGAGGGACCATCGTCCACGAGGTGTTCGGTGACCTCCTGCGAGGGCGTGACCTCGGGGAGGCCATCGAGGACCAGGTGGCAGATGCCGGGCTCGACCTCGGACTCCTCGGCGAAGACCCCGAGAGCGTCGCCGAGGAGGTCAGACAGAACGCCGGCGCCATCGAGGGCTGGCTCTCCCAGGGCCGGCTCACCGACGAAGACGACTGGCGCTCCGAGCAGACCCTCATCTCCGAGACCTTCGGCATCAAGGGACGCGCCGACGCGGTCCGTCGGGGCATCCCGGTCGAGCTCAAGACCGGCAAGAACCTCAAGCGCGACCCCCGCTTCCAGGACAAGGTGCAGGCGGCCTGTTACGCGCTCGTCCTCGGGGAACGCGACGCCCGGGCGAACGACACCAGCCTCGAAGCGGCGGCCCCGAACACCGGCACCCTCCTCTACACCAAGAACTCCGCGCTCGAACGCGTCGAGGAATCGGGCGACCTCTCGCCCGCGAAGGACTTCTCGATGGGCGTCGGCCTCCTGAAGTACGTGGTTCGCCAGCGCAACGAGATCGCCGCGATGGAACACGACTACTCCATCCCCACGGGATTCGAGGCGAACGCGAAGTGCGAGTACTGTTTCGAGCAGGACACCTGCATGGTCGTCTCGGGGCGACTCGACCACGACTCCAAAGCCGGGCAGATCGGCACCCCGGTCCCCGAGGAGGAACGCGACTACTTCGACCGCTTCTATCGCGCCATCGAAGAAGAACGCCGGCAGGTCCACGCCGAGTACCGGAAGCTCTGGGAGCAGACCCCCGAGGAGCGGGCCGACGACGACCGGGCGCTCATCGACCTCGAACCCGCCGGCCGTCGGGAACTCCCGGACGGCTCGTGGGAACTCCGCGCCACGCGCACCCGTGACGATGTCTCGAAGATACGAGAAGGTGACGTGGTGCTGGCCTCCGACGGCCACCCCACCCGCGGTACGGCCGAACTCGGCCGCGTCAAACAGCTCGGCGAGGAGATCGTCGTCACGACCGACGAACCGCTCGACCTCCGTCGCCTCGACATTTATCCGTCTGAGCTGACGGTCTCCCGGCTGCTCGCGGCGCTCCACGACGCCGTCCTGAAGGGCGACCCCGACCGGAAGGACGTGCTGTTCGGCCGGCGCGAGCCCGAGTTTTCGGGCGAGGAACGCACGTACATCGACAACAACGAGGCACAGAACACCGCCGTCAACCTCGCGACCCGCGCCGACGACCTCGCGCTCGTCCACGGCCCACCCGGCACCGGGAAGACGTACACCCTCGCTCGGACGGTCCGGGCGCTCGTCGACCGCGGCGACCGCGTCCTGCTGTCGGCGTTCACCAACCGCGCCGTCGACAACGCGCTCGAGGCGCTCCGCGACCAGGGGTTCGACGACTTCGTCCGCGTCGGCACCGAATCCGGCGTCCGTGAGGACATGCAGAGCGCCCGGCTCGTCACCCGTGGCAACCCCGGTTCGGTCGCCGCCGAACTGTCGGAGGCGCCGGTCGTCGCCGCGACGACTGCCTCGTGTGGCTCGCGGACGATGCTCGAACAGGAGTTCGACGTCGCCGTCGTCGACGAGGCTGGCCAGCTCACCGAGCCGGGGACTCTCGCCGCCGTCAACCTTGCCGACCGGTTCGTGCTCGTGGGCGACCACCAGCAGCTGCCGCCGGTCGTGAGAGCCGAAAACGACCTCCAGCAGTCGCTGTTCGAGCGGCTCATCGAGGCGTACCCCGAGGCGGGCGTGATGCTCGACCGCCAGTACCGGATGTGCCAGCGCGTCCAGTGGTTCTCCAGCGAGGAGTTCTACGACGGCCAGCTGCGCCCTGCAACCCCCGAGGTCGCCGGCCAGACGCTCGCGGACCTCGGCGTCGACACCGCCGACCTTCCCGCCGACCTCCGTGACGCTGTGAACTTCGTCGACCCGGACGGACGACAGGTCGGCAACACCAACCCGACCGAGGCCGACCGCGTCGCCGAGGTGGTCGAGGCGTACGTCGCGGCGGGCGTTCCGCGCGAGGAGATCGGCGTCATCGCGCCGTTCCGTGCGCAGGTCGCCGAAATCTCGAAGCGACTCCCCGACACGACCGTCGACACGGTCGACCGGTTCCAGGGCTCAGCGAAGGAGGTCATCGTCGTCTCGTTCGTCGCCACCGGCGACCTCGACGGCCCCATCTTCGACGACCACCGGCGGATGAACGTCGCGCTGACCCGCGCGAAGAAGGCGCTCGCGCTCGTCGGGGACGGCGAGGCGCTCTCGGCCGACGACTTCTACGCACGACTGCTCCGCTGGGCACGGGCCTGACGGCGATAGCTACTCCTTCCCTCCCGACCCACTCGACCCATGGTCAGGCTCCCGTACGGCGACAGCACCATCGAGGTCGACCTCCCCGACTGCGAGGTGACGGTCGCCGAGCCGGCAGGCGGCGCAGCCGTCGCCCCCCGTGAGGCGGCCGACCGCGCCGTCGCCGAGCCGCACGGCCCGCGCCTCCGAGACATCGTCGACCCCGACGACAGCGTGGCGCTCGTCGTGACCGACGTGACCCGTGCAACGCCCGACGACGTGCTCGCAGACGTACTCCTCGACGAACTCGCCGCCGGTGGCGTCGACCGCGAGCAGGTCGCCATCGTGCTCGGACTCGGGCTGCACCGGCCGATGACCGATGCTGAAATCCGCGAGGGACTGGGCGACCACGCCGACCTCGCCGTCAACCACGACCCCGAGCGCGTCGTCGAAGTCGGGACGGTCGACGGCGTTCCCATCGAGATCAACGAACGCGTCGCCGACGCCGACCGCGTCGTCTCGACCGGGATGGTCGAACCCCACCAGTACGCCGGCTTCTCGGGGGGCGCGAAGACGGTCGTCATCGGCGCGGGCTCCGAGTCGTTCATCCGCTACACCCACGGCCCCGAGATGCTCGCGCACGACGGCGTTCGACTCGGCCGCGTGCAGGACAACCCCTTCCGGGAGGCCGTCGACCGCGCGGGCGACCTCGTCGGCCTCGACTTCTGTCTGAACGTCACGCACGGACCGCCGGGCATCCTCGACGCCGCGGCGGGCCGCCCCCGTGCTGTCGTCCAGACGCTCGCGACGAGCGCCCGTGACGCGCTCTCCGTGCCGGTCGACGAGGGAGCCTACGACGCCGTCGTCGCGGGCGTCGGCGCGCCCAAGGACGCGAACCTGTATCAGACGACCCGAGCGTTCACCTACGTCGTCCTCGGCGCGACGAATCCCCTTCGACCGGGAGGCCGTGTCGTGCTGCCCGCGCGGCTCGAAGAGGGCGCTGGCGAGGGGGCCGGCGAACGACGGTTCTACGACCGACTCTCTACAGCCTCGGACCCCGAAACGCTGTACGACGAGATGCGTGAGGGCTACGAACCCGGGGCACAGCGGGCGTTCGTGGTCGCGCGGGCACTCCGTGACCACCCGCTGTTCGTCACTGACAGCGAATCGCCAGCCGTGGTAGAGGCGTGTCTCATGACGGCTCGCGACTCGGTCGAAGCCGCCGTCGACCCGGGCAGCCGGGTGCTCGTCGTCCCGGGAGCACTGGAGACGCTCCTCGTCTGAGAGTCCAGAAAAGTTAATAGAACGACACGAACAGCAGCAGATATGGAGCGCGGGACGCTCGGGAACACGGTGCGTACGGTACTCGCGTTCGTAGGCCTCGGGACGGCCGTGGTGGTCGCCGAACTCTGGCAGACCGTCTCGTCGAGCTTCCCCGTCTCGACGGTCGAGGCCGCGATCCTCGTCTCACCGGTCGCGTCGGTCGGGCTCGCGTGTGCCTACTTCGCGGTCAACGGCTGAGGTCAGGCCGTCAGCCGTGACCGGAGCCGGTCGTCGACCTCCGCACGGACCGTCTCGTGGTCGGGCTTGCGCGCGACGCGCCCCCCGACCACGTCAAGCAGGTCGTACTCGCGCAGCAGGTCGACGGTCGTCTCACGGTCGAGGTCGAGCGCGCGCTGGACCCCAGAGACCGTGGTCGCACCGTGAAGGGCCTCCCGGAACGTGTCGACAGTGACCCCGGGTGCGACCTCGGTGTCGCTATCGAACATCGGGTCAGCCTCCGGCGCGTCGGGTTCGCTGCCGGCGTCCGGGTCGCTCGGTGACTCTGCCCTAGCTTTGTCCTTGGCTCCGTCCGCGTCCTCGTTCGCCGCAGAGGAGGACTCGTCCGCGGTAGGTCCATCCGCCACCGGCGCCCCTTCAGCAGTGGCCGCATCGTCGGCTTCGAACCCGATCGACCCGTTCGTCTCCGCCCCTGGGTCGTGGATGTCGTGTTCGAGCAGGTGCCGACGGATGGTCGTCACGGCCACGTCGGCGTCGAGCGCCTCTTTCACCCCAGTCAGCGTCTCGTGTTCCGCGTACGCCTCGCGGAGTCGTTCGGGGTCACGGTACGCCGGAATCGCGGCGTCGCTCCCGACGTGCGTCTTGGTGTAGTGGATCTTCATCCCGTGGGGCGTCTCGAACGTCGCCTCACAGTCGTCGTGTTTACACGGGACCGACGTCGAGTCCTCGGACTCACCCGACTCGTCGGCCGAGGACCCCCCTTCGTCCTCGGGCGTCTCGTCGGGCGTGTCTCCTGCTGGCTCGGTTGCCGTCGTCGCGGCCTCCGTCTCCCGTTCCGTGTTCGGTTCTTCTCTGGTTCCCCCGGCTTCCCCCTCCGTGGTCCCCGACAATGCGCCCCCCGTTACCGACAGTTCGACGGTGAGTTCCGCCGTCACCGTCCCGTCGGTTGTTGTACCGTCCGGCGACGCCGCCGTCACCCGGACGTCTGACGTCTCGACCCTGTCGATCAGGTCCGCGAGACGCCGGTGTACGTCACTTAGACTCATGCGTTTCTACACGTGGGTGCGAGCAATGAGCATACAAAAATGTTTTCCTCATCGAACGGTAGCTCGTGATTATTCTACGGCACCAGCGGTGTATGAAACCTCGCCGTCATCGAGTTCCTCCATCACGCGGGCCTGGAACTCCCGGAGTACCGCCGACTCGTCTTCCGCGAGGACGACGTCGGACGCCATGAGCGTCGCGAGCCCGAAGGCACGG
The DNA here is from genome assembly GCF_024362405.1 of Halorarius litoreus. Classification (GTDB taxonomy): domain Archaea; phylum Halobacteriota; class Halobacteria; order Halobacteriales; family Haloarculaceae; genus Halorarius; species Halorarius litoreus. The sequence continues at coordinate 2,940,955 of NZ_CP101454.1, read as the reverse complement.
GGTGATGGGGAGTCCACCTGCCGGGACGTGACGTCGAGGGTACCGTCCTGTATCCGCCGAGCCACGTCCTCGATGGCACCCACGTCGAGTTTGTCCTCTAGAATCTCGCGGTAGGTCTCCTCCATCACTGCGAACCCCGCTCGCTCCTGTGCGAACGACAGCAGCATCTCGCTGGAGACCTGCTGCTGGGCAGCAGTCTTCTCGTATCCCTTGTAGCGTTTGAGGATGAGCAGCGACCGCGTGGCGTTGATCCGGAAGTAGCGTTTGAGGAGGTCGGTGCCGTCGAGGGCGGCTCGCAGGTCCGCACGCACGTCGACCGGGTCGAGCGTTTCGAGGACGCCCACCACGTCCACCTTCCGGTTGAGCGGCATCGAGAGCGTGAACCCGTTGTCCGCGACGGCGACGTTGACGTTCGTGTTCGCCGCCTGCGCGCAGTGGTACGCCAGCAGCCGCGAGAGCCCGTCGTTGAACCGACGGCCGTAGTTCGAGTGGACGTGGTACCGTCGCTCGTAGGTGTCGTGGTCGAGCGCCACCTCGACGGCAAGCCGGTCGGGCGTCGACACCGACTCGACGCCGGTGTACCGAACCTGCTGGTCGTAGAGCCGGGCGAGCGCTCGAACCGTGTTCTCGTCGAGGGGGAACTCACGGAGCCACGCCCGAACCGCGGGCGGGCCTCCGTCGTCGAGCCGGTCGAGGAGGTCACGCTGGAAGGAGAGTATCTCGCAGCCGAGGTCGTACGAGAGGGGGAGGCGCTCGGAGAACCACGACGGCACCGTCGGGCGGGCGTTCGTCGGGTCGACGTACACCTTCGACCCCCGGCGATAGCGATACTCACAGTTCGTCCCGCCGAGCACGAACACGTCGCCCTTCTCGAGGGTATCGAGGTACGCTTCGTCGAGTTGACCGACCCACTCGTCCGAGCCGCGGAGGAACACGTCGATGTCGAAGCTGTCCGGGATGGTTCCCAGGTTGGTCATGTAGATGACGCGCGCCAGCCGGCCGCGCTTGCCGACGAGCGGCTCGCCCACGTCGAACTCGTCGTAGTGGTACTCGCCCGACGGCGGGTCGTTCGTGTCCCGCCAGACCTTCGCGTAGGCGTTCTTCTCCTCCATGCCGTCGTAGTCCGCGGTCAGATAACGGAACAGCCGCTCGAAGTCGTCGTCATCGAAGTCCCGATAGGGGTACGCCGCGGTCAGAATCTCCCGGATCTCGGCCTCGGGACGAACCTCGTTGATGGCCATGCCGTAGACGTGCTGGGCGGCCACGTCGTAGGCGTTCTCCGGGACGAACACGCGGTCGACGAACCCCTCCTGTGCCTTCTTCAGCATCACCGCACATTCGACGAGTTCGTCGCGGTCGAGCGCGAACACCCGCCCCTTCACCGTCTGGCCGAGCTGGTGGCCCGCCCGGCCCACACGCTGGAGCAGCGCGGCGACCGACTTCGGCGAGCCGACCTGTACGACGAGGTCGACGTGCGGCATGTCGATGCCGAGTTCGAGCGACGTGGAGGTCGTCACGACATCGAGGTCGCCGGCCTTCAGCTTGGACTCGATCTCCTGCCGGCGGTCTTTGGAGAGCGAGCCGTGGTGACAGCCGGAGTTCTCGGCCGCGAAACCGTGGTCCGCTCTGAGGTTGTGGAGGACGCGCTCGGCACCCGACCGCGTGTTCGTGAAGACGATGGTGTTCTCGTGCGCGCGGACGAGGTCGGCGAGTTCGTCGTAGAACCGCTCGTTGACGATGCTCGGCGGGGTGTTTACGAGGTCGTCGGTCGGACACCGGAGTCGAACGTCGAACTCCCGGACGAAGCGGGCGTCGACGATTTCGTAGTCACGGGGCTCACCCGCCAGGTACCCGACGAGGAACTCCGCCATCGTCTCCAGTGGCTCGACCGTCGCCGAACAGCCGATGCGTGTCGGCGAGGTGTTGCACATCGCCTCCAGCCGTTCGAGCGACACCGAGAGGTGCGTCCCGCGCTTGTTGTCGGCGAGCGAGTGGATCTCGTCGACGACGACGTACTCGACGGACGTGAGTTTCTCCTTGAACTTCGGGCTGTTGAGGAGGATGGCCAGCGTCTCGGGCGTCGTGTTGAGGATGTGTGGCGTCTCCTCCAGCATCTTCTGCCGCTCCGCAGAGGCGGTGTCGCCGTGCCGGATAGCGTGGCGCACCTCGACGTCCTCGTCGACCCGGTCGGCGATGGCGTCGAGGGGGACCTCTAGGTTCCGGTGGATGTCGTTGGCGAGCGATTTCAGCGGCGAGACGTACAGACAGTAGACCGAGTTCTCCAACTGGCCCTCGCGGGCACGGCCGAACAGGTCGTCGATGATGGCGGTGAAGGAGGCGAGCGTCTTCCCCGACCCCGTCGGCGCACACACCAGCGCGTTCGTCCCCTCGTCGATGAGCGGAATCGCCCCCTTCTGTGGCGGGGTGAAGAACCCGCCGTTGCCCGGGACGAACGCACCGAACTGCTCGACCCACCACGCCTGTACCTCGGGGGCGAGTCGGTCGAGTACGTCCGCGTCGTCGATGGCGACCGACTCGGGGTCGAACCCGAGGTCGTCGCGCGCGGCCAGCAGGTCGCGTCCTCCCATCCACCGCCCCTCAAGCACTCCACGGTCAAGGGGGTTTGGCTACCGGAGCGAAACTGAAGGCCTACCTGTCGCCGTCCCCAGCCACCGGTATGCGCGTCACCTTCCTCGGCACCGGGAGCGCGATGCCGACCGGCGAACGGATGCAGACTGGGCTGTGGCTGGAATCGGACGACGACCGACTGCTGGTGGACTGCGGGAGCGGCGTCCTCCACGCGCTCGCCGCGAGCGACGCGGGGTACGAAGCCGCGGACACCGTCCTCCTCACGCACCACCACCTCGACCACGTCGCGGACCTCCTTCCCCTGCTCAAGGCCCGATGGCTCGCAGGTGAGGAGCACCTGACGGTCGTCGGCCCCGAGGGCACCCGCGACCTGCTCGACGGCCTGCTCGACGTCCACGACTATCTCCGGGGGCGGGTCGACCTCACCGTCCGCGAGATAGCGCCCGGCGCGTTCTCGGTCGCCGGCTTCGATGTTCGTGCGGTCGAGACGGTCCACTCGATGTACTGTCTCGCGTACCGGTTCGAGAACGGGAACGGCTTCACGTTCTCGGGCGACTCCGAGGCGACCGACGCCATCGCCGACCTCGCGGACGGCTCGCGCGTGCTGGCCCACGACTGCTCGTTCCCCGACGAGATCGACGTGTCGAACCATCCGACGCCCCGTGCACTCGGCGAGACGCTCGCCGACCGTGATATCGAGGAACTCTATCTGACGCACCTCTACCCCCACACCGACGGCAAACACCGCGAGATGAGACAGAGCATCCGCGAGAACTTCGACGGCGAGGTCCACGTCGCCCGCGACGGGCTCACCGTCGAGGTGTAGTCACCGACCACCGAGCGTCACCGGAGCTGGTCGAGCGTCCCAGAGAGGCCGCTCTTGATTGCGCCCATCGTGTTGCCGACGTTGAGCAGGCTGTACCCCTGTTCGCGCTTCTCGCGGGCGTCCTCGACGCCGAACGCGAGGTTTCCGACCGGCGTTCCCGCGCCGAGCGCGGCGTCGCGAACCCGCTCGACGTCGTCGAGAACGGCGTCACTATCGTACTTGCCCGGAGTTCCGTGCGAGACCGAAAGGTCGAGCGGCCCCGCGAACACGAAGCCGAGTTCGGGGACCGCACAGATGTCGTCGATGTTCTCGACCGCGGCGCGACTCTCGATGGTGACCCCGACGAGCGTCTCGCGGTCCTCGGTCGCGGGGTAGTCGCCGACGAGTCCCCAGCGGCTCGCCCGCGGGCTGGCGAGCCCCCGATCGCCCGGCTCCCCGTCGTAGTCGTAGCGCGCTGCCTGCGCGACTCGCTCGGCCTCGGCAGCGGTCTCGACGTGCGAGACGAACAGGTTGCGGACACCGGCGTCCAGCGTCTTGCGGACGAGCGCGGGCGTGGGCTCGGGGATGCGGACGAGCAACTCCGTATCCGAGAGTTCGGCCGCGCGGGCGAATCCTTCGAGCGTGTCGCCGTCCCACGGCGAGGGGCCACCGTGTTCGAGGTCGAGCCAGACGAAGTCGTAGCCGAGTTCGCCACAGAGTTCGACGACGCGCGGCGAGTACGTCGTGTCGATGACACCGAGTGCCGTCTCGCCTGCGTCGAACGCCGACCGGAGTCCGTTTCGGGGTGAGCTGGACATGTATCGACGTGGGACGCACAGCGGGAAAAGCGTACGTCCCGGTTACTGCAGCCGGTACCGGAGGAGCGCCGCCACGCCGCCGAGGTTCTTGAGCTGCTGGCCGGGGTCGAACTCCCCCGAGAACACCGTGACCTCACCGCCCTGCTGTTCGACCGTCCGGATGAGTTCGTTCGCGTCGACCTCCCACTCGCCCTCGCCGGCCCGCTCCTCTCGCAACCGCGTATCGAGGATGAGCAGCGTGTCGACCGCACCGTAGTCTGCGGCTTCCTTCACCTCGTCGATGCCGTAGGCAGCTTTCGCCCCTTCGGCGATGTTCTCCATCAGCTGGTCGATGAGGTCCGCCTCCTTCGAGATGCGCGTCTCGGCCTGCACCTCGTCGACTGCCCCGCGTTTGAGTACCTCGTGGACGCCGCGGCCACCCGACGACGAGGTGTCCACGACGGTCACCTTCTCCGCGACCTCGGGGTAGTTGTCCTCGATGTAGTCGAGGGCGTCCTGTTTCGTGAAGCCGGGCCCGGCGAGGATGACGGCGGCCGCGTCGGTCCGCGCGAGCACCTGCCCGAGCTCCTCGAACAGTTCGTCGCGGGGGCGCGCGTACTCGCCCTTCCCGGTGGGTTTCGTGATGGAGGCACGCTCCTCGACCCCGTACTGCGCGACGGTGTGGACGTACGCCTCGCCCTCCTCGACGGTGGCGATGGCGACTTCCGGGTTCTCGGCGGCCTCGACCGCCTCCTGCAAGCGTTCGAGCTGGTCGGTCTGCCACACCTTCTCGATCTCGATCTCGGTCCGTTCTTCGACGTTGAGTGTGTGGTGAAGCCCGAGCTGGTCCTCCCGCGAGCAGTCGGCGATTTCGCCACCCACGCGCAGTCGGTTGGCGAACTTGGCGAACTCGACGTCGTCGACCGCGAGTTCGACCCACATGTGCTCGCGTTCGCCACCCGTGTCACGGGTCATGTCGTCGTCGCGCTGGATGCGGCGGGTCGTGTCACCACCGACGCGGTCGCCCGGTTCGAGGACGTACGTGAGGTGCCACAGGTCGTCGAGGCTCTCGGGGACCACGGTGATGCGCTCGCGGCCACCCTCGCGCCGCTGCCGGTCGGCGATACGCATACCCGGACAAGCAGGGGAGGGGAAAAGAGCCCTGTTATTCGACCGTCGCGTACGCCGACGGGGCCGAGCCACTTCCGTCGTCGAGGTTCATGCCCTTCGCGAACCCACGTCCGAACAGGTAGTACGTGGCGACCTGGGCGTAGAAGGAGAGGAACGGCACCAGGAGCAGCCCGATGATGATGAGCGAGAGCACGGCCGAGACGACGCCGACGAGCAGGCCGACGAGGATGGCGAACACGACGGCGACGAAGTAGTCGGCGCTGAAGGCGGCGTCGACGACGGTCCGGATATCGAACGCGGCACCGAGGTCGTCGTGGCGAGCGAAGTTCGCCGCCGCAGCGGGGAGGAGGTACGCCGCGAGGAAGAACAGCACCACGGTCACGGCTAGCAGCAGCAACCCGAGGATACCGGCCCCGGCGAGCGCCGACGGGCTGGGCTCACCGGTCGCCGCGGTGCTGACCGAGGTGATGCCGACGAACGCGAAGATGGAGATGAACATGAGTATCGTCGGTAACAGGAAGTAGACGATGCCGACGACGAACAGCTTCACGCCGTCGACGAGCAGGTCGCCCCACTCGTCGAACGCAGGGGCCTCCTCGCCACCCTCCAGCGCGACCCGGAGCACCCGGACCGTGTATCCCTGCACGAAGAATATCGGGATGATGAGGAATCCGAGGAGTCCGAGGAGTCCACCGATGAGTATACTCTTGACGCCGTCGTCGCCTGCGAGGGGGAACCGTAGGGCTTCTCCGAACATACGCCATCATGTCCCCGATGTTATAAGAACGTTTCCCGGGCCGTTAGTTCGCTCCCTCGTCGGCCATCGGATCGCGCGGAGCGGGGTCCGACGTCGACTCGGTGTCTATGTCGCGAGACGACTCGCGTTCTGCTTCCTGCGACGACTCGGGAGACGGTGGCGACGGTCGAGAGTCCTCCGTAGATTCGACAGCACTGGGCGGCGTCGGGTCGGCGGCGGCAGCTTCGGGAGCAACTGTCGTCTCGTCGGCCGATTCGGACGCTGCCTCCGTCGGGTCAGTCTCGGCCGATACCGAGGCGGTCGTCTGAGTGCTGTCGTCATCGAGGGCCCCCAGGCCGTTGTCGGGCGTGATGCCCGCTCGGTGGACCGTGGATGGTTCGAATCCCATGGCCGCGCCGAACGAGGACCCCCACACGTAGCGAACGGCCACCCCGAGCAGGAAGTGGAGGACGACGCCGATGACGAGCGAGTAGAGGAACGCGACGACGGGAAACAGCAGCGCCTGCAGGACGACCGAGAGCACCCAGCCGACGGCGTAGTCCTCCGAGAACGTCCCCGAGATGACCCGGCGGACGTGTAACGCCGACCGCACGCGCCTCTCGTGGGCGTACATCGTGACCGCACCGGGAACGAGATACAGCGCCGCGAGCGACGAGAACAGCCCGAGGAGCGCGGCGAGACTCCCGACCGTCTCCGCGGCCGCGATGGTCGTCGGGTCGGTGAGCTGAAGCGGATTCTCGACGGCCGCCGCCAGGTTTCCACCGGCCGCGATTCCGAACAGCAGCAGCGTCGGCAGGAAGTAAACGAACGCCACGACGACGGCCACGAGGCCGTCGCGGAGGAGCGGCCCCACGTCGCCGAACGAGGGGGCCGTGGGGTCCGCCTCGGCCGCGGTCACCCGGAGCACCCGGACGTAGTACCCCCGGAGCGGGAGCTGGAGGACGAGCACGAGCGCCAGCAGTGGGGGGAAGAGCAAACTGGCCCCCCCGACCAGCGCGGACAGCAACAGTAGCCCCGAGCCGACGAGGAGCGCGGCCGAGCCGCGGTCCCCGCTGGTCGGAAAGTCGAGCGCCTCCCGTAGCATCTACTGTAACTTGGTCGACGGATGGTATAAATGGACCGCGGCGAAATCAGGCCGCGGGGCGGCCCTTGGGGGCCTCGGGGCCCGACTCCATGTCGGTCGAGGCCTCGACACCACGTCCGTAGAGGTTGAACGCCACCATCGCGCCGTAGAAGTTGATGGGGATGGCGAGCAGGAACCCGAACGGGACGAGGTTGAACACGCCGGCGACGATACCGGTCGCGATGAGGACCGCGAGCGCCAGCGCCCAGGCGACGGCGTACTCCGAGTCGAACAGCACGTCCTTCATCTCGCTCCACGAGAATGCACTCCCGATGCGGCCCGTGCGGGCGAGGTTCGCCAGCCCGGCGGGAGCCGCGTACCAGAACGCGAGTCCGAGGACGACCGAGACGAGGGTACCGACCAGCGCACCCGCGAGGAGGGCACCGCTGATGGCGTTGATGTCACCGAAACTCGCGCCACCGATGGCCGTGCCGATGCTGATACCGAACACGATGGCCGGAATCAGGAAGTAGAGGAAGACGACGACGAACGCCTTCAGCCCGTCGACGAACATGTCGCCCCACTCGTCGAACACCGGCAGCTCCTCGCCATCCATCGACGCGGCGAGGATCCGCTGGTAGTACCCGAGGAGGAAGAAGATCGGGATGAAGAGGAAGCTGATGATGGTCAGGATGGAACCGATAACGAGCGTGCGAACCAGGTCGTCGCTCTCACGTGGATAGTTGATGGCTTCTTCGAGCATTGGAATCACCGTCGAGTCCCGTTGCGTAACGGTGGAATCGACCGAATACTTACACGCTGAATCGAGCAATAAACGTTCCGAGCGTCGTGACAGTTATCCTGACAGTACGGCTCGCGTTCTGTATCCGTAGGCCCGCTCAATCCACGATACGTGACCCACCCGGCGGGCAGAACTCCTGAATTCGGTCGGGAGACGCCACCTTCCGCAGGAACGACTGGTCGGCGAACCGGTCTTTGAGCTCGCGGTAGAGCATCTTCGCGATGTCGTTCTGCGCGTACTGCCCAGGCTCGATTTCGACGAACGTCTCCACCTGCTCCTCGATGGCGCGTTTCGGCCCGCCGAGCACGCGCGTCTCGGGCTCACACTGCACGCCGACCGCGCAGTCGACCGGCGTCGCATCGAAGTACGTCCGGTCGCCGCGGATGGTGAACCCGCCCTTCTCGAGGTACTCACCTGACTCCGGGGTCTTGGAGACCTGGTCCGGGGTCACCATGTAGACGTCGCCGGCGAACTTCCCCTCCTTCCACACCGACGAGTGCGTGACGGCGAAGCGGGCTGCCTCCTCCTTCGAGGTCTCGGGGATGTCCACGTCGCGGGAGGGTTCGGAGGGGCCGGTCGCCTTCAGAATCGTGACGGGGCCGCCGTGCGCCTGCGAGTGGAAGAACAGGTCGCCCTTCTCCATGTACTTCTTCACGAGGTCCTCGTTCTGGTCGGCGTTGCGCCCGCCGATGACGAGGAAGCCGTCGCTGGTGTGGAACCAGCGGAACCGCTCGTACCACTGCTCGTCGTAGCGGACCGGAATGTTCTGGCGGGCGAGCCAGTCGACGTCTTCGGGCTCCGCGTCGTCCTCGTCCTCGCTGTCGTCGGCTTCCCACTCGTCGCGGCGGCGCTTGGCGTCTTCGAGGTCCTCGCGGGTGTCCTCGATAGCCGCCATCGCACCCTCCTTCTTCTCCTCGATGCGCTTGGCCTCGGTGTAGAGTCGGTCGGCGTTCTTCTCGACGCCGTGACGGTGGTCGAGGTCGATGCGGTCGCCGTCCAACTCCACGGTCACCATCCCGTTCTCGGGGGTGACGCCGGTGACGTGTTTCGCCCGGTCGTTGCCGGCCTCGGCGGCCTCCTCGAACCGCTCTTCGACCTCGTCCCAGCTGAAGCCCGCATCTCTGGCCTCCCGGACCGTGGAGAGGACCTCGTCGACGAGGTCGTAGTGGGCGTAGACGGCCTCAGCCTTCTCTCGATACGCCGCTGCCTCCCGTTCGAACCCTTCGATTGCGCCCTGCTGCTGGTCGATGATGCGTTCGTACTTCGCGATCTCCTCCTCGAAGTCGGGGCGGTCGCTCCCCGGTTTGGGCTGCTCGCGGTCGAGGTCGAAGAAGTAGTCGTCGAGCGCGGCGGTGAAACTGTCGTATTGGTCGCAGTCGACGCCGTCGTACTCCTCGAGCGGGACGGGCGTCGCGTCCACGGGCTGGGTGCGTTCACCGTCGTCGGTCTCCCAGTACACTCGCGGGTCGAACTGTCCGTGCTGGAGGGAGTCGCGGAGTCGTTCGAGCGCGCCGAACAGTTCGGCGTAGTCGTCGTCGGTGGCGTCATCGATGGCGAGCGTCTTCTCGACGCCCGCTCGCGTGCAGAGCTCTTCGGCCCACAGCCCACCCACGTTCATCTGGGTGGCGATGGTCCGCACCACGTCGGTGTCGGACTGGTCCATCTTCGCGTCGAACTGGTCGCGTGTCGCGGTGAGGGGGTTGAACCGCGAGGCCGGGAAGTCGTAGATCGAACCGGGCGCGACCGTCCGCGATTTGAGTCGGACGGTGTCGAGGCAGTCGATGACCTCGTGGTCGCGGTTCATCACCGCGACGTTGCCGTCGCCGAACAGTTCGACGACGAGCAGCGTGTCGGCGTCCTCGCGAGTGAACTCGAAGACGAGGATGCGGTCGAACTCGTACTGCCGTACGTCCGCGAGGTCGGCACCCGACAGCCGGTTTCTGAGCATCATCGCGAAGTTCGGGGGCCGGCCGGGCGCGTCGGGGACGTGTTCTGGCGCCGCGACGTGCGCGCGCTTCGGGTCACCGGTCTCGAGGATGAGTTCGACCCGCCCCTCGTCGAAATCGCGGAGCTTGAGGCGGACGAGGTCGTCGTCGTACAGATACGCCTTGTCGACTTTCGCCCCCTCGTACTCGCGGAGTTCCGTGGCGAGGGCGGCGAGGTCGACGCTCGTCATCGCCCGCTTCTGGTCCATGGGCCGCGTTGTGGGGTTAGGGAAAAGTGGTTGTCGGAAGCGTGCCGTGAACGGAGTGAGCGGCACGATGAAGCGAGCGAGGAGGAACGGAGTCCTCGTGAACGGGCAAAGCGAGTGAACGAGGGCCGCGCCGGACGAACGACGTGAGTCCGGCTGAGTGACGACCCGCGAGCAGCGTGGTCGACCGCAGGGAGACCGCGAACAGTCGAACGGTGACCGGAGGGAGCCGTGAGAAGCGTGCAGTACGCCGCGTCAGCAGCCCGTGTTAGCCACGGTTCTCCCCACGTCGACGACCTCGAACCCCTCATCGAGCGTCAGGACCAGTTCGTTGTCCTCGACGGCGACGGTTACCGTAACACGCAACGGGTCATCGGTGACCACCGTGGCGTTCGACGGGTCGACGAGCCACGGCAGTTCCCAGCGTGGGACCGAGTCGAGGTCGAACCCGTGCTCCCGGTACAGCTCGACGACGGCAGGGTGGTCGACGACGGCTTCCATCGGGGTGATGGACACCCAGACGCCACACTGGGAACAGACGTGCCAGGCGGTCAGCCCACGGTCGTCGTCCTCGTCCAGATAGAACGACCGGACGGGGCTCTCGGAGTAGTCACGGGCGAGCGTTCGGTCCATCCTCGCGTTGCACATCGGGCAGATACCTCGTCTCGCGAGCGTCACGTTCGTTCGGGCGACGAGGTCGTGGACCAACAGCGCCTTTACAGGCGTCCGGTCGGCCAGTGCCGTCGGTGGGAACGGGCCGATGTGGTGGAGTCGGTCGCAGGCGTGACACTCGACAAAGAACAGTTCGTCTGCGTACCGCGCGTAGAGGGGTTCCCCGCACGTACCACACCGTCCGGATGTCTCCCACGGCTCGAGCTCTGGATGGTCGGTGAGATAGCCGCGACGGACGGCCCAGACGACCTCTGCGCCGGCATGCCGAATGGCGTACTTCCCGTCGATCTTCTGGACGAACTCCCCGTCCAGTAGCTTCTTCAGGTGGTAGTTGAACTGCGAGCCGTCACTGATACCGACCGCCTTCCGTAGCTTCTCGAAGGCCATCGGCTCCGGTTCCCAGGGCGCCCAGAGCGTGTCGAGTATCGTGAGCCGCGTCTCGTTCCCGAGTATCTTGAACGCCGCTTCCGGCCCGAGCGCTGGCGGAACCGCCGCTGCTCGCTCGCTCACCGTCAGTCGTCGTCCGCCCCCCGTCTCGTCTGGGTCCATCGAATCACCGTCGAGTGAGGGAATCTCTCCACGAGAGTAGGTCGTCCCAGACGATTAACCTTGTCAACAATACACACAGTAGGGGTCGTGGGGTCCGTGGGGCGACGTCGCCTGAGGATTTAGGCTCTCAGCCGTCGAACTGGGTGGTATGCCCGAGGAGATACTCGACGGCGTCTACGACATCACGTGCGGTGAGACGCAGAGCGGTCGCATCCGCGCGTTCCTGTTCGCCGACGGGACGCTCGTGGACACGGGGCTGCCCGACACGACGAGCGCCCTGCTCGACGGCATCGCCGAGACGGCCGTGGCGGTCGACCGGGTGGTCATCACCCACACCGACGGCGACCACATCGGCGGGCTGGACGCCGTGGTCGAGACGTACACCCCCGAGGTGTACCTGCCGGTCGGTTCCAATCCGGACCTCGCCAGCACTGTCGACCGCTACTACGCCGACGGGGACACCATCGGCTCGTTCGTCGCCGTCCACATGCCCGGTCACCGCGGACACCAGCATGTGCTCGTGGACGAAGACGCCGGAGTGGCAGTCCTCGCCGACGCACTCTCGGGCGCGGACCAGCGTGGGCTCCCGGCTGGCTACTTCCACCTTCCACCCGGACGATACACCGACGACCTGAACCGTGCCGAGGAGTCGCTCGAAAAGCTGCTGGAGTTCGAGTTCGACGCCGGGCTCGTCTACCACGGCTCGTCGGTGCTGGAGGGCGCGAGCGAGAAGCTCGCCACCTACGTGTTCTGAAGCCGGTCGGCGACCGCCAGTCCCGACCGGAGCGCCAGGTGGACGCGGCCGTCGCCGGCGACCCAGTCGCCCACACAGTAGAGATCATGTCGCTCGGCGGCCCGGAGCGGGGCGTCAGCCACGCCCCCGTCGGGAAGCGCGTACCGCCACCCCTGGGAGTCGTGCCACGCGGGGTCGGCCAGCCGCTCGTCGCCGAGGAGGTCGGCGACGATGGCCGCGGCGTCGGCACACACGGCCTCGGGGTCGTCGTCGTATCGCCGGGTGGACCACTCGGGACTCATCTGAGCGACGAGCAGCGTCTCGCCGTCGGGAACGTGGCCGTCTTTCAGGTCCTCGCGGGAAAGCCAGCCGCAGTCGTGCTCGCGGTCGGTGTTGACGAGCCCGTACCACGGGGTTTCGAGTGCGAACTCGTAGCCGAGAACGCAGCTGTAGATGGTCCGGTAGTCGACCGCCTCGACCGCGGTGAGGAGGTCGCTGTACACCTCGCCCGACCAGTCGCTCTCGCGCAGGATGTCGGCGGTCTGTGGCGCGGGGGGGTTCAGGAGGACGGCGTCGAACGTCCCGAGGTCCTCGTCCTCGGGGTCGTGGACGCGCCAGCCGTCGTCGAGTCTGGTGAGCGACCCGACGCGCGTCTCGCGGTGGACAGTGGCGTCGGTTCGGGCGAACAGACGCTTCGCAATCTGCGTGAGCCCCTCGGTGTACGTCCACTTGTGGTCGTCGGCGTCGCGCCCCTCGCTGACGGTTCCGGCCGCGTCGAACGTGTAGACCGGTTCTTCGATGTCGACGAGGCCCGTCGAGTCGAGGGTCGCCGTCAGTAGCTCGGTCACGCGGTCGTCGTCGGCCTTCACGTAGTTCGCGCCGTAGTCGTAGACACAGTCGTTTCGACGGCGGGTCGCGGCGCGACCGCACACCCCTCGCGACTTCTCGAAGACCGTCACGTCGTGGTCCCGGAGCGAATAGGCGGCGGCCGCACCCCCGGCGCCCGCGCCGACGATACTGATGTCCATACGAGGCGGGACGGCCGGTGGCGTCAAAAGTCGCCGCCTACCGGCGACGTGGACCGCAGGGCGGGAGGGTCTCAGGCAGGTACGAGGCGGTCGGCGAGCGCCCGCATGAGGGCGTCCGCCCCCTCCAGCACGGGGTTGCCGTGACACATCAGGCCCCGCTCGAACGGTGGGGCGCGATCGGCGAACGACCGGACGCTCTCGCGGATCTCGGCCATGTCGTAGGAGTCGAGCCAGATCGGGATGGTGAGTTCGCCGTCCTCCTCCCAGACCAGGTCACCGAGAAACGCCGCGTCGAACCCTTCGTGGTGATAGACCGTGTGGCCGGGGTTGTGCCCGGGGGTGTGGAACGCGGTGAACCCGCCGATGGTGTCGCCGTCTTCGACAGCGTGGAGGTCGTAGTCGTCCATCGAGTAGAGCATGCGGGCGAGCCGGTGGAACGCGCCCTTGTGGTGGGTCCACTCGGGGTGCCAGTGGCCGCGGACGAGATCCACGTCGGCCGCACCCATGTAGACGTCGGCATCGAGGCCGGCGAGCCGCGCGAGCCCGCCGACGTGGTCGAGGTCGTAGTGCGTGAGGAGGACGCGGTCGATGTCCGCGACGACGAACCCCGCGTCGTCGAGTTCCCCGCGGACGGTCGGGAGGTTGATGGGGAGGCCCGTGTCGACGAGCGTGACCGCGTCGTCTCCCCCAGAGACCTCGGCGCCGTCGACGAGGAACACGTTGGAGGCCAGCGGCCTGAAGAGGCCGAGGTCGAACTGCCAGAGTCCGTCGGCGAGGCGGCGTGCCATATCACCTACAGGAAGGCGACGGGTAAGAAGTGCCCGGCGTCAGTCCAGTCGGTCGGCGTAGGCGAAATCCTCCTCGGTCGCCTCGGGATGCTGCCCGTCGAGTTCGATGCGCCAGCCGTGGAGCACCGTCGGGTCCTCCAGCGCGTTCGTCATGACGGTTCGCACGTCGAGCAGGTCGACCCCGTAGAAGTCGTCCGGGACGCCCTGGAGGTACTGGAGCGCCGTCCCGAACAGCGACCGCATACCTGCGTCGTCCTCGAAGTCGAAGTGTTTGTACGCGCCGGCGGCGACCTGCACCATCCCGTGGAGGAACTTGCTCTCGACCGAGCCCCGTCCGTAGTTGTACCACTCGTCCTCGAAGCAGTCGTGCGACTCGTGGTACTCGCCCGAGTTGTAGAGCCGGACGCCGTGAACCGTCGCGCGGCGGAGCGTCGCGTGCTCCCAGCCGCTCGTGGTCCCCACGCCGAGCCAGCCCGTCGGCTCGCCTCGCGTTGGTGGCGGGACGTCCGGGTCGCTCGTGTGCTCGTCCACAGAGGCGATTGCGTGGCCGCCGCCGTAACTCCGTCGCCGTCAGTACCGACTCCCGACGACGAACGCGACGACGACGATGCTCGAAGCGAGCAGGCCGAGGAGGATCTGCTGGACGATGAGCAGGCTGTAGCCCATCACTGCGAGAACGATGACCGCGAGCAAGAGGCCGTGGAGGGGTGTGAACCCGGACCGCGGCTCGCTGGAGGGCGTCCGTTCGGGGCGCCAGGCGTCGAACCGCTCGCGGCACTCGTCTCGGTCGTCGAGATGGTGTTCGAGCGACTCGTCGTCGCGGAGACGTGCCCCACAGAAGGGGCAGTAGTCGGGGGAGGGCTTCATGCAACTCCCGACAGTTCCCGTACACATAGTTCGAACGGGCGGCGTGTCGCAACGTTTTACCTCGGCGCCCGCACACCACCGGGTGCGTGCGGGGGTAGCCAAGCCCGGAAACGGCGGCGGACTCAAGATCCGCTCCTGTAGAGGTCCATGGGTTCAAATCCCATCCCCCGCATCGAGTCGCGGCGCATCGCGCCGCGCGAGATGCACGATGGGGTTTGAATCAGGGAGCAGGTTTCCTGCGACCGTGGTTCAAATCCCATCCCCCGCACTGCCCACGCAGTGCTGGAAGACCGCTCTCGGAGCGGCCTTCCCCCGCATAACTCACTCCGAACGACGAGCTACAGGTCTCGCACGAGGTCCGACAGCCCACCGACCCGGTTCGCCTTGCTCTCGATTTCGTCGTCGTTGATGAACTGGCCGATGCCCGACTCTCGAACGTGCTCTCGGAGCGTCTCGACGGCGCGCTCGTCCACGTCGACCGCGCGGAGGTACTCCGCAACCCGATACAGTTCGTCGTCGTCGGCCTTCGCGCCGCCATCCGCGCCCGACAGCCCCCACGCCGCGTCGCGAGCGTCCTGTCCCTCGGGAATCGAGGCCCCACCGGCGAGCACGAGCGCCTTCACGGTGACGAACGGGACGAGGTCGGCCTTCCCGTAGCCGAGGTCGTCGACGAGCAGCGACTCGGCGCGGTCCGAGAGCACCATGTCGCGCCGGGAACCGTTCACCGAGGCGTTGAGTCGGAGTTCGTCGCGCTCCATCACGAGATGCGGAGATATGGCCATACTCCCTGTCTGGAGCGAGCGGAGGAAACGGCTACGCTTCCGGGTCGGCACGCTCGACGGCGACGACCTCGCCGACCGACTGCCAGCCGCCGTCGACCTGCTTGCCGGCGACGAGCGGGTCGTCCTCGCCGTCGGTGACGAGCCGGTAGACGGTGCCGTCGTCGGTTTCCCCCTCGGCCTGGAACGCCTCCTGGAAGAACTCCGCCGAGCGCATCGAGAGGACGACGTCGGCGTCGTCGGCGAACGTCAGGCGGACGTCGCGTGGCGTGATGTTGTGGATTCGCTTGGCGAGCGTGTGCATACACGAGGGTGTCGCTGGGCGTACAAATCGGTGGCCCTTTGCGTCGTCGCGGGCCACGCCAGATATGAGCGACATCGCCGACAGGGCGGACCTCGCCGAGCGTGCAGCGCGGGCAGGTGGGGCCGTCGCGGAGGGGTTCTTCCGCCGCGACGTGACCGTGAAAACGAAGGACGGGAAGACCGACGTGGTCACGCGCGCCGACCACGACGCACAGCGGCAGGTCGTCGCGGCCATCCGCGACGAGTACGAGGAGGACGCCATCGTCGGCGAGGAGGCGGACGAACTGAAGGAAGTGCCGGACCAGGGGCCGACGTGGGTCATCGACCCCGTCGACGGCACCAACAACTTCGTCCGCGAGATGCCGCTGTGGGTGACGAGCGTCGCCGCCGTTCGGGATGGGGAGGCCGTCGCCGCAGCCAACGTCGCGCCCGTCCTCGGGGACGTGTTCACGGCCGACGCCGACGGCACGTACCTGAACAACGAGCCGGTGACCGTGAGCGACCGCACGGACCCCGAGACGTTCGCGGTCACGCCGACCATCTGGTGGGAACTGGACCGCCGCGACGAGTACGCCGCCGCCTGCCGGGAACTGGTCGAGCGGTTCGCGGACATCCGGCGCATCGGCAGCGCCCAGCTCGTCCTCTCGATGGTCGCCTCAGGCCAGCTGGAGGGTGCGGTGACGAACGTCGATGCGAATCCGTGGGACACAGTCGCCGGCTCGTTCATGGTCGAGCAGGCCGGCGGCGTCGTCACGGGACTCGACGGCGAGCGGTGGACGCACGCGAGCGAGGGGCTGGTGGCGTCGAACGGTGAGGCGCACGCCGAGTTCCTGGAGGCGGCGCGGAACATCGCCCCCTGACCAGCTCCGGGCGGTCTGGCGGTCGAGACGCAGGCCATCGGAACGTTTTCCCCCGCGGAAACCGGCTCTCTCGATATGTCGAGTTCGACCGAGTCGAGTTTCATCCCCAATCCGTTCGGCTGGAACCGGGGGCAGGCGTGGCTGGCGACGTTCCTGGGCGTCGTCGCTGCGCTCGCTCTCGGCGTCCTCGTCGCTCCGGAACTGGTGTGGGACCGGTTCCTCTGGCACTACTTCTGGGGGCCGGTGTTCGCCGACGCGAACAACGCGGCCTGTGCGGTGATGCAGCCGGGCGGCCCGCAGCTCCTCTACTCACAGTCGAGCTGTGTGGCCGCCGACAGCGGTGGGACGGTCGTCGCCGAGCCCGGCTACACCCTCGTCTCCGAGGTCGGCTACGCCGTCACGCTGGTGTTCTTCCTCGTGGGGCTCCTCGACCTGCTGGAGCGGCTGGACGTGGGCCGGACGAAGACGCTGTTCTTCGCGCTCGTCCCGTTCATGTTCTTCGGCGGGGCGCTCCGCGTCGTCGAGGACGCCAACGACGCCGTCCCGCAGGGCGTCGACGCCATCCTCACCTACCCGTGGAACACGCTCATCATCTCGCCCATCATCTACTTCACCGTCTTCTTCGTCACGCTCGCGGCGCTCGTCGTGACCGTGTACGCGAGCAATCGCGGCTACGTCGACGGCTACGACCGCCCGCTGTTCGCCATCGGCTGGCTCACCGTCGTCGTCACCGTCGGCTTCCTCCTCTACTTCGTCCCGACGGCGCTCGCGGGCGCCATCGACGGCGCCGGCTTCTACCCGCAGATGACGCTCGTGACGCTCGGCATCGCCGCCCTCCTCGCCGTGGTGCTCTACCGTGCCATCGACCGCTACAAGCCCGAGATCAACGCGGGCACGGGGCTCATCGGGCTCGTCGTCATCTTCGGGCACGCGGTCGACGGCGTCGCGAACGTCATCGCCGCCGACTGGATCGGCACGCTCGGCATCCCCGTCGAGTACAGCGCGAAACACCCCGTCAACCGCTTCATCATCTCCTTCACCGAGGGCGTCCAGCCCGAGTGGCTGTCGGCGGTCATCGGCACCTCGTGGCTGTTCCTCGTCGTGAAACTCGTGGCGGCCACGGCCGTCGTCTGGGTGTTCGACGAGCAGATTTTCGAGGAAGAACCCCGCTACGCGGTGCTCCTGCTCGTGGCGATTCTCGCGGTCGGGCTCGGCCCCGGCACCCGCGACATGCTCAGGGCGACGTTCGGCATCTGAGCCCTCAGCGTCGAACGTTCAGGGGAACGGGTGGTGCTCGCGGTCGAGTCGCGGTTCGAATCCTAACTCTTCGGGGACGCGCTCGGCGCGCTCGCCGAAGTACGCATCGTCGGTGAACAGCGGCTGGGCCGACGGCACGACGACCCGGACGGCTTCGAACCCCAGCGACTCCAGGTCGCGCGTCGTCAGCCGGCTGGCGTAGGGGTCGAGCCCCGCGTCCGTCACCCGCGCGACGAGTTCCGCGAGTTCGGCCTCACCCTCGAACGACTCGTCCGGGCCGACCGACGACGCCGGGATGATCGTCTCGGGGCTCACGAACTGCTGGGTCGAGTCCGGAAAGTCGGCGTGGTGGCCGATGGCTCCCGACTCCTCGGTCGCGCCGTCACGACCCATCCCCCGGAGCTCCATCCAGTTCTGGAGCGCCTCTTCGAGCGCCCCGGTCGCGGCCGCGACGGGGTCGAGGTCCGCGCTCATGCCGGCGGCGAACCGCGGCCAGTCGCCGTCGCGGTGGACGCACGCGGCGACGACTGGTACGTCGACGTCCTGCGTCAGAAGGAGGGCGGTCACGGACAGGTCCTCCGAGCGGGCCCGCCGAGTGAGGGTCTCGAATCCCGCCCCCCGAACGTCGAGACCGAGCGGCTCGAACGTCGAGTACCACGCGAGCATCGCGGCGTCGCGCTCGACGACCTCGTACAGCCCGGAGAGAATGGCCTCGACCCCACCGTTGCCGAGCCCGAGGCCCGTGGTGATGGCCGGGCGATGTCGGACGTTCGGCGGCGGGAAGACCACGAACTCCGCAGGGAGGTGGACCGTCGTCCCCGAGCCGAGGTGTTCGCCCTGCGTCCAGAACAGCGGGTCGTCGCTCGCGGGGTCGAACCGTGGCGACGTGACGAACGTGTCGGGCGAGACGGCGGCCGGAAGCTCGTCCGCGACCGCGCGCTCGAAGTCCCCCGTCCGATAGACGCCGGCGGCGTAGCGTTCGAGCCCCTCGCCGAGCGCCTTCATGAACGCGGCGTCCCAGTCGGGCGAGACACCTGCGGCTGCGGAACTGGCGGTCGCATCGGAGAACCCGGACGTGTCCGCGAGCGTCGCGAGGTAGTACGGTGCGGGCCACGACTCGGCCTCGCCCACCTCGGTGACGACGCCCACCCGGGGGTCGAGCGCGAGTTCGGCCGCCGAGAGCGCGGCATCGAGGTCACGAGGGGTGTGCGTCCGGTCGAGGCTCGGGTCGCGCGACGAGTCACAGCCACAGCCCGGAACGGGGAGGAACCGTCGCTGCTGATGGGGAATCTCGATGACTCCCCCGAGGACGGGCGAGGCGTCGCCCGCCAGCAGTCGGACCGTCTCGCGGGCCGCGATGGCGCCGGCAAACCGGGCGTCCGCGTCGTCTGGCGTCTCCTCGACGGGCTCCTCGGTGGTTGCGGCGACTCTCGTCTGCAGACAGTCGAAACAGCCCTGTTCGGGCGCGAATCCTGAGACCGCGGCCTCGACCTCAGCGAGACCGTGCCCCCCAATGCCCCCCAGTTCGACGGCGAGCCACGGGGTGTTCGCCTGCCGCGCTGCGTTGTTGGCCGTCTCGAACCCCGGTGCGCCGACCGGCCCGACGACGACCGCGAGATCGACCTGTCCGACCGCGTCCGGGCCGACCGACGAGACCCGGCTCGCGGCGTTCTCGACGCCAGCGCGGACGGCGTCGGCTGCGACCCCGCCCCCGACGATTCCGACGTGCATGGCTCATCGGTGTGGCGGACGAGAGAAAAACCCCCCAGAGAGGAAATCGAGAGTGTTACTTCGCGAGGACGGACTGCGCCACGGAGGCGAGTTCGTCGTTGCTCGCGCCCTTGAGACGGTCGTCGCCGAGTTTGAGGCGGAGCCGCGGGCGGCCCACGTCGATGGGGACCTTCTCGGTGTCGATGAGGCCCTTGTCCTCGAGGCGGGTCTTGGTGCGCGAGAACGTCGCCTTCGAGGCGATACCCACGTCCTCGCCCCACTTCGAGATGTCGTAGAGGAGCTCCTCGTTCTTCGCCGCGACGAGCAGCGAGATGGTGACCTCGTCGAGGCCGTCGCCGTCACCGCGGGCGGTTTCGAGCGACGCGAGGACGCCGTCGAAGTCCTCGGCGGTCCGGTCGCCGAGACTGCTGCGCAGCGAGTCGCGGACCCGGTTGATGCCAGGGGTGCGGAGGCCGAACGGCTCGGCCTCGTCGGCGACGTCGCGGTACTGCGCGTACGCGCCCTCGATGAACGTGGCGTCGTCGGTGACGAGCCCCGCGACGTGGTCGCCGGCAGCGACGACGGCGACGACGGAGTCGGGCGTGACGAGCAGCGTGTTGTCGTTCGATTCGTACTCGAGGACCGAGAGTCGGCCGGCGTCACGGAGGTCCGCGGCCGTGCTGGCGAGCTTGAAGTCCTCCGTCACGTCCTTCAGGACGGCGGGTTTCGCGAGCACCGTCACGGTCGGGCCGTCGTCGGCGTCGAGTACGTCGAGCAGTTCGGTGAGCGTGTCAGTCGAGGGGTTCACGACGAACAGCTCCTCGTCGGCCGCGGCGAGTGCTTCGTCGAGGACATCGGCGACCGTTCGTTCCAGTAAGTTTCCTTCCATGGTCATAGCTGTAATGTGGCCAATCCGGAGTTAATATTAGTGGCCTTATTCCGTGAAAAGGTCGCCTAACTATATAAATTCGACCTGCCCCTCACTCCGTGAGTTGTCCATCAATGGGCCGTTTCGGACCCGATTTCGTCCCTGAGGCGTTCCGACCATCGGAGGTCACCGTCGAAGACGACGGGCGCGTGGACCCGTTCGAGCAGCGCGGTGAGTGTCGACCGGTCGACGACCGCCCGTTCGCTCGTCCCGTAGAGTCGCTGGCGATCCGTGAGCGGGTCACGGTAGGTGGCGCCGGCAGCGCGCGTGGAGGCGACCGCGTACTCGACGCCGAACCTGTCGCAGTCGAGCCGGTCGACCTCGACGACGGCGGGGTCGCCACACGTCGGCGTCAGCGCGAACGTCCCGTCACCGACGACGGCGTAGTCCTGGCCCATCATGATGCGTCGGCGGGCGAGCGAGAGCGCGCGGTCGATGCCGAACCCGTGGACGAGCAGCCGACCGAACGCAGTCCCCACGCGAGTCGCCTGCTCGTTGAGCACCTTGTCGAGCGTGACGCCGCCCGCGACGCTCCCCTTCTCGACGAGCGTCTCCCCCTCGTGGTAGGAGCCGCAGGCGTTCAGGAAGAACGTGGTCGCCCCCGAGCGGGCGAGTGAGCTGGCCGAGAGGTGGCCGTCCGGACATCTGAGCCCGTCGACCTCACAGTGGCCGACGTAGTGGAGGAAGTCCACGTCCCGTTCGAGCACCGCGGCGAGGTCGTCCGTGCGCAGGGACTCGTGGACGTGCACCGACAGCGGCAACGGCGCGTCCCGGTAGGTGTCGGCGACGGTCAGTTCGGGCGCCATCTCCGGGTCGTTCACTACGACGGCGACGGTTACGTCCCCCTCAGGGCGCGTCGCCAGCCGGTTCTCGTGGGCGCGCGTCGTCGTCTTGAATGCCTCGACGGGCTCACCAGCGGCGAGCCACGCGTGCGACGTGCCGACCCCGAGGTCCGGGTCGACTGGCGAGACGGAAACCACCTCGCCGCGGAAGAAGTCGTCGAGCGAACGTTCGAGCAGGTCGCGGGGTTCGAGTTCCGACGCCTCGGCCGGATACACCAGTGAGAGCCGGTCCAGCAGGTAGGGGACCGACCGCGCGTGCTCGTACGTCGGGTCGACGTACGTCGAGAGGTGCCACGCGGGCAGGTCGATGGCGTCGACCGGTGCGTCGAGATACGTCGCGTATCGGACGGCCGGCGACACCTCGCGGACGCTCGCGGCGTCGAGCCCGAGCGACGAGAGGGGAGACCGGTCGACGTCGTGGCCCGCGGGCGATTCGCGGGCGAGACAGTCGAAGTAGAAGGCGCGACGGACGTCGGCAGCGACCTCCGACGCGAACGTCGGAAGCGTCCCGTACGGTCGCTCGAAGCCGATGCCCGCGGCTTCGAGCAGGGGCGCCGTCCGCGACTCCGTCACCAGTTCGGCCCCGAGGTAGTAGGCGAACGGCGCGGCCACGAGGACGTGCTCCAGGTCGTCGGGGACGCGGAGCACAAGCGACCGCTCGGTTTCGGGAGACGCTGCCCCCTCGTCGAAGCTGACGAGCGGTGGATGCGGCCGACGTACGGGGCGTGACCGCTCTGGACCGAGGGGGGCGAGGTCGCCGCCCGCCGTGGTGACGGCCGCCGCGAGTCCGGCCGGCGTCGGCGGAACCGTGATCGAATCGGGGTCGTCGCGGTCGTCGCGGAACCCGAGCGAGACCGGCGTTTCGCTGTCGAATCGGAGCGTGAGGCCGTCGCCACTGGTGTCGAGCGTCGCAGCGCCGCCAAATCGAACGAACGTCTCGACTGCCGCGTCGACGGCGACGAGCGCCTCCGCCACGTTCACGTCGCCGTTCGTGACAGCTCGGGGGCCGGAGCCGTCGTCGAGTGTCGCGGCGCCGGACGGGAGGTCGAGGGCGGCGACCCGCCCGGCGAGCGCCGCGTCAACAGGGTACGGGAGCTGTCGGGCAGGGGGCGTCGGGGTCCAGTCGACCGTCGTGAGGTGCACCTCGCCGGCACGACCAGTCGCGGTGATGGTTTCGCCCGTTCGCCCCCATTCAACCATTGACGGCGGAGTATTCGCCTCCTCGGTTAAAGACCTACGGGCCGGTACGGAGGGCCGACTGGCTTGCCGCAGACGGGTAGATTCTTGGCCGACGAGCCGCACTCTCGTGTATGAACTACGAGACGGTTCGCGAGACCGACCCGGCGGTCGCCGACGCCCTCGACGGTGAACTCCAGCGCCAGCGCGACACGCTGGCGATGATCGCCTCCGAGAACCACGTCTCCCCCGCGGTGCTGGAGGCACAGGGGTCGGCGCTCACGAACAAGTACGCCGAGGGCTACCCCGGCAAGCGCTACTACGCCGGCTGTGAGTACGCCGACGAGGTGGAGCAGCTCGCCATCGACCGCGCGAAGGAGCTGTGGGGTGCCGAGCACGTCAACGTCCAGCCCCACTCCGGGACGCAGGCGAACATGGGCGTCTACCTCGCGATGCTCGACGCTGGCGACAAGATCCTCTCGCTCGACCTCAACCACGGCGGGCACCTCAGCCACGGCCACCCCGCAAACTTCACGGGCCAGCTCTACGAGGTCGAGCAGTACGTCGTGGACGAGGAGACGGGCTACATCGACTACGAGGGGCTCCACGCGCAGGCCGAGGAGTTCGAGCCGGACATCATCGTCTCGGGCTACTCCGCCTACCCGAGAGAGGTCGACTTCGAGCGCGTGCAGGAGACCGCCGACGCGGTCGGCGCGCTCCACCTCGCCGACATCGCACACATCACCGGCCTCGTCGCCGGCGGCGTCCACGAGTCGCCGGTCGGCGTCGCCGACTTCGTCACCGGCTCCACGCACAAGACCATCCGTGCGGGCCGTGGCGGCATCATCATGACGAGCGAGGAGTACGCCGACGACATCGACAAGGCCGTCTTCCCCGGCGGGCAGGGCGGTCCCCTCATGCACAACATCGCCGGCAAGGCCGTCGGTTTCAAGGAGGCGCTCGAACCGGAGTTCGACGACTACGCCGCACAGGTCGTCGAGAACGCGAAGGTGCTCGGTGAGACACTCGAAGGCCACGGCTTCGAACTCGTTTCGGGAGGGACCGACACCCACCTCGTGCTCGTGGACCTCCGCCCCTCGCACCCGGACACCACCGGTGGCGACGCGGAGGAGGCGCTCGAGGAGGTCGGACTGGTGCTCAACGCGAACACCGTGCCCGGCGAGACGCGGTCGCCGTTCAACCCCTCGGGCATCCGTGCCGGCACGCCCGCGCTGACCACGCGCGGAATGGGCACCGAGGAGATGGAACAGGTCGGTGACCTCATCGCCCGCGTCGTCGACGCGCCTGACGACGCGGACGTGAAAGCCGAGGCCGCCGCAGAAATCGACGAGCTGACGGACGCGTTCCCGCTGTACGAATAGCGTAGTTGCGTCGCCGGCGACTTACGCCGGGACGCGCGCCAACCACTTCTCGGGGTGCGTGAGTTCCTCGTCGGACGGGAGGTACTCCGCTTTCTCCCAGACGACGCTCGCGCCGTGGACGCCGCGTTCGTCGGCCACGCGGTCGAAGAACTCCTTGCCGCGCTCGTACTGTCGACGCTTCATTCCGAGGCCGAGCAGGCGGCGGACGAGCTTGGCGATGGGACCCTGTCCCTGTCGGCGCTCGTCGAGTTTGCGCCGGAGATCGTCGTATTCCTCGTCGAACGCGCGGTCCATGACGAGTTCGGCGTAGCCCTCGACGGCAGTCATCGCGACGTTCAGCTCGTGGAGGGCGTCGCGGTCGAAGCGCCCCTCGGTGAGCGCGCCGATACCTGCCTGCATCTGGTCTTCGAGGTACGTCGAGAGCCACGGTGCGCTCCCGAACTCCGCGGCGTGGGCGACCTCGTGGAACGCGATCCAGCGGCGGAACCGCTCCTCGTCGACGTCGAGGAGGCCCGTGACCCGCTGGATGTTGGGGTGGACGAAGTAGAGCGCGTGGTCGTCACCCTCCGCGAGCAACAGGGGGTCGTACTGCCCGAGGACGTTGTTCGCGAGGAATCCGAGCATCAGCCCCATGGTTCCGGTGTTGACGGTCCGGGCGAGCCCGGGGACGAGGCCGGTCTCGTTCTCCAGGGGGGACATCACGCGCCGGAAGGTGGCGACGTTGGCGTCGATCCAGTGGTGGCGGTGCTGGACCTCGACGGTGTCGGGTAGGTCGAAGTCGACAGCAGCGACTTCGCGGATGCGGCTCCGTGCGTCGCGAACGTCACCCGCGTAGCCCGCCCGCTGCGCCTCGGTGAGGTTCACACTGCCAGGGTCGGTCCCCGCCTTCGCGGCCTCCGCAGCGGCCGTCCAGTCGATGGGCCCGTCGCCCGAACTCTCCGCGACGGCCCGCACCACGCGATAGAGACTCACAGCAGACGTTTCGGCGTTCGGCGTATAGGCCTTCCGACCGTTACTCTCCGGAGCGTCGCTCAGGAATCGCCCGCCCGCTGCGGCGTGAGTCGGCGGAACAGCGGGAGCACCACGGCGAGCACCGCGACCGCGGCGACGAGCGTGGCAGCCATCAGGAGCCCCTGTGACAGGCCGAGTCGCTGGAGGACGAGGGCGAATCCGACGACGAGGAGGACGTAGCAGCCGAACGCCACGGTCACGCGGAAGAAGCCGTGGCTGGGATGCGGGGACGGATGCATACGCGCGAACTCGGCGTCCCCCGACAAGGGCTTTCGGGCCGCACCGATGCGCGAGTTACTCGGCCTCTGAGCCGCCGTCGGCGGCGATGAGGCTCTCCTCGTCGGGGTCGAGCCAGTCCTCCGCCCAGTTCTCGATGGCCTCGAAGACGGGGCCGAGCGACTCCCCCTTCGAGGTCAGCGAGTAGTAGGTGGCGACGGGGGCGTCCTCTTCGAGACGACGATTGACGAACCCCATCTCCTTCAGGTCGTCGAGCACCCGCGAGAGCGTCCGCGAGGACGCATCCGTGGACCGCTTCAACTCGTTGAACCGCTTCTCGCCCTCCTGCAGGTCGTGCAGGACGATGAGCCGCCACTGCGACCCGATCTGTTCGAGCGAGTCGATGACGACACAGGCCTCTTCGCTGTAGCGCTCGTCGGATGACATTGCTGTTACCTGCTGACATCGTTGTCCGCGAGTCCTTATGAAGTTTCGTCCCTTAACCAGGTAACATGGCGACAGCACCAATCGAGGGGCTCCACCACGTCACCAGCGTGGCGGGGGACCCGGCCCGGAACTACCGCTTTTTCACCGAGGTTCTCGGCCTCAGGCTCGTCAAGCGCACGGTCAACTTCGACGACGTGACGACGTACCACCTCTACTACGGGAACGAGGTCGGGGAACCGGGGACGGCGCTCACGTTCTTCCCGTTCGAGGACGGCCGCCCGGGCCGTGTCGGCGCGGGGCAGGTCCAGACGACGCAGTTCCACGTCCCCGAGGGGAGCCTCGACTACTGGGTCGAGCGGTTCGACGACCACGGCGTCGAGTACGACGCGCCCGAGGACAGACTCGACGAGCGCGTGCTGGCGTTCCGCGACCCCGACGGCCTCGAGTACGAACTCGTCGCCTCGACCCAGGAGACCACGGTCGAGCCCTGGGGCGAGGTCGTTCCAGAGGCGTACGCAATCCGTGGGTTCTACGGCGTCACCCTCGCGGTCCACGAGGCCGAGCCCACCGCTACGCTGCTGGAGACCATGGGGTACGAGCGCGTGGCCGAAGAGAGCGACCGCACCCGCTACGAAGCCAGCGGTGAGACGGCCGTGGTCGTGGACCTCGTCGAGACCGACGTCGGAGGGCGACCGGGCGTCGGGACCGTCCACCACGTCGCGTTCCGCGTCGCGGACGACGACGCGGAGTTCGCGTGGCAGGAGGCGCTCCGCGACCAGGGGTTCGACGTGACCGAGCAGAAGGACCGGCAGTATTTCCGCTCCATCTACTTCCGCGAGCGCAACGGCATCCTGTTCGAGTTCGCCACCGAAGTACCGGGATTCGACCGCGACGAACCGGCCGAGGCGCTCGGCGAGGAACTCAAACTCCCACCGTGGCTGGCCGAGGACCGCGACCGGATCGAGGCGGAACTCCCACCGCTGGAACTCGACACGGGGGCCGCACAGTGAGCGACCTCCACACTGCCGAACCACGAACCGCGGGCGCGTCGCTCGACGAGGCGAACGCGGCGGTCGTGCTGGTCCACGGCCGCGGGGCGACGGCCCACTCCATCCTCGCGATGCACCAGGAGTTTTCGCGCGACGATGTGGCCTATCTCGCGCCGCAGGCGACGATGAACGAGTGGTATCCCCAGTCGTTCCTCGCTCCCGTCGAACAGAACGAGCCCGGCCGCACCGCAGGCCTCGACGCCATCGACCGCATCGTCGGGCAGGCGAGTGAGGCCGGTATCGACGCCGACTCCGTGATGATACTGGGATTCTCGCAAGGTGGCTGTCTCGCCACCGAGTACGCGGCGACCCATCCCACGCGGTACGGTGGGGTGGTTGCGCTCTCGGGCGGGCTCATCGGCGAGACGCTCGCCGAGTACGAGGGGGACATGGAGGGGACACCGGTGTTCCTCGGCTGCTCGGACGTCGACCCACACATCCCGCTCGAACGCGTCCACGAGACGCGTGACACCTTCGAGTCGCTCGGCGCCGACGTCGAAGAGCGCATCTACGAGGGGTTCGGCCACGGCGTCAACCGCGACGAGGTCGATTACGTCGCGGGAATGATAGACGCGCTGTAGGTTGAGGACCGGTACGCCCGTTACTCGCGGTCCGCGAGCTCCGGAATCTCGGGGTCGTCGGCGTCGCCACCGAGTTTCTTCTTCGCGACGGCGGCGACGGCCACGAGGAACAGCAGGCCGACGAGCGCCGCGACCCACTTCCCCTTGCCCGACGACGACGCCTCGTCGCCGACCTCGCCGACCGAGACCTCGGGTTCCTCGTCGGGCTCTTCGATTTTGCCGCCGGGAGCGTTCGCCGTGAACTTCGCGCCGTCGAGGTGAACTTCCAGGAACGTGAACTTCGCCATGGACGATGTATCGACGAGCACGAACTTAGGCGTGTTCACTCGGTGACCAAAACGGCCTTCGGGGCGCCGTCCCAGCGACCGGTATGGACGACGACCGACGGGCGTTCCTCGACGACCTGCTCGCGACGGCCACCCCCTCGGGGTTCGAGACGGCCGGCCAGCGGGTCTGGCTCGACTACGTCGAGACGTTCGCAGACGAGGTTCGGACGGACGACTACGGCAACGCCATCGCCGTCTACGAGGGCGACGGCGACCTCGACGTGCTGCTCGGCGGGCACGGCGACGAGATCGGCCTGATGGTTCGCGACGTGACCGACGACGGCCACCTGAAGCTGACGCGCGTCGGTGGCGCAGACCGGACGGTCACGCGGGGGCAGTACGTCACCGTCCACGGCCGCGATGGCCCCGTCCCGGGCGTGGTCGGGCAGGTCGCCATCCACCTCCGTGACCCCGCGGACGACGACCACAGCGACATCACGGAGATGCACGTCGACATCGGGGCCGCAGACGAGGAGGAAGCCCGCGACCTCGTCGAGGTGGGCGACCCCATCACCTTCGACACGGAGGTACAGGACCTCGCCGGGAGCCTCGTCGCCGCCCGCGGGATGGACAACCGGACGGGCATCTGGGCGGCCGCGGAGGGGCTACGGCGTGCCGCCGAACGCGACGCCAGCGCGACGGTGTACGCCGTCTCCACGGTACAGGAGGAGGTCGGTCGCCAGGGTGCGAAGATGGTCGGCTTCGACCTCCACCCGGACGTGGCTCTCGCCACGGACGTGACGCATGCGACGGACACCCCAGAGGCACCCAGCACCAAGGGGTCGAGCGTCGAACTCGGCTCGGGGCCGGTCGTCGGCCGGGGCTCGTCGAACCACCCGGTCGTCGTCGAGGCGGTCCGGGCCGTCGCACGTGGCGAGGACATCGGTGTCCAGCTCTCTGCGGACGGCATCACCACCGGAACGGACGCGGACGTGTTCTACACCTCGCGGTCGGGAGTTCCGACGCTCAACATCTCGCTGCCCAACCGCTACATGCACACGCCGGTCGAGGTCATCGACACCGACGACTTGGACGAGGTCGCGGAACTGATGGGCGCGTTCGCAGCACGGGCAGATGAGTTCGCGCCGTTCCACGTCGAGGTCTGACACTCGCACGCACATGGACGGCAGAACCATCCTGTTCGGCACCGAACGCGGCGCGGTTCTCGCGATTGCGCTGGCCTTGCTGGCGGCGGCGATCGGCTGGACGCTCTCGCTCCCGGTCGAGCCGCCGTTCCCGTCGTTCTCTCTCGGCTACTGGGCAGTCGTGCTGCTCTACACGCTCCCGGCAATTCTCGTCGGCGCGTACGGCGGTGGGCTGGTCTGGACGTGGATCGCCGAGGGGGTCCCGTTCGCGGTGGTGTGGTGGCCGTTCACGACCGCTGGCACGGCGGGCGGTGACACGCTCTACCGCGGCCTCTCCGGCCGACTCGGCACCACCATGCAGGTCGGCCTTCTCGCGGGTGTGATGCTCGGAACCGCCGGCTTCGTTCTCGGTCGGGGGCTCCGCCTGGCGTGGGAGCGGCAAGTCGCCTCGACACCAGGGTGAGTCGTCGCTGACACGGGACGAGGGCTTTGTCCCGTTCGCCGCTCACAATCCCGTGCCGCTCCCGTCGGTCCTGCTCACGGGTCGCGCTGCTCCCCGCTCGCATAATCGTGGCGCTCCCGATGGTCGCGCCACGCTGTCGGTGTATTTATGCCCGCCCGCCTACGCGATAGGGGTATGGCTGACCGACCGCTCGACGTGCTGGAGGCCACTCTCGGGGAGGAGGTGACGGTGACGCTGAAAGGAGACACCAACGTCTCCGGCACCCTCACCGGCTATGACCAGCACATGAACCTCGTCATCGAAGGTGAGAACACAACGATTATCCGCGGCGATAACGTCGTCTCGATACAACCATGACCGGAGCAGGTACTCCATCGCAGGGGAAGAAGAACAAGACGACGCACGTCAAGTGCCGACGCTGCGGCGAGAAGTCCTACCACAGCCGGAAGAAGGTCTGTGCCTCCTGTGGCTTCGGCAAGTCCGCGAAGCGACGACAGTACGCCTGGCAGTCGAAGTCCGGCGACCACTAATCCGCGCGGTTCTCTGCGCTCTCCAGACCGGTGAGCAACGCGTTCGTCGCGCCACGTCACCGCCCTCTCTGCGCTAGATGATGCTCCGCTCCGACTGGCGCCACGAATCGCAGGCCCGCAGACCACATCCACGATTGTGCATATGCAGGCACGTGTGCACCCGCTACTGAGCACAACCACGAAGGTTTTTGCCCATCCGGTCGACACCTACTCCTGATGACCCACTCCGGGCCACGGGAGAAGTGTGGCGTCGTCGGCGTCTCCCTCGACGGCCGCGACGCGGCACGACCGCTCTACTACTCGCTGTACGCGCTCCAGCATCGCGGACAGGAGTCCGCCGGCATCGTCACGCACGACGGCTTCCAGCAGCACGACCACGTCGACATGGGGCTCGTCGGTGACGCCTTCGCCGAGGCCGACCTCGATGGGCTCGCGGGCAACGTCGGCATCGGCCACGTCCGCTACCCGACGGCGGGCTCGGTCGACTCCTCGTGTGCCCAGCCCTTCTCCGTCTCGTTCAAATCCGGCTCGCTGGGCCTGAGCCACAACGGCAACCTCGTCAACGCCGGAGAGATTCGCGACGAGCTCGCGGCGCTCGGCCACGCGTTCACCAGCGACGGCGACACCGAGGTCATCGCCCACGACCTCGCGCGGAACCTCCTCGAAGCCGACCTCGTGCGCGCGGTGAAGCGCACGATGAGTCGCATCCACGGCTCCTACTCGCTGACCATCATGCACGACGACACCGTCCTCGGCGTGCGCGACCCGGAGGGCAATCGCCCGCTCTGTATCGGCTCCATCGACGACGGCTACGTGCTCGCCTCGGAGTCCGCCGCCATCGACGTCCTCGACGGCGAACTCGTCCGCGACGTGGAGCCGGGCGAACTCATCGTCCTCCAGCCCGACGGGAGTGGCTTCGACTCCTATCGCCTGTTCGAACGCGAGCGGACGGCCCACTGCTTCTTCGAACACGTCTACTTCGCCCGGCCCGACTCTCGCATCGACGGCTCGCTCGTGTACGACGTGCGCCGTGACCTCGGCCGCGCGCTCTGGGAGGAGTCGGGCGTCGACTCCGACGTCGTCATGCCCGTGCCCGACTCCGGACGCGCGTTCGCCTCGGGCTACGCCGAGGCCGCACAGGAGGACGGTGCCGGCGTCGAGTTCGCCGAGGGGCTGATGAAGAACCGCTACGTCGGCCGGACGTTCATCATGCCGACGCAGGACGCCCGTGAGCGCGCCGTGCGCCTGAAGCTCAACCCCATCCGCGACGTCGTCGAGGGGAAGACCGTCACCGTCATCGACGATTCCATCGTCCGCGGCACCACCTCGACCCAGCTCGTCCAGCTCCTCAAGGACGTCGGCGCAGAGGAGGTCCACATGCGCATCGGCGCACCGCCCATCGTCGCGCCCTGCTACATGGGCATCGACATGGCGACCCGCGAGGAACTCATCGCGTCGGACAAGACGACCGAGGAGATCGGCGAGGAAATCGCCGCCGACTCACTGGCGTACCTCTCCATCGACGCGGTCGCCGGGGCACTCGAGGAGTCGCGCGCGGACCTCTGTCTCGGCTGTGTGACCGGCGAGTACCCCTACGACATCGAGGGCGAGGCCACCGACCGCGAGGTCGACCGCCCCGTCATCGAGGGCGAAGCACCAGCCGACGACTGACGTGGTGAGCGCGCGGCCCGCCGCGCGCGAACGCTATCGGACGAGTGTTGCGAGTCCGATTGAAGTCGACGTCGTGCCAACCGCCGACGACTGGCCACCGAATCCTACCACGGGACGACGTACAGCATGAGGAACACGGCGATGCCCATCGTGAACGAGACGAGCCACAGGGACGCCGCGATGCGCCCGACCCGGCGGTGACTGGTCTCATAGATGGCCTCGACTGGTCGCGTCAGCCCCAGAAGCAAGACGTAGAACAGCAGCGGGATACAGACGACTGCCAGCAGGATGTGTATCGCGAGGAACGGGAGGTAGACGTACGAGTAGACGAGCTCGGGCCCCGGGAAGTCGCTCGGGCCGAGGATGCTCACACGGTAGAGATACAGCACGAGGAACAGCGCGAACAGCCCGAACGCGGTGAGCATCGAAGCTCGGTGCCGACCGACGTCACCGCGACGGATAGCCCGCCAGCCGGTCACGATAGCGACGATCGCGCCGAGGCTGATGACGGCGTTCACTGCAGGAATGGCATCGAGGACTGCTGTCGGCGCGCGGGGGGGCGTCGGCACGACGCCGAGTACCGCCCCGAACACCAGCGCGAGCGAGACAGCGGTCAACAGCGCCGTGAGTTCGGGCACGCGGTCACGGGCGTACTTCTGCATGCCCGGTGGTAGACAGGGCTCGGTGAAAGGTCCACCTGTGACGGCGACCAGTGCCGTCGCTCCGTGCTGTAGTTCCGGTAGGGATGATGCGTGGGTGCTGTCCAGAGGACGAGCACCCGCACTGTGTATGGTGGGTGAAACCCACCTGCGCAGTGCGTGGGACCGGATTTGAACTTCCGTCGTTCCGCTTCGCTCCACGACGGCGTTCGCGGTCGGCGAGCCGACCGCTCACCGGCGGACCTCTACGTAAAAGTGCAACCGCTTTCGGGTCGTTGCGTCGGTAGGATGATGCGTGGGTGCTGTCCAGAGGACGAGCACCCGCACTGTGTACGGTGGGCGAACCCACCTGCGCAGTGCGTGGGACCGGATTTGAACCGGCGGACCTCTACAGGACAGCGCCCTCAACGCTGCGCCGTTGGCCTGGCTTGGCTACCCACGCACGCTGTGTCGTGTGTGCATTAGCTCGTATCCGGGTTTGGGTAAAAGGGCTTTCGTTCCGTCGGTCGGTCGCAACACCTTCGCACGGTCCCCGCACGACTGCGGCGAACGCGGGGTTGAAGTACGGGCCGCGAGCTATAGAGGCGTATGGCGAAATACTCGACCGGCGGCGTGGGCTCCGACGACGCCGACAGCTGCGAGCTGTGCGGCACGGAGTCGGGGAAGCTCCGGGAGACGACCGTCGCCGGGGCGCGTCTCCAGGTCTGCGCCGACTGCGCGCGACACGGCGAGGGTGGTGGAAAGTCGAAGTCGACGTCGTCCTCGTCCCAGGGTGGCGACGGGAGTCGTGGCGAGGAGAACCGGAAGAAGCGGGCCGCACAGAACGTCGCCCGCCTCGACGACGCCCGAAAGGGGGACCCCAAGCACTGGGAGGAAGAGGGAACCGACTATCAGGACGACCCACTCCCCTACCTCGTGCGCGGCTACGGTGAGAAGCTCGAGGAGGCCCGCCAGGAGGCCGGGCTCCAGCCCGGCGAGCTCGCGGGCGAACTCGGCGTCGACGAGGCCGACATCCTCGCGGTCGAACAGGGCCGAGCCAATCGCGCGGGCATCGGCGGCTCGCTCATCGAGGCCATCGAGGAGCGGCTCAACGTCCAGCTCTCCGAGTAATCTTTTCTTCCGTGGGGCCGACCTACCGACAATGAGTCTGGCCCCCGAGGACCCCTACACCCAGACGTTCGAGGCCGAGGTGACCGCAGGCGGCCGCGAGGTCGTCCTCTCCGAGACGTACTTCTACCCGGAAGGCGGCGGCCAACCGGCCGACCGCGGCACCATCGCCGGCGTGGCGGTCGAGGACGTCCAGAAGCGCGACGGCACCGTCGTCCACACGCTCGCCGAACCCATCGAGGCCGGCACCCAAGTCGTCGCGAACGTCGACCCCGAGTTCCGCCGCTACTGTATGCGTGCCCACACCGCGAGCCACGCGCTCTACGGCGCAGGCCGACGACTGCTCGACGACCTCGGCTACGGCGGGTTCGACATTAGTGACGAGCGCGTCCGCGTCGACCTCACCACGTCGACCGACATCGACGACGACACGCTCGTCGAACTGGAGCGGCTGGTCAATCGCGCAGTCTGGGACTCCCGCGAGGTGACGTGGGAGCAGCGCCCCCGCGAGGCTGCGCTCGCAGACCCCGACGTGGCGTTCAACACCAAGACCGAGGAGGGCATCACGGGCGAGACAGTCCGGGTCGTCACCATCGACGGCTGGGACACGGCAGCCTGCGGTGGCACCCACGTCCGCAACACGCGCGAAATCGGCCCGGTCACAGTACTCGGACGGTCGAACCCCGGCGAAGGACTCACGAGAGTCGAGTTCACGGTCGGGCCGCGAGCCATCGACCACCGGGCGACCGAGAAGCGTGCGCTTACCGATGCAGCCGCGACGCTCGGAGTCGCCCCCGAAGCGGTGCCAGGGCGTCTCGAAGAGGTACTGGCGGACCTCGATGCCGTCCGCGGCGAGCGCGACGCGCTCCAGTCGGAACTGGCAGGCGTCCGGCTGTCGGTCACATCCGTCGTCGAGCGGGGCGACGCGACGTGGCTGGTGGCCGAACTCGACCTCGACGCCAACGGGCTCTCGGAGGCGGCGCGGGCGCACGCGGGCGAGCGGGCCGCGGTCGTCGCGCTCGTCTCGCCCGACGGCACGCTCGCGGTCGCGACGGACGGGAGCGTCGACGCCAGCGAGGTCGTCGCGGACGTCACCGACGAGTTCGGTGGCGGTGGCGGTGGCTCGCCGACCGCTGC
This sequence comes from Halorarius litoreus, assembly GCF_024362405.1. GTDB lineage: Archaea > Halobacteriota > Halobacteria > Halobacteriales > Haloarculaceae > Halorarius > Halorarius litoreus. The sequence goes on along the minus strand of NZ_CP101454.1, from coordinate 2,906,664 downwards.
ACAGGGCGGCGGGCTCGGGGCCGACGCCGCGGACGTTCTCGACTTCCTCCGACCGTAGCGCGGGGGCGCCGCCGGCGGCACCGAGCGGGTAATTTTTGCGGGAGCACTTCCACGAGTGGACATGGACCTCTCCCCCGAACACAGGGCCATCCGCGAGACGGTACGGGAGTTCGCCGCCGAGACGGTACGCCCGACCGCCCGCGAGGCCGACGAGACCGAGACGTTCCCCGAGGCGGTGTGGGACGGCCTCGCCGAGCTCGATCTGACCTCGATGACCATCCCGGAGGAGTACGGTGGGCTCGACGCCGACGGCCTGACGTACGCCCTCGTCAACGAGGAGCTGGCGTATGGCCAGCTCGCGGTCGCGACCGCCCTGTCGGTGCAGTCGCTCGTCACCTCGTGTCTCGCCGAGTTCGCGAGCGACCCCGTGAAGGAGGAGTTCCTCCCCGAGATGGTCGACGGTCGACCGGTAGGGGCGTTCGCGCTCTCGGAGCCGCACTGCGGGTCGAACCCCGCGGAGCTGACGACCGAGGCGAGGAAAGAGGGCGACGAGTACGTCATCAACGGCACGAAGCAGTGGATCACGAACGGCGAGCGCTCGGACGTCGTCGTCCTGTTCGCGAAGACCGACAGGGCGGACCCCCGAACCGTCACGCAGTTCGTCGTCCCGAAGGACGTCGAGGGGCTCGAGGTCGGCAAGAAAGAGCAGAAGCTCGGACTCCGGGCGTCGGACACGACCACGCTCATCTTCGACGACGTGCGCATCCCGGAGCGCTACCGGCTGACCGAGGAAGGTCGCGGGCTGTCCGCGGCGCTCTCGATTCTCACGGGCGGGCGCGTCGCCATCGCCGCGCAGGCCGTCGGGCTCGCCCAGTCGGCGCTCGATGAGGCCAAAGCGTACGCGGGGGACCGCGAGCAGTTCGGCGAGCCGATCGCCGACATCCAGACCATCCGGCACAAGCTCGCCGACATGGCGACCGGGACGCAGGCCGCGCGCCTCCTCACCTACGACGCGGCGAAGGGGCTCGACACCGGTGAGCCGCCGGCACAGGCCGCCTCGATGGCGAAGTACTTCGCGAGCGAGAACGCGATGGACGTGACGAACGAGGCGGTCCAGATTCACGGCGGCTACGGCTACACGACCGACTTCCCGGTCGAGCGGATGTACCGCGACGCGAAGATCACGACCATCTACGAAGGCACGTCGGAGATTCAGAAGAAGGTCATCGCTCGGACTCTGCTCGACTGATGACAGGGGAGTACGACGCCGTCGTCTACGACCTCGACAACACGCTCGTTCACCTGCCGGTCGACTGGGAACAGGTCGAACGTGACGTCGCCGACACGCTCCGCGAGCAGGGCGTCGAGGTCCCGGACGCGGACGACGTGTGGCCGCTGTTCGACCGCGCCGAAGCCACGGGCCACGCCGACGCGCTGGAGGCCGTCGTCGCCGAGTTCGAGCGTGCGGGGGCCCGTGAGGCCGAGCTCCTCCCGACAGCCGACGGGCTCCCGCACGACGTTCCCGTGGGCGTCTGCTCGCTGAACTGCGAGGCCGCGTGCCACATCGCGCTCGAACGCCACGGACTCGACCGCTACGTCGAGACGGTCGTCGGGCGCGACTCCGGGCCGTGGAAGAAGCCCGACCCCGAGCCCCTGCTGGCGGCGCTCGAGGCGCTGGGCGTCCCGCCCGCGAACGCGGTCTTCGTCGGTGACAGCGACAGCGACGAGGTCTGTGCGACGAACGCCGGCGTGGCGTTCTGCTACGTCGAGGACTGGTGTTGAGTCTCGACGGGCGAGCGGTCGGCGACGCGGACCGACCCGTCGCGCTGTGTCAGTACCTCAGCGTCGAGCAGTCGGTGCCAGCGGATCGCCACCATCTGTCCCCGCAGATGGGGTCGAGCGCCCGCCGCGGTCAGGGTCCGGTACACCTCCGGTAGCGTCCCCCCCGTCGAGTTCGTCGACCACGTCGACGATGTCGCGGTCGAGCGGTAGTGTCGTGAGTGTGCTCATCTCCCCGTTCGTTCGTGGCGACCCGAGGAGATAACCGGTTCTAGGAGGTCTCTGGAGAGCTATCGAGTCACGCGTCGGCCCGGCGGCGGGCGACTACGAACACGACGACTGCGGTAACGAACCAGACGATGGCGCCGACACGGATGGCGAATGAGGCCTTGGCGCTCCACGTCGGCAGCTGGTAGAACACGGACGCGCCGGCCACGATGGGCGCGCCGACGAGGATCGTGACGACGAACGTCACCTGCATCACCCACCCGAAGTCAGTTCCCTCGGGGTCGTGCGTCTCGACGCGCTCGGGCATACCTCACCTCTGAACTACCCGCGGTAAGCGGTTACGATACGAGCTCGTCGAGCCGTTCGAGCAGCGGGACGGCGTGCGTGTCGGGGGCGACCGAGAAGAACACGCCTTCGTCGCCGACGAGATACCGCACGAACATCGCGTTGTCGAGCCGAGTGATGTAGGTGCCGACCGCACCTGCAGCGGGCGAGAGGTCGGCGAACACCTCGCGCTCGACGAAATCGAGGTGGACGAAGTTGTAGTAGCGGTCGGCCAGCTCGGCGAACGCGTCCTCCCCGCCGACTCCCTCTAGCAGCCGGTCGCTCGCGTACAGTACCTGGTAGTCGCCGTGGTCGTACTCTGCGAAGGTCCGTAGGCCGTCCCCGAGGCGCTCGAGGAGCGACTCGAGCAACACGTCGGCGTCGAACGACACGACGGTCGGCGCTCGCCGGATTGGCATCGTCGCAGTCTCTGCCGATCGCTCACAAAAGTCGTGCGGTCAACTGGAGGGTTTATTGCCCCGACACTCCGAGCGCGACCATGATGCGGGCCAAGGACATCCGCGCGAAGGCCGGCGTGGCGCCAATCACGATGCTGACGGCCTACGACGCGCCAACCGCCGAGCTCGTCGACGCCGCGGGCGTTGACATGGTACTGGTCGGTGATTCGGTCGGCAACCTCCGACTGGGCCACGACTCGACCCTCCCGGTGACGGTCGACGAGATAGCGAGTCTCACCGCCGCCGTCGCCCGGAGCACACAGAACGCGTTCGTCCTCGCGGACATGCCGTTCCTCTCGTACGGCGCCGACGAGGCCGACGCGATCGAGAACTGCGGCCGGATGGTGAAGGAGGCGGGCGCCGACGGCGTCAAACTCGAGAGCGGCCACCATACCGTGGACCTCACGCGCCGGCTCACCCGGCTGGGAATCCCGGTGCAAGCGCACCTCGGACTCACGCCCCAGCGCGAGAACGAGACCGGGCTGTTCCGGCAGGGGACCGACGAGGCGTCCGCCAGGGAAATCATCGACCTCGCGCGCGAACACGAGGACGCAGGCGCGTTCTCGCTCGTCCTCGAACACGTCCCCGCGAACCTCGGCGCGGCCGTCACGGAGGCCATCGACATCCCGACCATCGGCATCGGTGCCGGCCCCGACTGCGACGGGCAGGTGCTCACCGTCGACGAGGTCATCGGTCTCTCGGAGACGACGGCACCCTTCTCCAAGAAGTGGGGCGACGTCCGCGGCGAGATGCAACAGGCCATCGAGGGGTACAAACAGGACGTCGAGTCCGGCGCGTTCCCCGCCGAGGAGCACAGCCACTACCAGGACGAACTGGACGACGTCTACTGAGTCGCACGGTCACCGTCCGATTCCTCGGGCACGAACCGCCCGGCCACCCAGCCGATGCCGACGGCGATGGCTGCGGGGACGACCACGAGCAGCAGCAGGACGACGAACAGATCGCTGCGGGCGGACGCGCCGCCGTCGACGCCGACTGCGGGACTGAACGCGAGCAACGGGACGGTCAGGACGACGACCGCGATGGCGTAGCCGCTCTTCGATATCGTCTCCTGGACGGTCCGGAGGCGCACGAGGTACGCAGTCACGAAGAGCCACGCGACGATACCGAACGCGACGGCGAGGCCGCTCTCGGTGAGAAATCCGAGGACTGCAGTGCCCACGATGCCCGCGACGGCACCCCCCACGATACCCACGACGACGGTCAGCGAATTATCGAGTACTCCGTCGGGGTCGAGCAACGAGGAATCGTCTTCGGCGCTGGACGACGTTCCGTCCCACGTCTCGTCGCCGTCGCTGTCGGCCGCACGTTGTTCGTCACGCAGGTCAGCCGAACAGTGCATGCAGTAGATCGCGGTCACCCCGATGGGACCGTCGCACTCCGGGCAGCGAGGATCCACCGGCGCGTCACTCATACGTGGCCCCCCGAAATCGCTCGTCTCTCACGTGTCTGTCACCGTATTGACGGCATGGACACCGGCAGAGGTAATCAGTCTGTGGCCGAATTCGCCGGGGCGCCTGAAGCAGGCTACTGAGGACGAGAAACGAGATCAGTCCGCAAGGAACGCCCGGACCTGCTCGTTCCACGCCTCGGGACGCTCCACCATCGAGAGGTGAGCACAGTCCTCCAGAATCGCCGTCTCACAGTTCGGAAGATGCTCGCCGAGGTACTCGGTGAACGACGGGGGCGTCATCCCGTCGTGCTCGCCCGTGATGGCGAGTGCGGGGACCTCGACCTCGTCGAGGCGGTCGCGTACGTCGAACGCGTCGCAAGTGCGGAAGTCCCGGGCGGTGACCTTCGCCCCCGTCTCAAGCAGCTGTTCTTTCGACCGCTCGACCGTCTCTTGGTCGGCGTCGTGGAACAGTAACCCCGGGCTGTGGACCGCCTCGACGCCCGCTTCGAACGCGCTGTCGAGCATCTCGAGGAGGTCGTCACCGACACCTAGTTTGGCCCCAGTCCCGCAGAGGACGAGCGCGTCGAGTGGGAGGTCACGCTCCAGGGCGACCCACAGTGCCACGCCGCCGCCCAACGAGTTACCCACGAGGGTTCGGGCGCCGGTTTCCTCCGCGACCGCGACGACGTCGTCCGCGTACGCGTCCAGCGTCTCGATTCCTGCAGCGAGGTCGATGTCGGCAGATTCCCCGTGTCCAGTCAGGTCGACCGCGGCGGCAGGCCCGACTCCGTCCGGCCCGTACTGCTGTGTCCAGACGCGGTGATAGCCACCCGAGCCGTGGATGTAGAGGACTGGGGCGCCGTCCCCGAAGTCGGTCGCGCGGTAGGCGGTCTCCCGCCCGTGGTGGTCGACGTACTCCATACCGGTCGCTCGGGCGGCCCCATCTTGAAGCCGGGCGCTGTCGAGCGAGCACGAGCGAGGGTGCCAGCCTCGCCGACAGAACGGAACCGCAAACAATCGGTTGCTCCAGCACTTATTACACCCCCCGATATTTAGCGACAAGTTTAAATACTAAACCAACTAACTTAGAGTTAGCATGACTGCATTCCAGGAGCGGTTCGCCCGTCGCGAAGACGCCATCGCGCGTCAGTACGAGTACGAGGACCGCGTCGTCCTCGTCGCGGACCTCGGTCCCGGTCGCAACGGGTCCATCGACCTGCTCGACGGGACTGCCATCGTCGTAGTCGGCGACGACGAGTACGAGTTCGACCTGCCGGAGGGGGAGGCCCGTGCTTCTATGAGCAACGGCGTCGTCACCGTCGAGGTGAAACGATGAAACTCACCGTCAAGCCCATGAAGCAGAGCGAGGCCGGCCGCGGCCTCGCCGCCATCGACCGCGAGGCGATGGCTCAACTCGACCTCGAAAACGGCGACTACGTCGTCATCGAAGGTGGTGACGGGCGCGCGGTCGCCCGCGTCTGGCCCGGCTATCCGGAGGACAGCGGGAAGGGAATCGTCCGCATCGACGGCCGCCTCCGCGGCGAGGCGGGCGTCGGTATCGACGACCGCGTCGAGATCGAGAAGGCGGACGTGAAGCCGGCGAAAGCCATCACCGTCGCGCTCCCGCAGAACCTCCGGATCCGTGGGAACGTCGGGCCGCACATCCGCGACCGGCTGAGCGGACAGGCTGTCACCCCCGGCCAGCAGGTCCCCTTCTCGCTCGGCCTCGGCCCGTTCTCCTCGATGAGCGGCCAGCAGATACCCCTGAAGGTCGCGAAGACCGAGCCTTCCGGAACGGTCGTCGTCACGGACTCGACGGAGGTCACGGTCTCGGAGAAACCCGCCGAACAGATCGTCGGCGGTGAGGGCCGCGGGCGGGCCGGTGGCGGCGCTCCTTCGATCACCTACGAGGATATCGGTGGCCTCGACCGCGAACTGGAACAGGTTCGGGAGATGATCGAGCTGCCGATGCGGCACCCCGAACTGTTCCAGCAGCTCGGCATCGAACCGCCGAAGGGCGTGCTCCTTCACGGCCCGCCGGGCACGGGCAAGACGCTCATCGCGAAGGCCGTCGCCAACGAGATCGACGCGTACTTCACCGACATCTCGGGCCCCGAGATCATGTCGAAGTACTACGGTGAGAGCGAAGAGCAACTCCGCGAGATCTTCGAAGATGCCGAGGAGAACCAGCCGGCCATCGTCTTCATCGACGAACTCGACTCCATCGCGCCCAAGCGCGGCGAGACGTCCGGTGACGTGGAACGCCGCGTCGTCGCACAGCTCCTGTCGATGATGGACGGGCTCGACGAGCGCGGGCAGGTCACCGTCATCGGTGCCACGAACCGCGTGGACGCGCTCGACCCCGCCCTCCGTCGGGGTGGCCGGTTCGACCGCGAGATCGAGATCGGCGTCCCGGACAAGGACGGCCGCAAGGAGATCATGCAGGTCCACACCCGTGGGATGCCGCTGGCCGACGGCATCGACCTCGACCACTACGCCGACTCCACTCACGGGTTCGTCGGCGCGGACCTCGAATCGCTCGCGAAGGAGGCAGCGATGAACTCGCTCCGGCGCATCCGCCCCGAACTCGACCTCGAAGCAGAGGAGATCGACGCCGACGTGCTGGAGGCGATGCGCGTCACCGAGGACGACTTCAAGCAGGCGATGAAGGGCATCACGCCCAGCGCCATGCGCGAGGTGTTCGTCGAAGTTCCCGACGTCACGTGGGACGACGTCGGTGGGCTCGACGACACGAAAGAGCGGCTCCGCGAGACCATCCAGTGGCCGCTCGACTACCCCGAGGTGTTCGAGCAGATGGATCTCGAAGCCGCCAAGGGCGTGCTGATGTACGGCCCACCGGGCACGGGGAAGACCCTGCTCGCCAAAGCGGTGGCCAACGAGGCCGAGAGCAACTTCATCTCCATCAAGGGGCCGGAGCTGCTCAACAAGTACGTCGGCGAGTCGGAGAAGGGCGTCCGGGAGGTGTTCGAGAAGGCGCGCTCGAACGCCCCGACCGTCATCTTCTTCGACGAGATCGACTCCATCGCCGGCCAGCGCGGCCGGAACATGAGCGACTCGGGGGTCGGTGAGCGCGTCGTCTCGCAGCTCCTGACGGAGCTCGACGGCCTCGAAGAACTGGAGGACGTCGTGGTCGTCGCGACCACGAACCGCCCGGACCTCATCGACTCGGCGCTGCTGCGCCCCGGCCGGCTCGACCGCCACGTCCACGTCCCGGTCCCGGACGAGGACGGCCGCCGGAAGATCTTCGATGTCCACACCCGCGAGAAGCCGCTCGCCGACGACGTCGACCTCGACAAGCTCGCCCGCAAGACCGAGGGCTACGTCGGCGCGGACATCGAGGCAGTCTGCCGCGAGGCGTCGCTGGCGGCGACCCGCGAGTTCATCAACAGCGTGAGCCCCGACGAGGCCAAGCAGTCCGTCGCCAACGTCCGCATCACCATGGACCACTTCGACCACGCGCTCGGCGAGGTCCGCGCGAGCGTCGACGAGGAGACGAAGAAGCAGTACGAGCAGATGGAAGAGCGGTTCGGCAAGGAAGACACCGCGAAGGACCCCGAAGTCAGCCGGACGTTCCAGTAAGTCCGACTCCTGCTCGACTGCAGGGTGTGCTCTACGTTCGGCCGTGACGTTGCGGCCGACCGAAATTTTATCCGAAGTGAGGGTTGAAGAAAGCACCGAGCACGTGCCGTTCACGTTTCCCGTTCGGACACACACCCTCCGGGTGGTGGTCGCCATCGCGCTGCTGGTCTCGACTGCCGGCTGTCTCCACTTCGGTGAACCGCGTGGAGAGCCGTACACCCCCTACGAGCCCTCGGTCCAGCAGCGGCTGGACTCGCGAGACGTTCCGGAGACCCACCCGAACGCGACGCTACAGGACACCGAGACCGTCGAATACTGGATCGTCGCCTACGTCAACCACGAGCGCGTCGAGGATGGCGTCGAACCGCTGGTCTGGAGTCCCCGACTGGCACAGGTCGCAGACTACCGGAGCTACGATATGTGGAATCGGGACTACTTCGCGCACCGTTATAATGGCACACCGGTCTATCTTCATACTCTGGAACATTTTAAATTCACTGAAGGGCAGGAAACAGCTGAAAATATAGCCAGCGTAGCATATGGGAGGTGGACCAATAATGTCTCTGGACCGGGAACAGCCACATATCGCGACCCGAAAGAGTTCGCTCGAGCGTTGGTTCGCGGCTGGATGAATTCAGGTGGGCATCGCTGGGCACTAATGCACGGCGATTACACAGTCACAGGAGTCGGTGTGTATGGCGAACCAGATGGGAACACGAAAGCAACACAACTGTTCGCAGACCGCGAGCGGTTTGACGAGGCCGTGAACGCGAACACGACCGACGAGTTTCGTGTTCCAATCGCTGACGAGGACCCGATGAAGGATGAGACCGGAGTAGAACCATATCCGGAAAGACTCGGCGCGAATACCCCGGACGACGAGTGAGGGTCCGTGACAGTCTGTCAGGAGATGCTGAGAGACAGGAGAAGGTGTTCCGCACTGTATATCCCATTTTCGATTGGTTAAATTTAAGTTAAAATACTCTGCCAATATCCCTCACGAATGCTATACAGGTGGGTCCTCGTGGGGGCGCTCGTCGTTGCGCTAGCCGTCGCACCGGTCGCCGTCACTGCCAGAGAGACTGGTAACGAAGCACCGCTGGCGGACGCCGGGCTCGACCAGCGGGTCGAACTCGGAACGACCGTTCTCCTCGACGCGACCGGGTCGCGTGACCCCGATGGAGAAATCGAGTCGTACGATTGGCGAATCGAAACACCCGCCGGAGCGACCATCGTACCACAGTGTCCGACCTGTGGACAGTCACGATTCAGGCCCGGAAGCGTGGGTACTTATTCGGTGACTATCACGGTTACCGACGACGATGGCCTCACGTCGACCGACACACTCTACGTGACAGTTGAGGGGTCGTCGACGCCGACCAGTAACCCCAAAGCGACTCCCTCACCCACAGCATCGCCAGCAACGGCGTCCCCATCGAACCCGATCGGCGTTGACCCGCCGAGCATGACACCATCGTGTACGAACGCCCCGTGTTCGAACGCGTCGGGACCCGAACCGTGGCTCGACATCACCGGCCCCTCACGCGTTGCGAGAGGTGAAGAGGCGGGGTTCGTTCTCGAGTACGGCGGCTTTCAGCAGAATCCACGATTCGGTTGGTCGATAGACGCAAATGGGGTTACGGGGGTCGAACAGTGGAACGCACCGGGCGAAAAAACAATCTACGTCACTGCAGCGACCGACGACCGAGTTGCTCGCGCGAACCACGACATTATGGTTTCTGTGAATCAGGAGCCCGAAGTCGAGATTAAAAGCCCGAGTCAGATACACTCTGGTCAGACCATTACTCTCACTGTAGATGCATCAGACCCGGATGGATATATTACGAGTGTCGACTGGACCAAGGGGCCAAAAATAACCGTTCCAGAGGGAGACAGTATAAAAACAATTCTCGTCACTGTAACTGATAACGACGGACAGACATCCACTGATGGACTCTCTCTGACGGGCAGTTCCCTTCGTACGCTGGAGAACCCTAGTTCTGCCCTCCACACCCTCTACTGCTACTACAATCAGGAATCCGAACGGAAGCGGCAGAACCCAGACCATTGCGAGATGGAGGGAAGCGACAACAGCGGGGACGGCGACGGCTATCACTCGGTCACGAGCAACCTCGACCGGGTACTTCGGTCGTCGCACTTCAACGTCGTCTGGAAGAAGACCGACGAGGACGTCAGCCAACACAGCGGCGACCTCGGTGACGATGTCGGCGTCCGGATGCCCGACGTCGTCGACAACGACGGGACGACGTCGACGGCACCGACGCTCACCGACGACCAGCGGGATGCTATCACCGGCGACGCAGTGACGACGAGCACGCAGTCGTTCACGATGGAAGGCAAGACCGTCACGAACGACCTGAACGGCGATGGTGAGGTGAACGCCGAGGACTGGGACGAGCGGTTCGGAAGCGACGACCGTTCCCCCGCGGACACGCACAGCGATGCCGTCAGCGAGTCGAAAGATGCACGACGGTCGACGAACCGGGCGACCGGTGGCGGCGGCCCGGCATCGAGTGACAGTGGTGAGTCCGGTGCGACGAACGACGACAGCACCGGTGGGTCGAGCGACTCCGGCGGTTCGAGCGACCCGCTGGGTGGTGACCTCCCCGACAGTCTCACCGACGGTTCCGCGGGTGAACACGCCGCCGAGAAAGGGAGTCGCATCGCCGACGAAGGACTCGACCTCGGGGTGGGCTACTGATGGACCGAAGCGACGACCTCGGTCCGTCCGACTCCCCCGTCCGAAGACCTGACGAAGCGACGAGCGACAAGACGACAGAGGAACCCAGACCCCGTCGACCGTCCCGGCGTGCTGTCCTCGGGAGTCTCGGTACGGTCGCACTCGCTGGCGTGGCTGGCTGTTCGAGTACCGGTTCGTCCGCCGACGCGTCTGAGCCAACACGAGGCGCGGCGACACCGGCGAATCCGACAGCCACGAGCCAGCAGACAGAGACGCCGACCGAGGAGACACCGACAGCGCAAGCGAGCCGTAAGTACCTCGACATCGCCCGGTCGGAACTGGATGCGGCGTTCACCGAGATCTACAGCGTGAGGCTCGTGAACTACGAGGAGAAGGTCTGGACGCCCCGGTTCGAGGACCTCGGGAACATGGACCCGACGGTGGTCGACCGCCACCTCAAAACGGCGCGTGCTGCACTGGCTAACGTCGAAGCCGAGGAGGGAACTGAACTGGCCGTTCGCGCCGAGCTGCTGCGGCACGTGGCCTCGATCGCCGACTACGGCTCGACGTTCTACCGGCGCTTCGCACTCACGTTCGAGAAGATCTACCAGTACGAGTATCTCATCGACACCAAGAGCGACTACGACGGTGCCGTCGAGAGGATGGGCGCGGCCCGGGAGAAACTGGCAACGTGGCGCACCCTCGGCGAGAAGCTCACCGAGGAGGTCAAAGCGGTCAAACAGCTGTACGACACCCACGATTCGGTTGCGGCACAGGTTCCGGCGTTCGACATCGGCCGGTGGAACTACACGACCTTCGGAGTCGAACAGTACGCGTACCTGCTGGAGCCGCGACTCGTCGGATTCGAGGCCTACGCAGAGGCCGTCGGCGCTGACCTCGCGGGGCTCGACCACCTCGACGTTGAAGCCTGGCAGCGCGCACAGGACGCGTTCACCACGGCCCGGAGCAAGATTCAGCAGGCCGACACTCAGTTCTCGGAGGCAAGGTCTCGCGGCGACTCGTTCTTCGACCGGCGTGCGGCCGTCTACGAGAACCGGGCACCGAGGTTCGACGACGGCTACCTCCTGCACCTTCGAGCGGCGAACGAGTTCGTCAGGGGCAACACGGAGAACGCCAAGGACCTCCGGTTCGAGGGAACGACGCGCATCAGGAACGCGTTCGCCACGTATCCAATCACCGCGAACGAGTCAGGGACCTCGACCCCGGAGTGACGACCACGGTTGGCTACGCCGACCAGTCGAGTGCGTCGGAAAGCGAGTGTTGTGGTGGCGAGCAGACCCGAGCACGACAGGCGTACACCGTCGGCTCGCCGTCGCGCGCCTCCCGACCGGCCCAGACCGGGGGCGTCTCGTCCAGTCCCAGCACGTCGAGCCACGAATCGAGGCTGGCGTCGGTCGGCGGTCGCAGGGAGAGGAGCCTAAGCGGGAGATAGCGTCCCGCGAGCGTTTCGCGCCACGCATCGGGCAGCTCCGCTGCAGCGACCGTGAGTTCCAGTCGGCCCACCGCGAGTGCATCGGCCGCAAGCGTGAGCGCGGTGTGCTGGACCGGACTCGACTCTAGTCGCTCGGCGTGCGTCTCGACGACGCCCTCGGCGATGTCGGAGAGCGACGCACCGGGACCGAAGTGCCCGAGCGCGTCGAGCGTCTCGACGGCGACCCCGGTGCTGGACGGGGTCGACGCGTCGGTCATCTCCTGCGGCCGCGCGACCAGTTGCTCGCCGGTCGCGGGGGTGAAGTACAGCGTCTCCCGCTCGTCGTCCCAGAACTCTCGCTCGATGACGCGTGAGAGATCCAGCGCGAACCCGAGCGGTTCCACATCACCCGTCGCCTCGTAGGTGTGAAGCGCGCCACGAGCGAGGAAGGCGTAGTCCTCCAGATACCCCTCGCCCTTCACGTCCCCCGCTTTCCATCGGCGGGCGAGCCGCTCGCCGTCCCAGAGTCGCTCACGGACGAACCCGAGCGCTTCGGCGGCGACGTCGGCGTACCGCTCGTCGAGAACGAGTCCGGCCTCGGCGAACGCCGAAATCATCAGGCCGTTCCATCCGGCGAGTATCTTCTCGTCGCGGGCCGGGCGGGGCCACGTCTCGCGGTGGACGAGCGCCTGCCGTTCGGCACGGGCGAGCCGTTCGTCGACCTCGGCTTCGGTGAGGTCCAACTCCTCCGCGAGTTCATCGACCGATTGCTGGATTGTCAACACGGTGGCTCCCTCGAAGTTCCCGACCGCACTGATGCCGTACCGGGCTCGAAGCAGATCGGCGTCCGTCGCGTCCTCGACCGCGTCGTCGACCTGTTCCGGCGTCCAGACGTAGAACGCCCCTTCCTCCTGCTCCCCGTTCCACTCTGAACGGGCATCGAGCGTCGAGAAGAAGCCGCCGTCGTCGTGCTGTAGCTCGCGCTCGACGAACGCGAGCGTTTCGCGGACGCGGTCGGCGTACCGCTCGTCACCTGTCACCTGGTAGCCGGCGAGGAACGCACGGACGAGTTCGGCCTGGTCGTACAGCATCTTCTCGAAGTGCGGGACGACCCACTTTCGATCGGTGCAGTAGCGGTGGAACCCCCCACCGAGGTGGTCGTAGAGGCCACCGTCGGCCATCGCGTCGAGCGCCTCGACGGCGACCCGCTTGAACACATCACGCTCGTCGCGCTGCCACGCACGCAAGAGAAGATGAATCCGCCCGGGCTGGGGGAACTTCTGGCCCGTTCCGAACCCACCGTACTCGCGGTCGGCGCTCCGGACGGCCTGGCTCGCGGCCGTTCCGAGGAACTCGGCGTCGGGGACCGCCCCCGGCTGGTCAGGAACGTCTTCCAGTTCACCGCGAGCCATCGCCGTCCACTGGTCGGCGCGACTCTCCAGTTCCTCGCGCTCGTCGGGGTCGTCCCACGCGGCGGCCACGTCGCGGACGAGTTGCAGGAACCCGGGCTGCCCCCGCTTCGCCTCCTTCGGGAAGTAGGTTCCGACGTAGAACGGCCGGCCGTCGGGGGTGAGAAACACCGACAGCGGCCAGCCAGCCTGTCCACGGACGAGTTGGCAGACGGTGATGTAGAGGGAATCGAGGTCCGGACGCTCCTCACGGTCGACCTTTATCGGGACGAACTGCTCGTTGAGGACAGCCGCGACCGCGTCGTCCTCGAAGCTCTCCTCCTCCATGACGTGACACCAATGACACGCCGAGTAGCCGACCGAGAGGAAGATGGGTCGGTCCTGTTCGCGGGCGGCGTCGAGCGCCGCGTCGTCCCACGGCTGCCAGTGTACCGGGTTCTCGGCGTGTTGCTGGAGATACGGGGACTGCTCGTCGCCGAGCCGATTGCGCGAGAGTGGGTCCATACTCTGTGTAAGTGATTGGTGTCCCTAAGTCCCAGCCTTCCGGCTCTCGGTGGAGCGACACGAACCTTGTTATCACGTGGCGTGGAACAGCAGACGATGACCGAACGACTCGACGCGTACCACTTCTACGAGCAGGAGTGCGGGAGCTACGACGACCTCTGTGCGACGTTCGAGTGGGAGGTTCCTGAGCGGTTCAACATGGCCGCGTACGTCTGTGACCGTTGGGCCGACGACGAGGAGCGTGTTGCTCTGCATGCGCTCGACGCCGACGGGGACGAAGCCACCTACACCTACGCCGACCTAGCGGCCGTGACGAACCGCCTCGCCAACTACCTCCGTGCACAGGGCGTCGAACGCGGCGACCGCGTCGGCGTGAACGCCCCCCAGTGTCCCGAGACCGTCTTCGCGCACGTCGCCTGCTGGAAACTGGGTGCGGTCTCCGTCCCGCTCAGCACTCTGTTCGGCCCGGATGCCGTCGGGTACCGACTCGCCGACGCGGACGCGGTCGCGGTCGTGGTCGACGAGTCGAACGTCGAGAACGTACGCGAGGCCCGCGCCTCGCTGGACGCGCTCGACACCACGCTCACGGTCGGCGCGGTCGACGACCACCCCGACGAGGTCGACCTCTGGGACGCCATCGACGAGTACAGCGACGAGTTCGAGACGGTCGACACTGACGCCGAAGCCGACGCCATCATCATCTACACCTCCGGAACCACGGGCGACCCGAAGGGGGTCCGCCACGCCCATCGGATGCTCCTGGGTCATCTCCCGCTGTTCCTCACCACCTTCGGGAACATGGAACTCCGCGAGGACGACGTGTTCTGGACACCCGCCGAGTGGGCGTGGATCGCCTCACTGTTCGACGTCGTGATTCCAGGCCTCTACTACGGCAAACCGGTGGTCGCCTACCGTGGCGGCGAGTTCGATCCCGAGGTCGCCTTCGAGGTTATCGACCGCTACTCAGTGACGAACTTCTTCGGCCCGCCGACCGCCCTGCGGATGATGATGCGTGTGGACGACACGGACCAGTTCACGCTCGATTCGGTTCGCGTGGTGGCGGGCGGCGGCGAGTCGCTCGGACAGAGCATCGTCGACTGGGCCGCCGACACGTTCGATGGTGCGGTCGTCCACGAGGGATACGGCCAGACCGAGGCGAACATGCTCGTCGGCGACTGCACCGCCCTGCTGGAGTTCCGCGAGGGGAAAATCGGGAAAGCCGGACCGGGCCACGAGGTAGCAATCGTCGACCCGGAGACGGCCGAAGCGACCGTTCCGTCGGGGGAGGTCGGCGAAATCGCGCTGCGCTACGCGGGGAATCCGGTCTGTTTCAAGGAGTACTGGGGCAAGCCCGAGAAGACCGCTTCGAAGGTGCAGAACGGCTGGCTGCTCACCGAGGACCTCGGGTGGCTCGGCGAAGACGGCTACCTCGTCTTCGAGAGCCGGAAGGACGACGTCATCATCTCCGCCGGCTACCGCATCGGGCCCACCGAAATCGAGGAGTCCCTCTCGGGCCACGCGGCCGTCGCCGACGCCGCCGTCATCGGCGCCCCCGACGACGAGCGCGGCGAGGTTCCCAAGGCGTTCGTCGTGCTCGCCGCTGGCTACGACGCCACGGACGAAACCCGTGCGTCCCTGCGGCAACACGTCCGCGACCGGCTCGCGAAGTACGAGTACCCGCGAGAAATCGCGTTCGTCGACGAACTGCCGAAGACCTCGACGGGGAAGGTCCGGCGCGCCTCACTCAAGGAGCAGGAAGTGCGAGACTAGCGACGAACGACGAACCGGGCGGGTGCGCCGTCGCCGCCGCGAACGTTGATGGGAAAGCCGACGACTTCGGCGCGTTCGCCGGCTAGTGTCTCCGGGAGATAGAGATTCTCCGCGATGAGCGTACCCGCTGGTAACAGGGTCCGGTGGACGGGGTAGGCGTCCCAGTCGTCGGGGCGCATCGAACGCGGGCGGTCGGGGCTCCGAGTGTCGATACCCAGTAGTTTCACCTCTCGGGTGGCGAGCCAGTCGGCCGCCGCTGCTGTGAGCCACGGATAGCGGGCGTACTTGGGGGTGCCGTAGCGGTCGCCCCACCCCGTCCGGACGAGGACGATGTCACCGGGGTCGACCGAGCCCTCGGCAGCGGCGAGCGCGTCGGCGTCGATTGGCTCGGGCGCCTCCGAGTCCACGTCCAACACCACACCCGGCCCCGCGAACCGGTCGAGCGGCAGGTCGTCGATGGTCGGGCCCTCGGGTACGAAGTGCCGTGGTGCGTCGACGTGCGTGCCGGTGTGGGTCGTCGCGCCGTACCACTGGACGTTCACGCCGTCGTCGGCCGCGGTCGCGAGTTCTTCGAACTCCGGTGCAGGTGTCGACCCGTGTTCGGCGCTCGCGTCGAAGGGCTGGCTGCAGTCGACCCACTCCATGTGCTGGCGTGGGGCGCGTGGTGGAAAGCCCTTGCCCGCGGTGGACGAAGGTCGGAGGCAGAGTGGGGAGATAGCCCCTGCCCCTCTCGCCACGCGATGCACGAACGTGTGCATCTCTGCCCACCGACAAAGCAACCTTTACACTCTCGTGTCGTGGTCACACGGGTATGAGCGAGACCGTTCTGCTCGTCGGCGGCGGCGGGCGGGAACACGCCATCGCGAGCGCCGTCGCTGACTCCGAGGCGACGCTGTACGCCTGCGCGTCGAACCGTAACCCCGGCATCGCGGCTCTGGCCGACGGGTTCGAACAGCTCGACGAGACCGACCCGGACGCCGTGGTCGACTACGCGGAATCGGTCGAGGCGACCGTCGCCGTCGTCGGCCCCGAGTCGCCGCTCGCCGAGGGCGTCTCCGACGCGCTCGACGACGCTGGCGTCTACGCGTTCGCCCCGAACTCGGCGGAGGCCCGTATCGAGACGGACAAGAGCTTTCAACGACGGTTCCTCGACGAGCACGGGATCCCGGGGAACCCGGCGTTCGAGGTGTTCGACGACATGGAGTCGGCCTGCGCGTTCATCGACGAGTACGACGGCGACCTCGCGGTGAAGCCTGCCGGCCTCACGGGCGGGAAGGGCGTCCGCGTCATCGGCGACCAGTGTACCGCCGAGGAAGCCAAGGAGTACCTCCGCGACTCCGACTACGACCGCGTCGTCCTCGAGGAGCGACTCGTCGGCGAGGAGTTCACCGTGCAGGCGTTCGTCGCGAACGGCGACGTCCGGCCCGCCCCCGCCGTCCAGGACCACAAGCGTGCCTACGAGGGCGACGAGGGGCCGAACACGGGCGGGATGGGCTCGTACACGGACGCGACCGTCGAACTGCCGTTCATGACGCCCGACGACTACACCGCCGCGGTCGACATCATCCGCGCCGTCGTCGAGGCACTGGACGGGTACAAGGGCATCCTCTACGGCCAGTTCATGCTCACCGCCGTCGGCCCGAAAATCGTCGAGTTCAACGCCCGGTTCGGCGACCCCGAGGCGATGAACACGCTCCCAGTTCTGGAGACGGACTTCGTCGACGTCATCACCGCGGCGCGCGACGGCGAGTCCCTCCCGGAACTCTCGTTCGCCCACCAGGCCACGGTCTGCAAGTACGCCGTCCCCGAGGGCTACCCGACTGACCCGGTATCGGGCGCGAAGGTCGCCATCGACGAGGAGTCGGCCGGCGACGCGCTGCTGTTCTACGCGAGCGTCGACGCCCGCGAGGACGGCATCTACACAACCACCTCCCGGTCGTTCGCCGTCGTGGGCGTCGCCGACAGCATCACCGAGGCCGAGGAAATCGCAGAGGACGCGCTCGCGGCCGCCGGCGAGGAGGGCCTCCGCTCCCGCCACGACATCGGGAAGCCGGACCTCATCCAGCAGCGCATCGACCACATGAACGAACTGCGTGGCGGAACGGAGTGAGACCACGGGACGACGAGCAACGACGGCGGAGCCGCAAGTTCCACGGGCAGTAGCACACCTTACTGTCGGTCGCTGGTCGACCGTTTCTGCCGCTCGTCCGCTCCCGGCCAGCCGCGAGCAGACCGCTCGATAGAGTCGATGAGCGGCGTCTCCAGGTCGGCGTGTCGGAAGCTCGTCGCGACGTTGGCGTCGATGGCGACCGGTTCGTCGTCGACGTAGACGACGTCCACGCCGAGCGCGCGGACTCCCGTCCGCTGGATGAGTCGGCGGATGCCCTCGTCGACCACGGGGTCGACCGTCCCACGACGGAGATACGTCCGGTCGCCGAAGAGCTTCGACTCGACCAGCGTGACGGCCGTGTGGATGTGGTCGCCGTCGTCGACAGCGTAGTACTTGTGATCGATGCCGTCGAACGGGAGCAGCGGCTGATAGAGGTCGCCCTCGCCGTTCAGTTCGGGCGTGTCCTCGACGTCAAAGAACCGTTTGGCGACGTACTCGCCGTCCGGGCAGTCGAGGTGCGTTTCCGGGACCGTGAACCCGACCGCCTCCAGTGCGCCGAGGTGGGAGAGACGGTTGATGAACAACCGCGTGACGGTGGGGTCGTTCCACGTCGCCACACCGAGGCGCTCGGCATCCTCCAGCGCGCGAACCGACTCGAACCGCGGTTTCTTGTTCACGAGGAGGTCGAGGTCGGCGAGTGTGTCCTGCGAGAGCGCGACACCGGGCTCGAAGAACGTCACGCGCAGGCCACGACGCTGGAGCTCTTCGGTGACCTGCTGGAACACCGTGTGCTCCGGCGAGCAGATGAGACCGACGTGCAGTTGCGTTGCGCTCACGTCCGCGACCAGAGGACCGGCGGGGACAAAGCGGTTGTTCCCGCCACCCCCGACTCGACCGATTCCCGCTCGGGTGTTCTATATAGTGAACCCCAGGCTAGATATATATCCGCTAGAGCGGCTACGGTGCTACATCGGACAATGACCGACGCCAACGCGGACGACGGGTCGGGACGCGGGCTCGACGAACGGCTCATCGAGCGGTGTGAGGAGATTCCGGCGACACTCCCACCCGGAAACTACGTCGTCATCGACACGCTCCACTTCTCGAACACGGTCATCGAGTTGCTGGCGAACGGTGCCACGCACGTCCACATCACCGACGAACGCGGCGAGGAGTTCGCCTACCGAGAGTCGAATCCCCGCGCGAAAATCGGTGGGAGCCCCACCGAGAGCTACGAGCCGACCGATGGGTACGACTTCTTCAACTCCCCCAGCTACGTCCAGCGGCTCGACCTCGACGGCCGCCCGGCGAGCATGACGTCCTCGAACGGGGGGCGTGCGGTCGCCAAGCTCCGGGCCGTCGGCAGAGAGAACGTCACGGTCTACGTCGGGTCGACGATGAACGCCGCGGCGCTCGCCGCACACCTCCGGACCCAGGAGGGCGACGTCCACCTCGTGAGCTCGGGGTCGCGCGGTACCGTCGCCGTCGAGGACCACATCGGCGCGACGCTCATCAGCCGCGAACTGGACGGCCTCCCGCTCTCGGAGACCGAGCGCGAGCTGTTTCGGAAGCAGTTGAAGACCGCGAAGGGGGCCGACTACGTCGAGAAGCACGAGGTTCGCCGCCGGGACGTCCTCGACTACGCCATGAACATCAACAGCAGTCGGATCGTCCCCAAGCTCGTCGGCGAGTCGCTCGTGGACATCGCACGGACGGGCGGCGGTGCCGCCACAGAAGGGCAGACGGCGGACTGATTCAGGGCACGACGCTCAGACGGCGCGGCTCTCGGCTTCGGTCCGCGCCTCGACGACGAACGGTCGCAGAACACTACTGTCAGAGACCGTCGCCCGCAGGTCGACGTCGAGCGTCACTCGGTCGGTTGGCTCCCACGGCGTGATGTCGAAGCCGACGCCGAAGGTACCGCGCCAGCCGCCGTCGAACTCGTCGACCACGAACTCGGTCCAGTCGTAGTCGGGTGCCGGACCGAACCGGAACTCGGGGAAGCCGGCTTCGGGGCGGCGCAACGCGACGTTACACGGCGTTCCGTCGGGCGTTCGTGGGCGGAGCCGAAGCCGGTAGTCGAGCAACTGGTCGACACCACCTGAATAGAGCGTTTCCACTCGAGCGGGGCCGTACGCTGGGGAGCCGACCCGGACGGTGACGTTCGCGAGTTGAGAGCGCCCGTCGAAGAACGTGATGTGGGTCTCTCCGATCGACGGCTGCGTCGTGACCTCGTAGCGAGGGCTGACACGGCGCGCGAACGACGTGCACCCGGCGAGCGCAGCCGTGCTCGCGGCACCGGCTGTGGCGAGAAAACGCCGACGGGAGGGCGACGGGGTCATGCCGGTACAGGAACACGTCGGTGGAGATGAACGTATCGTGACTCGCCGGCGCACACCGGGCGGGAACGCACGCCGCTTTTGTCCGTCGGCTCCCTACCTCGGGCAGTGACCGAAGAGGATTCGTCGCCCCCCGACACCCCCGACCTCCCACTCGACGCCTTCTACGACGCGCTGGAGTCGTTCGGGCGCCCGGTCGTCACCGCGAGCGAGGTGGCACGCGACCTCGGCTGCTCGCAGACGGAGGCGCTCGCGGCGCTCGAACAGCTCGCAGCAACGGGCCGAATCCAGTCGGCCGACGTCGAGCGCGACCCGACGGTGTGGTTCCCGAGCGACTACAAGGAGACTGCCGACCGCGAGCGGGTCGTCGTGTTCCCCAAGCGCCGGGAGGTCGTCGTCGACCAGCCGTCGCAGTTCACCCGGGCGCAGCTCTCACAGTTCTCCCATCTGGCGGACGCCAACCGCGAGGAGGGGTACATCTACGAGGTCCGTCAGGAAGACGTCTGGAGCGCGCCGTACGACCAGTTCGAGGGGCTCCAGCGGACGATGCGACAGGCGCTCGGCCAGCGGAGCGAGAACCTCGAAGAGTGGGTCCGCGGCCAGTGGGAGCGCGCCCGGAAGTTCCGGCTCTACACCCACGACGACGGCTACACGGTGCTGGAAGCGAAGAGCGCGGACCTGATGGGAAACATCGCGAAACAGGAACTCGAGGAGGGGCAACTGCGCGCGCTCATCTCCGACACGGAGGCGTGGATCGCCGACGACTCCGTGGCCGACGTGAAGCGAGCGCTCTACGAGGCGGGCTACCCCGTGCTCGACACGCGACATCTGGAGACGGGCGACGACTTGCCCGTCGAACTGCGTGTCGACCTCCGTGACTACCAGCAGGAGTGGGTGAGCCGCTTCATCGAGAAGCGGTCGGGCATTCTGGTTGGGCCGCCGGGTTCCGGCAAGACCGTCGCTGCTATGGGCGTCATGGCCGCCATCGAGGGTGAGACGCTCGTGCTCGTGCCGGGTCGCGAACTCGCGGCCCAGTGGAAGGAGACCATCCTCGAACACACCTCCCTGTCAGCGGAACAGGTCGGCGAGTACCACGGCGGGACGAAGCAGATTCGCCCGGTGACCATCGCCACCTACCAGACTGCGGGGATGGACCGCCACCGCCACCTGTTCGACGACCGGAAGTGGGGGCTCATCGTCTACGACGAGGTCCACCACATTCCAGCGCCCATCCATCGACGGAGCGCCGACCTGCAGGCCAAACACCGGCTCGGGCTGTCGGCGACCCCCATCCGCGAGGACGACAAACAGCAGGAGATCTTCACGCTCATCGGCCCCCCCATCGGAACGAACTGGGCCGCGCTGTTCGACGCCGGCTACGTCGCCGAGCCCGAAATCGAGATCCGGCTGGTGCCGTGGGCCGACGACGACGATGCCGCCGAGTACGGCGACGCGGTCGGCCACGAGAAGCGGAAGGCCGCTGCAGAGAACCCCGCGAAAGTGAGGGAGATACAGGCCATCCTCCACGACCATCCCGGCGCGAAGGCCCTGATATTCGTCGAGTACATCGAGCAGGGTGAAGCCATCGCCGAGGCGCTCTCCGCCCCGTTCGTCTCCGGCGAGATGCCGCACGCCCGCCGTCGCAAGCTGTTCGACGAGTTCCGCAACGGCCCGCGGGAGGTGCTCGTCGTCTCGCGCGTGGGCGACGAGGGCATCGACCTACCCGGCGCGGAGGTCGCCATCGCCGCCTCTGGGCTCGGCGGGAGTCGCCGACAGGGCGCCCAGCGCGCGGGCCGGACGATGCGCCCGGTCGGGAAGGCGCGGATGTACGTGCTCGCGACGCGTGCCACGGAGGAAGAGGACTTCGCGCGCTCGCGAACCCGGCACCTCCAAGGGAAGGGGATCAGAGTGCGAGAGCGGGAGTCCGAGGCGTTCGAGACGCCGACGCCCCGGCCGCTCGACGAGGAGTAGCTTCAAACCCCCTCGCGGGGAAGGGAGTGTCGTGACTGACGACGACGGCGGCACGCGGTTCGACCGGCTGGATCGCCACCCCACCGAGGGGCCACGCAACTCGCTGTGGTCGTGGACCGACGAGAAGCGTGTGGTCGACGTCGTCTACAACTACCTGTTCGTCCTCGTCGCGCGACTCGCGCCCTCCCTCCGCCTCAAGAACTGGGCGCTCCGACGGCTCGGCATCGACGTGGGCACGGGCGTCTCGTGGGGGTTGGAGGCGACACCGGACGTGTTTTGGCCGGAGCGTATCACCCTCGGTGACCACTGTATCGTCGGCTACGACGCGACGCTGCTGTGCCACGAGTTCCTGCAGGACGAGTACCGACTCGGGGACGTGGTCGTCGGCGAGCGAGCGATGATCGGCGCGGGCGCCATCGTACTCCCCGGCGTCGAGATCGGCGCCGACGCACAGGTCGCGGCGAACTCGCTCGTCACCCAAGACGTACCCGCAGGCGAGACGTGGGCGGGCGTCCCGGCCGAGCGGGTTACCCGAGAACAGAATTAGTCGCGGACGACGACGATACCGCTTCGGAACACGCGGTGGTTGGGGACGACGTACTCCTCGCCGTCGTTCTCGATGCGCGTGACGAACGTGTCGACCTCCTGGACGATGCCGCGGTTGCCGTCGACCTCGACACGGTCGCCGATGGCGTACGGCTCGCTGAGCAGGAGGTAGACGCCCGCGGTGGCAGCCATCAGCAGGTCCTTGGTGGCGATGCCGCCGATGAAGAACACCCCGAAGGCGTACGCCGCCAGGAGGACGAGCAGCGCAGTCGTCGCGACGCCGAGCTGGTCGAGCGCGATGAGGACGGCGATGTAGAAGATGGAGTACTTGACGAGCCTCGGGATGAGGTTTATCTCGGGGACCTTCACGCTCTTCAGCTGTTCGCGGAAGTAGAGTTCGGCCTTGTCGCCGGTGATGACGCCGACGATGAGTACGACGATGGCGATGAACACCTGCCGGAGGAAGTCCGTGATGCCCTGTGAGAGCAGCTCGGGGGGGACCGCGTTCACCAGCCGGAGGGCGATGATGACGCCGACCGCGAGGACGAACAGCCCACTCAGATTCGACAGCAAGCCGACGGTAGAGGTGCCGATTCGCTGCGCGTAGCGTTCGAACGGCGTCCCCTCGACGGCCTCGGGGATGTCGAGGCCGTCCAGGAACCGGCGGATGAACCGGCGGGCGAGTAGCCCCGCGACGATGGCGAGCAACAGCACGAGGATACCGACGAACAGCCGGAACTGGTCCGTGAGCAGTCGCTCGAGCGTCTCGAGGAACGGCTGGAGCTGCCCCGCCTGCATCTCAGTACTCCTCCGGGTCGAGTTCGAGGATGAGTTCGCCACCCTGGAAGGCGCGAACGAGCCCGTCGGACTCGGAGAGGACGATACAGACGGCGTTCGTGTCGCGCGTGGTCGCTGCGGCGGCCATGTGGCGCGCGCCGAGCCCCTTCGGGATGTCCGTCCCCTCGGCGCTCGGCTCCAAGTAGCGGTAGGCACTGACGATCTTCCCCGAGTCCGAGATGACGAACGCGCCGTCGAGTCGCGAGAACTCCTTCAGCATCACGTTCACGATGGGGTCGCCGACGTGGACGTGACTCTTCTCGAACGGGTTGTAGCTCAGAGGGCGAGACTTGTTCATCACCTTGCCGGCGTCGCCGACGACGAACAGCGCGCCGACCTGCTTGCCCTTCTGCCCCTTCTTCCCGAGTTCGATGGCGACCTCGAACACGTCGCGGATGACACCCGGGTCGGCACGGGAGTCGGCGAACAGGCCGTAGATGCCCGACCGGGTGAACTCCCCGGCGTTGACGCGCGTCACGGAGTCGATGTTGCTCCCGAACATTTTCGTTGCGCAGGCGACGACGTACTCCTCTTCGAGGTAGCCGTTGTCGAGTGCGCCCTCCAGCCCGAACCGGATGCGCTCGCGGACCTCCGCGAACTCCAGGGGAAGTTCGACGTAGTTCTCGGCGTCGACGCCGTTGTCGGGCGCGATGACGACGACGGGCACTTCGGCCTCGGCGAACGACTCGTAGTAGGAGCCGCTGGGCGAGAACAGACACACCGCGTCGACGTCGTCGACGATACCACCCAACAGCTCCCGGAGGTCGCTCATTACACGTATCACCTCTGCCGACAGGAAAAAGGTTTATGGGCCGTCGTGCGTCCGGCTTGCGCCTGTCACTAGCCGGACCACAGGGCCTGTACTGGCCGACGCACTCGCGGACGTAGGCTTAAGCCACCGCGGTCGAAACAGTCGCGTGTCATGTCAACGGAGGACAATCGTGGCACCGAAATGTACCGGGAGCGCGCCGAGACCGTGGCGGTCGAGGCGGGCGAGGGGCCGGCAGTCGTGTTCGCGCACGGCACGCTGATGGACCGGACGATGTTCCACCCGCAGCTGGGGGCGCTCTCGGACGACTACCGCTGTCTCGCGTACAACCTCCGGGCACGCACGGACAGATGTGCGGACGACTACGACCTCTGGGACCTCGCGGACGACCTCGATGCGCTGTGCGACGCGCTCAACGTCGACTCCTGTGTGCTCGCGGGGATGTCGATGGGCGGGTTCATGGCGCTCCGGTTCGCCCATCGGTATCCCGAGCGCGTCGACGGACTCGTGCTCATCGACTCGCAGGCGACCGCCCACAGCGAGGACGACCAGGAGCAGTACGGCCAGATGATCGAGCAGACGCGCGCGGCCGGCGAGGTACCCGAGGGGCTCGCCGACATCGTGAAGAACCTCCTGTTCGGGCGGACGACCCTCGACGAGAACCCTGAACTCGTCCAGCGGTGGGTCGACCGCTGGTTCACCTACCCCGGGGAAGCGGTCTATCGCGAAACGTCGTCGTGGCTCCACCGGCCCGACTTCACCGAGGAAGTGAGCGACATCGACGTGCCGACGCTCGCAATCCACGGTGAAGAGGACATCTCCATCGAGATGGGGGAAGCCGAAGCCACGGTCGAGGCGATGCCGAACGCGCGGCTCGTGCCGATTCCGGAAGCCGGCCACTCCTCGAACCTGGAGAACCCCGAGGCTGCGAACGCCGCCATCCGTGAGTTCCTCGAGGAGGTGTACTGAGCGAGCACTCGCGCGGCCAGGCGGTACCCGGCTGGTCAGGGCGGCAGGTCGTCGAAGGTCAGTTCCGTCGCCTGCTCCCGGTACTCGTCGATTCGGTCGTCCACCCACGCGCGGACTGCCTCGTTCTCGGTGACCACGACCGCCGTGGGGATGCCGTTCTCGTCGGTCGGGGCCAGCATCGCGGTGTCGTCCGCGATGGCGAGGATGAGTGGGATGGGGCCGTCGTACAGGTATCCCACCATACGCTCGGGATCCCAGTGCTCCCGGACCAGCCGGTTGAGTTCCGGGTCAGACATCCCTCGCTCCATCATGGCGGTCGAGACGACCGTCTCGGCCCGCATCTCGCGCTCGACGAACTCTCGTGCGTTATCCCGGCGTTGCTCGAACGACGCTGGGCCGAGCGTGCCGCCCAGCAGCCGCTTCCGGTCGGCTTCGAGCCACGTCTCCTCCATCCGTCGGATGTGACTGAGCGTGTCGCCCGGCTCGGGCGTCCAGACGGTGGCGTCCGCGAACGCACGCACGTCGAACGCCATCTCGTCGGTCGGGAGTTGCACGAGCACGTCACCGAGCCGCTGGACGGTCTCGACCGTGTCGAGGAGGTCCGTGAACTCCGCGGCAACGAGCGCCCCGGCCGCGGTGAGCGCGTACTCGCCGTTCCGTCGCTCGACCCAGTTGCGGTCCTCGAACGACCCGAGAACGCGTCCGAGCGTGGGTTGGGGAATCTCGGTCTCTGCGTGTAACTCCGGGCGGCTCCGCGCTCCCGGCGCGAGCGTCCGCAACACCTCGACCCGATGGTCGGAGCGGGCGAGGAACGACACGTCGTCGAGGGGCGTCGACGTCATACTGGCAAGTCCTCCGTGGTGAGTTCGGTCGCCCGTTCTCGGTACGCGTCGAGCTGGGCGTCGACCCAGGAACGAACCGTCTCGTTCGTCGATTCGATGACCACCACCGGGGTGTCGTGCTCGTCGGTCGGCGCCAGCACGGCGGTCCCGTCCGCGACCATGAGCAGGAGTGGGA
This sequence comes from Halorarius litoreus, assembly GCF_024362405.1. Classification (GTDB taxonomy): domain Archaea; phylum Halobacteriota; class Halobacteria; order Halobacteriales; family Haloarculaceae; genus Halorarius; species Halorarius litoreus. Next base: position 2,880,487 of record NZ_CP101454.1, on the reverse strand, counting down.
TGGGTCCGTCGTACACGTGGAGCCGCACGCGTCCCGATTCGAGCGCCGTCCGCAGGAACCCGAGCGACGCCTCGTCACCCACGTCGAACAGGGGCTCTCGCTGCATCGCCTCGGCCGAGACGATTCCCTCACTGACCCGGTCGCTGTCGAGGAACGCCGCGGCGCGCTGGCGGCGGTCCTCCTCCGGCCCCGGTGCGATAGTCGGCGTCAGGACCCGAATGTGGTCGGTCTGGTACAGCAGTTCCGCCAGACGTGTGACGTGCGTGAGCGCCTCGCCCGGCTCCGGGCTCGTGACGGTGGCGTCCGCGAACGCTCGGATATCGAAGTCCATCTCCTCGGTCGGGAGTAGCTGTATCACCGCCCCCAGATTCTGGACGATCTCGACTGTGTCGAGCAGGTCGTCGAACGCGTCGGCGACGAGCGCCCCGGCCGCGGTGAGCGCGTATCCGTGGCCGTGTCGCTCGACCCAGTTGCGGTCCTCGAAGTCTCCCAGAATCCGCCCGAGCGTTGGCTGTGAAATCCCCGTCTCGTCGTGCAGGTCGGCGCGGGTACGGGGCTCCGACACCAACGTTCGCAACACGTCGACGCGGTGCCCGGACCGGGCGAGGAACGCCACGTCGTCGAGCGGGGCGGTCACGGCGCCAGGTCCTCCGCCGTGACGCGCCGCGCCCGCTCGCGGTAGGCGTCGAGCGTGGCCTCCGCCCACGACCGGACCGCCTCGCTCGTCGTCTCGACGAGGGCGGTGGGGACGCCCTGCTCGTCCGTCGGGGCGAGCATCGTGACGTCCTCCGTGACCGCGAGGACGAACGGTATCGGCTCGTCGTACTCGTAGATGATCGCTCGGCCCGACTCGATGCCGGCACGGACCATCGCGGCCGTCTCGGGGTCCGCTCGCGCCTGGTCGAGTGCCGCCACCGAGTTGATGGATTCGACCTGCCGGTCGCTCGCCTGGAACCGCTCGGCACGGGAGTGGTGGTCTTCCTTCGTGCCGGGCGGGGCAGAGTGAACGAGAATTCTGGCACGGCCGGCACCGAAGAACTGGCTCGTCAGCCGGTCGATCGGGGCGAACACCCCACCGTCTTCCGGCTTCGTGACGGTCGCGTCCGCCAGTTCCCGCAGGTCGAACGCCAGCTCCGCGGTCGGGAGCGCGACGAGCACGTCACCGACTCGCTGGACCGCCGCGACCGTGTCGACCAGGTTCTCGAACGCCTCCGTCAGCAGCGTCCCGCACTCGGTGAGCGCGTACTCACTCCCGCGACGCTCCACCCAGTTCCGATCCTCGAACCCGCCGAGGATGCGCCCCAGCGTCGGCTGGGAGATGCCCGTCGCGTCGTGCAGGACCGGTCGCGTGCGCGGTCCGGTGGCAAGGGTCCGGAGCACCTCGACACGGTGCCCTGACCGGGCGAGGAATTCGACGTCGTCGAGGGGGGTGGGAGTCATACGGACAAATTCTTCCCGTAGAGGAGGCGACGAGACGTATTAAGGATACCTGACACTATGGCGTGACAGGTGCAATCCTCCGTCGACGGACGGACTGCGGCGATTCAGCCGACCGCTACGGCGAGTTTCACGGCGTGAAAATCTGTCAGTCAGCATCATGATGTGCTCGGACAGTGTTATTGACTGGCATGGACCGGGTGGACACTGCCGCGGTCGACCGTCGGCCAGTCGGTAACACGCGAGAGAGACGCTCGTGAGCCTCGAACGTCGTGACCCCCACGACCACCGCGGCTGGATGAAAGACAGGGACGACCTGACGCCCATCGAGACGACGTACCTGACGGTGCTGATGTATCTCGACAAGCGGCTCCGCATCGTCGACTACCTCGAGCTGCTGGAGACGCTCTACTACAAGGTCAACATGCAGATGCCGAAGAGCCACACCGAACAGTACAACCTCGACAACAAGTTCTGGTACTGGTACCCGCTGTACGCTCTCGGCTCCTTTTCGGTCATCGCCTACCTCGTCGCCGCGGTTTCGGGGGCGCTGCTCGGCTTCTACTACTCGCCCGCGGCGACCGGCGACCCCTCGACGGCGTACAACTCCATCGTGTTCATCATGACCGAGCTCCGGTTCGGCTTCTTCCTCCGGAGCCTCCACCGCTGGGCCGCCCAGGTGATGGTCGCGGCCGTCTTCCTCCACATGCTCCGCGTCTACTTCACGGGGGCGTACAAGGAACCGCGAGAGGTGAACTGGATCCTCGGCATCATCCTCATCTCGCTCGTGCTGCTGTTCGGCTACTCCGGCTACATCCTGCCGTGGGACCAGCTCGCGTTCTGGGCCGGCCAGATCGGCGTCGAACTGTTCCTCTCGGTGCCGCTCGCCGGCGAGTGGATCGCCCAGCTGTTGTTCGGCGGGTTCTCGCTCAGTCAGAGCACGCTCCAGCGGATGTACATCTTGCACGTGTTCTTCTTCCCGTTCATCACCACAGCGCTCATCGCCATCCACATCGGCATCGTCTGGATGCAGGGCATCGCGGAGCCCCACTGAGACTCTGCAACGAGTTGCGCGGCGTGAAACTCTTGCAGAAAGCAGCATGATATGACTGGCCAGCCATCTATGTGGTGCGATGACACCCAACACACCGACCGCTGAAACCGCCAACTGGGAGGGTGGTGACTGACGATGGTCCTCGAATCCATCAGCGGGGAGAGCCCGCGCCGCATCGCTCGCATGGCCGGGTTCTACCTCGCGGTCCTCGCGTTCGTGTTCTTCTGGCTGCTGGCGTTCAACTTCGTCCTGTACGCCAGCATCGTCGGATGGTTCGACCCCGTGCTCTCGGACACCGTCCACTTCGTCCACGACATCGCGCTGGCGACGTGGGTGTGGGTCTGGGGCCTGGCGATGGTCGTCCAACTCTACAAGCCGGCGAAGCGCGTCACCGCGATGCAGGTCGCCCTGCTACTCAGCGTCATCGACCTGAGCGTGGGGCTCGTGCTGCGTCCGGCGCTCGAACTCGTCACTCCGGGCCTGGCGTTCACCGGCCCCCAGTTCGACCCGTCGGTCCTGCTGTTCTTCGGGCCGGTGTTCGTCGCCGCGGCACTGCACCCGGCTCGCCGTGAGGTGTTCGAGCTCGGTGGAATCAAGCGAACCGACGTCGACCCGGTGCTGCTCGGACTCGCCGTGCTGGCCGCCGTCCCGGTCGTGCTGTACGTACTCGGGCAGCTGCGATTCCAGATAGTCCTCGGCGACGAACACGCCGAACTCGGCCACTACGGTACGATGACGTACTACGGACTCAGCATGGTCGCGCTCGCCGGCCTCGCCGGCGTCCGGAACCGCGGTCGGCGTGGAGCAGCGTACGGCGCTGGACTGCTCGCCACGATGCTCGCCCTCGCGTCGGTGTTCCAGCCAACGATGTCCGGGCTGGACACCACCTGGTCGGCGCTCGCCGTGCTCTGGGCGCTCGCCGTCGTCGGGGCGTACGAGTGGTCGGTCCGCCGGGACGCGCCGAGTCAGCGCGTCGTCTCCACGGAGAGCCCACGCGCGCCCTCCTGAGTGCGTCACTCTCTGCGGAGGGTGACCGACGGACTGGACCGACAGCGGGAAGGGCCGCCCCCGTCGACGAAGGAGTATGTACGAGGGCGTCCACGCACATCCTGACGGCGACGCCACCGTCTCACGCCTCGCGCTGACGGCCCGCGAGTGCGACTTCGACGGGGTCGTCGTCCGCAACCACGGCGACCGGCAGGCCGACTACGAGGCCGACGGTATCGCGAACGAGTACGGCGTGGACGTCGTCGAGGGCATCGAACTCCGCACCGACGACCGCTCGCAGGCGTCGGGACTCGTCACTCGCTACCGCGAGGAACGGACACTCCTCCTCGTCCACGGCGGTGACACCACCATCAACCGGTTCGCCTGCGAGCAGCCCGAAGTCGACGTGCTGGCGCACCCGATGCGCGGCGACGGCGACGTGAACCACGTGCTCGCGAAGGCCGCCGCCGAGAACGGCGTCCGCTTCGAGTTCGACCTCGGGCCCGTCCTCCGCGACGACGGCGGCTCGCGCGTCAGGGTCATCAAGGGGCTCCGCAAACTCCGCGAACTCGTCGAGACGTACGACGTACCGTACGTCGTGAGCGCCAACCCGACCTCGCATCTCGAGCTTCGAGCCCCGAGAGAACTGGTCGCGGTCGGTGAAGTCGTCGGCTTCGACGCCGAGCAGATCCGCGAGGGCCTCCGTGAGTGGGGCCGACTCGCCGCGCGCAATCGCGACCGCCTGTCCGAGGAGTTCTTGGAGCCGGGGGTTCGACTAGCGCGTGATGAAGAAGAGCGTTGACGAGCACGCCGACCGCTTCGACGAGTTCGCAGGCGAGTACGACGAGACGCAGGACAGCGACGAGTACCGGGCCTGTGCGTCGCTCGTCGTCGACCACGCGCGCGATGGCTTGACGGGCGAGGACACCGTCCTCGACCTCGGCTGCGGGACGGGAGCCATCGGCCTCGCGCTCGCGGACCTCGCCGGGCACGTCGTCGGCCGCGACATCAGCGAGGGGATGATGGCACAGGCGCGCGAGAAGGCTGCCGACGCCGGCCTCGACAACGTCGAGTTCGGCTACGGCGAGTTCCGCGACCCCGACTACGAGGGTGCAGTCGACGTCGTGGTGTCGAACTTCGCGATGCACCACCTCTCGGACGCAGAGAAGCGCGAGGCCATCCAGGTGATAGCCGACCTGAAGCCGCGAAAGTTCGTCCTCGGCGACGTGATGTTCTTCGGCGAGCCCGACCCCTCCGAACCGTTCTACGACCCCGAGGTCGACGACCCGTCGACGGTCGGCCTCCTCGCGGACGCACTCACCGACAACGGGTTCGTGCTGACGGCGGTGGAGATGGTCCACGAGCAGGTCGGGGTGCTGGTGGCGGAGCGTGCGGGATGAAACACCTCCCGAAGCACCTCCGGCCGCGCTGGCGCTACCTCGCCGTCGGGCTCGAGTCGTGGCCGGACGCCCGCATCTCGCGGGGCGACTTCCAGCGTGACCTCTGGTACGCCGCCCAGAACCTGCTGGGCGATGCGGGCAGCGCCGAGGTCGACTGCACGGTGTACGGGTTCGACTTCGAGGACGGTGCTGGCCACGCGGTCGTTCGCGTGCGCCGTGGCGAGGTCGACCGGGCGCGAGCCGCGCTGGCCTGCGTGGACGAGGTGAACGGGCAGCCACTCGGGGTTCGGGTCCGCGGGGTCTCCGGGACCGTGCGTGCGTGTGAGGAAAACTATATACATCGGCCGCAGGTACCCACGGAGGAGAGAAAAGTCGCCTTCGCGGACGCCGAGCGACGTGCCGTCGTGCGGTCCCCCCGCGTCGACGCGCGCGTCGGTGACGGCTTCCTCGGAGGGACGGAACTCGATACATAACGATGCAGGGTCAATCTCAGCAGCAGGCCTACGACCGGGGAATCACCATCTTCTCTCCGGACGGTCGCCTCTACCAAGTCGAGTACGCGCGGGAAGCCGTCAAACGCGGCTCCGCCAGTATCGGTGTTCGAACAGCGGAGGGAGTGGTCCTCGTCGTGGACAAGCGGTCGCGGTCGCCGCTGATGGAGCCCTCCTCGGTCGAGAAACTCCACAAGGCCGACGACCACGTCGGCATCGCGTCGGCAGGGCACGTCGCGGACGCCCGCCAGCTCATCGACTTCGCCCGCCGGCAGGCGCAGGTCAACCAGCTGCGCTACGGCGAGCCCGTGGGCGTCGAGACGCTCACCAAGAACATCACCGACCACATCCAGCAGTACACGCAGGTCGGTGGCGCACGGCCGTTCGGTGTCGCCCTCCTCGTCGGCGGCATCGAGGACGGCGAGCCGCGCCTGTTCGAGACGGACCCGTCGGGGACCCCGTACGAGTGGCAGGCACTCGCCGTCGGCGCGGACCGTGGTGAGATCGACGACTACCTCGAGGAGCACTACGACCCCGAGGCGACGCTCGACGAGGGTGTCGCGCTCGCGCTCGAGGCGCTCGCGTCGGTCAACGACGGCGAACTCGACCCCGAGGGCGTCGGCGTTGCCACCATCGCCGTCGAGACCGAACAGTTCGAGGCGCTCTCCGACGAGGACATCGAAGCGCAGCTCACCGAACACGACCTGCTCGCGAGCGACGAGCCCGCAGACGAGTAACCGTCCGGTCGGCCACGGCTGTCCCGCCCAGCACCGGGCGTCACCCGCTCTCCGCGTCGTTTTGATGGAATTGTCACAATCCGTTAAAGGGTGGGTTGGGCAGCTATGGGTAGATGAGCAACAACGACCCGACGACCGACCTCCCGCGACGCACGTTCCTGAAAGGGGCTGGCGTGGCGGCCGGTGCCGCCCTCCTCGGCACCGGCGCAACCGCCTCGGCGGCGGCCGAGCAGGGGTTCTCGACCGAGTTCGCCAATCCCCGCGTCCGTGAGGTGGCGAAGGTGTGGGCACGCGGCATCCGCGGCCACCCCGAACGGACGCTCGGCATCACCGACACGGGTATCGACGGACGGCACCCCGACCTCGGCCCGTGGAACGGCGTCACGGTCATCGATGGAACCGAAATCGACACCGACGGCGACGGCAACGGCATCACGCTCACCACGCCGGAGGCCCTCGAGAACCGGAGCGTGAGCGTCGCAGAGACGTTCACGAAGGAGGAAGGCAACGTCCGGTTCACTGCACAGGTGCTGCCCGGCGCGTTCGTCGCGACCGGCCAGGCAGCTGAGACCGTCATCGGTGAGTTCACCGTCGGCGGCTCGGACGCGGACGGCAACGCGAGTCCGGCACCGACGCCCGACGCCGACGTGCTCGAAGCCAAACTGTTCTGGGACGGCTACAACCCCGCCGACCAGCCGCTGACCGCGAACTTCAACGACCTCGAACTCCGCATCGACGTTCAGACCGACGACGGGAACTGGACGCCCGTCGCCACAGCGGCCTCGGCGGACATGCCCGAGGTCCTCGAGATCGACCTCGAATCGGGGGCGACCTACCGATACGTCGCCGAGAAGTACACCCAGACCGTCTCGCAGGAGGTGTACGTCGAGGAGACGTTCTCGACGAAGTCCGCCCTCGACGACAGTCTCGGTGCCGACTTCGACCCGTTCGCCGACGGCGCGAAACTGGTCGGCTGGCACGACGCCGGCGCCCGCTACAACACGTTCGCCAAGCCGCGCGACCCGAACGGACACGGAAGCCACTGTTCGTCCATCATGGCCGGCTCCGGCCGTGCCTCGGCGGTCGACCACTCGACGCTCACCGTCGAGGAGCCGAACGCCGTGCTCGCGGCGGGCGATTTCCGCGACTACCCCGTCACGGTCGAGGGCGGAACGGGCGTCTTCATCTCCGCGCTCGGTGACGGCATCGAGGTGACCATCGAGGGCCCCGACGGCCGGACCCTCGAGGACGGCGTCCCGAACGTCGCCGCGGGCGAGGCAGGTCTCCCGAGCGACCTCTCGCTGGAGGACAGCGCGGTCGCAGAGGTCGCCGTACCGCCGGGGGAGGGCGGCACGTACACCTGCTACGTCCACCCGGTCGGCGAGTCGACGGCCTCTGCGGGCCGCGTCGAGAAAGTCGCGGTGGGGACGTTCCGCGACCCCGCGACCGTCGAGGCGGACGGCGCCGTCGAGAACGGCGACCTGCTCGGCGACGTCTCGTTGCACTCCGGTGTCGCGCCCAACGCCCGGCTGTTCGGGCTGCAGGGGCTCGCGAGTCCGCTCCCGTTCCTCGCGTCGAGCGGCCACGAACTCGCCGAGACGTTCGGCATCCGCTCGGTCAACATGTCGTGGGGGCCGGGCGACCCGGTCGTCGGCCTCGCGACGCCACCGTTCGGTGCCGCCGGCGGTGCCCTCTCTGACCGCGGCCAGACCATCAAGCAGATCGCCGAGAACGGTATTCTCAGTGTGGCTGCGGCGGGCAACTCCTTCACGCCTGGACAGTCGGCGTTCCCGGCGCTCGCTGACGAGGCCATCTCGGTGGCGGCGACCGGTCCGCTCGACGGCCTCACCTCGTACTCCTCGGGCGGCGCGCCGACCGTCGACGACGACAGCCAGCGGCAGTATATCAAGCCGGACGTGACCGCGCCCGGTGGCTACCTCACGGACACCGTGAAGGCCGCGAAAGCGAAGATCGACACGTACGACGACGACGAGTTCGTGCAGGACTACACCGGGAAGGCTGGCACGTCGATGGCGACGCCGTACACGAACGGCGTCGTCGGTCTCGTCGCCGAGGCGATGGAGTTCGACCTCCCCGAGTTCCGCGACGGCGAGGAGCGCCGTCCCGCGGGGGTCACGCTCCCCGAGCCGAGCGAGACCGACCTCGCGGACGTGATGCGGCTCAAGTCGGTCATCTGCGCGACCGCCACGGAGACGGCGTTCACCGCGGCGCCGTACCACCGAGCGCACGCTCCCACCTACGGCTTCGGCGAGAAGGACGTCTACGAGGGGTACGGTCGCGTGAACCCCGACGCGGCGGTCGACGCCGTCACGCGGGAACTCGTCGACCTCTCGACCGCGCAGCCGAACCAGACGTACACGAACACCGTCTCGGGCGCGGTCGGGTTGAACGTCCCCGAGGACTCGCGGGCGCTCGCCGGCTTCGTCGACGCGCCGAAGGGCAGCCTCGACGTGTCGGTGTCGGTGTCGCACCTCTCCGGCGGCAACAAGGGGATGGCGAAGGGGTCGCCTCACGTCGACCTGTTCGTCTACGACATCGCGAACCCGAGCGAGGGTGGCGAGCCGACGGTCGCTGCGAAGGCGCAGGGTCTACAGGGCTCGGCGTCGGTCTCGGTGTCGGTCGCGGAGCCGAGCGCGTACGTCGTCGTCGCCAAACTCGTGAACGTGCCGGGCGTCGTCAACGGCTACGACGTGCAGGCGCACCTCGACCTCGAGACGTCGGTGACCGTCGCGGACCTCCCCACGTTCACCGTCGTCGGCTCCCGACAGGACGACGGCGACGTGTTCCGCGGTGGCCAGACCGACCAGGTCGACATCACGGTCGACGAACTGGACGACGGCGTCGACTCGGTCACCGTCTACGACGTCATCCCCGACTCGTGGACCGTCGTCGGCGGTGACGGCACCGAGGTCGGGCAGCAGGACGGCGACGTGTCGGTCCCCGACGGCCGGACGCTCGTGAAACTCGGGACCGTCAACCGCTCGGAAGTGATGGACCTCGGCGACACCAGCCGGTCGAAGACGTTCACCTACTTCGTCAAGGCGGGAGACAGTCCCGGCCAGTTCACGCTCGGGCCGGCGCGCGCCGACATGGGCTCTGGCGCGGCATCGAGCTACTCGAACGAGGTCGCGACGTTCGGCGGCACCGACGAGAACGTCGTCGTGGGAACCTCCCCCGACAGCGGGTCGACGGGCTCGACGAGCACCGACACGACGACCGGAACCACGGCCACCGACGCCGGCTCGACGGACACCGGACTCGACACCGGCACCGACCTGCTGTAGTCGGGGACGTAAACACCTTTTAGGTCCGCCTTCGCGTACCGGGGCGTATGATATCACTCGACGAGGCGGTGACGGCCCGGTTGGAGTCGCACGGACAGCGGTTCGAGGTGCTCGTCGACCCGGACGCGGCGCTGGCCATCAAGCGCGGCGAGTTCGACGGCGAACTGGAGGACGTCATCGCGGCCGAGGACGTCTTCGAGGACGCGTCTAGTGGGGACCGCCCCCCTGAAAGCTCTCTGAAGGAGGTGTTCGACACGACGGACCCGCTCGAGATCATCCCCGAGGTCATCAAGCGCGGGGAGATCCAGATTACCTCGGAGCAACGACGCGAGATGCAGGAGCAGAAGCGGCGCCAGCTCATCAACATCATCGCGCGCAACGCCGTGAACCCGCAGATGGACGACGCGCCCCACCCACCAGAGCGCATCGAGCGTGCGCTGGAGGAGGCGGGGTTCCGCGTCGACCCGATGGAGCAGGTCGAGACGCAGGTCGACGACGCACTGGAGGCGCTCCGGCCCGTCCTTCCCATCCGGTTCGAGGAACTCGTCGTGGCGGCGCGACTTCCGCCGGAGTACGCAGGCAAGGGACAGTCACGGGTCCGCGAGTTCGGCGAACTCCAGCGCGAGGAGTGGCAGAACGACGGCTCGTGGGTCGGCGTCGTGAAGTTCCCCGCCGGGATGCAGAACGACTTCTACGAGCTGGTCAACGAGGTGTCGAGCGGCGAAGCCGAGACGACGGTCATCAAAGACGAGGACGACATCGGGACGCGGTGAGGCCGTGGTCGACGTCCTGACGGTCGTCGCCCTCGCGCTCGTCGGACTCACACTCGCGAGCTACGTCTACCGCTGGCGCGAGAGTACGCGCGACAGTCGGGTCGGCGACGGCCTGTTTCTGGTTGGCGTCGCCCTCGTGCTGTTCGCCGACGAGGTTCTCTCGGCGCAGGCGGTAGACGTGGCCGTCGCCGTCGGGGGAGTGCTGCTCGTCGCCGGACTTGGAGTAAAAGTCATCAGGCCGTTCACACCCGCACGAACGGAGTGACGGCGATTCCCGTAGTTATCCGCGCTTGAAGCCCAGCAGGAAGCCGCCGGTGAACCCCGCCGACACCGAGAGCGTCGAGAGGATGGTCTGGAGCCACGACGGCGGTGCGCCCGTCGCGGCGTCCTGGCTCGCCCGGACGAGGCCGGCGGTCAACTGCTCCCAGTCGACCGTGAGGATGCCGCGTGACTCGAGGAACTTGAACAGCGCGAGCTCGAGGCCGACGAGGATGGCGATGACCTTCGCGACCTTCTTGGCCGCGAAGCCGATGATGCCTCCGATGACGGCCCCGGAGCCGAACTCGATGCCGAGTTGCTGGAAGTTCAGTTCGATGGCCATACCCGCAACGCGCAATCCGACGACAAGACTCTTGTGGCGATTCCGCCGTCCGACTCGCCCGGTCGGTGACGCGCAGGAGGGGGGGCGACCACCACCGTTCTTCCGTCGCGGCGACGAAGTACGGAGAAGTGAGCATCCAGAGCTTCGTGGCTCTCGTCCGGACGGTGACGGCGGCGGCAAGGGAGGAGCGGATATCGGTCGCCGCCGCCGGGATGAGTTTCCACGCGGTCAACGCGCTCGTCCCGCTCGTGCTGTTCGTCCTGGTGTCGGCGTCGGCGTTCGATCGGCTCGCGACGGTGGGGCGAATCGTCGAGTTGCTCGCGGGACCGAACGCCGCGCAGGTCGAGTCGTTACTCCGGTCGGTGACTCGCCAGACGTCGGGGCGGACGCTCGCAGTCGCCATCGCGCTCGGCATCCTTCTGTGGAGCGCTCTCCAGTTGTTCAGCGTGGCGAACCAGACGTTCTCGACGGTATACGGTGGCCGGGGCGACCGGTCGCTGGCCAGTCGCCTCCGCGACGTCCTGTTGACGTTCGCCACCGTCGTGGGCGGCGTGGGACTCGCAGTCGTTCTCGGCGTGACGCTGACGTTCGCGCTGAAGGGGTTCGCCGTGGCGGTGCTGACCCCCGTCGCGCTGGTTGTGGTGCTGACGCTGCTGTTCCTCCCCATGTACTACATCTTCCCCGACGCGGAGATGAGTCTGCGGCTCGCGCTTCCGGGGGCGCTGTTCGCCGCGACGGCGTGGACGCTGACGGGGCTAGGGCTCCGCACCTACGCCAGCGTCTCGACGAGCGTGCAGCTGTACGGCGTTGTCGGGGGCGTGCTGTTGCTGTTGACCTGGCTGTACGTCGGCGGGTTCGTCCTCATGATCGGCGTCGTTATCAACGCGGTCCGCGGGGGACACGTCGACACCGACACCCAGTGGCTACCCGGTGACGACCCTGCCGGGGGAGCCCCCGGCCAGAGGCTTAAATAGGACCCTCCCGTAGTTCCCGGCGAGTGACGGCGAACCAGCACGGTGGGACGGTGGTCGTCGCGAAGCGCGCAGATTCCGACCCGGTCGACACGGCGGAGATACGCGAACTCGCGGGGGCTGCCGGCTACCACGTGGCCGCGGCGGTCACACAGACACGCAAGGAGGACCCGGCGTACTGCCTGGGAGAGGGGAAAGTCGAGGAGCTGGCCGAGGCCGTAATCGAGGCTGACGCCACAGCAGTCGTCTTCGACAACCGACTGGGCCCGTACCAGACGTTCAACATCGGGAACAAACTCCCGTCGGGCGTCGAGGTCATCGACCGCTTCAGACTCATCCTCGAGATATTCGGCCAGCGTGCCCAGACCAAGAAGGCGCAGCTGCAGGTCGAACTCGCCGAGCTGCGCTACGAACTGCCGCGCGCGGAGGCGAAGGCCTCGCTCGCCAAGCGGGACGAGCGCCCCGGCTTCATGGGGCTCGGCGAGTACGACGAGTCGCGCGAGCGCGACATCAAGAAGCAGATCTCGCGGATTCGCGACGAACTCGAAGCCATCGAGGACACCGAGGAGCATCGGCGCGAACAGCGTCGCGAATCGGGCTTCGACCTCGTGGCGCTCGCCGGCTACACGAACGCCGGGAAGTCGACGCTCCTTCGCCGGCTCGCCGACGACCTCGACGTCGACGAGAACGAGGGGCGCCACCCGGACCTCGACACGACCGCCGAGAGCGAGAACCGGCTGTTCACGACGCTCGGGACGACCACCCGGCGCGCGGAGATGGGCCGACGCGACGTGCTCGTGACGGACACGGTCGGGTTCATCTCCGACCTGCCACACTGGCTCGTCGAGTCGTTCAAGTCCACGCTCTCGGAGGTGTACCGCGCCGACCTCGTGTTGCTCGTCGTCGACGTCTCCGACCCGGTCGAGGAGATCAGAGAAAAGCTCGTGACGTGTCACGACACCCTCTACGAACGCAACGAGGCGCCCATCGTCACGGTGTTGAACAAGATCGACAAAGTGAGCGACGAGGAACTCGCGGAGAAGCGCGCGGCGCTCTCGGCGCTCGCGCCGGCACCGGTCGCCATCAGCGCCCAGGAGGGCATCGACATCGACACGCTCCGTGAGCGCGTCGACACCGAGCTCCCCGACTACCAGCACGAGCGGCTCGTCCTCCCGATGACCGACGAGACGATGAGTCTCGTCTCGTGGGTTCACGACCACGCGTGGGTCGAGGACGTGGACTACGGCGACCAGGTGGTAATCGAGTTCGAGGCCCGCCCCGCCGTCGTCGAGCAGTCGCGGGCGAAGGCCGCGGACCTCGTCGCCGCCGCCGAGTAACGGCTCGCAGGAACGTTTTTTCTGGGCAGTAGATTTAGGGGGAAAATCTTTCACCCAACAGTGTGAGGAGACTTACCATGGGTGGGACAGTGCTCGACGAGGTAGACCGTCGTATCGTCCACGCGCTCCAGCGCGACGCACGGAACTCCACGACGACGGCGCTCGCTGAGGAGCTCGGGGTCGCTGCGAGTACCGTCAGCAACCGAATCGCACAGCTGGAAGACGACGGGATCGTCACCGGCTACCACGCGACTATCGACTACGAGCGGGCTGGCCTCCCGCTGCACGTGCTCGTGACGGGAACGGCTCCCATTACAGACCGAGCGCGGATCTGCCGAGAAGCGCTGACCATCCCGGGGGTGGTGAGCGTCCGGGAGCTGATGTCCGGGGAGCAGAACGTCGAGGTCGAGGCCGTCGCCCGGTCGAGCGACGAGCACACGCGAATCGCCAGTGAACTCGTCAGCATCGGGCTACGGATCCACGAAGAGCGGATGATTCGAATGCATCACCAGGGGTCGCTGTCGACGCTTGTCGAGGAACCCCCATCCAGTCAGAGTAGTGATCAGTAGTTCGAACCCTCCCCCACCCGCTATATAGCGGCCGAAACATTCGTAACGACTCTTCGGAGTCTGTCAATAATGCTTATCTACGCGTGAGAATCACATGCACATAGGTGCACGGATGTATACTGACCCAGCACGGACAGGTGACGTGTCGGTCGACCGCCTGTTGGAGCTGCTGGCCGATCGGCGACGTCGACACGTCCTCCGAACCCTCGCGGACGAACCCGGCGAGACGATGACGATTCGAGAGCTCCGACAGTCACTGTGCCGTGACTCCGACCTGTCCGAGCGACAGCTCCAGCAGGAACTCCACCACCGGCACCTCCCGGCGCTCTCCGAAGTGGGGCTGATAACCGTCGACGACGACGTCGTCCGGTATCGGTCCGACCACCGAGCCGAGCGGCTCCTCGCGACCATCGACGCGATAACCTGACCGACGACTCGCCAGTTCAGTCCACCTCGTGCTTCTCCTTCGATTCGACCCGGACGTTCGAGATGCGAGTGTCCGGATACTGCCCCGAGGCGTCCTTCTCGACGGCCTTGCACATGTCCCAGACGACGTTGAGTCCCGTCGTGACGCCCTCGAGCGCCTCCATCTCACAGCCGGTCTTGCCCGTCGTCTCGACACCGACGACGAGTTCGACGTGATCGTCGTGGACGGTGAACTCGGTGTCGATGTTGGTGACGGGAATCTGGTGACACATCGGAATCGTCTCCCACGTGTGTTTCACCGCCTGAATCGCGCCGACGCGCGCGACGGCGAGCACGTCGCCCTTCCCGACGTCGTTCTCGCGGATGGCGTCGACCGTCGACGGCTGGAGGTGAATCTCGCCGGCGGCGACCGCGCGCCGTCTCGTGTCGGGTTTCGAGCCTACGTCGACCATCTTCGCCTTGCCCTCCTCGTCGGTGTGCGTGAGGTCGCGGTCGTCTCGCTGGTCGCTCATTCGGCCTCACCTCGGAGCGCAGCAGGCAGTTCGTCCACGAGGTCCGTCGCGACCAGCCCGTAGCCCTGCCGGTCCACGACGCGGTCGCCGGCGGTACCGTTCGCGTACGCCGCCAGCGCCGCCGCGTCCACGGGGTCGAGGACGCACGCGAGCGCGCCCGCTGCCCCCGCGAGCACGTCGCCCGTCCCACCGACGGTCATCCCCGGATTCCCGGTGCGGTTCACGCGGGTCGTCTCGCCGTCGCTCACGACGTCGTACGCGCCCTTCACGAGTAGGGTGTGGCCGAGGTCAGCGGCGAACGACTCGACCAGGTCCATCCGCGTCCGCCAGTCCTCGTCGGTCTCGCCGCCCATCTTCCGGAGTTCACCCTGATGGGGCGTACACAGCAGCGTCGCCTCGGTCTCGACATCGGGAACGCGCTGGAGGGCGTCGGCGTCGACGACTGCCGTCCCCTGATAGGCGAACAGGAACTGCTCGACCGCGTCCAGGGTGGCGTCGTCGCTGCCGAGTCCGGGCCCGAACACGGTCACGTCGTGGTCGGCGGCGAGCGCGAGCACGGCGTCGACTACGTCGGGAGTGAGGCGGTCAGCGTCGAACGGGCGCACGATGAGGTTCTCGCTGTAGCCCTGTATCTCGCGGGCCACGGACTCGGGACAGGCCACGCGGACGAGGTCTGCGCCCGCTCGGAGCGCGGCCTGTGCGGCGAGCGCGGGAGCCCCGGTGTACGGCCCGCCACCGACGACGAGTACCTCGCCGTGGTCACCCTTGTGGCTCTGCGGGTCCCGGCCGAGCCGCTGGAGGTCGCCCGCCTCGACGAACAGTTCGGCCGCCTCGGGAATCCCGATGTCCGCGACGGTCACCTCGGCATCCAGGTTCGAGAGGCCGGGCTTCATGTCGTGGAAGGTGACGACGTGGTCCGCGTCGACCGCGACGCCAGCGGCCTCACCGGTGTCAGCGTCGACACCCGATGGCACGTCGACCGCGACGACCGGGCAATCGAGCGCGCCGATGGCGTCGGCGGCCGTCGCTTCCGGTTCCCGAAGCGCACCGGTCACCCCGGTGCCGAGCATCGCGTCGACGACGAGGTCTGGGCCGCCGAGGTCGAGCGCGCGGGAGTCACTCACCGTGCGAACGTCGTACTCGGCGGTGACGAGCGCGTCCCAGTTCTCGCGGGCGATGTCCGTCGAGATAGTCTCGGGTCGGCCGAGCAAGTGGACCGTCACCTCACGGTCGTCGAGGAAGCGGGCGGTGACGAACGCGTCGCCGCCGTTGTTGCCCCGTCCGCAGACGAACGCGACGCGGTCACCTTCGTCGGTCAGTTCGCGGACGACGCGCGCGACGGCGTTCCCGCTCGACTCCATCAACTGTTTGCGGGGGACGCCGAGCGCCTCGGCGTTGGCGTCGACGACCGCCATCTCGTCTGCCGTAATCATGCGAGGGGCTTCGGCGGGCCGGGGATTAAAGCCTCAGTCCTCGGTGCCGGACTCGGCCTGCCCTGCGGCGTCCCGCTGTCGATCGGCCACGACGTAGGCGTCCCAGACGGCGTAGAGCCACACCGCGGGGTAGAGGATGAACCCGATGAGGACGAGCGCGGACAGCGCCGCGACGAACGCCGCGACGATGACCGCGAGGCCCTTCTCCAGCTCGCGGTTGTAGAGCTGTCCGAGACCGGGGAACACCGCCGAGAGGACCGCGGCGACGAACGGGTTGCCGCCTTCGAACAGGTCCTCGATGGCGCTGTCGACCGACGACTTCGGCGGGTCGCGCTGCCGGACGCCACACTCGGGGCAGATCTCGGCCTGGTCGCTGATGACGGCGCCACAGTTCCGACAGAACACCTCGTCGGGGCCGCGCTCGGGGGTCGACTCGTCGGGTGCGTCTTCGGACACGTCATCGGGCGATCCGTCGCCCGACTCGCTGGAGGGCTCGCTCATACCCTAGCCCCGGACGCCGACGGGGCTAAACCTTCCGGCCAGGAAACCGTTTTGCCGATGGCCCCACTCGTCCCGAGGGTGGAACCGTTTCCCGCGACCCCAGGCCTCGACGACGCGCCCGCCGACCTGTTCGAGACGGGCCACATCTGGCTCCAGGAGTTCGTGGTCGGCGCGCCGCTCCGCTTCCGAGTGACGGACGCCGGACTGGCCTTCGGCGACGAGCGCCGGGAGTTCGAGCAGTGGGCCGAACCTGCTGGCTACCGGTTCGCCGTTCGGGAGGTCCGCGAGCAGTTCGACGAGGACGCGTTCCGCTCGGCCGTCGAGGTTCCTGACGCGTACACGTTCTTCGGCGTCGCCACGCGCCACGAAGGGCTCGACTACGACTGGGCACGATTGCCAGGATTCCTCGGCGTCGACCTCCACGCGCCGGACAAAGGATTCAGACCGCCGGACGTGGCCGAACAGGCGTTCGAGCGGCTCGGCCTCGCCCCCGTCAACGCCATCGCGAAGGAACTAGCGACCAGGGACTTCCGACCCGACCGCTACGCGTTTCCCTCCTCCGAATGGTACGACGGACCCGTGGCTGGCGTGCTCGTCCGGAACAAGCGCGGGGGCCGCGCGGTCATCGAGAACGCGGCGGTCGAACCGACGAAGCCGGAGACGCTCGCACCCGAGACGCTCGTCGAGCAGTACCTCACCGAGGGGCGAATCGACCGCATCGCCACCGACCTCGGCGATAGTGCGAGCGTCGACACCGTACTCGACCGACTCGTCGACGAACTCGTGCGAGAACACTACGCGTCGCTCGGAGACTCCGTGGATGCTGGGGCTGTACGCTCTGCTGCCGCAGAATCAGTAGCGCGTCGACTCGGTCAGTAGCGGACCTCGAAGCCGGTCACTCCCTGTGGTTCTCCGTACTCGACAGCTACCTCCTCGACCTGCGCACGGGGGCTCCCATCGTGGCACCACTCGACCATCGCCTCGACCGCGTCGCGCGAGCCTTCGAAGACGGCCTCGACCCGACCGTCGTCGAGGTTCTTCACCCAGCCGGCGACGCCGCGTTCGCGCGCCGCGTCCCGGGTGTTCGCCCGGTAGTAGACTCCCTGGACGCGACCGGAGACGTACACGTGCGCTCGGAGCGGGTCGGTCATGCTGGTCACGGTCGAGCTACGACGGCCGGCGAGGAAAAACTACGCCTCTGCAGGGGCTCGCGGGCTTCACCCGCTCGCTCAGTCCGCGGCCTCGCGTCGCTCGGCCGCCTGCGCCTCGTCGAACAGGTCCCGAACGCGCTGTTCGATGTCGTCGCGGATGGCCGCAACCTCGTCGGGAGCCTTGCCGTCGGGGTCGTCGAGCGCCCAGTCCCGTATCTCAGTATCGGCGTCGAGCGAGAGGGTCGAACAGCCCATCGTCGCGACGTAGTCGCACGCGGCGAGTTCCGCGTCGTCGACTTCTCGGGGGGAACGGTCCGAGAGGTCGATACCCACCTCGTGCATCGCGTCGACGACCTCCGCGTGGACGTGGTCCGCCGGGTGGGTGCCTCCCGTCACGAGTTCCCAGTCGAGATCGCGCGCCTCACGTTCCCGCTCGGCGAACGCCATCGCCATCTGCGAGCGCCCGGCGTTCTGGACGCAGACGAACGCGAGTCTCATCGCTCACCCCGCGTGCCGTCGAGCGCGACGAGGAGGGCGGTCGCCCGGTCCGTCGTGGAATAGTACTTCCAGCGGCCCTCCTTGCGCGCGGTGACGAGCCCCGCGTCCCGGAGTTTTCTGAGGGCGTGGCTCACTGCGCTGTCGCTCACGTCGGTGACGGCGTCGATCTCACAGACACAGAGTTCGCCGCCCGCGGCGTGCAGCAGCCGGACGATGCTGTAGCGCGTCTCGCTCGACAGCGCCGAGAGCGCGGTCACGTCCGTCTCGTCGACTTCGCCTTCGATAGCGACCTCCGTGAGTCGCTGCTCGCACTCCTCGACGGTCGTGCCACAGCAACTCGCCTCCTCGGTGACGAGCCGCTCCACCCGCTCGGTGACCTGAACCATAGAAACAGTTGAAAGAATCTTCAGTTAAATCTGTCGTGCGCGCGGTCAGGGCGTCGGCACCCACACCGCACCGGGGAACACGCCCGCGAGCGCGAGCACAGCGATACAGAACGACGAGAGGACGATGCTCGCCGCTGGGGGGTCAAGGTGCGTGTCGGCGTGGGCGTACAGGACGCGCTGGGAGAGTTCGCCGAGGAGCGCGCCGAGCAGGCCGAACCCCGCGCCGAGCGCGATCGCCTGCCACAGCGGCATCGCGGCGGCGATGGTCGCGGGCGTGTGTGACGCGAGGGGCCCCGGAATCGCCGCGAGCACCGCGGTGCTCGCGGGCAGCGTGATGTGGTGCGTCACGGGAATGCGCTCGACGCCGCTGTTGACGAACACGAGTATCGCCACACTCAGACCGAACGCGAGGAACGCACTGCCGGTCCGGTAGGCGACGAACCCACCGAGGACGCCCGCCACGAGCCCGATGGCCGCGACGCTCGGCCACTCAGTCATGTACGGGAGCCACGGCTCGACCGTGCGCGCTGTTCCGCCGTCGGCGCGGGCGGGCGTCATGTCGAGCAGGCCGTCGCGCGCCCCCACGAGGTCGAAGCCGAACACCACGCGATGGAGAAGCGCGGAGGCGACGACTCCCGCGGCGACGGGGTCGAACGGGAGCGCGAGCGACGCCGAAGCCGTGGCGAACAGATGGCCGAACACGCCGAACAGTCCACCGACGGCGAGCACGTCGGGTCGCGTGCCGAGCCCGGTCGTGACGCGCTTCGCGGGGCTGTACGCGAACCCCTCTGTGGGCATCTCGCCGCGGCTGGCGAGGTAGGCGGCTGCGGCCGCACCCCCACCGAACGCGACGTGCGGGCCGAGGACGACTCCGAACGCGAGCGAGTCGACGAGCCCGACGTTCCCGACGGCGGCGGCATCGGGCGCGAGGTTGCGCTGGGCGAGCTGGTACACCTGGCCGGCGACGACGACGAACCCCGCGAACGTGAACGACGGGAGCGCGCCGATGGCAGCCCCGAACGCGCCGCCGGCGAAGGCGGCGACGACGAGTGCGAGCGCGTCGACGGCGCTCATCGCTGGACCCTCTGCATACCATCGGTTGAGAGATTGTTCAGATAAGTGCGTCGAACCTCCCGGCAGTCACTCGCCGCCGGTCCGGAGGTAGAAGAAGACGTACGTCTGGGCGTAGCCGGCGTACTGGCCGCCGAACCGCTCGCGGATGGCCCGGGAGGTGTCGCGGTAGTTCCCCTTCTCGCACTCGGGGTAGTAGTCGGCGATGGCCGTCTGGATCCACGTGTCGAGCGGTACCGCCTCCAGGAAGTCGAGCGAGAACAGCAGGACACAGTCGGCCACCTTGTCGCCGACGCCGACGAACTGCGTGAGGTAGTCGCGGGCTTCTTCGTAGGGGAGGTCGGCGGCGGCCTCGGGCGTCGCCTCGCCCGTCGCGACCATCTCGGCGGTTCGCTGGACGTACGGCGCGCGGTAGCCGAGCGACAGGTCGCGCAGGTCGGCCTCGGTCGCGGCGGCGAGCTGGTCGGGCGTCGGAAACGCGTGGAGCGTCCGGCCGTCGAACTCGACGGCGTCGCCGTACTCGCGGGCGAGCCGGCGCTGCATCCCGTGGATGCGCTCGACGCGCATCTGCGCCGAGCAGATGAACGAGATCAGGCAGGGGAACGGCGGGTCACGGACGAGCCGCATCCCCCGGTAGGCGTCGTAGGCGCGCTCGACCATCGGGAGGTCGGGCGTCGTGTCGATGATGGCGTCGAGGTCGTCGTCGAGCCGCAGGAGGTGTGTGAGGAGCGCGGGCGCGTCGCCGGTCGAGGACTCCCACTCGAGCGCGTCGTCGGTCTGGCGCGCTCTGAGCACCTCGGGGTCGTTCGACGGCGTGAACGACGCCGGCAGGACCGTCTCGTACCAGGCATCCGCGCCCCACGCGCGCTCGTCCTCGAACATCCCGCCGTCCGCACGGTCCCAGAGGTACGTCTGTCCCGACTCGACGGTCGCCTGCATGTCGAACCCACCCGCGAGGTCGGCGAGCGGAATCCGCCCCTCGTACATGGTCGAGCGAGGGGGCGCCCGGCTTTCCGGGTTTCGACTGCGGTTCGGGCGAACCATTATGCCACTCGCTACCGAACATCGCGGCATGGATTGCCGAGTCGTCGTCGAGGCCGCAGTCCCCGTCTACGACGTGGGGTCGGCCGACGAAGCGGTGCGTATCGCCATCTCGAAGACCGGCGAGATGCTCAATCCGGACCTCAACTACGTCGAGATAACCATGGGGGAGCGGGCGTGCCCGCACTGCGGTGACGACCTCGAGACCGCGTTCGTCGCGGCCGACGAGGGGCTGGTCGCGCTCGAACTGGAGATGACCGTGTTCAACGTCGAGCGCGAGGAGCACGCCTCCCGCATCGCGCGCAAGGAGATCGGTCAGCGACTGCACAACATCCCGCTGGAGGTGCTGACGGTCGAGACGATCGAGGAGGAAGCGGACGAAGATGCGGAGGCAGACGCCGACGCGGCGGACGACGACGCGGACGCGCCGGAGCGCCCGGACGACGGCACACTGCCCGAGTTCGAGGAACTCATCGAAGACTCGTAGCGAGGCGGCGCTGCGGCTAGAACGTAGCTGTCGGGAGAACGCGCGCGGATCGCGTCTTTGTGTTCAGTCGGCAGCCGCGGAGACCGGTTCCTTGGTCTCCTCGGTCATCTCGGAGGTGATACCGTCTGCGAGTGCGAACACTGCTGCCTTGTGGTCCGTTTTCGATTTGTGAATCGATGTTGGACGAACCCCGAGCGCGGTGTATTCGCTATGCTCGACGGTCGTGCCGGCGAGTTCTTCGTAGTGGTTTCGTACCTCAGCAAGCAGGCCGTGGAGATGGATGAGCTCCTGCTTCTTCATGGTCAAACTCCGCTTACCACCGGAGGGTTATATTATTATCCTGAGATTCGTTAACATGACCCTCCGTTAGAAGCCGTGTGACGGCCGATAGCAAGGGATTCGACCCGGCGGGCTTTGCCGGAACTCGTCCCGAACCGTTTTTGCATCGTCGCTCCCCACCCCGCGATATGAGCTACGACGACTATCTCGACCGGGCCATCGAGGAGTCACCCGACGAAGCGGGCAGTGCTGCGCGGTTCTCGATTCCGGACCCGGAGGTGCGCACGGAGGGGAACGTCACCGTCTTCGAGAACTTCCGCGCGACAGTCGACCGCCTCGGCCGCGAGGCGAGTCACGTCAAGAAGTTCCTCCAGAACGAGGTCGGGACCGCCGCGTCCATCGACGACGCCGGCCGGCTGCGGCTGACGGGCTCGTTCCGCGCCGAGCGCATCGCCGACGCGCTCGAGGAGTACGCCGATTCCTACGTCCTCTGTCCGGAGTGTGGCCTGCCCGACACCAAGCTCGAAACCGAGAGCGGCACCGAAGTCCGCCGCTGTGAGGCGTGTGGCGCGCGGACACCCGTCGACGATTAGCTTTTCTTTGGTATACCGCGAGCGACTGAACGGAGCGAGCCGTCCACTGCACCCGAGCGTAGCGAGGGTGCAGGACCGAGGGCAGATGTGCAGGACTGAGGGCAGATCACCGCGGGCCGCAGCCCCGCGACAGGATGCCCGATGTGTCTTTTTGGTCCAAGTTCTTGCCTGAGCGAGGCTGGCCGGAGGCCAGCCGAGCGAAGTGCAAAAAGGTCCGTTAGAAGTTCTTCATGTTCTGGAGGTCGTGTTCGGTCCGGGCGAACTCCGAGAGTCGACGGCTCGCGTGACAGTTGGGACAGTGGAACGTGCGAGCCGGTTCGGGGAGGTCACTCGGTGACTGCTCCCAGTGTTTGCCACATTCCGGACACAACAGTCGGACGTACGTCTCCTCCATGGCACTCGGATGGGAGGGGAAGTGTGAAAAGCTTTGTCACGGAGTTCGAATCGCGGGCAGGTGGGGAACCGAAAACGGGCGGGGAACTCCCCGCGGAGCGACGGCTTAGGCGGTGACGACGCCCTCGGCCTCGAGCAGCTCCTTGTACCGGTTGCGGATGGTGACTTCGGAGATGTTCGCGACGTCGCTCACGTCGCTCTGCGTGACCTTCTCGTTGCAGAGCAGCGCGGCGGCGTACACCGCGGCGGCGGCGAGACCGACCGGGCTCTTGCCCGAGAGGAGGCCGTCGTTGCGGGCCGCCTCGATGAGCTTGCGGGCGCGGCCTTCAGCCTCGTCGGAGAGGCCGAGGTCGCTGGCGAACCGCGGGATGTAGCTCTCGGGGTCCGCAGGCGCGACTTCGAGGTTGAGCTGGCGGACGATGTAGCGGTACGTCCGGGTCAGCTCCATCTTGTCGATACGCGAGACGGTGCGTACCTCGTCGAGGCTCCGGGGGACACCGGCCTGTCGCGCGGCGGCGTAGACCGAGGCCGTGGCGACGCCCTCGATGCTGCGGCCGGGGAGGAGGTTCTCGTTGAGCGCGCGGCGGTAGATGACGGAGGCGGTCTCGCGGACGTTCTCGGGGAGGCCGAGTGCACTCGACATGCGGTCGATCTCGCCGAGCGCCTGCTTGAGGTTGCGCTCCTTCGAGTCGCGCGTGCGGAACCGCTCGTTCCAGGTGCGGAGCCGCTGCATCTTCTGGCGCTGGCGGCTCGACAGCGAGCGCCCGTAGGCGTCCTTGTCCTGCCAGCCGATGTTCGTCGAGAGGCCCTTGTCGTGCATCATCTTCGTCGTGGGCGCACCCACGCGAGACTTGCTGTCACGCTCGCTGGCGTCGAACGCACGCCACTCGGGGCCGTGGTCGATGCTGTCCTCCTCGACGACGAGGCCACACTCGCTGCAGAGGGTCTCGCCGTGTTCGCTGTCGTTCTGGAGTCGGCCACCGCACTCGGGACAGACCGTCTCCTCGACGTTCTCTCGCGGCTTCTCCGACTCGGATGTCTCTTCCGTATAGGTTCGGATGTCTGTGTCGCTCATTGTGGGGGGAGTGGGATGCAACGGGCTACCGGGGATGTGTGCCGAAGAAAACCGGCGGCGCGCTTGCTAACTCTCTGTAAGTGCGTAAAGTATTTAAACCTTTCGCTGGTGTGCATCCCGGAAACGCGTGTTTTCGAAGGGCTGAGACAGTTTCGCACAGTCGTGCATATACCCTGAGCTGCCGCTCAGGGAGCGATGATAAAACATAAAGGTTTCTTTGGAACGCCGGTTCAGTCGCGGCGGAGCGCGAGGAACGCGGCGTCCGCGAGTGCGACCAGCGCGGCGGCCAGCCCGAAGCCGGGTCCGCTCCCCTCAGACGGTGTGGTGCCGTCGTCCATCGAGCTGTCCTCGGTCGCGGAAGCCGTCTCCTCCATGGAGTCGTCGGCCTCGTCCATCGCCTCGTAGGTGACAGACGCATCGTCGAGGACGATGTCCCCGCTCGAGGTCGTGTACGGCCCGTCCTCAGCACCCTCGCTGGTGACGAAGTCGTACTGCTGGTTGTCGTTCGTGTCGAGGTGCGGCATCGCGACGAACGTCCCGCTCTCCTCGACCGGCTGGTCGAGTGAGACCGAGATGTCCTCGTGGGTGCCCGCCTCCAGGTACGCGGAGGAGCCGCGCACCGAGTCGAACGTCGCCCCGTCGAGGAGGGTCGCGTCGTGGATCGTCACGAAGCCGCCCTCCGAGAGCTGGGCACTCGCGATCGTCAACGAGTCACCCGTGGTGGTCTGGTCGTCGAACGTGACCGAGCCGCGCGCTGGCACGTCGACCGACGCGGAGACGAACACGATGTCGCCGTCAGCCGTGTAGGGACCGTCCTCGGCGCCCTCGCTGGTGACGAAGTCGTACTGCTGGTTGCCGTTCGTGTCGTAGTGCGGCATCGCGAACAGCGTGGCGTCGCTCGTGACTGGCTCGTCCAGCGTGACGTTGATGTCCTGCTGCGTGCCGGGCGCGATGTAGTCGGACGTGCCTAGCACGGAGCCGAACGCGTCGCCGTCTGCGAGCGAGGGCCCGTGGATGGTGATGAAGCCACCGTCGTGGAGCGTCGTGGAGTCGACGCGGACGCTGTCGCCCTGGCTCGTCTGGTCGGTGAAGGTCACCTGCGAGAGCACGGTGACGTCCGCGCCCTCGAAGACGATGGTGCCGTTCGCGGTGAACGGCCCGTCTTCGGCACCCTCGCTGGTGACGAAGTCGTACACACCGTTGTCGTTGGTGTCCTTGTGCGGCATCGCGTAGACCGTCTGCGAGGTGCGTAGCGGCTGGTCGAGCGTGACCTGGACGTCCTCGTGGAAGCCGGCCTCGAGGAACGTCGAGCCGCGCACGGAGTCGAACGTCGCGCCCGCGGTGAGCGAGGCGTCGTGGATGGTGACGAAGCCGTCCTCCGAGAGGTCGGCGTTCGCGACCGTTACTGAGTTGCCGTTGGACGCCTGGCCGTGGATGTGGACGCCAGCGCCGTACGTGACGTTGCCGGGGTCGAGGACGATGTTCCCGTCACCGTCGGTGTACGGGCCGTCCTCGCCACCTTCAGAGGTCACGAAGTCGTACTGCTGGTTGTCGTTGGTGTCGAAGTGCGGCATCGCGATGATGGTGTCGCTCTCCTCGAGCGGTTCCTCGAGCCGCACCGGGATGTGCTCGTGGTGACCCGGCTCCAGGTACGCGGAGGTGCCGCGCACGGAGTCGAACGTCGCCCCGTCGAGCAGCGAGGAGTCGTGTGCCGTCACGAACCCGCCCGAGGGCAGGTACGCGGACTCGACGTACACGAGGTTCCCCCCGCTGGACTGGTCGGCCATGGTGACCGTCGCCGCGGTGTCGTCGGTCAACTCGACCTGCGAGGCGGCGAGGACGATGTCGCCGTTCCCGTTCGTGAAGGGACCGTCCTGCTCGCCGTTCGAGGTGACGAAGTCGTACTCGTCGTTGTCGTTGGTGTCCTTGTGCGGCATCGCGATGAGCGTGTCGTCGTTCTGCAGCGGCTCGTCGAGTTCGACGCGCACGTCGTGGTGGACGCCGGCCTCGAGCGGCGCGGAGGTGCCGCGCACGGACTCGAAGGTGGCGCTGTCGAGCAGCGAGGAGTCGTGGATGGTGACGAAGCCGTCCTCCGAGAGCTCGACGCGGTCGACCGTCGCGGCCGTGCCGCCGCTCTGTGACTGCGTGTACGTCACGGACGCCGAGACCGTCACGCTCGCGGAGTCGACGACGATGGTGCCGTCACTCGTGTACGGGCCGTCAGCCGAGCCGCCCGAGGAGACGAACGAGTACGTGTGGTCGCCGTCCGTGTCCTTGTGCGGCATGGCGATGAGCGTCGCGTCCTCGGAGACTGGCTGCGAGAGCGTCACGGTGACGTTCTCGTGCGTGCCGGCCGAGAGGTACGCGGACGAACCGCGCACCGAGGAGAACACCTGGTTCCCCCCTTCGGTGACGGTAGCGTCGTGGATGGTGACGAAGCCGCCGTTCGGGACGGTGACGGACTGGACCGTCACGGTCGTCCCACCGCTGGTCTGGTTGTCGAACGTTGCGCCGGGAACGTGTGCGAGTTCCGCCGCGCTGGCAGAGCCCCCTGTGCTGTCCGCCGGGACAGCGGCACCCGCACCAGCCGCGCCGAGCGCGACCAGCACCAGTGCCATCAGGAGTGCACCTATGCTACGATGCATACTCCCGACGAGCACGTTTCACCTAAAGGGGATTTGCCGAACTACGCCCCCCGTCTCGCCCCCCTCTCACCCAAATTCACGTGTCGGTTGCCGGTGGGCGGGTGGAGCGCCCGAAGTGACCGCTGGCTCGACCGACGCTACTGGTGGGATGTGGGAGTGTGCGGAGAACCGAACGGTCGCTGGGACGGCGGTCAGTCCCAGGTGATCCAGGTGAGGAACGCGAGGCCGCCGAACTCGAGGACGCGGAGGAGCATCATCGCACCCTGTGCGACCGGCGGGACCTGCGAGGGGTTCGTGATCCACGCCGTGAGCGTGGGGTCGACGAGGAAGAAGTACGCCGCGAGGGCGTTCTCGCCGAGGAGGAACGCGGCGAACAGCAGGAGGCCGAACGAGTGTTTCGACCGGAGTTCGGCGTAGTTGCGGCCCCAGACGTACGCGAGCCCCGTCAGCAGGACGAGGTTCAGAACGATGAACACGCGAACGAGCGTTACGAGTAGGGCCATCTATCTAGCACCTGCTTCAGTCAGACGGATATACGCTTTCCCAAATTCGGCCAGAGTCGGTTCCTGCATGGATTACACCTGTTCGATGATGGTCTCGACCGTCTCCCAGTGGACTCGCGCCTGGTCGGTCGGGAGGTAGATCGCACCGTAGTCGTCGCCGCTATCTCGGACGATGTTGTTGTCGGTCAGGACGTCGAGATGGTGGCGAACGGTCTTGTAGTCGAGGTCGAGGTCCTCGGCGAGCTGGTTCGCGTTGCGCGGGCGCTCGTCGAGCGCCTGGAGGATGCGCACGCGGTTCTTCCCCCCACGCGTCCCTGTCAACACGTACCAGAGGGACGCCTCCATCGTCTCCGTCCACTCTCGCCAGTGATGTAAGCACACCGACTCCGTCAGACGGTGAACAGGTGGCCGTCTGTCGGGACGTCGAACAGTCCGAGTCGAGCGCCGGCGTCGAGCCACGCGTGCCCGTAGGAGAACGCCGCCAGCGCGTTCACGAGGTCGTCCTGCTCGCGGAAGTGCCGACCGTCTTCGAGATACGAACGGGCCATCTCCTCGTACTCGGCGGCCCCGTCAGCGAGCGGCGTCCCCTCGGGCGGGACGGGCTCGGCCGCGTCGAGCGCCTCGGCGAGCAGTCGCTCGTACCGGTCGGTCTTCTCCGCGAGGTCGGCAGGCATAGTTCGCCTTGGGCGGCCGGTTTTATGTCGGTTCCTACCTCGGATGCGACCATGCCGGTGAAGGAGCTGGGCGCCGGTACCGCGACGGAAATCGACCGGTTCGGCGGCGGCGTCGGCTGGCTCGCCCACCCCGACGAGACGATGCGGCGGGCCTCCCACGCGCTCGCCACCGACGAAGGCGTGTTCCTCGTCGACCCCGTGGACGCCGAGGGAGTGGACGCCCTCGTCGCCGACCTAGGCGAAGTGGCGGGCGTCGTCGTCCTCCTCGAGTACCACGCGCGCGACGCCGAGCGCATCACCACGCGCGCGACGCCGAGCGCATCGCCGCCCGCCACGACGTGCCCGTCTACCTGCCGGCCGAGATGACGGGTGTGGACCTCGACGTCCCCACCCGGCGGTTCTCGGGCGCGCTCCCCGCTACCCGGTACGACCTCCTGCCCGTCATCGTCACGCCGATCTGGAAGGAGTGGGCGCTGTTCGACGGCGAGACGCTCGTCGTCGCCGAGTCCGTGGGCGCGGCGGACTACTTCCTCGCGCCCGAGGAGACCGACCTCGGGGTCTCGCACATGCGCCGGCCCCTCCCCCCGAGTGCCTTCGACGGACTCGACCCTGACCGCATCCTGCTGGGCCACGGCGAGGGGGTCCACGAAGACGCCGCCGCGACGCTCGACGAAACGCTCGCGAACGCCCGGGCCACGACGCTCGCGTTCTACCGAGAGAACGCCCCGACGATGGTGCGGACGCTCACCGCTGCGCTGACCACGGAGTAACCCCGCACGAACAGTGTTGTGCATGACACACCATACCGGCCGTGCACGGTTGGCGACCGAGGGCGCAAGCTAATTAGGCCGGCGAGAACTATTCTGTGACATGACCGAGGACGCTGTACACCGCCGGCTCATCATCGCCGGGACGGGGATCGCTGGACTGACAGCCGCCATCTACGCCGCGCGCTCGAACAACGACCCGCTCGTGCTGGAGGGCGTCGAACCCGGCGGGCAGCTCACCCTCACCACGGACGTCGCGAACTATCCGGGGTTCCCGGACGGCATCTCCGGGCCGGACCTCGTGAACAACATGAAGGAGCAGGCGACGCAGTTCGGCGCCGAGATCGACCACGGCGTCGTCGTCGACGTCGAGAAGCGCGAGGACGGCACGTTCCGCGTCGAGCTCCGCGATGGCACCGTCTACACGGCCGACGCGTTCATCGCCGCTTCGGGCGCGAGCGCGCGGACGCTCGGCGTACCCGGCGAGGACGAGATGATGGGCTACGGCGTCTCGACGTGTGCGACCTGTGACGGCGCGTTCTTCCGCGGCGAAGAGATGCTGGTCGTGGGTGGCGGCGACGCGGCGATGGAGGAAGCCAACTTCCTCACGAAGTTCGCCTCGAAGGTGTACATCGTCCACCGGCGCGAGGAGTTCCGTGCCGAGGACTACTGGATCGACCGCACGATGGAGAAGGTCGAGGAAGGCGAAATCGAGATTCTCCGCAACACCGAGCTGCTCGAAATCGACGGCTCGCCGGAGGACGGCGTCCGGCACGTGACGCTCGCGGAGAACCCCGAGGGCCACCCCTCCGAGAAGCTCGACGACCCCGAGACCGAACAGTACGAGATGGACGTCGGGGCGGTGTTCATCGCCATCGGCCACACGCCGAACACCGACTACCTCGAGGGCACGGGCGTCGAGATGACCGACGACGGCTACCTCGTCACGCAACGCGGTGCCGGCGGTGGGCAGACCAAGACCGCGGTGGCGGGGCTGTTCGGTGCGGGCGACGTGGTCGACTTCCACTACCAGCAGGCCGTGACCGCGGCGGGGATGGGCTCGATGGCGGCCATCGACGCCGACGAGTACCTCGAAGACGTCGAGCGGCAGGCGAAGAAGGAAGCGGCCGCCGCGAGCGACGACTGAAGTCGTGGCGATACTCGGCGACGACTGACGGGTCGCCGCAATGCCAATCGGCGACGACTGACGGGTCGCCGCAATGCCAATCGGCGACGACTGACGACCCCGGCCGGACGACCGCCGAGCCCGGAACCCACAGACCTTTCATCTCCGCTACCCTCGTCCGTGCCATGACGGACACCGACACGGTCGAGCTCAGCATCGACGGCGACGACGGCGACGACACGCTCACGCTCCCCACAGAGCTGGTCGACATGCTCCGCGAGGGCGACGAGTCCGCCGCACAGGTCGTCGGCGACCTCGCGATGTTCGGCTGTGCCCAGCGCATCCACGCGACCGTCCACCACGCCGAGGGCGGCGTCGACCCCAAACTGGAAGAGGTCGAACAGCTCACGATGGACCTGTTCGAGAAGCGGTTCGGCACGAGCTACGCCGAACTGACCGGCCACCAGCACTAACCACCAGATTCTACCCTTCGCTCGTCGCTCACACCGCGAGCGGCTCGCTCGCGACTCCGTGTGCCGAATCCCCTCTAGCGCGCCGAAGGTTCAAGTACCGGAGGGCGGCCACCCACCCCGTGACCTGAGAGCGGTCGCGGGTCGGCCGAGGCAGTTGTGCGGCGCACCGACTCGCGAAGGTGAGTCTGATTGGGCGCGCGCCGCCTGTCAGCCCTCTACGTCCCACACCAACAGGACCCCCTCGTCCAGTCGCTCGACCTCGCGGAGCGCGAGTTCGGGGAACGCGTCGACGAACCCCTCGCCGTCCGCGAGCGTCGGCGCATCGCGCCCCCCGATGACGACGTTCCCGACGAACACCGAGAGTTCGTCGACCAGCCCGGCCTCGAACAGCGAGAAGATGAGTTCGCCACCGCCCTCGACCATCAGCTCAGAGACGCCTCGTTCGTCGAGTGTCGCGAAGGCGCCCGCGAGGTCCACGCGGTCGTCGCCCGCGCGGACGATTTCGGTGCCTCGCTCTCGGAGTGTGTCGACCCGCTCGTCGGGAGCGGCGTCGCTCACCAGCAGGTACGTCGTCGCCTCGCCGTCGAGGACCCGTGCGTCCGTCGGCGTCCGCGCACGGGAGTCAGCGACCACCCGCGCCGGTCGGCCGGTCTTCCCGACCGCCTCGCGGTGCTGCTCGTCGTGTGTGCGTAGCGATGGGTCGTCCGCGAGTACCGTCCCGACGCCGACGACGACGGCGTCGGACTCGGCGCGCATCCGGTAGACGCGCTCGAAGTCCCGCTCGCCGGAGATGGCGACCTGTTCACGGCGACGGGTCGAAAGCTTGCCGTCTGCGGACATCGCCGCGTTGACCCGGACGTGCATACCGACGGGTCCATCGCGTGGTGCATACGGCTTGCGGTGCTCGGTGTCGCGACAGCGGTAAACCCTTTGACCGGTGGGGGCGAACGCCTCTTCGATGAGTCTCGAAGCAGAAGCCGAGGACCTCGCCTCCGACCTCGGCGTAGACAAAGAGGAGGTCTTAGAGGACCTGGAGAAGCTCGTCAGCTACTCCGTGCCGATGGACGAAGCCAAACAATCGCTCCGCCGGAAGTACGGCGGCGGCTCCGGCGGTGGCGGCGGGAGCGAACCGACGACGAAGGATATCGCCGAGGTGACGCCCGACGACTCGAACGTCACCGTGACGGCGCGCGTCCTCACCGTCGGCCAGCGCTCCATCCGGTATCAGGGAGAGGACCAGACCATCTTCGAGGGCGAACTCGCCGATGCCACGGGTACCATCTCGTACACCGCGTGGCAGGACTTCGACCTCACGGAGGGCGACACCATCACCGCGGGCAACGCCGGTGTCCGCGAGTGGGAGGGGCGACCCGAACTCAACCTCGGGGAGTCGACGACCCTCGTGTTCGAAGAGGAGGAGCTCGACGTCCCGTACGAGGTCGGCGGCGACCGCGACCTCGCGGATCTCCAGCCGGGCGACCGCGGCCGGAACGTCGTCGTCCGCGTGCTGGAGTGCGAGGAGAAGACCATCAGCGGCCGCGACGGCGAGACCGAGATTCTCTCAGGCGTACTCGCCGACGCGTCTGGAAAACTGCCGTTCACCGACTGGGACCCCCACTCGGAACTCGAAGAGGGCGCGAGCGTCCGCATCGAGGACGCCTACATCCGCGAGTTCAGAGGCGTTCCCTCGGTGAACGTCTCGGAGTTCTCGCACGTCATCGCGCTCGGCGAGGACGTCGAGACGGCCGACAGCGCCCCCGAGATGGGCGTCCGTGAGGCCGTCGACTCCGGTGGCGCGTTCGACGTCGTCGTGACCGGCAACCTCCTCGAGGTCCGCGACGGTAGCGGCCTCATCGAGCGCTGTCCCGAGTGCGGCCGCGTCGTCCAGAACGGCCAGTGTCGCTCGCACGGTGCGGTAGAGGGCGAGGACGACCTCCGCGTGAAGGCCATCCTCGACGACGGCACCGGAACCGTGACCGTCGTCCTCGACGACGAACTCACCGCCGAGGTGTACGGTGGGGGGCTCGACGACGCCCGTGAACACGCTCGCGACGCGATGGACAAGTCCGTCGTCGCTGACGCCATCGCCGAGAAACTGGTGGGCAAGGAGTATCGAGTGCGGGGCCAGCTCTCGGTCGACGACTACGGTGCGAACCTCGACGCCACGACGTTCGAAGAGACCGACGACGACCCAGCCGAACGTGCCGCGGCTGTCCTCACGGAGGTGCAATCATGAGCGCCGGTGGCTCGGCCCCCGGCCGTCGAGAGGTCGCCCATCGCCTGTTCGCCGCGGAGTTCGACGACGCCGACTTCTCGTACTCGGAGAGCGACGAGGAGCGAGCGCCGAACTACGTCGTCACCCCGACCGGCGCCCGCGTCAACCGCCTGTTCGTCGTCGGCGTGCTCACCGAGACCGAGCCCGTCAACGAGGAGATGCTCCGGGCGCGCATCGTCGATCCGACGGGCGCGTTCGTCACCTATGCCGGCCAGTACCAGCCAGAGGCGCTCGCCTTCCTCGAGCGCGTCGACCCGCCGGCGTTCCTCGCCGTGACCGGGAAGGCCCGCACGTTCCAGCCCGACGACTCCAATCGCGTCTACACGAGCATCAGGCCGGAGTCCATCAGCGAGGTCGATTCGGCGACGCGAGACCGCTGGGTCGTGCAGGCCGCTCAGCGAACCATCGAGCGCGTCGAGACGATGGCGGCTGCCATCGACTCCGGGCTCTCGGGCGACGCGCTTCGCGAGGCGCTGGAGGCGGACGGCGTGGACCCGGCGCTCGCGGCCGGCATCCCGCTCGCGCTCGACCACTACGGCACCACCCCCGACTACCTCGAAGCGGTCAAGAACCTCGCCGAAGACGCGCTCTCGATGGTGGCGGGCGACGTCGACGAAGTCGGGTCGCTCGACGTGGCACCGAACGAGGGGGCAGGCGATGCGAGTTCGCTCGCCGACCGCGAACTCGTGACCGTCGCCGGAACGGGCGAGACCGTCGCCGAATCGGAGGCTGGGTTCGAGCCGCCGAGTGAGGGGACGGCCGCGTCGAGCCCCGAGGACACGGAATCGACAGCGTCGACGGCCGCAGACAGGGGTGCGTCCGAAGCCGAGTCCGAGCCCGAACCCGAGACCGAGACCGCGGCCAGCTCCGAGCCAGTAGGGCCCGAGTCCAAGCCCGAACCCGAGACGGCATCGGAATCAGAGCCCGCCGGGGAATCCGAACCTGAGCCAGTCGAATCCGAGTCGGAGTCGGAACCCGAGCCGAGTACCGAGCCGGCCGAACCCGCGACCGAACCGACGACCGCCGACACGGCGGCTGTGGAGGCGGACGAGTCCGACGATCTCGACGACATCGGCGACTTCGAGCCGGACGACGAGTTCGACCCCGACGACGAGGTCCTCACCGACGAGGAACGCGAAGAGGCCGAGGAACTCGGCGGCTTCTCGACCGGCAACGAGGTCGAGGAACCCGGCGACACAGACACGGAGACACCCGAACCGGAGCCGGAACCCGAAGCCGAATCCACCGAGGAAGCGGCCGAAGCCGACGACGCGGCCGAGGAAGAACCCGAAACTGACGCCGAACCGGAACCCGCCACAGACGAGGGCGACGCCGACGTCGACCTCGACGAGGCCGTGATGGACGCGATGACCGACCTCGACGACGGTGACGGCGCCCCCCACGACGACATCGTCGACGCCGTCGTCGACCGGACGGGCGCGAGCCCCGACGACGTGGAGCAGGCCATCCAGGACGCGCTGATGAGCGGGCAGTGTTACGAGCCCGACGACGGCGTGTTCAAGCCCATCTGATGGTCCAGCCGGTGCCCGGTGAGCCCGTGGCGGTCGCGACCTGTGGCACCGAGCGCGTCCTCGTTCTCGCGGACTACCACGCCGGGCTCGAAGTCGCACTCAGGCGCGACGGCGTCGAACTCCGCTCGGCCGCCGACCAGCGCCGGGCGGCACTTGTCTCGCTCGTCGACCGAGAGCGCCCCGACCGCGTGCTCGTCCTCGGCGACCTCTCGAACGCCATCGGCTACCCCGGCGACGAGGAGCGCGATGAACTCGACGCGCTGTTCGCCGACCTCACCGAGCGCGTGCCCGTGACCGTCGCGAAGGGGAACCACGACGGCGACCTCGACGACGTGGTGGCGGAACTCGGCTACGACGACGCGGTGACCGTGACCGAGGGCCCCGGGGTTCGCCTCGGTGACGTGGGGTTCGCCCACGGGCACACGTGGCCGTCTCGCGAGTGTGTCGAGGCCGAGATGCTCTGTATCGCGCACGAGCACCCGCAGGTCCGGCTCGAAGACGAGGTTGGTGGGGGGCGGACGGAGCGCGCGTGGCTCCGCGGTCAGGTGAACCCCGACCCCTTCCGCGAGCACTTCGAGGAGCCCGTGGACGTGGCCGGCGAGTTCGTCATGTTTCCCGCGTTCAACGACCGCGTCGGCGGGACGTGGGTCAACCAGCAGCGCTCGTTCCTCTCGCCGTTTCTCCCGGAGGGGATGCACGAGGCAGAGGCGTACCTGCTCGACGGGACGCGGCTGGGCGACTACCGGCGGGTCTGACCGGTCACCGAGCGGCTTAATCGGTCCGAACTCGAATCGGGGACGTGAGCGATACGCAGGGGATGGATGCGTTCGCGCAGCTCTCCGAGCCCGTCCGGGCGGCGCTCTCGGAGCGCGGGTTCGACCGACCCACCGAGCCACAGCGCCGCGCGATTCCCCCGCTGGCGTCGGGCGACCACGCACTCGTCATCGCCCCGACCGGGACCGGGAAGACCGAGACGGCGATGCTTCCGGTGTTCTCGGCGATTTCCACCCGCGAATCGACCCACGGGATCCAGGCCATCTACATCACGCCGCTTCGGGCGCTCAACCGTGACATGCGCGAGCGGCTGGAGTGGTGGGGCGAGACACTGGGAATCGAGGTGGACGTGCGCCACGGCGACACCACCGACTATCGAAGACAGCAGCAGGCCGACGACCCGCCGGACGTGCTGGTGACGACCCCCGAGACGCTCCAGGCGATGTTCACCGGCGAGAAGCTGCGGCGCGCGCTGGAGGACGTCGACCACGTCGTCGTCGACGAAGTGCACGAACTCGCCGCCTCGAAGCGCGGCGCCCAGTTGACCATCGGCCTCGAACACCTCCGCGAGTACTCCGGTGACTTCCAGTGTATCGGTCTCTCGGCGACCGTGGGCGACCCCGTGGAAGTCGGGAAGTTCCTGACCGGGAATCGGGGGTGTACCATCGTCGAGGTCGACGCCGGCAGCGACATCGACGTCCGCGTCGAGCAACCTGAGATTCAGGAGGGTGACGAGGTGCTCGCCTCCGAACTCGTCACGGAACCCGAGGTGGCCGCACAGGTCCGCCGTATCGACGAACTCGTGACCGAAAACGAGTCGACGCTCGTGTTCGTCAACACCCGACAGACCGCGGAGGGACTCGGCTCCCGGCTCAAGGAGTACGGCACGGACCTCGGCATCCACCACGGCTCGCTCTCGAAGGAGGCGCGCATCGACGTGGAAGACCGGTTCAAAGCCGGGGAGTTGGATGGGCTGATGTGTACCTCGTCGATGGAACTCGGCATCGACGTCGGCTCCGTCGACCACGTCGTCCAGTACCAGTCACCCCGTGAAGTGCGACGACTCCTCCAGCGCGTGGGGCGGGCAGGCCACCAGTCGGGACAGGTCTCGCGGGGGACCATCCTCACGACCCACCCGGACGACACGTTCGAGGCGCTCGCCATCACGCGGATGGCCGAACACGGCGAGGTCGAGGACGCGAACATCCATCACGGCTCGCTCGACACGGTCGCGAACCAGATCTGTGGCATCCTGATGGGGTTCGGCGAGATTTCTGCCCGAGGGTGTTACGAAATCGTCCACCGTGCGTACCCCTTCCGTGACCTCTCTGAGGAGCAGTTCAAATCCGTGGTCCGCGAACTCTCGGCGAACCACGTCATCTGGCTGGAGGAGGAGCACGACCGGCTGGAGAAGTCGCGGGGGACGTGGCAGTACTTTTACTCGAATCTCTCGATGATTCCCGACGAGGCGAACTTCCGCGTCGTGGACATGGCCTCCGGCCGCACCGTGGGAACGCTCGCCGAGCGGTTCGTCGTCAACTTCGCCTCCCCCGGCGAGGTGTTCATCCAGGGCGGGGAGATGTGGCGCATCACCGAGGTCGAGGAGGACGAGGAGCAAGTGAAGGTGACGCCCATCGAGGACCCCGCCGGCGAGGTGCCGTCGTGGGTCGGCGCGGAGATTCCCGTCCCCTACGAGGTCGCCCAGCACGTCGGTCGCCTCCGGGGAGAGACACGCGCTGCGTTCGATTCCGGCTCGTCGCGGGAGACGGTCGCCCGCGGCCTGACCCAGGACTACCCGACCGACGAGTTCACCGCGAGCGAAGCCCTCGACCCCATCGAGCGCCACGAGGCGCCGATGCCGACCGACGACGTGGTGCTGGTCGAGGCGTACGCGAGGGAAGTCGTCGTCAACGCCGCGTTCGGGCACACCGTCAACGAAACGCTGGGTCGACTGCTGTCGGCGCTCATCGGCCAGCGAACGGGGTCGTCCGTGGGGCTGGAGATCGACCCGTACCGCATCGAACTCGAAGTCCCGTCGGGCACGCACCTCGGCGACGTGGTCGAACTCCTGTTCGAGACCGACCCCGAGCACGTCGCGGGGCTCATCGAACTCTCGTTGAAGAACGCCGACGCCCTCAAGTTCAAACTCGCGCAGGTCGCCGCGAAGTTCGGCGCGCTGAAGAACTGGAAGAAAGGGCGCGGCTTCGGCCGCGACCGCCTGCTGGAGGCGCTGCGCGATACGCCCGTCTACGACGAGGCGCTGCGCGAAGTCCTCCACGAGGATTTGGACGTGGAGGGAGCGGCGGACGTCCTCCGTCGGATTCGTCGCCGCGAGATTACCGTCGAGACTGTCGGCGAACGCACCCCGGTAGGTCTCGGTGGGCGTTCGTCGGGCCAGGAACTGCTCTCGCCGGAGAACGCCGACGCCTCGGTCATCGAGACCGTCCGCCAGCGCATCGAGAACGACCGGATGCTGCTGTTCTGTCTCCACTGTCAGGAGTGGGAGCGGAAGACCCAGGTCAAGCGCATCGCCGACAAGCCCGAGTGCCCGCGGTGCGGGTCGACTCGCATCGCCGCGCTCAACCCGTGGGCCGACGAGGTGGTGTCGGCCGTCAAATCCGGTGACAAGGACGAGGAACAGGAGAAGATGACCAGACGGGCGTACCGGTCGGCCTCACTCGTGCAGGCGCACGGCAAGCAGGCGATTCGGGCGCTCGCAGCCCGTGGCGTGGGGCCGCACAACGCCGCGCGTATCATCAACAAACTCCGCGAGGACGAGGACGATTTCTACCGGGATATCCTCTTGCGGGAGCGAGAGTACGCGCGGACGAAGTCGTTCTGGGACTGAGCGGCTGATCCACTCTGCGCCAGCGAAGGATGGTACTGTGTCACACGTTAATTGGGACCACACCTCAAAAGGCTGTTAATATCCGCGCATCCTCTTCGTTCCATGCCCGACCCATACGGTCGTGCCATCCGCGAGTTCGCACAGGGAGAGCAATCCGAGCCGCTGTGGCGACTCGACGGCGCGGACAGAGAAGACCATCCCATCCGGGCGTTCTACTTCACGCCGTACGACGGCACTGACCCACTGCTGGAGTCGCTCGACGGCCCGTTGTTGGACGTGGGCAGTGGCGTCGGCCGTCACGCCGTCGTCCTGCAGGAACGGATAGAGGTCGTCGCGACCGACGTGAGCGAGCACCTCGTCGAGACCGCCCGCGAGTACGGAGTCACCGACGCCCGCGTCGTCGACATGTTCGAGCTCCAGGAGACGTTCCCACGCGACCGTTTCCAGTCGGCGCTGGCCATCGGCACCCAGCTCGGGCTCGCTGGCTCGCTCCGTGGCGTCTCGGCACTGCTCGCGGACCTCGCGTGTGTCACGACGCCCGACGCCCGGGCGGTCGTCGACGCCTACGACCCGGCGCGGGCGGACACGGCGAAGCTCCTCGGGTACCGGCCGCTGCCAGAACCGGGGCTCGCCCACCGGGTGTTCCACTTCGAGTACGAGGGCGACGTGGGGAGGGAGCTGCTGTTCCTGCTATTCTCCCCCGAGCGACTCCGGGAGGCCGTCGTCGGAACGGACTGGCGCGTCGCCGACGTCGACCACGGCGACGACGCGGCGAACCCGTACTACCGGGCCGCACTGGAGAAACGATAGCTTCCGGAGTCAGTTCGACTTGGCGTCGAGCGCCGCCTCGAAGTGTTCGGGGCGAATCACCACGTCGTCACCGCGCTCGTTGGCCACGTCGGGGTCGAGTCCGTCGGCGACCTCTCGAATCGCCCGAATCGACGCCGTCCGGACGAGCGCCGCGAGTTCGGCCCCCGAGTAGCCCGCGGTTTCGCCCGCCAGCGCGTCGAGGTCCACGTCCTCGTGCAGGGGTTTGCCGGTGGTGTGGACCGCGAGGATGGCGCGCCGGCCGTCGGCATCGGGCTGGGGCACCTTGACGTGGGATTCGAGTCGCCCCGGTCGGAGGAGCGCCGGGTCCAGTGCGTCCCGGCGGTTCGTGGCGGCGAGCACCACCACGTTCGGGTTCGCGGCGGCGTTGTCCATCTCCGTGAGCAACTGGGAGACCACTCGTTCCGTGACCTCCTCGCCGTCGCCACGCTTGGACGCGATGGCGTCGATCTCGTCGAAGAAGAGGATCGCGGGCGAGGCCTGTCGGGCCCGGTCGAACACCTCGCGGACGCTCTTCTCGGACTCGCCGACGTATCTGTCCAGGAGCTCGGGCCCGGCGACGTGGATGAAGTTCACCCCCGTCTCACCGGCGAGCGCTCTCGCCAGGAGGGTCTTGCCCGTTCCCGGCGGGCCGTACAGCAGGACGCCCGACGGGGGCTCGGTGTTCGCCGCCTCGAACAGCGGGCCGTACAGCAGCGGCCACTCGACAGCCTCGCGGAGCGCCTGTTTCGCGTCGTCCAGCCCACCCACGTCCACGAACGAGACGGCCGGAGCCTCCGCGACGTACTCGCGCATCGCACTCGGGTCGACGGCCGCGAGCGCCACCTCGAAGTCGGCACGGGTGACGGACAGCTGCTCGCGGTTCGTCCGGTCGCGGAGCGCCGCCATCGCTGCCTCCTGGGTGAGCGTCTTCACGTCGGCACCGACGAACCCGTGAGTACGCGCGGCGAGCCGTTCGAGGTCGACGTCCTCGGCGAGCGGCATTCCGCGAGTGAGTACCTCCAGAATTTCGAGGCGGCCGCGCTCGTCGGGCGCGCCGATTTCGATTTCGCGGTCGAACCGGCCACCCCGCCGAAGGGCAGGGTCGATGCTGTCGACGCGGTTGGTCGCGCCGATGACGATGACTTGTCCCCGGTCTTCGAGCCCGTCGAGCAGGGTGAGCAGTTGGGCGACGAGCCGGTTCTCCATGTCGGCTTCCTCGTCGCGCTCGCCGGCGATGGCGTCGAGTTCGTCGATGAACACGATGGCCGGCTGGTTCGCCGCCGCGTCGTCGAACACCTCGCGCAGGCGGCCCTCGCTGTCGCCCTTGTACTTCGAGACGATTTCCGGGCCGTTGATGACGCGGAACGAGGCGTTCACCTCGTTGGCGACCGCGCGAGCGATGAGCGTCTTCCCGGTGCCTGGCGGGCCGTGCAGAAGCACGCCCCGCGGCGGTTCGACGCCGAGTTCTCGGAACAGTTCGGGCTCGGTGAGCGGAAGCTCGATCATCTCGCGGACGAGGTCGAGTTCGTCGTCCAGCCCGCCGATGTCCTCGTAGGCGACGCCGCCAGCGCGCGAGCCCGTCGTCGCTCGGGGCGTCGAGGTCGTCGAGCTACGAGACGACGCACTCGGCGTGTCCTCCGCCGTGTCGCCTTCGAGTTCGAGCCGGGTCCGCTCGGTCACCTTCACGATGCCGTCCGGGTCGGTCGAGCGGACGCTGGCCTGGAGGTTCGACCCCTCGAGGTGGACCTGGTCGCCGGCGTGGAGCGGCCGGTCGACGAGTACGCGTTTGAACAGTGGGGCGGCGTTGTCGGGCACCTCACCGCGCACGTCGAGCGTGACGCGGCGGGCGTCCTCGACGGAGACCCGGCGAACGAGTACCTCGTCACCGACCGTGACACCCGCGTTCGCACGGGTGTCGGCGTCGATGCGGATACAGTCCTCGTCGACGCCGGGCCACACCTTCGCAACCGCTTGTCTGGCCCCCTCGACGACGACGGTGTCGCCGGAGAGGACACCCAGTCGGCGGCGGGCGGACTCTGGAAGGCGAGCGACGCCCCGCCCGGCGTCGCGCTTCTCGGCGGCTTTCACGGGGAGCCGAATCCCCTCGTCAGTCATGACTGACACGAGGGGGCCGCGTCGCTTGAACCCACCGCCGTGGCGCTGTCCGAGGGCGGTGGGTTCAAGCCACTCGCCGGCACACGGCGTGACATGGTTTCCCGGGTGCAGGTCGCCGCCGCTGTCACTGTACTCGCCGTCGTCGGTGCGGGCGCGGCAGTCGTGCTCGACCAGCCCCAGACGTCCTCCCCGGCAGACAGCGTCCCCGCGACCGCCGACTACGTCGGTCACCTCGACACCCAGCCGATGCGCGCCGACGAGAACACGACGACCGCCAGCAGACAGTCGCTCCGCTTCCAGTCGGCCGTCGACTTCTATTCGGGGCCCGACTTCCGCCGGTCGTACGCCTTCCGGGACGACGGTCCGAAGGGTGCGGTCCACAACGTGACGTACTTCGGGCGAGCGAACGGCTCGTACCAGGCGCGCATCGTCCACGCCGATTGGAACACCGCAGCGCTCCCCGCTGCCATCGAGCGCGCCGAGAACGTCAGCCTCCAGCAAACGACGCTCCACGGCCGGCCCGCCCACGTCGGTGACGGCTACGCGGTCGCCACCCTCGACGACGGCCGTGTCATCCTCGGGAACGAGACAGCGGTCCGGGACGCGCTGGCGGTCGCTGCCGGCGTGAACGCCTCGCTGTCGGGATCGCTCCGCGAGCGGTTCGAGGCGACCGGCGGGTTCGCCCGGTTCGCCTATCGGTTCGAGCCCGAGACGGTCCCGAACTACCCGTTCGTCGGCGAGAGCATCCGGCGCGTCGAGGTTGTCGACGGCGCCTATCGCCGGAACGGAACGCGACTGCTCGCGACCACGAACGTCACCGTCGAGGACGCCGATACCGCCGGGAGCGTCGCGGCCATCCTCGACGCCGGGCTCACCTTCTACGAGTTCGAGTCGTCGAACGCCTCGCTGAAAGCCGAGTTGCGGAAGATTCGTGTTCAGCAGGACGGCCGCGTCGTCCACGCCCGCTACGAGAGCGCGCCCTCGAACTATCCGACCCTCATCCGGGGCCTGTATCGCAATCAGCCCCAGCCACAGTCCGACGCGGAGGCCGCGACATGACGCTCTGGACCGTCCTCCGGAAGGAACTCGCGTGGAGCCGCCACCGCGTCGTCGCGCTGCTCCTGATTCTGGTGCTGTTGCCCGCGGCGTTCGCCTACGGTGCGACCTTCTTCCAGCACGTCCTGCCGACGGACGCCCCGGTCGCCGTCGTCGGGGGCGAGAACGTGACGCTGGGCGACCGCGAGGTGGCGACCGCGGCGCTCGGGCTGTTCTCGAAACCCATCGCCTACGACGACCGCTCGCGGGCTGTGTCCGCGCTCGAACGCGAGACCGTCTACGCCGTCGTCGACGTGCCAGCCGGACTCTCGGACAGGAACGTCTCGGAAGTGACGATGACGGTCACCATCGACGGCGACATGGTGCCGTATCGCGAGCCGTCCGGCGCGCTCACGGCTGTGGTCTCGCAGAGCCTCAACGACAATCTGGAGAAGCGGATCGTCGTCGAGCGCGAGACGCTCGGCCAGGAACGGCGACTTCCGGCGTATCTCCTGCCGACGTTCCTGTTCATCCTCGTGGCGACGTTCGCGTTCGCCTACCTCCCGTACAACCTCGCGGCCGAGGAGCCGGCACTCGACCGGCTCCGCGTCGAGGCCTCGCTGGAGGCGGTCGTCGGCGGAAAGCTGCTGTTCTTCGGCGCCCTCCTCGCCGTCCCCATCGTGGTGTTCCAGGCGGCCGCGTGGGGGTTCGGCTACGACGCGCTCGTGGTCGCGCCCGGTGCCCTCGTCGCGTACGCCACGACGTTCCTCGCCTGTGGCGCGGTCGCGGCCGCAATCACCCTCGCCACCCGCTTTTCGACCACGGGGCGCCTGCTGAACGTGCTGGTGCTGTTCGGGGTACTCGCGTTCTCGGGAGTCGTCTACCCGGCGGGGTTCTTCTCGCCGCTGCGCCGCGAGGTGATCCGGCGCGTCCCCACCCACTACGCCGTCGTCCTCGCTCGTGGGAGTGCGCTGAAGGGCCACGGCATCGAGAAGTACGCGCTCTGGGTCGTCGGCCTGCTCGTGCTCGTCGTGGTCGCGCTCGTCCCGCTGAAACTCGCCATCGAGGGGTACGAACGCCATGCCTGACATCGAACTCACTGGGGTGCGAAAGCGGTACGGCGACGTGGTCGCCGTCGACGGCGTCGACCTCGCGTTTCGCGACGACGAGTGTCACGCGCTCGTCGGGCCGAACGGCAGTGGGAAGACGACGCTCCTCAGACTCGTGCTCGGGCTCACACCGGCGTCCGGCGGCGAGATACGGGTCCCCGACGACCGCACCGTGGGCTGTGCGTTCCAGACGCCCTCGTTTTATCCCGCGTTGACGGTCGCCGAGAACCTCGACACGTTCGGCGCGTTCGTCGGCGCCGACGACGAGTGGCTCGCCGAGGTGACCGACCGACTCGGGCTCGATGTGGTCCGCGGGCGCGTGGCGGGTGACCTCTCGGGCGGGTTCGCCCGAAAGCTCGACCTCGCGCTCGCGGTGGCACGCGAGCCCGACGTGCTCCTGCTCGACGAACCACTGGGGGCGCTCGACGACGTGACTCGTGACGAACTGGTCGCCTTCCTCGCTGACTACCGGGACGCGGGCCACGGCGTCGTGGTCTCGACCCACGACCTCGCGGCGTTCGGACCGACGGTCGACCGCGTGACGGTCGTACGTGACGGTCGACAGGTCGCGACCGCTCACGTGACCGAAATCGACTCCCCGCAAGCGTTCTGCCGGGCGACGTTCGCGGAGGAGTGACCACCGAGGGGCGGAGAAACGCCTTTTGCCGAGCGTGGTAGAAGATAGCACATGGTGCAGCAGACCCAACGAGACGGGACGACGTGGTACGTCTGTGAGGGCTGTGGGATGATGTTCGACCTGAAGGTGGACGCGGAGGACCACGAGACTGCCTGCGACCACGAGGAACCAGCGTATATCCAGTAATCAGAGCCGGTCGCGGTGCTCGTCGGCGAGACGGTCAGCGTGCGCGCGGTCCTGTGCCGCCTGCCACCGGACCTGCGCATAATCGCCGTACGCAACGGCCTCCTTCAGCACGTCGCGGAGCACCCCGGTCTCGATGGCGAGCACCGTTCCCGACCCGTCACCGAACTCGACGACGCCGTAGCGGTTGGGTGCCTTGCCGACGACGCGGCGGTCGAGCGACTCCCAGCGTTTCTGGAGCGGCATCAGTCGTCGTCTTCGGTGTCAGGTGTTACAATTTCGTAGCTCTGCTCCGAGAGCTCGTCCTCGACGAACACGAACACGCGGCCGCGTGCCTGCTCGGGGTCGGCAGTGACCTCGATACGGTAGCCCTGATTCGACGCTTCGACGCCCGGAAACACCGACTCCGTCTCGCCGCGGTCGATGACGATGCGACCCACCCCCGACGACTCCAAGATCTCGTCGTGGGTCTTGCGGTCGTTGACGTACACCATCACGCCCTCCTCCTCGGTCGGGTCGGTGACGAGCACGTGGACGTCCTTGCCGGGCCCGGAGATGACGCTCCCCTCGGCCTTCTTCGGGACGCCGTGGTAGAACACGCTCCGGTCGTCCTGATACTGCACCTCGATACCCTCCGGCTCCAGCGAGATCGGGAGCGTATCGGGCGCGATGTCGTTCCGCAGGCTCATACCCGGAGTTCGGCGGCCGCGGGGAAAAACGGCTCGCACCCGAGGTGTACCACGCGGCTCGCGTGTGGCTCGGCTACGCAGCTCACGGCTCCCTCCGGTCGCCGTTCGCTGTAACGTGGCCTCGCTACGCTCGGCCACGCTCCTCGCAAACCCGGCACCGACCGCCACCGCTTTACCGCATCGTGGCAGAGTGTCGCGTGATGCACGGCTCCGCGAGGGCCCCCGCCGCAGGGACGGTCCTCAACGCGCTCGCCACGGGCTACGGCTCCGCGTTCGCCATCGACGAGTACACCACCGCCGAGGTGACGCTCGATGACTCCGGCGAGG
This sequence comes from Halorarius litoreus, assembly GCF_024362405.1. Taxonomy (GTDB): domain Archaea; phylum Halobacteriota; class Halobacteria; order Halobacteriales; family Haloarculaceae; genus Halorarius; species Halorarius litoreus. The sequence goes on along the minus strand of NZ_CP101454.1, from coordinate 2,836,457 downwards.
TGACCGGCGAGATAGCTGAGGCACCAGATGCGGACACCACGCTCGTCGAGACCTGCGTCCGCCGCGTCGTCGACCGCTTCGGCGACGGCGAGGGCGGCCACGTCCGCACGGAGAGCGACGTGCCGATGGCCGGCGGCCTGAAGTCCTCCTCGGCGGCCGCGAACGCGACGGTGCTGGCAACGCTCGACGCGCTCGATGCGGACCTCGGGCGAGAAGACGCCTGCCGCATCGGCGTCGATGCCGCCCGCGAGGCCGGCGTGACGGTCACGGGGGCGTTCGACGACGCCTCCGCGTCGATGCTCGGCGGGGTGACCGTGACGGACAACGCGAACGATGAACTCCTGTCGAGAGAGGTACTCGACTACAGCGTGCTCGTCTACGCGCCCGACGAGCAGGCGTTTTCGGCGGATGCGGACGTCTCGCGGTGTGAGCGCGTGGCCCCGATGGCCGCACTGGTCAAGGAACTCGCGCTCGACTCACGGTACGCGACCGCCATGACGGTCAACGGCTTCGCGTTCTGCGGGGCACTCGAGTTCCCGACGACCCCGATGGTCGACGCCCTCCCAGATGCAGCGGGCGTCTCGCTGTCGGGCACGGGACCGAGTTATACCGCGATTGGCAACCGCGAGGCGCTGGAACGGGTCGAAGAACGATGGCGCGACTACGAGGGTACGACATGGCTGACACAGACACAGACGGACGGCGCACGGACGACATGAACCTCGACGAACTCCGCGAGGAGATCGAGAACATCGACCGACAGATCGTCGAACTCATCGCCCAGCGGACGTACGTCGCCGAATCGGTGGCACAGGTGAAACGCGAGAACGACATCCCCACGACCGACGAGGGGCAGGAGGAGGCCGTGATGGACCGCGCTGGCGAGAACGCCGAGCGGTTCGACGTCGACTCGAACCTCGTGAAAGCGGTGTTCCGGCTGCTCATCGAGTTGAACAAAGTAGAACAGCGGGAGTCTCGGTAGCCGACAAAACGACTGTTACGGGACTTATAGCAAGAGATTAGTAGGCGGATGCGTCGATTCTCGACGCCACCTTGCGAACTCTTGGACTCGACGAGCAGCCGGAAGATTCGACTAAGTCCGTTACACACGCGGTCACGACACCCGCCACGAGTACCTCGCTTCGCTCACTTGGTACTCTCTCCTCTGTCCGAAGCTATTCCTCGTCAGTTGGTTCGAGTGGGACTCGTTCGACCTCGATCTCTTCATAGTCTTTCTCGGACGAGAGCACGTCCACCCCACGCGTTTCCGCAGTAGCTGCGTGGAAGGCGTCAAACGGCGTCATTCCCTCGTCGTAGTAGTTGACGGCTTTCAGCACTATCTGTTTCTCTTCCTCGTTTCGCACAGGGACGAGTTCGAGCAGGTTTGCTACCAGTGGAACGTAGTCGAACTCGTAGCGTTCCCGGGCGAGGAGGAGTTCGAGGTACGAGAGCGGTGACGTTTCGACGTCGTACTCGTCAAGGGCGTCCTCCGCGGAACTCTGTAACCAATCGGTATCTTTGGCGAGTGCGAGCAGAAAATCCGTCTCGACGTACACCGTCATCTGTCGTCGCCGGCTTCCTCAGCTTCGCCTTTCGCCTCCGCCTCGATGTCCTCTCGGATCTCCTCGACAGATGCATCGTGAAGTTCGCCTGCTGCCTCGCGGACAGCGGCGAGTGGATCGTCCGCTACCGGAATCAGCTCGATTCTGTCCTCGTACATGACGATGTGATACTTCTGGCCGTACTTCTCGCGTACCTCCTTTGGAATGTACAGCCGTCCCTGTGCATCCGTCTCTGCTGACATAGAGAGGACTACGGTACCACAAATGAAGAATCTTACCATCAGCTTGGGATTGATGGTTCCAACAAGATCTTTTCAAGAGTACGTATGGTGGATCTCATCTATCTGAACAAGGTGGAGCAAAGGGAGTCTAGATAGCACTAAACGAGTGTAATTAGACGTTTACCGCCTGATTTCGATTTAGAAATATTCAGGTTGTTGTTCAGTTGGTTCGCCGCTCGATTAGCGAGAACGGAAGCTGTGACCTAGAACATGCTAACCTCGGCTGGGCGTGGAGTCGGCCTGATTAGAGCTAGAGGCATATTCACGAGCGAGAAGAGCAGTAACCAGCAGAATCGCCGCCGTTGGGAGCATTATCAGTACCACTGCTGTGACCGAAGCTCCACGGAGAACGTCTAACTTGGAATACTCCTTTTCCATACTATTGGTTCGTTGTTTGACTATTTGGCGCTTTCTCGCAGACCTGAGTTGTGGCTCCTATTTCAGCCACCGAAAGGCACAGTATTCTGTGTTCCCATAGATTTCTGTATGCCCACTATTACCGTCAACGTGGACGATGCGCTCAAAGAGCGAATGGAGAAGCACCCGGAGATAAACTGGAGCGAGGTCACTCGACAGGCCATCCGAAACAAAATCGAGAAACTCGAACTGATGGACGAACTGACCGCCGAGAGCGACCTCACCGACGCCGACGTTGACGAACTCGCCGCCAAAATCAACGAGAGCGCACGGAAGCGCATCGAAGAAGAGTCGGAGTAGTTCTGACGGATGAAGTTAGTCGTCGATGCGAACGTCGTCATCTCTGCGCTCATCGCTAACTCGAAAGCTCGGGAACTCATCGTCACGCTCGAACCGGAACTCCTGACACCTGAAGTTGTTCACGACGAAATCGGGAACTACGAAGACCTCATCGTTGAGAAGTCAGGAATGAGTTCGGACAGGGTTCGACAGTTTATCGACCTCCTGTTCCAGTATATCGAGACGGTTCCCGCCAGCGAGTTCTACCCGCACATCGAGGAGGCCGAAGATGCGATAGGTGACACCGACCCCGACGACGTGCTGTACGTGGCCTGTGCGCTCGCTCGGGACGCAGGTGTGTGGAGCGACGACTCGGACTTCGATGACCAAGACCTCGTGCCAGTGTTCACGACGGGTGAGGTTGTCGAATCGTTCGATACACTGTGAAGATACACCTCCCAAAGCAAGTGAGTGAGTAGTAAATTACGTCCTCGTGCATAGTGGATTCTATCGAGTTGAACAAGGTAGAGCAGCGCGAGAGTGGGTAGTCGACTACGGCAGTTCCAGCCGTCTTTTGGGCAACTCGCGCACGATGAACCGCGGGGCCGCTCCCCTCACCCAACGACTCGACTGACCATCACCGCCTCACGGTAGTTTGCCAGCGCGAGGAGGGCGATGCCTGCGAGCAAGACGAGCCACTCGTTTCGAGAGAGCTGCCAGTCACGGGGAGATCGGACGCGTTCGAACTCCTCGCGCCAGCGTGGTGTACCCCGTTGATGCCAGAGCATCAGTTCGCGGGTGGCGACGGCGACGGCGACGTACGCCGTCAGCTCGAAGATGCCGCTGCGTCCGAGGACGACCGTCAGCGACGGGGCGAGGCGGCCAGCTTCGATGGCTAGCGAGTTCGTCCCCCACGTGATTGCGCCCTGTATCCAGACGACCGCGACGACGACGTAGCCCGCAGGTGTTCGGAGCGACCGGAACGTGTTCACCGCGGCGACGACGGCGACCATGGAGAGGTTGATGGCGAAGATCACCAGGAACTCCGCCCACACCGAGCCGGCGTACTCGGGGAGGAGCCTGGCCGTGTTCGACGACCGGAGCAGGCCTTCGGGGAGGAGGTAGTACGCGACGTACCACGTGCTCGTGAACAGGGCGATGAGGACGAGCCACAGTGTGACGAACCGGACGAAGACGTTGTCGTGGTAGAGATAGTCGCCGAGCGTCTGCAACGGCGTTCGACCGCGGGTGGTGGTCGTCGTCTCGGTCATGCACCCACCTCCGAATCGTTCCGGGCCATAGGTGTACGTTCGTTGCCACCATGGTTAGGCAGTAGAGCTGAGTCCCAACAGGAGGGAACCAGCGTTCGAAACCCGAGACGGCCAGGGTGGGAACGCTCAGGGCATGCTTCCGCGAGTCGTCGCAGAGGGAACCCGTGCCGCGTGCCCGCGCCAACCGAACGCGCCTCCCCTCGAAACACTGCTGAGTGGGCCACGCGACGGGATGAATGATAAATCACCGGACACCCGCGGCAGGAGGGCCTTACTCGGGGGTGAACATCGACCCCTATGGACCTGACACGCCGTGACGCACTCCGGGCCGGAGGGCTCGCGCTCGCCGGCACGTTCGCGACCGGCACCGCGTCGGCCGCGGTGACGACGCGCGACCTCCGCATCGACTCCTGGGACGGCACCGAACTCGCCGCGACGCTGTTTCGCCCACCTGGTTCCGACGAGCATCCGGCTCTCCTGATGACGCACGGCTGGGGGCTCGACCGCTCGACGGCCGAGGCCCGCGCACAGACCTACGCCCAGAACGGCTACGTCGTCCTCACCTACGACTCGCGTGGCTTCGGTGAGAGCGAGGGACAGGTGGGTGTCGACGGCCCGAACGAGGTGCAAGACGCCCAGGCGCTCATCACGTGGCTCGCCGACCAGTCTCGGGTCCGTGCCGACGGCGACGACCCCGTCGTCGGGATGGACGGCGAGTCGTACGCCGGCGGCATCCAGCTCAATACGGCTGCGGTCGACGACCGGCTCGACGCCATCGTCCCGCGGTGGTGCTGGCACGACCTCCGGTACTCGCTGGAGCCGAACGGCCGACCGCTCGACGGCGCAGAGAACTACGAGGACGGTGTGGTGAAGGTCGGCTGGGCTGCGGCACTGTTCGGACTCGGTACCGCAGGCTCCCGGGGCGTGACCGCCGGGGGGAACAACCATCCCGACACCTACGACACGGAGGGGCTCTCTCCCCGGATTCACGAGGCGCTCGTGAAGGGGCTCGCGACCAACGACATCCCCGACGACGAGGAGGCGTGGTTCCGTGCTCGCTCGCCGTCGCACAAGCTGGCAGACATCGACATCCCGACGCTCCTCATCTCGGGGTGGATCGACACGCTGTTCACGCCGAAGGAGGCCGTCGCCAACTTCCGCGGGCTCCGCGAGACGGGCACCGACGCGCGGCTGCTGCTGTTCAACGGCGGGCACGTTGCCGGGCCGGGGCTCGTTCCCGGGAACGCCCACACCGACGCCGCGGCGCTCGCGTGGCTCGACACCCACCTGAAAGGCGACGGGCAAAGCGACCGCCCGGTCGTGGAGGTGTTCGACGAGCAGACGGGCACGTATCGGCCCGCAGACGACATCGAACCCGTCGGGAGGGACGACCCCTCGCTCACCGTTTCCGACGTACTCGGGAGCGGGTCGACGCCCATCATCAACAGCGTCGCACCCACCTCCACGAGCCACTTCTCCCCCGAGGACCGCGACGCGACCGAGGCGACAGCGATGCGCATCGACATCCCCATCGAACGCGACACGACCGTCTTCGGTGCGCCGGAGGTCGAGTTGACGGCGACCCTTCTCGGGCCCGAGGCCCGGCTGTTCTTGAAGGCGTACCACGTCACCAACGACGGCGCGACGCTCATCGACGGTCAGGTGACGCCGACCCGGCTCACGGGCGCGGTCGGCACGACCGTCTCCGAGACCGTGGCGATGGAGCCGTTCTACCGCAGGTTCGCGGCGGGAGACACGCTCCGGTTCGTCGTCGCCACCTCCGACTCCGGGCACGCCACCTCACGCGAGTCGGCTGGCGTCGAGGTCGACCACGACGCGACCACCATCCGCTATCCGACGCAACGGGCGCTGGGACGACCCGGCGCGAACGGTCCACGCAGCAGGTAGCTCGGACACCGACCGGAGGTTTTTGTCGCTCCGATGAGGATGGCTGGCATGCTCCCGGCTGTCCGCGGCGTCATCGACCGCCGCATCCTCGCCAACTACCGGGTCGAGCCGGACGCACTCCGTGAGCTACTGCCCGAGCCGTTCGAACCGCAGACGGTCGACGGCTGGGGTATCGGCGGCATCTGTCTCATTCGACTCGTCGACGAGTGACCCCGGTACGTCCCGTCGGTGTTCGGCACGACCTCGGAGAACGCCGCGCATCGCATCGCCGTCGAGTGGGCGGAAGACGGCGAGCGCCGAGCAGGCGTGTACGTCCCACGGCGGGACTCCGACTCCCGGCTGAACACCCTGCTCGGTGGCCGACTGTTCGCGGGCGAGTACCACCGTGCGAGCTTCGATTCCCTGTCCGCAGCGGACCGCTACGCGGTGTCGATGCACAGCGACGACGGGGAGGTGTCGGTGTCAGTCGCCGGCCGCACGACCGACGCGCTCCCCGACGACTCGGTGTTCGGTTCGGTCGAGGACGCCTCGCGGTTCTTCCGCGAGGGGTCGCTCGGGTTCTCCCCCGGCCGGGACGGCTTCGACGCCATCGAGCTCTGTGCGTTCGACTGGGCGGTGACGCCGCTCGACGTCGAGTCCGTCTCCTCGAGTTTCTTCGAGGCGTTACCAGCCGAGAGCGTGGCGTTCGACGACGCGCTGTTGATGACGGACATCGCCCACGAGTGGCGCGAGCGGGAGTCGGTCTGCGTTTGATGCGTATTGAGGTCAGTCCTGGCCGTTGTAGCCCGCCGCGAGCCCGTCGAGCGCCTCGTGGTGTTCGGTGGTGTGTGGGGCGGTGAGCGGCGACACCGACACGCGACCCTCGACGACGGCGCGTCGGTCGGTCCCCTCGGGGTCGGTGATGTCGCCGTCGGCCATTCGTTGCCAGATGCGGTCTTCGAGGTGGACGGTCGTCCCCTCGCGCTCCGCGTCCATGTCGTAGACGTGAGAGGGGCGAGTGACGACCATCGGCGCGGGCTCGTCGCCGGGCACCGGGCAGTTGACGTTGAGGTAGTCGGCCTGCTCGAACACCCCGGCGCTCTGGACGTGCTCGACGAGGAACCGAGTCGCACGAGCAGCCTCGGCGTACTCGTGGTGTTCGACCGGGAAGTCGCTGCGGGAGATGTCCTCACCGACGGGGACGTACAGCGAGACGGCGATAGCCGGCAGGCCGAAGAACGCAGCCTCCACGGCGGCGGAGACGGTTCCCGAGCGGCCGAGGACGTACTCGCCGATGTTCGCGCCGCGGTTGCAGCCGGAGACGACGAGGTCCGGGTTCATGTCGAGTGCACCGACCGCGGCGACGACGCAGTCGGTCGGCGTGCCGTGGACGGCGTAGCCGAGGTCGTGCTCCTCGACGTCGACCTCGTAGGACATCATCCGGCCGACCGCGCTCTGGTCGGTCGCGGGCGCGACGGTGGTCACGTCACCGAGGTCCGAGAGGGCGTCGTAGAGGACGCGGATGCCGTCGGCCTCGATGCCGTCGTCGTTCGTCAGCAGTATCTCCATACCCGTGGGAGGGCCACGGGGTGCAAAAAGCTACTCGGCGGCGGAGTCGGGCGTCGGTCGCCCGAGCCTCACCCGGCGACCCGGTCGACCACGGTCTCGGCGTCGACCACGAGGTTGTACGCTCCCTCGTCGTCGTTCCACAGCACGAGGACGTTCTCGAAGACGAGGACGTCGCCGTAGTCCGCACGCTGGAGCGCGTCGTTCAGCATCGACTCGCGGGTGACCACGGCGTAGTGGTCCGTCGTTTCCGAGCCGTCCGAGACCTTGAACAGCGGGTTCCCCTCCTCGGAGAGGTCGTGCGAGAGTTTGAGCGCGAGACAGTCGACCCGGTCGGTGACGTGTGACTCGCTCTCGGCGAACGGGGCGAACCGGTCGAAGTCGGCCCAGAGGTCGACCATCCGCTCGTCGTCGTGGCGGACCACGGAGAACGCGTACTGGACGTCCACGTTGACGAACTCGCCGTCGGCCGCCGAGTCGAGCCGACGCTGGAACGGCGGGACGTCGAGGTCCGGCCGGACGTCGAAGCTCCAGCCACGGTCGGTCGGTCGGCGGTTCGGCCACAGGCGAACCTGCGGCCCCCAGACGCCGTAGCCGTCGGCCTCGAGCGAACGTTCGACCTCGCGGAGGCCGATGGCCGTGTTCCGGTCGGCTGGCGCGAGCCCGACGAGCGAGCCGTCGGGTGCGACTGCCTCCATGTACCGACTCGCGACGGCTTCGGGGTCGTCGAGTTCGGAGAGGACGTTCGCGAACAGCACGACGTCGAACTCGCCGTCCGGCTCGAACGCCTCAGCGGTCGTGCGGTGGAGGTGCGTCTGGAACCCGGTGCGCGTCTCGGCGGCGAGCGCCTCGAACACGTCGGCCCCTGCGGAGGGCTCGACCGCGTGATACTCGACGAGCGAGTCGTCGGGCAGCAGGTCGTTGACGCCGAGCATCGGGCCGCCGACGCCCGCACCCACGTCGAGGAGACGCAGTCGATTGGGGAGCAGGCCGTCGCGGGCGAGCCGCGCGAGGACGTACTGGACCGCGGCGTAGTAGTCCGGGAGATGGTAGAGCGCGTACGCGAGCGCCGTCCGGTAGTCGTACTCGACGGGGTTCTGCGCGAAGTAGTCGGTCTTCAGTTTGCGGACGGTGTCGCGAAGTTCCTCGCCCGACTCGCCGGCGGGCCAGCCGGCACCGAACTCGCCGACGAGGAGGTCCTCGAGGACGCGTCCGAACCGTTCGGGGAACGCGGTGACGCCCTGAAACTCGACCGAGAGCGGCCCGTCCTCGACCGGGACGAACGTCCCGTCGTGTTGCTCGCTGAGCCCCAGGTCGACGGCGTGCTCGCGGAGTACCTGCCGGACGACCGCCGGGTGGGGTTGGCCGTCGACGTACTCGAAGATCTCCTCGGGGTCGATGGGGCGGACGTTCCGGAGGTAGCGGGCGTTGTCGAGGACGGCGGCGCGCTGGTCGGCGTTCATCGCGACGCCTCCTCGTACAGCTCGGCGAAGGTCTCGGTGTCGGCGTCGGCGATTCGGCGGGCGGCCTCGGCCACGTCGTCGGCGCCATCGAACGTCGCCTGAATCTCCGCGTACACCCGCGGCGTGTTGTCGACGAGCTGGTCGACCAGCTCCTGTAGCGGACCCGACAGCGGGGTGTGGAACTCCTCGCGGACGTCGTCGGCCGCCAGTGCGTACGCCAGCACCGCGGCGTGGGCCTTCGCCTGCACGGTCTCCATCGCGCGGTCGTGTTCCTCGACGGTCGTCTCGAACGGCTCGTTGCCCGCGGCCGCGAGCGCCTCGACGATGGTGTCGGTCACCGGCCCCGTCGAGTCACGGACGACTGCGACGTTGCCGGGGGCGTTCGACGCCGAGAACAGCGGATGGGTCGACAGCCGTTCGAGGTCGGGGCCGTGCTCGCGCATCGCGTCGAGCGACGCCGACATCTCGCCGGTGACGTCGACGAGGGCGCGCTCCGCACGATGGGCGTGTGCGGCGACCGCCTCCTCGACGGCAGTCATCGGCACCGCGAACGCGACGGCATCGAACGTCTCGTCGGCGTCGGCCACGCGGGCGTCGAGTGCGGCCGCGGCGGCCTCGGCGGCCGCCGGGTCCGTGTCGACGACGGCCACCTCGAACCGGGGCGCGAGGCTCTCGGCGAGCCAGCGGCCCATCTCACCCGCACCGACGACGAGTAATCGCATCGCTCTCGGGTATCGTCGCACGGTGCAAAAGGCGTTCGTTCGACGCCGAGCGGGGAAGGGAATCACGATTCGATTCGGAAGAGATTATTAAGAACCGTCGATGGCTGGTATTATTCCACGCATGAAACGTACCGACCGGGACACGCTGCGACTCCGGGCACTGATGACGGACGCGGACGCCGTCTCCCCGGTCATCGGAGTCATCCTGATGGTCGCCATCACGGTCATCCTCGCAGCGGTCATCGGGACGTTCACGCTGGGGTTGTACGAGGGCGGGAACGAGGCAGCGCCGGTCGTGGACTTCGATACGGCGTACGACTCGACATCACCAGGGACTCTGACGGTAACGCATACTCAAGGCGACGCGATTGAGCAGAGTAAGATTGAGTGGGTGGTGACCGGGGACGGATATGATGCGACCACTGGTGATTTCAGTGGAAGTGGAAGAGTCACGACAGGTGATTTTGCCGAGGTCAAAGGTGTAGATTCTGACGAAACCGTCCGCCTCGTCTGGAGTACCAAGGGCGAACAGCGCTCCGCGACGATTCTGCTCTGGGAAGGGCCGGACGCCTAGACGACGAGCGTCTTCTCGTAGTCGGTGAAGTTCTCGTAGCCGTCCTCGGTGACCACGACGATGTCCTCGATGCGGACGCCGCCGTACTGGGGGTCGTACAGGCCGGGCTCGATGGTGACGACGTGGCCCGGTTCCAGTTCGTTCTCTGCGGTCGACACCCGAGGATACTCGTGGATGTCGAGGCCGACACCGTGGCCCGTCGTGTGGATGAATCCGGTTTCGGTCTCGGGGTCCGAGCGGAGAGTGGGCCAGCCGGCATCCTCGTAGACGTCACAGACCGCGGCGTGGACTTCGCTGCCCGAGACGCCCGGACCGAGCGCGTCGAGTGCAGCCTCCTGTGCTTCGAGCGTCAGGTCGTACCAGTCCTGGATGGTGTCGCTCGGCTCATCCTTGACGAAGGTGCGGGTCATGTCCGCGAAGTAGCCCGACTCCTTGTCGCGGGGGAAGATGTCGATGATGATGGACTCGTCCGCGCGAAGGGGGCCGGAGCCGCGGTCGTGCGGGTCCGCGGCGTCGGCGCCGCACGCGACGATGGTCGTGTCGAGCGAACAGCCGTCGCGCAGGAGGCTCACCTCGATCTCCTCCTTGACGCGCTCGCTCGTGAGCAGCTCTCCGTCGTAGACGAGTTCGCCGTCGCCGTTCACGTCGGCGTCGCGAATCATGCGCTCGGCCGTCGCCATCGACCGCTCGTTGGCCTGCTGTGCCTCGCGGATGTGCTCGAGCTCCTCGGGGAGTTTGTTCGCGCGGATGTGCTGGATGACGCCCTCGTGGTCCGCGTTGATCTCGACGCCGTGTGCCCGGAGGCCGTCGGCGGTGCCGAGCGGGAACTCCTCGGGCGCGGCGACCACCTCGGCGTCGTGGGCGTCGAGGAACTCCGCGAGAACGAGCTGGTGCCCCTCGGTCAGCCCGTGTTCCTCGATCTTCGCGTGGCCGTCGTAGTCGGCGTGGCGCTCGACCGTGTCGGCGCGTGCCTCGCGCTTCGCGCGGCCGTACTCAAGCGACGAGACGAGGACGTGGACCTCGCCGGTGTAGAGCGTGACGAACGGGTCGGGGGCGGTGAACCCGGAGAGATATCGCTGGTCGGAGTCCTCGCCGTCGGCGTTGAGTAGGTAGCCGTCGAGCCCGTTGTCGTCGAGATACGCGTCGAGCCTGGAGAAGTCGGGGTCCATGCCCCCGCTTGGGTGGGCGGTGGGCTAAAGACTACCGTCTGCCGTAGTCGGTAGCCTCTTTTCGCCCGGCGCCGACCCCCGGACATGAACGTCTCTGTCTCCCCGTCACGAGTGGCCGGGCGCGTCCGCGCCCCGCCGTCGAAGAGCTACACCCACCGGGCCATCCTCGCCGCCGGGTACGGGAAGGGTGCCACGGTCACGGACCCGCTCGACTCCGCGGACACCCGCGCGACGGCGCGTGCGGTGGAGGCCTATGGTGGTGCCGTCGACCGACGCGAGGACAGTTTCGAGGTCGTGGGGTTCGACGGCCGCCCGGATGTCCCCGACGACGTCATCGACTGTGCGAACTCGGGGACGACGATGCGACTCACCACCGCGACCGCGGCGCTCGGCGACGGCCTAACGGTCCTGACGGGCGACGACTCGCTCCGGTCGCGCCCGCAGGGCCCACTCCTCGACGCGCTCGCGGACCTCGACGGCCGCGCGGAGTCGACCCGCGACAACGGCCAGGCCCCGCTCGTCGTCGGCGGCCACATCGACGGCGGCACGGTCGCCATCCCGGGTGACGTCTCCTCGCAGTACATCACCGCGCTGTTGATGGCCGGGGCGGTGACCGACGACGGCATCGACGTCGAACTCACGACCGAGCTCAAATCGGCGCCGTACGTCGACATCACGCTCGAAGTGCTCGACGACTTCGGCGTAGAGGCGACGGTGACCGACGACGGCTTCTCGGTTCCGGGCGGACAGTCGTACGCCCCAGAGGACGGTGAGTACGCCGTCCCCGGGGACTTCTCGTCGATGTCGTATCTCCTCTCAGCAGGGGCGCTCGCGGCTGACGGCGAGCTAACGGTGCTCGGTGCGCGACCGAGCGCACAGGGCGATTCGGCCATCGTCGACGTGCTCGAACGCATGGGCGCGACGCTCGACTGGAATCGGGACGAGGGCGAAATCGTCGTCGAGCGGTCGTCGCTCTCGGGTGTCGAGGTCGACGTGGGCGACACGCCGGACCTCCTCCCGACCATCGCCGCGGTCGGTGCGGCTGCCGACGGAACCACCCGAATCACGAACTGCGAGCACGTCCGCTACAAGGAGACCGACCGCGTGAGCGCGATGGCCGAGGAGCTGACCAAACTGGGCGCGAGCGTGGAGGAGTTCGAGGACGAACTCGTCGTCCACGGTGGGGAGTCGTCGCTCGAAGGCGCGACCGTGGCGGGCCACGACGACCACCGCATCATCATGTCGCTCGCACTCGCCGGGCTCGTCGCCGACGGGACGACCACCATCGAGGGAGCCGACCACGTGGACGTCTCGTTCCCCGGCTTCTTCGAGACGCTCCGCGACCTCGGTGTGACAGTCGAGGAGTCTGCCTGACCGGTCGCCTATTTACCGTCGCGGGTCGACGCTCCCCGCGTGCTCCGAACGGACCTCACGGCCGACCTCCGCAGCGACGAACTCGCGCCGGGATTCGTCCGTCCGGCGTGGACCGACTACACCTTCGCCAACGTACCGGACACGGTCCGGTCGCTGTTCGACGCGCCGGCTCGCCGCCCACTCCCGCCAGACGTGTTCGAAGGCGTCGATACCGACGTCGACCACGTCGTCTGCGTGCTCGTCGACGGGTTCGGCTGGAACCACTTCCTGCGAGAACGCGACAACCACCCGTTCCTCCAGACGCTTTCCGAGCGAGCGACGGTGACGCCACTCACGAGCCTGTTTCCCGCAGAGACCGCGGCAGCCGTCTCGACGTTCAACACAGCGACACAGCCGTGCGAACACGGCGTCCTCGGCTGGAACGCCTACGTGGAGGAACTGGGTGGATACGTCCAGACGCTCCCGTTCGTCGACCGAGAGGGGACGCCGCTGGGGGAGGTTCGAGACGACCCCGACATCGCGACACTCATCGACGAACGGCCGATGTACGAGGACCTGCCGAACGCGGTCGTCGTCGCCCCCGAAGGCCAGGGTGAGTCGGCATACTCGAAGGCGACCACGACCGGCGCGCGCTCGGTGGACTACCGAAACGTCGCGCAGGCGGGGTACCGAGTACGGCGGGAACTGGCGGCTGCCGACGGACCGACGTACGTCTACTGTTACTTCCCGCAGGTGGACGCGCTCTCGCACTACGAGGGGGTAGCGTCCCCCGAGACGGACGCACAGCTCGGGAGCGTCTGTGCGGCAATCGAGCGAGAGATCGTCGACCGGCTCGATTCGGCAGTGGCCGAGCGGACGCTGCTGCTGGTCACGGCCGACCACGGCGAGGTAGACGCGACACCCGAAACGAGGATCGACCTCGGCGAACTCGACCTCGACCCACATCTCCGTCGGGGCACCGACGGTGAGCCGATTCCGGCAGTCGGTGGCCCACGCAACCTCCAGTTCTACGCGCGAGACGGCCACCGCGAGGCGATCGTCGCGGCGCTGGAGTCGGGACTCTCGATGCTCGACCCGCTGGTGCTCACCCGCGAGGAGGTGCTAGACGTCGAACTGTTCGGCGACCGCGAGCCGAGCCAGCGGTTCCTCGACCGCTGTCCGGACGTGCTCGTGATACCGGACGAGGGGTTCGTGTGGTACGACCGCGGACAGCTCTCGTACGTCGGGATGCACGGGGGACTCCATCCCGACGAGATGCTGGTGCCGTTCGCCGCGGCACGAGTCGACGCGTTACAGGGCTAACAGGCGGAGCAGGGTCGCTCCCGGGCCAGTGGTCCGCACAACTGCCTCGGCTGGCCCGGACCGGTCGTCAGGTCACGGGACGGGTGGCCGCGTTCTCGTATTTGTACCTTCGCCCGGATTGCGTGGAATGCAAGGTATAAACCGCCGCCCGCCCGACGCCGTGGTAATGAACGGCAACAGCTTCGGTCGGCTCTTTCGGTTCACCACCTACGGGGAGAGCCACGGCGAGGCGATGGGGTGTACCGTCTCCGGCTGTCCCGCGGGCGTCGAGCTCTCACAGGAGGAGATTCAGCACGAACTCGACCGCCGGAAGCCCGGCCAGTCGATGATCACCACGAGTCGCGGTGAACCCGACGAAGTCACCATCAACTCCGGGACGCAGGACGGCTACACGACGGGCACGCCCATCGGCATGGTCATCCAGAACAAGGACGCGCGCTCCGGCAAGTACGAGCCGTTCGTCACCGCGCCCCGACCCAGCCATGGCGACTACACCTACTCGGCGAAGTTCGGCACGCGCAACTGGGGCGGGGGCGGCCGCTCCTCCGCGCGCGAGACGGTGAACTGGGTCGCCGCCGGTGCCGTGGCGAAGCAGGTGCTCGAACAGAGCGAGTACGACGTCGAGATCAAAGCGCACGTCAACCAGATCGGCGACATCGAGGCCCCGGAGGTGACGTTCGAGGAGATGCTCGAACACACCGAGGAGAACGAGGTTCGGTGCGCCCACCCCGAGACGGCCGAGAAGATGCGCGAGCTCACCGACGAGTACCAGAAGGCGGGCGACTCCATCGGCGGCTCCATCTACTTCGAGGCACGCGGCGTTCCTCGGGGGCTGGGTGCCCCGCGATTCGACGCCTTCCCCGCCCGGCTGGGGCAGGCGATGATGTCGATCCCCGCGACGACGGCGTTCGAGTTCGGGCTCGGTCGCGACGCCCGCGAGGTCGCGGGCATCGACCGCAACGAGGACTGGGAGTTCGACGACGGGTCGCGCGACGACGTGGTGAGCGAGGAGGGCGACCCTGTCCCCGTCGGCAACGACCACGGCGGCCTGCAGGGGGGCATCACGACGGGCGAACCCATCTACGGCGAGGTGACGTGGCACGCGCCGACCTCGATTCCGAAGACCCAGACCACGGTCGACTGGGAGACCGGCGAGGAGAAGGAGATCCAGGTCGTGGGCCGCCACGACCCCGTGCTGCCGCCGCGCGCGGTCCCCGTGGTCGAAGCGATGCTCTACTGCACGGTGCTCGACTTCATGCTGCTCGGCGGGCGCATCAACCCCGACCGGCTCGACGGTCGCCCCGGCGAGTACGACACCGAGTACCACCCGTCGTCGCCACAGGAGAACCCCGACGACGCCGCAACCAAGGCCGAGCCGACCGACAGCGACGACTGAGTCGCGATGGTCGGCCGGCGGGGCGCGCTACGTGGTCTCGCCTGTTCCCTCCACCGCCACGTACGTCTCACCCTCGTAGCTGAAGCCCCGCCGGCTCACTCCTCGACCGAGGAAGTCCCGAACGAGTTCCTCGCCCGTTCGCAGGACGACCGGCGTCTCCGCGAGATAGGGAACGACGTCACGGAGCGCCGCGTACGGCCGCCGATACACCTGCTCGGGGAGGACGCGCCGGGCCAGCAGGTCTCGAGCACGGGTCACGGTCATGGTCGCAGTCGGCTCCCCGCTCCCGTCGTTCCACTCGGGGCGGGTGACGACGGTTCGGTCTTCGTGCCGTTCGACCGTCGCGCCCTCTGTCGGTTCGACGCGGAGATCGGGGGCGTCGAACCGCAACAGCGCGGCGTAGGTCTCCGAGGTTCGCACGCGGCTGTATCCGGCTTCGAGCGCGTAGAGGCCGCCACCGAGCCGACCGACGACACCCCCGGTATCCGTGCAGTCACACTCCGGGGCCGGGCCGTGGGCCGCGGCGACGACGTAGTCGAACGTCTCGCCCGGCGCGATGGGGCCAGCGGCGAGCTCGATGGTCCACGGCGCGACCCGGTACCACTTGCCGTCGACCAGTTTGTAGAGCTTCCACTCCTCGGGGTTCCCGCCGAGCGGGTCGATGGTGTGGTCGACGAGCGTGAACCGGAACGTCGCGGGTGACGACCCGCGTTCGATCGTCGGGCGGAGGAAGATGCCCGTTCGACTGGTGGCTTCGTGGAACCAGTCCGTGCCGTCCGTGTTCGGGAGGTCGGGGACGGCTCGGTCCGTGAACCGCGATTCTCGCCGGGGGCCGGGCGCCCCGGTGTCCCATACCGCCAGCGAGAGCGACCCGCGCGGGCCGTCGGTGGCGTACTGCCCGACGGAGAACCCCTCCGAGTCGGGAGCGCCGAGCAGGACGTATTCGAGCGTGCGGCTCTCCTCCGCGTCGAGTTCGAGGGTCGTGTCGGCCGACGGCTGTGACGCGGTCGCCCGCCAGTAGCCGGCCGAGCCGCGCTCGTACGCCGGGCCGTCCTCGGAATCGAACGCGGTGACGGGAACGAGCTGTCGTGGAGGCGTCGCCCCGCTGGGGGCGGGGCGGCCCTCCCCATCTGCAGCGAGGACGCCATCGAACGGTGGGAGCGCGGCTCGGCTCACGGTCGTCGGGGCCGGGTCGGTGTTCGACACCGTCGCCGTGAGGCGGGCGGGGTGGGTGAACGTCGCCGTAGTGGTAAAACGGAGTTCGACCTGGAGGCCGTCGCCCCCGAACCGGACCGGAAACAGCGAGACGGTCCGAGGGCCCGTCCGCAGGTTCACGATGCTCGCCTCGCCGAAGCGGCCACGAGAGAGAATCGGCTCCCCGGAGCCAGGCGTTGTCGTTTCGGTCGCCGGCACGTCGACTGGCGTGAGGGTTCGTTGGTCGGTGCCGACACCCGCCTCCGGCGAAGAGCAGCCAGCCGCCGCTGCTCCGCCGAGCAACGCGAGGAACCGGCGTCGGTGCATGCCACAGGTTCGAGAGAGACGAATAAACCGTTTCGGGCGACTGCGTTTATTCGCGTGTGCGTCGTGCGACCACCGCATAGAACGGCTCGCTACCGGCCATCTCCCGAACCACCTCGGGCGCGTCGAACGCTCCTGTGGATTCGACGTACCGACAGACGAGGTCGGCCCGTGCGTCCATGTCGCGCTCGCGCCACGCCCGAACCGCCTTCTGGACGAACAGTCGGTTGGAGAAGGAGACGACACAGACGCCACCGGGCCGAAGCACCCGCGCGAGGTCGGCGAACACCGCACCCGGATACTGGAGGTACTGGACGGAGACCGCACAGAGCACCGCGTCGAACGAGGCGTCCTCGAACGGGAGCGTCTGGTCAGCGTTGAGATCCTGCACGACCCAGTCGTCGAGCGACTCGTTCGCCGCCAGCTCCTCGGCGTTCAGTCCGTGGCCGACGACCTCGCCGTCGAACGACTCGGGGAGGTGGCTCACCCACGAGCTCATCAGGTCGAGGACGCGGTGACCGTCGGCGAGTTCGGTGGCATAGAGCCGTGTCAGTCGGTCACGGAACGGGCGTTCGACGTGGTGGACGAACCGGGGCTGCGCGTAGAACTCGGCGTCGTCAGCCTGGAGGAGTTTCGTCCGCTCGACGTCGGAGAGGACCTCGGGCATCGAGTGGCCGTACGGGCCGACCGAGCAAGAACGTTGTTCGACTACCAGTAGCCGCCGTTCGTCAGCCAGTCGTCACCCTCGCCGCGGGCGCCGAGGCCGACCATCGCGAGCAGCGCGACGACGAGCAGTACGACCACGGCCCCGGCGGCGAGCTGGAACTGGCCGGTAAGGGGGCCGATGACGAGTCTGACGAGCGCGCCGATGGCGGTCACCGCGACGGCGAGCGCCACGACGAGGCTGACGGGAGTGGTCCAGTCCATACTCGGTCTGAGAGAGCCGAGATATAAAACTCAAGACGTTCCCGCGACGACTGCCGGACATGACCACCGTCGCCGTCCTCGTCGACCCGCCGCGCCCCGGGGCCGTCCTGACCAGTCTCGTCGCGACGTCGCCACTGTCCGAGCAGGAAGCCGCCGACCTCTACGCCGCGATGGCGAAGGACCTGTTCGTCGCCGTCGAGAAGAGCGGCGGTGACATCCTCGTGAACTACCGGCCCGAGGAGGCCGTTCCGGGCGACGGCGACGCCGAAGCCGAGGTGCGCGCGCTCGCCGAAGACGCGGACATCGACGACCCCCGCCTCGAGGTCCAGGTCGGCGAGACGTTCGCGGGCCGCGTCGGTAACACGGTCACGCATCTGCTGGAGGGCGAGAGCGTCAGTTCGGCGGCTGCCGTCGCCCCGACCGCCCCGTTCCTGACGCGCCAGCACATCGACCAGGCAGCGATGAAGCTTCGGCGCAGCGAAGTGGTTCTCGGTCCCGGGACCGGGGGGCGGGTCCACTACGCCGGGTTCACCGACACGATCGACTTCACCGACGCGTACACCGCACCGGCACTGGAGACACTCACGGACCGGGCGCGTGACGTGGGGTACGACGTGGACTTCCTCCCGCAGGTCACGGTCGTCGAGACGGGCCGCGACCTCGCGAGCGTCGTGAGCCTCCTGCGTGCTCGGCGCCGCGCCGAGCGGCTCGTTCCCGCCCACACCGCCGAAATCGTCGAGGAGCTCGGCCTCGTCGTCGAGCCAACCGAGGACGGGTTGACACTACGTCGGTAACCGAAAGAGGAAAACCCCGGGACGCGGTAGTCGTGGGTGTGGTGGGATGGCAGAGTGGACTATTGCGCCTGCCTTGAAAGCAGGTAGCCTTTGGCTTCCTGGGTTCGAATCCCAGTCCCACCGCGTTCTCGCGTGAACTACCCGGCGAGCACCTCGTGTGCTCGCCGCCCGTGAGCGCGTTTCGCGTTCGCAGGGATTCGAATCAGGGAGGGCGCGCACAGCGAAGCGAGCACGGCCGACTGTGGTTCGAATCCCAGTCCCGACGAACTATCGCACAGAAACTACAGACCCCGAGCCGCGTCTACTAGAACCGATATAAATATTCTAGCCACCGGGCGGAAGTGGTCGCGCGTTACTATTACCCGGCGATTCCTAGAACCAGTATAAATACGCTCGCCACCTGGCGGAAGTGAACCGCTGGCGTGGTCACTCCCGGCGTGTGACGAACGGAAACGATGGGAGCACGAAACGCCGGTGTACCGCTCCGGCGCTGCCATGCACGAGATCCCCCGACCTCGTCGGCGTCGTTACTGGATGAGCCCGGAGACAACGCGAGACTCGGCCTTCCGCAGGTGTTCGTCGACGGTCGAGGGCGCACAGTCGAGCGTCGCCGCGATGTCCTTGTGGGTGGCACGCCGCGGGACGTCGTAGTACCCCTCGTCGACGGCGACCTCGAACACTTCGAGCTGGCGGTCAGTCAGCGGCGAGAGGAGGTCCTCGCCCCCGGGGACGTACGGCCCCGCGTTGTCCACCGCGAAGTCGATGCTGTCGGGCATCGCAGACAGCGACTGCCGGAGGTTGTCGTGCGTGCCGACGAGCGTCGCGCGGAGGCCCCCCTCGACGAACTCCAGCGGGGTGTCGATGATGAGGGCGTTCTCGTGGGCCACCTCGACGAGCGCACCCATGGTCGACGACTCGACCTGCAGGAACGCGTGGAAGCCGTCGGAGACGTCGACGACCTCGTGGTCGCGGACCTCCGACCGCTCGCCGAGCGCGTCGGCGAACGTCTCCCGGTCGCCCGTCAGCCGGTAGAGCAGGACAGTCGTGCCGTCGGCACGGGCGTCGACGTGCAGGAGTGCTTCACGGGTCACGTCGCCGTGGTCGGCCACGAAGGTGTCGATGGGGTGAATCGCTCGGTCCGTCGGCGAGATGGTGAGTTTCAGGTATTGCATTGTGCTCCGCCTGAAAGCGACTGAGATATAGACGGGAAAAGTGATTCTGACAAAACCGTCCAAACGTCCGTGACCAACTCGCACGCAGGGCCGTGCGAGCGCTCAACGCCGGGAAGGAAACCCTTTTGCGACCGCTGTCCGACGTTCCGATATGGACTGGCCGCACGACCCTGACGGCGAGGACGGCAGCGAGGGGATGCGCAAGTTCGGACACGCCATCATCGTCAAGAAGGTCGACGAGGAGGAGTCGTTCCCGCTCTCGAAGGCCGACTTCGTCGAGGAATACGGCGACGACCCCGTCCGGATGGACTACGAGACCGTTGTGTCGCTCGCAGACGTGTTCGAGTACGTCGACGACGACGAGTTCGAGGACATCCTCGAGTTCCACCAGGCCATCGGCGACGGCCTGCGTGCTTCGCCGTACTGGCAGTACAATCCCATGATCGGCGAGTCGAAGACCGCGTAAGGTCTCAGACGCCGGGGCGCTCGTCGCCCGTGACGACCCCGTGGACCCGCTCGCGCAGGAGGTCGACGGCGGTGTCGTTGACCCCCTCCGGGATGATGAGGTCTGCCTCCTTCTTCGTCGGCTCGACGAACTGCTCGTGCATCGGCTTCACCGTCGAGAGGTACTGCGAGACCACGCCCTCCAGATCGCGCCCACGGTCGCCCACGTCGCGGCGGATGCGCCGGATGATGCGCACGTCGGCGTCGGTCTCGACGTAGAGCTTCACGTCGAGCATCTCGCGGAGTGCGGGGTCGTGAAGCGTGAGGATCCCCTCGACGATGATGACGTCACCCGGCTCGACGTGTGTGGTCTCGTCGGTGCGGTTGTGGACCGAGAAGTCGTAGTCGGGCATCTCGATGGCTCGCCCCTCGGTGAGCGCCGACAGCTGTTCGAGCAGCAGGTCCCAGTCGAACGCGTCGGGATGGTCGTAGTTGATCTCCTCGCGTTCGGCCATCGGGAGCCCCGATCGGTCCTTGTAGTAGTTGTCCAGCGCGACGAGCGTCACCGACTCGACCCCCGCGGTTATCTCGCGGGCGATGGTGGTCTTGCCGGCACCGGTTCCCCCGGCGATGCCGACGACGAGCGACGGAACGGGCATTGTCGAACGGTACGCACCGACTCAAATGAGCACTCGGATTTCGGCCGCGCGGCCGGACCGTCGATAGACGCCCCTCGCGAGGTCCGACTCGTGGGTAGTCCACCGTACAGCCCCCCAGACGGCAGGGTGGTTCGGGGTCGGCTCGTCGACGGCTTCGGGGAGACGTACCTCCCGTGACTACAGCCGTTTGCTCACGTACGGGCCGTCCTGGTAGTAGCCGAGTTTCTCACGGTAGTACTCGCGGACGCCGATACCCGAGATGACCGAGAGCTTCTCGTAGCCGGCATCCCGGGCGCGCGCCTCGGCCTCGGCGAGCAGTTTCCGCCCCCAGCCCCTGTGCTGGTGGGTCGAGTCGTCACCTTGGCTCGCGGCTCCGCCGCTCGCCTCTTCCGAGGCGCTCCGCGCCTCGCTCCCGTCGCCAATCGCCACCTCGCTCCCGTAGACGTGGAGTTCGCGGACGATGGCGCCGTCCTGCAACTCCCGGCGAACGGGGTCGTTCGGGAATCGGAGCCGACAGAACCCCACGAGGAGGTCCTTCTCGAAGTCCTCGACCGAGATGAAGTGTTCCGTCCCGCCACCGGCCTCGTAGGTGTCGACGCACAGTTCGAGGTCCTCTGGCGTCTCGTCGTTCATCCCGGCCTCGCGACACCGGATGCACTCACAGGTCCAGCCGTGCTCTTCCATCCGCTTCCACGCGAGCTGGCGGAGGTTCGACTTCCAGACGCCCGCGTCGATGTGGTCGGCCGGGATGTCACGCTGGACGCGCTGGAGCCGCGTGTATCGCGGCACCATCGACTTGATTTCGGCGACCAGCTCCGCGGCCTCGTCGTTGTCCAGCGGCTCGTACTCCCCCGTGCGCCACATGTCGTAGGTGACGGTGTCGCGGACGACGAGCGTCGGATAGATCTTCAGGTAGTCCGGTTTCCAGTCGGCGTGTTCGAAGATGCGCCGGAAGTCCTCCAGACACATCTCCTTCGACATGCCGGGCTGGCCGGGCATCATGTGGAACCCGACCTTGAACCCCGCATCCCGAAGCCGACGGTTCGCGTCTATCGAGGCCTGCACGCCGTGGCCGCGGTGCATCTCCCGGTTGATGCGCTCGTAGGTCGTCTGGACGCCCACCTCGACCTTCGTTCCCCCGAGTCGGAGCATCCGGTCGATCTGCTCGGGGTCACACCAGTCGGGCTTGGTCTCGAACGTCGTCCCGATGTTCCGAACCGTGGCGGTCTCGTTCTCCGCGATGACGTCTTCGAGGTAGCGGAACGGGTACTCCTGTTCGGCAAAGGACTCCGTCTCCGAGGGGGTCGGGTCCGCCTCTGGGTCGAACTCGTTCATCGCCTCCAGACACCGCTTGACGAACCACTCCTGGTAGTCGTGGCTCCGAGCAGTCATCGTCCCGCCCATCAGGATGAGCTCCACCTTGTCGACCGGGTGGCCAATCTCCCGTAACTGGTTCAGGCGGAGCGTCACCTGCCCGTACGGGTCGTAGTCGTTCTGCACCCCCCTCGCGGCCGCGGGCTCGTGGCCCGTGTACGACTGCGAGGAGGAGAACTCGCTCGCGGGGCCGCCGGGACAGTAGAGACACTTCCCGTGCGGACACATGTGCGGCGAGGTCATGACAGCCACCGGAGAGACCCCGGAGGCCGTCCGGACGGGCTTCCGCTGGAGCACCTGTTCGAGTTCCTCGCGCCGGCCGTCGGGCGCGGCGTCGAGGATGTCGGAGTGTTTGGGCACTTCGGGCGCGGAGAACTCCGAGCAGACCGCCAGCTTCGCCTGCTCGACCTCGTCCTTCTCGATATCGCCCTGGAGGATACGCTCCGCGAGGGTCTCACAGACCTGCTGGAACGCGCCGTCGTCGGTGCTCACGCTATCGGGGAATTGCGGCGAAAGAACTTGGGTTGTGCGGTCTGCGGCGCTACAGGCGGTCGGTGACTGCGCCGACGACCGCGTCGACCACGTCGTCGCGGCGGCCCGAGAGGAACACGAGCTTGCCGGTGTGCGCACCGCGCGCGGAGATGCCCGCGTTCGGTGCGCGTTCACTGGCGTCCGCGGCCACGGCGTCGAGGTCGAGCCCGTTCGGCGAGCGAACGTACAGCTCGTCCTTCGAGTAGCCGACGACGACCGGCGTGTCGTCGCGGTGGCGACGGTGGAGTTCGTCGAGCAGCAGGCCCTTCGGCGGGAAGTCGAACCGGTGGGTGTACGCGTCGGTGTCGAGCACGGAGACGCTCGTCCCCTCGACGTCACGCGTCTCGATGTTCGCTTCGGCGGTCCGGAGTTCGGCGTCGAGCTTCTCGCGGAACTGCTCGGAGACCTGCTCGGCGAGGCCGACCTCCTGGTCGAATAGGAGGTCGATGATGAGTTCGCGCTTGTCCTCGTAGCTCTGGTAGTACGCTTCGAGCGCGATGGCCTCCCGCAGTCGGCTCGCGGCCTCGTCGTCGATACCGACCTCGGCCGCGAGGTCGACGTACGCCTCGGGGGTGTCCTCCCAGTACGTGACGGCCGGGAGGTGGTAGAGGTCCTCGCGGACGTCGGCGTTGACCGCGGCGGCCACGTTGGCGGCGAGCGTGCCGGCCGTCCGGTCGCCCTCGCCCGTCACGGTCGCAGTCGCAGCCTCGCGAACCTCGTCGTCGGCCGGGATGGCGTCGACGACCACGGCGTCGGCGCCGTAGACATCGAGCAGCCCGAGCCCGTCGAGCGAGCCCGAGGTGGAGCCCGCCGCGGCGAAGACGAACAGCGGGAGCTTCTCGTCGTGGCGCTCGCGGTTGTCGAGCATCCGCGTGACGTCCTTCGTCGCGTCGTTCATGTCGTAGGTGCCGTCCTCGAGCGGTCGGCGGTCGAAGTAGTGGTACGTCGCGTCCGTCCCCGGGTGCTCGTCGCGGACGAGCGGGAGGACGGCGCGCTCGATGGCGGCGCCGGCGACGTAGCCGTCGGTCGTCGCGGAGTGGCGGACGACGATGGGGCGCGCTTCGAGCACGGCGCGGCGGATCTCGGTCGCCGCAGTCTGGATGTCGTCGGTGAGTGCCGCGACGGCGTCGTCGTCGGCCAACGGCTCGTACGCCTCGGGCGACGCCTCGGACTCGAGCGCGTCGGCCATCCGCTTCTCCACGGTCTCGCGCTCCTCATCCTCGAGGACGACGAGCGACTCGGTCTCGACCTGCAGTTCGTCGCGGCGGACGCGAACCTCGCCGTCGAGTCGGACGATGGCGCCCGCCTCGACTTCGGGGTACGCGCGGACGCCGGCCTCCTCGAACGCGGCGCAGTCGACGACCGCGCTCTCGTCGCGCAGTTCGAAGACGGTCGGGCCGGAGGTCTGTCGCGCGGAGACGATCTCGCCCTCCAGTCGCACGTCGTCGCCGACCCGGTCGGTCAGGCTGGCGACGGGAACGCGCTCGTAGTCGGTCACCGGCGCCTCGCGGTCGGGTTCCGCTTCGCGCTCGGGCTCAGGCTCCGGTTCCGGTTCCGACTCGGATTCCTCGGGGGGCTCGGGCGCTTCGGGAGCCTCGGCTTCGTCCGCGTCCGGCGTCGTGTCGCTCAGGGTGTTGGCCTGAGAGCTTGACGGCGATTCCGAATCGGCCTCCCGGTTGGCGGCGGCGACGTTCGTCCGCTGGGCACCGTCGTCGTCATCGTCGTCATCGTCGTCGGGAAGCTGGTCACCCTCGGGCGTCTCGATGAGCAGGCCGCGGAAGTCCCGCTCGGACTGGCGGATGGACCAGCCGAGGTCGATGTCGCCGTTGTCACGGACGTTGGTGACCTGGACGTACACCTCGTCACCCGGCTCCCAGTCGAGGGATTCGAGCCGCTTGTCGATCTTCGACCGGTGTAACAGTCCGGTCACGTTCGACGCCAGGTCGACGAAGACACCGAAGTCGGCGTAGCCGTCGACGGTTCCTCGATAGAACCGCCCTTCCGTCAGCTGCGTGGGCGAGTTCCCTTTGAACTCGAAGAGGACGTCCTCCTGGTGGGTGTCACAGATGGGCCCACCAGCGGACGTGCCACAGATAATGCACTTATCCATTATCGTGGTAGAACGGTTCGGGGGTAAAACGGTTGTCGGAATCCGCTCGGTAGCGTCACCCGCGCGTGGGGCGTGCCGGGGGGCGCAGGAACCCGGTGACGACGCCCGGACTCACTCGAACACCGGGCTCTCCTCCTCCAACAGTTCGATACCCCGGGCGATTTCACTCGCCTGCTCGGGGAACAGCGCGACTTCGACCTCGTTGCCTTCGCCGTCGTCGAACGCGAGTTTGAGCCGCTTGTCGCCGAACTCGCGGACCTCCACGGCCTCGACGCCGAACAGCTTCGCCGTCGTCTCCTTGTTCGTGGGCCCGACGTTCTGTACCGAGCCGTCTTTCAGTTCGATGTTCAGGTTCTCGAACGCGAGATTGAGCACGTGTCCGGGGAGCACGTTGCTACACTTAAATCCGGAGGCGTCCACGAAGCGGGGCGCTTAGGTGGCTCCCGTCGCTACCCGGTGACAGATGCGCGTCGAACAGCTGGGCGAGGGCGACCCCGAGCTCGCCATCGTCGGCAGTATCCACGGCGACGAGCCCTGTGGCAAGCGAGCCATCGAGGGGCTGCTCGAAGCCGACCTCGAGGTGACCCGCCCGGTGAAGCTCGTCATCGCGAACGAGGCGGCGCTCGAGGAGAACGTCCGCTATCTCGAAGAGGACCTCAACCGGGCGTTCCCTGGCGACCCCGACGGCGACACCCACGAGTCGCGGCTGGCACACCGGCTCCTCCAGGAGATTCGGGGCTGTACGGTGTTCTCGCTCCACTCGACGCAGTCGTACGCGGCACCGTTCGCGCTCGTCGACGACCTCGACCCGCTCGCGGAGACGGTCGTCCCGTACCTCACCGTCGAGGCGGTCGTCGAGACGGGCAAGTTCTCCGAAGGCCGGCTCATCGAGCAGGCGGACGTCATCGAAGTCGAGTGCGGGCTGCAGGGCAGCGAGGGCGCCGCACAGAACGGCTATCTCCTCTGCACGCAGTTCCTCGCCGGCATGGGCGCGCTCGCGGCCGACGAACCACGCCGCGTCGGCGACGTGCCCGTGTTCCGGCTCGAACGACAGCTCCCCAAGCCCACCGGCGTCCCCGGCCAGTACGAGTACGAGGTGTTCGCCGCCAACTTCGAGCGCGTCGCCGAGGGGAGTACCTACGCCCGCGCGAACGACGAGTCGTTCGTCGCGGACCGGCCGTTCTACCCCGTCCTCCTCTCCGCGTACGGCTACGAGGACGTGTTCGGCTACGGCGCGTCACTCGTCGGCCGACTGGACGAACACCCCCGCGTTGACCCCGAGGCGGCCACCGAACAGCGCTGAGCGGATACGCACTCAGTACCAGGTGCCGCCCGAGTCGACGGCGATCTCCTGTCCAGTGATGTGCCGGCCCGACGGCCCGGCGAGATAGGCGACCTGCTCGGCGACTTCCTCCGGCGAGACGAGGAAGTCGGGGAGCGCGAAGTCGTCCGCACCGATGCTCGCCGGCTCCGCGTGCTCCACGTCCGCGAGTTCGGCCTGTTTCTGTACGACGTCGTTGATGCGGTCACCCTCGACCGGTCCCGGGAGCACGGTGTTCACGGTCACGTTGTCACGGCCGAGTTCGTACGCGAGCGTCCGCGTCAGCCCGATGAGTCCCATCTTCGAGGCGGCGTAGGGCGTCCGGTTCGGGTACGATCGCTTCCCCCCGATGGAGCCGATGTTGACGACGCTCCCCCGGTCGCTCGCCCGCAGATGGGGAGCGGCGTGTTTCACGCAGGTGTTCGCCCCCGTGACGTTCACCGCGAACGTCGACTGGAACTCCCCGGGGTTGATGCGGTCGAACGGCTGGACCGGGCCCGCGACGCCCGCGTTGTTTACGACGCAGTCGAGTCCGCCGAACGTCTCGACCGTCTCCTCGATGGCCGCGGCGACCGTCGCCTCGTCGGTCACGTCACACCGGACCGCGAGCCCCTGGTCGCCGAGTTCGTCGGCCGTCTCCTCGATACCGTCGCCGCGGGCCGCACACGCGACGTTCGCCCCACGGTCGCCGAACTCGTAGGCGATCTCTCGGCCGATTCCACCGCTTGCACCCGTGACGAACGCCGTCAGGTCGTCGAGCATACCCGAGCCGCGAGCGGGGAGCGCAAAAAGCTACGGCCGCCGTGGGAGGTACTCGACGTAGCGGTTGTCGTAGCCCGCGAGCCGTCCCAGCGGCTCGACGAGGCGGATGCCGACCTGCTGGAGCCACACGGGGAGCGCCGAGAGGTAGAGCATGTCGTCGTACTCGCGGAGCAAGACGGCGAGTCGCAGCAGGTTCAGCGGCATCCCCGAGGGCGTCACCGGGTCACCATCGCGCGCCAGCCCGTAGGTGACGCGCATGAACTGCTCGGTGCGGAGCCCCGGCGTCACCCCGCCGCGCAGTCGGAGTTCGTCGTCGCCGGCGTTCCAGAACCGATGGGGGGTGCCGGCGGGAATCACGACCTGTTCGCCCGAGCCGAGGTCGTGTGTCCGGCCGTCGACCCAGACGCCGAGCCGCCCGGCCTCGACGTCGAGCCACTCGTCCTGCTCGGGGTGGACGTGGCGCATCGGCCCGTGGCCGCCCGGTTCGAGCGTCATCTCGAAGACGAGCGGGTCGCACTCGGGGTCGTCGGGTGTGTCGAGAAACCGGACCGTCTTGCCGGACGGCGGACTGGTCACGACCTCGGCGTCGGGCGTGACGACGCCCGGCGGGTCGTGCGGGGACACGGGCTACTCCTCGTCGGGGGCGGCGAACTCGACGAGCGTGAGGTCGCGTTCGAGCATACAGTAGTCGTGTGGCGGGTTGCCGAGCACCTCGGCGATGCGGTACTCCTCGTCGAACGCCGCGCCCTCGGGCTCGCAGAACTCGTGGCTCGGACAGCCGGTGTACGGACAGGGCCCCTCGATTCCGGCCTTCGAGCCGGCGTACGCCGACTTCGAGGCGACGTTCGCACGCACGGGTGCCGGCTCGACCTCGACCGCACGGACGCCGGTGTCGTGGACCGCACACTCCAGCGTCTGGGTGTTGTCCCGAACCCCGGTGATTCGGTAGCGCCGTCCCTCGGTTAAGTTGAGACACTGCCCCCGATATGGACAGCCCTCGCAGGCGGCAGACTCGCCACCGTAGACGAACTCGGTGCCCGCCGCGGCGAGGCGAGTCCCGATCAGCGTGACCTTGGACATGGTCGAGGGTAGCACCACGGCTGCCGTAAGTGTCCCGCCCGCGCCGTCCCCGTCAGTCGTCTCGCCCAGTCAGTTCGTCGAGCTTCGCGAAGTACGCCTCGCGAGGCACCTGATAGAGCCCACGGTAGTCGATATCGCCGGCGGCGAACCGGCGAGCGAGGTCGCGGGCACCCTCCCGAGCGGCCGACTCGTCGTCGAACTGCTCGGCGTCGCGCGACACGTCTGGCTCGAGAAAGAGGGTGACGTACCACGGCGTCCCCGGGGGCGGGTTCCGGTCTGCACCCGGGCGTCTGGAGCGGCGCCCCTGCGTCACGTAGATGGTCGGCATGCAGGCAGCCGGGAACGCGCGCCCGTCGAACACGTCCGGCCGGTAGGCGACGACGAGCTTGTCGTCGGCGTCGCTCCACACCTGCCAGCCGGGGGCGAACTCCTCGTCGTCGGCGCTCATACCAGGGCTACGGCGGTCGGCGCCAAGAGCCCCGTGGTTGGCGCGCGGTGCCGAGAGAGGCCGTCGTCGCCCACATCAGGACGGAGGCCGTCGTCGCCGGCACCAGGGTCCGGACTGGGGGCAACGCAGTGACTCGGCGCCCGACGAACCGATATCGGTACCTTCGGACTTACTTCGGCTCACTGTGTGGTGTTCGAGCGAGGAAAACCCGACGCAGGGTGTGGTGTTGGACCCGCTGAGGACCGTGGCATTATATGCCTTTTGCAGATACCTTTATGCTACTGTAAGACACACCTATAATACAGTATCGGTACGGCTCGAACGCCGTTCGATCACGTTGCCCTGCACCGCTGACACGTTGCCCTGTCGAGGCCCGCGTGCGGCACCGCGGGTGTGATACGTAAACATGACACACACGTCTGCACGGTTCCGGAAGGGGCCACAGGGGTACGGAGCGGAACCCGCCGGATGCGAGTCCGGCGCGCGCGCCACCGTTACATCGCCGTCGCGTCACGCGACGGTATCCCGGCTCTGCCGGATGATAGAATGAGCGACATGGAAACACTCGAAGAGTTGAGCGAGGAGTACCGGCGGTCGATTCCCGCGGACCTCCGCGAGACGCGGTCGTTCGACTGGTATCTCCAGGAGTGCTACGAAGAGCCGAAGATCACCCGCAACGCCCACCAGCGCGTCGCGGACATGTTCGACTTCTACGGCACGGAGTACGACGAAGACGCGGGCGTGGTCGAGTACCAGCTCGCGTCGGAGGACCCGTTGGGTGACGGCGAGAACACGTTCTACGGACGGAACATCCACGAGTCCATCCACGAGTTCGTCAACAAGGTGAAATCGGGGGCCCGGGGGCTGGGTCCCGAGAAACGCATCAAGCTGCTGCTCGGTCCCGTCGGGTCGGGGAAGTCCGACTTCGACCGGCAGGTCCGCACCTACTTCGAGGACTACACGATGCGGGAAGAGGGCCGGATGTACACGTTCCGGTGGATCAACCTCGGGGACGTCATCCGCGACCAGGACCCCGCCGACGACGTGGTCCGATCACCGATGAACCAGGACCCGCTCGTCCTCCTGCCGCTGGCCCAGCGCCAGCGGGTCGTCGACGACCTCAACGAGCGACTCGACGCCCCCTACACGATTCGCAACGATCAGGCGCTCGACCCCGCCAGCGAGTTCTACATGGACAAACTGCTGGAGAACTACGGTGACGACCTCCAGCAGGTGTTGGAGAACCACGTCGAGATCATCCGGCTGGTCGCCGACGAGAACAAGCGACAGGCCATCGAGACGTTCGAGCCGAAGGACAAGAAGAACCAGGACGAGACCGAACTCACGGGCGACGTCAACTACTCGAAGATCGCCGTCTACGGCGAGAGCGACCCGCGAGCGTTCGACTACTCGGGCGCGTTCTGTAACGCGAACCGCGGGATATTCTCCGGGGAGGAGCTGCTCAAACTCCAGCGAGAGTTCCTCTACGACTTCCTGCACGCCACGCAGGAGCAGACCATCAAGCCGAAGAACAACCCACGGATCGACATCGACCAGGTCATCGTCGGCCGCACGAACATGCCCGAGTACCGGGACAAGAAGGGCGACGAGAAGATGGAGGCGTTCAACGACCGGACCAAGCGCATCGACTTCCCGTACGTCCTCCAGTACGAAGAGGAGGCACAGATCTACCGGAAGATGCTCCGGAACGCCGACGTGCCCGACATCCACGTCGAGCCGCACACCCTGGAGATGGCCGGGCTGTTCGGCGTCCTCACCCGCATCCAGGAGCCCGACGGCGGGCAGGTCTCCGTCGTCCAGAAGGCGAAGGCGTACAACGGCGAGATCGACGAGGCCGACGACATCGACGTGAAGAAGCTGCGCGACGAGGCCGCGGAGATGGCCGACCTCGGCGAGGGGATGGACGGCGTCTCCCCCCGGTTCATCGGGGACGAGATCGCCGAGGCCATCATGGACTCGATGCACCGCGGTCGCAAGTTCCTCTCCCCGTTGACGACGTTCAACCACCTCGAGGAGAACCTCGAGAACCACGGCTCCATCCCCGAAGACAACTTCGAGACGTACTACCGGTACCTCGAGTTGGTCCGCGAGGAGTACAAGGAGCGGGCCATCGAGGACGTGCGGCACGCGCTCGCGTACGACCTCGACGAGATCCAGCGCCAGGGCGAGAAGTACATGGACCACGTCATGGCCTACATCGACGACGACACCGTGGAAGACGAGATTACCGGGCGAGAACAGGAGCCCGACGAGAAGTTCCTGCGCGACGTCGAGGAGAAACTCGACATCCCCGAAGACCGGAAGAACGACTTCCGCCAGGAGGTGGCGAACTGGGTCTCCCGGCGTGCCCGTGAGGGCTCGTCGTTCGACCCGCAGGACAACGACCGGCTGCGCCGCGCGCTCGAACGCAAGCTGTGGGAGGACAAGAAGCACAACATCAACTTCTCGGCGCTCGTGTCGAGCGGGGAGATGGACGACGACGAACGCAACGCCTGGATACACGCCCTCGAAGAGCAGGGCTACTCCCGTGACGGGGCCAAAGAGGTGCTGGAGTTCGCTGGCGCGGAGGTCGCCAAGACCGAGATGGAGGACTGACCCGCCATGAGCGACGAGTTCCTCCGCGCGGCCGACGACGCGCTGCGCGAGACGTACGAGCCCCCCATGTCGCTCGGCGAGTACGTCGACCACGTCATCGAGCACCCGACCACGGCGAGTCACGCCTCGAAGTACCTCTTGGAGGCCATCGAGGCCGCCGGTACCCGGACGGTCGTCGAGCAGGGCGAGGAGAAACAGCGCCACCGCTTCTTCGACGACCCCTCGAACGACGGCGAACACGCCATCCTCGGCAACACCGAGGTGCTGAACGCGTTCGTCGACGACCTCCGCTCGATCGCGGCGGGCCGCGGCAAAGAGGAGAAGATCGTCTGGCTCGACGGTCCGACGGCGACCGGGAAGTCCGAGCTGAAGCGGTGTCTCATCAACGGCCTCCGAGAGTACTCGAAGACGCCCGAGGGACGGCGCTACACCGTCGAGTGGAACATCGCGGGCGCGGGTGAGGTGACCGGGATGACCTACGGCGAGGTGGTCGAACCCGACGAGGACGACTGGTACGTCTCGCCGGTGCAGGTCCACCCGCTGACGGTGTTCCCGGAGTCGGTCCGCGAGCAGATCCTCGAGCGTATCAACGCATCCGTCGACGACCACACCCCCATCCGGGTCGTGGGCAGACTCGACCCGTTCTCGCGAGAGGCGTACGACTATCTCGAGGAGCGCTACCGTCGGCGCGGCACGGACGACCTGTTTTCGGCCATCGCCGACCCGCAGCACCTCCGCGTGAAGAACTACGTCGCGGACGTCGGCCAGGGCATCGGCGTCCTCCACAGCGAGGACGACGGCTCGCCCAAGGAGCGACTCGTCGGCTCGTGGATGCACGGGATGTTACAGGCGCTCGATTCGCGGGGGCGAAAGAACCCGCAGGCGTTCAGTTACGACGGGGTGCTCTCGCAGGGCAACGGCATCCTCACCATCGTCGAGGACGCCGCCCAGCACGCCGACCTCCTGCAGAAACTGCTGAACGTGCCCGACGAGGGAACGGTGAAGCTCGACAAGGGCATCGGGATGGACATCGACACGCAGATGGTCATCATCTCGAACCCGGACCTCGAAGCGCGACTGAACCAGCACGCCGAAGCAGGGGGAAGCGACCCGCTCAAAGCCTTGAAGCGCCGGCTCGACAAACACGAGTTCACGTACCTCACGAACCTCTCGCTCGAGGCCGAACTCATCCGCCGCGAACTCACGAACGAGACGCAGGTGTGGGAGGCCGACAGCTACGAGGAACTCGCCGCGATGATCCGCCAGCCGGTCCGGGTGGCGGTCCGGGGCCGCGACGGCACGACCCGGGAGCGGGAACTCCCGCCACACGCCGTCGAGGCCGCGGCGATGTACGCCGTCGTCTCGCGGCTCGACGACGACGACCTCCCGCCGGGGCTCGACCTCGTCGACAAGGCCGTCGTCTTCGACCGCGGCTACCTGCAGGACGGTGACGACCGCCGACAGAAGGACGACCTCGAGTTCGCCGCCGACCCCCACGACGGGAAGGCCGGCATCCCCGTCACCTTCACGCGGGACGTCATCGCAGACCTCCTGCAAGAGCAGACCGACCGCCACCACCCCGAGCTGCCGGTCGAGGACGTCATCATGCCGCGCGACGTGCTGAACGCGATGGCGGGGTCGCTCGGGAACGCCCCCGTGTTCGCCCCGAGCGAACGCACCGAGTACGAGAACCGACTCGTCCCCGTGAAGAACTACGTGTTCACCTGCCAGGAGGAGGACGTCCTCGCGGCGATGATGCGCGACAAGCGCGTCGACGAGGAGACCGTCGAGGAGTACATCGAGCACGTCTACGCGTGGGCCGAGGGCGAGACGGTCGAAAACGAGCGCGGCGAGACGGTCGAGCCGGACCCCCTGAAGATGAAGGTGTTCGAGACCGAGCATCTCGGTCGGTTCGACGACGACGACTACGAGGGGACCGACCCCTCCGAGGGCGTCGGCGAGTTCCGCCGCGAGAAGGTCGTCACGGCGATGAACCGCCACGCCTGGCACAACCGTGACGAGGAGTTCCGCGTGGGAGATGTGAACCCGAAGGAGATCCCGGTCATCAAGACCGTCCTCGGGAGCCACGACTGGGACGACGTCCGCCGGACGTTCGAGGACTTCGAGCCCTCGCTGTGGGACGACCCACCGTCCGGGACCCAGACGGCGCGGGTGAAAGAACAGACCCTGCAGAACATGAGAGAGCTGTTCGACTACAGCGAGGCCTCCGCCGAGCTGACCAGCCGACACGTGATGAGCCAGGTGAGCTACCGATGGGACTGAAAGAGGACCTCGACCGCTACCGCGAAGTCGGCGAACAGCGCCGACAGGACCTCTCGGAGTTCATCCAGTACGGTGACCTCGGACAGTCGCTCCCCGGCGAGATTCGCATTCCCATCAAGATCGTCGACCTGCCGGCGTTCGAGTACGACCAGCTCGACAAAGGCGGCGTCGGCCAGGGCGACGGCGGCACCCCCGACGTGGGGCAGCCCGTCGGCCAGCCGCAGCCCGGTGACGGTGACGAGGACGGCGACCCCGGCGAGGAGGGTGGCGAACACGAGTACTACGAGATGGACCCCGAGGAGTTCGCGCAGGAACTCGACGAGGAACTCGGCCTCGACCTCGAACCGAAGGGGAAGCGCGTCACCGAGGAGAAGGAAGGCGACTTCACCGACATCACGCGCACGGGGCCGGCGAGCACGCTCGACTTCGAGCGGCTGTTCAAACAGGGGCTGAAGCGCAAGCTCGCGATGGACTTCGACGAGGAGTACGTCCGCGAGGCCCTCCGGGTGGATGGCTGGGGCCCTGCGAAGGTGTTCGAGTGGGCACGCGACCAGCGCATCCCGGTCTCGCGGGCGTGGATCGAGGACGCCTACGAGGAACTCCCCCGCGACGAGCGGTCGATGTGGGACACCATCGAGGAGATGGAGGCCAACGTCGAACGGGAGACGACGGCCGCGCGCATCCGCCGGAAGGGCATCGACCAGGTGCCGTTCCGCCGCGAGGACGAGCGGTACCGCTACCCCGAAATCATCGAAGAGAAGGAGACGAACGTCGTCGTCGTCAACATCCGCGACGTCTCGGGGTCGATGCGCGAGACCAAACGCGAACTCGTCGAGCGGACGTTCACGCCCCTCGACTGGTACCTCACGGGCAAGTACGACAACGCCGAGTTCGTCTACATCGCCCACGACGCGGAGGCGTGGGAGGTCGAACGCGAGGAGTTCTTCGGGATTCGCTCGGGTGGGGGGACGCGCATCTCCAGCGCGTACGACCTCGCGAAGGTCATCCTCGAAGAGCGCTACCCGTGGAGCGACTGGAACCGCTACGTCTTCGCCGCGGGTGACTCCGAGAACTCCTCGAACGACACCTCCGAACGGGTGATTCCGCTGATGGAGGAGATCCCGGCGAACCTCCACGCCTACGTGGAGACCCAGCCGAGCGGCAACGCGATCAACGCGACGCACGCCGAGGAGGTCGAGGCGCACTTCGGTGACGACGCCAACGTCGCGGTCGCCTACGTCCAGCGTCAGGAGGACGTGGTCGACGCCATCTACACCGTCTTGAGTACGGAGGATTCCGAATGAGCGACACCGACCGCATCACGAAACAGCGCATCGCCGAGGGGCTCGAAGAACCGGTCCGCGAGGCGAACGCGCTCGCACACAAGCTCGGGCTCGACCCGTTCCCCGTCAACTACTGGATCGTCGACTACGACGAGATGAACGAGCTCATCGCCTACGGTGGCTTCCAGTATCGCTATCCCCACTGGCGCTGGGGGATGGCGTACGACCGCCAGCGCAAGCAGGGACAGTTCCTCGGCGGCAAGGCGTTCGAGATCGTCAACAACGACAATCCCAGCCACGCCTTCCTGCAGGAGTCGAACTCGCTCGCCGACCAGAAAGCGGTCATCACCCACGTCGAGGCGCACGCGGACTTCTTCAAGCACAACGAGTGGTTCCGCCTCTTCGGCGATGAGCCGGACGCCGCGGCGATGCTCGAACGGCACGGCGAGACCATCCGCGAGTACATGGAGGACCCCGACGTCTCGCGGGAAGACGTCGAGGCGTGGGTCGACCACGTGCTGTGTCTCGAGGACAACATCGACCAGCACCGACCCTTCACGCCCGCCAGCGCGTGGGCTGGCGAGCCCCCCGAGATGGACGACGGTGTCCCGAACCTCGACGACCTGAACCTCTCGGAGGAGGTGAAACGGCAGGTGTTCTCCGACGAGTGGCTCGAGTCACAGCGCCGCGAGGAGGGCGTCGGATTCCCGCCGGAACCCGAGAAGGACGTGCTGGCGTTCCTCACTGCACACGGCAAGCAGTACGACGAAGACGCCGGGAAGGCCACCGAGTTCGAGGACTGGCAGCGTGACGTTCTCGAACTCCTCCGCCGGGAGGCGTACTACTTCGCCCCCCAGAAGATGACGAAGGTGATGAACGAGGGGTGGGCCGCCTACTGGGAGTCGAAGATGATGACCGGCGAGGCGTTCGCCGCCGACGAGGAGTTCCTCTCCTATGCCGACCACATGGCACAGGTGCTCGGCTCGCCAGGGTTGAACCCCTACGCGCTCGGCATGGAGCTGTGGGAGTACGTCGAGAACCGCGCCAACCGCCGGGAGGTCCTCGAACGCCTCCTCAAGGTCGACGGCGTGACGTGGCGCAACTTCCACGAGACCGTCGACCTCGACGACGTGCTCGCGGCGCTCGAGCCCGCACCCGAGATCGACGACGTGCCGACCCACCTCGACGCGCTCGACCCGGACGACCCCCGAGTCGACGCCGACGGCCTCGCTGCCGCCCGCGAGGGCGAGTTCGACGTGGAGACGTATCCGTGGAAGGTGCTGACCTACGAGGGGCTCTGCGAGCGCCACTACTCGCTCGTCCAGCGGAAGAACCGCGGGTTCCTCAAGCGGACGAGCCAGGAGGCGCTCGAGCGGACGGCGCGTTACCTGTTCGACACCGACCGCTACCCCACCATCGAGGCGGCGCTCGCGGACGTGGACTACGCGGCGGGCTGGAACCGGATGTACGAGATCCGCGAGAGCCACAACGACGTGACGTTCCTCGACGAGTTCCTCACCCAGGAGTTCGTCGACGAGAACGACTACTTCACCTACGAGTACGTCCACACCTCTCGCGACTACCGCGTCACGAGCGTGGACTACCGCGACGTGAAGAAGAAGCTGATGCTGCAGTTCACGAACTTCGGGAAGCCGACAATCACGGTCCACGACGGGAACTTCGAGAACCGCAACGAGCTGCTGCTCGCGCACCACTACAACGGCGTGATGCTCGACGTTCGGCAGGCCGAGCAGGTGCTCGAACGGGTGTTCGAGCTGTGGGGCCGGCCGGTGAATCTCAAGACCGTGGTAAAAGAACTCGACGAACACGACATCGAGGTGGCACGTCGGCGCGACCGCGAGCCGACGCCGACGGAGGTCGGGAAACGCATCCGGTTCGACGGCGAGGATTTCTCGGTCGAGGACCTCGACGAGGAGGAGTGGGCCGACATCGCGGCCACGGACGTCGACTACGACACCAAGCCCGAGGAGTGGCTGACCTGAGCGTCGGCCGCGCGGAGAGACACCTTCATAACACTCCCCCGGAAACGCAGTATCGTGTCGAACGAGCCGGCGGAGGAGGCGCTCGACCCGGGGGAGATTCACGATGTCCTGCGCAACGACCGTCGACGCCTGACCCTCCGCAGCCTCCGTGAAGCAGAGGGCGGGTCGATGCTCGTCCGAGACCTCTCGGAACGTGTCGCGACGCTCGAGACCGGTGAGAACCCGGCGCCGCGCAACAAACGGCAATCGGTGTACGTCTCACTCCACCAGACCCACCTCCCGAAGCTCGACAGCCTCGGCATCGTCGAGTACGACGACGAGGAGAAGGTCGTCACCCTGAAGGAGAAGGTGAAAGAGGTCGAAGTGTACATGGAGGTCGTCCCGCGCTACGGACTCTCGTGGGCCGAGTACTACTTCCTGCTCGCCCTGCTCGGGATGCTCACCACCGTCGCCATCCTGCTCGGCGTCCCGGCGGTGTCACAGCTCGGGCTGACGGCCGTCGCCTCGCTGTTCTTCGTCGCCGTGATGCTCTCTGCGACCTACAACGTCTACAGCCAGCAGGACCGCGTGCTGTTCCAGCGGTTCCGCTAAGGTCCCAGCCCCCCACCCACGAGTATGCGCTTCGACGTCTCGACAGACGAGCGAACCTGTGTTCGTGACGTGACCGACCGCGTGCACGAGGCCATCCCCGACGACCGCGACGGCACCGTCACCGTGTTCGTCCGCCACACCACCGCCGGGGTCGTGGTGAACGAAGCCGAACCACGACTCCTAAAGGATATCGAGCAGTTCGTCGCCGACCTCGCGCCCGACGAGGGCTGGCGCCACGACGAATTGGATGGGAACGCCGACTCGCACCTGCGGACGCTCCTGCTGGGCCAGCACGTCACCGTTCCCGTCCGGGACGGCGACCTCGACCTCGGCCGCTGGCAGTCAGTGCTGCTCGTGGAGTGTGACGGCCCCCGGACGCGGACGGTCGACGTCGTGTAGCGTGCCGCTTTCTCCACGGCTTTCGGGGAGCCGCCCCGAAAGACCGCATGGAGACGGCCATCGTGTGGTTCCGACGCGATCTCCGCGTCCACGACAACGAGACGCTCGCGGCCGCCGTCCGCGACGCCGACCGCATCCTCCCCGTCTACTGTTTCGACCCGGCCGAGTTCACGCAGTCACAGTACGTCGACGAGCCGAAGACCGGCCCTCATCGAGTGACGTTCCTCCGCGAGAGCGTGGCCGACCTCCGCGAGTCGGTGCGCGAGCGCGGCGGAGAACTGGCCGTCCGCCACGGCGCACCCACCGAGGAACTCCCGCGACTCGCACGCGAGGTCGACGTCGACGCGGTCTACTTCCAGACGATACCCGCGACCGAGGAGTTCGAGACGGAACGCGCAGTCCGGCGCGCACTCGACGCCGACGGAGTTGCAATCGAGCGGTTCTGGACCCACACACTCTACCACGTGAACGACCTCCCGACGCCCGTCGAGTCGATTCAGGACACGTTCACCCCGTGGCGCAAAGAGGTCGAACAG
Source organism: Halorarius litoreus (assembly GCF_024362405.1). GTDB lineage: Archaea > Halobacteriota > Halobacteria > Halobacteriales > Haloarculaceae > Halorarius > Halorarius litoreus. The sequence continues at coordinate 2,798,343 of NZ_CP101454.1, read as the reverse complement.
GAGGCCGAGGGCCGCGACACCGAGCCCACACCCGAGCGCGTCGAGACGCCCACAGTCGAGGCCGGCGACGTGCCGACGAACACGGACCTGGGAGTCACGCCCGCACCCCCACCCGACGACCGAGGCGTGCTGGCGTTCGAGGGCGGCGAACGCGCGGGGCTCGACCGCCTCGAAACCTACGTCTGGACCGAAGACCGACTCCGCGAGTACAAGGAGACGCGCAACGGCCTGCTCGGCGCGGGCTACTCCTCGAAGCTCTCGCCGTGGCTCGCGCTCGGCTGTCTCTCTCCTCGGTACATCGGCGAGGAGGTCGACCGCTACGAGCGCGAGCGCGTGGCGAACGAGTCGACGTACTGGCTCGTCTTCGAGCTGCTGTGGCGGGACTTCTTCCAGTTCCAATTCGCCAAACACGGGGCGCGGTTCTTCGGCCCGCAGGGGATTCGAGGCGATGCCGCCGGGAAAGACTGGGACCACGACCGCGAAGCGTTCGCGCGGTGGGCCGCCGGCGAAACGGGCGTCCCGTTCGTCGACGCGAACATGCGAGAGCTGAACGCGACCGGCTTCATGAGTAATCGGGGCCGACAGAACGTCACGTCGTTCCTCACCGACGCGCTGAACGTCGACTGGCGGTGGGGCGCGGCGTACTTCGAGTCGCGGCTCGTCGACTACGACGTCTGCTCGAACTGGGGGAACTGGGCGTATCAGGCGGGCGTGGGCAACGACTCGCGCGACGGGTACTTCGACGTGGTCTCACAGGCCGAGTACTACGACCCCAACGCCGCGTACGTCCGCCACTGGCTCCCCGAACTTGAGGAGCTGCCGGCCGACTACGCCCACCGCCCGTGGACGCTCTCGGATGAGCTGGCGGCGACCTACGGCGTCGAGCTGGGTGTCGACTACCCACAGCCGATGCTCGACGTCGAAGGGCGCTACCGCGACCTGTCCTGACTTAAGTGCGGACCCGGGGTGAGCCGGGGCGCTTTACTTTGAAAACTGTTCCAGCCGAAACACCTAATTCGCTCAGGACGCAACTCAGGGCGAGACCGTTACACACGGGGGACGCATGCGCTACTTCGATTTCACACTCACACCCGCCGACGGCTCGATTCACCCGGTCGACAAGGCCATCGTCGACAACCCCACAGTCACGCGTGAGGCGTTGATGCACGTCAACGCGCTCGGTGACGGGACGGGCGTCCTGCTCTACAAACTCCGGGGAGAGCCGGAGGAGATCGTCGCAGAGCTCGAAGAGCACCCCGACGTCGTCGACCTCGACCTGCTGGACGTCGAGGACGACTGTTTCCACCTCTACCTCCACGTGCTCCCGGGCGAACCGGCGGGGTCGCTGATGGCGCTCGCCCAGACGTACGCGCTGATGATAGACACGCCCCTCGAATTCACTGGTCGCGGGAGCCTCCGGACCACCGTCGTCGGCACCCACGAGATGCTCCGGCAGGCCATCGACGAACTCCCCGACGACGTCCGCATCAGCGTCGAGCAGGTCGGTCAGTACGCCCCCGAGAACGGCGACACGCTCTCGGCGCTCACCGACCGCCAGCTCGAAGTGTTCCAGGCCGCGGTCGAACTCGGCTACTACGAGATTCCGCGGCGGGCGACCCACGAGGACATCGCCGAACTGCTCGACTGTGCGCCCTCCACCGTCGACGAACACCTCAGAAAAGCCGAGTCGCGAGTCCTCTCGTCGCTGGTCGGCAGCTAGTCGTCGGCCTCGACCGTCTCGTAGCCGTAGATGTCGGCCACCTTCGCGTCGTGTTCCGAGAGGACGTTGCGCCGCTTCAGCTTCATCGACGGCGTCAGCATGTCGTTCTCCGGGGTCCACTCGCTCGAGACCAGCCGGAACTCCTTGATGCGCTCGTGTTTCGCGAGTGTCTCGTTGATGGCGTCGACCTCCTCGGCGATCCACTCGACGACCCGCTCGTCCTCGATGGCGTCGGCCTTGTTCCGGGGGATGTCGACGTCGTTCTTCTCGGCCCAGCGCCCGAGCGTCTCGAAGTTCGGGACGAACAGCGCGCCGATGAACTTCTCGTTGTCACCGACGACCATCGTCTGCTCGATGCGGTCGGAGGTCGCGAACTGGTCCTCGATGGGGCCGGGAGCGACGTTCTTCCCGGTGTCGAGTACGATGATCTGCTTCAGGCGGTCGTGGTAGACCAGGAAGCCGTCGTCGGTCTGCTCGATGATGTCGCCCGTCCGGAACCAGCCGTCCGTGAAGGCGTCTTCGGTCGCGTCGGGGCGGTTCCAGTAGCCCGAGGTGACGTTCGGCCCCTTCACGAGCAGTTCGCCGATGTCGCCGGTCGCCTTCTCCTTCTGGTCGGCCGAGATGACGCTCTCGTCGAGTTTCGTCTCGATGTCCACCAGCGGTGGCCCGAGCGTGCCCGGGCGGAGGTCGTCCGGCGGATTGATGGAGACGACGGGGGCGGTTTCGGTCAACCCGTAGCCCTCGTAGATGGGGAGGCCCATCCCCTGGAAGATCTCGGCGAGTCGCTTCGAGAGCGAGCCACCGCCCGAGATGAACATCTCGATGTTGCCACCCATCTGCTCTTTGACCGTCTCGAAGACGAGGCGGTCGGCGAGCGCGTGTTTCACGCGGAGGCCGACACCAGGTGCGTCCGTCCTGGCGTAGTCACGGGCGACGTCGAGCGCCCACTCGAAGATGCGCTCTTTCGTCGGCGACTCGCTGGCCTGCTCGCGCATCGAGTCGTAGATGCGCTCGTAGACGCGGGGGACCGACGTCGCGGTCGTGGGTTTGACCGTCTTGATGTCGTCGGCGACGGTGTCGGCCGACTCGGCGTACGCGACCGTCCCGCCCGACGCGAACATGAAGAAGTGTCCCCCTGTGCGCTCGAAGACGTGCGCGAGTGGGAGGAACGACAGCGCCCGAGTGTCCGTCGAGACGGTGGGCACAGACGGGTCGCGGTCGGGCCGTGGGGCGAACCGCTTTCGCACCTGGTTGATGTTCGCGCGGAAGTTCCCGTGGGTGAGCTGGACGCCCTTCGGCTGGCCGGTCGTCCCCGAGGTGTAGATGAGCGACGCGGTGTCCTCGAGGGTTCGCTCGGCGAGCCAGCCCTCGTACGCCTCGATGTCGAACGCCTCATGCCCGATGTCGAGCACCTCCTTCAGGGAGTAGATGTCGTCGCGGTCCTCGTACCCGTCGTAGTTGTCGATGACGACGATGAACTGGAGGTCGAGGTCGTCCTCGACTTCGAGGACGTTCTCGAGGAGTGACTCGTTCTCACAGACGACACCCATGGCGTCCGGGTCGTCGAGCAGGTACTGCACCTGTGAGGGCGACGACTCGGTGTAGACGGTCGTGACGACCCCGCCACCGGTGAGGATGCCGAGGTCGGTCTGTGCCCACTCCATCCGGGTGTCGGCGTAGATGCCGACCCGGTCGTCCGTCTCCATCCCCAGCTCCCGGAACCCGGCAGCGAGATACTGGACGATGGTCTGCATGCGCTCGTAGGTGAGCGCGGCGAACTCGCCGGCCGGCGGCTCCGGGAGGACATCGGGTGTCAGCGAGCGGTCGTAGACTCCACCTTTGTACCACTGGGCGTCGAGGCTGCTGTTCCGGGAGGCGCTCTGCTCGAACATCCGCCCGAGCGTCGAGTCACCGATCACCTCGTCGGTGTACTCCTGCTCGGCCCTGAACCAAGGTGCGTCGATTTCTACCATGGGTCGCTACCGTGGTGTTACACCACGGGAACTTCAATGTGGAGTATTCACTGCGGTGACTGTTTGCCCGGCGTGGGGTGGTCCGGTGGCCGTTCGCCCGGCGTGGGGTGGTCGGTACTCCGGGCGCGGCACGCACGTGAGAACAGTCCGGAAGCGAGTGGAAAACAGTCCAGAGGCGAGTGGGGGACGGCAAAGAGAACCGAGCCGTGAGACATCTGTACGTGGCCCCCCGGCCACGCGGTGCATCCCGTCCCCTCGATCAGTCGATGTCGATGCGGTGGGCGTCGTCGTCCTCGTCGGGCGCCTCCATGGTGGGCAGCGAGACCTCGAGGACGCCGTTGCGGTAGGTCGCCTCGATCTCGTCCTCGATGATCTCACCGGGGACGTGGAGCGCCTCGTGGATGTGTCGCGAGCGGGAGATGGAGCCGACGGGCGACTCGTCGGTCACCTCGTGGCGGGCGTCGACGACGAGCTTGCCGTCGTCGAAGCGGAGGTCGATCTCCTCCTTCTCGAAGCCCGGGATGTCGGCCATGACGAGGTAGCCGTCGTCGGTCTGCTCGAGGCTCATGTGGGCCGAGCCCATGCCCGCCATGGAGCGAACGTCGTCGACGCCGTCGTACATCGAGCGTCGCATGCTCTCCATCATCCGTTCCATCTCGTCGAACATGTCAAAGGGGTATCGTCGAATTGCCATTAGCGATTCACCGACCACTAGAAGGCGGTTCGAAATATTAAACGTCGCGGGCGTTATGCTAACCCGTCGCCCGCTGACAGAAAGGGGTCAGGAACGCTCGGCAGTCTCGGCGGCCGCCAGCAACTCCTCGGCGAGGTCACGGACCTCCTCGGGCGTGTAGAGCGTGTGGTCGCCGTGGCCCTGCTGGACGTTCACGTAGCCGTCCTCGGGCTCGACGTACACCGGCGCGACGTGTTCGAGCGGGATGGAGCGTTGACTCTTGGCCATGTCCGGCATTGTGTGGCAAGTAGTAACAAGGTTTCGGCGGTGACGCGAGCTGTGACTCGTGGCGTGAGCGTTGAGAAGTGCACCGTCAGGGATTTGAACCCTGGTCCTCGGCTTTCTTCCAAAACAGGGAACATCCCTATTTTGTCGAAAGGCCAAGATGATTGGCCGGACTACACCAACGGTGCGCACTCCATGCTCCGGGGTGTCGGTGTATAAATGCTACTTTCTCGATGCGGCGTGTCAGAGGTCCCCAGACTCTCTGGGGTCGTCGATTCCTGACTGGAACCCGAGCTTCCCGTAGTCGGCTTTTCCGTGGCAGCGCTGACACAGGAGGACGAGGTTCGACAGGTCGTGAGCAGCGGACAGTGGAACGTCCTCGGCAGCGCGAAGCGCTCGCACCGGGATGATGTGGTGGACGTGAAGCTGCCGTTCACGCCCGTCCTCGCCACAGTGCTGACAGACCTCGTCGCGCTCGATGACGGCAGCCCGAGCCGGCGCCCATCCGGCTCCGTATCGCCCGTCGTATCCACCGCGCCAGTTGGGGTTCGCCTCACCCGCCGTCGACTCACTCATCCGGCGGCGTGTCTCCGGGGGTCGTTTCGTTCCCCGGAGCGAGGTGCTGATCTTCTCCCGCGTCTCGTCTGTCAACGACCGACCCCGGTTGCTCTCAGTGAGTCGTCGTCGCCACTCGTCGGTGAACGCTCTCCCCTGTAACGTCTCGGAGATTCGTCGCTTCACCTCCTCACTCCGCTTCTCGCCGTACAGTCCGTGGTTCTCCCCGTGTACCTCGCGCGTTTCGATGTCGTGGCGGTTCATCCAGTCGCGAATGGTCCGGGGCGATACGTCGCATTCCTCAGCAATCTCCTTCTGGGTCGCCCCCTCGTCGTGGTAGCGACGCCGAAGCCAGTCCTCGTCGCGATACGGCCGCTCCATATCCACTCCTCCCACGGGGAAGGGGTGAAGCCACGCCTGCCGGCGGAACTAAAAGTTGAAAACCGATGAGATGCGGTTCGGAAAACCGCTGGTTCTACTTCCATTCGAACGCCGGCTCACTTCCGTCGGACCGAGGGTCCGACGGCGTCCGCCTCACTTCCCCTCGAAGTTCGGCTCACCGTCGCCCATGAAGGCCGTGATGCCCTCCATGAGGTCGTCGGTGTTGATGAGGTGGCCGAACGCCTGCGACTCGAGTTCGAGGCCGGCTTCCTCGCTCTCCCAGCCAGCGTGCATCGCGCGCTTCGTCAGCCGGCGCGAGATGGGCGGGCCGCCCGCGAGGTCGGCGGCGAGTTCGTGGGCGCGCTCCTCGAACTCGTCGTTCTCGACGACCTCGTTGACGACGTTGTAGTCGTACATCGTCTCGGCGTCGAACCGCTCGGCGGTGAGGATGATCTCCTTCGCACGGGACTGGCCGACGAGCCGCTGGAGGCGCTGGGTGCCGCCCCAGCCGGGCAGGAGGCCGAGGTTGTGTTCGGGGAGGCCAATCTCCGAGCGCTCGGAGGCGAGCCGGAGGTCGGCGCACATCGAGAGCTCGAAGCCGCCACCGAGCGCGAAGCCGTCGATGGCGGCGAGCACGGGCAGTTCGGTCTCCTCGAGCTTGCCGAACGTCGACTGGCCGTGTCGCGAGAGCTCGATGGCGTCGATGGGGTCCGCCGAGGACGCCATGGAGGTGACGTCCGCGCCCGCGGAGAACGCGCGGTCGCCCTTCCCCGTGATGAGGATGGCGCGGACATCGTCGTCGGCCTCGAACATGTCGACGGCTTCCGCAATCTCGTCGAGCATGTCCGGATTGATGGTGTTCATCCGGGCCTCACGCGAGAGGATCATGTGCCCGACCATGTCGCCAGGGTACTCGATCTCGATGTTGGTGAACTCGACGGTGTCGCCGTCGTCGTCGCCACCGTGGAAGCCCCCCGCCTCGGCGGCCTCGCGGAGCGCCTCGCTGACCTCGAAGCGCGGGTGGCCCGTCTCCTCGTGGGCCGCTTCGAGTGCCTCGACGAGCGTGTCGAGGCCGATGTCGTCGGCCATCTTGGCCGGGCCGTCCGGGAATCCACCGCCGAGCATCACGGCTTCGTCGATGTCTGCAGGGTTCGAGACGTCGCCCTCGACGAGGTGGCCGACCTCGTTGGCCATCACGGCGGCGAGACGGTGCTTGATGGCCTCGGTACCGGCGTCCGTCGGGATGTCGGCGCCGTCACCGTCCTCGTAGTCGTAGAAGCCCTTGCCGGTCTTCTTTCCGTACCGCTCCGCCTCGACGGTCTCCTCGAGGAACGGTGCGGGTTCGTAGGCGTCACCGAGCACCTCGTGGAGGTACTCGAGGACGTGGAAGGTGACGTCGTTGCCGACCTGGTCGCCGAGTTCGAACGCGCCCATCGGCAGGCCCATGTCGAACTTCGTCGCGGAGTCGACCTCTTTGACGGTCGCCTCGTCGTTCGAGACCATCCAGCAGGCCTCGTTCATCAGCGGGACGAGGATGCGGTTGACGATGAAGCCGGGCGAGTCCTTGTGGACGCGGACGGGCGTCTTGCCGAACGCCTCCGAGAGCTGCTCGATGGTCTCGAGCGTCTCCTCGGCGGTGTGGGCACCGGAGATGACCTCGACGAGCTGCATCCGGACTGGGGGATTGAAGAAGTGCATCCCGCAGAACTGCTCGGGACGCTCGGTCACTTCCGAGAGCTCCGTGATGGAGAGCGAGGAGGTGTTCGTGGCGAACAGCGCCTCGTCGGGCGCGTACTCCTCGACCTCGCCGTAGACGTCCTTCTTGATCTCCATCTTCTCGGGGACGGCCTCGATGATGACGTCGACGTCCTCGACGGCGTCCTCGACGGGGACGTACGGCGTGACGCGCTCGATGGCGGCGTCGGCCTCCTCGTCGGAGATCTGTTCCTTCTCGGCGAGTTTCTCGAGCGACCACTCGATCTGGTCGTAGCCCTTCTCGACGAACTCCTCTTTGATGTCGCGGAGGTTGACCTCGTAGCCCGCGAGCGCGGCGACCTCGGCGATGCCGTGGCCCATGTTGCCAGCGCCAAGCACCGCGATGGTCTCGATCTCGTCGAATTCCATGAACGTTCGCAACGAACGTTGGCGTAGGTTTGAACCTTTCCGTATCGCCCGGTCTTGCGGCCGCTAAAACCCGTTTCGAGGGGTTGTGCGTTTGAGAAGAACTATGTGGGATTGATTGTGATAATAGAGAGAATGGATTTCGACCTGTCAGACGAGCAGAAACAGATGCAGCAGGAGGTCCGCCGGTTCGGTGAGAACGAGATTCTCCCCCACGCCGTCGAGTACGACGTCGAGGAGAAGTACCCGTACGACATCGTCGAGAAGGCCGCCGAGATGGGCCTGACCGGCATGTCCATCCCGCTCGACTACGGCGGTGCCGGCTACTCGCCGCTCGACACCATGATCGTCGCGGAGGAGCTGTTCGCTATCGACCCCGGTATCGGGTTCTGTATCCTCGCCTCGGGCTTCGGCTGTGAGGCCATCATCGAGTTCGGCACCGAGGAGCAGAAAGAAGAGTACCTCCCCGACGTCGCCAAAGGTGAGGCCGTCTCCGGCGCGGCCATCTCGGAGCCGCACGCGGGGTCCGACGTGGCGTCCATCTCGACGCGCGCGGAGAAGGACGGCGACGAGTGGGTCATCAACGGCAACAAGATGTGGATCTCGAACGGCACCGTCGGCGACTTCTTCGTCGTCCTCTGTGACACCAATCCGGACGCCGACGGCCGGTACAACGGCTTCTCGCAGATCATCGTCGAGGCCGACCGCGACGGCTTCAAAGCCGACAAGATCACCGGCAAACTCGGCATCCGTGCGAGCGACACCGCGGAACTCATCTTCGACGACGTGCGCGTCCCCGAAGAGAACCTGGTGGGGACGCGCGGCATGGGCTTCCTCCAGCAGATGCAGTTCTTCGATGCCACCCGAACCGGTGTCGCCGCACAGGGCGTGGGAATCGCGAAGGGGGCCGCCGAGCGGGCGCTCGACTACGCGCAGGAACGCGAGCAGTTCGGCAAACCTATCGGCGAGTTCCAGGCCATCCAGCACAAACTCGCGGACATGTTCACGAAGATCGAGGCCGCGCGCATGCTCACGTACAAATCCGCCTGGTCCGTCGAGAACACCGACGGCCAGATCACCACCCTCGCCTCCATGGCGAAGGAGTACGCCTCGCGTATCGCCGTCGACGTCGCCAACGAAGCCGTCCAGATCCACGGCGGCGCTGGCTACGTCAACGACTTCGACGTCGAACGGTTCTACCGCGACGCCAAGATCACCCAGATCTACGAGGGCACCACCGAAATCCAGAAGAACATCATCGCCCGCGAGCTCCAGGGCAAGGGCCTCGCGTAACCCACGGTTCCCACGCTTCCGGTTCTGGCCGCGCGATTCGTCCGAGGTTGCGCCACGCAGTCGAGGCACGAACACGCTGTGGCCCGGGTCGAACCATTTCTCTCTTTGAAAATTCTGCGAATACAAAGTCCATTTATATACTGCGCTGCACCCCCCCGGAGCCACGGCGATTCGGCGACCGAATATAAACGAACCGTATATCGCCCGCGCGCCGACAAAGACCCCCAACACCCGACACCCGCTTCCAGCGTTAGACAGGTTCTCGCTTGCGGATAACGCTGTTAGGAAGAATTGGGTTTATGTAGTTCCAACAGTAACTGCGAGTCATGGACTTCGAACTATCCGAAGAACAGCAGCAGTTGCAGAAGGAGGTGCGGCGGTTCGCGGAGAACGAGGTCAAACCGGTCGCCACCGAGTACGACGTCGAGGAGAAGTATCCGCACGACGTGATGGAGAAGGCTGCGAAGAACGGCCTGCTGGGCGGCGGCCTCCCCATCGAGTACGGCGGTGCCGGGCTGGACACGCTCGACACGTCCATCGTCGTCGAGGAGATGTTCGCGGCCGACCCGGGCATCGGCTTCTGTATCACCGCTTCCGCGTTCGGGAGCGAGGCCATCGTCGAGTTCGGCACCGAAGAGCAGAAGGAGAAGTATCTCCCGCCCATCGCCTCGGGCGAGTCCGTGATGGGCGCGGCCATCTCCGAGCCCGACACCGGCTCCGACGTCTCCTCCGTCTCCACGACCGCCGAGAAGGACGGCGACGAGTGGGTCATCAACGGCACCAAGATGTGGATCTCGAACGGCACCGTCGGCGACTACTTCGTCGTGCTGTGTAAGACCGACCCCGACGCCGACGGCCGGTACAACGGCTTCTCGCAGATCATCGTCGAGTCCGACCGCGACGGCTTCAAGGCCGACAAGATCACTGGCAAACTCGGCATCCGTGCCTCGGACACGGCAGAGCTCATCTTCGACGACGTGCGCGTCCCCGAAGAGAACCTCGTCGGGACGCGGGGCATGGGCTTCCTCCAGCAGATGCAGTTCTTCGACGAGACGCGCACCGGAGTCGCCGCGCAGGCCGTCGGTATCGCACGAGGTGCCGCCGAGCGTGCGCTCGACTACGCGCAGCAGCGAGAGCAGTTCGGCCAGCCCATCGGTGAGTTTCAGGCCATCCAGCACAAGCTCGCCGAGATGCACACGAACATCGAGGCCGCGCGCATGCTCACGTACAAGTCCGCCTGGTCCGTCGACAACGCGGAGGGCCAGCTGACGACCCTCGCCTCCATGGCGAAGGAGTACGCCTCGCGCGTCGCCGTCGACGTCGCCAACGAAGCCGTCCAGATCCACGGCGGCGCCGGCTACGTCAACGACTTCGACGTCGAACGGTTCTACCGCGACGCCAAAATCACCCAGATCTACGAGGGCACCACCGAAATCCAGAAGAACATCATCGCCCGCGAGCTCCAGGGCAAGGGCTTCTAATCCCGGTCCCCCGACGTTCGCGCGCGTTCTCTCGGCTCACCCCCGGCAACTGCACCCCCTCGCATCGACACCTTTTACCGCGACGACGGCGCACATCTTCCCATGCTGACCGCCCACGTCAGGCTCGGTGGTCGCTCCGTCTCTCAGCCAGCCGTCTCGCCGGCTGCCTGTTGCTGTTGTTGAGGTGCCTTCTTGCCCGACTGTTCGCCCGCTCACTACCCCACTCAACGACAGCACCATGTTCGACAGACTCCGCGAAGACATCCGCACCGCGCTCGAAACCGACCCCGCCGCCACCTCGACGAGAGAGGCCCTGCTGTATCCGGGGCTCCACGCCGTCTGGGCACACGTCTTTCTCGCCCATCCGCTCTGGAACCGCGACTGGCGATTCACCGCCCGCCTCGTCTCGCAGGTCGTCCGCTTCCTCACCGGCGTCGAGATTCATCCCGGCGCGACCCTCGGCCGCCGCGTGTTCATCGACCACGGGATGGGCGTCGTCATCGGCGAGACGGCCGAAATCGGCGACGACGTGAACATGTACCACGGCGTGACGCTCGGCGGGAAATCCAGCGAGCGCATCAAGCGCCACCCGACCGTCGAGGACGGCGTGACCCTCGGCGCGAACGCCACGCTCGTCGGCGCGATTACAGTCGGCGAGGGCGCGAAGGTGGGCGCGGTCGCGGTCGTCGTGAAGGACGTTCCGGCGGGGGCGACGGTGGTCGGGAACCCCGCGAAGGAGGTCGCACGCGACGAGAGCGTCCGGGTCGGTCAGGCTAGCCAGTCGTAACCCGCCTGGAGCCGGGCCTTCGCCCCGTGGTCGACGACCTCGCCGTGGCCGGGGACGAGCCGGTCGAACTCCCACGCCAGCACCTCGTCGATGCCGCGCCGGAGCGTCGCCTCGTTCGTCACGGTCGCTCGAAGGTCGGGCGGGGCACCGACGCGGCGGTACATCCCGGCGAGCCGGGCGACGAGGCGAGTCGTCAGGGGACTCGACGGGCCGATGTGGTAGCCGTAGTCGCCCATGACGACCGTCCCGCTCTCGCGGTGGAGGAACGTGAGTTCGGTTATCCAGCGGTGGCCGTCGAGGACGACCTGGTCGATGGACTCGGCCCACCGCGCGTCGGGCGCGTCACCGAGCACCGCGTCGAACCGGAGGTCCGTACGCCGCGCCGCGAGCCCCGGCGCGGCGAGCAGTTCCACGTCGGGGTACGCGGCCCGGTACTGCTCCATGTAGAGGTGGCCGTGGAGTTTGCTCCCGGCGGCGACGAACCGGACCTCCCCGAGGTCGTCCAGCTGGCGACGGAGGTCGGGGGTCAGCTGAGCGGGTGACTGGACGAACAACCCTCCGTCGGGGAGTCGTATCACCGTCATCAGCCGCCCGATCTCGAGCCGGAAGAACTGCAGCGGCTCCTCGTGGACCCAGATGTCCGTCGCCAGGTGCCGGACCATGCCACACTGTCGACACGACCGGGCAAAGCCGTGTCGCCGAGGCGGTCGGAGCGTCAGTCGACCGCGCGCCAGAGGTAGCGGCTCGCGTACGACCGGTAGGGGCGCCACCGCTCGGCGTGGTCGACCATCCCCGCGCGGTCGTCCTCGTCGAAGCCGTAGAGCGCGTCCATCCCCTTGCGGATGCCGAGGTCCTCGACCGGGAACACGTCCTCGCGTGCGAGGACGAAGATGAGCGCCATCTTCGCGGTCCACTCCCCCACACCTTTGATCTCGGTGAGCGCCGTGACCACCTCGTCGTCGTTCATTTCAGCGAGCCGCTCGCGGGAGAGCCCGTCCTCGAAGGCGCGGGCGATGTTCCGGACGTAGTCGATCTTCTGGGCGGAGAGCCCCGCGTCTCTGAGAACAGCGTCGTCCGCGGCCAGCAGGCCCGCGGGTGTCACGTCCACCTGCTCGAACACCCGCTCCCGGATGGCGGCGGCCGACTGCACCGAGAGCTGCTGGTTGATGATCGCGACGACGAGCCGCGCGAACGGGTCGTCGGCCGGTTCGAGCGCGATGGGGCCGTGCGCCTCGACGAGCGGAGCGAGTTCCGGGTCCTCGCGCAGCGCCGCGTGTGCCGCGTCCATGTCCCGAGTGGGTATGGGAGGCTAATGAGGCTCCCGGCCTCGCTCGGCAGAGCGAACGCGTCGCTCGTCAGTGGGGAGGCGAACGAGAATCGAGACGGGCCGCAGGAGTCGGTGTCGGGTTACTCGAGGTAGTCCTCTTCCTCCTCGCTCTCGCCGGAGACACCCTCGGCGTCCTCGTCGGCGCGGCGGCGCACGTCGACGTGGTAGTGCTGGAGGATGTCGCGCCCGAGCAGGAGGGGGTAGTCCATGTGCGAGCGGTCCTCGATGCTCGCGGTGACCGTGTGCTGGCGGCCGCTGATGCCGACGACGAGGTCGACGACCGGGCGCGAGCGCCCGCTCTTCACCGAGCCGGACTTGATCTTCACGATGTCCTTGATGGGGCCGGTCCCGATTTCGGCGGCGAGTCGCGCGTCGATGCTCGTGCGGGTCGCGCCCGTGTCGGACTTCGCGAGGACGGTCTTCGAGCCGCGGGTCCCCATGGCGACGACCTCCTCGATGTAGCCGATGGCGGTCGTCTCCTCGTACTTCTGTGTGGGCTCGCGTGGCATACACGCCGGCCGCGAGTCGTCGAGCGTCGCCGCGAGTTCGTACACCCGCTCCTGGTCGACTTCGCCACCGGCATGCTCGATGGCGAGCCGGGCGATGAACGGCGCCGGAGAGCGACCGGTCGCCTTGAACAGCCCCTTGAACCCCGCGGTCGGGTTCACCTCGAGGATGTAGTAGCCGTCCTCACCCTCGACGATGTCGACGCCGGCGTAGTCGAGCCCCACGACGTCGGCGGCGTGTTTCGCCATCGTCGCGACCTCGTCGGTGAGCGCGTCGCCCGCGTCCTCGACGTCGCCGCCGAGCGCGACGTTCGTCCGCCACTCGCCTTCGGGGGCGTAGCGGTTCATGGCGCCGACGACCTTCTCGCCGACGGTGTAGATGCGCAGGTCCGAGTGTCGCTCCTCGTCGTGGTCGATGAACCGCTGGAGGAACGCCTGGCGCGACCCGACCATCGGGTTGACCGGGTCGTCCGCCGACACCTTCCACGTCCCGCCGCCGTGGGTGCCGATGGCGGTCTTGTAGACGACCTCCTCGCCGAACTTCTCGCGGTCGGCGTTGAGCCCCTCCGCGGAGAGCGCCATGTACGCGTCCGGCACCGGGAGCCCGGCGTTCGCGAGCGCGGTGCCGGTCGCGAACTTGTGCATCGCGGTCATCGTCTCCATCGGGTGGTTCAGCATCGGGCGCATCCGGTCGAGCATCGTCGCCAGCCCCAGCGCCTCCGCGGGCTGTTCTTCCTTCGAGAGCAACAGGCGGTTGACGATGATGTCGACGTCCGGGTCGAGCGTCACTTCGCCGTCGTCGATGTCGACGGAGAGCGTCTCTGCGCGCAGCCACTCGGTCCCGTAGCCGAGGTCGTCCACCGCGTTCAGGATGGCCTTCGTCTCCTTCGAGTTGTGGAGACTCAGCACCCCAACCGTGATGTCGTCGGTCTCGTCGGTCATAGTTCACAGCGCGACGGGGGGTCGGAAAGAATTGACGGTACTCCTGTGTGGGGCTGCAACCCGGTCACCGAGCCGGGGTGGTTTATATGTAGTCGCGCCCGACGGTCGGTATGACCGACGGCGCGTTCACGTACGACGGCGGCATCGTCGCGCCGGGTGAGACACAGAACATCCGGTACTCCGTCTCCGAGACGTATCTCGGGGACGCCATCAAGGTCCCCGTCACCATCATCAACGGGGAGCGGCCGGGACCGACGGTGTTCCTCTCGGCGGCCGCCCACGGTGACGAACTCAACGGCATCGAGGTCGTCCGCGAGGTCGCCCACGACTGGGACCACTCGGAGCTCCGCGGGACGCTCGTCTGTATGCCGGTCCTCAACGTCCCCGGCTTCATCGCCCAGGAGCGGTACCTCCCCATCTACGACCGCGACCTGAACCGCTCGTTTCCCGGCGACCCCGGCTCGACGAGCGCGAAGCGCATCGCCAACCGCGTGTTCCGCAACTTCATCGAACCCTGCGACCTCGGACTCGACTTCCACACCTCGACCCGCGGACGAACCAACATGCTGCACGTCCGCGCCGACATGGGTAACCCTGACGTGGCCCGTGTCGCGAACGCCTTCGCCTCGAACGTCATCATCGCGAGCGAAGGTCCGGAGGGCTCGCTCCGCACGGAGGCCTCCGCGGCGGGTATCCCGACCATCACCATCGAGATGGGCGAGGCGCACCGCTTCCAGCGCGATCTCATCGACCAGGCGCTCGCCGGGACGCTCTCGGTGCTCGCGGAGTTCGGGCTCCGCGAGGAGCAGATGGTGGCGTGGCCCGGCTGGCGGACCGTCATCGAGGATGCCGGCGAGAAGACATGGCTTCGGGCGGACACCGGTGGGCTGGTCGAGATGCACCACGACCGAGGTGCACTCGTCGAGGAAGGCGACCGCGTCTGTACCATCACGAACCCGTTCAAGGAGGACCACGATGTCGTCACCGCGCCGTTCACGGGGCTGCTGGTAGGCATCCTCGAGAACCCGCTGGTGTACCCGGGGAACCCGCTGTGTCACCTCGTGAAACTCGACGACCGCATCCGGACCGCGCTCGAGCGCCAGCAGGCACGACTCTCGCGGTCGTAACTCACGGACGTGGCTCACAGTCGTGACAGCGTAAAGCCGGCAGGCACCGCCGCGAGGGCGCGACAAGGTAGTAACTACTATGACAAGCCGACCCTGAGACACAGGTGCATGAGTCAATCGTACGACCGAGGCCTCATCGAGGACTTCGGCCGGTGGACCGAGTTCTCCGCCGGCATGTGGGCCTGGGTCTTCCACAAGTTCACCGGGTGGGTGCTCATCGGGTACCTGTTCACCCACATCGCGGTCCTCTCGACCGCAACGGTGGACGCTACGACCTACACCCAGACGATCCAGGCCCTCGAAGGCCTGCTCGTCGTCCGGATCCTCGAGGTCGGCCTCCTCGCCGTCGCGGTGTTCCACATCCTCAACGGCGTCCGACTGCTGTTCGTCGACCTCGGCGTCGGACTAGAATCGCAGGACAAGAGCTTCTACGCGTCGCTGGTGCTCACGGGGGCAATCGTGGTCGCCAGCGTCCCAACCTTCCTCGCGGGGGCGTTCTGATATGGCGGAACAGTACTCCTCGTTCGACCGGAAGGGGTCGCGCTGGCTGCTCCAGCGGCTGACGGCGGCGTTCCTCGTCGTCGTGCTCGCGTTCCACTTCATGACGCTTCACTTCGTTAACCACGCGGCCGAAGTGACGTTCATGGGGACGCAGATGCGGATGCAGCAGCCGGGCTACCTGATCACGATGATCGCGTTCGGCCTCACGGCGACGTTCCACGGCGTCAACGGGGTCTACAACGCGCTCGTCAATCAGGGGCTCGACGGCACGGGCAAGAGCGTCATGAAGTACGTGCTCGTCATCGCGGCGCTCGTGCTGTCCATCCAGATCGTCCGCCTCGCGCTCGTCATGGCAGGTGTTTCCTTCGCATGAGTACGCAAGTTCCCGAGACAGAGACCGAGACCGAACCGGAGCCGGAACCAGAACCGGAGGCCGAGTCCGAAGCCACGGATGCACCCGAGGCCGAAGACCAGGACTTCGGTGCGGAGACGCGCCGCCGCGCACAGGCGGCACTCGAGAAGGCCGACCGCACGGTCGAGCTGAAGGTGTTCCGCTACGACCCCGAAGTGCCCGAGAAGGAAGAGCCGCGGTTCGACACCTTCACCGTCCCGTTCAAGAAGGGGATGACCGTGCTCGACGCGCTGATGTGGGCCCGCGACTCCTACGACTCGTCGCTCACGTTCCGGCACTCCTGCCGGCAGGCCGTCTGTGGCTCCGACGCGCTGTTCGTCAACGGCAGCCAGTGTCTCGGCTGCAAGACGCAGGTCGCCGACCTGGCCGACAAGGGCATCCCGAAGACGGTCCGCATCGAGCCGCTCCCGCACGCCGAGGTCGTCAAGGACCTCGTCGTCGACTTGGAGCACTTCTACGACCAGATGGAGGCCGTCGAGCCGTACTTCCAGGACGAGGACCTCCCGAGCGGCCTGAACGAACAGCGGCAGACCCGCGAGAACCGTGAGAAGATCAAGATGTCCACGCGGTGTATCTGGTGTAGCGCGTGTATGTCCTCGTGTAACATCGCGGCGGGCGACAACCAGTATCTCGGTCCCGCGGCCATCAACAAGGCCTACCGGTTCGCGATGGACGACCGCGAGGGCGAGGACCTCAAAGAGCACCGCCTCAACATCATCGAGCAGGAACACGGCGTCTGGCGGTGTCAGACCCAGTTCTCCTGCACCGAGGTGTGTCCGAAGGACATCCCGCTCACCGAACACATTCAGGAACTGAAGCGCGAGGCCGTGAAGAAGAACCTGAAGTTCTGGTAGAGACACCCTGAAGTCAACGAAATCCTAACTCAAAACCATGCACGAACACGACGTCATCGTCGTCGGCGGTGGGGGCGCCGGTCTCCGAGCGGCCATCGCGGCCCACGAGGAGGGGGCCGACGTGGCCATCGTCACGAAGCTCCACCCGGTGCGCTCGCACACGGGTGCAGCCGAAGGCGGCATCAACGCCGCGCTGCGCGACGGCGACGACTGGCACGACCACGCCTACGACACGATGAAGGGCTCGGACTACCTGGGCGACGCCCCAGCTATCGAGACCCTCTGTGAGATGAGCCCCGAAGAGACGATTCAACTGGAGCACTGGGGGATGCCGTTCTCGCGCGAGGACGACGGTCGCGTCTCCCAGCGCCCCTTCGGCGGGCTCTCGTTCCCCCGCACCACGTACGCGGGTGCCGAGACCGGCCACCACCTGCTCCACACGATGTACGAGCAGGTCGTCAAGCGCGGCATCACGGTGTACGACGAGTTCTACGTCATCAACCTCGCCGTCACCGGCGAGGAGGACCCCGAAGAGCGCTCCTGTCATGGCTGCATCGCCTACGACATCAAGAGCGGCGACCTCGTCGGGTTCAAGGCCTCCGGTGGCGTCATCCTCGCGACCGGTGGCGACGGGCAGGCGTTCGACCACACGACCAACGCCGTCGCCAACACCGGCGACGGCCCGGCGATGGCCTATCGTGCCGGGGTGCCGCTGGAGGACATGGAGTTCGTCCAGTTCCACCCGACGACGCTCCCCTCGACGGGCGTCCTCATCTCCGAGGGTGTCCGTGGGGAGGGTGGTATCCTCTACAACAGCGAGGGTGAGCGGTTCATGTTCGAACGCGGCTACGCGAACAACGCCGGCGAACTCGCCTCCCGTGACGTGGTCTCGCGCGCCGAGCTGACGGAGGTCAACAACGGGCGCGGTATCGAAGACGAGTACGTCTATCTCGACATGCGCCACCTCGGCGAGGAGCGCATCACGGACCGCCTCGAGAACATCCTCCACCTCGCGGAGGACTTCGAGGGCGTCGACGGCCTCGAAGAGCCGATGCCAGTCAAACCCGGCCAGCACTACCACATGGGCGGCATCGAGGTGAACGAGCACGGCGAGTCCTGCATTTCGGGACTCTACGCCGCAGGCGAGTGTGCCTGCGTCTCCGTCCACGGCTCCAACCGACTCGGCGGCAACGCGCTGCCCGAACTCATCGTGTTCGGGGCGATGGCTGGCCGCCACGCCGCCGGCAAGGACCTCGGCGAGGCCGAGATCAAGACCGGTCCCTCCGCCTCCATCGAGGAGGAGACGGACATCGAGACGCCCGTCGCGCCGGGCGCCATCGACCAGCCGGACCCGGACGTCGCGGCGGACGGTGGAGCACTGGCGGACGCGGACGCGGTCGTCGAGCGTGCGCTCGAGCGCGAGCGCGAGCGCATCGAGACCCTGATGGAGCGCGACGGCGTCAACCACGCCGACATCCGCTCTGACCTCCAGGACGCGATGACCCGCTGGGTCAACGTGTTCCGCGAGGAGGAGGGGCTGAAGAAGGCGCTCGAGGCCATCCGCGAGTGCCGCGAACGCTACCAGGAGGTCGCCGTGGCGGACCCCTCCCGGACGTTCAACACGGACCTCATCCACACCATCGAGACGCGCAATCTCATCGACGTCGCCGAGACCATCACCCTCGGCGCGCTCGCCCGCAACGAGTTCCGCGGTGCCCACTGGCGCGCGGAACACCAGGAGCGCGACGACGAGAACTGGCTCAAGCACACGATGATCGCGTGGAACGACGGCCAGCCGCACATCTACTACACGAACGTCATCCTCGAGGGCGCGGACAAGAAGTACGAGCCGAAGATCCGCTCCTACTGAATCTCACCTCCACCGTCTGGTGGAGACATCCGCTCGGGCGTTCGCAGTAGCAGTCCTGCCGACGGTCGGATCTCCGAACGCGAAGACTCTCAGTCGTTGCCGAGCACCACGCGGAACGGGAACAGGATTACGGTGACGAGGCCCTGCAGCAGCTTCGCCGTCAGCCGCACGGTCACGCGAAGGAGCTTCCAGGCGCCGGCGAAGGCAGCGCGAACCAGTTTCAAGCCGAGTGGAATCGTTTTCAGCACCCCCCTGAACACACCGGCGAGCACCCGGAGGGTATGCTTCACGAGCAACAGCAGCCCCCGAAGTAGCCCAGCGACCAGCCGGAACGGAGCTGCGAGTAGCCTACCGATAGTCCCCGACATGCCTGTCACTCCTGTAGTTCCGTCATCGGTTCGGAGCTGCCCGTGACCGTTTCCTCGTCGCTCCCGTCGGAGGCGGTGACGAACGTCGCCACGGCTGCACCGACTCCTCCGAGGACGATGGCCAGTACTATCGTGAGCGCACCAACGAACCCGGCCACTGGACCAGCAAGGAGTCCGACGGCGAGCCCGATTCCACCACAGCCTACGATCGCGACGGACCTGTTCATGGGTTCTCAGACACTGACGGGCGGTGAGCGCCCCCGACGCTTCGAACGACCGCACGCGCAGTGCCAGCCTGGCTCTCCGGGAGGATGTATCGGTCTGACACGGTGTCGTCCGGCGTTTTGTGACGAAGGTCGATACGGATTCCACCGGGAATCCGCTCGGTCGCATTCATCAGCAACCAAATTGCGAGCCCGAGAAGGATGAGTCCGACCACCACCCCGATCGCCGCACCGTCGCCGCCGGTGTCGAGCCCCAGAAACGCGACGACGACGCCCAGCAGGCCGAAGAGTATCCCCGCGACCATCTTCATCGTGTCCGTGTTCGTCGTCGACCCCTGGATCGACACGTCCACCTTCGCGACGTCGGTGAACAGCGTCGTCTCGATGTTCTCGATGCTCTTGCCCGTAGCGGATTCGGTCTGCTGGATATCCAACACTCGCCGGTCCGTCACGGCGAACGTTCGCGTGTCCCCCGCCGAAACCGCATTGACCTGTTCTTGTTCAGATATGTACTCGTCGACTTCGTTAGCCATCGACGTCCCCCCTGTAGTCGTACTCATAGGTCGGTGTCCGGTTCCCACACAAGAAGTATCAACACTTCAAATTTTCGTACCGAATGATATTGTTCAATAATTTTCATGCGTGTCTACAGGAGAATTTTCCGGTGGTTTGATGTATGTCCTCAAAGACATGTTGTTGACCCAATGGGTCGTACACGGAGCTGATCAGTAGATGGACACACTCCACACTCGTGGTTCCATTCTGGGAGGAGCACTCGGTACAGCAGTTGCACTAGTGTTCGTGTTCGTGACACATGCGCTGTACATCGAGGCTACACTCATGGGCTCACGCGGCCTCGAGATCGCCGTTCAGACGACGATACGGACGCTCACTGCGTACAGTAGCTGGCTACTCGTCGTCGCACTCGGTGGCCTCGGTGGCCTACTGGTCGGCTACGGGTGGTCCAAATCGGTGCACGGCCGCGGCGACGCTACCGGTACAACGATACGAGAGATCGACCAGTGAGGTAGCGAGGAGGCTCGAGGTCCCTCGTCCTCCGGTCACGGCCAGCAGTGACCCCTCCATCCCCCGGTAACACCCACGTCAGCGGCCACTCAAGTCGTTCCAGCCCGTAGGCACGGCAATGGCAGACATCACGCCCACAGCGGGCATCCACCACGTCACCTGCATCGCGGGCGACCCCCAGCGGAACATGGACTTCTGGGTCGAGACCCTCGGACTCAGACTCGTCAAGCGCTCGATCAACCAGGACGACCCGAGCACGTACCACTTCTTCTTCGCGGACGCCGAAGGGAACCCCGGCACCTCGATGACGTTCTTCCCGTGGGAGAACCTCTCGCGCGGGAAGGTCGGCTCCGGGCAGGTCTCCCGCACGGCGTTCAGAGTCCCCGAGGGGAGCCTCGACTACTGGGAGGACCGATTCGACGAGTACGGCGTCGAGTACGACGACCGCGTCGAGCGCTTCGGCGAGACGGTTCTGCCGTTCGAAGACCCCGACGGGCTCCCGGTCGAACTGGTCGAAGTCGAGATCCCCGACGACGATCCCACGGTGCCGTGGACGGAGTTCGTCCCCGAAGAGTACGCGATTCGCGGGTTCCACTCGGTGACGCTCTGGCTCGCCGACCCCCAGCGCACCGAGGACCTGTTGCGGACGATGGGGCTCGAAGAGGTGGGAACCGAACAGGCACAGGGCGACACCCCCGGTGATGAACGAACCCGGTTCGCAGCCGCGGGTCCGGTCGGCAGGTACGTCGACATCCTCCCCACGATTCAGGGCGGCCGGGAGGGTCACGGCACGGTCCACCACGTCGCGTTCCAGACACCGACCGACGAGGACCAGTCCGCGATGCGCGAGGCCGTCCAGTCGATGGGGCTCCGGCCGACGGCACAGATCGACCGCCACTGGTTCCGCTCGGTCTACTTCCGGGAGTTCAACGGCGTGCTGTTCGAGCTCGCGACGAGCGGGCCGGGCTACACCGACGACGAGCCGCTCGACGAGCTCGGTGGCCGGCTCGTCCTCCCCGGCAAGTTCGAGGCCCGCCGCGAGCAGATAGAGGCGGGGCTGACAGACGTGACGGTTCCGCGCGCCGAGCAGGTCGAGGCCGACGACTGAGCGGCGTCAGAGGCCGAGCGCGCCGAGCAGGTCGAACCCCCAGCCGGCACGCTCGACGAGTTTGAACCCCACGTAGATACCGACGATACCGAGCACGCCCGCGACGTTCGGCGGGGCGGGGATGGGCACTTCGAGGAACGCGAACGCGGCACCGGTGAGCGTCCCCGTCAGGAACGCGAGGACGGCGATTGTCGTCTCCATGCTCCCCACCCCACGCGGCGCGACCAAAAGCGACACGAGTCGGCGGCGACCGTCAGTCCGTGACGCGACCCCGGCGCTTCATCGCCGAGCCCGTACCGACGAACAGGAGTGCGAGCGCGCCGAGCGCAGCCGCAGGGACGTTCGGGAGGTAGCCGGTCACGAGCGCGAGCGCGCCGAGGACGAACCCGAGGAGTCCCGCGACCAGCACCAGTTCACCGACCAGCCGATAGGTTCGCGCGTGCATCGTCGTTCACGCTAGCTGATACGACGGCCGAGACGATAGCCGTTGCTGGGTGAGCGAATGATGGGGGCCGGCCGGTAGGTCTATGGCCCGTCCCGCCACCTCCACAGGTATGCAGGCTGTCATCCTCGCCGCTGGCGAGGGCACCCGGATGCGTCCGCTCACCGAGTCGGTCCCGAAACCGATGTTACCCGTGGCCGACCGGCCGCTCGTCGCACACACCGCCGACGCGGCCGTCGACGCCGGCGCAGACGAACTCGTCCTGGTCGTCGGCTACGAGGGCGAGCGCGTCCGCGACCACTTCGGCGACGAGTATCGGGGTGTCCCCGTCGCCTACGCCACACAGGAGGAGCAGCTCGGGACCGCCCACGCCGCGGCCGCCGCCTACGAACACCTCCACGACGACTTCGTCGTCCTCAACGGCGACGACCTCTACGACACCGACGCCATCGACGCGTTGTTCGAAGCCTGTCCCGCTGTCGGCGGCTACGAGGTCGAGAACCCCCGACCGTACGGCGTGTTCTCCATCGACGACGGCCACGTCACCGGCATCGTCGAGAAGCCGGCCGAGCCGCCGAGCAACCGCATCAACGTCGGGGCGTACCACTTCCCCGCAGAGGCCGCCGACTGGCTCACCGAGGTCGAACTGAGCGAGCGTGGCGAGTACGAGATTACGGACGTCGTCGAGCGGGTCATCAACGCGTACGACGTGACCGCCGTCCCGGTCGAGCGCTGGATGGGCGTCGGCCGCCCGTGGGAGCTCCTCGAAGCGAACGAGTGGAAGCTCGGGGAGCTCGACCGACGTATCGACGGCGACGTCCACGAGCAGGCCGACCTCCGCGGCAACGTCGTGGTCGAAGACGGCGCGACGGTCGACGCGGGCGTGGTCATCGAGGGGCCGGCGCTGATTCGGTCGGGCGCCGATGTCGGGCCGAACGCCTACATCCGGGGGGCGACGCTCCTCGCCGAGAACGCCCACGTCGGCAACGGCGTCGAACTGAAGAACACGGTCGTGATGCGCGACAGCAACGTTCCGCACCTGTCGTACGTCGGCGACAGCCTGCTGGGCGAGCGCGTGAACCTCGGCGCCGGCACCCAGGTCGCGAATCTCAGACACGACGGCGACGACGTGGTCATCACCGTGAAGGGCGAGCGCGTCTCCACCGGTCGACGAAAGTTCGGCGTCGTCGTGGGGCCGGGCGCGAAGACGGCCATCAACACCTCCATCAACGCCGGTGTCGTGCTCTCTGCGGGTGCGACCTCGACCCCCGGCGAGTCGGTACTGCGCGACAGATAAAGCCGCAACCACGGGGGATTATCACACCCACTCCCCAACGGGCGAACATGACGGTAGAGACGCCCGACCTCTCGGGCCAGACTGCGTTCATCACGGGGACGACTCGCGGCATCGGCAAGCACATCGCGCTCGCGCTCGCCGAGTGCGGCTGTAACATCGTCTCGACGGGCAAGACCAGCGAGGAGGACGACTACGGTGAGGAGCGCGACCTCGAAGGCACCATCGAGCAGACCGCCCGCGAGGTGCGGGAAATCGGGCCGGAAGCCATCTCCATCAAGCTCAACGTCCGCGACGAGGAGCAGGTCGAGGCCGCCGCCCAGCGCGCCATCGACTACTTCGACGAGGTGAACATCGTCATCAACAACGCGAGCGCCATCCAGATCGCGAACGTCGAGGACCTGCCGGCGAACCGGTTCGACCTCATGACCGACGTGAACGTTCGCGGGACGTACCTCGTCACCCGCGCGTTCATGGACCACCTGAAGGAGGTCGACAACGCGTGGCTGCTGACGAACGCACCGCCGGTCGCCATCGACCGCGCGCCGGGGAAAGCGCCGTACTCGTGGTCGAAGATGGGGATGTCGTTCATCACGCTCTCGCTCGCGACCGAACTCGGCGGCTACGACATCGGCTGTAACTCCTTCTGGCCCGTGACCGCCATCGACACCCGTGCGACCCGCTACTTCGGGCTCGGTACGGAGGACGACTGGCGGACGCCGGATATCGTCTCGGACGCCGTCCTCGAGATTCTGAAGCGCGACCCCGCCGAGTACACGGGCAACGCCGTGTACGACGAGGAGATCCTGCGTGAAGCCGGCGTCGAGGACTTCTCGGAGTACAACCTGACCGAGGGCGACCCGTCGCCGATGTCCGCACAGATGTTCGACCCCGAGTTCGAGCGCCCGTGATACCTGCCGCTGACTGTACGGATAAGTGCGGGAACGTACTACTGCCGGTAAGATGGTAGACCCGACCTCGGACCTCGGTGAAGACGTCACCGAGGAGAACGCGCCGCGGTGTTCGACCTGTGGCGACCCCATCGTGCAGGACCCGACCCATCGGGTCATCACGTGGGTCGAAAACGACGACGTGCAGACCGCCCACTTCTGCGACGACTCGTGTCGCAGTCAGTGGGACGGCCAGTAACGGCGTACAGGAACCATATTTTCCCTACCCAAGGTACCAACGGTCCGGTAACGCCAGGAATAGCTACGACGCCAGCTGAAATAAAGGGTTGTGACTGTTTATCACATCGACACGAGCGGTGAACCGAGCGATACCACCCACAGCCGGCTGGGAACCGCCGGACGCGTGAGGACCGGCAGAGGACGCGGAGAACCGTCACGGTGAGCGGTTCGAACAGTGCGTAGAAACCTCCTACCCCGATGGTCGCAGGTCCGCCTCGCGACGCCGATAGACCCCCACTCACGGCAACAGCTGGGAGGGAGTCACCGCCCGCCGCTTGCCGCCTGCCCTGAACCTATTTGGTTCGCTCGCCTCAGGTTACTGTATGGATTTCGACCTGTCCGACGAACAGCAGCAGCTCGTGAGGGAGGTCCGACGGTTCGCTGACAACGAGGTACGGCCGGTCGCGACCGAGTACGACGTCGCCGAGGAGTTCCCCCACGACGTGGTGGCGAAGGGGGCGGAGATGGGGCTCACCGGTGCGCAGATTCCCGTGGAGTACGGTGGGGCAGGGTTCTCGACGCTCGACATCGCGCTCGTCATCGAGGAGTTGTACGCCGCCGACCCCGGCATCGGCGGGAGCGTGCTCGGCACCGCCTTCGGCAGTGAGGCCATCGTCGGCTTCGGAACGGAGGAGCAGAAAGCGGAGTACCTCCCCGACGTGGCTGCTGGTGACGCGATTATGGGCGCGGCCATCTCGGAGCCGCACGCGGGGTCCGACGTGGCGTCCATCTCGACGCGCGCGGAGAAGGACGGCGACGAGTGGGTCATCAACGGCAACAAGATGTGGATCACGAACGGTTCGGTGGGTGACTTCTTCGTCGTCCTCTGTCAGACCGACCCCGACGCCGACGGCCGGTACAACGGCTTCTCGCAGATCATCGTCGAGGCCGACCGCGACGGGTTCACCTCGGAGAAGATCACGGGGAAGATGGGGATTCGCGCCAGCGACACCGCGGAACTCATCTTCGACGGCGTTCGTGTCCCCGAGGAGAACCTGGTCGGCACCCGCGGCATGGGCTTCCTCCAGCAGATGCAGTTCTTCGACGAGACGCGCACCCAGGTCGCTGCGCAGGGCGTGGGTATCGCGAAGGGGGCCGCCGAACGTGCGCTCGACTACGCCCAGGAGCGCGAGCAGTTCGGCAAACCCATCGGTGAGTTCCAGGCCATCCAGCACAAACTCGCCGAGATGCACACGAACATCGAGGCCGCGCGCATGCTCACGTACAAGTCCGCGTGGTCCGTCGACAACAAGGAAGAACAGTTGACGACGCTGGCGTCGATGGCGAAGGAGTACGCCTCGCGTATCGCCGTCGACGTCGCCAACGAAGCCGTCCAGATCCACGGCGGCGCCGGCTACGTCAACGACTTCGACGTCGAACGGTTCTACCGCGACGCCAAAATCACCCAGATCTACGAGGGCACCACCGAAATCCAGAAGAACATCATCGCCCGCGAGCTGCTGGGCAAAGGGTTCTGAGAGCGGACTGCCGCTCCCTGGCGCCCCTTAACTTCTTGTAGGGGGCCGCAGCCACCCACGCCGTGCGCTGATGTTCGCCGATGGGTGACCCGCGGTCGTGCGACACACCATCCATCGGAGCGACCGTGTCGCCTGCCCGCCCTATCCCTCGACGCTCGCGAACAGGAAGTAGAGGACGAACACGCCCAGCGGCAGGATGAGCACCGAGAGTCCCGCGACGAGCAGCGCCGTCTCGATGGGGCCGAGTTCGGCGCCGCTCACGGTGACGGTGAGGCCAGCCGGGAACGCGGGGGCCGCGACCAGAAGCCCGACGAGGATACCGATGGCGAACGAGATGGCCGTCCCGACCGTGTCCTGTTGTGTCGGCGTAGTTCCCATATCGACCGTCACCACCGCAGGGGGCAAAACCCTACCGCAGCACTAACACGAGGAGCGTCGTGACGGCCGGCCCGACCGTGACCCCAGTGACGACGATAGCGAGGGCGTTGCCGGCGACTGCGTCGGAACGAATCGCGCGAGCCACCAGCGTGGCGACGAGACAGCCAACGAGGACACCGAACACCGCGGCCGGCCAGCCGACGCTCGTCGACGCCGTCGGGAGGTCACGAGCGACCGAGACCAGCGCGGCGGTGACGCTCGTCCCGACCTGTCCGTACACGTCGATACCGACGGCTGTGGCGGTGCCGAGCAACGCGAATCCGAAGACGACGAGGTAGCCGACCCACCGCGTCGTCGCGAGCGTCGTCGGGTCGACGAACCCGAGCAGCACGTAGGCGAGCGCCGCGAGCATCGCCGCGAGCATCGGCGTCGCCGACAGCCACAGCAGCCCGGCGCCATCGAGTTCCTGCCGGACGAGCAGCGTCACCAGCAGGACGACGGCCATCCCCAGCCCCGCCGCGGCGAGGTAGCGACCCGACCCCGGCCCGTAATCCCGGAGCGTCGCGAGCTGGAGCAGCGGCACCCAGACGAGCCCCGCGACGACGAACGCCAGCAACAGTCCAGCCGGGAGCCGCAACACCGGCGCGAGCGTCGCTGGATACGCACCCGTGACCGAGAGCGTATCGAACAGGCCCGCGACGACCGCCCACGGTGCGATCGCGAGGACCGTCAGTCCCGTCACTGGCGGGCGCTGTACCGCCAGCAGCGCGACGATCAACACCGCCGCGAGCCCGACGCCGACGAGTGCCACCGTCTCGGCCACAACCATACGTTACTCGAGCAGGGGGACGAAAAGAAGGTTTCGCGTACCGGGCATAACCGGTATGTCCGCTGCCCCGCAACACCAGTCGTGGACGAGACCGTCGCGTGGCTCCGTGCTCGACCGTACTACGACGGCCAGCTCTGCGACCAGCGGACCCGCCCGGGCACCACGGCCCGAACCCGCCCGGTGGAGATGGACGCGCGGCTCGAATCGACGTTCGCCGACCGTGGTATCGACGAGCTCTACGAGCACCAGGCCGACGCGGTCGACGCGATTCGCGACGGCCGGAACGTCGTGCTCGCGACGCCGACCGCTTCGGGGAAGTCCCTCGCGTACACGGTTCCCGCGTTCGAGCGGGCGATGGACCACGTCGGCACGACGCTGTACATCGGGCCACAGGTCGCGCTCATCAACGATCAGCGCGAGACGCTCTCGGAGCTGGCGAACGGCCTCGGGTTCGGCTCTCGCGTGACCGTCGACGCGTACACCGGCCGACTCGACCGCAGCGAGAAGGAGGCCGTCCGCGACCGCCAGCCGACGGTCCTGCTCGTGACGCCCGACATGCTCCACTACGGCATCCTCCCGCACGCCAATCGCCTCTGGAAGTGGTTCTTCCAGCGGCTGGAGACCGTCGTCGTCGACGAGGTGCACGCCTACCGCGGCGTGTTCGGCAGCCACGTCTCGCTCGTCTTTCGCCGGCTCAATCGCCTCTGTGAACGGTTCGACGCCGACCCCCAGTACGTCTGCTGCTCGGCGACCATCGGCAACCCCGTCGAACACGCGGCGACGGTCACCGGCCGCGCCACGGACTCGTTCGAACTGGTCGACACGGACACGTCGGCATCGGGACCCCGCCACTGGCTGTTCTGGAATCCCCCGGAGTATTCGGGCCGCGGCTTCCAGGACGGCTCGCGCCGTCGGTCCTCGCACACAGAGGCCAAGCGCCTGTTCTGTGACCTCGTCCAGGAGGGGTACCAGACTGTCGTGTTCACCGCCTCGCGACAGACCGCCGAGCGCTACGCGACTGGCTCGGCGACGGAACTGCGCGAGCGCGGCGACTACGACGCCGCACAGGGCGTCCGTGCGTATCAGGCCGCGCTCGGAGACGACCGCCGCGCGGACATCGAATCGGGGCTCAAATCCGGCGACGTCAGGGGCGTCTGGTCGACGAACGCACTCGAACTCGGCGTCGACATCGGCGGACTCGACTGCGTCATCCTCGACGGCTACCCCGGAACACGAATGAACGCGTTCCAGCAGGCGGGTCGCGCCGGCCGCGGGACCGACCCCGCGCTCGTCGTCGTGGTCGCCGGCGAGGACCAGCTCGACCAGTACTTCATGGCGAACCCCGACGAGTTCTTCGACGGCGACCACGAGCGCGCCGTCTCGAACCCCGAGAACGACCAACTGCTCCCCGACCACGTCCGGTGTGCCGCCCGGGAGAACTGGCTGAAACCCGACGACGACCGCCACTTCGGCGACTCGTTTCCCGACCTCGTCGCCCACATGGAGTCGCAGGGATTGCTGGACCGGCGCTCGACCGCCGACGGCACCCGCTGGATTGCGAGCGGTGGCGGCAGCCCGCACCACGAGATGAGCCTCCGGACCGTCTCGGACAGGGAAATCAAACTCACGGACCGCCGCAACGGGAACGTCATCGCCAGCCTCCCGTTCGAAGACGGTCTCCGCGATGCCCACCCCGGCGCGGTGTACCACCACCAGGGGCAGTCGTTCGAGGTCGTGAGTCTCGACACCGACCACGGCGTCGCCGAACTCGAGCCGACCTGGGCCGACTACTACACGAAGCCGCTCCACGAGAAGACGATGACCGTCGAGCGCGACATCCGCGAGAAACACCTCGAGACCCGCAAGGACGTGCCCGTCCGGTTCGCCGAGGTCACGATGCGGAAACAGATCACGGGGTTCGAGCGCCGCGATTCGAGTTCCGGCGAGCCACTCGGCCGTGAGACACTCGACCTCCCCGAGACCAGTCTGCGAACGCGCGCGCTCTACTTCACGGTCCCTGACGACCTCGAACGCGAGCTGCGCGACCGCGGTGACTTCAACGGCGGCATCCACGCCGCCGAACACGCCATGATCTCGATGTTTCCCGCCGAGTTGCTCTGTGATCGCCGGGACATCGGCGGGCTCTCAACACCCCTCCACCCGCACACCGGCCGCTCGACCATCTTCATCTACGACGGCTATCCGGGCGGCGTCGGCCTCACCCGCGAGGGCTACGAGGGCGTCACCGTCCACATGCGCCGGACGCTCGCGATGCTTTGGGCCTGTCCCTGCGAAGACGGCTGTCCGGCCTGCGTCCAGTCACCGCACTGTGGGAACGCCAACGACCCGCTCGACAAAGCGCTCGCCATCCGCCTCCTCGCAGGGCTCACCGGGTCCAAGCGAGGTTCGTCTGGCGAGAACTAGCGGCGCCTGCCGGCCACCGGGTACTGCCATGGCCCTCCTGGCCGCAAGCCCACGGTACCGAGTGTCGGTTTTCTGTTGAGAGAAGTGTCTGCGAGCGCGCTCAGTGCGCCGCGCCGCCGTGGTCGTCGTGCTCGTCCTCGCCGCCCAGCACGTCGCTGAGGTAGTGGATTCCACCGATGGTGACGAGCAGGAGACAGAGCACGGTGACGCCGATGAGGACGATCGCTGCAGTCTGTGACATAGTCGAGTGTCACGCACTCCGAGACAAGAAACTGTCTATCCCATCCGCTGTGTGGGGGTCTGACATGGGAATCGCGACAGACACAGTGTCCGCTCGCGCAAGTACGTTCGTTCAGCTGTCCGAGGTGCTCCCTTCGGTCGCACCTCGCTAAGCTGCGGGTGGGATTTGAACCACGGTCGCTCGCGTCGCTCGCTCCCTGATTCAAATCCCACGCCTTGCTCTCTGCTCACTTCGTTCGCAGAAGAGCTGCGGGTGGGATTTGAACCCACGAATTCTCGATTACAAGTCGAGCACTTGAACCACCCAAGCTCCCGCAGCGCACTCGACGGTTATTCCCCATCCTTTGTATCGGTTTCGCGTTCGAGTTCCACTCGGTGTTCGGCGTAGCCGTGTCGCCGATAGAACCGAAGCGCGTCCTCGTTGGCCGCCATGGCTTCCAGCGCCAGCACCTCTGCGCCGTCGTCCACCAGCCGCGCCTCTGCCGCCGCCAGCAGCTCCGAGCCGATACCCTCGCCGCGGCGCTCGGGGACGACGTAGATGTTCTCAATGATCCCCCGCTGGACGTCCTGTTCGAAGCTCCCACCCTCGGGATAGAAGCTCACGAACCCAACGAGGTCGCCGTCGTCGCGGGCGACAAGCAGACAGCCGGTGAGCGCGTGGCGCAACAGCGACTCCCTCGCTTGCGTGCGATTCTCCTCGACGAGCAAGTGCGACCCGTACGCCCGCTGGTCGTCCGCGAGGTCGACCCAGAGGTCCGTCAGTTCGTCCGCGGATTCGATACCTGGCGACTCGATGTTCACTGATCGAGCGCGTCGACGGCCGGAAGCCGCTCGCCGGTCAGCATCCGCAGCGCGGCTCCACCCCCGGTCGAAACGTGGGAGAACCCACTGATGCCGAGGCGGCGAAGCGCCGCCGCGGTGTCACCACCGCCGACGATGCTCTGCTCGGCGCGGGCCGCCGCCTCGTACAGTTCACGCGTGCCATATTCGAACAGCGGGTCCTCGAACACGCCCGCCGGGCCGTTGAGAATCGCGGTGCCGGAGTCCTCGAGCACGTCGGCGTACGCCGCGACCGTGCGCGAACCCACGTCCATCGCGGGCGCGTCGACCGGGAGGTCGCTCACGTCGACCTCGACCCGCTCGCCGTCGCGCTCGATGGCGACGTCACGCGGCAGGTAGATGCGGTGCCCGTAGTCGTCGAGCAGTTCGCCGGCGTCCTTCACCGCCTCCGAGGACCGCTCGTTGACGACCTGGGCCGAGGCGGCGCCGAGGGTGATGCCGTCGGCGAGGAGGAACGCGTTGCCGACGATGCCCGAGGTGAGCACCGCGTCCGCGAGTCCGCGTTCGAGGACCGAGCGGGCCACGTCGATGGAGTCGACCACCTTCGCGCCCCCGAGGACGTACGTCCGCGGCTCGGGCGACTCCGAGACGTTCCCGAGTACGTCGAGTTCCTGCTCCATGACCCGACCGGCGTAGCTCGGGAGCTGCTGGGGGAACCCCACGAGCGACGGCTGCGAGCGGTGGGCGGCGGCGAACGCGTCGTTGACGAACGCGTCGAGCACTCCCGAGAGTTTCGAGACGAGGTGGGTCTGGCCCGCCTCCTCGGGGCCCCACTCCATGTACTCCTCGCTGTAGAAGCGGGTGTTCTCGAGGAGGACGGCCTCACCGTCGTCGAGCGCCTCGACGGCTGCACGCGCGTCGCTGGAGAACGTCCCGTCACAGTAGCCGACGGGACCGTCGAGCAGTTCGTCGAGCCGGTCGGCGTGCGCCGAGAGCGTCGAGAACTCGCTGCCACCGGGGCGACCCTGATGGGCGAGGATGGCGACACGGGCGTCACGGTCGAGGAGTTCAGAGAGGGTGTCGACGTGCGCGCGAAGGCGGGCATCGTCAGCGAGCCCACCGTCGGACAGCGGGCTGTTGATGTCCACCCGAACCCCGAGTGCCGCCCCGCTGGCATCGAGGTCGTCGAGTGTCCGTATCATACTCGCGGGTATCACGGCCCGAGCAAATGCCTTTCCGTTCCGGGCAGCACTCGCCCACCTGTCAACCGGATGGCAGTGGTACAGCCCCTCTCCCCACTAACGAAGGCTTATTTACTAGCCGGGTCCGACTGTTTTCCGTGATTGCAACACATGGGCGTGACTAACACTCTCGTACGGGGGCAAAACAGCCTCCGTGGCCGGCTCGGCACCCTGATCGTCGGGTTCGTCGGCGTGCTCCTGCTTGTAGACCTCGCGATGAAGCTCGCGGGCGTCAGTGCGGGTGGCCTCGGCGGCCAACTCGGGTTCGGCCGGCTGCTGTCGAACATCTGGACGGGCATCGTCATCGGGCTCGTGTTGGGCCTCGGTGGGCTCGGCCTGTCGATGACGTACAGCATTCTCAACTTCGCGAACTTCGCACACGGAGACCTCCTCTCGTTCGGGGGCTTCTCCGGCTGGGGCGTCGCCTACCTCATCGCCGCGTTCGGGAGCGTTCCGGCGGCCGAACTCCTGCTGGTTCGGGCGGGCGGCTCGGCCACTCCCGGAGAGATCGGCGCACACGTGCTGACGACGCCCGTCGCAATCCTCATCGGGCTCGTCTTCGCGGCAGTTGGCTCGGGGGTGCTGTCGGTCGGCATCGACCGCATCGTCTACAAGCCCATGCGTAACCGCAGCGGCATCTCGCTGCTCATCGCCTCCGTCGGGGTCGCACTCGCGCTCCGGTACATCATCGTGTTCTTCTACGGCATCCGGAACCGCGGTGTCACCGCCAGCGTCGAGGGCGCCTCCTTCAGCGTCGGCGGCCTGTTCGTCGTGACTGCCCACCAGGTCACCGTCGTCGCCGCGGCGCTGCTGCTCATGCTCGGGATGCACCTGCTGCTCCAGCGGACGAAGCTCGGCACCGCGATGCGCGCGATGGCCGACAACAAGGACCTCGCGCTCGTGACGGGCATTCCGACCGAGCGCATCGTCACCGCGACGTGGCTGCTCGGCGGCGGGATGGCCGGCGCAGCCGGCTACCTCACCGTGATGTTCCAGGGCGCCATCGCGTTCGACTTCGGCTGGCAGCTCCTGTTGCTCATCTTCGCCGCGGTCATCCTCGGCGGCATCGGCTCCATCTACGGCGCCATCATCGGCGGGCTGGTCATCGGGCTCGTGTTCGCCGTCTCGACGGTGTGGATTCCGGCGGACTTCAACGAGGCCGCCGCGTTCGTCGTGATGATCCTCGCGCTGCTCTACCGTCCACAGGGCCTCTTCAGCGGGGTGACGACGGCATGAGTGGCGCACAGGGCGTCGGTGACCGCATCGCGTCGGTCACCCAGCCCGTCCGCGACGCCATCGAGCGCCACGACGCGCTCAAGGTCGCGGTCCTCCTGCTGCTGGTGTACGTGCTGTTCATCGCGCTGGTGTGGAACCAGAACCCGAGTTCGCGGCTCAACTCCATCGCCAACACCCTGCGGCTGGTGACGTTCTTCGCGGCCGTCTACGCGCTGCTCGTGCTCGCGTTGAACCTCCACTGGGGGTACACCGGCCTGTTCAACATCGGTGTCGCCGGCTTCATGGCCGTCGGGGCGTACACCTACGCCATCGCCACGCGCCCGGTCGAACCGACCATCTCGACGGCACCCGCGGGCCTCGGACTCCCGATTCCAGTGGGCATTGTCCTGGGGATGCTCGTGGCATCCGTCTTCGGGCTGGTCGCGGCACTCCCCGCGTTGCGACTCAGGGCCGACTACTTCGCCATCGTCACGCTCGGTCTCTCGGAGATCATCCGGCTCACGATCCAGTCGAGCGTCTTCGACACCTTCCTTCGCGAGACGTTCGGCTTCGGGACCGGCGGCGGGAGCGGTATCCGGCTCGACCCCGGCGTCGATTCGCCGGTCCGCGAACTGTTCTACATCAGCGGCAGCCGGGGCGAGGGGTTGACCCCGCTCGGGCAGGCCATCTTCGCCATCACCGACAACCTCTCGATTCTCGGTGTCGGGGGCGGCATCAGACAGTCGGTCGTCATCAGCTGGGCGTACGTCGTATTGCTCGCGGTGTTCGTGCTCGCGTTCTACTGGCTGCTGCGCCGCATCGGCAACTCGCCGTTCGGTCGCGTGCTGAAGGCCATCCGCGAGGACGAACTCGTCGCCAACTCGCTCGGCAAGAACGTCAACCTCGTGAAGATCAAGGTGTTCATGATCGGCTGTGCGCTGATGGGCCTCGGCGGCATCCTCTGGCAGGGGAGCCAGGGGAGCTTCTCGCCGACGCCGCAGTTCCTGCCCGTCATCACCTTCTACATCTTCGTCGCGATGATGGTCGGCGGCGCCGGCTCGAACACCGGCAGCGTCCTCGGTGCCATCGTGTTCGCCGGGCTGCTGTTCGAGGGGCCGCGGCGCCTCGGTGGCTTCATCCGCGGCCAGTTCACGACCGACGTGAACCCGAACACCATCGCCGACGCGCTCGGCGCGCTCGTTAACGGCGACATCGTCCCGCTCGTCGTCTACGCGACCGACACCCGCATCGCCGCCCTCCAGTTCGTCTTGCTCGGGGTCGTGCTCGTCATCCTGATGCAGCGCCGCCCCGAGGGACTGCTCGGTCACCGCGTCGAGGAGGCCGCTGCGGTCGACCTCTCCAAGCGAACGTCGAAGGCGGCCGCTGCGGATGGCGGCGAGAGTGGAGGTGAGGGCAATGAGTGACGCCGCACCCGAGGGGACCGACCCCGAAGAGCTGGCGGCGACCGACGACTCGCCGGCGGAGAAGGCGGCACAGGAGACGCCGCCCGGCCTCCCGCTGCGCGTCGAGGGCGTCGTCAAGCGGTTCGGCGGCATCACCGCGCTCGACGGCGCGAGCTTCTCCGTCGAGGAGGGCTCCATCACAGGTCTCATCGGGCCGAACGGTGCCGGGAAGTCGACGATGTTCAACTGCATCACGGGCGTCCACGAACCCGACGCGGGCACCATCCGGTTCCACGGCGAGGAACTCGTCGGCAAAGAGCCGTACCAGATCGCCCAGATGGGGCTCGTGCGGACGTTCCAGATCGCCCGCGAACTCGAGGAGATGACCGTCCTCGAGAACATGATGCTCGCGCCGAAGAATCAGCTCGGCGAGTCGGTCTGGCGGTCGGTCACGCCGGGCGCGCGACAGGGCGTCGTCCAGCAGGAGGAAGAGCTCCGCGAGGCGGTCTGGGAGACGCTCGAGTTCTTCGAGATCGACCACCTCGCCGAGGAGTACGCGGGCACCCTCTCCGGCGGGCAGCGGAAGCTGCTGGAGATGGCGCGCGCGCTGATGACGGATCCCGAGATGGTGCTGCTCGACGAGCCGCTCGCCGGCGTCAACCCGACGCTGGAGGACAAGCTCCTCGAGCGCATCCACGAGCTGCGCGAACAGGGCTACACGTTCCTGCTCGTCGAACACGACATGGAGGTCATCATGAACAACTGTGAACACATCATCGTCATGCACCAGGGTAACGTCCTCGCGGAGGGTGACGCCGACGCCATCCGCAACAACGACCAGGTCATCGAGGCGTACCTCGGGGAGGACATATGAGCTCGTCCACCGAGGAGCCCGAGGAGACGCAGCGCCGCGCCATCTCGGACGTCCACACGACCGAGGGCGACAGCCTGCTGGAGGTGCGTGACCTCGACGCTGGCTACGGGGACCTCCAGATCCTCACGGGCGTCGACCTCGACGTCGACGACGGCGAGTACGTCACCATCGTCGGCCCGAACGGCGCCGGTAAGTCGACGCTCATGAAGTCGGTGTTCGGCCTGACGACGTACATGGGCGGCACCGTGACGTTCAACGACGAGGAGATCCAGACGCTGCCCCCCGAGAAGATCATCCACCGGGGCATCGGCTACGTCCCGCAGAACGAGAACGTGTTCGGCGGGCTCACCGTCCGCGAGAACCTCGAGATGGGCGCGTACATCCTCGACAGCGTCCCGGAGGACCAGATTCAGGCGGTGTACGACCGGTTCCCCATCCTCGAAGAGCGGTCGACGCAAGCGGCCGGAACGCTCTCGGGCGGCCAGCGGCAGATGGTCGCGATGGGCCGGGCGCTCATGCTCGACCCCGACCTGCTGCTGCTCGACGAGCCCTCTGCGGGGCTCGCACCCGACCTCGTCCAGGAAATGTTCGACCGCATCGACCGCATCAACGACGGCGGCACCGCCGTCCTGATGGTCGAACAGAACGCCAAGCAGGCGCTCCGGCGCTGTGACCGCGGCTACGTCCTCGTCGACGGGAAGAACCGCTACACCGACACCGGCGACACCCTGCTCAACGACGAGCAGGTCCGTCAGGACTTCCTCGGCGGATAGACGGTCGCCCGACTCCACGTTTCTGCGGCGGTCGAAAGAACGCGAGCGTCGAGAGTTAGTTCTCGAAGAGGATCTGGTCGACGGCCTCGAACTCGCGGTTCTGGACCTCGAAGACGTCGTAGGTCGCCGCCTCCAGGTCGCCGTTGTCGTCGAAGGTGACGACACCCGACGCGCCCTGGTAGTTGACGTCCTCGCCGTTGAGCACCATCTCGGCCCCCTCTGCGAGGTTCTCCGGCGTGACCTCCGTCCCGTCGGGGTTGGCGACCGCGCGGATGTTGTCGCGGACGGCCGTCCCGTCGTTCTCGCCGGCGGCGACCGCCGCGAGCGCTAGGATCGCCATCGCGTCGTACGCCTGCGCGTTGAACGGGCCGGGGCTGGTGTCGTACTCCTCCTGGTAGGCGTTGTTGAAGAACTCCGCACCGGGACCGGCCGTCGCCGGGGCCGTCCCCGTGACGTTGGCCATGTCGTTGTCGACCTCGTCCGGGAGGTCGTCGTCGATGAGGCCGTCCGTGACGAGGATGTCCGCGTCGTTGTCGCTGGCGAACTCGCCGTAGTAGTCACGGAAGATCTGGATACCCGACTCCGGGAAGCCGATGACGGCAACGACGCCGGGGTTGTCGTTCAGCACCTCGGACCACTGGCTCGAGTAGGACGCCTGCCCCGGCTCGAACGAGACCTCGTTGACGACCTGTCCGTCGCGGTCCTTGAAGCCGCTGACGAACGCGTCCTTCAGCGCCTGTCCGTAGGCGTCGTTGAGGAACAGCACGCCCGCGGTCGACGCACCGAGGTTCTCGGTGGCGACCTGCGCCATGACCGGCCCCTGAAGCGTGTCGGACGGACACGTCCGGTAGACGAAGTCGTTGTCGTCGAGGTCCGTGACGGCCGGAGCCGTCGAGGACGGGGACATCCCGACCGTCGCGTTCGGGATGAACACTTCCTGACAGACGGGGAGATTGACGTTCGACGCGGCGGGGCCGACGACGCCCGGATAGCCCGAGTTGACGAGCGCCTCTGCGCCCGAGATACCGGCCTGCGGGTCCGTCTGCGTGTCCTCGACCTGCGTGTCGACGGTTACGGGACCGCCGGCGTCGTTGATCTGCGTCGCCGCCAGCAGTGCACCGTCGCGGATGAGCGTCCCCAGCGAACCGAGGTCGCCCGTCTCCGGCATCAGGACGCCGACCTTGGCCTCGAACGACATCGAGCCGCCGTCGCCACCGTCGCCGCCGCCACCATCGCCACCGCCACCGTCGCCGCCGCCACCGTCGCCGCCGTCGCTCGGCTCGTCGGTCGGGGTGTCGGTGTCATCGCCGCCGTTTCCGGTACAGCCCGCAAGTCCAGCCATCCCGGCGACGCCCATGCCCTTGAGCATCGTCCGCCGGTTGAGTCTATCTGACATACCAAACGCCGATTTAGCACCAGCGAATATAAAGCTGACTTACCGTGTAAACAGGATTTCACTGAAAAACGGCGGTACTTTCCGGTGAGTCCCCGAGGTTCTGAATGTCGAGGAGCTAGTCGAACTCTACGTCAGTACCCTCGTGTCGACACTCCTCGAGGGCGTGCTTGGCCGCCATGCCCGCCGCCTGTGCGGTGCGGGCGCGCCCGACGCCGACTTTCAGTTCGACGTCGACCTCCTCGCGGACATGATCGATAGCATCGCGGTACTCACTTTCGTCCATCGTCGGACAGACCGCGATGACGTTGTCACCGCCGACGAAGAAGGAGAGGGCGTCGTGTGCCCGGCGCATGTAGCGCATCAGGCTCGCGTACCCCTGTTCGATCTGGATGAACGTGTCGAACTCGTTGAGCTGGTCGGTGTACTTGCCCGTGGCGTCGTTCACGTCGAAGTGTGCGAGATGCACGTCGTCGTCGGTTCGGTCGGCCTCGGGGAGCGGCGTCCCGTCGAGGATCTCGCGGCGGTCGGAGTCCTGGGCCGAGCCAGCGTCCTGCAGGCGCTCGGTCGCGTCGCCGAGGGCGACCGCCGGCGACTCGTCGACCGCGATGCCGAGCGAGACGGTGACCGGGTAGCGGTTGCCGACAGACTCCTGGATGAGTGCGTGCGCGTCGCGGTCCAGGCCGTTCGTGACCGCGACCATGTTGTCGAACCGGGTGAAGAAGACGTAGCCTTCCCGGTTGCCGAACAGCTGCGAGAGGTCGGCGTAGAGCCGCGATTGGAGCGTCTGCAGGTCCACCTCGCGGCGCGGTTCGGGCGTCACGGTCCACGGCCCGTAGTTGTCGATCTGGATGAGGGTAACCTGCGTGTTCGTCACGGTCGCGCGTTAGCGACGCCCCGGTAATTGCGTTTCCATGTCGGCCGGGCTTGCGCCGGTTGCCGCCTCGCCCACGACCTCGACACCGGTCAGCGTCTCGACGGCGAAGACGCCCCCGAAGAAGTAGCCGAACACGACGACTGCAGGGACCGCAACGGCGACGGCTGCCCGCGGCAGCGAGGTCTCGTGGACGGTCGCCATCCCGACGACGAGCAAGCCGACACCGTACGCGGCGAGCAGGAGTCGCCAGCCCGCCACGACCGTTTCGAGCCCCGCGACGCCCGCGATCGCTGGGGGGACACCGACGCCCGCGAGCGCCATCGGGGCGGTCGCGTAGGCGATGACCTGCACCGTCTCGGAGACACCAGCGCGCTCCCGGACGACGAGCATGAGGATGACGACCTCGAGCGCGGCGACGAGATGCAAGCCGATGGGGGCGATGATGAGGCCGGCGACGAGCAGGCCGACGACCATCGAGGCGGCGTCGCTGGCAAAGAACGTGGGTCGTGAAGCCGGGACGAGTGCGAACCGCGTCGCGACGTAGACGAGCGCGACGCTGACGGCGAACACCAGCCCCGGTGCCTGGTCACCGGGCGCGACCCCGTTGCGGAAGAACCGTCGGGGGCGCACCAGCACCTCGACCCACGCCCGTGCCAGCCCGCGGGGACCGCGCTCGCGGCCGCCCGTCGGGTTCTCGACCCACGTCGTCACTACCTCGTGGATAGACAGGCGAGGGGTTTCACCGTTCCGGACGGCCTCAGTCGAGCAGGGGTTTCAGCTGTGTGACCGTGAGGATGTAGACGGAGCCGCAGTCACACTCGAACCGGTCGATGTCAGGGTCGACCTCGGTCGCCGCACCACACTCACACCGGATGGTGATTGACTCAACAGGCATCGGCCCCTCGCGCCCAGTCGGTCGGTGTCGTCGTCTCCATGTCCTGTCGTAGGCCTGCCCCCACTAATACGTTCACCCCTGCTATTGCATTCTGAAAAATCAGATTCGGAAGAAAGCAGCAGGACGACGAACAGCGCTTCACTCGCGTCGGACGACGTGGCAGTTCCGACAGCGCGCCTCGTACGACTCCTCAGCGCCGACCAGAATCGTCGGGTCGTCGTAGTGGGCGGGCTCGCCCTCGATGAGTCGCTGGTTGCGCGTGGCGGGTTCCCCACACTGCGAGCAGATCGCCTGGAGCTTCTCGACGTATTCGGCCGAGGCCATCAGCTGTGGGACGGGGTCGAACGGCTCGCCGCGGTACGTCTGGTCGAGCCCCGAGACGACGACGCGCCGCCCGTCGTCCGCGAGGTCACGGCAGACGTCGACCAGCGCGTCGGAGAAGAAGTTCGCCTCGTCGATGGCGACGACCTGCTCGCCGTTGAGCGACTCGTGAATCTCCGGCCCTGGCGCCTCAGGGTCGACGACGAGCGCCTCCAGTCGCTGGCCGGCGTGCGAGCCGATGGTCGCCGTGCCGTAGCGGTCGTCGATGGCCGGGGTGAACGCGGCGACCGACTGCCCCGCGATCTCGGCGCGACGGACCCGCCGCAGCAGCTCCTCGGTCTTCCCCGAGAACATACAGCCGGTGACGACCTCGACCCACCCGCTGTTCGTGATAGCGTGCACGACAGGTGGGGTTCGGGAGGTGGCAAAACGGTTACGTTCGGTGGCCGGTCGCTGGCCGGATACGTGCCGAAGGTTTTGGGGAGCTGGCCAGGACGATTGGCGTCGCTCAGCCCACGCTGCGCTTGGCTTCCCGTTCGCTACAACGTGGCGCTCGCTCCCTGCGGTCGCTCACGCCACTGCGGTCGCTCACGCCACGCTAGTCGTCAGCCCCGACGTTCGACTGCGCTTCGAACGTCCGCGGGTCCGGCTCGATGCGGGCGTACTCCACCGCGCGCTCACCCAGCACCTCGACGCGTCGCTGGAGGTCGTCGCTCGCCAACTCGTCGCCGTCGAACTGCGACCGAACACGGGGCAGGGCGGCCTGGTGTGGGAGCACCCACGCGTTGAGCGCTCGCATCACCGACCGGAGGTGGTCGAGCGTCGCGGTGGGGAACGAGCCACCCGCCACGGCGAGCAGGCCGACGGTCTTGCCGTCGAACTCGTCGAACCCGCAGTAGTCGAGCGCCGTCTTCAGCGTCGACGAGTACGAGCCGTGGTAGACAGGAGTGCCGACGAGGATGGCATCCGCGGCGGCGACCCGCTCGCGGAGCGCCTCGGCGTCGCCCGCATCGCCGTGGTCGCCGTCGTACACCGGGAGGTCGAACGCCCGGAGGTCGATGAGGTCGGTCGTCACGTTCGGATAGCGCCCGGCCGCGTCAAGCGCGATCTCGAGCGCGGCCCGCGTGTAGCTCTCGTCGCGGAGGCTCCCCACGAGCGCAGCTACGTGCACGTCGTCCATACCTGCTGAACGGACGCAACGCGTTTATCTTGCCCGTTACGTGGACGTTACTGGCGCTGCTGGCGACGGCGCTCGACGAAGATGTTCCCGACCGCGAACAGCACGCCCACGAGCGCCGCCAGCGGGAGCAGCGACTGGAGTGGAACGCCCCGGATGAGCCCCACCGCCAGCGTTCCGAGTGCCGCCGCCGCGAACCCGATGAGCGCGGGCCGGAGGTCGACGCTCATCGCGATCGCGCACCGACCCCAACGATCTGTCGGGCGCCGTCCCCGTCGACGTATTCGTCACCAATCACGTCGAGCCAGACGGACGGGGGGCCCTTCAGACTGTCCGTTAGCACCCACGAGCGGTCGGCTAATCGGATTTGAACAATATCGCGATAGTATCGATCACGCTCGTATAAGCAACTACGAATCTATACAGCTAGCTGGTGTAAATTATGTCCACTGGACGAGTTACAACCGAAGACGAAGTACGAGCGGCATCCGACCGGTTCTACGACGCGTTAGAGCGGATGGCGAACGGCGACGCCGGACCGATGATGGAGGTCTGGTCCCACGCCGACGACGTGACCACGATGCACCCCATCGGTGGGCGCGAGGTGGGATGGGCCGAGGTCGAGGGGCCCTGGGGCGCGGTCGCCGAACTCGCGGGCGATGGCACGATTACCCGAGCCGACCAGCTCGTCCGCGTCGTCGGCGACTGCGCGTACGAACTGACGACCGAGAAGGTCTCGTTCACGCTCGCCGGCGAACGCGTCGACACCGAAGTCCGCGCGACGAACGTCTACCGCCGCGAGGACGGCGAGTGGAAGATCGTCCACCACCACGCCGACCCGAGCCCCGAGATGCTCGACGTCATGGCGGGGCTCGACGCCGGCGCCTGAGTCACGCTCGAGCCCGCCGAACACGATTTTTCGACCAGACCAGCCCGCTACCGACGGAGCCGTGCCACCGTCTCGTCGCCGCCGTCTTGGACGTCGACCAGCCCGTCCGACTCGAGGTCGTCGAGCAGTCCCCGTAACCAGTCGCGCCCGTACTCCCCCTCCGGCGAGTAGTCGACCCGAACCCGGGAGCCGAGCGTATCGAGCGGCTGGTCGCCGTGCGCCCGAAGCGTCTTCACTACACGGCCACGCATCTGTCGCCGCGAGCCCTCGAACGTCGGCTGCGTGGGGACGTCCGGTGCGGTGAAGTCGCCCGTCTCGTAGGCGTGACACCACGCCCGCCACGGACACCCCGCCTCGTCACAGGCAGGTGCCTTCCCGCACGCGACCCCACCGAGTTCCATGATGGCGTTGTTCCAGACCCGCGACGCTCCCGGTGGCATGAGGTCCGAGGCGACACGCTCGAAGGCGCTGTCGTCGTCCGGCACGTCGAACGCGCGGTGGAGCACGCGCTTGACGTTCGTGTCGACGACGGCGTCGCCGTTGTTGAACGCGAAGGAGGCGACGGCGTTCGCGGTGTACGGCCCCACCCCCATCAACTCCGAGAGGCTGTCGGGGTCCTCGGGGAACGACCCGCCGAACTCCTCGACCACCTGCTGGGCGGCCTCGTGGAGGTACTTCGCGCGGTTGTTGTAGCCGAGCGAGTGGTCGGTCCAGAATCCCACGACGTCGGCGCGGTCGGCCGCGGCCAGTGCCTCGACGGTCGGCCACTCGTCCATGAAGTCGTGCCACGCCTCGGCCACGCGGTCGAGTTGCGTCTGCTGGCTCATCACCTCGCTCACGAGAATCGGATACGGGTCCGTCGTCTCCCGCCACGGGTACGAGCGGTGGTCGGCCTCGTACCAGTCGACGAGCGCCGCCCGGACGGCCTCGACGTCGTCGGGTAACTGCGTGGCCTCACTCATTGCCCGTCGTAGGGCCGTCGGGCGCTTAGTGGTGGCGTTCTCTCACTCGACCCACTGCAGAATCTCGAGACGGTGCCGGGTGTCGTCGACGGCGACGTACCAGCCACCGCCGTGCGAAAGCGCCACGTCGTCGGAGAGTTGTTCCTGGATCCCTTCGAGCGCGTCCGACGCCGGCGCACACTCCTCGTAGTAGTCGCCACTCGCGCGGTCGAGCAGGTCGCGCTGCGTCTCGGAGAGCGAGAGGTCCACGACGTACCGCTCGGTCGCCCACGCACGGAGGTCGGCGTCGCTCTCGGCGACCTGGTCTGCGGTGTACCGATAGCGATGCAGGTCGGTCGTCGTTCGCGAGCCGGTCGTGACCCGGTACTCCCGGCCGTCGTAACGTACCCAGACGTTGTCGGCCGGGAGCAACGTCGACTCGTCGCCACCGTCGGGGTACGGAACCGGACGTTCGCGGCCGCTGAAGCTCTGTGTGGGATGCCCTCCCAGCTCGTCGCCCTCGCCGTCGGGGACGAGGAACCGGATGGCCTCGCGGTCATTCGCGGGGAGGTCCTCGTAGGCGTACAGCGTCGCGTCGTCGGGCGCCGTGCGGCCGTTCTCCCACGAGATGTCGAACAGGTACGCGGGGACCGTCTCGGTGCCGGCCTCGGTGACGGTGAGCCAGTAGTAGGCCCCCTCGTGGGCGACGACGCCGTCGCGAAGCGGGGACTGCCCGTACGTCTCGTAGCCCGCATCGCCCTCCGCGACGGCCGCCGCGACGAGGTCACGCTCGGGACCCTCGACGGTCATCGGGAGGTCCGCCACGGGCGCGAACGCCTCGACGGTAACGTGGTAACCCATGGTGCAGCCGTCCGGCGTGCTCTGGGCAGGAGACGACTCGTCGGTATCCGTCGACTGGCTGCCGGGAGGGGACTGGGTGTTGTCGTCGGGCATCGCCGTGCAGCCGGCGAGACCGGTCGCGGCGGCGAGGACGAACGCTCTGCGCGTAGCGGGCATGGGAGAGGGGTGTCAGCACTCCGGTAAATGTCTTCCAGTAGGTCAAACGGCCGCTGTAGGCACCGGGAAAGCGTTTTGCCGCCGGGTCACGACGACTCCGGCGTGAATCCCCGCACCCTCGCGCTCGCCGGCCTCCTCCTGCTCGTGGTCCCCCTCGTCGTCGCGCTGTTCGGCTGGCTATGGCTCCCGCTCGGCCTCCTCCTGCTGGTCGTGGGCGGCACGCTGTGGCTCGTGAACCGCTACTATCTGGCGCCGCGAACGGCACCCGAGCCGTAAACCGTATCCCCACGTCACCCCGAGGCTCTCCCATGACCCTCGACCACCTCAACACGGACGTAACCGATGCGTACAGCGACCTCGGGGAGGAACTCGACGTGTCGCTCGACCGTGAGACGCGCAACGAACTCGCGCTGCTCGTCTCGGCGTACGACCCCGACGATCCCGACGAACTCGTCCGCCGCGCGGTCCACGAGCTGTTCCAGCGCGCGGTCGAGACCGGCAACCTCGACTTCCACCTCCGGTCGACGTACGACTGCACCTACGACGAGTACCTCTCGGGGATGACGTACGCCGAGATGACCGGACAGAACCAGTATCCGGACCTCGACGACGACCGCCGCTACCAGTTCTAATCTGCGACCGAGAGCGTCAGTTCTAATCCGTGACTGAGAGCGTCAGCTCCAGCGACGCGCCGCAGTGTTTGCACGTCCCCTCGGTGATGATGTCACGGAGGAGCTGGTCTTTGAAACACGAGGGGCAGGAGACGCCCGTCATGGGGCC
Organism: Halorarius litoreus; assembly: GCF_024362405.1. GTDB lineage: Archaea > Halobacteriota > Halobacteria > Halobacteriales > Haloarculaceae > Halorarius > Halorarius litoreus. The sequence continues at coordinate 2,753,958 of NZ_CP101454.1, read as the reverse complement.
GGGGAGGAAGCCGAACGTGTTCCGCTCGGTGAGCGTGTACCGACTGCCGGCGACTGCGCCGCGCCCATCTGCGTCCGAGGACATGTGCTGTGATAACACGCGCCAAGAAGGTAAAGCTTCCCTGCGGAAGCAGCGGACTCAGGCGACGGCGTCGACGGCCTCGGCCAGCAGGTCACACCCCAGATAAATCTCGCGTTCGGTCACGTCGAGCGGCGGCAGCAGCCGGAGCGTCTTGTGGCCGCAGCCGAGCGTCAACAGTCCACGCTGGAAGGCGGCGTCCATCACGGCGTTGCGCCGCTCTCTGGTGTCGAACTCGACGGCGAGCATCAGTCCCGTGCCCCTGACGTCCTCGACGGCCGAGAGCGACGCCTCCCGAAGGGTGCGTTTCGCCTGCTCGCCGCGGGCGGTCGCGTTCGCCAGCAGCCCCTCCTCGTGAATCAGGTCGATGGTGAGCGCCCCCTGCATCGAGGCGACGAGGTCGCCCGCACCCCACGTCGAGGAGAGTCGCGACTTCTCACCAGGGAACACGTCCTCGTTCGCGATGGTCGCGCCGACGCGCGCACCCTTCGCGGCGGTGATGATGTCCGGCTCGATGGGGTAGTGGTCCGACGCCCAGAACTCGCCGGTGCGGCCCATCCCCGACTGTATCTCGTCGGCGACGAGCAGGATATCGTGGCGGTCACACAGCTCGGCGACCTCCGCCATGAACGCGGCACTCGGGAACCGGTAGCCGCCTTCGCCCTGAATCGGCTCCATGATGAGGAACGCCACCTCGTCGGCGTTCACCCAGCCGCGCTGGGGGTCAAGCATCTTTCGGAGCTGGGAGACGCCGCCCGCGAAGAAGCCACACGAGCAGGTCGACGGCTCACAGGTCCGGTCGTCACAGAACGGCACGTCGTGAATGGAGGGAATCTCGGGGAACTTCCGGCGGTAGATCTCCTTCGAGCGGTTGAGCGAGAGCGCCCCGAGGGTACGACCGTGGAACGCGCCGTCGAACGTGATGGCGTACTTCCCCCCGGTGTCGTCGTAACAGATCTTCATCGCGTTCTCGACGGCCTCCGCCCCGGAGTTCGAGAGGAACACCGTGTCCATGCCGTACTGGCTGGACACCTGCGTCAGCTTGTCCATCAGCTCTGCGGGCCCAGGGAACTCCGGATCGGTGGGGTCGCCAGCCGTGGTGTAGAAGTCCTGGCCGGCGATCTTGAGCGGGTCGACGAGCTCGAACTCGGCCAGTCGCTCGCGGAGTTGCGGGTTGTTGTAGCCGAGCGGGGCAGCACCGACGTGGCTCGTGAAGTCCATGAGCACGTTCCCGTCGGCGTCCGTGCAGAACGGCCCGGTCGCGTCCTCGAGAATGTCCCAGACGAAGCCGTAGACGTAGGTACTGGGGGCGGCGAACTCGGCGTGGTAGTCGACTCGTTCGGTCGCCTTCGGTCCGGGGAGCGTCCCGACCGACGGCTCGACCGTCTCTCGGTCCATGAACCGGCGTACGCAAACGCGTATGTTAAGAACACCGATGGTTGTGGCAAAAGTTACTCACCCGCGCCCGTTCGCTTCGCCGACTCGGCTACACCGAGAGCACGGCAGTCGCCCCCGCGAGCACCAGCAGGCCGGCGCTGTAGCCGGCGACCCGGAGCGTGAACTCGCGGTTCGAGGCGACGGTGGTCAGCCCGACCTTCACCGCGATGCTCGCGGCCGTCGCCAGCAGGATGGCGACCGACGCGACTTCTCCCGCGATGGCGCCGCTCCGGTAGAGGAGAACCACCGAGGTGGTCGCGCCCGCCGAGGAGACGAGTCCGGCGACCGCCGCCGTCACGTACAGCCCGAGCGTGCCGAACTGCCCCTGTGCGACACCCCCCGCGACCACGATGAGCAGGAACACTCCGCCGAAGCCGAGCGCGTACCGGAGCCGGAACGGCGTCTCGAGCTCGATGTCGACCCGCTCGCGCCAGTCGGCGGCCAGCAACGCGACGACGACGCTTCCGACGACGACGGTGCCGAGCGGCAGTACGACCTGGAGCAACGCCCCGGTCTCGACGGTGAACGCCAGCGCGATGGCGAGGTTCCGGGTCGCCATCGCGGCGTTCGCCAACAGCACCGCGGCGACGGCGTAGGAGACCGCCGCAGGCCGCTGACGGACGTGGTCGAGCATCGTCCCCACGACGGCCGTCGAGGAGGCTAGCCCGCCGAAGAACCCCGTGATTGCGACCCCGCGGCCGCCGTAGGTCTTCACGATGGCGTAGTTGGCGATGCCGATGGCCGCGACGGTGACGACCATCAGCCAGACGACCCGCAGTTCGACGGACAGTTCGAGCCCGGCGAACGTCAGCGCAATCGGCTCGGCGGGCAGTATCGGGAAGACGACGAACGCGAGGACCGCGAACTCGCTCGCGGACCGGACCTCCTCGCGGGAGAGCCCGTGGGCGACGGTATGGAGCTCGCGTTTGAGCACGAGCAGGAGCGAGGAGACGACCGCGACGGTGACACCCTCGATGACGAATCCAGACGCGACGAGCGCACCGACGCCGTAGGCGACGAGCATCGACACGCCCGTCGTCAGCGACAGCCCCTCTTCTTCGACGAGGAGGCCGCGACCGGACAGCAGCGCACCCTGCACGACGACGAGGATCCCGCCGACCACCAGCAGCGGTTCGCTCCCGACGACGACGAACACGGCACCGAGAAGGCTCGTCAGTGACAGCGTCCGAATGCCTGCCGCCTTATCCGACCACTCGCGTTCGAGGCCGAGAAAGAGCCCGAGGGCTGCAGCCAGCACCAGCCGAACGACCTGTTCGTTGAGGACGCTCCCGTTCACTCGGGAACAGTCACCGACCACGAATATAATAGCTCTCCCGGTTCCACCGGCCACGACTCCGGCAGACGCGACAGCCACGCTGGCCACCCGATGCCGGCGGCGACCGAAACCGGGACGGGGTTTATCATAGGGGGGAACCACGTCCGTGTATGCGACTGAGCGACGTGAACCGGGGGCGAGCCGTCTGGTGGACGGTCGGGGCCGTGCTCGCGGCCACCCTCCTGTTCGTCGCCTACTCGTTCGTCGGGACACTCGTGTTCGCGGTGTTCCTCTACTACGCGACCCGTCCGGTGTACAAGCGGTTCAAGCGGCGCATCCGGCCCGCCTCGCTCGCGGCCGCGGCGGCGCTGTTCGCGGTCGCGCTCCCCGTCCTCGTGCTGCTGGCGTACGCCATCGCCATCGGCCTCCAGGAGTTCGGCCGGGCCGCGACCCGTGTCGAGCTCGGGCCGTTCGAGTCGGCGCTCGGCCCGTACGTCGACGTCTCGAAGATCGTCGAGAACCCCAGCGGCCTCCTCGACGACCCGAACCTCGTCGACACGCTCCAGGGCGTCGCGGACTCCGCGCTCGTGTACGGCGGCTTCATCGGCAACGGCCTGCTCCACGCGTTCGTCATGTTCGCCATCGCGTTCTATCTGCTGCGGGATGGCCCGCGACTCTCACGATGGGCACAGGGCCAGTTCGCCGACAGTCAGGGCGTCCTGGTAGCGTACGGTCGGGCGGTCGACCGCGATCTCTACAAGGTGTTCTCGGGCAACATCCTCAACGCCATCTTCACCGCCGCGATCGGCGCCATCGTCTACTCCGTGCTGAACTTCTTCGCGCCAGCAGGCTCGGCGATCCCGTATCCGGCACTCGTCGGCCTGCTCGCGGGCGCCGCCTCGCTCATCCCGGTCGTCGGGATGAAGCTCGTCTACTTCCCCGTCGGCATCTACCTGTTCGCCGCGGAGTACCTCTCGGCGGAACCCGTCTACTGGTTTCCCGTCGCGTTCGCCGCGCTCTCGTTCGTCGTCGTCGACACCATCCCGGACCTCATCCTTCGACCGTACGTCTCGGGCCGGAACCTCCACGTCGGGATGGTGATGTTCGCGTACATCTTCGGTCCACTGCTGTTCGGCTGGTACGGCATCTTTCTGGGCCCCATCATCCTCGTGTTCGTCGTCCACTTCGTCCGGCTCGTCCTGCCGGAGCTCATCGAGGGCACCGAGATCAAGCCGTTCGCGGTCGACCCGGCGACCATCACGGAGCTACCGATGGAGATGGAGGGGCCACCGGAGTCCACGTCCTCCAGCGAGGAGTCGGCGAGCGGCCACCTAACCGACGACTGACGACTACTCGCGGCTCCGTTCGAGCGCCGTGCCGTCGCGTGGACAGTACTCGTACGCGTGGTCGGTGGTCTCGTAGCCGCAGACCGGACAGCGACGCACGGACGGTTCGCGGCCGCGGCCCAGCAGAAGCGGAACGAACGGCACGAACAAGAAGACGAACAGCGAGTCGGTGAGGAGATAGATGCCGACGCTGATCGCGAGACTGATGGCGAGTCCGGCGACGGCGATTGTCGTCCGCGAGACCACCCTACGCACCGCACCAAGTGGTCACCGTTCGTGGTGACGTGGCCGCACAGGACTCGGGCACGCTACTCGAGGTCGACGTACTGGTTCTCCCACTCGCGGCGGGCTTCGATTTCACGACGGCCGCGGCGAGTGAGCGTGTAGTAGTTCGTCCGGCGGTCGCGTTCGCCCTTGTCGACGAGCCCCTTCGAGACGAGCGTGTCCAGGTTCGGGTAGAGTCGCCCGTGGTGGATTTCCTTCTCGTAGTACTCTTCGAGTTCGTCTTTGATGGCGAGCCCGTGGGGCTCTTCCCGGCCGGCGATGACGTACATCAGGTCGCGCTGGAACCCAGTGAGATCGTACATCCTTGCTAGGTGGTTGCCTGCCTACGGAATAAATATATCGGCCGGGTTACAATCATCGAGACCCATCAACCCAGGTCGACCACAAACCGACAGCCGAAGCGACTACCCGCCGGAATATGGCGACGAACGTCCAACATCAGCCCCCGTTCACTCCGGGGTACCTATCATACACATGTCGTGACCGATACGGGTATTTATCCCAAGCACGTAGGCGGGATATGGAAGAAGTCCTGTTCGAATCCGAACGGCGGATGAGCCGCGCCGAGATCGCCGACCTGCTGCGCACCGTCGCCGACAACCTGGATGCCGGCGACGCCATCTCGCTCTCGTCGGGCGAGGCATCCTACACCGTCGACGTGCCAGCCCGTCCCGAGTTCGAGGTGAAGGTCGAACGCGAGACCGGCAAGTCCGGCTCCGAGCTCTCCATCGAGTTCGAGATGGAGTGGGACGAGAACGGTGGCGACGACGGTGGCGACCTCAGCATCGAGTAACTGCGCTGAACGCCGCTGCTCGAAGTTTTTTCGACACACGGTATCCGAGAGCGGCTGCTCGGTGGTGTAGTCAACGAGTGGAAAGCGATCCGGCCGGGGAAAAACCGGCCGGACGCTTGCCGCCCTGAATTGGTCCCCGCTGACGCTTCGGCCCTCCAAAGCGAAGCGTCACCTGAGGCAATGTGACCGTTTTACTTAAAGATACCGCCAGCGGAAACCGCCGGACGCCGAACGACCGTTCAGATGTACTCCTCCTCGAGCACCCAGCCGAGCGCGCGCTTGTAGTAGGTGAACATCTGCCTGACGCCCTCGTGTTTCATCTCCTCGCTGTCGAGCTGCTCTTTGAGGAACTCGTACTGCTCGCGGATCTCCGCTTCGTCACGCATACCGTGGTGTTCGGCCGCGTGCGTCAAAAACCCCCGCGAGGGGGCGATTCTACAGCCGGTCGAGCCGGGAGAGCCCGTGCCAGATGGCGTCGGTCACGCGGTCGACCCCCTCGCCGGACGCCTCGTTCCAGCCGCGGGCCAGCGCGTCCTCCAGCAGTTCGAGGTCGTGGTTCTCGAAGTTGTTCACCCCTCGGAAGTCCTCCAGCGCCTCGCGCGCGCCATCGTCGAACGTCTCGCCGGGCGTCCCGTCGTAGAATCCGAGGTCCGCGAGCACCGTCGTGACGGCCTCGGCCGTCTCACCCGTCAACTCACGCGTCTCTTCAGGCGACTCGCGCGCGAGTAAGGTCACGTCGTAGATCTTGAACACGCGCTCCAGTTCGTCGATTGGATGCTCGTGGTCGTCGACGCGGACATCGACCCAGCGGTCGTTCCGCCCGTCATAGCCGCCTTCAGGCTTGGCGACGTACAGCGCGGCCGACTGCTCGCCGCGCGAATCGCCGCCCGCGTCGTTGCCGGCGTGGAGCGCGGCGATGAACTTCTCGGGGAGCCCACCGTCAGTGGCTTCGAACGTGTCGGCCATGGCGGTGAGCGTTTCCTCGTTCTCGAGGATGTTCCCCTGGACGGTGTAGTTCTCCCCCTGGATATCGCCCGCGACCTCGAAGCAGTCGTCGCCGGTGAACGTGCCGACGCTCCCATCGCGGCCGACGATGCCGACCTGTCGTGAGGCGGCCTCGGCGTCGCCCGCGGTGAGCGTGTCGACGACCGACTGGGCGTCGTGGCCACGGCGAAGCAGGTCCAGTCCATCAGGACCGTAGCTGACGTTGGCGAACGACTGCGTAGCGATGGCGCCCGCGTCGGCGGCGACGAACGGGACGACGCTGCCGACGCTGACGAACTTCGACTGGACCGCGATGCCGATGGCGCGCGTCTCGGGGTCGCGGGCGACGATGGAGAACGTACTCGGTCGTGGCTGCATACCTATCCCACCGGCGGACCGAGCAAAAACGTACCGCGGCGAGCGACTAACCGCGCTTGCGGACGGTGAGCGGCTGTCTGGACACCAGCTCGCAGTCGAACGCCGGATGTTCGACGAAGTGGCGCACCACCATGTGGCGGCGACCACCGGTGAGTCCCGTCCGGCCGACGTGTTCGGCCGTGAACGCCTCGGGCAGGCGCTCGTACAGCCGGTCGACCTGCGCGAACGACTCGAACACTTTGCGGTGACCGGCGGAGTCGGCCCCCCGCCGCGCGACGACGTAACTGCCGTCCTCGCGGTGTTCACCCGTGGTGTAGACGAACTCGTCTCGTCGCGTCAGCGCGTCGCCGAGGGCGTCCCGCAGCTGGGCGGCCTCCTCGCGCTCCAGAACGTACGACTTGCTGCCGACGTGCAGTACCAGTTCCCCGCGGTCGACGGTGACCGTGCTATCGGGGGAGAATTTCTCGACCAGCCGCCTCGCGGCGACTTACTCTATCCTCGTTCGAGGATGCGGATGACGACATCGCAGTCGTCTGTAGTGGTGCCCCGTGGATAAAGCCTGCCGGTCGTGCAGGTCGACCTGTCGCCGGCAACCCGGACGGTTTTGTCGCCGCGCTCCCGAGAGAGAAACATGAAGGTCCGGGGCACCCGCGAGTGCCAGTCGTGTGGCGAGCGCTGGTCGTACTACGAGACGGGAAGCGTCGAGTGTCCCAACTGTGGCAGCATGCGCTCGGTGGGCGTCGACGACGATCGGAAGCTCCACACCGCCTCGACGGCGACGCTCGACCTCACACCCGCGCGGAACGCGCTGGAGGACGGCGAGACGCTCCGAGAGGTCGCCGAACGGGCCGTGAGCGAGACGCGGCCGTTCACCCGCCAGCACGGCTTCGTCGACGCCGGCGAACTCCAGCCGCTCGACGACACCTACCTCGCGGCGCTGGAGCTACAGGTCGTCGCCGACATCGTGGGTCGGGCCGCCCGCGTGACCGACGACGAGGAGTTCTACTTCCTCTCGCTGTTGCGCGGCGCGGACCACGGTGAGCGCCCCGCCGTCGACGATGTCCCCGACAGCCTTCGCGACTCGCGGGGACTCGCCTACGCGAAGGCGGTCGATGCCTACCGGTCGGACCTCCGGGCGTACCTCGACGCCGAACCGGACCCACTGGTCCGCGAGCCGCTCGGCACGCTCGGCGAGCATCTCAAGCGGGTGCAGGCGTTGCAGGGCGACGTCCCCACGACGGAGAGCGAACAGCTCGTGGGCGTGGTCCGTGACCTCGAGCAGTATCTCCTCGCCGACGACGAGAGCGCGCTGGCCTCCGCACGCGACCGGCTCGACAGACTCGGTAGAACGTCGTAGCGAACAGGCGGCTTCGGGACCCCACCGTCGGCAGCTCACCACACTCCAGCCTCGGCCTGCCGACGGCGACTCGTCAGTGCATGGGGCCGCTGGCCGCCCCTTCCTACTTGAACCTCAGCCGTCGGTGACGGTCTCGACCATCTCGCGCTGGAACGTGTCGTCGGGGAGCCGCGCGTGCCACGCGGCGGCCTCGATGGCCTCGTCGTCGAGTCCGGGGTCGTCTGCAAGCTCGGTGTGCTCGGGCGTCGCGGTGAACGCGGCGAACGCGAACTCGAACGTCTCGCCTGCCGGGTTCGAGAAGGTCTGTTCGACGACCGCGCCGAGCCCCGTGATCTCGACGGGGATGCCGGTCTCCTCCTCGACTTCTCTCGCGGCACCCGCCGCGTGCGTCTCGTCGGGTTCCAGCATCCCACCCGGGAGCATCCACTGGTCACGCTGGCGGACGAGCAGGAGTCGGCCGTCGTCGTCCTGGACGGCGGCGCCGACGCCCCACCGGGCGAGGTCATCGCGGTCGCGGCCCTCCGCCCACTCCTCGGCAGAGAGCGCGATGGTCTCGCTGAAGCGAGCGACCGGACCGTCCCACGCGGCGACGAGGTCTTCCGGCGTCACTCAGTCGAGGTCGACCGCGACGCCGGTCTGTTCGCTCGCCGCCTTGACCGTGTTCCACAGCAGCATCGCGCGGGTCATCGGCCCGACGCCCCCCGGGACGGGCGTGATTTTGCCGGCGACCTCCTTCGCGCTCTCGTACTCGACGTCGCCGACGAGTTCGTACCCCTTCTCCGTGTCGGCGTCGACCCGGTTGACCCCCACGTCGATGACGGTCGCACCCTCCTTGAGCATCGAGCCGTCGACGAGTTCGGGAACGCCAGCGGCGGCGATGACGATGTCCGCGTTGCGGGTGTGTGCGGCGAGGTCCTTCGTCCGGGAGTGACAGACCGTCGTGGTCGCGTTGCCGAGCGGCGCCTTCTGGATGAGCAGGTTCGCCATCGGCTTGCCGACGATGTCCGAGCGACCCACGACGACGGCCTCGGCGCCCTCGGTCTCCACGCCGGAGTGTTCGAGCAACTTCTGGATGCCGTGGGGGGTGCAGGGTTTGAACCGCGCGTTGCCGGCGACCATCCGCCCGACGTTCTCGGGGTGGAAGCCGTCGACGTCCTTCTCGGGTGCGACGCTCCGGAGGACGCGGCGCGTGTCGACCTGGTCGACGACCGGCATCTGGACGAGGATGCCGTTGACGTCCGGGTCCGCGTTGAGGTCGTCGATGGTGTCGTACAGCTCCTGTGCGGGGGCGTGGGTGTCGAGCTCGACGTGAATCCCGTTGATACCGACCTCCTCACAGTCGCGCTGTTTCATCGAGACGTACGTCTCGCTCGCGGGGTCGTCGCTCATCAGGACGGTCGCGAGCCCCGGCGTGACGCCCGCGTCGTCGAGCGTGTCGATTGCGCCGCCGAGCGAGTCACGAATCGTCTGGGCGACGGCGTTGCCGTCGATGACCTCGGTCATTGGTGAGGCGTGGGCGGCCACGGCTAATCAACCCCACGAATCCGTGCTCAATTGGCGGTCGTTTTTCGCTGAACTATCCACGAACGTGGCTAGGCGAACCGGCCACCGCGGTCGAGGAACGCACGACGCTGTGCTGGGGTCGGTAGCGAGTGGTAGTCGCCGTCGGTGGTCTCGTTCGGCTCCGTCTCGAGCGCACACGGGTAGCGGTCGAGCAGGTCGCACGCGAGCCGGCCACCGCAGTCGGCGAGTTTCAGGTACAGCGAGTGGACGGTCTCCTCGTCCGCGATCTGGACGCGGCGCCGCTCGACGATGGGGCCGGCGTCCCACTCGTCGGTCAGTCGGTGGGCGGTGACCCCGGTTACGTCGTCGCCGTAGTAGAGCGGCCAGAAGGCGGTCGCCCGCCCCCGGTACTTCGGGAGGAGCGACCCGTGGAGGTTCACCGCGTCGTCGGGGACAGCGAGGAGATCGGGGCCGAGTTTCTGCCCTGCGACCACAGACAGCAGGAGGTCCGGGTCGGCCGCACGCACGCGATCGACGAACGTCGGGGCGGAGACGTCGGGCGCGTGCCACACCGGCACGTCGTGGGCGCGCGCCAGCGACGCGACCGAGTGATACCGGCCCCCGACCGGGCGCCCGCCCGAGAGAACGTCGGCGAGCCGCCCCGCGACGAATCGCGCCCCCATCCGGACGAAGGCCAGGGGCCCGAACATGCGGTACTGCCGGCGGACCTGCTCGCGGGTCGAACGGGGGAGGGGGGCGACGACGACGGCCTCGATGCTGGCGGCGTGCTCGCTGACGACCGGTTCGAGGTACCGCGGGAGGTACAGCGGTTCCTCGCTCGTGACGAGCAGCGTGCGCACGACCGATGGTTCGACACAAGATACTCAAACCGTTCGGTCGCACGGCCAGCCATGCGCGCCCTCCAACTCGCCGCCGCGAGCGTCGCGCTCGTGGTCGTCGCCGGGTGGAACGCTGTCGTGACCCGCGTCGGCGAGGTGCCGGACGACGGCACCAGCGACGACCCGCTCGTCGTCGAACACGAGCGGAACTGGTACGACTACCTCCGGGGGTACCACGTCCACGTCGGCGACGGCGACGGCCACCTCCCCGAACACGGCTCGCTTCGCGAGGGGTTGGTGACGTGGTGGGAGACCGACTGCATGCGTGGCTACACCCGCGGCAACGACGTCTACCTCTGTCCGAACGCCCCGACGGTCGTCCGGGTCCATCAGGCGGGCCACGCTCCCGCGTTCGGCCGCGAGTTCGACCCGCTCCGCATCGAACGACGTGAGGACGGTGCGCTGGAGGACGAGCCACTCCGCACGCTCGACGTGATGCTTCCCGCTGGCTTCCCGCACTCGCTGCTCCGGCTGCGCGACCGACGCGGGCTCGGCGAGGCGTACGAACGGTGGGTTGCGACCGGGCGGCTCGCCCGTCGCTAGGGACAGTCCCCGACAGTGAACGACTGCGTCTCGGGACCCTGGTCGACCGCTTTCGTCGCGCCGGACTCGAGGGTGACGAGCATCGCCTGGCCGCCGTAGCCGTGGGTCTGGTCGTGGCCGCGGACGACGACACAGGGCACGCCGTCGGGTATCTCGATGGTTTCCGACCGGGTGAACGGCGCGGTACTGTGCGCGTGGAGCAGTTCCCGACGACCCAGCTGTTGGCCGTCGAGCATCTCGACCTGCCACCAGTTCGCGTAGCCGTCCTCGCCGTCATCGTCGTGGTAGAGGGTCACGTCGAACCGCACCGCTCCCGAACTGCCGGACCACTCGACGTCGACGACGTTGGCCTCCCGGAGGTCGAGTTCCTGGAATGACGGCGTCGACTCGCTGGGTGACATGGAGGCAGGGTTCGCGGTCGTCGTACCTGAACCTGTGTCGGTCGTGCGCGTGGCGCTCGCAGGGGACTCGACGTCGCCCGTCGGCGACGTACATCCGGCGGTGAGCGCGACCGCCGCGAGGACCGTCCGGCGTGTCCACTTCACGGTACTGTCTCGACGCGCCCCGCGATAAGCCCCCGTCTACTCCAGCCGCTTCGCAGCTTCCCGCTCGACGAGCGGCTCCGCGTTCGCCGACGGCAGCGTCACGACCTCGTCCGAGGAGAGTTCGTACGTCCGCTCGTCGACGCCGAAGATCTCGCCGACGTCCTGCAAGACGTGGACGGTCGTCCGCTCGACCGAGCGCTGCCCGGCGCCCGAATCTGCCGACTCGTCGGTCGTCGGCTCGGGTTCGGGCTCGGACTCGGACTCACGGGCTGCCCCAGCGGGCGGCGCCTCCGGGGGAACTTCCGTTCGCTCCGCGGCCGCGGTGGCCTCGCTCGCCGGGGGCGCCTCTGACGGCGCGTCGGTGGCTGGTCCCGGTTCGGAGTCGTCACCGGTTCCCATCATATCAGCCGCGTTGACCGGTTCGCCTGGTTCGCTGGCGGACTCCGGTGTCGGGTCGAGCCCGAGTTCCGCCGCGGCGTTGGGTTCGGGCGCCGGTTCCGACACCGATGCCGGTTCCGACGCCGGCTCCGGGTCCGACTCTGTGGCCGTGTCGACGGCACCGACGTCCCGGGCACACGAGAGGTCAGAGCCCTCGCCTTCGAGCACCTCGTCGAGGACGTGCCCGCGGTTCTCCTTGATGCGGGCGACGAGCGTGTCGAACAGCTGGGCCTCCTCGTCGGTGAGGCCCTCGTCGTCGGTCGGCATGTCCGCGGCGGCGATGGAGGCCATCTTGACCACCTTGCCGACGCGGCGTTCGTAGATGGCTTCGACGGTCTGTTTCGCGGTCTGGATGTCGTCGGAGAGGCGACGGACTTCGGGAGAGGAGAAGGGGTCGTCCGCGCGTTCGGCGGCGCGGTCGCGTTCGCGTGTCAGCTGCTGGATGAACTCACCTGCGTCCTGATAGAAGGAGGAGCGCAGGTTCTGCAGGCTGCTCGCCTGCCGTTCCCGGCTCTGTACGCTTTGGAGTTCGTCCAGATTCATTCTGTAGCCTTCTCCGCCCGGCCGCGTGCCATCAGGAACACGCCGAGCGCTTCACGGACCTTACGGTGACCCTCCGGGATAGTAAAGGCTTCGCCCTCGAACTCGACGAGGCCGCCGTCGGTCACTTTTATCGCGATCTCGTGGTCGCTGAACGTCTCGGGGACCGCGTCGACCAGCGGCTCGAAGTCGGCCAGGTCGTCGCGGGCGACGGGCGTCACCACGAGCCCGGACCCCCCGTGGAGGCTCCCGGGCAGCCGAATCAGCCGGTTGATGTCGGTGGTGACGGGCTCGTCGATGGGCGCGTAGTCCTCCTCCAGCGTGCGCTCGAAGAGGAGTTTGGCGATGCTGACGACCGCCGGATGAACATCGACGTTGCCGGCCGCGAGCTGGTCGTAGTTCTCGGTCGCCGCACGGTACGCCGCAGCGGCTTTCCCCTCGCCGATGCGCGGGAACTCGCGGAGCCGTGCGATGGCCTCGTCCTCGGGGAGGTCGCGCACCTCGTCGACGAGTTCCATCAGGTGCCGGTGGGTGCGCGCGCCCCAGCCGCCGTCGGTGGGCAGGGTGCGCTTCTGCGTGGGATTCTTCAGGCCCATCCCACCGACCGCCTCGGTGCGGATCACGTCCGCGAACTCGATGTCCGGGCCGGCGACGTACTCGACGATCTCGCTGCGCTGCTCGCGGTCGAGGTCGAGGACGCCCTCGTCGCGGACGTGGACGTGGTAGCCGCGACCCCCGGAGAAGACGACCGTGAGGTCCTCGAAGCCGAAATCCCCCTCTAGGAAGTCGAGCAGTCGGAGGAGGGCGTCCTTGCAGGTGTCGAGCATCGTCGCGTAGGAGTCCTCCTCGGGGTCGACGCCGGGCAGGTGGTCGGCGTCGAGGTCGAACACCAGGTCGGAGGCGCGCCACCCCTTCTGACTCATGCGGCCCGCTCCGGGGTTGCGGTACCGCCCCGCGGAGAAGTAGACGTGGCGGGGTTTCTCGCGAGCGAGGAAGTCCGAGAGCGACGCGCCGCCCGCGACGTCGAGCCACGACTGGTGACGCACCATCGTCGTGCCCGACCCCGCGGTGAAGGGGATGTGCCCCCACTCGCGCTCGTTCGCGGCGGGCGGCCCCTCGATGTCGCTCCGGCGGTAGTGGTCGCCGAACCGGCCCTTCAGGTACTCGCGGGTCCGCTCGTCCATAGCTCTCGGAAGCGACGGTGGTCGAGGCCAAAAGTGTGTTCTTCCGCTCAGGCGACTGCAGCCGTCAGCGACCCATGAACCGCGAGAGCTTCTCCTTCAGCGAGTCCTCGCCCAGCCGGAGGTAGTAGGCGTCGCCGCGGTCCTCGTAGTAGTTGTCGACCCGACGCTGAATCTGGAAGCCGACCTCGCGATAGAACTCCAGCGCGTTCTCGTTGGTGGTGCGGGCGTGGCAGGTGACGCTGCTGTAGTTGTCGGCGACCTCCGCGACGAGCCGGCGGCCGAACCCCTCGCCACGGTACTCGGGAGCGACCGCGAGAAACAGGATATAGCCGTCGCGGCGGGTGGCGGCAAAGCCCACCAGGGTGTCCTCGACACCGCGCTCGACGAGCGCGTACACCGTCGACCGACGGTAGGCATCGGTGAAGAAGCCGCGGCGCTGGCGCAACACCCCTTCCTCACGCCGGATGCGCTCTTTGAGCTCCCACGCCTCGTCGACGAGGGTGTCGTCCCCCCGCCCGACGACGCGCAGTTCGATGTTGACACTCACTACCGCACTTGTAGCGAGTCGGCGAATATAGTTCCTACGCCCATGGGACTGCCTGCACGCGATACCGAGCGGCCGCAACGCTTTCACGGCGGCCCCGAGACAGCTGACACATGGTAACGCCCGAGGAACTCGAGGCCGACAGCTCCGAGCCACGCCGGCCGCGTGGGCCGAAGGAGCTGGTTCGCCGGTCGATGATCACCGGGACGGCCATCATCCTCCCGCTCGCTGTGACGCTGCTCATCCTCGGGTTCGTCCTCAACTTCATCTCGACCCGACTCGACCCCATCACGGGGGCGATACAGAGCAGCCCGTTCGTCGCACAGAGCACCGAAGAGCTCCTCATCGAGGGCGTCACGGTCCTGACGTTCCTCGCCGTCGTCTTCTGTCTCGGCTTCGTCGCGGAGTTCTCCTCACGCGGCGACCGTGTCGGCCGGAGCTTCGACGACGTGATGGAGGCCATCCCCGGCGTCGGCTCGGTGTACACCTCGTTCAACGAGATGTCCGAGATCCTCCTCGACTCGGATACGGACAGCTTCCAGGAGGTGAAACTCGTCGAGTATCCGGGCGACGGGTCGTACACGGTCGCGTTCAAGACCGCGGAGACCCCTGGCGTCATCGAGGACGGCACCGGCCACGACGACATGGTGACGCTGTTCATGCCGATGGCGCCGAACCCCGTCATGGGTGGGTTCGTCATCCACGTCTCGAAGGACCGGGTCTTCGACGTAGACATGACCGTCGAGCAGGGGATCCGCTCGATAGTCACCTCCGGCGTCGCCATCGGTGAGGACGACGCCGAACTCCGTGGCCTCTCGGCGAGCGAGATGCGCGAGCTCGGTCAGATCGAGCGCGTCGACCAGCAGGTGTCACCGGACGACGAGTCGCCCGACGTCCGCCGCGGTGACCCTAAGGTCCCCGACGACCGCATCGAGGAGTACGTGGACAACGTCGCCCCCGAGCACTCGGACACGGCACAGAAGATCGCCGACCGCGAGCGAGAGGACGGCGACCCCGCGGCGACCGGGCCGACCCCGGCTGAACGAGCGAGCCGGGACGCCGACGACCGCGGCACGACCGAGACGACACCCGCCGAAGCCTCCGGACGCGACGAACAGACTCGTGAACCGACCTCGGGGACCCCCGCCGAGCAGGCAGGCAGGGCCGACGATGCGTAGCTTCGAACTCAAGGAACACACCGCCGACGTGGCGGTCGAAGCCCACGGCGACGACCTCGGCGAGACGTTCGCCGCGGTCGCCGACGGCCTCACCGCCGCGATGTGTGAGTCCGTCCCCGACACGGGGGAGCGGTTCCCCGTCACCGTTCGTGCCGAGTCGCGCGAGGCACTCCTGTTCGAGTACCTCGACGACCTCATCTACGAGCGCGACGTCCGCAACGTCCTGCCGGCCGCCCACGAGGCCCGCGTCGAGGGCGACGGCGAGTGGGTGCTAGAAGGCTCCGCGCAGGCCGTCCCGCTCGACGCGGTGGTCGCCCGCGAGGTGAAGGCCGTCACCTACTCCGAGATGCGCGTCGAGGAGACCTCCGAGGGCTGGGAGGCGTACGTAGTCTTCGACGTCTGATACGTCGCCCCAACTGCCGGGAACCGTCGAAACCGGTACCCGTCTTCCCTCACTACGTCGCTCATGCGCTGGCCCCTGCACGTCGACTACGTCACGGACCCGCCGACAGCTGCGGCGGAGGCCGTCCAGTTCCTGCTCGCAACGCTCTCGGAGCCGACCAACGCCGCCCTGTTCGTCGGGGGTGGGCTGGTCGTCCTCCTGGGAGTGGTGACGTGGCTCCGCGTCGCACCGACGGTTCGAGATTTCGAGGTACTGCGCGTGACGCTCGACGGCTACCGCGAGCTGGTGCCGTGGATGCTCCGGCTCGCCGTCGGCCTCCCGACGCTCGGCGCGGGGTTCGCCGGCTACTACTTCTCGCCGAACGTCATCCTCCCGGGCACGAAACCGCTGCTCGTCGCCGTCGGGTTCCTCCTGCTCGTCGGCCTCGCCACCCGCACAGTGGCGATCGCGGGGCTCGTGCTCTGGGTCGTTGGACTGGCCGTGGATCCCGCGATGCTGCTGGCGCTCGAGTACCCCCTCGCGTTCGTCGCCATCGCACTGCTCGGCGGAGGAACGCCCAGCGCCGACGAGTTGCTCGCGCGGGTCGCCGAGACGCCCGGCACGCTCTACAGCCGTGTCGACCCCATCCGCGGGCTCGCCACGGTCGCACGCGAGCGCATCGACCCGTACGCCCGACTGGTGCCGACCGTCCTCCGCGTCGGCCTCGGCGCGACGTTCGTCTATCTCGGGCTCGTCGAGAAGCTGCTCGACCCCGCTCGCGCCCTCCAGGTCGTCGCGAAGTACGACCTCACGGCGGTCGTCCCGGTCGACCCCGGCGTCTGGGTGCTCGGGGCAGGCCTGGTCGAGATCGGGCTCGGGCTCGCACTCGTCGCCGGGCTGTTCACCCGCGCGAGCGCGGCGCTGGCGTTCGTCGTCCTCACGACGACGCTGTTCGGCCTGCCCGACGACCCGGTGCTCGCACACGTCTCGCTGTTCGGCCTCTCGTCGGCCGTGTTCACCCTCGGCGGCGGGCCGCTGTCGCTCGACCGCTGGCTCGGTGCACGCCGGGCAGCCGACCGGGCGGCTCCGACGCCCGCCGACTGAGACGGTCGGCCGACACTACGAGCGAAAGCTATTCCGGCGCCCGTAGCCGAGGATGAGTATGACCGAGACCTTCGAGGCGGGCGACGTCACCCTCCATCGCGTCCGCGACTACGTCTGGGAGATTCCCCAGTCCAGCGACATGCGCGTTCCAGCTAGGGTGCTCGCCAGTCGCACCCTCTTAGAGGAGATCGCAGACGACAAGACGCTCGAACAGCTCCAGAACACGACGCACCTCCCCGGCATCCAGAAGTACGCGCTCTGTATGCCCGACGGTCACCAGGGGTACGGCTTCCCCGTGGGTGGCGTGGCGGGCATCGACACCGAAACCGGCTGTATCTCGCCCGGAGCGGTCGGTTACGACATTAATTGCGGCGTGAGAATGATGAAAACAAATCTCACCTACGAGGACGTCCAGGGCCACGAGGAGGAACTCGTGAACGCCCTGTTCGAGGCCATCCCGTCGGGGCTCGGCGGTGGCGGGGTCGTCGAGGGCGACCAGGCGACCGTCGAGGCCGTGCTCGAACGCGGGATGGACTGGGCACTGGAGGAGGGATGGGCGACCCAGGCCGACCTCGAACACTGCGAGGACGAGGGTTACAGACCCGACGCGGACCCGTCCGCCATCTCGAAGAAGGCGAAGGACCGTGGTCGAAACCAGCTGGGGAGCCTCGGCTCGGGCAACCACTTCCTCGAAGTCCAGCGGGTCACGGACACGTTCGACGACGAGGTCGCAGGGGCCTACGGGCTCGAGCAGGACCAGATCGTCGTGCTCATCCACTGTGGCTCGCGTGGCCTGGGTCACCAGACGTGCAACGACTATCTCCGAAAGATCGAGCAGGCACACTCGGGGCTCCTGTCGCAGCTGCCGGACAAGGAGCTCGCAGCCGCGCCCGCCGGCTCACAGCTCGCCGAGGAGTACTACGGCGCGATGTGTGCGGCCATCAACTTCGCGTGGGTGAATCGCCAGCTCATCATGCACGAGACCCGCCACGTGTTCGAAGACGTGTTCGACCGCCCGTGGGAGTCGATGGAGATGGAACTGCTGTACGACGTGGCGCACAACATCGCGAAGAAGGAGGTCCACGACGTCGACGGCGAGGAGCGTGAACTGTACGTCCACCGGAAAGGCGCGACGCGGGCGTTTCCGGCAGGTCGTCCCGAAGTCCCGAAGGCGTATCGGGAGACGGGACAGCCGGTCATCATCCCCGGCTCGATGGGCGCGGGGTCGTACGTCCTCCGCGGCGGCGAGAACTCGATGCAGGAGACGTTCGGGTCGACGGCCCACGGCGCTGGTCGGCTCATGAGCCGGACGCAGGCGAAGAAGGAGTTCTGGGGCGAGGACGTCCGCGACGACCTCCGTGACACCCAGAAGGTGTACGTCAAGGCGCAGTCGGGCGCGACCATCGCCGAGGAGGCCCCCGGCGTCTACAAGGACATCGACGAGGTGGTCCGCGTCTCGGACGCGCTCGGCATCGGTGACAAGGTGGCGCGGACGTTCCCCGTCTGCAACATCAAGGGCTGACTGCCCGCACACGACGCATTTTCGCGACATCGAGCGGGGACCTCCCGAGCCGTGGCGCTACCGACGACTCTCGTGAGGGAGGTGCTCGGGAGAACGACGATGCGTAGCGGTGAATCGAACTTACTGCTGGCGAGGCGCGCGCGCCTCACGGACGCCGTTCCCGTCGCGCATCTTGTCCTCACAGTGGGGGCAGACGCGGACGCTCTCGTAGCCGTCCGGGGCGAACACCTTCACGTACTGTTCGGACACGTAGGACTCACAGTTGAGACAGCGGGCCATATCGTTGCATGTTCGACGCTCGGTTAATATGGGTTCCGTCTCGACCCGACCACCGTCTTGCGGTTTCACCTGAACGTTCGTGTACGTTCACGGTTTCGAATCAGCGCCGCAGAAAGTCGAAGGTCGCGTCGGTGACCGACGTGTGGGGCTGGCGCTCTTCGCCGGCATCGAACTGTACGAACGAGAGGTAGTAGGGTTCGCCACAGCCTTCGTCCCGGGTCTCCGACGCGCCACAGACTATTTCGACGCCCTCGGCGTCCTCGTACGCCTCCCACGGCGAGGCGTACTCCCAGCCGTCGAGCGGATGAGGGGTGACACACTTGTCCGCGAGGTACGCGTCGCGGTCGAGTTCCGCGAGCGACCCACACCGCGGACAGTGGTAGGTGACGGCGACCATGCGTCCCGTACGGACGGCAGCCGCTTTACCGCACCGACCCAGAAGGTCTTTGCCGCCTCCCGGAGTCCTCCCGGTATGATAAACGAGACCGTCGCCGAGATCGAGGAGATGCAGACCCACTCCTCGTCGGTCGTCGCGGTGAAGGCCGCCGGGGCGCTGCGCGAGCTGCTCGACCGTGAGTACCCCACGGTCGAGGAGTACGTCCGCGACCTCGAACGCAACTCGAACGCACTGAAGCGGGCGAACCCGTCGCACGCCTCGCTGCACACGACACAGAACGACATCGTGGCGGCCGTCGACGGTGCCGACCTCGACGACGTCGAGGCCGCCAAACAGCGCACCGCCGAGACCATCGACGAGGTGGTCGAGGCCGTCGAGACGGGCAAGCGGAAGGCCGCGGAGAACGCCGCGGACCTGCTCACCGACGGCACGACCCTCCTGACGCACGACTACTCCTCGACGCTGCTGGAGGCCATCGAACTCGCCGCCCGCGACGGCGCACACCTCGACGTCTACGTGACGGAGGCGCGCCCCCGCTACCTCGGGCGGAAGGCCGTCCGGACGCTCGCCGGTATCGACCGCGTCGAGCCGACGCTCCTGGTCGACGCCGCGGTCGGGCACGTCCTCGACGACTGTGACCTCGTGGCGTTCGGGATGACCTGCATCGTCGACGACACCTACTACAACCGCATCGGGACGTTCCCCATCGCCGCGACGGCGAACGACCTCGCCGTCCCAGTCCACGTCGTCGGCTCGTCCTCGAAGATCATCGAGCGCGGCGGCTTCGCGTTCGAAAACGAGTTCCGCAGCCCGAGCGAAGTGATGCGTGAGCCCGCGGAAGGGTTCGACGTCGTGAACCCGGCGTACGACGCCACACCCATCCACCTCGTCGACAACGTCGTCACCGACGAGGGGACCAGTCAGCCCTAGGCTGGGACGCCGAACGCCGGCTGGGAGACGACGACTGAACCGCAGTCCGGGCAGACGAGCGTCTCGTCCCGGCGTATCCAGTCCCCGCCGTAGCCGCTCTCGTGGCCACACACCGAACAGAACAGTGTGGCCTTTCGGCGAGGCGGGCTGCCAGTGGGGGTCGCGCTTCGACTCATACACCCCCGTAGACAGGGGAGATGGATAGCGTCCACGGCCCCTTCTGCCGGGTCATTTATCCGTGGCCCAGCCGACGCGGCGGAGACGTGTCGGTGCGGCACCTCACCGCCGCTGTCGCTCCATCGACACCAGCCCCCGATTCCTGAGCAGCCATCCGATACCGGCGAGGACGACGAGAACGCCGCCCGCGACGACCAGGCCGATGTCGCCATCGCGAGCGTGGTCGACGAGCAGTCGCCAGGTCGGGCGAGCGATTCCCACGGCTTTCGCGGCCGTCACGACGACGAGGACGCCCGGAACGAGGTACCGAACGAGGGGGTCGAACACCCCGAGGTCGCGCCGGAGGTCGACGGCGTCGGCTGCCCAGACGAACACGAAGACGATGAGTAGCGCCGACACCGGTAACGCGAACGCCCCGACCGACTCGTCTATCAGGTCCAGCACCGGGCGGGCGGCGAGGCTCAGCCGGACGGGACTGTAACTGAGCGCGGACGGAATCCCGGCGGTGAACACGCCGGCGGTGAGCAGCAGCGTCGCTCGTTCGCGAGACAGGGTCGTGCTGTTCGTCGCGGCCGCCACGCCGACTTCGAGCAGCGACACGGCAGACGAGAGCGCAGCGAAAAAGAGCAGGCCGAAGAACGCAACGGCGACGACGCGACCGAACGGCATGGCCGCGAACGCCGTCGGGAGCGTCGTGAACGCCAGTTCCGTCCCGAGCGTCGGCTGCAGTCCGAAGCTGAACACGATGGGGAAGATGACGAGCCCGGCGACGACGGCGGCCCCGATGTCGGTGACGGTAATCAGCACCGACGACGTGACGAGGTTCGTCGCCTCGTCGACGTAGCTGCCGTAGGTGAGCATGATTCCCTGCCCGACCGACAGCGAGAAGAACACCTGCCCGAACGCGGCACTCCAGATGCCAGGGTCGGACAGCACCGACAACTGCGGGGTGAACAGGAACCCCGCGGCCTCCTGCCAACCGGGGAGCGTGAGCGCGTAGCCGGCGAGCGCGACGAGGACGACGAAGACGGTCGGCATCACCACCGTCGCCATGCGCTCGATGCCGCCCCGGACGCCCAGCGAGACGATGCCGCCCGTCAGGGCCGTCGCGGCGACGAAGTAGCCGACTGGGAGCCAGCTCGCGGTGAACGGGCCGAAGGTCGTCTGTGACCCCGCGAGCCACGACACGAGAAAGCCGAGTACCCAGCCCGTGAGGACGAGATAGTAACTCAGGATGAGCAGGACGCCACCGGCCACGACCCATCCCAGTACCGCGTACTCGGCTCGCACGGAGCGGAACGCCGAGACGACGTCCGTTCGGAGTCGACGGCCGACGGTGAGTTCGAGGAGCAGCATCGGGACGGCACAGACGAACGCCGCGACGAGGTAGGGGACCAGATACGCCCCGCCGCCGTTCTGCCCGACGACGGCGGAGAAGCGCCAGATGTTCCCGAGGCCGACGGCCGCGCCGACGGTCGCCAGCAGGAAGCCCACCCGTGACGACCACCGTTCGGTAGTCATACACGTGGTTGCACCCGAGTCCCGCATAAAACGGGGCGTCTCCGAGCGGTACCACACGGCGGCGTACCGAGGGGGACGGTCGGTCGACGCGGCGGACGTGCGGTTACATGTACATCCGATCTTCGGGCATACGGTCCGCGGTCTCCTGTGCGGCCATCCGGTCTGCCAGTTCCTCGTAGTAGCGAGAGATCTTGCTGGCGAACGTCTCCATCGGACCCGTGTCGAGGCCGAGGTCGTACACGCGGTCTATCGCACCGAGGAGCCGCAGGGCGGCTTCGGCGTCCGGCGTCTGGGGATGGGCCGGCGTGGTGAACACACACGTCTGGAGCGGCGAGCTCATCCCACGGGCCGTGATGGCGCTGTTGATGCCGTCGAGGAAGCCACCGGACATCGGCTTCACGTCGGCTGCTGCGAGGTCGTGTGCCGCCTGGTAGTCGCGTGAGGCGATGTAGAACGGCCGGTGGTCGTCCGGACCGTGGGGGGTGGGGACGCCCGAGGCGACGACGATCTCCTCGACGCTGGCCGTCTCCGCCCACTCGAGGATAGCCTCGCTGAACGGGTCGGCGGCGTACGCCGGCACCAGAAGTTCGCCGACGAGCACGGTGAACTCCAGGTCGTCACGCGAGAACAGTCGGGTGTGGTGCCGCGGGGTTCCGTTCTCGAACGGCGTGATGGTCGGGAGCTGTTCGACGTCGATGTGGCCGGTCTGTTCGAGGTCGAACTGCTTGACGAGATAGTCCGCGGCGGTGAGACCAGCGAGACCGACCTCCGAGAACCCACAGAGCAGCGTCTCGGAGGCGTCGGCGTCGTGGCTCACCGCGAAGCTGGGGTCGGCTCGTGACATACCCCTGGTATCAGTCCGGGGGGGCTTAGCTGGTGTGGCACCCACCGGCAACGCAACCCTTTTTCGCAGGGCGGGCGACGGACGCGATATGCCGCAAGCGGGGACACCGACGCCGACACCGACGCCCCCGGGGAGCACCGGGGGGGCCGGAACGGGGCTCCAGCCACCACCATGGCTCCCGGAGCTCGTACCGACGGCGTTCTACCGGCTCTTCGCGGCGGCCATCGTCATCGTCGTCGCCTACTACGTGTCGAGCCTCGCTCGGCAGATACTGGGCCGGCGTATCGCCCGTCGGTTCCGGCGACCGAGCGTCACGCGAACCATCCTTCGCGGGATTCAGGGCGCCATCATCATCTTCGCGGGGTTCATCGCGCTGACGTTCTTCGGGTTCCAGGCGAGTGACCTCGTCATCTCGCTGTCGGTGTTCTCGGCCGTGCTGGGGTTCATCCTCGCACCCATCATCGGCTCGGTTATCAACGGGCTGTTCGTCCTCTCGGAGCGCCCCTACGAGGTGGGCGACATGATCCACCTCTCCGACAAGGACACCTACGGCTTCGTCGAGGACGTGACGCTCCGCTACACGAAGATATTCACCCTCGACAATACGTTCCTCATCGTCCCGAACGGCTCGATGCGCGAGCGTGACGTGGTGAACTTCTCGGCCGAGGACTCCCGGACGCGACTCAAACTCGACGTGCTCGTCACCTACGAGTCCGACATCGCGGAGGCGCGCGAGCTCATCGAGCAGGCGGCCCGCGACGTCGACAACGTCATCGGCGGCGGCCCGGACATCCGCATCGGTGGGGCGCGCTACCCGGCGGCGCCGACGTGTTACATCGACACCTTCGCCGACCATGGCGTCAACCTCCGGCTCCGCTACTGGGCCATCGAGCCGTACAAGCTCCTCACCGTCCGCTCGAAGGTCCAGACGAAGCTCTGGGAGCTGCTGGAGGACGCCGACGTGGAGATCGCCTACCCGCACCAGCACCTGTTCTTCGACGAGACGAGCGGCGAGATGCAGGTGGCGATGCGAGAGACCGACGGCCCGCCCGAGCACCTGCGGCGTGAGCCGCCAGACGCCAGCGTCGATGCCGACGAGTCGGCCCCGGACAGCGACGCTACGACAGACTGACGGTGACGACTTTCGCGTCGAGCTCCCGGCGGAGGAACGCCTCGACGTCCGGGTCGTCGACCAGTCGACGAACCATCCGCCGCCAGCGTGAGGCCTGTTTCCGGCCGATGACGACGAAGTCCGCACCCTCTGCGACGACCTCGTCGAGGATGGTCTCCTCCACGAGGAACCCCGTGCGGACGACGTAGCGGGCATACTCCAGCCGGCCGAATTCGCGTTCGACGGCGCGTTTCAGCTGTGCGCGATTGATGTGACGGTCGTTCTGGTAGACGTTGACGTGGAGGATGGTCAGCTCGGCGTCGTGTTCAGTCGCGAGATCGATCGCCTCCTGGAGCGTGGCCCGCGAGTGTTCGGACAGCGGGTACCGGACCGGCACGACGACGAGAGTCATTATCCACTCCTGGCGGGGCCGGCCGGGTCAATGTTACTATGTGTGGGTGATACGCCCCTCCACGACCGGGTCGATGCCGACTGCACGGGCGTACGCCGCCAGCACCTCGTACTGCGTCGTCAGGGTGTCAACGCGGTGGGCCTCGTCGAGCACCGGGAACTCGTCGTCGGAGTGGAGCAGGTAGTCGGCGAGCGCGACCCGGTAGCGCCGGTCGGGGTCGATGGGGTCGCCGCCGACCGTCGCCGAGCGGAGTTCGTTTGCCGCGCGGTCGTACTCGATGGTCGCGCCCGAGACGTGCGCGTGCCACCAGTCGGGTTCGCCGAACGAGAGCCGCGAGCCCTCACCCTGCGCGAACGCGGTCGTGAGCTCGGTGCCCGTCACCTCTGCGACGGCAAGGGGTTCGTCGAACGGGACGACGCTGATGAGGTCGCCGAGCGTCACGTCGCCGTCGAGCGGCGATCCCGAGCGGATGCCGCCGGAGTTCTGGAGGCCGACGTCCGCGTCCGCGAACCAGCGGTAGGCGTCGGCGACGAAGTTCCCGATGCGCGATTCGCCGCGGAAGCAGGCGGTCTCGGTGCGCTCGATCGGCTCGTCGACGTGCGCGACCACCTCGTCGACGCCCGCCTCGGCCATGCGCGCCTCGAATCGGTCGCGAACCGTCTCGTCGAGCGGCCCGTCGGCGACGACGTGGCGCGTCACCTCGCGTTCGGGGAGCGAGATTTCGAGGAGGACCTCGCCGTTGACGCCGGGGCGCGTGAGCAGGGTGTCGTCGAGTCGCTCGAGTCGCTCGGCGTGGTTGTGCCCGCCGAGCACGAGGTCGACGTCGACGGTGGCGGCGAGTTCCTCGTCGCCGGTACCGAGATGCGAGAGACAGACCACGTGGTCGACGCCCGACTCGCGGAGCGCGTCGACGGCGTCCTCGGCGGCGGCAATCGGGTCGGTGAACCGGACGTCGCCGGTGTTCGGATTTATCGAGGCGGTGCGCGGCGTCACGAGCCCGAACACGCCGACTCGGGAGCCGTTCTGCTCGAAGACGCGCCAGGGACGGACGTCGACCGACTCCCCGAATCGGCCGCCGTTCCGCTCGACGTTCGCGCAAATCCACGGCTGAGGCGCGCGGTCCACGAGGTCGAGCGCGCGGTCGGGGCCGTAGTCGAAGTCGTGGTTGCCGAACGTGTCGGCGTGCGGTGAGACACGGCCGAAGAAGTCGAGCGCCTGCTCGCCGCGCGTCAGGAGTGGAAGGATGCCCGGAGAGGTGTTGTCGCCGGTACCGAACACGAGCGTGTCGTCGTCCCGGCGCTCGTCGATGGTGCCGGCGAGTCGCCCGAGTCGCTCGGGGTCGTCGTAGGCGTTCTCGATGTCCGAGTAGTGGAGGAGTCGGAGGGTCACGCTCGGTGGTCGACCGGGGGCGAAAAAACGGTGTCGAGACGTAACCGGAGGGTTTTGGTCGCCCACGCGGCTACGGCGGCGCATGAGCGCGCTGGAGGAACTCGAAGGCCCGACGGGGCAGACGCTGTACGTCGACCGCGAGGAGGCAGAGCGCGGGTCGAAAGCCCCGTTCTTCGTCGTCTACGTCGACACCGACCGGGAGCGACGGTGGGGTTACTTCTGTGGCAACTGCGAGACGGCGGAGAACGCGATGGACTCGATGGGGCGCGTACAGTGCAACAACTGTGAGAACTTCAAGCGGGCGGACGAGTGGGACGCTGCGCATGAGTAGCGCGTGCCGCGAGCGAAGCGAGCGGCACGGTATGGTGAACGGCGACCGAAGGGAGCCGTGAACAGCGAGGGCGAGCGAACCGAGCCATGACCAGCGAAACCGACCATGGGGAGCGACACGCGAGTCAGGGAGCGACCGCACGACCCCGCGAGCGACACCGAGACGACACATAACCCACACGACAGGTGCAAAGGGTTATTCCCTCCCGCGTGGAACTTACGGACGAATGGGAGCTGTTAGCACACCACTCATCGACGAGGCGGGAGACATCTTCCGCGAGCTGGGATACGAAGTCGAGCGCGATGGGGAGGAGCTCCGTGCGACGCGGAAGTGGCGTGTCGTCCACGTCACGACTGCCGAACCCGAGAACGCCCGAGAGGACGGCACACTTCGGTGTTTCGTTGCGCCCGCCGAACGGGCGCAACGGGTCCACCGTGAACTGCACGAGTCGACACCGCCCTACGACTGGGCGGTGGTGTCGGTGACCGACACCGGCTACGAGGTGCTGCATCCGGACCCCGACGTGCTGCCCGCACCCTGAGTAGCCTTTTCACCGAGGGGTGAGAGCCCCCTCACATGGTTCAGGACGTCGTTGCCGAAGCGCTGGGTACGTTCGTCGCGGACGTCGTCGACGCGCTCCCCGAGCTCATCGCTGGGCTCGTGTTCCTCGTCGTCGCCGTCATCGGCGTCAAGCTCGTCATGACCACCGTCCGGTACGCCCTCTCGCGGGCGCTACCGGGTGAATCGCCCGTCTACCGGCAGTTCCTCGCGACCATCGTCCTCGTGTTCCTCACGTTCGGCGTCGTCCTCTCGTTTCTCGCCATCGTCGGGCTGGAGGGCATCGCCGCGTCGCTCGGCACTGCCACCGGCTTCCTTGCGCTTGGGGTTTCGTACGCGCTCTCGGGGATGATCGCCGACGCCGTCGCGGGGGTCTATCTGCTTCGCGACCCGGATTTCAACCCCGGCGACGAGGTCGACATCGGGGGCGCCGTCGGGACGGTGAAGGCCATCGAACTCAGAAAGACGCGGCTCACGGTCGAGGACGACACCGTGGTCCGGGCGAACGCCGAAATCGAGAAGAAGTGGACGAAACTCGACGACGCGGACTAGGGCAGTCCAACGTGCCAACCGGTGAGACTGAGTACCCACGCACCGGGAACCGACACGCTGACACACCGCACGGCGCGTAATATTTATCTGCACGTCGACTACGACGAGCTATGTTCGTGGGCCACGGCCTCGTCGCGTTCGCGATAGCGGCAGCCGTCGCACACCTCGCCGGCTGGTCCCGGGAGCGGGCGCTCGCGGTCGGCCTGCTGGCCGGCGCGTTCGGCCTCGCACCCGACGCCGACATGGTGTACGCACCCCTCGGCCTCCTCGGAGCGGACGGCGTGTTCGACGCCGCGACGGGGTTCTGGGCGACCGGGAACCAGGTCCACCGCGCGGTGACCCACTCGCTGCTCGTCGGGGGCGCGATGGCCGTGGCGGCCACGGCGTGGGCGCTTAGCACCCGCACGACGCAGGCGGTCGCGATACTCGTCGTGGCGGGCGCCGTCGCCATCACCGCTGCCGTCTCGGGAGTCGTCGCTGCCGGCGTCCTCCTCGTGTTCGGGACTGTCGTCCTCGCGCTGACGAGCCTCGGTGACCGGCTCGCGCTCCGCCCCCGGACGGTCGGGCTGGCGGCGGCGCTCGGTCTGCTGTCGCATCCGTTCGGCGACCTGCTGACGGGTGAACCCCCGGCGTTCCTCTACCCGCTCGACGTGACGCTCATCGCCACCCGCCCCGAGCTGTTCGCCGATCCGACGCTGAACCTCCTCGCGCCGCTGTATCTGGAGCTGGCGACGGCGTGGCTCGCGCTCGGCGTCTACCTCTGGCTCGACGGCGTCGACCCCGCCGACTACCTCGCGGGCCGCGCGAGCCTCGGCGTCGGGTTCGCCGGCGCGGCGCTGTTGCTCCCGGCGCCAACGCTCGACGTCTCGTACCACTTCGTGTTCTCGCTGCTCGCCATCGGCGCGCTGCTGGCGGCCCCGCTACCGCTGGTCGAGGTGCGGTCGCTCGCCGACCTCCGTAGCCACCCGCTTCGGGCGGTGGTGACCGGCCTGACCGCGGTGTCGGTCGCGGTCATCGGCTACACGCTCGTCTACGTCGGCCTGTGGACATAAGGTCGGGCCGTTCCTACGACCGGCCATGAGAGATTCCGGGGTCGGGTCCGTCCTCGAGGCGGCCCGACTGAACGCCGTGTTGGCGTGGGCGCTGATCCTGTTCGTCCTGGCTGTGGCCGTCGCCAGCGTCGTGACGAACGACCTGTTGTGGGCCGGGTTCGCAGTCGCTGTAGCGGCGCTCGCACTCATCCCCCCGGTGAAGTACCGCGACGCGGTCGCGATGCTCCCGTGGGAGGTGCTGTTGCTGGCGGTCCTCCCGCTGGTCGCGCGCGTCCTCACCGTCGAGTTCACGCCCTTCCGTGGGAACGTCGCGGCGTACCTCTCGGTCGCGGCGCTCGCGCTCGTGGTCGCCGTCGAACTCGACCTGCTGACGCCCGTCGAGATGGACTACCGGTTCGCCGTCGCGTTCGTTGTCATCGCCACGATGGCCGCCGCGGGCGTCTGGGCCGTCGTCCGCTACGGCTCCGACGTGTTCCTCGGGACGGCCCTGCTGTTGCCGCCTGAGGGCGTGAACGCCTCCGAAGCGGCACTCGCGGACGCCGAGCGCCGACTCATGCTCGAGTTCGTGGCCTCCTTCCTCGCCGGCGTCGGCGCCGGCGTCGTCTTCGAGTTCTACTTCCGGCGACGGCGTCGCAGCGAAGACGGCATTCCCGGGCTCGAGGAGGTGACGCCGTGAGGCTCCGCGACCGACTCGGCGTGAGCGCCCGCAGACAGCGCCAGCTCACGTGGCTCATGGAAGTCGGGCTCATCGGCATCTTCTTCATCGGGCTCGACCGGGGCAACACCGGCATCGTCGTCAACGCCGCCGTCGCGCTCGCGGTGGCGCAGCTCCCACCGATACTCGAACGCGACTACGAGATTCCGATGGACGCTGGCCTGACGCTGTGGATCACGGCGGCGGTGTTCCTCCACTCGCTCGGCACCCTCGGCTTTCCCGAACCCGTCGTCGTCGTGCTCCAGAGCGCCGGGCTCGACGTTCCCAACGGCTCGTTCTACAAGAACACGTGGTGGTGGGACCACATGACCCACGCGCTGTCGGCGAGCGTCGTCGCTGCGGTCGGCTACTCGGTGGCTCGCGCCGTCGACGTCCACAACGAGGACGTCCGCCTCCCCCCGAAGTTCATGTTCGTGTTCATCCTGCTCGTCACGATCGCGTTCGGCGTGTTCTGGGAGGTGTTAGAGTTCATCATCGGCGAGGCCGCAGCCGCACTCGGTAGCGACTCGGTGCTCACCCAGTACGGCCTCGACGACACGATGCTCGACCTCGTGTTCAACACCCTCGGTGCGATACTCGTCGCCGTCTGGGGCACCGCCTACCTCACGGACGTGGTCGGGGCGCTGGCCGCGCGACTGGAAACAGACACGAGCTAGCACGGGGCATAGCTTTACGACCGACCCCCGCCAACCCGGGGACGCGATGGTCTTCAAGAAGATCACCCTGATCGGGACGAGTCCGGAGAGTTTCGACGCCGCAGCCGACGACGCCATCGACCGAGCGGAGGCGACGATCGACGACGTGAAGTGGGTCGAAGTCGAGGAACTGGGCGTCGAAATCGCGTCCGTAGACGGCCGGGAGTACCAGGCGGAAGTGAAAGTCGCGTTCGAACTGTCGGACGCGCAGTAACGCGCGCAGCAGCGAGCCGGGGCGACTGCCCCGGCGGCGTCGACGACCAGCGAGCGGCGGCTACGTCCGGAACGACTCGCCGCAGCCACACTCGCTCTCGATGTTCGGGTTCTGGACGTGGAACCCCGCGCCCTGCAGGCCGCCCTCGAACTCCAGGACCGAGCCCTCGATGTAGTTCATGCTCGACGGGTCGATGATGAGGCGGAGCCCGTGGTGCTCGAAGATGCGGTCGTCCTCCTCGGGCTCGTGCTCGAAGCGCATCCCGTAGGAGAGTCCGGCACAGCCCCCCTGCTGGACGAACAGGCGGAGGCCACCCGTCTCCGTGTCCATCCCCTCGACCTCCATGAGGTCGAGGGCCTGCGAGGCCGCGTCCTCGGTGGCGCGGACGACGTCCGAGGTGTCGACGGTGCTCATGTGTATTGGATTCGGCTACTCCGGTAAAACGTTGGCGCCAGCGTTACTCCTCGAACCGCTTGCGGACGCTCTCGGCGTGTGCTTCCAGCCCCTCGGCCTCCGCGAGTGCCGTGACCGTGTCGGCGATGCCCGAGAGGGCGTCGCGGTCGAGCCGCTGGACGGTCTGGGACACCAGGAAGTGGTCGACCGACAGGCCGCCGTGCGTCTTCGCCAGCCCGCCCGTGGGAAGGACGTGGTTCGGGCCGGCGGCGTAGTCACCCGCCGCCACGGGGGAGAACGGCCCGAGGAACACGCTGCCACCCACGTCGATGCGCTCCAGCAGTTCTTCGTCCTCGTCGGCCTGAATCGAGAGGTGTTCGGCGGCGTACTCCGCCGCGAAGAGCACGGCCTCGGACATCGACCGGGCGACGAACACGCCCGAGGCGTCGTTCTCGAACGCCTGCTCGATGACCTCACGGCGGTCGCGGTCGGCGGCCTGCTCGTGGGCCGCCTCGACGATTGCCTCGCCCGTCGCCTCGTCGTCCGTGACGGCGACGACGGATGCGTTCGGGTCGTGTTCGGCCTGGGCGACGAGGTCCGCGGCCACGAGCTCGGGGTCGGCCGTGTCGTCCGCGACCACGAGCACCTCGGAGGGACCCGCCAGGAAGTCGATCTCGCAGTCCTCGCGGACTTCTGCTTTGGCGGCGGTGACGAACCGGTTGCCGGGGCCGACGATCTTCTGGACGCGAGCGACGGTCTCGGTGCCGTACGCGAGCGCCGCGATGGCCTGTGCGCCGCCGACCTGGTAGACGGCGTCGGCGCCGGCGACGTGAATGGCAGCGAGCGTCGTGTCGTTGAGGTCCGCCGCGGGGGGAGTGGCGACGGCGACGTGGTCGACGCCCGCTACCTTCGCCGGGATGACCCCCATCAGCGCACTGGAGGGGTACGCGGCAGTCCCCCCGGGGACGTACGCGCCCACCCGTTCGAGGGGGCGGTAGCGCCGCCCGAGTTCGCGGTCGTCGAACTCGCGGCGCCAGTCGTCGGGCAGTTGCGCCTCGTGGAACGCTTCGATGTTCGCCGCGGCAGTCTCGACGTGGTCACGCAGGTCGGCGTCGAGGCGCTCGTACGCGCGTTCTGCCTCGTCGGTGATGTCGAGGTTCCCCACGTCGACGTCGTCGAACTCCTTCGAGAGCTGGCGGAGCGCGACGTCGCCCTCCTCGCGGACACGGCCGACGATGTCCCGGGCGGTGTCCCGGGCGTCCGCGACCCCGGCGTCCCGCTCGAACAGCGCCGTCCGCTCGTCAGGCGCGAGGTCCGCGACGGCTCGTAGTTCCATACCCGGTCTCCGGGCGCGCCGCGAAAAACGGTTTCCATGCCGTGTGCTGCGTCCCCGCTGGCCGAATTGCAAACGTATAAATTGGAGCTTGGCAAAGATTAGATTAGACACGTCAAATCTCATATGGTGATGGCGCACATGCAACACGGCGAACGTACGACTGCTCGGCTCTCCCGTCGCAACCTCCTCCAACTCGGTGGCGCAGCCTGTGCTGCTGGGCTCGCTGGCTGTACAGCCCTCGGTGGAGCCAGCGACGACACCGGGTCGGACGGCGAAGGACCGATTGCGGTCGCATCGTTCTTCAGTTTCTTCGACTTCGGACGAAAAATCGCAGCCGGAACGCCACTGACCGTCGAGAACCTCGTGCCCACGGGGCTTCACGGCCACGGCTGGGAGCCGAACGCGTCAATCACGCGACGCATCATCGAGGCGGATGCGTTCGTCCACGTCGGTGAGGACTTCCAGCCGTGGGCCGACCGCGCCATCCAGACGCTCGAGGACGATAACGCGGACACCCGACTCATCAACGTCCGCGAGGGCGTGAAACTGGAGTCGCTCGCGGCGAGTCTCGACCCCGACGAGGAGGGCGTCGGGAAGAACCGCGGGAGAGACCCCCACTTCTGGCTCGACCCACAGCGCGCCAAGCAATCAGTCGACAACATCACCGAGGGGTTCGTCGACCTCGTCCCCGACCACGAGGAGACGGTCCGCGAGAACGCCGAGACGTACAAGACCGAGGTTCTGGAGCGGATCGACGCCGACTATCAGGCCATCTTCGACGCGGCCGAACGTGACGTGGTCCAGTTGGCGGCGCACAACGCCTTCCAGTACATCGGCACCCGATACGGGGTGCAGATGCGGCCGCTCGTGACGAACCTCGCGGCCAGCGGCGACGTGAAGCCCTCCGACATCGCGGAGGCGAAGGAGGTCATCGACGAGAACGACATCAAGTACGTGGGGGCGGGCGTCTTCGAGACCCGCCGGCCCGCCAAGCAGCTCGTCACCGAAACCGGCGTCGAGGCGTACTTCCCCGTGACGCCGTACGCCGGTGTCCGCGAGGACTGGGTCGAGAACGAGTGGGGGTACGAGGAGATAGCCTACAACATCAACATGCCCACGTTCGAGGTCGTCCTCGGGAACAAGCTCCCGAAGGAGGTCGGCCCCGACGGCTGGGCCGAGCAGTGGAGGAACTTCGAATGAGCGAGTCCGTGCTCGCGTACGACGGTGTCACGTTCGGCTACACCTCGACCCCGGTGGTCGAGGACGTGACGTTCGGCGTCGAGTCTGGCGAGTTCGTCGCGCTCGTCGGCCCGAACGGCTCGGGGAAGTCCACACTGGTCAAGCTCGGGCTCGGGCTGCTCGGACCCGACAGCGGCGGGGTCAGACTGTTCGGCCAGCCCGCGACCGCGTTCGACGACGGCACCCGCATCGGCTACGTCGGCCAGCACGCCGCCGCCGCGAAGGCGATGCCCGTCACCGTCCGCGAGGTCGTCACGATGGGGCGGTTCGCGCACGCGGGCTACGGCCGCGTCGGGAGCGAGGACCGAGAAGTCGTCGAGGCCGCGCTCGAGCGTGTGGGGATGACGGCGTTCGCCAGCCGCCGAATCACGCAGCTGTCGGGCGGTCAGCGACAGCGTGCGTTCATCGCCCGGGCGCTCGCTGCGGAGGCGGACCTGCTCGTCCTCGACGAGCCGACCGTCGGCGTCGACGCCGAGTCCGTCGAGGCGTTCTACGCCCTCGTGAACGAACTCAACGAGGAGGGCATCACCGTGTTCCTCGTCGAGCACGATTTGGGTGCGGTGGCGACGAACGCCGACCGCGTCGTCTGTCTCAACCGCAAGGTGTTCTTCGACGGCCCGGCCGAGGAGTTCGTCGGCAGCGACGCGCTCGCGCGGACCTACGGCACCGACCCGACGGCGTTCGCGGAGGCACTCGGATGATGCCGCTCGTGGTCCCGTTCGACCAGCTCGCCGTGCTCGTCGAGGCGTGGATGGCGTTCGTGGGTGCGGTCGCCGACGAGTTCGGTATCCAGATGCTGACGTACGGCTTCATGCAACGGGCGTTCCTGGTCGGCATCTGTATCGGGGTGATGGCCCCGCTCATCGGGACGTTCCTCGTCCATCGACAGCTCGCGCTCATCGGCGACGCGCTGGCACACACGGCGTTCGCCGGCGTCGCCGTCGGCCTGTTCGCGAACGCCGTCGGGGGGTTCGGTATCTCGCCGTATCTGACCGCTATCGTCGTCGCGATGCTCGCGGCGCTGCTCATCGAGGTCATCTCTGAGGTGACCGACGCCTACAACGACGTGTCGATGGCCATCGTGCTGTCGACCGGGTTCGCGCTCGGGACCGTCCTCATCTCGCTGAACGCAGGTGGGCTGGCTGTCGGCGTCAACCAGTACCTGTTCGGCAACCTCGCGACGGTCTCGGTCGAGAACGCGGCCATCCTGCTCGCGCTGTTCGGTCTCATCGTCGGGACGGTGGTCGTGACGTACAAACAGCTGCTGTTCGTCACGTTCGACGAGGTCGCCGCCGAAGTTGCCGGCATCCCCGTCGACTGGTACAACCGCATGATGGTCGTGCTGACTGCGCTCGTCGTCGTCGGCGCGATGCAGATCATGGGCGTCATCCTCGTCGCGGCGATGCTCGTGGTGCCGGTCGCAGCCGCCACCCAGCTCGCAACGTCGTTCCGCGCCGCGCTCGCCTGGTCGGTCGTCCTTGCCGAGGTGGCAGTGCTCGTCGGTATCACGCTCTCGTACGCCTACGAGGCGACCGCGGGCGGCGTCATAGTTCTGGTGGCTGTGGGAGTGTATCTGCTCGCCGTCGTGGTGAGCAAGCTCGGGCTGGTCGGGCCGACCGCCGCGACCGCCGCGACCGAACAGCGTGACCCGGTGTCGGAGCCGGCCGACTGATGGTGTCGACGCCGCGTTCGACGAATCAGCTATCCGTTCGGCCGACCGATAGGTCAGTATGGACACGCACGGACAGTCGGCGGCGGGCGAGACGGTTCGCGTCTGGCTCGTCGAGCGAACGTTCTCCGACGACGAACAGAACATCGTCATCCTGCTGTACGCGACACCCGACGGGACCCGCGTGTTGCGAAAGGAACGGGCGCTCACGTCGTTCACAGGGCCGGCCCGGGAGACGAAAGCCGCCGTCGAGGCCGAGCCACAGAACCTCGATACGGTCGAGGATTCGGAGACACGGGAGCGGTTCGCGACCGAGGTCGCTCGGATGCAGGCCGAGTACGACCCGAACGACGCGGTGTAAAGAACTATCCTCACCCGGATACTACGGAGGGCAACGATGCTCAGCGCCGTGATGGAGGACTACATCAAGGCCATTTACTCCATCGAGAACGAGACGGGCGAGCGCGTCTCGACCTCGGAGATCGCCGACTATCTCGACGTGACGCCTCCCACGGTGTCGAGCATGATCAAGAAGCTCGAGGAGCGCGGGCTCGTCGACCGAGAGGAGTACCGCGGCGTGACGCTCACCGACGAGGGAGAGGTCGTCGCCCTCGAGATCCTCAGACACCACCGCCTGCTCGAATCGTTCCTCACCGAGGCGCTCGACTACGACTGGGCGGACGTCCACGAGGAGGCCGACCGGCTCGAACACCACGTCTCGGACGAACTCACCGACCGCATCGCGGAGGTGCTCGGCCACCCCGTCTCGGACCCCCACGGC
The DNA here is from genome assembly GCF_024362405.1 of Halorarius litoreus. Taxonomy (GTDB): domain Archaea; phylum Halobacteriota; class Halobacteria; order Halobacteriales; family Haloarculaceae; genus Halorarius; species Halorarius litoreus. Next base: position 2,719,047 of record NZ_CP101454.1, on the reverse strand, counting down.
GACCCGATTCCCGACCGCGACCTCAAGCTCCCCGACGCCGCCGAGACCACCCGGCTCGCCACCGCGAGCGAGGGCGACCGGGTGATCGTCCGCCGGATTCGCCATCAGGGCGACGAGGAACTCCGGTATCTCGCCGACGCCGGGGTCGAACCCGGCGAGGAGCTGCTGGTGCTCGACGTCGCGCCGTTCGGCATGGTGACGGTGCGGACGAAGACGGGCGAGCAGTCGCTTCCCGAGGAGATCGCCCGCCTCATCGAGACGGTTCCCGCTGAAGAAACCGAAGAAGCGCCCGCGTAACCCCGATTTACTCCCGAACGTACCAGTACGCCGTGATGGCGGCGAGCATCAGCACCCCGCCGAGGAAGAACAGGAACGCCGGCTCCGCGACGAGCGATTCGACGAGCCCCGGCTGTGTGGGGGCGGCACTCGCGCCGCCAGCACCGTCGGCCGACGACTCCGTAGCGAGCGAGACCGCCTGTCCGCCCGCCTCCCGAGCTTGCTCACGCGTCAGGAGCGCGACGGCGGCCGTCGCGGTCACGAGCACGACGAACAGCGAGAGGACGCGCCCGAGGAGCGATTCGAGTCGTGACCGGTCGTGGTCGTGGCCCGCGAACAGCACGAGCGCCTCGTTGCGCGGGGCGTAGACGGTCATCTCGTTGCCCTTCTCCGAGTAGCCGGTGCCGGCGGGCTCGATGAGCTCCGCCGATTCGAGTTTGTCGAGATGGTAGTGGACGTTCTGGAGCGACGTGCCGACCTCTTCGCGCACCTCTGTCGGGGTGCGTGGCTGTTCGTAGATGACGGCGAGGATACGGCGAGCGGTCTCAGAGGAGAGGGCTTCGAACGCTCGGTCGGCATCGGCGCCCTCGATGTCGAGGACGCGGGGCGCCTCGGGGTCGGGGTTCGCGAACACGCGCGACGGCAACAGTCCCATCGAGTCGAGCAAAGGTCGCCCGGCAGAAAGCCCTTTCCGGTACATCAAACCGGAATTTGAGCTATTGCGGTTCACTCTTCGAGCGGTCGGAGTCCGGAGACCGCGAGGACCGACTGGACGAAGAGGACCACGACGCCGACAGCCGCAAGCGACATCGTGGGCGCAGCGAGCAGGCGCGCCGTGCGGTACGGGAGGACGATCCGCGAGAACCCCATGACGACGAAGCTCACGAGGATGAGACCGAACGTCACCAGCGCGAGTTTCGCGAACGTATCGCGGTGCACGCTACTCGGTTCGCGACCTGCAGTAAAAGGGTTGTGTCGTGCGTTCGCGACCGGCTCAGATGTGGCCCTGCTCTTCGAGGCCCTCCATGATGTCGTCGACGAGGGCCTCGACGTTGTCGTACGGGAAGTCCTGGCTGCCGCCACCCTTGGTGTTGAGCTCCATGGCGGTCATCGAGAAGTCGCCGGACTCGAAGCTCGTGGCCGGGCCGCTCGGGAGCGCGGGCACGAGATCCATCGGGCTGTTCACGGGGTAGTCTGCGCCTTCGAAGGCGTCGATGAACTGCTGGCGGAGGTCGTCCTTGTCTGCCATAGCACACACCGCTTGCACAGTACGCACGTTGAGCGTTCTGCCGGTGTTACAGGGTCGGTTAAAGTGCCGCAGCGACGTGTCAGCGTCGGCAACTGTTGCGGCCGAGCCGGTGGTTGAGATAGCACTTCTGCGTGTAGCCGGTCCAGGCCATCCGACTTCCGGCCAGCAGCGCCAGCGCCGAGACCCCCAGCCGGGGGACGGTGTCGACGCTCGTCGGGAGGACGCCGACGAGAACCGACGCGCCAACCGCCACCAGGACCGCACCGACCCCGAGGCGGAGGACGCGCTCGATGCCGCCGACGTTCTTCTCGAAGCTCGGTCCCGCGAACCGCCGCCGGAGTGACTGGGTGACGTTCATGTCGTTCACCAGCCCCTCCTTGGACGAGTGCGTCGATAGCCGCACCGGCCGGGAGGGTTCTCACACCGTGAGACCCCCCGGTTCGAGCGGTTCGGCGGCCTCGGCGTAGCGGGCGATGCGGGCCGTGGCCCACTCGTGAACTGCGGGGTCAGCAGTCTGGACGTGCCCCTGGATGGCGCCGGTGTCGTCGGTCACGGCGAAGAACGTCACGTCGTCGACGACGAACAGCGCTGACGGGACGCGGCCGTCGTAGACGAGGAGCGTCGCGTCGGGTGCAGCGACGAGCGTCTCACACTGCTCTCGCATCGTCGGATCCGCGGCGATGACCTCGACCGCGCCTGGTGAGACGACGCACTCGAACACCTGTTCCCCCGCGGTGACTCGGTCACAGACGATGGCGAGACAGCTGGGGACGACGCTGTTGCCGGTGAGCCGGACGGTCGCCCCAGTCGCCAGCAGCGACTCGGCCCGGCGAATCGGGGCCAGTGGGTCGGTCTCGCTCGGTTCGAGCACCTCCGCGTCACCCAGCCGGGCGAGCGGGATGTCCGCCTCCTCGAACGGGAGCCACTCGCGGAGCCGCTGGAGCGACTGGAGTGCCGCGGTGGCGTCGAGCAGCGACCCGAGTTCGTGGGCGAGGTACGTCCCGAGCGGCGTCAACCGGTAGTCGTGCCCCTCCCGCACCACGAGTTCTCGGTCGCGTAACTGCGCGAGGATCCGACTCAGCGTGGCCCGCGGAATCCCGGTCTCGTCCTGGAGCGCCGCACGCGACCGGGAGCCGGTGGCGAGTTCGAGGAGCACGGTCACCCGGTTCTCCGAGCGGGCGAGGTAGGAGACGAGGTCGAACCCATTCATGTTAGTTATACTCTAGCAAGGAAGTAAACAGTTGCGTGCGACTCCTGCGTCGCTCAGCCTGAAGATGTCGCCCCCAACACTAACGACCGACCTCATCCCTGGCGGCGTGCCGTGTCAGTCGGCTAACCCTCGTGAGGGGCGCGCGTCGCGTGCGTGACGAGTCACGGATACGACGACCTGGCGAGACAGCGCGTTCCGCGCCGTCGAACGGGTCCTGTTGGGTCGGGTCGGCGAAACCCGTCTGCCTGTGTAGTCACGCGATGCGTGACACATGTCGCGTACCCGGGTTCTCCGCCGCCTCATCGCGCGCTAGTGCGGCCTCGGGGCGGGGACTAGAGGTACGCACCCGTACTCGGTCGCCCCGAAACTAACACTTTTCGACGCACGGTTCGTAGCGAACCCATGGACGATGGCCGACCAGTCGTGCTGTTCGACGGCGTCTGTAACGTCTGCTCGTGGTCGGTGCAGTTCATCCACGAACACGACGACGGCCAGGTCATGTTCGCGCCGCTCCAGTCTGCGGCGGGTAGTGAACTCCTGCGCGAACACAGGTTCTCCGAGGACTACTTCGACTCGCTGGTTTACGTCGACGAGACGGGCGCGTACGCGAAGAGCGACGGCGCGGTCCGCATCGCCCGACACCTCGACGCACCCTATCGGTGGGCGTGGCACGCCCGGTTCGTGCCCAAAGTCGTCCGTGACGCCGCCTACGACGCCTTCGCCGCGATCCGCTACCGGGTGTTCGGCAAGAAGGACGAGTGTATGATGCCCACCGACGAACTGCGGAGCCGCTTTCTCGCGCAGTCGGCGTGACGCCTACACCGCGTAGTCGTCCTCGCGAATCTGCGCGTAGCGGCCCTTCCGGTAGCCGAACTTCGTCCGCCGGTACTGGAGATACAGTTTGAGCCCTTCGAGCCCCGCGAACGCCGCGTCCTTCGTGTCGTACATGCCGTCCTCGGGCATGATGGCGTTGACGACGCCGAACACGCGGTCCCAGTCGTCCGGACCGTAGTCGTGGACGATGTCGGCCATCGCCACGTTGCGAAGCACCTCGTCACCGATGGCACGGTGCCACTCACGGTTGTAGGCTTTCAGGGCGCCGAGCGCGGCGAGCCGCCCCGCGAGCTTGCCGGTGCGGACGGCGACGTGGTCGCCGCCCTCGTGGAACGCCGAAGTCGCACCCATCGCCCCGCCGACGACCGCGATGTTCGCGTCCGTGGGCGACTCGATGGGTCGCGTGGAGGAGATCGGATAGGTCTCGGTCCCGTTCGCCTTCCCCCGGTCGGTCTGCAGCGGGAAGTCGTCCAGCGAGTAGTCGGGGTACACCTCCTCGATGAGCCGCTCGATGTAGACCTTGCCCTGGGGGACGCGCTCGTCGTCCGGGCGGAGCAGGCAGTACTTCTCGCGGTCCGCGATGGACTCGAGGTCGAGGTTGATGGGCATGGTGAGCCCGACGCGCGCGACGTTGCCGTCGTTCGGGAACACCCACGGGTAGGCGGTGTGCCCGGGCATGTACCCCCACCAGAACTTCAGGCGGTCGGGCTCGTAGATGTCATCGGGGATTTCGCGGTACTCCTGGTACGCGATGTGGTTGGCCCGTGTGGAGGCCATCTTCTCGAAGTCGCCGTTCGGGAGCAACGGGTCGAGCACCTTCCCCGAAATCGTCCGCTGCGGGCCGTCCGCGAGCACGAGATACCGACAGGAGAGTTCGGTGCCGTCCTTCAGGACGACGGTGTGAGCGGGCTCGCCGACGAGGTCCGACTCCACGTCGCGGACGCCCGTGCCGACGCGGTACTCTGCGCCCGCGTCCTCTGCGCGCTCGCGGAGCCAGTCGTCGAACCGCGCCCGGTGCATCGTGAACCCGAAGTTCGGGTACGACGACTCCATACCCGTCGAGTTCAGCCGGACGGTCTCGTTCGGCCCGACGAAGTCGGTGCCCGACAGCTCCCGGTGTTTCACCCACTCGGGGATGGGCTCGTCGAGATCCATGATGTCGACCCAGTAGTCGAGAATCCCGGCCGCGTCCGTCGAGTCAGGGCCGAGCCCCTCGCGGTCCGCACGAGGGACGCCCTTCTCGACGACGACCGCCTCGGCACCCGCCGCAGCGGCTGCCTGCCCGGCGGCAGAGCCGGCTGGCCCCCCACCGACGATGACGACGTCGTAGTCCATGCCACGAGTCGCGGCCCACTCCGTCTTAAATCGCTTGACCTTGCCGGCGGACGCCGTGTCGACGGGCCGACCCGAGACGACGAAACTTATACCCGTGGCGACACCTCTCCCGAGCGAGATGGCCCCCGAAACAGACCGTCTCGCCGCCCTCCCCACCCGCGAGACCGTGACCGACCGCTGCCGCGAGGCGCGCGCGTTCTTCCACAGGCACCCGCTCGTGCTCGTCGCGCTCGTCGCGCTCCTGCTCGAAACGTACGTGGCCTACCGCGTGTACGCGCCGCTCGGCCCGAACGAGTGGCCCGTCCTCAAGGACTCGGTCATCTTCGAGTACATCGGCTGGCACGTCGCGCACGGCACCGAACTCTACACGGGCATCTGGGAGGTGAAACCCCCGCTCGCGTTCGAGTTGCTTGCGGTGTTGGCCGCGCTCGCAGGCGACAGTGTCGCCACGTACCACACGCTCGCGCTCCTGGTTTCCGGGGGCGCAGTCGTCGGAAGCAGCGTCGTCGTCGCCGCTGTCGTCCACGAACTCACCGAGGACACGCTCGGCACGCTGGCCGGCGGCCTCACTGTCTTTGCACTCCCGATGTTCTACTGGCGCGCGCTCGTCGGGTTCAAGAGCAAGTACGCCGTCGTCGTGCTCGGCCTCCTGGTACTCTGGCTCGCGCTCCGCGACCGCCCGCTGCTGGCGGGTGTCACGGCCGCCGCGTGCATCGGATTCTGGCAGCTCTCGGTCGTCTTCCCGCTGGTCGGGCTCGGGCTGTTCGTCCAGCGTGGCGCCGGCGTGCGACGGTACCTCGCAGCGGGCACCGTGGCCGGCCTGGTCGTCCTCCTCCCGGTGGTGTGGTGGGGCTCGTTCCCGGCGATGCTCGCCGAGGCCGTCCTCACCCCACTGCTCGTCACCGAGAGCCACTCGCTGCAGTCCCGTATCCAGTTCATCCTTCGGGTGCTCGGCATCACCATCCCCGTCGTCCTCGTTGGGGTGGTGGGACTCGCCGGCTCGTTCGACCACGACCGCATCAGCCGAGAGTGGCCGCTGCTCGTCACCCTCGCGTACCTCACGTTCGTCATGCTGTTCGTCGACTTCGACACAGTCCCCGACGTATTCGTCTGGTTCGCCGTCGTCGCCGTGGGTGTCGGGCTCGCGGTAAGCCGCGGTACCGGCGACGCGAAGCGCACGCTCACCGCCGCCGTTCTGGGGCTCGTGCTGCTCTCGACGGTGACGATGGGCGGGTTCGGCACGGGGAACACCCAGCTCACCAACCCCGCGACGTACGACACGACGACCGAGATGGAGGTCCAGTTCCTCCACAACACCACCGAGCGCCAGCACCTGTTCTGGACCGCCGCGGAGCCGCCGACCTGCCGGGTGTTCGTCGGCCAGACGCAGTACCAGGCCATCAAGGCCGCCAACCTCTCGCCGGAGGGCGAGCGGTACTGGGAGGCCGAGTGTGGCCAGTTCGGGCCGATCTGGGAGGCCGTGGTCGAGAAGTACAGCTAAGGTCGCCCCCGTTCACTCCCCGGCCATGACGGACGAACCCGTACACGTCGACCGCGAGGAGGGCGTCGGCACCATCACGCTTGACCGCCCGGAGACGAACAACTCGATGGACGCCGCGACCGCCGAGGCACTGCGTGCGGCGGCCGTCGACCTCGCCTCGGACGACGACGTTCGCTGTATCGTCCTGACGGGCAGCGGCGCGACGTTCAACACCGGCGCGGACCTCTCGGCGCTGAACGCCGACGCCGGCGACGAGTCCACCATCCGGACCATCGCCGCGCGGCTTCACGAGTTCGTCTCGCAGCTGGCGCGCGCCGACAAGCCCGTCGTCTGTGGCGTCAACGGCGTCGTCGCGGGCGGCGGCATCGGCCCGTCGCTGTGTGGCGACATCGTCCTCGCGAGCGAGTCGGCCCGCTGGGAGTTCGCCTACCCGCGCATCGGCCTGTCTGCAGATGGCGGCTCCTCGTACTTCCTCCCCCGACTCGTGGGGCTCAGGACGGCACAGGAGATCGCCTTCCGCGACGAGCCGGTCGGCGCCGCGGAGGCCGCCGACATGGGGCTCGCCACCGAGGTCGTCCCGGACGACGAGTTCGACGACCGGCTCTGGGCGGAGGCCGAGCGGCTCGCGAACGGCCCCACCCTGGCGTACGCCGAGACGCGCGAGCTCCTGCGGACGAGTTTCGACAGGGGGCTCGAATCCCACCTCGCGGAGGAGGCCGAGCGCATCGCCGGCCTCACCGCGACCGACGACTTCGCCGAGGGCATCGACGCGTTCTTCGCGAAGGGCGAGCCCGACTTCCAGGGCCACTGAGGGGGCCAACGACCCGAAGCGCTACTTTCCGACGCCGCTCAGGACGGGACATGACCGAGGGTACCGTCGAGTACGTCCACGTCGCCCCCGAGGAGGGCGCCCCACCACAAGAGGTTGACCGCGCCGAGGCCGTCGCCAGACGGGGCCTCCGCGGTGACCGGTACTTCGCCGACGCGGGGACGTTCGCCGACCGCTCTGGGAGCGACCTCAGTCTCATCGAGGCCGAGGCGCTCGACGGCGTGGAGCGGGACTACGGCATCACGCTCGAACCGGGCCTCCACCGCCGGAACGTCACCACCCGTGGCGTCGCGCTCAACCACCTCGTCGGCCGGGAGTTCCTCGTGGGCGACGTGTTGTGCGAAGGAACCGAACTCTGTGAGCCCTGCTCGTACCTCGAACGGCACCTCGCGAAAGAGGGAATCAGGGAGGCGCTCGTCCACCGCGGCGGGCTCCGCGCGACCATCGTCGAGGGTGGCACCATCGAACCTGGCGACGCCGTCCGGCTCGCATAGACCCCCGAGACTGGCTCAGTCGTCCGCGGGGCTCCCCCTGGCCGTCGCCGCAGGTCGCGACTCCGTGAGCCGCCACGCGACGAGCACGCTCGCGGCGAACGCGAGCGTCGAAGCGGCGGCGAACGCAGCCTCGTAGCTGTAGTAGGTCGCCGCGAGCCCGACCAGCGGCGGGCCGAACACGCCCCCCAGCCCCTTCGCAGTCCCTCGAAGCCCCATCAGTTCCGACTCCCGCTCCGGGGGCGCGACGTCGCCGATGAACGCGACCGCACCCGTGGTCATTGAGGAGAAGACGAAGCCGAGCAAGAGGAACCCCGTGCCGGCGACGAGCACCCGCCCGATGCCGGGCGACGGGAGGGTCATCGCGGCCGCGACGACCGCGAACAGCCCGGAGCCTGCCATCCCGAGCGCGATGAGGGGTTTTCGACCCACTCGGTCGGCCACGACGCCGAGCAGGAACATGAACGCGACCTGCGAGCCGTGGTTCACGGCCAGGAGCCCGCCCATCACCGGCCCCGAGACGCCGACCTCCAGCAGGAGGTACGGCCCCATCAGCGCCATCACGCCGAGCACACAGAGGTTGCGCGCCGCGAGCCCGACGTAGAGCCACCTGAGCCCCTTCGTCCGGAGGTGGCCACGGTCGTCGGGCGCGGGGAACAGCCGGCGCTTCACCTCGGCGCCGACGGCCTGCCACGACGCCGCCGGCGGCGTCGGCGTCGGGTCGTCGATGTACGCGGCGGCGAGCACACAGACCATCGAGAGCCCGGCGACGGCGAAGAGGACGGCAGGCGAGGCCGGCGCGACGAACCCGAGGAGCACGCCAGCGCCGAGATTGCCGGCCGCGGACCCGCCCGACCGCGCGGAGTTGTAGATGCCCACGGAGCGACCCCGACCGCTCGCACCCCCGTGGTGCGAGACGATGGCGAGCACGACCGGGGCGTAACCGGCGGCGAACACCGAGAACAGCGCGCGGGCACCGATGGCAGCCCACACGCCGTCGACGAACAGGAGGGGAATCACCGCGACCGCCGACAGGAGCCCCGTCGCGACCATCACCGCCCGTCTTCGACCAGTCACGTCGGCGATGGCACCCCAGACAGGAGAGAACACCATCAGCCCCGCGAAGTAGGCGGCGGCGAGCACGCCGGCGAACAGCGGCGAGCCCTGCGACTCGACGTAGACGGCCAGCGCCGTCCCCATGAGCATGCCGCTGGAGAACCGCGTGGCCGCGGCGAGCCCGATGAGCGTCCACTGTCGTCGCACATCTCGACTGTGCGGTCGCGAGGCTTGAGCCGTGCGATAGCGGTCGGGGTTTTTGCCCGGGCGCGACGAGAGCGAGGTATGAAACTGCTCGTGCTCCGCGAAGGGGTCCACGGACAGAACGCGACCGGCTACGCGACGCGCCTCCGCGAGCGCCTCCCCGACCACGAGATCGTCCACGCACGAACGCGGGAGGCCGAAGTGAGAGAGATCGTCGACGCCGAGGTCGTCACCGGCCCCCGTATCGACGAGGACCTGCTCGGCCACGCCCGCCGACTCGACCTGTTCGCGGGGGCGTACGCCGGGCACAGCCACCTCCCGCTAGATGCGCTCGCAGACCGCGGTGTCGCCGTGACGAACGCCGTGGGCGTCCACGCGCCGAACGTCGCGGAGCACGCCGTCGGCTCGGTGCTCGCGTTCGCCCGCGAGTTCCGCGAGGGCTACCGTCGCGAGCAGAACCGCGAGTGGCGTCCCTACGCCGTCGGCGAACTACAGGGCTCGACCGTCACCGTGGTCGGACTCGGGTGCATCGGCTCGGCCATCGTCGAGCGACTGGCGCCGTTCGGCGTCGAGACGGTGGGGGTTCGTGCGAACCCCGAGGCGGGCGGCCCCACCGACACGGTTCGCGGTCCCGATGGGCTGCCCGACGCGCTCGCCAACACCGACTACCTCGTGCTGGCGTGTCCGCTGACCGATGCGACACGAGGGCTCGTCGACCACGACGCGTTCCTGACGCTCCCCGCCGACGCCGTCCTCGTGAACGTCGCCCGCGGCGCGGTCGTCGACACTGACGCCCTCGTGTCGGCCCTGCGACGGAACCAGATTCGCGGCGCCGCACTCGACGTGACCGACCCCGAACCCCTTCCCCCCGAACATCCGCTGTGGGGGTTCGAGAACGTGCAGGTAACGCCACACCTCGCGGGCGCGACCCCGAAGTACTACGACCGGCTGACCGACATCGTCGCCGGGAACGTCACACGGCTGGCTGCGGGCGAGTCCCTGAAGAACCGGGTATCCCCAGCCGAAAGCGATTAAGTGAGCGACCGTTCCTCTCTTGGTATGACTCGGTACCTCGTCGCCGCCGCCAGTCCCGAGACGGCAGAGGCGGCCTGTGACTACCTCGGCGAGAAGGTCGAGGCTGGCGACGAGGTGTTCCTGCTGACGGTCACAGAAGAAGCGCGCCCGGTCGACGACCGCGCGGCTGTCTCGCGCATCGCACAGGAGCGACTCGCCGACCGTGCGACCGTCCGCACCATCCGCCGGGAGGGTATCCCGGACAAGGAAATCGTCCAGTTCGCTCGGGAGCGGAACGTCGACCAGATCGTCCTCGGGCCCAACCGCAACGGTGGGCCGGGGATCGGCTCGACGACCCGATCGGTGCTCAACAAGGTCGAGGTGCCGGTGTTCGTCGTCCCGATGTGACGGCCGCGGCTAGTCGTCCAGGGGCTCGATGAGTTCGACGTGGTGGCCGTCGGGGTCCTCGATGAACGCGGTGTACGCGCCCGCGGCTGGCTGTGGGCCGGGCTCCTTCACGATGCCGTGGTGGTCGACCGACTCGACGGTGGCGTCCACGTCGTCGACGCGGAACGCGATGTGGTCCCACGCCGTGCCGCTGTCGAACTCGGTCTCCCCCTCGGTCTGCGAGAGCTGGAGCTCCGTACCCTCGTCGTCCGCGACGTAGCGGTTGACGGTGTCGCCCGACTCGAAGCCCCACGACTCCTCGAAGCCGAACTGCTCGTAGAAGGCGATGGACTGCTCGACGTCTGCCACGTTCAGACACATGTGCAGGATGTGCATATCGGATGCCCACACCGCGACGGGAAGTAGCCGACGCCCCCGGCGACATTCGCCCGGCACGCCCAAGAGCCTGCGTCGCGAACAACCGGTATGACCGACTGGCGCGCCGTGGTGACCGGGACCGGTGCCGCGACCGCCTATCTCGCCTTCCTCGCCTTCTTCCCCGGGCTCACCGGCGTCCGACTGGAGGGCGTGCCGCTCGTCCTCGGCACGGGACTCGTGGCGGGTGCCGCGGCCGGGATCCGGGCGGACCGCGGGCCGCAGGTGGGGGCATGGCACGGCCTCCTCGCCGGCTCGCTCGCTGGGGCGCTGTTCGCCGTCACGCTCGTGTCCGTGTTCTGGTCGAACCTCCCATTCGGCGTGTTCCACGGCCTCAACTACGTCCTCGCCGTCTCCGCGGGCCGCTTCCCCGTCGTCGCCACGCACGGCCCCGCCGTGGTCGCCGGCATCGCCGGGGGTGGCTGGGCCGCCATCGCCGCCCTCGGGCTCCTCGCGGGGCGACAGGCCCCCCTGCGGGAGACGTACGGCGTCATCGAGGAGTAGCGGGCCGGAGACACCGACCACAGCCCGAGTCGACCTACGTACCGTCTGCATCGTCCGGTAAGGTCGGCTGAACGACACGGGCGGGCACGCCAGGTGGGCGCGTCACCACCCCGCGGCGAGAAAGGTCCTGATACCCGCACCGATAGCAGCGAGTGGTGTGTGTGGATTTACCAAAGCAGTTCGTAACAATACTCCCAGGATGCGACACTACATCGCATGGTACTCGTTCCAACCACACCGCTGCAGGCCACCGTCCCGGAGATGTTCTCGAACGCCATCGCCGAGGCGATAAACTTCCTCCCGCAACTCGTCGGCGCGCTGCTCATCCTCATCGTCGGCTGGATCGTCGGCCGCATCGTCGGCGGAATCGTCGCCCGCGTCGTCGACCGAGTCGAGCTCGACCGGCTCGTGATGAACACACCCATCGGCCGGATGCTCGGTGGGACAGAAGCGGCAATCTCGCGGAGCCTCGGCCGCGTGACCTCGTACTTCATCTACGCGCTCGCCATCCTGGCGGCGGCCGACGCGCTCGCCGTCGAGTTGCTCTCGGAGTGGATCTCCGAGGCGGTGTCGTACCTGCCCGCGTTCGTCGCCGGGGCGCTCATCATCATCCTCGGGTTCGTCCTCGCCGACTTCCTCGCGGACGTCGTCGGCAACACCGAGACGATGACCTCGGTCCGGTACACCGAGCTGTTCGCCGACGGGCTCCGGGTGTTCCTCTACTTCATCGCGGTCGTCGTCGGGCTCGATACGATGGGCGTCGACGTCCAGATACTCTACCTGTTCTCGGCGGCGATCGCCGGCGGGCTGGCACTCGGCCTCGCGCTGGCGGTGGGCATCGCCGGTGGGCTCGGTGGCCGCGACTACGTCGCCGCCAACATCAGCGACTGGCTGCCGGGCCGAACGACGGGTCCTGGTGAGTCGACGCCGCTCGGCCAACCAGACGGCGGCGAGGAACTGGACGACTGACCGGCACCCCGTCTCCCGCTGACGGTCCGGTGGCCGCGAAGGTTTTCATCACGGGACGTGTTGGTAGCCTGAAATGGGTTTATTCGACCGACTCAAGACCGGGTGGGCGCTGTCGATGGACAGCGTCGACGTGCTCCGTGACGAGCCGAGCCTGACGGTGTTTCCCGTCATCGCCGGGCTCGCCGGCACGGTGTATCTGGTGCTCGTCCTCGGCGGCGCCACGCTCGTCCTCGGCTCGAACGCGGGCGTCCTCATGTACGCCGCGCTGTTCGTCGGCTACCTCGGCAGCGCGTTCATCGCGTCGTTCTTCTCGGCAGCGCTGATGTGGAACGCCCGCGAGGTGTTTCACGGCCGCGACCCAACGCTCGGCGAGGGACTGGGCGCGGCGTGGCGGAACCGCCGCCCGCTGTTCGTGTGGGCCGTCATCTCGGCGGTCGTCGGTCTCGTCCTGAACGCACTGGAGAGTTCTGACTCGCCGCTCGCCGACCTCGCGTCGGTCCTCTTCAGCGTCGCGTGGAGCATCCTGACGTACTTCGTCGTCCCCGTCATCGTCTTCGAGGACGTGGGAGCCAGAGAGATGTTCGAGCGCTCCGGCGAGACGTTCAAGCGGACGTGGGGTGAGACCGCCGGGGCGAGCTTCGGCGTCGGCATCGTCACGATCCTGTTCACACTCGTCGGACTCGCGCTCGCCGTCGTCCTGTTCGTCCTCCTCGGCGGCACCGGCGTGGGCATCCTCGTCGCCATCGCCGTCGGCGTCATCGTGCTGCTGCTGGCGTACCTGTTCGGGACGACACTCTCTGCGGTGGCGAAGACGGCACTCTACGTCTATGCGACCGAGGGCGAGCGGCCCCCGCAGTTCGAGAACGTGGACTTCCAGGCCGCGGCGGGTCAGACGTAGCCGCGTTCGAGCAGCAGTTCACCGTTCAGGACGCTCGCGCCCGCTGCGCCCCGAATCGTGTTGTGCGAGAGACAGTTGTACTGGAGTCCGGAGGGTGTGGTCTCGATGCCGCCGGCAGCGACCGCCATCCCGTTCCCGAGAGTTCGGTCGAGCCGGGGCTGCGGTCGGTCGGGTTCGTCGAAGACGTGGATGAGGGGGTCGGGCGAGGAGGGGAGGTCGAGGCTCGGGTAGCCGGCCATCGCGTCGGCCGCCTCCTCGGGGGTGAGCTCTTCGGCGGTCTCGACCCAGACGTTCTCCAGATGTCCATCCAGGGTCGGAATCCGATTACAGGAGGCGGAGACGGCCATCGAGTTGAGGTCGACCTCGGCACCGTCGAAGCCGCCGAGGAGCTTGCGGGACTCGGTCTCCAGTTTCTCGGCCTCGCCGCCGATGTGCGGGATGGCGTTGTCGATGATCTCCATCGACGTGACGCCGTCGTAGCCCGCACCGGAGACGGCCTGCAGGGTGGCGACGTGGACCGTCTCGATGTCCCAGTCGACGAGCGCCGCGAGCGTCGGGACGAACGTGATGGTCGAGCAGTTCGGGTTCTTCACGAGGGCGCCGTCCCAGCCGCGCTCGTCGCGCTGGACCTCGATGAGGTCGAGGTGGTCGGCGTTCACCTCGGGGATGACGAGCGGCACGTCCGCAGCCATCCGGCTGTTCGAGGAGTTCGAGGAGACGACGTAGCCGGCCTCGACGAACGCGGGTTCGACCGCTTCGCCCACGGAGGACGGGAGCGACGAGAAGATGAGGTCGACATCCGAGCCGACGGCGTCGGGATCCGTCGCGACGACGTCCATCCCGGCGACCGACTCGGGGATGGGGCTGTCGACGCGCCACTTCGCGGCCTCGCGATAGGACTTGCCCGCGGAGGACTCGGAGGCGGTGAGTGCTGCGATTTCGAAGTCGTCGTGCGGTTCCAGCAGTTGAATGAGACGCTGCCCGACCGCACCGGTCGCGCCGAGGATGCCGACTCGTACCATTGTCGGGACTGCGTGAGGATAGTGGAAAACGGTGTCGCCCACGGCACGGTTCGCCGGTCGCGCTCCTGCGCGTTACTCCGTCGTGGGCTGGACCCGCTCCCGGGCCACGTTCCCGAGGACGAACAACACCGGGAGGAACAGGAGCCCGGCGACGACGAACGGCGACCAGTAGGCGACGACGACGTACAGCAGTCCCGCGCCGGCCGGACCGACCGTGCGGGCGAGGCTCCCGGCCGACTGGGTGAGTCCGAACGCCCCGCCCTGTTCGTCGGCATCCGCGTTGAGCGAGACGAGCGCGTTCAGCGAGACGTTCGTCAGGGCGTTCCCGAACGCGAGCGGCGTGGAGACGAGTGCGAGCGCGACAGCACCTGACTCGACCGGTCCGAGCGACGGGACGAACGACCACGACAGCGAGAACGGGACGAGCGCGAGCGTCACGAGCTGGATGCCGGCCCCGGAGAGCGCGAGTCGGTACTCGCCGAACCGCTCGGTCAGCGGTCCAACGAGACCACCCTGCACGATGGCGATGAGGACGCCGATGTACGTGAGCAGCACGGCGTTCTCTGCCGTCCCGTAGCCGAGTCGGTCGTTCGTCAGGAAGATGAACTGGCTCTCGAACGCGGAGAAGGCGAACGACGCGATGAAAAAGGAGACGACGAGGGCACCGATGGCCGGCGACCGTGCCGCCTCGTACAGTTCACGGAGCCGTGACCCCGCGGACGTCTCGGTCGAGGCCGACCGTCGTCGCGGCTCCGGAAGGACGAGGTACGCCAGCCCGAGGTTCGCAGCCGACAGCACGGCCGCGGTGAACGACGGCATCGTGAACTCGGAGACCGGGATCGCGGCGGGAAGCACGTCCCGGAAGAACGCGAGGGCGAACGGACTCGAGACCACCCCCGAGATTGCCGGGCCGAAGACGAACCCCAGTCCGAACGCCGCACCGAGGATACCCAGCCCCTTCGCGCGGTCTTCCGGCGGCGTGATGTCCGCGATGTAGGCGTTCGCCGTGGCGATGTTCCCGCCCATCGCCCCGGCCAGCGCGCGGGCGACGAACAGGACGACGAGGCCGTTCGTCGCGCCGAGTAACGGGCCGAGTTCGCCCGCGAGACCGAACAGCGTCCACGCGAGCACGCTCCCGAGCAGCGAGAGGAGGAGGATCGGCCGGCGGCCGCGCTCGTCCGAGAGGCGGCCGAGTATCGGCGCGCCGACGAACTGGAACAGCGAGTACGTGGCGATGAGGAGACTGCCGACGAACTCGTTCGCGCCGAAGAACTTCGCGTACAGCGGGATGACGGGGATGAGGATGCCGAACCCCAGCAGGTCGATGAACACGACGAGGAAGAGAGTCCCGACGACGCGGCGGCGGGTCATCCCCGCCACCGTCGACTCGTGCTCGTCGTCAGTCATCGGTCGCGGCCGACTCCACGTCGTCCGCGTCGACGCCCGGGCCGGGTCCGGGCGTGCCCCGCACGTCCGCGTCGCGCCACGTCCCGCGCTTGTACCACACGACGGCGATGACCGCTCCGACGACGTTCGAGACGATGAACCCCCACCAGATACCCGGTGGGCCCATCGGTGCGAGCAAGGCTGGAACCTCCAGGGTGTAGCCGAACAACGTCACCGCACCCCCGATACCCTGCGAGAGGAACCAGGCGACGGGCAGACGAACGACGCCGAGGAACGTGATGGCGATGGCGGCGGCGACGAGCGTCTGGCCCGCGCCTCTGAACGCGCCGGTGTACGCGCGCAGCACGCCGATGAAGCCGAAGGTGAGCGAGACGTACCGGAGGAACTCCGCGCCCGTCTCCACGACCGCGGCGTCGTCGGTGAACACCGCGACGATGGGCGTCGGGAACAGGAAGATGAGCACCCCGGCGCCGCCGAGAATCAGGAACATCGCCTTCGCGGCGAAGTCGGCGCTCGCCTCCGCACGGTCCGGTTTCTCCGCGCCGATGTTCTGGCCGGCCATCGTCTCGACGCCGCGGGCGACCGCGATAGCCGGGAGGAAGATGACCGAGAACACGCGGATGCCGATGCCGAAGCCGGCGACGACGGTGGTCGAGAACGTGCCGACGACGATGAGCAGGAGGTTGACGGAGACGGCGCGTCCGGTCCCCTCGATGGATGCCGGCACGCCGATCTGCAGTATCTTCCGGAGGTAGACGGGGTCCGGGCGCATGTCGGGCAAACGAATCTTCACGCCGCGTGTCCCCGAGAACATGATGCCGAGGCCGGCGAGCATCGCCAGCCCGCGCGAGAAGACGGTCGCGTACGCCGCCCCGGCGATACCGAGTTCGGGGAACGAAATCGGGCCGAGCGACCATCCGAAGATGAGGAACGGGTCGAGCGCGATGTTCAGAATCACGGTCCCGAGCATCACGAGCATCGGCGTGATGGTGTCGCCGTAGCCCCGCATCAGCGAGATGAAGATGAAGAAGCCGAACATCAGCGGGAGGCCGAGCGAGACGATCTGCATGTAGGCGGTCGCAGCCACGAGCGTCTCGGGGCTCGCACCCAAAATCCCCAGCAGGTCGTCGACGAATAAGTAGCCCGCGATCCCGAGGAACACGGCCCCGACGAGCGAGAAGGTCACCGTCTGGGAGGCGGCGTACTCGGCGGCCCGTTCGTCGTCTGCACCGACGTTCTGGGCGACGAGCACCGAGCCCGCCACCGAGAGGCCGAGCCCCAGCGAAATCAGGAGAAACACCATCGGGAATGCGAAGGAGATGGCCGCGAGCGAGATGGTCGAGTACTGGCCGAGCCAGAACGTGTCCGCGAGGTTGTACGCCGTCTGCAGCAGGTTCGTGACGACGATGGGCAACGAGAGGAAGAACAGCGGCTTCGCGATGCCGCCCTCGGTGAGTTCGAGCTGCTCTTTGCCTTTGAACATCAGGCCGACACCCCCAGTGTGCGCTCGAGGTAGGCCTCGACGAGCGTTCGACCCTGTTCGGGCGCCTCACCGAGCGCCACGTTCCGGGCGTGCGAGCCGTTGATGAGCGTGACGACGAACCGCGCGACCGTCTCGGGGTCGCAGTCGGCGAACGCACCGGACTCGACGCCCTCGGCGACTGTCGCCTCGAGGAGTTCGCGCATCCGCTCGTCCATCTCACGGAGGCGGGTGCGATAGGGTTCGTGGTACGGTGCCTGGGCCTTGATTTCGAGGAGGGCGACCGGGAACTCGCCGGTCACCTCCGCCGCGGGGTCGAACACGGCGTCGAGGAAGGTGCCGAGCCGCTCGGCCGGGTCCGCGGACTCGCAGGCGAGCCGTGCCTCGAACTGGTCGAGCATGTCGTCGAGGAACGCGTTCAACAGCTCCTCTTTCGTGTCGTAGTGGTAGTGGAGCGCGGCCTTGGACCGGCCGGACGCGTCGGCGATGCGCTGCATCGTCAGGTCGGCGTAGCCGTGTTCACAGAGGGCGCGATAGGTGGCCGACATGATGTCGGCAGATGCGTCTCCCATTTCTTGTCGTATCTGACTAACCAGTCAGTCAAGTAGCTTCGGGTTCGCCGACGGCGCCGTCGCTGGGCGACGCGAGAACGGAGAGAGGAGAGTCGATTACGCGACCGGGCGGCGCTTCTTGTGGGTGATGTAGCCCGCGATACGGTTGCGGACGCCCTTCGATTCGACGTTGGTGAGTTCGGAGACGACGTCCTTGTTGTGTTCGAAGTCCGTGCTGAACGCTTCGTCGTACCGCTCCATGAGGGTTCGCGCGATCTTCTTGACGTAGGCCGGCTTGATAGCCATGTTACCTGTACGCTGTTGGCCGCGACCTAAAAAGCGTTCGAATCGGTCGCCGTCCGCCCCCGGTATCAGTCCCCGCGCCAGTCCGTGAGCGCGTCGAAGCGCTCCCACGCCGCCCGCTCGCGTTCGCCACCGGCGGTCTCGACCACCGCAGCGAAGTAGCGGATGCGCTCGCGGAGCGTCTCGGTGTCGTACCCCGGCACGTCGAGCCGCGAGGCGGCGACCGTGGCTTCCACGACTGCGGCGTGCCCGCGAGAGACCACGGGGACGACCTCGCGCTCGACGACCGCGTTCTCGGCGTAGAGCGCCCAGTCGGTCCACGGCGTGCCGCCCTCCTCGCCCGAGTCGCGTTCCTCGGCCGAGACGTCGACCCACGCGTCGGCCGAATCGAGTACTGGCTCGGACTCCTCACGGACCGAACACGCGGCCTCCACGAAGTCGACCGGATTGCGGGTGAACTGGACGTACCCCGACCCGCGCTCGCCGAAGTTGCGCCACGTCCGGGTGCGGCCCCACGTCCGCGCCGTAACTGGCTCGCCGGGCTCCTCCGGGGCTCGCAACCCGAGCGCCGCCACGTTCCACCGGTCGTTCGGCCCCAGGGTCGTCACGACGCTCTCTGCGACGCCGTCCCACTCGGCCGGCCAACTCATACAGGAAGCCCCCGTTCGAGCGCGACGAACAGCGCGCCACACGTCAGGTCCGCGGTCGTTCCCGGATTGATGCCGCGCTCGACGAACTCCTCGGCGAGCGCTTCGGGGTCCTCCTCCCCGTCGAGACAGGCCTGTGCCCGCTCGCGAGCCTCGCGCGCGGCCGCCGGCCCCGAGGTGGCCCGCACGAAGCCGTCCTCCTGTTCGGCTAGCAAGCGAAGAAACGCCCGCGCTCCACGCTCCGTCGCCGGTCCATCGTCGCCGAGGATGGCCTCGGCTTCGCGGAACACCCGCGGGAACCCCGAGACCCACTCTGCGGCGTTGCCGTCACCCTCGGACCGGGCCATCACATCGTGGAGGGTGATCCCCCGGGCTTCGAGCGTCGGCACCGCATCGGCCCCACGGCGCACGTCGAGGTCTTCCATCTCCGCGGGTGGCTCTGCGACCGCCACGTCGACGTGCTCGAACGCGCGGTAGAACCCCGCGGCGTCCGCGACCGTCGAGTTGGCACAGATCAGTCGGAGCCCGTCGGGGGTCAGCGCGTCCGACGCGGCCGCCCGCACCAGCGGGACGAGCAACAGCAGGCACCCGAACTGCGTGTTGCCGCCGCGCTGGTCGGCCATCCCCTCGACGGCCGTCTCGAACGCTTCCCCCATCGGCCCAGCGCCCGCGGCCAGTTCCAGCCCGTCGAGCGAGCCGACCGCCCCCGCGAGGAAGTGCTCGAACCGCAAGTCGCCGTGGTCGCGGTGCCGGTCGACGTTGCCGGGCTTGGGGGTCCCGGCGACTTCCAGCAGCAGCGCGAGCTGGGCGTTCTCGGCGGGCGTCCTCACGCCACCGCCTCCTCGAGTGCCGCCCGGACGCGCTGCAGGACCCGCGGGTCGTCGGAGGGCCGGCCCACGGAGACCGCGTCCGCGCCGAAATCGAGATACTCACGGACCGTCGCGCGGTCTCGGACGCCGTTGTTCGCGACGAGCCAGCCGTCGAACCGCTCGCGAACCTCGGCGACGACGTGTTCGGAGTCCATCGCGTCGACGTGGAGACAGTCGGCGCCCGCAGCGTCGAGCCGCGCGGCGAGCGCGGGCAGATCGACGCCCGTCACTTCGGTTCGGACTTTCACACTCACGTCTGCGCCCGCCTCGCTGGCGGCACGGGCGTACTCGCAGAGCCTGTCCCCGTCACGCAGGAGCGTCTGGCCGGCCCCAGCGTCGCACATCTCGGCCTGCCGGCAGTGGGCGTTCACCTCGAGGATGGCGTCGTGGTCGGCACAGACCCGTGCGACCTCGCGGAGCGGAGCGACCGTCGTCGTGCGGACGTTGATACCTGCGCGGAGGGAACTGTCGTCCAGTACCGCGAGTTCGCGGTCCACGAACGCCACGGGGTCGTCGGGGAGGAACTCGGTTCGGTCGCGGGCGACGAGCGCGTGGGCCGCCTCGCGAGTGGGCTCGTCGAGCGCGATGCCCCCGAGGAACGCCGCACCCGCCCACTCCTCGGCCGCGAGCGCCCAGTCGGCGTCCGACTCGCCCGACAGCGACGCGAGCGCGAGCCGTGGCTCGAACATCACACGACCTCCGCGAGCGCCTCGTCGACGGCGCTCGCCACGCGGGCGCTGTCCTCAGGTGTGTCGAGCGTCGTGTCGGTCCGGAAGACCGGGCAGTCGAGCTCGGTGCCGTCCTCGATGTCGAGCACGAACGCGTCCGCGAACGGGTAGGCGTTAGCCACACCCGCCGTGGAGGGCTCGTAGCCGACGGCCTCCATCAGAGTCGCCGCGGGGCCCGAGAACACCTGGTCCTCGACGAACGGCGAGACCACGACGACGGGTGTCAGCGACAGCGTCTCCCGGAAGGCATCCATGCCGAGCATCGGCCCGAGGCTGGTGATGGGGTTCGACGGCCCGATGACGACGGGGTCGGTGAGGGCGTCGAGAACTGCCTCGGTGGGGGTGGCCTCGGTCGACCCGCGGAACTCGACCTTCTCGACGGGGGGGTTGCCGTTCCGATGGACCCACCACTCCTGGAAATGCATCACGCCGCTCGGGGTGTGGATGAGGCTCGCCACGGGGTCGTCGGTCATCGGGAGGAGGTCGCGCTCGACGTCGAGCGCGCGACAGAGCGTCGCGGTCGCCTCCGTCAGCGAGTACCCCTCGTCGATGAGCCCGGTCCGGGTGAGGTGGATGGCCCGGTCGCGGTCGCCGATGAGCATGAACTCGCCGATGCCCGAGAACCGCCGCCACCGGGCGATGTCGCGGCCCGAGGTCTGTGCGTCGTCGTCGAGATAGCGGGGCGTGGTGTCGAGCCGTGCGCCCTCGGCCAGCGCGTGGAGTTCGTCGTGTGTCTCGTGGGAGTCGTCGGCGATACCCCACCACGTCTCCCGGTCGATGCGGCCGGCGTCGAGGAACAGCTGGGTGTCGAGGTCGGGACAGACGAGGTGCCCCCCGAGTTCGACGTCGTCACCGGTGTTGCCCACGACCGGCGTGTCGGCGGGTGGGAAGACGGCCTCGGCTCCCTGCAGGAGCTTCGGCGTCCCCGTGCCGCCAGCGAGGAACGTGACCATACCCCTCCCTGCACCCGACGTGGTTTGTGGGTTTCGTCGCCGGCGGTCGGCGAGCAACCGCCGCGCCGCTCGGTGCCGGGGAGAGCTGTCGCCGCTGGCTCAGAGCCAGACCCAGACGGTGTCGCCGTGGTCGTACAGCGGGAGTCCCACGTCGACGTTGACGTCGATGAACCACAGCGGGTCGTCGAACCGCACGACCGTGTTGTTGAGAACGACCCGCTCGACGGCGTGATGGGCGGTGGTGGTCTCGTCGGCGAGATCCACCTCGTAGTGGTCCGGTCCCTCCGGTAAAATCACGGCGCGAACGTCCGCGTACGAGACCGTCTCGTGATCGACCGCGGGCGGAGTCGCAGAGGGGTGGGTGGACATGGGGGGCTCGGATGCTGGACGCAGATACGAGCCACTCCCGTGTAGTTCCCGAGACCCGATTGTAATGGGTGACCTGAGAGAGAACGGGCAGACTACCGACGGTCGGAAGGGAGCGACGACTCACGTAAGATGGGACTACCGACGCGACGCCCGTGGGCCCGGAGCGACCCGTCAAACCCGAACCCACTTGCTACCCCTACCCGAACGCGGGGCCATGAACGCCATCAAGGACTCCGTCCACGACTGGATCTCGCTCGATCCCGTGGCTGCGGACCTGCTGGACACCGAGGCGTTCCAGCGACTCCGTCACATCAAACAGCTCTCCACCGTCCGCCTCGTCTACCCCTCGGCCTCACACACCCGGTTCGAGCACTCGCTGGGCGTCTATCACCTCGCTGCGAACGCGCTCGACTCGCTAGGTATCGAGGGCCAGCGAGCCGAGCACGTTCGCGCGGCTGCACTCCTCCACGACGTTGGACACGGCCCGTACGGCCACCAGACCGAAGAGGTCATCCGCCGCCACACCGGCACGGATCACGACGAACTCGGCGACCTGCTGTACGAGACGGACCTCGTCGGCGTCCTCGACCGCCACGACCTCGACCCCGACCGCGTGGCCGCACTCGTCCGCGGCGAGGGCGAACTCGGCCAGCTGGTATCGGGCGAGCTGGACGTCGACCGCATGGACTACCTCGTGCGCGACGCCCACCACACCGGCGTCCCCTACGGCACCATCGACCACGGCCGCCTCGTCCGCGAACTCAGATACAGAGACGGCCGCCTCGTGCTCGCGGAGGGGAACGTCGCCACCGCCGAGTCGCTCCTACTCGCGCGGGCGCTCATGGACGGCATCGTCTACCGCCACCACGTCTCGCGCATCGCGGGGGCCATGCTCGAACGCGCCTGCGAGCGCCTGCTGGTGGGCGACCTCGCCGTCGACGAGTTCCGCCGGATGGCCGACCACGACCTGCTCGTCGCGCTCCGCCGCGAGGTGCCCGACCTCGGCCGGCGCATCGAACGCCGCGACCTCTACAAGCGGGCGGTGTGGGCCGGTATCGACCGCGTCCCCGACGCCGTCACCGAACTCGACCGCGAGGACGAGCGCGCCGCCGCCCGCGAAATCGCCGAAGCGGCGGGTGTCGACCGAGAGGCCGTGCTCGTGGACGTGCCCTCGCGGCCCGAACTGAAGGAGTCGCGCTCCCGCGTGGTGGTCGACGGCGTCGTCCAGCGGCTCGAACAGGCCTCCGAGATGGTGGGAGCACTCCGCGCGACGCGGCGCGCACAGTGGCGACTGGGCGTGTACGCGCCCGAGCACGAGGTCGACGCGGTCCACGAGGCCGCACGCGGCGTCCTCGGACTGCCGTAGTCTTCGACCCGGCGCGACCGCAGTAGCCATGTGTCCGGCCGCCCGACTCCGACCGTGACCACCGGCCACCGGAACGCGGGCTACGAGCGGCTGTTCGGCGGCGACGACCTCACCGTCGGCGTCGGCTTCCCGCTCACCGGCGCGCGCACGGCACGCCCGGACCCCGCCGAGGAGATGCGACTGGCGGCGCACGCCGAATCACTCGGATTCGACGCCCTGTGGGCGCGGGACGTGCCCCTGTACTGGCCGCGGTTCGGTGACGCCGGGCAGACGTTCGACCCGTGGACGTGGCTCGGCTACGCCGCGGCGCACACCGACGACATCGCGCTCGGCACCGCCAGCGTCGTTCTTCCCCTTCGTCATCCGCTACACGTCGCCAAAGAGGCGGCGTCGCTCGACCGGCTTTCGGAGGGGAGGTTCGTCATGGGCGTCGCGACCGGCGACCGCGACCCGGAGTACGCGGCGTTCGGCGTCGACCGCGACGACAGGGGTGCGCGGTTCCGTGAGTCGGTGGCGACCCTCCGGGCCGTCTGGCGCGAGGAGTTCCCCGAGCGCGACGGCGAGTGGGGCGAACTCTCGGGCGACCTCGACCTCGTCCCGAAGCCGACCGAAGAGACCGTACCGCTCCTGCCGACGGGCCACTCCCGGCAGTCGCTCGACTGGCTCGGGGAGCACGGCGACGGCTGGCTGTTCTACCACCTCCCCGACGAGACGCTCGACTCGTATCTCGACGACTGGCGCGACGTCGCAGGCGCGAAGCCGTACGCGATGGTCGTCCGCACCGACCTCGCCGACGACCCCACGGCCGACCCCGAACCCGTCCACCAGGGCTACCGCGCGGGCAGCGAGTGGTTCGTCGACTACTTCCGACGACTCGACGACTGGGGCGTCGACCACGTGCTCGTCTCCGCGGGCGGCGACGACCCCGAGGCCGGGCTGACGCGCTTCGCCGACCAGGTGCTCGACCGGCTGTGAGCGGTGAAACGCTGCCTGTACCCACCAGAAGACATTTTCCGTCGAGATCAGCACGAGGGCACATGCGCCGCAGAGCACTCCTCGCGGTCGCAGCGAGCAGCGGTGGGCTCCTCGCCGGCTGTCTCACCGGCATCGACGGCGGGGCGGGGACGACCTCGCCGAGGGAATCGCGGACAAGGTCGTCGACTCCCAGCACGCCGTCGGGCCACGTCGAGAACCACCGCACCACGGATGTCGCGGTCGAATCACACCACACCTACCGCCGCGACGACCCGCCCGCGTGGATCGTCACGGTGACGCTCGAACTGCAGCCGGTCGGCGACGCGACCCCGTATCCAATCGGCCTGTTCGTCTACTTCTTCGACGCCGAGGGCGACCAGTTACACGACGTCTACAAACAGGTGCCGGCGAACACGTCGGGCACCACGCGAACCGCCACCCGGTCGGCGGAACTCGACACGGACGTCGACGCGTTCGACCACTACCGCATCGACGTCGTCCACGCCTGAGGGACACGAGGCGGTTGGACACGGAGTTTTTACCACATCCCGCCGAAGGCCCCCCAATGCCGACCATCAAGGACTCCGTCCACGACCACATCTCGGTCGAGGGCGTCGCGGCGGAGCTGCTGGACACGCCGCCCGTCCAGCGGCTCCGCGCCATCAAGCAGCTCGGGACGGCGGAACTCGTCTATCCGAGCGCGAACCACACCCGGTTCGAACACTCGCTCGGCGTCTACCACCTCGCGACGGAGGCGCTCGACCACCTCGGCATCGAGGGGCGACAGGCCGAGCGGGTGGGAGCCGCCGCGCTCCTCCACGACGTCGGCCACACCCCGTTCTCGCACAACACCGAACAGGTCCTCGAACGCCACACCGGGAAGGAACACGACGACGTCCACGACCTCCTCGAAGGTGGCGAGGTCGAGCGCGTCCTCATCAAACACGACCTCGAGCCCGCGAAGGTCGCGGACCTCATCGCCGGCGAGGGTGAACTCGGGCAGCTGGTCTCGGGCGAGCTGGACGTCGACCGCATGGACTACCTCGTGCGCGACGCCCACCACACCGGCGTCCCCTACGGCACCATCGACCACGGCCGCCTCGTCCGCGAACTGCGGTTCGTCGTCGGCGAGCTCGTGTTGGGAGAGGGGAACGTCCAGACGGCCGAGTCGCTCCTGCTCGCGCGGGCACTCATGAACCCCACCGTCTACTCCCACCACGTCGCGCGCATCTCGAAGGCGATGCTCCGGCGGGCGACTGACGCCCTCGTCGGTCCCGACGGGGCGGTCGCCCCGACCGAGTTCCGCCGGATGGACGACCACGACCTGCTGGTCGCCCTTCGCACACACGAGCCCACGAGCGAATACGCTCGCCGGCTCACCGAGCGCGACCTGTTCAAGCGCGCGGTGTGGGCCGAGTGGCCGGACGTCCCCGAAGAGCTCATCGACGCCGACCACGACGCTGTCCTCGAGTTCGAACGCGATATCGCCGCGGCAGCCGACGTAGCGCCCGACGAAGTCATCCTCGACATCCCGGGCCGACCGGCGATGGCCGAGTCGACGACGCAAGTCGTCGTCAACGGCGAGGTGCGACGGCTGGGCTCGCAGTCCACGCTCGTCGGCGCGCTCCGCAAGGCCCAGCACGAACAGTGGCGACTCGGCGTGTACGCCCCCGAGGGCGCCACCGACGCGGTCGGCGGGGCCGCCGAGACCGTCCTCGGGCTCGACCTCGACGCGCTCGTCGTCGACGTTCGAAAAGGCATTCACCAGACGCTCGACGAGTACGGAGCATGAGCCGAACACTCGAAGGGACCGTCATCAGGGGCCGCGAGATGGAACCGATAGCGGGCCGCGTCGTCGTCGAGGACGGCCGCATCACCGCCGTCGAGGAGACCGATACGGAGTCGACGGACATCGTCGTCCCGGCGTTCGTCAACGCCCACACCCACATCGGCGACTCCATCGCGAAGGAGGCCGGCGGCGGGCTCTCGCTCGACGAACTCGTCGCGCCGCCGGACGGACTCAAACACCGACTTCTCAGGGCGGCGAGCCACACCGAGCTCGTGAGCGCGATGCGTCGCTCGATTCAGTTCATGCAGGAGTCGGGGACCGCCGCCTTTCTGGAGTTCCGCGAGGGCGGCGTCGAGGGCGTCGAACAGCTCCGGGAGGCCGCGAGCGACGTGCCAGTCGACCCGGTCGTCTTCGGCCGGGGCTCCGTGGCGGCGATGGAAGCCGGCGACGGCTACGGTGCGAGCGGGGCGCGGGACGCGGACTTCGACCGCGAGCGCAACGCGACGCGCAACGCCGGCAAACTGTTCGGCATCCACGCCGGCGAGCGTGACCCCCACGACATCGACGGCGCGCTCGACCTCGACCCGGACTTCCTCGTCCACATGGTCCACCCCGAGGAGATGCACCTGGAACGGGTTGCAGACCGGGGAACCCCCATCGTCTGCTGTCCACGATCGAACCTCGTCACGAAGGTCGGGCTCCCGCCGTTCGAGCGCCTGTCCGAGGTGACGACGCTCGCGCTCGGCACGGACAACGTCATGCTCAACTCCCCGTCGATGTTCCGCGAGATGGAGTTCACCGCGAAACACGCCGAGCTCCCGGCCGACGAGGTGCTGCGGATGGCGACGGTGAACGGTGCGGACATCGCGGGGCTGAACTGTGGCGTCATCGAGGAGGGGAAAGACGCGTGCCTGTTCGTGCTCGACGGCGACTCGCACAACCTCACCGGCGCGCGCGAGCCCGTCAGGGCGGTCGTCCGGCGTGCCGGCGTCAGTGACGTGAAAGACGTCGTGCTGGAGCGGCCGGGGTCGTAATCACGCCTCGAAACCGGATTCGAACCAGAACACGCCGTCCCGCTGAATCACCTCGCCGTCGACCTCGATGACGGAGTCCTCGGACATGTCGACGATGAGGTCGACGTGCGTCGCGCTCTCGTTGAACGCGCCGTCTCCGACCCCTTCCTCGATGGCGTTGCCGAGCGCGAGGTGGACGGTATCACCCATCTTCTCGTCGAACAGGACATACCCCGTCGGCGCGTCGATGCCGCGGTTCATCCCGATGCCGAGTTCCCCGACGCGCCGGGCGCCCGCGTCGGTCTCCAGCACGCTCGAGAGGACTTCCTCGCCTCGTTCGGCCGCGTAGTCGACCACTTCGCCGCCCTCGAAGGTGAGCCGGGCGTTCCGAATCTCGCGACCGTTGCGGACGATGGGCACGTCGAACAGGACCGTCCCCTCCACGGAGTCCGGCACCGGCGACGTGTACGCCTCGCCGCCGGGGAGGTTCTGTTTGCCGTAGTCGTTACAGCCGACCGTCCCCGCGACGGACATCGTGACGTCGGTGTGCTCGCCGCTTTTGAGTCTGACCTCGTCGGCCGCGTCGAGGCGGTCGGCCATCCGTTGCTGGCGGTCGCGCTGGGCCGCCCAGTCGCGGTCGATGGCGTCGTAGACGGTGTCGGCCCACGCCTCAGTGCTCAACTCGGCGCGCTGGGCGTCCGCAGCCGTCGGGTGTTGGGTGATGACCCACCGGGTCGAGTCCAGTCGCTCCTCGAGGACGGGGCCGTTCGCGCGGTTGGACGCGGCGGCCTTCGATGGGTCGATATCGCTCGTCTCGGCGGCATTGCTCCCCGCCTGCACCATGATGACCACGTCGGTCGCTTCCATCTCGGCGAGCGCGTGCTCCTTCGTCCGGAAGTCGGCCTCGTCCATCTGCCGAGCGTACGCGCGACCGGCCCGCCGACTCCTGAGGGTCGTCTTCGGGCGGGCACCGCGCTCGCCCAGTTGCTCGTAGAGGGCGACGACGAGGTCCTCGGCGAGCGCAGGGGCCTTGATGAGGACGTCGTCCTCGGGGCCGACGTCGGTGCAGTGGTCGACGAGCGTCTCGGCGTGGGTGTGAACACGGGGGTCCATGGAAAAACCGACTGCCGGAGAGGTGATAACGATCCGCCACGACCGGAGTGAAAGTGGAACCAGTTTCGCTCCGGTCGGTCGCTTCGACGGTGGAGTCCCCCGAAAGAGGTTAATCTCCCCTCCGCGTGCCACTCGATAGCATGTACGACCGGATACTCGTCCCGACGGACGGGTCCGAGGGGATGCGCCGAGTCGTCGAGCACGCCGCACGGCTCGCCGAGCTCCACGAGGCCTCGCTCGAACTGGTGTACGTCGTCAACACCGCCGCGGTGGCGAACCTCCCGATGGAGACCTCGTGGGAGGGCGTCTCCGAGATGCTCCGCGAGGAGGGGGAGGGGGCGCTCGACGCCGCCGAATCCGCCGCGAGGGAGGCCGCCCCCGACGTCGACGTCGACCGCGCGATGCTCGAAGGCAATCCCGCCCACGAGATCGTCAGCTACGCCGACCGCGGCGGCTGTTCACTTATCTGCATGGGGACGCACGGCCGCGGCGGCGTGAGTCGGCTCCTCCTCGGGAGCGTCGCCGAGCGCGTCGTCCGCGCCTCCGAGGTACCCGTCCTCACGGTCCGCGTCGGCGAGGCGTGAATCGACCGCCGTCACGGAGCGCACAGTTTTGTCTGTCCGATTGAACGAACGGGTATGTTCACGGTCAAGAACAAGGCCACCGCCCTCGGCACGCTCCTGGTCCTCGGAGCCGTCGCACTGCTCTTCAACCTCTGGCTCGGCGTACTCGTACTCGTCGCGACGGTGCCGTTCGGCTACAAAGTGCTCCGGGCCTAGCGCGGCCGCAGGTGCTCGCAGTCGCCCGTTGTCACCCGTTGGGTGCCGTCGTCGGTCTCGACGAGGAGCGTACCGGGGAACTCCACGTCGGTCGCGATACCCTCGACCACGCCACCGGGCGTCTCGACGCGGACGTCCCGCCCGAGCGTACTGGCGAGTTCGCGCCACGCCGGCAGGACGGCGTCGAGGTCGTCTCTGAGGTCGTCGAACCGCTCGACGACCGCTTGCAGGAACGCGCGGCGCTCGACCGCCCCGGCCTGCTCCTGCACGCTCGTCGCCGTCTCGGGGAGGTCGGCGGCCGCGACGTTCACGTTGATGCCGATGCCGACGACGACCCACGAGACGCGGTCGGCCTCACCCTCCATCTCGGTGAGGATGCCACAGAGTTTCTTCTCGCCCTCCTCGGTCGCCACCAGCACGTCGTTCGGCCACTTGATCCGTGCGTCGACGCCGAACTCCCGTGCCGTTTCGGCAACCGCCACCGCCGCCGCCAGCGTGTACGCCGGCGCGCTCGCAGGCGGCACGTCTGGACGAATCACCAGTGAGGCGTAGATACCGCCCTCCGGCGACGACCACTCACGGTCGAGCCGTCCTCGGCCACCGGTTTGGTGGGCAGCGACGACGACCACGTTCTCGGCGCCCCCACCAGCGAGGGTGCGGGCCCGAGCGTTCGTCGAGTCGAGCTCGTCGTGAAACTCCACGTCGAAGGCGGCGTCGAGCCCGTACTCGATGGCGGCACCCCCGTACTCGGGGACGGCTTCGAGGACGTAGCCGTCACCCGAGTCCTCGATGGCGAACCCCGCCTCGCGGAGCGCCTCGACGTGCTTCCATATCGCCGCCCGGGAGACCCCGAGGTCGTCGGCCAGCGACGGACCCGTCACCGGCCCGTCGGCGAGCGCCTCCAGCACGCGGCGTCGCGTCGGCTGCATGGCGGGGGTTCGGTCACGCGGCCCTTGAGGGTTCTCACCTCAGAACGGGGCGTCGCTCCCGCCGAGACGGGGTTCGGGGTCGCCTCCCATGCCTGTCTCGGCGTGGACGGTCGTGATTTCGGGTATCTCCTGGGTGAGCCGGACCTTCAGCGCCTGCACGGTCATCGGCGAGATGCCACAACCGGAGCACGCCCCGCCGAGTGCGATGGTCACCTCGCCCGCCTCGGCGTCGAGGTGCTGGATGGCGTGGCTGCCGCCGTGCATCGCTATCTGCGGGAAGTTGCGCTGGATGAACCGGGAGACCTGCTCGCGGAGTTCGTCTTCCGTCGGGGCCGTGTCGACACTCATGTGCGAGGTTGGTGGCCGGGAGATATAGCGTTCGCGCCCCGGCCGCCCCCTTCGTGCCTTCCCTCCTGACCGCTCACTCCCCGTCAGCTGCCTCGGTCGGCCGGACGAACAAGTAGCCGAAGGCGGCCATGACGAGCCCGACCGTCAGCCCCGTCGTCACGCCCTGTCGAAGGTCACCGAGGGCGAGTCCACCGACCGACGCGACGAGGAACGCTGCGACGAAGAACACGCCAGCCCGCGCGGGCCCGGACGCGAGGAGGTCACGCATACCGCGACGGAGGCGACCGGACTACAAAACGACCGTGTTCCACCACACACGGCCGCGTGGCACCGGTGGAAGATGTGAGTCGTTCGCGACCCCGTGACGCGCGGGATCCAGTTGGCGATTCTGGAGGGTAATCTCCGCTTACCGGGCTCAGTTCGACGGTTCCGACTCCTCGTCGCCGTAGCCGTGCCCGAGCACGAGCGCGAGGATGTTGACGGAGACGAGCGTGCCGAACAGCCGCGGGTCGAGTAACCTGATTGGGTCGAGCACCGCGAGGCTGATGTACGACAGCGGGAGGAAGGTGGCGATCCAGAACGCCGTCCCCCGGATGACCGACGTGAGGCGTTTCGTGAGCCCGGCCCGAACGTCGGGCCAGAATGGTGTGAGTGTGTTTCCTGACATGTGGGTAGGTTCGACAGTCGAGTAAGACGACCATACCGGATTAACCGTTCTTACGGAATACAGCGGATTTGATGGCGATTTCCACCACTCGGAGACGAGTAGTTATCAGCTACTGTCCAGTCTGCCTGCGAGCAGGGAGATATCACTGGGTGCTGGTGTATCAGCCGAAGAACTAGTGTGTCGTGCGCGGCGACGAGCGGGCCCGCGCCCGACTCAGTCGAGGACGACCAGGGGGTCGCCTTGATTGACGGACTGGCCTTCCTCGACGGCGATCTCGGTGACGGTACCGCCGAACTCCGCGACCACGTCGTTCTCCATCTTCATCGCTTCGAGGACGAGCAGCACGTCACCCGAGGCGACCTCGTCGCCCTCCGCGACGTTCACCTCGAGGATAGTGCCCTGCATCTCGGCGGTGACGACCTCACCGTCCGCGGAGACCGACGGGGAACTACCACCGCCACCCGACGACGAGGAGCCGCCACCACCGCTGGGGGCGGGCCGCTGGGCGGCCTGCTGGGGAACGCCGCTCTCCTCCAAGTCGACCTGGAACCGCTTGCCGTTCACCTCGATGGTGAACTCGCGGGTGACCGTCTCCTCGTCTTTGCCGGCGCCGCCGACGGACTCGGGGCCGTACTGCTCCTGGTACTCGGCAGTCGGAAGCTCGTCGAGGGTCTCGTCGAGGTACTTCGTCGTGTGCGTGCCACCGACGAACTCCTCGTTCTCCAGCATCATCAGGTGGAACGGGATGATGGTGTGGATTCCCTCGATGTCGTACTCGCGGAGCGCGCGCTTCGAGCGGGCGAGACACTCCTCGCGGTCGCCGCCGTGGACGATGAGCTTCGCGATCATCGAGTCGTAGTCGGTGACGAGGTCGTCGCCCTGCCGGAGCGCGTCGTCCATCCGGACGCCGATGCCGCCCGGCGGGTCGTACGTCTCGAGTTCGCCGCCCTGCGCGGGCGCGAACTCGTTGGCGGCGTTCTCCGCGTTGATGCGGTACTCGACGGCGTGTCCCTCGAGTTCGACGTCGTCCTGCGAGAAGTCGAGCTCCTCGCCGGCGGCGACCTTCAGCTGCCACTTCACGATGTCGATGCCCGTCAGCTCCTCGGTGACGGTGTGCTCGACCTGAATCCGCGTGTTCACTTCGAGGAAGTAGAAGTTCGTGTCCGCTCCCAGGAGCTCGCCGGGCTCCCGATCAGGGTCTTCCTCGACGAGGAACTCGAACGTGCCGGCGTTGTAGTAGTTCGCCTCGTCCGCCCCTCTGCGCGCGGCCTCGCCGATCTGCTCGCGGAGGTCGTCGGTGAGCGCCGGCGACGGCCCTTCCTCGATGACCTTCTGGTGACGGCGCTGGAGCGAACAGTCGCGCTCCCCTAGGTGGCGGACGTTGCCGTGCTGATCGGCCAGAATCTGGACCTCGATGTGCCGCGGGTTCTCGAGATAGCGTTCGAGGTAGACGGAGTCGTTGTCGAAGTATGCCTCACCCTCGCGCTGGGCCGTCTCGAGGAGTTCCGCGGCCTCCTCGGGCCCGCGGACGACCTTCATCCCGCGGCCACCACCGCCACCCTCTGCCTTGATGGCGATGGGGTAGCCGTGTTCCTCGCCGAACTCGTGGACCTCCTCGACGGTGGTGACGGGGTCCGTCGTCCCGGGGACGATGGGTACGTCGGCGGCCTGCATGATCTTCCGGGCCTTCGTCTTCTCGCCGGCCTGTTCCATCGACTGCGAGGCGGGGCCGACCCACGTGATTCCCTCGGTGTTCTCGACCTTCTCGGCGAACTCGGCGTTCTCCGCGAGGAAGCCGTAGCCCGGGTGGATGGCGTCGGCACCCGCCTTCTCGGCAGCCTCGATGACCCCCTCGTGGTCGAGGTACGAGTCCGCGGCCCGAGCGGGCCCGATGTTGTACGCCTCGTCCGCGTGACGGACGTGTCCCGAGTGTTTGTCCGCATCGCTATAGACAGCGACGGTCCCGACATCGAGGTCCTCGCACGCGCGCATCACGCGCACGGCGATCTCGCCCCGATTTGCGACGAGTACCTTGTCAAACATACGCCGATGTGGCCCCGGCGCTCACCTTATTCTATCGGTTACGGCGAATTAGAAACTCGAAACTCGTTTTTCGTTTTTGCACGAGTCGCAGGACAGCGGCCGAGGGCTGCCGGGCGCCTACATTCGGTCGGTGCGCCCGCTGGCGGTCCAGGCGTCTCTCGGAGCCGACGAGGGAACGCGAACCTCGCGGCGCTGGAGCGCCGACACCCGCCCCGCGAACTGCCAGCGTGCGCCCTCCCACGAGGGCACCTCGTCTTCCTCGTCCGCCTCGTTGAGGTACGTGGTCAGTGCTGCGACGATGGCGGCGGCCTCCTCCTCGTCGGCGTCGTCCGGGACCAGCATCACAGTGGGATGTTGCCGTGCTTGCGGCTCGGCTGGTCGGTACGCTTCGAGTCGAGCATCTCCAGGTCCGCGATGAGCCGCCGTCGCGTGTCCGCCGGCTCCAACACGTCGTCGACGAACCCCTGCTCGGCCGCCGTATAGGGATTCGCGAACGCCTCGCGATACTCGTCGATGAGCTGCTGGCGCCGCGCCTCCACGTCGTCCGCGTCGGCCAACTCGTCCCGATACAGGATGTTGACGGCGCCCTGTGGGCCCATCACGGCGATTTCGGCCGTCGGCCACGCGTAGTTCACGTCCGCCTCCAGATGTTTGGAGGCCATCACGTCGTACGCACCCCCGTACGCTTTCCGCGTGATGACCGTCATGAGCGGAACCGTCGCCTCCGAGTACGCGTAGAGGAGTTTCGCACCGTGTTTGATGATGCCGCCGTGCTCCTGGTCCTTCCCGGGCATGAACCCCGGGACGTCGACGAACGTCAAGATGGGGATGTTGAACGCGTCACAGAAGCGGACGAACCGCGCGCCTTTCAACGAGGCGTCGATGTCGAGCGTCCCGGCGTTCACGCGGGGCTGGTTCGCGACCACACCCACCGAGCGACCGTCTAGGCGGCCGAACCCGGTCACGAGATTGCGCGCGTACCCCTCCGCGCACTCGAAGAACGACCCCTCGTCGACGACGCCGTCGATGACGTCGACGATGTCGTACGGTTTCTGCGGCTGGTCCGGCACGATGTCCGCCACGTTCGAGTCCCGTTCGGGGTCGTCCCACGGCTCGACGCGCGGCGGGTCCTCGACGTTGTTCTGTGGCAGGTACGACAGCAGGCGGCGGATGTCGTCGAGCGCCTGCTCCTCGGCGGGCTCCGCGAAGTCCGCCACGCCCGACTTCGAGGTGTGGGTCTTCGCGCCACCGAGCTCCTCGAAGGTGACCTCCTCACCCGTGACGGTCTTGATGACTTCCGGCCCGGTAATCATCATGTGGCTCGTCTCCTCGACCATGAAGATGAAGTCGGTGATGGCAGGCGAGTAGACCGCGCCGCCGGCACACGGGCCCATGATCGCGCTGATCTGTGGGACCACGCCCGAGGCTTTCTGGTTGCGGTGGAAGATGTCGGCGTAGCCGGCGAGGGAGTTCACACCCTCCTGGATGCGCGCGCCGGCCGAATCGTTGAGCCCGATGATGGGCGCGCCCGTCTCGAGGGCGCGGTCCATCACCTTGCAGACTTTCTCGGCGAACACTTCGCCTAGGGAGCCGCCGAAAACGGTGAAGTCGTGGGCGAACACGAACACTTTGCGGCCGTCGACCTCGCCGTAGCCGGTGACGACGCCGTCGCCAGCGGGGCGGTTCTCGTCCATGTCGAAGTTCGTGCTCCGATGCTTGCGGAGCATGTCGAACTCCTGGAACGTCCCGTCATCGAGGAAGTAGTCGACGCGCTCGCGGGCCGTGAGCTTGCCTTTCTCGTGCTGTTTCTCGATTCGCTCCTCGCCGCCGCCCTTCCGGGCCTCGGCTTTCCGCTCGCGGAGCTTGTCAGTCTTCTCGTCCATCGTCACGCCGACCACCGCGCGTTCATTGGTGGCACTGTGCGGGCGACTCAAAAAGGCGTTCCGGGATTCAACGGAACGGGCTGACCGGTCGCGAGAGCTTCTGTCGGAGCGTTCGGAACTGCTGTTCGGTGATTTCGAGTTCGTTCCGGAGGTCTTCCAGTTCGGCCTCGCGGTGGACGGCCTCGGTCACGTCGTCGACGAACACGCTGATGCCGTCCTCGCTGGGGTACGCGTGCATGTGGAGGTGCTTGTGCTCGGTCCCGATGTCGGCGTCACCCTCACAGTGGGTGTCGACCTGGTCGGTCATCGAGCGACGGAGTTCGGTCTCGAACGGCGAGTCGGCGAGCGACGGCACCGCCTCCCAGAGTCGTGCCCCCTCGAACTCGCCGTGGTCCGCCTCGAACAGCGACTCGGCGTGGGTGTTCATGTACGTGATGCGGTAGTCGGTGTCGAGCCCGAGGAACGCGACGGTGATACGCTCGTAGATCTGGCGGATGCGCTGGTCGGCCTCGGCGGCGCGCTGCTCGGCACGCCGGCGCGTCACCAGCGAGTCGATGCGGTTGCCCAGGATCTGGAACTGCTCGGACCCCGTCCCCTTCTGGAGGTAGTCGGTGACGCCCAGTGAGATGGCCTCGCTCGCGATCTCCTCGCTCCCCTTCCCCGTGAAGAAGATGACCGGCAGCGCGGGGTCGGTTTCGCGGACCTCGCGGAGGAACCCGAGCCCGTCCATGGTGGACATCTTGTAGTCGGTGACCACACAGTCGACGTCGCCCTCGAAGATGCGGGTGAGCGCGCTCTCGGGGTCGAGATACCCCTCCATCGTGATGCGCTCGTTGTTCCGCTCGACGAACTCGCGCGTCAATTCGAGGATGTCCCCGTCGTCGTCGAGGTGGACCACGGTAATCGAACTGTTCCGTTTCATGCACCCTACTCGCGGTCTAGGATAATAAACGTATGCAGCGCTCTGACAGGAGAAACGAACGTCGAAACCGGACGACTGGTGTCGATTACGGACCGTGGTACGAGATAGCTACCCGCCGACAGTTACACCGGCGCGCCGGTGAGCTCGAACAGGCTGAGCGCGACCGTGCCGACGACCGCGAGTAGGACGACCGTACGGAGCGCCCACAGCCAGACCGGCGCGAGGTCGGAGAGCGAGTCCGCCGCGCCCGTCCGCAGTTCGTCGACGGCGTCGCCGGCCATCACCCAGCCGACGAAGAAGACGAGCAGCATGACGGAGACGGGCAGCAGGAGGTTGACCGCGATGCTGTCGAACCAGCCGAGCCACGCGGTGTTCCACGCCGACGGGAGGCCGAGGGTGAACACGACACCGCCGAGGAACACGGCCGTGCGCTTTCGCTCGTAGCCGTGGGTGTCGACGAGATACGAGACGACCACCTCGAGCAGCGAGATGGCGGACGACAGCGCGGCGATGAGCACGACCACGAAGAACGCCAGCCCGATGACCCGACCGAGCATGCCGGCGTCGGCCAGCGCGGTCGGGACGGCGATGAACACCGCACCCGGCCCCGACGTCTCGGGGGAGACGCCCTGCGCGAACAGCAGCGGGAAGACGACCAGCCCGGCGAGCACGCCGATGAACGTGTTCGTCGCCGCGATGGTCGCGCCGTCCACGCCGAGACTCTGGTCGTCACCGATGTACGACGCGTACGTGATCATCACCGAGAAGCCGAGCGACAGCGAGAACAGCGCCTGCCCCACCGCCGCCGGAATGACGCTCGGGGCGTTGTCGATGACGACCCCGAGGTTCGGGCTCAGGAAGTAGTCGTATGCCTCGGTCGCGGCGGGGAGCGTCGCGCCGTACGCCGCGAGTCCGAGCAGGATGACGACGATGCTCGGCACCATCAGCCGCGTCGCCTTCTCGATGCCACCCTCGATGCCGTACGCGACGATACCCACGGTGATAGCCATGAACACCGCGTGCAGTACGATGGCTTCCGGGCCGGCCGAGATGGCCCCGAAGTACTCCGCCGGGTTGCCGACGTAGCCACCCGTGACGCTCGCGCCGACGTAGCGAACGACCCAGCCGCCGACGACGCTGTAGTACGACAGCGTCCAGAAGCCGCCGAACACGCCGAGTGCCCCGACGGCGCGCCACCCCGGATGGCCGAGTTTGTCGAACGCCCCGATGGCGCTTATCTCGGCGCGACGACCGACCACGAACTCCGCGAGGATGGCCGGGAGGCCGATGACGACGACCGCGACGAGATACACCAGCAGGAACGCGGCACCGCCGTTGGTCGCGGTCTGGAACGGGAACCGCCAGATGTTCCCCAGACCGACTGCGCTTCCGACCGACGCGAGGATGAACCCGAGTCGAGTCGCCCACGTCTCTCTGTTCGCCATTTCTGGCTCGGCGTACCGGACACCAACTCATAAACAACTCGAAGACACCGAGCGATTGGTAACATCTAACGCCCTATACGTGAGAAACTGGACGAATATTCATCTAGGTGACGTGAGCGCCCGTCGGGGGGTTCATACCTCGACTCGACGCTCACCACGCGGCTGCCACGAGGGCAGCCGTGGGTGGTTCATGCCTCGACTCGACGCTCACCACGCGGCTACCACGAGGGCAGCCGTGGGTGGTTCATGCCTCACCATACACGGGCACGGCTGCCCCACTCGTCACGCTGGCGGCGTCAGAGCAAAGGAACATCGCCACCTTGGCAATCTCCTCGGGCTTCACCCACTTCGAGAAGTCGGAACTCGACATCATCTCGCGGTTCATCGGCGTGTCGATGACCGACGGCATCACCGCGTTCGCCCGCACCGTACCCCTGTTCTCCTCGGCGATGGTCTCGGTGAGGAGCCGAACGCCCGCTTTCGACGCGCGGTAGATGCCGTCGCCCTCGCCACCCTCCAGCGAGGAGCGGGCGGACACCGAGACGATGCTTCCCCCCGTTTCGCGGAGGTGTGGGATGGCGTGCTTGGAGGCGAGGAACATCGTCTTGAGGTTCACGTTCATCAGGAGGTCGAACTGGCCGGCGTCGGTCTCGTCGAGCGGCGACCCACCTTTCCACGTGCCGGCGATGTTACACAGCGCGTCGAGTCGCCCGTGTTCGTCGACGATCGCGGCGACGGCCTCCTCGACCGACGACTCGTCGGTGAGGTCGGCCTCGTAGGAGTCGACGAGGCCGGGGTCGAGCAGCGCGTCCTCGGCGTCGGGCGCACGCACGTCGACCCCACAGACGGTCGCGCCCGCGTCGACGAACCCTGCGGCGACCGCGCTCCCGAGCGCGCCGCTCACGCCGGTCACCAGTACCACCTGCTCCGAGAAGTCGAACTCAACGGACATGCTACGGTGGTGGGTCGCGAGCCCGATAAATGTCCACCTCGACAGCTCAGAGGTGGCCGTCGGTACCTACCTTCGCCCACGATCGAGGGTCGTACCCCGAGGCTCGAACGTCCACGCGGACCGTCACGTCCGACAACCCTTTAGCCGCGAGACGATGGTGGAGAGATAGATGCGGCTCATCGCACACCGCGGCTTCGCCGGTCAGTACCCGGAGAACACCCGCCAAGCCGTCGAGGCCGCCGTCGAGTTCGCCGACGAGGTCGAGGTCGACGTCCGGCGGTGCGACACAGGGGAGCTGGTCGTCATCCACGACCCCACCGTCGACCGCGTTACGGATGGGTCGGGCGCGGTGTGTCGACACAGTCTCGCCGAACTCCGCGCGCTCGACGTGCTCGGCACCGGCGAGGGCGTCCCGACCCTCGAAGAGGTCGTCGACCTCGTGCCGCCGACGGTCGGGCTCAACGTCGAGTTGAAGGACGTGGGGCTGGCGGGCGACGTGGTCCGGCTCGCCCACCGGGTCGACCCGCAGATCACGGTCTCGTCGTTCCACGCCAACGAGCTCGAAGGCTGTCGCG
Source organism: Halorarius litoreus (assembly GCF_024362405.1). Lineage (GTDB taxonomy): Archaea > Halobacteriota > Halobacteria > Halobacteriales > Haloarculaceae > Halorarius > Halorarius litoreus. Next base: position 2,680,727 of record NZ_CP101454.1, on the reverse strand, counting down.
GCGCCGACCCCGACATCCCGCGAGCCTATCTGTTCGAGGACGACCCGAAGCAGGCGATGGAGTTCGCCCGGGACCTCGACTGCTGTTTCGTCCACCCGAGCTTGGACTGCTGTAACGAGCGGCTCGTCGGCGACGCCCACGCTGCGGGCATGAGCGTCAACGTCTGGACGATCCGCGAGCGGGCGGAAGCCGAACGGCTCCCCGAGCTGGGTGTCGACGGTGTCATCGCCGACCGCGCCGACGTGCTCCCCGAGTTGGAGCTGTAGGCGGCGCGTTCACGGCGACCAGTGAAACCGGTGAACGGATAGACGGCGGTGGCGTCGCCTCAGAGGTTCGTGCTCGGGCCGACGACGTACTCGGTGCTGGAGGTGCCCGCGACCGTGACGAACCCGTCGTCGTCGGTCTGGTCGGACTTGACCTGAACGCCCCCGAACGTGTAGGAGTTCGTCTGCTGGGAACCCGACGGCGCCTCGACGAAGTAGGTGAAGGACGCCGACTCGTCGTCGGCAGTCGCCTCGTTGACCGTCGGGACGTCGAACGTCACCGTCGTCCCGTCGTCCTCGGCGGTCACGCCCTCGCCGGTGCCGACGACCGTCCACCCGTCGGGCATGAGTTCGCGCGCGGCGGTGACCTCGTGGCTCAGCGAGTCGACGGTGACCGTCACCATGTTCGTCTGGCCGCCAGTGTAGAGCTGGCCGTCGTCCGTCCGCGAGCCGCTTGCCGAGAGGAACTCCAACGCGCCAGGCGTCGCGAGGTCGATGTCGGCGAACGCCGGCGCGATTCCGCCCTGCGCCTCCGTGATCGCGTGGTTCACCGACTCGACGGCGTTCACGAGACCGGCGCCAGCGTTGTACGGCGTGTAGTCCTTCTCGGCGTCGGGGCTCGCGCCAGCCTCGATGAACCGGATGACCTGCTCGGGCGAGGGGAACTGGCCCTCGGGGTGGTTCCGGTAGTACGCCTCGATGACCTGACAGACGACACCCGACGTGATCGGGCAGGACATCGACGTGCCCGAGAGCGCGGAGTAGAACGCACCGGTCTCGTCGGGGGTCGCACCGTAGCTCGCCTCCAGCGCCTTCAACGCGGAGGCGCCCATCGTCGAGATGACGCCGCTTCCGGGTGCGATGACGCTCGGGCGGTAGACGCCGAACGGCCCCGTCGGAACCGAGTCGGGGGCCTCCCGCTCCGTGATGTCGATGGTGCCCGTCGCCTGCACGGCTGCGTACGGGATGATTTCGAACGTGTACTGCTGGTCGGGCTCAACCTGCGCGTTGAGCTGTTCCGGGTTGCTCAGCGTGGCCGCCGAGCCGACGACGTTGCCGTCCTGGCCGCCCTCGCGGAGGTTGATGTCGAGGTCCTGTCCCGGCGGGGTCCACGAGATGCTCGCCTCGATGAACCCGGTCGCCGACTCGGTCGTGATGGAGACGTAGGTGGGCGAACCAGCCTGCGCCTCGTCGGCGGCGACGCTCCCGTCAACGCCCGGACCTGCGGTGAAGTCCTCGGACTTCGTCGTGACCTCCGCACCGGCCGAGAGGTCAGCCTCGTGGAACGCCTTGACGTTCTCCAGCGCCGCGACGCGGTCCTCGGCGGTGTAGCCACCGCTACCGTTCGGGAACTCGTCCCAGCGAGCGCCCTCCCCCTGGTCGTAGTCGGCCGTGCGGCCGCGCGAGGAGAAGTCCGTGGGGCGGGTGGTCGCGTCCATCCCCGACTCGCCCTGGCCGTCGTGGCTCGCGGCGATACAGAGGATGTGCGGGGCGGTCTTCGCGCCACCGAGCGTGTTCGTTCCCGGCCCGGAGTTGCCCGCCGAGGAGACGACGGTGATGCCGGCGTCGAACGCGCGGAACGTCGCGGTCTCCTGGGCACCGGCGGGGTTGAAGTCGTTGCCACCGGAGCCACCGTAGGAGTTCGAGGTGAGACGGACGACCTCGTCGCCCTCCGCGACGCCGGGCGCGTGGTTCTCCAGCAGGTGGTTGTACGCCGCGACGGCGTTGAGAATGAACAGCCCCGCGCCCGTCGAGTAGACGGTGAGGTTCGCGTCGGGGGCCATCCCCTCGTACGTGGCGTTCTGGTTCCCCTCACCCACGATGGAGCCGGAACAGTGCGTGCCGTGGCCGATGTCGTCGGTGTCGGCGGTGCCGGCGTCCTGCCACATCGCGCTTCCACTCGCGGCGAGCGGGTCGACGAACTGGTAGTTGTGTCGCAGGCGGTCCTGCAGGTCCGGGTGGTAGGCGTCGACGCCGGAGTCGATGACCGCGACGTGTACGCCGTCACCAGTGTAGCCGAGGTCGAACCGGTCCTGCACCGTGCCCGCGCCCGTGGCGATCTGGGCGTCCCCGTTCTCGTACTCGAGTTCCTTGTTGGCCTCGACGTAGCGGACCTGCTGGAGCCCCGCGATACGTTCGAGTTCCGACCCGACGGCCTTCGTGTAGACGATGTCGACGGCCTCCATCGCGTGGTAGCCGACCGGCAGGTCGAACCGGTCTAACACGCCGTAGTCCGCATCCGGTTCGAAGACGACGAGCGCCTCCAGTACGTCGTCGCTCGAGAGGTCGAACGAACTGTCGATGTTGGTCACGCCGGCCGCCGCGCCCGTCGTCGCGAACAGCGACGCGCCCGCAGCCGCACCGGTACTCTTCAGGACGGTCCGTCTATCCATGTCCATGGTTCGCCGTCCGATGGACACCTAAAACGGATTCTGACAAAACCATCAAAACGGCCGCGAAACCCCATGACACCGGTTGGCACGACCGTGGTCGGTCACGTCGGTCCTTCATTGGGTACTCGGCGCGGGTGCGTCCTGAAGACGAGTCGTCGCTGTCCCGACTGCGTACGACGCCGGTCCTCCGTCTAGGCGGAATGGCGGTCACCTAGCCGGGCGCGCAGGGACGAACCCGCCGGCTGACAGCTCGAGTGCGACAGCCTCCCACACAAATATAGCGGGATTTAAGCGGGCCGCGAAGGTCGGTCCAAACGGAATGAAGCTTCACGAGTATCAGGCGAAGGGAATCTTCGCCGACGCCGGGCTGCCAGTCCCGGAATCGAAGCTCGCCGCCACCACCGACGAGGTTCTGGAGGCTGCGAGTGAGGTCGGCTATCCCGTCGCCATCAAGGCCCAGGTACAGGTGGGAGGCCGTGGGAAGGCCGGTGGCATCAAGCTCGTCGAGAACGACGAGGAAGCGCGCGAGGCCGCCGACGCCATCCTCGGGATGGACCTGAAGGGCCTGCACGTCGACCGCGTGCTCGTCGAGGAGGCCGTCGACTTCGTCAACGAGCTCTACGTGGGTGTCACGATGGACCGCAACGAGGGCAAACCCGTCGCGATGGTCTCGACGCAGGGCGGGGTCAACATCGAGGAGGTCGCCGCCGAGAACCCCGACGCCATCGCGCGCGAACACGTCGACCCCGCGTTCGGGCTCCAGCCGTATCAGGCGCGGCGCGCGGTGTTCGACGCCGGCGTCGACCGTGACGTCGCGATGGACGTCGCGAACGTCCTCACGACGCTCTACAACCTCTGGGACGACAAGGACGCCACGGAGATCGAGGTCAACCCCGTGATGGTCACGAGCGACGACGAGGTCGTCTGTGCGGACGCCGTCATGAACATCGACGACGACGCACTGTTCCGACACGCTGACCTCGCGGAGATGGAAGACGAGGCCGCCGGGGACGAACTCGAAGCGAAGGCCAACGAGTACGGCTTCGACTACGTCCGCCTCTCGGGCAACGTCGGCATCATCGGCAACGGCGCGGGGCTCGTGATGACGACGCTCGACCTCGTGGACTACTTCGGCGGTGAGCCCGCCAACTTCCTCGACATCGGGGGCGGCGCGAAGGCCGAGCGCGTCGCGAACGCGCTCGACATGGTGTTCTCCGACGAGAACGTCGACAGCGTCGTCTTCAACATCTTCGGTGGCATCACCCGCGGCGACGAGGTCGCGAAGGGCATCAACGAAGCCCTCGAATCGTTCGACGAGATTCCCAAGAAGGTCGTCGTCCGACTCGCCGGTACGAACGCCGAGGAGGGGATGGAGATTCTCAACACCGACCTCGTGACCGTCGAGTCGACGCTGGAGGACGCCGTCCAGCGTGCGGTCGAATACGCGGAGGACGAACAATGAGCATCTTAGTCGACAACGACACGCGCGTCGTGGTACAGGGCATTACGGGTGGCGAAGGGAAGTTCCACACCGGCCAGATGATGGAGTACGGCACGAACATCGTCGCCGGTGCGGTTCCCGGCCGCGGTGGCCAGGACGTCGACGGCATCCCCGTCTACGACACCGTCCGGCAGGCCGCCCGCGAGGAGAACGCCAACGCCTCGGTCGTGTTCGTCCCGCCCGCCTTCGCGGCTGATGCGCTGATGGAGTCGCTCGACTCGTCCGTCGACCTCGTCGTCGCCATCACCGAGGGCATCCCGCAGCAGGACATGGCCAAGGTGTACAAGCGCCTGAAGGAGACCGACACGGTGCTCATCGGGCCGAACTGTCCCGGCATTATCACCCCCGGCGAGGCGAAACTCGGCATCCTCCCGGGCAACATCTTCTCGGAGGGGGACGTCGGCCTTGTCTCCCGCTCGGGTACCCTGACGTACCAGGTCGTCGACAACCTCACCCAGCGCGGCATCGGACAGACCACCGCCATTGGAATCGGCGGCGACCCCATCATCGGGACGGACTTCGTCGACGCGCTGGAGTACTTCGAGAACGACCCGGACACGAAGGCTGTCGCCATGTGCGGCGAGATCGGCGGCGAGGACGAGGAGGAGGCCGCCCAGTTCATCGCCGAGTACATGGACACGCCCGTCGCGGGCTTCATCGCGGGCCGCACCGCACCCCCGGGCAAGCGGATGGGCCACGCCGGCGCCATCGTCTCCGGTGGCGGCGGCACGGGCACTGCCGAATCGAAGATCTCCGCGCTCAACGACGCGGGCGTCCCGGTCGGTGACACGCCGAACGAGGTCGCCGACCACATCGAGAGCTTCCTCTAAATCTCCCGCTCGTTTTTCGGCTCGCTACCGCGAACAGCCGACGCCAGCCCCGACGCCCTGTTGCGTCGTGAAGAAGTCGACAGCCCGGAGCCGTTCGCCCCGGTCGCAGGTCAGGACCGCAAAGTGGTCGACCGAGCCGTCCGCGCCGACCGCGGTGAGGAACACCGCGCCGCCGACCGGTGGCGGGGCGATATCGGCCCGGGCACCGCTCCGGGGTGTGAGCTGGTAGGTTCGGACGATTTCCTGGCCGCCGACCGGCACGGCCTTGGTGAGGTTGTCGTAGCCGTACACCCGTGCGATGCCGTCGACCGGCACCTCGACCGTTCGGGTGGAGCCGTTCTCGAAGGTGAGCCTGACGCGGTCGACGCTCCGATTCACGACGCCGACGGTGAACGTGTACGACGAACTCGCGCCGTTCGTGACGTTGAGCTGCAGCGGCCCCGGCGTCGATTCGGGGGACCGCTGGGTGGCCGTCGGCTGCTCGGGGGGATCACTCGTCTCGGGAACGGGCGTCGTGGGAGCCTGCCCGACCGAACAGCCGGCGAGGACCACGAGACAGCAACACAGGAGGGAGGAGACGCGCACGGCCCCGACGTCACAGGCGAGGGACAAGTATCCGGGGGCGCTACCCGCGACCGCCCGACTCCGGCAGCCCCCGGAACGTACAGCCGATGGAGAGCCCGGGGCCGCGGTCGTCCACCGAGAAGTCGACCGCGGTGAGCGACTCGTCGTCGCCGCAGTCGGCGCTCCCCCACGCGACCACGCGGTCGTCCGAGCGCGCGTAGACGAACAGGGTCGCTGCCCGCGGCGGGTCCTCGATGGTGCCGGTCACGCGGTCGCCAGCCCGGAGCGTGAACTCGCCCTCGACGTCGAGGTCGCCGACCGGGTCGACCGCGACCACGTCCGTCGGGCGGAACAGGTTCGCCCCGGCCCGCGCCGTGAGGTTCTCGACGAGTCGGGTCTCGCCGCCGACGGTCGTCTCGCGGACTGCGTCGACGCGCCCGGGAACGAGGCCGAACGTGACGGTGTAGGTCGCCGCACCCGTCCCGTCGTTCGCGACCGTGACGGCGATGTCTGGCGGCTCGGGTGTCGGGGAGGCGGTCGGCGCACCGCCCGGCGACAGCGCCGAACAGCCAGCGAGCGACAGGACCGCGAGTGCGACCAGGAACGCGGCCGTCCGCCGCTCGGGGCGACTGAGCATCCGGCAGTCGACGGCCAGCCGAGATAAACGATGTGTCGGGCACAGCGGGACCAGTCGTCGGTCACCGGTCGACACTAGCCACCGAACCGGCGCGTGCGCCAGCGCCCCCGCCTCACGCAACGTCCGGGTGACCTCGCGGAACGGCAAGAGAGCCAGCCGAGACGGAAGCGGTACCACTGGCTGCCGTGGGATAACGAAAAGCTGGGTACAACACGGAAAATCGACGGGTCAGCGGTGAGCCAGCGGGTCAGCCGAGGATGCCGCCGACGAGCCCGCCGTCGTCGTCACCGCCCGATTCGGTCGCCGTCGGTTCCGGCGTGGGCGTCGGCGTGGGAGTCGCCGTCGGCGTGGGCGTGGGCGTCGGTGTGGGAGTCGCCGTCGGCGTCGGCGACGGTGTTGGCGTCGGTGACGCGGTCGGCGTGGCCGTCGGTGACGCGGTCGGCGTCGGCGACGGTGTCGGCGAGGCCGTCGGCTGCGGCGTCGGCGATGGGGAGGGTGTCGGCGTGCCAGCGGGCGCGGCGGGCTCGACGCGCTGAGGGCCGTCGAACCCGAACAGGCCGGCGGTCGCCGCCACGGACATGCTGGCGGCGACGATGCCGACGGCGAACAGCGCGAGCATCGCGAGTTTCAGGTTCGGCGACCCGAACTGGAGCGTCGGGAGGGCGATGCCCGGTCCGCTCTCGGTCGGCTCGTCGTCGGCCGTCGCGGCGGCGCCGGCTGCTGCACCACTGCCGAAGAAGTCGGCCGCGGCACCCTCACCGAGCCAGCCGGCGAAGTCGAAGCCGCCGGCCTCGAGTTCGAACTCCTCGGCGGCGGCCTCGACCGCCTCCGGCGAGGGTTCGCTCGTCGCCTCGTCAGTCGCACCGGCAGCGAGCCACCCGTCGAAGTCGAAGCCGACCGACGAGAAGTCGGCCCCCTCCGCGTCGACTGGCTCGTCCGGCGTCCGGTTCGCCTCGCTCCCCGACTCCCCGGTCGATATCCACGAGTCGAAGTCGAACGCCCGCTCCCGTTCGGGCGTCCCCTCCGACCCCGACGTCTCGGGTTGGTCGGTGTCGTCGTCCCACTCTGGTATGTCAGTCATGTCCGTCCCGTAGTTGGCTCCACATTCGAAACCACACGCATAAACACGTAGATGGTTTCGCGTGTCTCTACTGGCGTTGCTCCCGGCCCAACTATCAGTCTGACGCCGTGTACTCGTGGGCCTTTAACTGCGGTAGCGGCGGGAGAGACCGGGGAGCCGTACGCTTTACCGACTGCGAGCCCTCTCGTGTCACATGGGAGCCCATCCACCGGGGCCGAAGGGCGCGCCGTTCATCGGCAACACCCACCAGTACGCCCGCGACCCGTTCACGTTCATGACGGCCGTGGGCCGGGCGTACGGCGGCGTCGCGCGGTTCCAGCTCGCGGACCGCGAGACGTTCATGCTGACGAACCCCGAGGACATCGAGGAGGTGCTCGTCGCCGGCGAGAAACAGTTCCGCAAGCCCGTGTTCGGCGACGACGCCGTCCAGGAGCTGCTCGGCAACGGACTGCTGCTCTCGGAAGGCGAGTTCTGGCGACAGCAGCGAAAGCGCGCCCAGCCGGCGTTCGACCCCCGGCGCATTACGTCGCTCGCTGACCGCATGGTCGAGCACACCCGATCGCACATCGCGGACTGGGACGACGGCGACGTGGTCGACATCCGCGAGGAGATGGCGCAGTTGACCGTGAAGATCATCGTCGACGCGATGTTCGCGACGACCGTCGACGACGACACCACCGAGCGCATTCAGGCGGCGCTCGAACCGCTCGGCGCCCGGTTCGAGCCCGACGCGGTTCGGTTCCTCACGCCGAACTGGGTGCCGACCCGCGAGAACCGCGAGTTCCACGATGCGGTCGGCACGCTCGAGGACGTCCTCGACGACATCGTCGCCGAGCGCCGCGACGGGGGCGTCGACGACGACGCACAGGACCTCCTCGCCATCATGCTCCGGGCGACGGCGGCGAACGAGATCGACGACCGCGTGCTTCGGGACGAGCTGATGACGATGCTGCTCGCGGGTCACGACACCACGGCGCTGACGCTCACCTACGCGCTCTACCTCCTCGACGAGAACCCCGCCGCCCGCGACCGCCTGACGAGCGAGGTCGACGACCTGCTCGATGGCCGGCCGCCGACTGCGAGCGACGTGCACGAGATGGCGTTCGCCTCCCGCGTGCTGAACGAGGCGATGCGCCTCTACCCACCGGTGTACGTCATGTTCCGCCAGCCCCGCACGGACGTGAAGCTCGGCGGCTACCGCGTCCCCGAGGACGCACTCGTGATGCTGCCACAGTGGGTCGTCCACCGTGACCCCCGCTTCTACGACGACCCCGAGACGTTCGATCCGGACCGCTGGGCGCCCGAGCGCGTCCGCGAGCGCCCGAACTACGCCTTCTTCCCCTTCGGTGGCGGCCCACGCATCTGCATCGGCAAGCAGTTCTCGCTGCTGGAGGCGCGGCTCATCCTCGGGGTGCTGCTCCAGCAGTTCGACCTCCACCGGACGAGCGACGCCCCACTCCAGCTCCGGCCGTCGCTCACGATGCATCCCCGCGACCCCGTCGAGATGGAGCTTCGCGCGCGTTACCGCTGACGCCAGGCCCCGTCGGCGTCCAGTTCGTAGACGTGGTCGAACAGGCTCCGAACCGTCGCGACCGTCTGCTCGTCGTGCGCGTGCTGGTTCATGTGGAAGTGCGCACGCGCCCCCGCGGACTCGATACGCTGGGTCAGCACGTGGACGAACTGGAACACCTGTCGCAGTTCGGTGAACTGCAACAGCGTCGTCAACGAGTCGAAACAGAGCATCAGGTCGTTGTCGTCGTCCTCCCACGAGGAGAGACACTGGCTGATCTTGATGCCGAGGCCCGTCAGGTCGCCCGGGTCGGAGACCGACGCGAGCGAGACGTCGCTGCCGAGCATCGACACGCCCTCCGAACTGGCGGCTGCCGCACCCCGGACACTCTCGCCCGCGGTTACGACCGCCGTCCGGCCAGGCGTCGCCCCGGCGTACCGCGTCCAGCGGTCGAGCACGTCGTCGACCCCGCCGTCGAGCGCCACCGCGAGCAGGTCCACGTCCACCGGGTCGTCCGGACACGCGAGGCGCACACAGCACTCGTCCACGCGAGAGTCCATGGCCGGGGCTAACACCAGCACGCTCCCCCCTTCGTCGGGGAGCGGTGGCGTCCCAGCGTCACCGGCCTGTGTCTCACCGCACGTCGAGTTCATTCGTTATCCACTCTATGGACGACTACGGTATAAACACAGAGCCGTCTTCTCATCGGCTGATAAACCCGTCAGACGTGCCGGTTCCGGCTGCCGAACGTGGACACGACTGCACGGGCTCACCAAGGGGTACATCGCTGCTATGCGTAGGTTCACGCGAACCGGACGGCGAGCCGCTTCGGTCGTGAGACGACAGGTAGCGCCCGACGGCAGGACCCGCGTCGCCACTGTTGGTGGACGCCAGGGCGCTCCTGCAGCGAGAGGAAGTGAGTTAGTGGGTCGGGGCGGATTTGAACCGCCGGCTTCCTCCGTGTGAAGGAGGTGTCATAACCGGACTAGACCACCGACCCTGCGAACAATCGTACCGCGGGCCCACGCTTAAGCACTACGCTTCCTGGGCGCGGTACGCCTCCAGGCGCTCGCGGGCTTCGGCGATGGCCTCGCGGGCATCCCCCTCCGCGCGCTCCTGAAGCTCCTTCAGTTCGGCCTTCAGTTCGTCGAGTCGGCCCTGTTCGACCTCCTTCTCGCGGCCGGTCATCTCGCGGATCCGAGCCTCGATGGTCTCCAGTTCCTCCGCGACGCCAGCTCGCGCAGTCTCACCGGCGCGCTTCATGTAGTACGTCGAGTCTTCGAAGTGTTTGTTCATGTTCAGTACGCCACTACGTCGACAGAAGATAAAACCATTATCACGAATGGCACACGTTCGGGCATCCAGTCGGGAGAAAACCGAGCAGGTTCTCATTCCATCCCGCCGAGGACAGGAGCCAAAGATTGATTATGGTTTAGGCCAGCCTAAAACCACGGTCGCGTGCGAGCAGTCGCCGTCGTTCCCGCTGGACGCGGTTGCGCGTGCGTCGACCGGTCTCCGTGGGCACCGGTCTGTCCCGACCGGCTTTTCGAGCGTGTGCCAGCACAGGTCATGGCCAGTTTATGCTCCGTCCCGCCCTCATGACACAGGTATCATGATGAAAGTACTCGTCGCCGGAGCGACCGGTAACCAGGGCGGCAGCGTCATCGACCATCTCCTCTCGGGTGATTACGGCGAGTACCGGGTGTTCGGCCTGACTCGCGACGCCGACGGCGACCGGGCACAGGCGCTCGCGGAACGCGGGGTCACCGTCGTCGAGGGCGACCTCACCGACATCGACCGCATGACAACGCTCTGTGACGGGATGGACGCCGTCTTCGCCGTGACGACGTTCTACGAACGCGGCACCGACGCCGAGACCGACCAGGGCGTCTCGCTGGCGGACGCCGCCAACGCCGCCAGCGTCAAGCGATTCGTCTACTCGTCGGTCGGGGACGCCGACACCGCGGGCCTGAAGCACTTCGAGTCGAAGGCCCGCGTCGAGAAGCGCATCCAGAAACTTGGCTTCGACTACACCATCGTCCGCCCCGTCTACTTCATGCAGAACTTCGCGTATCTGCACCGCGAGGAACTGGCGGGCGGCCAGCTCGCGATGCCGCTGCGCATGGACACGACGCTCGCGCTCCTCGACGCCGACGACATCGGCAAGACCGTCGCGATGGCGCTCGCCGACCCCGAGACGTTCGTCGGCGAGACCATCACCCTCGCGGGCGACAACCTGACGCTCCCCGAGATGGTGACGGCCTTCTCCGAGGCACTCGGCACCGAGATCACGCCCTACTCGCTCGACGTCACGGAGTACCGGACGGTCGCCGGCGACGAGATGGCCGACATGTACGCCTGGTTCGAGCGCGAGGGCTACGGCGACCACGTGACCGACGAGGCCCGCGAGTACGGTATCGACTGCACGACGCTCGCGGAGTTCCTCGCCGAGAGCGACATCTGGCAGCCGACCGCCCCCGCGGCCTGAGTCAGTAACCAGTCGTCAGTACTCGGGCGCTTCTTCGGGGACGCCGTCGCGCTTGTTCACCACGCGTGCGAGCGTGAACAGCCCGTCGGACAGCCGGTTGAGGTAGGCGACGACCTCCGCGTTGATGGGGTCGTCCTTCGCGAGGTCGACGGTGCGGCGCTCGGCCCGTCGGCACACCGCCCGCGCCTGGTGGAGCTTTGCACCGACGTCGCTCCCACCGGGGAGGATGAAGTGGTCGAGCGGGTCGAGCTCCTCGTCGTAGCCGTCCATCATCGCCTCCAGTTCGTCGACGTGCCGCGATTCGATGTGGGGTGTGTCCTCGTCCTCCGAATCTGGAGTGGCGAGGTCCGCCTGGACGATGTGGAGGTGGTTCTGGATGCGCTTGAGGTCGGCATCCACGTCGTCGTATCCGGACGGCCGGAGCACGCCGATGGCCGAGTTCACCTCGTCGACGGTGCCGTACGCCTCGATGCGTGGACTCGTCTTCGACACCCGCGACATGTCACGGAGGTCGGTCATCCCCTCGTCACCGCGACCGGTGTAGATCTTCATGTCACACACTCAGAGCCGACACGCCTTATAGGCGGCCCCGGAGGAAGCTTCATCCGCGCGGCGAACCTGTCGGTGGACGTGAGCGACCACGTCACTGCGGGCCTCCTCCTGTTCGTCTACCTCGGGTTGCTAGGGCTCTCACCGCTCGTCCCCTTCACCGTCTGGACCGCGGGACGCTTCGGCCGGTCCCAGCGACGCACCCTCGCCGCGTGGGTCGTCGTTCCCGCCGCCCTGAGCCTCCTCCTCGGGGCCGGGCTTCTCGTCCTCTCGGCCCGATTCGCCCTCGACGTCGCAGGCCAACTGCTCGTCGGGTTGCTCGTGCTGTGGGGTCTCCCGCTGGGGCTCGGCGTCGGACTGCTGGACCGCCGGGGCACCGCCCCCCAAGCAGCCGCGCTCCTCGCGGCCATCGGGCTCCCGGTCGGGCTCGCCCTCTCGTTTCTCGTGTTCCTCGCACCCGGCGGGTTCTACCGCTACAACATCACGTTCCTCACCGGGCCGGCGGCGTGGCTCGCGTGGTCAGCGTTCCTCGCGGCGGTCGTACTCCTCCCGGTCGCGCTCGCGGTGGCGCTCGAACGAACAGCGGTCGGTCGGCGGCTTACTCGACGCGCTCGATGATGGTCGCGATACCCTGCCCGAAGCCGATACACATCGTCGAGAGGCCGTACTTTCCGTCGCACTCCTCGAGCTGGTAGGGGAGCTTGCCCATGAGCGCCGCGCCGGTCGCACCGAGCGGGTGGCCGTGGGCGATGGCGCCGCCCCAGACGTTCGTCTTCTCCCAGTCGGCACCGGTGTCTTCGAGCCACGCAGTCACGACGGAGGCGAACGCCTCGTTCACCTCGAAGCGGTCGATGTCGTCGACCGTCAAGTCGTTCTGTTCGAGGATCTCGTTCGTCGCCGGAATCGGCCCCGTCAGCATCGTCAGGGGATCGACGCCGACGACGTGCGTGTCGACGATGCGGGCCATCGGCTCCCAGCCGTGCTCCTCACACGCCTCGCCGGAGGCGATGAGCGTCGCGGCCGAGCCGTCGACGATGCCCGAGGAGTTGCCGGCGTGGATGACGCCGTCGTCCGGCCCGCGGAACGCGAGCGGGAGCTTCGACAGCGTCTCCGTGTCCGTGCCGGGCCGCGGGTGTTCGTCCGTCTCGACGGTGACCGTCTCGCCGTCGAGTTCCGTCTCGACGGGGACGACCTGGTCGTCGTACTTGCCGGCCTCCCACGCCTCGCCACAGCGCGACTGCGACTCGACGGCGAGTTCGTCGACGTCGTCGCGGGAGAACCCCCACTGCTCGGCGATGCGCTCGGCACCCTCGCCCTGCGTCGTCAGCTCCGAGAAGTGCTCGAAGTAGGTGTCCGTGATGGAACTCCCTGCCGAGCCCATCGGAACGCGGGTCATGTGTTCGACGCCGCCGGCGACGATGACGTCGTGGAAGCCGCTGCGAATCTGGCCCGCCGCGAAGTTGATGGCCTGCTGGCCCGACCCACACATCCGGTCGAGCTGAACGCCGGGCACGTCGTCGCCCCAGCCGGCGACCATCGGGGCGAGCCGCGCGATGTTGTTCGCCTGCTCGTCCGTCGGTGTCACACAGCCGTAGATGACGTCCTCGATGTCCTCGCTCCCGACGAAGCCATTACGCTCCTCCAACGCGAGCAGCGGCTGGGCCGCGAGGTCCTGCGGATGAGTGTCGGAGAACGAGCCGTCACGCTTGCCGAACGGCGTGCGCACGGCGTCGACGATGTACGCGTCCTGCATAGTGTGTCACGAATTATCGAGGAGGGGCTTTTGCCTTCCGGTTGGCACAAACGGAAAACGGACTGTCAGTTGTCGGCGGCGGCGACGGTCACCCGGACCGCGCTGTGTTTGAACGGGGGAATCTTCGCCACCGGGTCGAGCGTGTCGCCCGTGAGCGTGTTCACCAGCGGGTCGGCGAAGTGGAACGTGCAGAAGACGGTGCCTGAGCGGACCCCCGGCGTCACCTCGGCCGCCAGTTCGACCATGCCCCGGTCGTTTGCCACCCGGACGCGGTCGCCGTCCTCGATACCTCGTCGTGCCGCATCCCCCGGGTGTATCTGGAGCGCGTCTGTGCCCCGAAGCCGGACGAGCGTCCCCGACCGGCGGGTGAGCGCCCCGCTGTTGTAGTGTTCGAGTATCCGACCGGTGGTGAGCACGAGTTCGTCGTCGCCGACGGGGTCGACCGGGTCGACGTGCTCGACGATGCGGAGGTCCGCCGTGGTCGACCCCGAAGCGAACGTGCCCTCGTGGAGCACGGCCGTCCCCTCGGTGGCACCCTCGGGAAACGGCCACCGCTGGCTCCCGGTCCCGATGCCGTCGTAGCTCATCCCGGCGTACGTCGCGGACACTCGGGTCAGCTCCTCGAACACTGCCTCGGGGCCGTCGCACGCAAATCCCTCGCCCACGAGTCGCTCGGCGACTGCACCCAGTACGTCGAGGTCGCGCCGGGCGTCGCCGGGCGGGTCGGCCATCGCCCGCATCCGCTGGACCTGTCGGTCGGTGTTGGTCACCGTCCCGTCCGTCTCCGCCCACGTGCCTCCCGGCAGGACGACGTCCGCAAACTCGACCGTCTCCGAGCGCACCACGTCGTGGACGACGAGACAGTCCAGACTCGCCAACTTCTCTCGCACGCGAGAGACGTTCGGCTCGGTGACGGCTGGGTTCTCCCCGAACACGTACGCCACGCGCACGTCCTCACCGAAGCGGTGGGTCGCCTCCACCTCCGTCAGCCCTGGGGTCGTGGGCACGTCGAACCCCCACTCCGTCGCGCAGCGTTCGTGCGTAGCCGGGTCGTCGATGCGCCCACCCGGGAGTCGGTCGGGGAGCGCTCCCACGTCACCGGCGCCCTGCACGTTGTTCTGTCCCCGAAGTGGGTTCACGCCAGCTCCGCGCGTCCCGACGTTGCCGGTCAACAACGCGAGGTTGAGCAGGGCGTGGACGTTGTCGGTGCCGCAGTGGTGCTGCGAGAGGCCCATCCCCGTGAAGATAGCCGCGCGGTCGGCCGAACCGTAGCTGCGCGCGGCTGTCCGAAGCGTCTCGGCGTCGACGCCTGTCTGCTCGGCTGCGGCATCCACGTCCACCTCATCGAGGAACGCACGTAGCGCCTCGAACCCGGTCGTTCGCTCGCGGACGAACGCTTCGTCAACGAGCCCCTCCTCGACCACGACGGCAGCCATCGCGTTGAGCAGGGGGATGTCGAACCCTGGGCGCACCGGGAGGTGGTGGGTCGCGGCGTCGGTCGTCGCGGTCGCCCGCGGATCGAGGTGAATCAACTCGGTGCCCGCTTTCAACGCAGGTAACAGATACGACCGGAAGATCACCGGGTGGTTCACCGCGGGGTTCGCCCCGGCGACGAGGAACACGTCGGCCTCGGTGAGGTCGCGCAGCGAGTTCGTCATCGCTCCCGCGCCGAACCGCTCGGCCATCGCCGCCACCGTCGAGGCGTGACAGAGCCGTGCGCAGTTGTCGACGTTGTTCGTCCCGAGCGCCCGCGCGAGCTTCTGTACGACGTAGTTCGCCTCGTTCGTGCACTTCGAGGAGGCGAAGAAGAACGCCGCATCCGGGCCGTGCCGAGCGATAGCCTCGCCGAACGCGGTCTCGATGCGGTCGAGCGCCTCGTCCCACGTCGCCTCGCGCAACGCACCGTCCTCGCGGATCAGGGGCGTCCTCAGCCGGTCGGCGTGGTCGACGTGTTCGAAGGCGGCGACCCCCTTCGGACAGAGTTCGCCGCGGGTGTTGACCGCACCCCGCCAGCCCACGCCTTTCCCGCGCTCGGCGTCGTACGTCAACCCACACCCCACGCCGCAGAACGGACAGACGCTCTCCCGTGGCTCGTTCGTGCGCTCGGACATATCTCACGCCTCGACGCCGGGGACAATCACTCTAGCCCAACCCCGCGATTCGGTATCGCATCATGTGATTTATCGGACGGGACGGGCCGATCAGCCGTCGAGCCGGGATTCGGCGCGCTCGATGGCGCTAGCCCACCAGTCGTCGCCTCGAACCTCGTCGACAGCCCGAGGGGCTGCGGGCGGCGACCGGCGCTCGGCGAGCGACCGACGCCACCACTCGACGTCGTACCAGGCCCCCTGTTTGTAGCCCATCTCGGGGAACCGAGTCGCCCGCTCGAACCCCATCCGGTCGTGGAAGTCGATACTCCGGGGGTTCGGGACGGTGATGACTGCGTACGCGTCGGCGAACCCCTGTCGTTCGAGGCAGGCGAGAAGCACGGAGTAGAGTGCCCGCCCCACCCCCCGCCCTTCCGCAGATTCGTCGACGTACACCGAGGTTTCGACCACCCAGCGGTAGGCCGCCCGCGACCGGAGTTCCCCCGCGTACGCGTAGCCGACCACGCTATCGTCGAGCTCGCAGACGAACCACGGGAACGTCGGTCGCTTCGCGTCGATCCGGTCGCGGATCTCCGATTCGGTCGGCACCGACTCCTCGAAGGTGATGCTCGTCTCCCGGACGTACGGTGCGTAGATGTCGCGGATGGCCGCCGCGTTGTCGGTGGTCGCGAGGCGTAACATACCACCGCTACGTCGACGGAGCATAAACCCGCGGCGAACCAGTAGCTTCAATCCACGCCAGCTAGTATGCAGGAGCATGAGCCTGGAACTCGAACACGACTGCCCGAACTGTGGCGAGTCGAAGGTGTTCTACCGTGCGGCCTCGACCACCATGCACCTCGGAGAGAAGGTGAAGTGGCACTGCCCCGACTGCGACTACGGCTTCGTCCGCATCGACGGCAACGTCGACACCGGTGCCGCCGTCGACACGAGCGCGTAATCGAGCCCCTTTCTCGGCACGCTCACACCCGGAGTGACGACGCTCGAATGCCGCCGGAGTGACGACGCCCGAACGCCCAACCAGGTGCGCAGTCCCTGTTTCTTCCCTGTCCCCCCACACGTCCCGGCCAGTACGCTGTCTCGCGTGCGAATGATAAATGGTATAGTACGATAGCAAATCGTCGCTGAGCCGGGCCCTCCTGCACACAGAATCAGCTGGAAAACAGCCCGTTCGTGCAGGTATACGGCACCTACCGGACAGGTAGCCGAAGCAATACAATGTCACTTGTTCACATGGCACTATTCGGAGGGTTGAAACATGACCAACGAGTCGTCCGACCTCGGTACCTGCCCGCTGTGTGAATCACCGGTTCCGGCCAGCCAGCTGTTGGCCGTCTTCGGGTCGACCGAGCGGACGACGTTCGCCGAGTGTCCGGCGTGTGGAGACATCGTCGCTCCGACGGACGCGCCCTTGCCGGAGAAGTCGAACAAGGAGTAGTGCGACCCTCCAGAGGGCTCGGATACGGCTTCGGGGGGAGCCGACTCTGCCGGATCGTTTCTCGCGGGCGCTACTCGTCGTCGAGCGCGTGCCAGGAGAGCCGCGGGTTCCGCGCGGCAGACGCCTGGTCGATGCGTCCGGCGGCCGTCCGCTCGGGTGCCGCTTCGAGCGTCGCGTCGTCGTCGGCCCGCGCGGCGTTGAACGCCGCCGCGAGCTGGTCGAGCGTCCGCTTGCTCTCGATCTCGGTCGGCTCGGTCATCAGCGCCTCGCTCACGATTTCCGGCCACTTCGTCGTCGGGGGATGCACCCCGTAATCGAGCATCCGCTTCGCCACGTCCGCGGCGTCCTGCTCGCCGGCGCTCGCGACGAACTCGTGGTGGAACGGGCCGAACGGGATCTCGTAGTCGACCTGCGAGGCGAGGTAGTTCGCGTTCAACACGGCCTTCGCGCTCGCGTCGGCGAGCCCCGCGTCACCCAGTCGGGCGATGTACGCGTGGGCCTTCACGAGCACCGACCAGTTGCCGTAGTAGCCGTGGACCTTCCCGACGGACTGCTCGGGCGTGTAGAACTCGTACCCGCCGTCGCTCGCACGGACGTGGGGGTCCGGCAGGAACTCGGCGAGCTCCTCGACGACCCCGACCGGGCCCGCGCCCGGGCCGCCACCCCCATGCGGCGTCGCGAACGTCTTGTGGACGTTGTAGTGCATGATGTCGAACCCCATGTCGCCGGGGCGCGCTCGCCCCAGCAGTGCGTTGAGGTTCGCGCCGTCGTAATACAGGAGTCCGCCCACGTCGTGGACCAGCTCCGCGATCTCGACGATGTCGCGCTCGAACAGCCCGAGCGTGTTCGGGTTCGTCAGCATCAGCGCCGCCGTCTCCTCGGACAGGGCGGCTTCCAGCGCCTCCAGGTCGACCCGGCCGTCCTCGTTGGAGGGGAGCGACACCACGTCGTAGCCCGCGAGCGCCGCCGTGGCGAAGTTCGTCCCGTGTGCGGAGTCCGGGATGACGATTTCGCTGCGGTCGTCGCCGTGCGACTCGTGGTAGGCCTTCGCCACGAGAATCCCCGTGAACTCGCCCGCGGCCCCGGCGGGCGGCTGGAGCGTCACCGCGTCCATCCCGCCGATGCGCCCGAGGTAGTCCTGTAGCTCGTACATGAGCTCGAGGCTCCCCTGGGCAGTCGATTCGAGGCGGTCCGGGTGGACGGCCGCCTTCGGATGGGCCGCGAGGTCCTCGGTGAACTTCGGGTTGTACTTCATCGTACAGGAGCCGAGCGGGAACGGCCCGCTCTCGACCCCGTAGTTCATCTCCGAGAGCCGGGTGTAGTGGCGGGCGAGTTCCGGCTCCGTGACCTCGGGGAGTTCGAGCGTGTCGCGCGTGAGGTCGTCGGGGAGTTCGGAGTCGACGTCGAGTTCGCGATTGCCCTTCTCCGAGAGCAGCGGCTCGTACTTCTCGTCGCTGTCGTCGGTCCAGCGCGCCTGGTCGAATCTCATTCGGACCACCCCGTGGAGCAAGCGGGGCGACGGCACGTCGGCCCTGCGGGGTCCGTGGTTCGAATGAGACTCATCGGTGGACCACCTCCTCGAAGGCGGCAACGAACCCGTCCAGCGATGGCTCGGTGGTCTCGGTCACACAGACCTGTATCTCGTGTTCGCCGACGGCGTGGACGGCGAACCCTTCTTCGGCGAGGTCCTCGACGAGTGGGGCCGCGGGCTGGTCGGTGTGCGTGACGAACTCGCGGAGGTGGTGGCGGTCGTGAACGGGCGCCTGCACGCCCACGATGTCGTCGAGTCGCTCGGCGGTCTCGCGGGCGAGCCGAACACAGTCGTTCGCGAGGTCGACCAGCCCCTCGGGGCCGAGCCACGCGACGTGCATCGCGACCCGGAGCGCGACCCACGCCTGGTTCGAGCAGATGTTGGAGGTGGCCCGCTCCCGGCGGATGTGCTGTTCGCGCGTCTGGAGGGTGAGCGTGTACGCGCGTCGGTCGGTCGCGTCCTCGCTGACGCCGACGAGTCGGCCCGGAACCTGCCGGAGGTAGTCGTCGCGGCAGGCGAACAGCCCGATGCCGAAGCCGTAGGCGTGCCCGATACCGAGCGCGCTGGCGTCGCCGACGACCACGTCCGCACCGACGCTCGCCGGCTCCTGTAAGAGGGCGAGCGAGAGCACGTCCGACCCCAGCACGAACAGCGCGTCGTGGTCTTCGGCGAGCGCGCCGATATCCGCGAGCCGTTCCTCGATGGTCCCCCGGACGGTGGGGTTCTCAGCGTACACCATCACCACGTCCTCGTCGACGCGGTCGGCGAGCCCGTCGAGGTCGGCGTTCGCGTCGGCCATCGGGTACGACTCGACCGTGAGGTCGCTGCCGGCGACGTAGTTCTCGAGGACGCCGCGGCGGCCCTCGTGGAGCAGTTCGGGGACGAGGATGCGGGTGCCCGAGGTGGCACGAACCCGCTGGGCGAGCGTCGCGGCCTCGCCGAGCGCGGTCGCGGCGTCGTACATCGAGCAGTTCGCCACGGGGAGCCCCGTGAGCTCGACGAGCATCGACTGGTACTCGAACAGTGCCTGCAGGAACCCCTGGGCGATCTCTGGCTGGTACTGCGTGTAGCTCGTCAGGAACTCCGAGCGGTCCGCGAGGTGGTCGACCACCGAGGGGACGTAGTGGTCGTACGCGCCGCGGCCGAGGAACTCGACGAGGTCGTCGTTGCGGTCGAGCGTCGCACCCACCTCGCTGCGCACCTGCTGTTCGGTTCGTGAGTCGATACCGAACGTGCCGTCGAACCGCACGTCCGTGGGGATGTCGAAGAGGTCCTCCTCGCGTTCGGCACCGACCGCGTCGAGCATCGACGCCGTATCGGCCGCCGAGTGGGCTGTGTAGGGACTACCGTCGTCTGTCATATGTGGCTAGGTCGTCCGAATGGACGGGACTTGATGATTTGTGCGAGGAGAGGAACTTGAGTCCCCCGGTTTCCCACACACGACTGTGGGTTGTTTTCGCGTATAGTTCAGCCATAGTACCCACGTTCGTGTAATATCCACAGTGTAGGATTCCGAACGGAACGAACGGTTATACGAGAGACTCCTGTATCGGAGTCCAATGCGAGGCCCGACACGTCAGCAGGCTGCCGCCGCCGCACTCACAGGCGTGTCGACGATCGCCGCCGGACTGGCGGGGCTCGGCGGCTACCACTACCTCACGTTCGGCGGTGACCCGCTTCGCGTCGGACTCGTCGTCGCCACCGGCCTCCTGCTGTTCCTCGGCGTCGGCTATCTCCTCGGTGGGAACGTCTCACCCGCCACCTATCCGGTAGCGTTCGGCTGGACGCTCCTCGGAACGCTCATCGGCGGCGGCGGGACCGTCGGGGTGACCGTCGCGACCGGGTCGATACCGACGCTCGCGGGCGACGCACCTACGCTCGGAGCGCTGGCGGGCGGCGGTGCTGTCGCCGGCTTCCTCGTCGGCGTCAAGTCCGCGCGTGCGCGGCAAGCGGCGACCCGCGCGGCCCGCGCGGAGACGGCCATCGACCGACTCTCCGAGGAACGAGGCCGGTTCGTCGTCCTCAACGAGACGACCCGGAGCCTGCTCGACGCCCCGGACATCGAGGCCGTGGCGAGCCGACTGGTCGAGGAGGGGCGCGTCGGCCTCCCCGGCCCGTTCGCCGGGGTCTGGCTCCACGAACCCGAGCGCGACCGGCTGGTCCCGGCCGAGACGACCTCGACGGATGCCGACTGGACACCCCAGCAGCTCTGGCCCGACAGCGAGGCGATGGCCGCCTTCGAACACGGCGACCCACTCACCATCACCGGCGACGAGTTCCCCGACGTCGGGCCGCTGTTCGCCGTCCCCATCGGCGACCACGGCCTGCTCGTCGTCGGCGCCACACAGGGGTTCGACGAGCGGGCCCGCAACCTCGCGGGGGTGTACGCGCTGACGGCAGCGGCCGCGATGGACCGCATCGAACGTGAGGCGAAGCTCGAACGACAGAACGAGCGGCTCGACTCGTTCGCCAGCGTCGTCGCCCACGACCTCCGGAACCCCCTGAACGTCGTCCGCGGCCGGGCGAAACTCGCGGAGAAGACCGGCGACACCGAACAGCTCGAACCGGCGTTCCGGTCGCTCGACCGCATGGAGACCATCATCGAAGACGTGCTCGCGCTCGCCCGTGGGGGTGACGAGGACATCGAGACGGAGCCGGTGAAGCTCACCGACCACGTCGAGGCATCGTGGCACCAGGTCGACACCAGAGACGCCGAGCTAGAGGTGGGATTCCTCCCGACCGCGCACGCCGACCCGGACCGACTCGCCCGGCTGTTCGAGAACCTGTTTCGGAACGCCGTCGAACACGGCGGCGACGACGTAGTCGTGTCGGTGGCGATGCTCGATGACGACGACGGCTTCTACGTGGCCGACGACGGCATCGGCATCCCCGTCGACGAGCGCGACCGCATCCTCTCGGAAGGCTTCTCCGGAAACGACGGGACAGGCATCGGCCTCGCCATCGTCCAGCAGGTCGCCGAGGTCCACGGCTGGGACCTCTCGGTCACGGAGAGCGAGTCGGGCGGGGCGCGGTTCGAGTTCCGGTTCTAGCCGGGCGGCTCACGAGTCGCGCTGCTCCCCGTTCGCAACATTGTCGCCTCTCTGCGGTCGGCAACGCGGCTTCCGGGTCGTTTCACTCCTCGCTCGCAGTACGGTGGCGCTCACTACGGTCGCGCCACCCGCTCAGAAAATCTGTGTTTCGTACTCGTCGGGCGACAGCAGGTCGTCGAGTTCGTCCACGTCGCTGGGGTCGAGTTCGAGCATCCAGCCGTCGCCGAACGGGTCCTCGTTGACGAGTTCGGGTTCGTCGACGAGCCGCGCGTTCACGGCGGTCACGGTCCCCGAGACGGGCGCGTAGAGGTCCGAGACGGCCTTGATTGACTCGATAACGCCGAACTGCTCGTCCTTCGAGAGCACGTCGCCTTCGGCAGGGAGTTCGACGAACACCACGTCGCCGAGTTCGTCCTGTGCGAAGTCCGTGATGCCCACGCGGACGGTGCCGTCCTGTTCGTGTGCCCACTCGTGTGATTCCAGATACCGTCGGTCCGTTGGTACGTCGAAGCTCATTGTCGTTCGTAGAAGGGCAGGGGTTGGATGCGCGCTTTCTTCTGCTGGCCGCGGACGACGACGCGCACCGTCGTCCCCGGGTCGGCGTAGTCGGTCGGAAGGTAGCCCATCCCGACGGGCTGGCCGAGCGTCGGGCTCATCGTGCCCGAGGTGACCTCGCCGATGACGCGGTTCTCCGTGTTCACGATGTCGTAGCCGTGTCGCGGGACGCCTCGCTCGGTGAGCTTGAAGCCGACGAACCGCTCGTCGGTCCCCTCCTCCCTCGCCTGTTCGAGGGCGTCACGGCCCACGAACTCCGTGTCGAGTTTGACGACGAAGCCGATGCCCGCCTCGTACGGGTTCCGGGGGTTCGACTCGTGGTCGAAGTCCTGTCCCGACAGGAGGAAGCCGGCCTCGATGCGGAGGGTGTCACGCGCACCGAGCCCACAGGGGGTGGCCTCGGGGACGAACTGCTCCCAGACCGTCTCGGCCGCCCGCCACGGCACCAGAAGTTCGACGCCGTCCTCGCCGGTGTAACCGGTCCGGGCGACGAGCGTCTCGACGGACCCGTCCGGGCCGTCGAGGTCGACCCACCGGGCCGAGAACCGCGTGAGCGACCGGAGGTCCTCGTCGGCCACCTTGCTCGCCAGTGCCAGGGCGTCGGGGCCCTGCAGCGCGAACATCGCGTACTCTTCGGTGGCGTCCTCGACGACGGCGTCGAGGTCGTGGTCGTCGCGGTAGTCGGTCCACCGCTCGTGCATCCACTCGCCGTGGCCGGCGTTCGGGACGAACAGGTAGTCCGCGTCGCTCCCCTCGGGGAGCCGGTAGACGACCGTGTCGTCGAGGATGGTGCCGTGCTCGTCGGTGATGGCACTGTACTGTGCCTCGCCAGGGTCGAGTGCGGTCACGTCGTTGGTCGTGAGCCGCCCCATCAGGGTCTCGGCGTCGGGGCCCGACACCTCGATCTCGCTCATGTGCGAGACATCGAAGATGCCGGCTGCCTCCCGAACCGCCTGGTGTTCGGCCCGGATGGAGTCGAACTCGACGGGCATGTCCCATCCGCCGAACTCCGTGAACTTCGCCCCACGCTCGGCGTGAACCTCGCGCAGTGGCGGCTTCCGAAGGGCCATACTCTCGCCTCCACCCCCGGTAAGTAAAGCCCTTAGGTTCCGTCGGCGTCGGCGCGCTCGATCTCCTCGAGAATGGCGTCGACGCGGTCGGGGTCGTACGTCCAGAACCCGTAGAACCGACCGGGGTCGCGCTCCTCGGCGAGCAGGGCACAGCTGTCGAGCCGGACGGACCCCTCGAAGACGACGAACCACACCCGGGAGATTTCGGGGGCGTCGGTCGCGTGGACCGTCACCCCCTCGATGCTCGGCGGTTCCCAGTCCGGCTGGCCGTAGACCGCGATCTCGAGCCCCGGTTTCGTCGCCAGCTGCTCGTAGACCCCAACCTGGTCCTGCATCGCCGACAGCGACTGGAAACCCGCGTACAGCCGGCCGTGGCCGAGCCGCCACGCCCGGTCCTCGATTTCGCGGGTCGTCGCGAGCATCTGCCGCCGGTCGAAGGAGCTGAACACGGTGTCGTCGAGCAGGTCCAGCAGCGCATCGAAGCCGTCGTCCCCGAGTTCGGCCGAGCCCGGGCCGGCCGTACGGGGGTTCGCGAGCGACTGGAGCGCGCTGAGCTCGACCGAGCCGACGAACTCCCCACCCTTGCGGACGATGACGAACCCCTCCTCGTTCTCGCCGGGGAGCCTGGTGTGCTCGACGACGACGTTTCGTGTTCCGAACCGGTCGCGCAGGTCCGGGTACTCGCCGGGGGAGCAGATTCGGAGGTGAGTCGGTGTCGACTCGACCGCCGCGATTATCTCACGAAGCGACACGGCCGTCACCCCGACCCCGGGTCGGCGGCGGCGACGGCGGCGGCGGTCGTCTGCGGCTCCAGCCCGAGTGCCTCGTCGAGCAGTCGGTCGACTGCCACCGGGAGGGACCGAATCGTCAGCGAGTCGCCCGACTCGTCGTACTCGAGCAGGCCCGCGTCGACGAGCATCGGCACGTGGACGTGGTAGAGCTCGAGCTGGACGCGGGTGTGGTCGGTCGGCGTCGCTCGTCCGTCGTCGCGCTGGAGCGCGAGCCAGCCGGTCAGTACGTCGGTGAGGTCGTCGACACGGAACCTCCCGTGTTCACGCAGGAGATAGAGGAGGTGGCGTCGAGTCTCGTCGGCGAGCAGCCTGAACGCGCCGTCGAGGGACCCCACCTCGCCCGGACTCGTGGAACGTTCGGACGTCATATATCCCTAGAAATATGTTCACGGGGGCACTTAACATCATCCACGAGAACGATAAACTAACTCCGAGCCGAGTACTCGACCGCCCGCTACGTCTCGTGGGGGTGTTCGTCGCGGTGGTCGTCTTTGTTCTCCTGGTCGACGGCCTCGCGGTGTTTCTCGTCGGCCGTGTCGGGCTCCTGCCGGTCGTCGTCGAGTGCTTCCTCACGGGCCTGTTGCGCCTCGTGGGTGTCCTGTTCGTCGGCGTCCGTCTCGGGGTCGCCGGTCGTGTCGGACATCGCGGTTCCGTGTTCGCACGAGCGACGGAAAAGGCTGGGGGCCACGTACCCCCGACCGATGGTGATGCCGCCGGACGCGACGACTGTACCCGAATTCGATGGGACATACTCACCGCCACCGCTATCCGACTGGCCGAGGTACGGGACCTATGGGCAACTTCTTCGGCGGGCTCACGGGCGGAATCCAGCGTGAGCCGCGGGTCGGCGTCTTCATCGACGGGCCGAACGTCTTCCGCGAGGAGTTCGACGTCGACCTGGACGACATCCGCGAGGCCGCCGAATCGGAGGGGCGCCTCTCGCTCAAGCGGCTCTACCTCGACGACGGCGCACCCCCCGAGCTGATTCGCGCCGCCGAGGCACGGGGGTTCGAGGTGGTCGTGACGAGCGGTGACGTGGACGTGAAGCTCGCCGTCGACGTGACCGAGACAGTCGTCGACGACGACATCGACACGCTCGTCGTCGTCTCGCGCGACACCGACTTCAAGCCGGCACTGGAGGTGGCGAACCGGCGCGGTGTCCGGACCGTCGCGCTCGCGCCCGGCGAATACGGGCGGTCGGACGCACTGCGCAACGCCGCACACGACGAACTCACACTGGAGTGAGCCGGCCCGACGACGAACCGCCTCCAGTAGCGTTTTGGCCCGGCGCCCGCTCTCCACATCCATGCAACCCGTCCTCGACGATCACCTCCACCTCGACCCGGTGAACGGCCGCGGTGCGGATGCGGCCGCGGAGTTCGCCGAGGTCGGCGGGACCCACCTGCTCGTGTTGAACAAACCCTCGTGGTCGCTCGTCGGCGCAGTCGACGACGAATCGGGGTTCAGAGAGACGTTCGACCTCACCGTCGAGGTCACCGAGGCGGCCGACGCCCTGCTCGACGGACGCGCGTGGCCCGTCCTCGGGGTCCACCCAGCGCTGATCTCGAAACTCGTCGACCGGGGGTACACCCCCGAGGAGGCCGCCGACCTGATGAAGGCGGGGCTGGACGTGGCCGCCGAGTACGTCGCCGACGGTCCAGCGCTCGCCATCAAATCCGGCCGCCCGCACTACGACGTCTCCGAGGCGGTGTGGGACGCCTCGAACGACGTGATGCGCCACGCGTTCGCGCTCGGTGCCGAAGTGGGCTGTGCGGTCCAGCTCCACACCGAGGGCGGCGACGACTTCTCGACCGTTGCCGAGTGGGCCGAAGCCGAGGGGCTCCCGCGCGAGCAGGTGGTGAAACACTACTCGGCGGGACCGGTCGAGGGACCGGTCCCGAGCGTCATCGCCCGCAAGGACGAACTGCTCGCGGCCGCCGAGTCGGGTGAGCCGTTCATGATGGAGACGGACTTCATCGACGACCCAGACCGACCGGGTGCGGTGCTCGGTCCGAAGACCGTCCCCCGACGGGTTCGGTGGCTCCGCGAGGAGGGGTACGACGAGGCGCTCGAGCGCGCTCACGTCGAGACCCCCGCGCGGGTGTACGGCATCGACACCGAAGCCACGCTGGAGTGACCAGGTCGACGCCAGCAGGACAGTATCCGACCACCACCTGTTGACGAACGACTACTTTCTCGCCAAAATTCCACCGAACGTGCACAGTATCTACACCATACCCGTCGCAAGCAACAGCTACCCCCAGCAGAATAGACCATCGAACTATGTGTTCGAACCGATGAGAGGGAGCATGTCCACGCCGGCCGACGCCCCGACCGATGTCCAGCGCGTCGGCGTCGCCAGAGACGCTCCGGAAGGCTTACCGGATGAGGGCCAGCTCCTCCTCCGAAACGACGACCAGACACCGGCGGTGCTCATCGTGGTCTGCCGGCGGGACGACCACGTCGCGAGCGACACCGTCCACGCCGAGCCGCGGACGACCTACGGGCTGCCGCTGCCCGCGGGCACCGGCCCCATCGTCGTCGAGGTCCACACCGCCGAGACGACGGCGACCACGTCGGTCGCGCCGAACGACCGGCCGCCGCTGTTCAGCTACCAGGACGGGTCCGTACTCGTCGCCCGCGACTGAGTCGGGGTGGGCGGTCGTGCAGTCCGACCGCCGAAACGCCCAGAAAGCATTTATTTTTGAGGGAGAAACGCGGAGATATGTCACGTCCGGACCCCACCCCGAACCACGACGTCGGTCGCGTCAGCGCCGAGGCCGACGACGACGCCGTCGCACTCCCAGGTGAGCATATGCTGTTTCGAAACGACGGCACGGCCGTGGTCGAGTTGACCGTCGTCCGGCGGCGCGACGGGCACGCCCATCGGGACACGCTCGGGCTCACGCCGGGCGACGCCATCAGTCTGCCCGTACCGGAGGGAGAGGGGCCGGTGAGTGTCGAGGTTCACGCCCCGGAGACGATGGCGACGACGGCGTTCACCCCCGACGACCGCCCGCCGCTGTTCAGCTATCGACAGGGGTCCGTGCTCGTCGCCCGCGACTGATTTTTCCCCCCGGCCCCGCAAGGAGGGGTATGAAGGAATCGGGGTTCAAGCAGGTGACCCGCGTCGCCGACGCCAGAGAGCGGCTGCGCGCGGTCGTCTCCCCACACGAGCGGACCGAGCGACACCGGCTGGCGAGCGCCGACGGGCGCGCGCTCGCCGAGGCCGTCACCGCCGCCCGGAACGTCCCACACTACGCTCGCGCCGCGATGGACGGCTTCGCGGTGCGCGCCGAGGACACGTTCGGTGCGTCGAACCGGTCGCCGGCCGTGCTCCGCGAGTCGACGGGGCGGGTCGGCCCGAACGAGGCCGTGCGCGTCCACACCGGGAGCGAACTCCCCGAGGGTGCGGACGCGGTGGTGATGGTCGAGGAGACGGAGCGGGTGCCGCGGAGCGGCACCGAACGAGCGAGCGGCGAAGCCGCGAGCACCGGTGAGGAGGTCGAAGTGATGGACGCCGTCGCCGGGGGCGAGAACGTCGCACCCGAAGGCGAGGACGTGTCGGAGGGTGACCCGCTGTACGAGCCGGGCCACCAGCTCCGCCCTTCAGACCTCGGCCTCCTGCGGTCGACGGGCGTCGACCGCGTCGCCGTGTTCGAGCGCCCCGAAGTCGCCGTGATACCGACCGGCGAGGAGCTCGTCCAGGCGGACCCCGCGCCCGGCGAGGTCGTCGAGACGAACGGGCTCACCGTCTCGTCGCTCGTCGAGCGGTGGGGTGGGGCGGCCACCTACCGCGACGTGGTGACCGACGACGAGGCGGCGCTTCGCGCGGCCATCCAGCGCGACCTGACGAAGGACGTCATCGTCACGACCGGGGGCTCGTCGGTCGGCGAGCGCGACCTCATCCCCGACGTGGTCGACGAACTGGGCGAGGTGCTCGTCCACGGGGTCGCGCTCAAACCGGGCCACCCCTGCGGGTTCGGCGTCGTCGAGGACACCCCGGTCATCATGCTCCCGGGGTACCCGGTGGCGTGTATCGTCAACGCCGTCCAGTTCCTCCGGCCGGCGCTGAAGTGGGCCGGCCACCTCCCGTTGCGAGAGTTCCCGACGACCGAGGCACGCCTGGCCAGGAAGATACCGAGCGAGCCCGGCGTCAAGACGTTCGCGCGGGTGAGCCTCGACCGCTCGGGGGACCAACCCGTGGCGACACCCACCCGAGCATCGGGGTCGGGAGTCCTGTCGAGCGTCGCGCTCGCCGACGGCTGGGTCGTCGTGCCCGAGGAGAGCGAGGGGATTCCCGCCGACGAGACGGTCACCGTGGAGGACTGGGAGTATGACGCGTAAGGAGTTCCGCGACCTCGCGCCGCCAGCCAGGGCACACGAGGCCATCGCGTCGCTCGACCTCGACCCCGACCCCGAGACCGTCCCCCTCGACGAGGCACGCGGGCGGGTCCTCGCCGAGCGCGTCGACGCCGCGCTCGACGTTCCAGGGTTCGACCGCGCGAGCGTCGACGGCTACGCGCTGCGTGCCCGCGACACCTTCGGCGCGGACGAGGCCGACCCCGCTCGGCTTGATCTGGTGGGGCGCGTCGACGCCGGCGAAGCGCCCGAAGGCTATGTGGACGAGGGCGAGTGCATCGAGATTTCGACCGGCGCGGTCGTGCCCGAGGGCGCCGATGCAGTGGTGATGGTCGAGCGAACCGACGAGGAGGGCGAGGAGGTCCTCGTCCGCACGTCGCTCGCGCCGGGCGACCGCATCATGTTCGCCGGGGCTGACATCGCCGCCGGCGAGCGCGCGCTGGGGCCGGGGACCGAGCTCACCGCCCGGGAGATCGGCCTCCTCTCCGCGCTCGGCGTCGACGAGGTACCCGTCCGCGGCACACCGACCGTCGGCATCGTCTCGACGGGCGACGAACTCGTCCGTCCCGGGGAGGAGCTCGATTCGGACGCGGGGCAGATCTACGATGTGAACAGCTACACCATCGCCGCGGGCGTCGAGGAAGCCGGCGGCGAACCGAAACTGTACCCGCACGCTGGCGACGACATGGCTGAGATGGAACGTGTCCTGCGCGAGGCTGCCGACGAGTGCGACCTCGTGCTGTCGTCGGGGTCCACGTCGGCGAGCGCGGTCGACGTCATCTACCGCGTCATCGAGGAGCGGGGCGACCTGCTGTTACACGGTGTGGCAGTCAAGCCCGGCAAGCCGATGCTCGTCGGCACACTGGGTGACAGCGCGTACGTCGGACTCCCGGGCTACCCGGTGAGCGCGCTCACCATCTACCGGACGTTCGTCGCACCGGCCATCCGCCGCGCTGCGGGGGTCCCGGAACCGCGAACCGCCACCATCGAGGGGACGATGGCCGTCGAGGAGCGCTATTCGGAGGGGCGGATGCGACTCATGCCCGCGGGCCTCGTCGAGGACGGCGACGGCAACACGCTCGTCTACCCCGTCGACAAGGGGTCGGGCGCGACCACGTCGCTCGTCGAGGCCGACGGCGTCGTCGAGGTCGACGCCGACACCGAGTACCTGGAGCGAGGTGAGACGGTCGAGGTACAACTGTTCTCGCCGGACGTCCGTGCGCCCGACCTGTTCGGCGTCGGGGAGGACGACCCCGCGCTCGCGCGACTGCTCGACCGCGTGCAACACCCTCGCTACCTTGGAATCGGCTCGCGCCCGGGGCTGCGACGGCTCCGCGACGGCACCCCGGACGTGGTCGTGACGAGCGCGCCTGGTGACTCGGGCGTCGAGCACGAGGAACTCGGCGCGTGGACCCGCGAGTGGGGGCTCGTCGTTCCTGCAGGCAACCCCGACGACGTACAGGGGATTGGCGACCTCGTCGACCGCGAGCTGTCGTTCGTCAACCGGACGACGGACTCCGGGCTGCGAACGTCGCTCGGCAACGCCGTGGCCGACCTCGCCGACGAGCGCGGGGTCGAGCGACACGCCCTCGTGGAGGCCATCGACGGCTTCGACCGGGCGGTCCGAGCCCACGAGTCGCCGGCCCGCCGAGTGCTGGCGGGGAAGACCGACGTGGGGCTCGGCCTTCGCACGACCGCAGACAGGCTCGGGCTCGGCTTCGTCCCGCTCGGTGAGGAGACTGTCCGCGTCCTCGCGAACCCCGACCGGGTCGGAAAGCCCGGCGTCGAACAGTTGCGACGCGTCGTCGAGGCCGGCGACGACGTCTTCGACGCGCTGCCAGGCTACGCCCTCGAAAAGAGGTAAACCAGAGGCCGTCGTACGGTCGGGTATGGCGTGTGAACACCCACTTGACGCGGCGTTCCTCTATCCGAGCGACGTCGACATCCTCGAGTTCGTCGACGACGCCGGAACGACGGTTCTGCGGGTCGCCTTCCCCTGTCCCGAGTGCGGGCAGGCGCTCGAAGCCGACCTCCCGGTGACCGAGACGGCGGAGTCCTCGCTCGAACTACCCGTCGAAGACGTCGAGGAGCAGTACGACTAGTCGCTCCCCGACTGGGAGTCGAACAGTTCGTCGAAGCTCGCGACCCGGTAGTCACCGAGCACGCACATCCCGCGCCGGTCGTGGCCGTGGCGCTCGACGTGGACGCCGTCGAGCCCCGCGTTCCACGCCGCCCCCACGTCCTGCGGGCCGTCGCCCGCGAGCACTCCACTGCCCTCGACGCCGAGGTCCGCGAGTGCGAGTTCGACGGGCGCAGGGTCCGGCTTCCAGCCCGTCTCCTCGGTACAGCAGACGACGGTGTCGAACCAGTCGCGGATGTCGAGGTGGTCGAGCACTGGCTCCGCGAGGTACTGCTGGCAGTGGGTGACGAGTCCGATGGGTCGGTCGAGGTCGGCGAAGCGTGCGGCGTCGTCGTGGAGGTACGTCGCCTCGGCGCGTGCCGTCGGGTCCTCCTCGGCGTGGAACGCTGCCCAGAACGCCTCGGTGTCGATGTCCCACCGCGCCAGTTGGTTGTTCCGGAAGCCGCCAAGTCCGTGCCAGAGCGCGTCGGCCTGCGTCTGTGAGAAATCGTAGCCGATGCGGTCGCCGACCCGGTCGAACAGGTCGTACGTGTAGCTCGGTTCGACGTCGACGAGCGTGCCGTCGAGGTCGAGCAGCCAGTAGTCGTAGTCGTCGGCGACCATCAGGACGAGTGTGTAGTGGACACTCGGATAAGTGCCTTCTGTCGGTGTGCGGCTCGGTGTGAATCCGTCGTCACACGGGGCTCGGAGCGGGGGTAAACCGGTGTATCGTCATCGCCGCACGCGCGTCGGTACTCCGTGGCGGGGCAAGGGCGTTCCGGGTTGCCCTGTCCGAGAGCCGTCTGTGCGCTGCGTGCGTCCGACCGCGAATCGGTTTACCCCCTCGCTCCGTTCGCTTCGGGCATGAATCTCGAAGGGGCCGAAGCGCCGGAGTTCACGCTGGAACGTACGTCGGGCGACACCGTTGCCCTCTCGGAGACGCTGGCGTCCGGGCCGGCGGTCGTCCTCGTCAACCGCGGCTCGTGGTGTAGTTTCTGTGCCGAACAGCTCCAGACGTTCGACGCCGTCGCGTACGACCTCTGGTTCAACGACGGAGTCGACATCTTGCCAGTTCTCACGAGTCCGCTGGGGAAGCTGACCGAGATGCGCGACCGGTTCGATCTCGACTTCCAGTTGCTCGCCGACCCCGACGGAGCGGTCGCCGAGCAGTACTCCGGCGTCGAGGAGACGCGCCACGGCGTCACCGGCATCGCGGCTACCTACGTCGTCGACTCCGACGGCGTCGTCCAGTACGAGCAGGTCGCCGACCACCCGGCGGACCGCACGTACGGCAACTGGGTCCGCTACTTCATCCGCAACGAGTTCACGGACGTTTTCGCGTGAGCCAGTAGGCGAACGCGAAAGCTCGACACACGAGCGGAGCGAGTGTGTCGGTGTGTGTGTGTGTGTGCGTGAGGAGCGTAGCGATGGAGGCGACGGCTCGAAGCGCTGTCGAGCCGAACGCGAAAACGGCGAATCAACGAGTCGCGGTCAGACGAGGAGCTGGATGTCGGCCTCGGCCATGTCGCTCAGGGCGGTGGCCGCGCCGACGCCGACGGTGACGCCGTCGTAGAAGTCGTCCTCGTCGTAGTCCATCAGGTCGATGGTCATCTGGCAGGCCTGCATCTCGACGCCCATGTCGAGGGAGGTCTGGATGAGCTCCTCGATGCTGGCCGTCTCGTTGTCCCGGATCTTCTTGCGCATCATCGAGGTGGTGACGCGGTCCATGCCGGGGAGCGCGCCGATGGCGTTCGGCACCGGCATGTTGGGGTTGCCGACCGCGCTGAGCTTGAGGTCCTTCGACCGCTCCTCGTGGAGGATGTCGAGCCCCCAGAACGTGTGGAACAGGGTGACGTCCCAGCCGAACGCCGCAGCCGTCGATGCGAGGATGAGCGGTGGATACGCCATGTCGAGCGTCCCCTTCGTGGCGATGATGACCATCGACTGCTGGTCGTCCTCGTCTGTCGCCGAGACGTCTGCGAGCTGCGCCTCCAGTTCCTCGACGCGCGCCTGGAGGTCGGCGACGCTCGCGGTCGGTTCGTCGGTCGTGGAACGGTCCGATTCGGTGCTCATTCCTCGACCGTGACGTAGTGCACGTAGACAGTCTCGCCGCCCTCCTCACGCTCTTCCTGGCCGACGAGCGAGACGCCGTCCGTCCCGGCCGCCCAGCCGTCGATGTCGCTCACGCTGCCGGAGTCGGTCGCGACCACTTCGAGCACGTCACCCGCGCTCAGGCCATCGACGGCCTGCTTGGTCTTCACGACCGGCATCGGGCAGGAGAGTCCTTTCACGTCGAGCGTCTCTGTTGGATTGACTTCCGAGCTCATGTGTTGTCTGCAACGTGCAATACTGGAGTGGGATTGATAACGCTATCGGTTATTGTAGCGCGTTCGAAATACTGGCCCCTGTGAGCCCTAAAGGCACCGAAAGGCAGCTATTCTGTCACGGGCTGCCGCAAAATAGTGTTGTACGAATAGTGAATAGCTATGCAAACTCTTTTGACCATCTGGCGGGTAGAGTCGCGTGACGCATGCACTTCGAACGACCGAGACGACAGGGGGTGGCGGTGGCGTGATCGGCGCTGAGCTGTTCCCGAACGGCATCGAGCGCTATCTCGTCGGTGGCCTCCTCATCGGCGGTGGCGCGGCGTTCATCTACCTGACGACCGGCATCATCGCGGGAGCGAGCACGTTCCTCGAGACCACGCTCTCGTACGCCTCGAACCTCGGACGGTTCAACCGGGCCGACTACGTCGACTCCCGGGACTGGCGGCTGGTGTTCACGCTCGGCATCGTCGGTGGTGCGGCCATCTACGCGCTGGTCGTCCGCGGCGGGGCGTGGACGGCTCCCACCGACATCCAGCCGTGGCGACTGCTCGTCGGCGGTGTCCTCGTGGGCGTGGGCACACGCGTCGGCAAGGGGTGTACCTCTGGCCACGGCGTCTGCGGCGTCGGCTCGCTGTCGGGGACGTCCATCGTGAACGTGCTCACGTTCATGGCTGTCGCCATCGGCACCGCACAGCTGGTACAGGCGCTGGGGGTGACGCCGTGAGCGACCGTGGCCCTGGGTTCTACCTGAGCATCCTCGTCGGGGGG
The DNA here is from genome assembly GCF_024362405.1 of Halorarius litoreus. Classification (GTDB taxonomy): domain Archaea; phylum Halobacteriota; class Halobacteria; order Halobacteriales; family Haloarculaceae; genus Halorarius; species Halorarius litoreus. The sequence continues at coordinate 2,647,039 of NZ_CP101454.1, read as the reverse complement.
CTCATCTTCGGGTTCGGACTCGGGTACAGTCACATGGCCCGCCCGGAAGTGGTCCTCGACTTCCTCCAGTTCGACGACCTCGGACTCCTGTTCGTGATGGGCGGCGCAGCGGTCGTGACCGGGGCGACGTTCGCCGTCGCCACGCGACTGACCGACCGGCGGGCACCGCTCACCGGCGCGGCGTACGTCCGGCGCGTGAAGGAGTTCGACCGCAACGTCGTCGTCGGGGGGACGATATTCGGCGTCGGCTGGGGCCTCTCGGGCATCTGTCCCGGAGCCGCCTACGCCAGCCTCGGCGTCGGCAACTGGCCCATCCTCTGGGCACTCGGTGGGATGTTCCTCGGCGCGTACCTCCAGGGCTGGTGGCGCTCCTGGCGCAGCGACGCGGCGACCCCGACGACGACCGCCGACTGAGCCGGTGCTGTTTCTCGCGTGGGCAGTCCTGATGAGCCGCAGCGCCACGTCCCGTCCGTTCTCCGCGCATCACTCCGGTAGGGCACCCAATTCACCCACTTTCACGCCGCCTGAACGCCGCTGTAGCCACCCATACGTTACGAGTCACCATCCATCCGTTACCGCGATATAGTATTGCACAATCTTCCCAAAACCGTTATTACCCCCATCAGCTTAGAGCCGCTCGTGCAGATGTTCGAAAATCCTGCAAGACTATCTCGCGACACACACGACCATGTTCGGGCTTGAGACCCTCGACGGGCCGAGTCAGGCCGCCGCACTCATCGGGCTCGTGCTCGCCGAGGCCATCGTCCTCTACATCGGGTACGGCGCGCTCGAGCGGTATCTCGGCCCGAAACTCACCGCCCTCCTCCGGGGTGACTGACGATGGAGCTGTTCGGCATCAGCGCGATGCTGTTGGCGACGTTCACCGGTTTCGGGCTGCTCATCGGGATCCTGTTCGGGTTCTTCGGGATGGGCGGCTCGTTCCTCGTGACCCCCGCGCTACTGGTCATGGGGTACAAACCCGACGTCGCCGTCGCCTCCGGGCTCGCGTTCGTGTTCGGAACGAGCGTCATCGCCACCCTGAAACACCGTGACCTCGGGCAGGTCGACTACAAGCTCGGCGTGCTGATGATCGCCGGGACGACCGTCGGCATCGAGGTCGGCAAGGAGGGCCTCCACTGGCTGCAGGCGATGGGCTACGCGGACACCGTCGTCAGCGTCGCGTACGTCCTCCTCCTGGGCGGCATCGGGGCGTTCGTCACCTACACGGCCGTTCGCGGGAGCGGCGGCGGTATCAGCCACGACGCGGACGCCGAGGTCGACGCCGACGACATCCCCGACATCGCGAAGAAGATTCAGTCGGTACATCTCCCGCCGATGATTTCCATCCGCGGGGGTGTCTCGGTGTCGCTGTGGATGATCCTCGTCGTCGCGTTCGCGACCGGGCTCCTCTCAGGGCTGCTCGGCGTCGGCGGCGGATTCATCCGCATGCCCGCGCTGTTCTACCTCATCGGCGTGCCGGTGCCCATCGCCGTCGGGACGGACCTGTTCGAGATCGTGTTCTCGGGCGGTATCGGGAGCTTCCTGTACGCGCTCGACGGCGCGGTCGACCTCGCCATCGTCGCCCCGCTGCTCGCCGGGAGCGCGCTCGGCGCGCGACTCGGTGCCGCCGCGACGAGCCTCGTCGACGAGGACGACATCAAGGTGTACTTCGGCGTGATGTTGCTGCTCGGTGCCATCGCCGTCGCCGTCCGGAAGGTCGGCGGCTTCCTCGATATGCCGGTGCTCGACGCCGTCAGCCTCGCCATCATCCTCGGGGCCGCCCTGCTCGTCAGCGGGGCTGTCTCCTACAGCGCGGTCCGGGAACTCCGTGCGGAGGCCCCGGAGCGCCGCTCCACCACCGCGGACTGATCACCTACAGCAGCCCACTCTCGACTGCGGCTTCCTTTTCAGCCACCGTTCGCCGAGCGTCAGCTTCGAACGGACCGATTCCAACCGCGCCAGTAGTATTGCATGTATTGCACAACTCTTAATTGTCCGTGGTGCGAAGCCCGGATTGACGCATGGACGCAGACGCGTTTCCAACCCCAGAAGAACCGGTCGAATCACTGACCCCCACCGAGCTGAAGGCGCGCATCGACGCCGGCGAGCCGGTGACCATCCTCGACGCCCGCATGGAGAGCGACTTCGAGGAGTGGCGCATCGACGGCGAGACCGTCGAGATCGCGAACGTCCCCTACTACGAGTTCCTCGACGAGGAGCTGGACGAGTCGGTCCTCGAGCAGGTGCCCGAGGGCGAGCCGCTCGTCGTCCTCTGTGCGAAGGGCGGCGCGAGCGAGTACGTCGCGAGCACCCTGCAGATCGAGGGGCGTGACGTGGTCCACCTCGAAGAGGGGATGAACGGCTGGGCGCGCATATACGAACGCCACGAAGTGACGGACTACGACGGCCCGGGCACGGTCTACCAGTACCAGCGTCCTTCCTCAGGCTGTCTCGGCTACCTCCTCGTCTCGGGCGAGGAAGCGGCCGTCATCGACCCGCTCCGCGAGTTCGCCGACCGCTACCGTGCGGACGTCGACGATCTCGGCGTGGACCTCGTCTACGCGTTCGACACGCACGTCCACGCCGACCACGTCAGCGGCCTCCGCACGCTCGACGACGACACCACGACGGGCGTGATGCCCGCCGCGACCGAGCCGCGTGGCGTCACCTACCTCGACGAGGTCGCCACGGCCGAGGACGGCGACGTCTTCACCGTGGGCGACGCCACCATCGAGGCGGTGTACACGCCCGGCCACACCTCCGGGATGACGGCGTACCTCCTTGGTGACAGCCTGCTCGCGACCGGCGACGGCCTGTTCATCGAGAGCGTCGCCCGCCCGGACCTCGAAGAGGGCGACGAGGGCGCACCCGAGGCGGCGCGCCAGCTCCACGACTCGCTGCACGAGCGCGTCCTGCCGCTCGAAACGGAGGACGTCCTCATCGCCGGTGCTCACTTCAGTGACGCCGCGACGCCGGCCGACGACGGGACGTACACCGCGCCGCTCGCGGCGCTCGTCGACCGGATGGACGCCTTGACGATGGAGGAAGACGCGTTCGTCGACCTCGTGCTCTCGGACATGCCGCCACGACCGGCAAACTACGAGGACATCATCGCCACGAACCTCGGCCAGCAGTCGGTCGACGACGAAGAGGCGTTCGAACTCGAACTCGGCCCGAACAACTGTGCGGCCAGTCAGGAAGGCCTGACGAGCGACTGATGCCCGCAGACGGACGGTCCGGTCACGGAGGATACGGCGGGCGCAGAGTTCGGTCGGTATTGGGCACTCGCGACAAAAGCGTTATTCCCGGCGACCACGTAGCCCCAACTGAAATGGGCGAATCGATCGGTGAGATGCTCCGGCAGGACATGGTCTGTGAGAACCTGCTGGAGTGTTTCCACGGGCTGAAAGACCTCGACCGTGAGGTGTTCACGGTCCTCGTCGAAGCGGACGAGCCGATGACGGTCGACGAGGTCGCGGAGGCCGTCGACCGCGAGCGCTCCACCGCCTATCGGTCGGTGCGCCGGCTGAAGGACGCGGGCTTCGTCGTCAAGGACCAGGTGAACTACGAACAGGGCGGCTACTACCACGTGTTCCGGCCGTCGGACCCGGACGAAGTGGCCGACGACATGCAGCGGATGCTGAACGACTGGTACGCCCAGATGGGGCAGCTCATCGCGGAGTTCCGCGAGAAGTACCAGGAAGCGGACGCAGTCGCACCCACACAGGACTAACCCGCTTTCTCGACGCGCAGGCTCGACCCGAGATACTTCGAGAGCACGTCGGTCGCGTCGTCGGCCCGAAACAGGTCGAGCGTGTCGGTTATCTCCGCACGCAGCGCGTCGAGATACGCCTCGTCGCAGACGAGTTCGCTGAACGTCACCGACTCGACCTCGACGCCGAGCGTTTCGCTCGCCGTCTCGCGAAGGTATTGCTCGTCGTTCACCTCGCCGTGCCACAGGTTATCCCTGAAGAAGAGCCAGTCACCCTCGCCGGGCGTCGCCGCCCGCTTCCGGAGGACGGTCTCGAAGCTGTCGGGGGCGAGTGAGACGGCCGGGTCAGTCGGCTCGACCCGGAACCGCACCCGAAACACGTAGTCGGCCACGTCAGTCCGCGAGGTCGTTGAGACGACCCGCGAGCGAGATGTCCTTCTCGGTGATGCCACCCGCGTCGTGGGTGGTGAGCGTCACCGTCACCTCCCGCCAGCCGACGTGCATGTCGGGGTGGTGGAACGCCTCCTCGGCGAGCCCGCCCGCGCCCGCCGCGAAGCCGACACCCTCGAGATAGGAGTCGAACTCGAACGTCCGGGTTATCTCGTCGCCCTCGCGCGTCCAGCCGTCGGGAAGCTGAGCCGCGATCTCCTCGTCGGAAAGCAGGTCCGTCATGGCTCAAGAGAGGCGCGGACCGAGGATAAAATCTCGGGCGGTTTACGAGTCCGAGAAGATGCCGGTGGTGCGTTTGACCGCGATTTCGGCCTTCGCCCACTGGGAGGCAAGCAGCGCACAGGCGAGCACGACCACGAGGGCGGCGACTGTCCCGAACGCGACGGTCTGGCCGTAGTTCTGTCGGCCGAGCACGAGCAGGCCCCCGACGACGAGCGCCGCCAGCCCCGTGACCGCCTTCGTCCGTTCGGCGCGAAGCCACACGGTCGCCGCGACGAGCGTGCCGAACAGCGCGAGCGCGAACAGGTAGTACGTCACCTGCACGGCCGAGCCGTACGCGAACAGCAGTCGGGGCGAGAACACCGTGGTGATGGGGGTGAGTCCCGCTGCCACGAGCGCGGCGTTGCGTGCGCGGACCGCCGTGGTCTCCATCGCGCCCTTGTACGCCCAGGCAGCGGCGTACACCAAGGCACCGAAGATGAGCGTCGCCGTCGTGAAGTGCGCGACGAGTACGAGCCACTCGTAGGTCGTCACGGTCAGCATCCCGAGGACGACCTGGACGGGGAGGACGACGAGCGCGAGCGTCGAGGCGTAGCGGACGGGCTTCGACTGGCCGGTGCGCCACGCCTGGACGGTCTGGCCGAGGACCACGAGCCCCGTGGCCCCGGCGACGACGCGGTGGAACCACTCGACACCGCTGAGGTAGTTCGCGGGGAGCAGTCCCCCGAGCGGGCCGTCACACAGCGGCCACCGCTGTGCACAGGTGAGCCCCGCGCCCTCGGCGGCGGTGAACACGCCGAGTAGCATGAGGACCCCCGTGAGCACCGCCGTGACGGCGGCGAGGTCGCGGAATCGGTACTCCATACGTTCGCTTCGGGCCCACGGGGACTTGACGCCTTCTCTTCGGTGTCACCGCCCCTGCCAGCGCGCGACTGAGGAAGCGACGCCGACGCTCCCGTCTCGCCACCGGAGCCAGGCGACGACGAGCAGGTACGCCACGAGCAGTTGCGGGAGCCGCCCCGCGCTCAGCGACCCAACGAACGGGAGCGTCTCGCTGACGACGAACAGTGCCGTCCGGTCGATGCCGGCGGGCGCGAACAGCCACCCCCCGGCGAAGTTCGCGCCGAGGTGGAGGCCGACCGGATACGAGAGCTCACCGGTGTGAACGTACAGCAGGCCGAAGAGCGCCCCGGCGGCGGCGAGCGTCGGCATCCGCACGGGGGCGACGCCGTGGATCAGCACGAAGAACGCGACGCTCACCGCGAGGCCGGCGACGACCGCGCGCCCGGCGTCGAGGCCGCGAGCGTGCGCACCCTCGGCGGCCGACCGGAGTGCGAGCCCCTGATACGTTGTCTCCTGGACCCAGACGTTCACCGCGAGCGCGAGGCCGACGGCCGCGAGGTCCGGCACGACGCCGAGCCCGAACGCCGGTGCGACGGTGAACGTCGCCCAGCCGAGCGCCGCGGCGACCCCGAACCACACGACGTGTGCGGCGACCACGGCTGCGAACACGAGCGCGACCCGACCGAACCACGCAGGCGTGGCTTCGAGCCCGTAGTCCGCGAGCGCCCGGCGGTCGACGTACCGTGCCCACGCGACGAACAGGAGCGTGAAGACGCCGGCCTGTGCCACCCCCCGAGGCAGCATTCCCGGGACGCCAAGCGCCGACGTGACGACGCCCGAGAGCGGTTCCGTCGCGCGAAGGACCACGGCGGCGAGCAGGACGCGCCACGTCGCGCGGAGCCGCGAGTCCTCGGTGCCCCACACGACGCTGGTGAGGCGGCCGACGAGGCTGTCCGTGCCACGGACAACGTCAGTCATAGGGGGTGACGCGGCCGGTACTGTGTTAACGGTTGTCTCCATTCGGGACGTAAACGAGTACTCGCGTCCGTGTCAATCGCCACTCCTCGCGGCGATACCCGGTCATTCGGATACCTTTTTGGGGACTGCGATAGCCTTCCCCGCATGGGACTCGACGAGGACTCTCTCGACTATCACGAGCGCGACCCACCGGGAAAGGTGGAGATTTCGACGACGAAGCCGACAAACACCCAGCGGGACCTCTCGCTGGCGTACTCGCCGGGCGTCGCCGCGCCCTGTAACGAGATCGCCGCGAACCCTGACGAGGCGTACCGCTACACCGCGAAAGGGAACATGGTCGGCGTCATCTCGAACGGCAGCGCCGTCCTCGGGCTCGGGGACATCGGCGCGCAGGCCTCCAAACCCGTCATGGAAGGCAAGGGCGTGCTGTTCAAGCGGTTCGCCGACATCGACGTCTTCGACATCGAACTCGACCAGGACGACCCGGAGGACCTCATCCGGAGCGTGAAGGCGATGGAGCCGACGTTCGGCGGCGTCAACCTCGAGGACATCAAGGCACCGGAGTGTTTCGTCATCGAGGAGCGCCTGCGCGAGCAGATGGACATTCCCGTGTTCCACGACGACCAGCACGGCACCGCCATCATCTCGGGCGCGGCGCTGCTGAACGCCTGTGACGTCGCCGGCAAGGACATCTCCGAGCTCGACATCGTGTTCTCGGGCGCGGGCGCCTCGGCACTCGCGACCGCCCGGTTCTACGTCTCGCTCGGCGCGACGAAGGAGAACATCGTGATGTGTGACTCCTCGGGACCCATCACGCAGGACCGCGACGACGTCAACGAGTACAAACGCGAGTTCGCCAACGACACCGACGCGACCGACCTCGAGGAGGCGATGGCGGACGCGGACGTGTTCGTCGGCCTCTCCATCGGTGGGCTCGTCGACAAGGCGATGGTCCGGTCGATGGCCGCCGACCCCATCATCTTCGCGATGGCGAACCCCGACCCCGAAATCGGCTACGAGGCGGCGAAGGAGGCACGCGACGACACGGTCATCATGGCGACCGGCCGGTCGGACTACCCGAATCAGGTCAACAACGTGCTTGGCTTCCCGTTCATCTTCCGGGGCGCGCTCGACGTGCGCGCGACGGAGATCAACGAGGAGATGAAGCGCGCCGCGGCGACGGCGCTCGCGGAACTGGCCCGGCAGGACGTCCCCGACGCCGTCGTCAAGGCGTACGGCGACCAGCCGCTGCAGTACGGCCCGGAGTACCTGATTCCGAAGCCGCTCGACCCTCGCGTGCTGTTCGAGGTCGCCCCCGCCGTCGCGCAGGCCGCCGTCGACAGCGGCTCTGCCCGCAAGGAGCTGGACATGGAGAAGTACGTCGAGCGCCTGGAGGCGCGGCTCGGCAAGGGCCGCGAGATGATGCGGGTCGTCCTCAACAAGGCGAAGAGCCAGCCGAAGCGCGTCGTGCTCGCGGAGGGTGACGACGAGAAGATGCTTCGGGCGGCGTACCAGCTCACCGAACAGGGCATCGCCGAGCCCGTCCTCATCGGCGACCGCGAGGAGGCCCTTCGAACGGCAGACCAGCTCGGTCTGGAGTTCGAGCCCGAGATCGTCGACCCCGAGGAGGGGAACCTCGCGCCGTACGCCGAACGCCTCTACGAACTCCGCAAGCGGAAGGGCATCACCCGGCGGGAGGCGGACGAACTCATCCAGGACGGTAACTACCTCGGCAGCGTGATGGTCGAGATGGGCGACGCCGACGCGATGCTGACGGGGTTGATGCACCACTATCCGGCCGCGCTGAAGCCGCCGCTGCAGGTCATCGGCACCGACGAGAACGTCGACTACGCCGCCGGCGTCTACATGCTGACGTTCAAGAACCGCGTGGTGTTCATCGCGGACGCCACCGTCAACCAGGAGCCCGACGAGGACGTGCTGGCGGAGGTCACCAAGCAGACCGCGAAGCTCGCCCGCCGGTTCAACGTGGAGCCACGCGCGGCGCTGCTCTCGTACTCGGACTTCGGCTCGGTCCGCAACGAGGGGACCCGCAAGCCCCGCGAGGCCGCCCGGATGCTGCGGTCCGACCCCGACGTGGACTTCCCGGTCGACGGCGAGATGCAGGCGGACACCGCCGTCGTCGAGGAGATGCTCACCGACGACTACAGCTTCTCGGAGCTGGACGAGCCCGCGAACGTCCTCGTCTTCCCGAATCTCGAGGCCGGAAACATCGCGTACAAGCTGCTCCAGCGGCTCGGCGGCGCGGAGGCCATCGGCCCGATGCTCGTCGGGATGGACAAGCCCGTCCACGTCCTCCAGCGCGGCGACGAGGTCAAGGACATCGTCAACCTGGCGAGTGTCGCGGTCGTCGACGCGCAGGACGAATAACGGCGGGCATCCGCGAGGCCGCAGGCCGAGCGGTTCCCCGAGCGCCCCGAGTGACGTTCGGGGAGAAACGCGGCGAAACGCTGGACGTTCTTCTCGGCAGTTCAGCAATTCGAGCCGTGTCGCCGGTTTTCCGTCGAAACGTTGAAACGGGACACCGGCGATTGCGACGGTATGGCACGCGAATACAACATGGACCGTCGTGCGTATCTCGCGACGATCGGCGCAGGAACCGCAGCCGGGCTCGCTGGCTGTACTGGACTCACCGGTGGCGGTGGAGGCAACACTATCCGCCCCGGCACCGCACCGGGCTTCCAGCCGTTCGAGTTCCGCGACGGCGGCGAGCTCGTCGGCTTCGACATCGACCTGACGGAGGCCATCGTCGCGGAGACCGACTACGAGCTGGGCGAGTGGCAGACCTTCGAGTTCGACTCGCTCATCCAGGCGCTGACGACGGACAAGATCGACATGATCGCCGCCGCGATGACCATCACGGACGACCGGGACGAGACCATCGACTTCTCCGACCCGTACTACTCGGCGAACCAGTCGGTCATCGTCCGCGAGGACGGCGACTTCGCGCCGTCGAGTCTCGACGACCTCTCCGGTCACCCCATCGGCGCGCAGTCCGGGACGACCGGCGAGACGGTCATCCAGAGCGAGCTCATCGAGCCGGGCAAGCTCGAGGAGTCGAACTACAACTCCTACGACAACTACGTGCTCGCAGTCGAGGACCTGCAGAACGGCAACATCGACGCCGTCGTCGTCGACGAGCCAGTGGGAGAGACGTTCGCCGACCAGCGGCCCGTGTCCGTCGCGTTCGTCTACGAGACGGGCGAGCAGTACGGCTTCGGCCTGCGGACCGACGACGACGACCGCACCGACGCCGTCAACTCGGGGCTCCAGGCGGTCCGTGACAACGGCACCTACGAAGAACTGCGTAACAAGTGGTTCAGCGGCTAACCGCCATGATTCCACTCCAGACGGGACCGTGGGAGTACATCTTCGCCAACTGGGGCTACCTCGCCGGCGGCGTGGTGTTCACCATCGTGCTGACGGCGGTGAGCATCCTGCTCGGGTTCGCACTCGGGCTCCCGGCGGGCATCGTCGAGGTGTACGGCGACGGCTGGGGTCGACGGCTCGTCCAGCGCGTGGGCGTCCTCGTTCGAGGCACGCCCATCGTCGTCATCCTCGCGTTCATGTTCTTCGTGTTCCCGCTGAACCTCACGGCGTTCGTCGCGGCGACGTTCGGCCTCGGCCTCCGGAGCGCGGCCTACCAGTCGCAGATCTTCCGAGGCACGCTCCAGTCGGTGAGCGAGGGGCAGATGGAGGCCGCCCGCTCGATCGGGCTCTCGAAGTCGGAGTCCATCCGGCGAGTCATCGTCCCACAGGCGCTTCGGCGCTCGATTCCGGGGTTCCAGAACGAGTTCACCATCGTCCTCAAGGACACCTCCGTGGCGTACGCCATCGGGCTGGGTGAGCTCCTGACGCGGGGGACCGACCTCTACCTCACGGCGGAGGGGAACACCGCCGTCCTCGAGATCTTCCTCACCGTCAGCGCCGTCTACTTCGTGCTGACGATGGCGACGAACCGCTCGCTCGACTACGCTGGCCGCGTCTTCGCCATCCCGGGGGGTTCGTCGTGAGCCTCCTCGAGTTCGACGACGTCTACAAGTCGTACGGCAACGAGGAGGTGCTTCGCGGCATCTCCTTCGAGATGGACGTCGGCGACGTGGAGGTCGTCATCGGCCCCTCCGGGTCGGGCAAGTCGACGATGCTCCGGTGTGTCAACCGGCTCACCGACATCGACGACGGCGACATCCTCCTGGACGGAGAGTCCATCTACGCCCGCAACGAGAACGAACTCCGGCGACAGGTCGGGATGGTGTTCCAGGGGTTCAACCTCTTTGCGCACCTGACGGCGCTGGAGAACGTGACGCTCGGGCTCCGGCGTGTCCGCGGCATGGAGAAGGAGGAAGCCGAGGCGGACGCGAGGGATCACCTCGACCGGGTCGGCCTCGCGTCACAGGCCGACTCGTACCCTGCCGAACTCTCCGGTGGGCAGCAACAGCGCGTCGGCATCGCCCGCGCGCTGGCGATGGATCCCGAGCTGCTGCTGTTCGACGAGCCGACGAGCGCGCTCGACCCCGAACTCATCGGCGAGGTAGTCGAGGTGATGCGTGACCTCGCGAACGAGGGGATGACGATGCTCGTCGTCACCCACGAGATGGGGTTCGCCCGGTCGACGGCCTCGACCATCACCTTCCTCGACGAGGGGAAGGTCGCCGAGCGGGGACCGCCCGAACAGCTGTTCGAGAACCCGCAACACGAGCGCACCGGGCAGTTCCTGCAGCGGCTGACCAAGTTGCACGGTGGCGGCGATGAGTGAACGCACGGCGAGCGTCCTCGACGCCGAGTCCGTAGAGGGGCTCTCCAGTGGCCGCGCACTGGTGTACGTGGCCGCCGTCATCTTCTGGGGCTACCTGCTCGTCCGCTGGCTCTACGACTGGGGGCTCGCGAGCCTGCTGGGGATGTCGAAGGGTGCGCCGTTCCTCCCGGTCGGCGCGCTCGAATCGCTCGCGAGTCAGTTCGCCGGCACGCCCGTCGGCGGGTTCTTCAGCTTCCTCGCCGTCTCCGCGTCGTCGCTCCCTGCCGTCGCGAACGGCGCGTGGCTGACGGTCGTGCTCACCGTCGTCTCCATCCTGCTGGGACTGGTCATCGCCGTTCCGCTGTCGGTGGCGCGGGTGTACGGCGGGCGCATCGCGTCCGGGTTCGCGCTCGGCTTCACGGAACTCATCCGCGGGACCCCGCTGCTCGCACAGCTGTTCGTGCTGTACTTCGGGCTCTCGCTGTCGGCGACCATCCGCGAACTCCCCCTGGTCGGTGAGGGGTTCGTTCCGGGGCAGGCGGTCATCGTCGCCATCATCGGGTTCACCATCAACAGCGCCGCCTACCAGGCCGAGTACATCCGGTCGGCGCTCCTCTCCGTGGAAGACGGACAGGTCACGGCGGGCAGGGCCATCGGGCTCTCACAGCTCGACACCATCCGCTACGTCATCTTACCACAGGGCCTCAGGTACGCGATTCCCGGCTGGTCGAACGAGCTCGTCTACCTCATCAAGTACAGTTCGCTGGCGGCGTTCATCACCGTCCCCGAGCTCTACTACCGGTCGCAGGCCATCGCGAGCAACAACTTCCGGTTCTTCGAGTTACTCGTACTCGCGGCGCTGCTGTACCTCGGAATGGTGCTCACGGCGTCGGCAGTGATGAATCGGTTCGAGAAACGGGTGTCGATCCCCGGGCTGGGACAGGCGAGCGGTCGCTGACCGGCCACTACATGAAGTCGGAGAAGCTGGCCTGGCCGTCGTCCTCGGCCGCTTTCTCCTCTTTCGCTGGCTCGTCGTCGCTGGTGGGCTCGTCGCTCGACCCGCCACCGAGCGTCGCTTGCTGTGGGCTGTCGTCGCTTTCAGCTCCTCCGTCGGCGTCCGACTCGGCTGCCTCCTCCTCGACGCGCTGGAGGAAGGCGTCGCCCGAGTGCTCGACGGCCTCCTGTTCTTTGAGTTCGGTGGCGTCCTCGATAACCGACGCGACCTTGTTCGTCGACTTCCCCGAGCCGGTGATGAAGGAGACGTGTTCGGCGTCGAGGTCGTAGCGGGCGGCCATCCGCACCGTGAGGTCGCGGTTCTTGCAGTGGTGGGTCATCACCTCCAGATACGGCACGATCTCTCGCCGCGCCGTGGCGGTCGAACAGCCCGCCACCTCGGCAATCTCGCGTGCGATGTAGTCACGTGTCTTGTCTTTCGTCGACCGATAGGGGGCCCCGCCGTAGCGCGTCCAGCCACCACGCTTGGTCTTCTTCGCCGAGGCGACCCCGGCGGCGATGTTGTCCGTCGCGTAGCGCCAGTACGAGTAGTTCTGCGTGGCGCGGACCCGGCCGAGCCAGCGGTCGGCTTTCGCGATGTGCCGGTACGCGCGGGCGAGTTCGTCCGCCTCGTACACCTTCGGGGCCTTGTCCTCGATCCACTGGAGCAGGTCGTCGGGGGTCTCGTCGACGTCGTAGGTGAGGTACAGCGCCTCCTCGGCGTCCTTCTCCTTCAACACGGCATCCAGAAACTCGAAGATGCCTTTCGTCTTGTCGCGCTCGCTCGCCGTGACGTCCTCGACGTCGATGCGGGCTTTCCCGTCGGCGACCGCCTGCAGGTCCTTGACGGCCCCCCGCAAGTCGCCGTCGTTCTGGTCGGCGATGCGCTTGAGCGCTTTCTCGTCGAACTCGATACCCTCCTTGCGACAGAGGTCCCGGAGGACGGGGACGATAGACCGGCTCGAAACGTCGCGGAACTCGATGGTTCGGCAGGCCTTCCGGAGCCCGCGTGACATGTCGTAGAACTCGTTGGCGATGAGCACCATCGGCTGGTTCGCCTCCTTCACGAGCTTCGTCACGGCACGGGCACCGCCGCGGTCGTAGGTGCCGTGGATGTTGTCCGCCTCGTCCATGATGACGAGCCGGCGACCGGGCTGGCCCTCGACCGACTGCGTGAGCGTTCCAGATTTGGCGGCCTCGCCGGCGACGCGCTCGATGACGTCGGCGGTGCGCTGGTCTGAGGAGTTGAGCTCGATGACCGGCCACCCCATGTCGTTGGCGAGCGCGTGCGCCGCAGAGGTCTTCCCGACGCCGGGCGAGCCGTGGAGGATGACGGCCTCGCGGTGGTCGTCCCAGGTGCGCGCCCACTGTTCGAACTCGTCGCGGGCCTTGTCGTTGCCGCGCACCTCGGAGAGCGTCGAGGGACGATATTTCTCCGTCCAGTCCATTACTGACTCCTCGGCGCGTCCCGCGTTTAGTGGTTGCGGAGGGGGACGGTTGACGGGACCCCCGAAGCTCGCGTCGGCTCAGTCGTCGGCCGCCGGCATCCCCGTCTTCGCTACCTCGACCGAGGGCTCCATGTCGTTCGGGAGCCGCATGAGGTTCCAGACCGGCGACCGTCGAGCGCCTGCCTGGAGGACCTCACGCTGTTCGTCGGTGATGTCGCCGGACACCTCGATGGTGATGTCGATGTCGTCGAACGTCGTCTCGCTGTTCTCGACCTCGTCGAGGAAGAACACGACGCTCGGGTCGAAGTCGAGTCGAACGCTCGTTTCGAGTCCGTCGATGTCGATGCCTTCGTGGAGTGCCGTGAACGAGACTGCGACGTTGAGACAGCCGGTCAGCGTCGCGAGCGCCACCTCGATGGGCTCGGGTCGGTCCGTCGGGCCGACGAACCCGGCAGCCGCCTCGACCTCACGCCACGCCCCCATCGGCAAGGTGTACTCGCGGGTCGCTCGCTCGATGGGCTCGCCACCGAGACTGTACGCTTTCACCTTCGTGAGCGAGTGGCCGGCTCGTCCCTCGTACGTTGCGCTCGCCGAGAGCTCGAGCTGTATCTCGTCGCGGTGTGTCGCCGCGTGCTCTGCGAACTCGCTGAACCGCTCCAGATCTACCCCGTGTTTCACTACCATGCCACTAGCTACCAATGCGTGAACAATTAGTATAGATATCTAGTGAATGCTTTTTCATATCTAGTGAGTGGTACTCACGTCGTATGCAGTTCGCTATCGAGAGCCTGTCAAACACATCGATAGGGCCACACACGTCGAGAATCACCACGGTAAGAGACGCCTGTCGTGATCGGATGTGACCACACACTTTTGCGGTGTGACGTGGTATTAACTCACATGGACGACGCCTCGCAGGTAGTCATGGACGCCGACGCAGTCACCGAGTTCCTCGGGACCGGGGGGACCGGAGTCCTCTCGCTGTCGGCGGGCGACGAGCCACCCATCTCGCGGCCCGTCTCCTACGGCTTCGACGAGGAGACGGGCTGGCTCTACTTCCGACTCGCCGTGGGGCCCGACAGCGAGAAGGCGGCAGCACTCGGATCCAGCGGCGCCTCGTTCGTCACCTACGAGGAGACCGACGACGGGTGGCGGAGCGTCCTCGCGACCGGGCGGCTGGCGTGGGTCGAAGCCGACGAGGACGTCACCGAGGTGCTCGCGGGGCTCGGACGAGTCCACATCCCGCTGTTCGACGTGTTCGACAGCGACACCCGTGACCTCGAGTTTCGCTTCGTTCGGATGGACCCGGACTCGTTGACCGGGCGCGCCCAGACCGTGCCGCCGGAGTGACAGCAGTCACGCTGCCGGGACGGCGTCACGGCGCCACAGCGTCGACGCCAGCGCAGCACCGACGCCGAAAAGCAGGCTGACCCCGAGCATCCCGACGATGCCGAACGCCGACTCGAACCCGCCACCCGGCGTCGCTCGGAACTCGAGGACGAGCCACGGGGAGTCGGGGATGCCGACGACGAGCGAGTCGACACCGAGTATCGAGAGGACAAGCGGTGCCGCCAGCGCCGCGAGCAGGACGACGCCGAACGCAACGCCCGTACCCATGAGCGCCCGGATGAGGAACGCCGTGGCGGGTGTCGGGGGGAGCGAAACGTCGGTCTCGCGCCCGTAAACCCGGAGGCCGGTGGTGTGGTCCTCGACGACGACGTGTCGTGGGTACCGGAGCAACAGACCGGTCATCCAGAGGTCGCCGATGGCACCGGAAGCGTTGACCGCCAGCGGCAGGACGAGCCACGGCGCGTCGAACAGGACCATCGCTGGAACGCCGAAGGCCGTGATGCCGACGAGCGGTGCGACCGCGACCGCGAGGAACTGGTCGCGAGTGAACCGGTGGGTCGTCGTCGCGTACGCGTACGGCATGACGTACTGTGCGAGGCCGACACCGAACGATACGTCGCCGCCGTACCAGCGGATGACCGCCGCGTGAATCAGTTCGTGGACGACGATGGTGCCGGCGATGAGCACGACGACGGCGACGAACGCGAGGGCAGTCTCGAACGCCTCGAACTGGAAGCTGACGAACGAGAGCGACGACCGCCCGGTCGCCCAGGCGTAGATGCCGCTGAAGAGGAACGCCGCGACGAGGAACAGCCCCGTCCCGATGCCCGTCCAGACGAGGACAACCTCGCGTGTGGGCGTGAACTCCGTGAGCACCCGGTCGGTCGATGGGACGGTTGCCATGTCACCGATACGTCGTCCCGTCAGATGATAAACATACTGCGCCACGTGATGAACCGACACACGTCTCGACAACGCTTTTTTCCGGCCGCTGCCGACGCTCGCCCATGCCACTGTTTCCGACGGAGCTGACGAGCGAGCGTCTCCGCTACGAACGCGTCTACCCCGGCGAGACCGACCCGTACGAGGTGTACGGGGCGGCCGGTCACCACGCCGACCGCATCGAGGAGACCACCGCGTACCTGACGTGGGAACCCCACGAGACGCCCAAGGAGTCACAGGAGTTCGTGGCGTTCGCCGGCGAGCAGTTCGACGCCGACGACGGCGCCCACTACGTCCTGCGCCCGAAGCAGGGCGAAGACGGGGCGGACGAGTTCGCCGGCACCACTGGGTTGAGCGTCGACTGGGAGCGGCAGACCGCCGAACTCGGCATCTGGCTGCGACCACGGTTCTGGGGCCGTGGCTACGCCGGCGAGCGCGCGGCGCGCTTCTTCGACCTCGCGTTCGACCGGCTCGACCTCGCGCTCGTTACGGTCGCACACGACGCCCGCAACGAGCAATCCCGGCGGGCCATCCAGCGCTACGTCGACCGGTTCGGGGGCCGCAAGGAGGGGCGACTGCGCAACGGCGGCCTCCGGCAGGACGGGACGCCGTACGACCTCGTCCGCTACTCCGTCAGCCGCGAGGAGTGGGCGAATGCACGGGAGTGACACACACGAACGGCCACAACGTACTTTCAGCAGGCGAGTGAACTGTGTCGTATGTCGAGCAACAGAACCCTCCGAGACCTCCCGTTCGGCGTCGGCGCCGCGGCTGGCGCCGCGGCGTGGGTACTCACGTACCTGTTCACCTACGTCATCACGAGCAGCGAGATCCAGAACTCCATCATCGGCCGCCTCACCGACATCCCCACGTGGAAGGCTGTCGGCTGGGTGTTCTACAACGCCCACTTCACGAGCACCATCGTCGACGTCCCGCTCGTCGGCGGCGCGACGAACTTCATCGGCGGCGAGAACGGGTTCACACCCCTGCTGTACGTCATCCCGCCCGTGCTCCTGCTCATCGCCGGGCTCGCGGTCGGTCGGTACGCCGGCGCGGGCGAAGACACCGTGCGTTCGGCACTCGCCGGTGTGACGCCCGTCATCGGCTACGGCGTCCTCTCCGTCGTCGGCGTGTTCCTGTTCGCCACGCAGGAGCCCTCGGTGACGCCCGACGCCGTCACGGGCATCCTCCTCGCCGGCATCGTCTACCCGGTCGTGTTCGGTGCCGTCGGCGCCGTGGTCGCGGGGCTCACCGCGAGCAACGGCCGGCCCGAGTCGACGACGAATAAGCTGTAACCACCGTCACAGGTCGCGGGCGACCATCTCGCCCCAGTGGGTGAAGTCGTGGCGCTCGTAGAACGCCCGTGCCCGCTCGTTCTCGCGGTCCACGTCGAGCACCACCCGGTCGAGCGGCAGGTCCTGTGCGCGGGCGTGGTCGAGCCCACGGGCGAACAGGTCGTCCGCGAGTCCCGTTCCCCGATACTCGGGGCGAAGATACAGTTCGTTGACGACGGCGGCGTCCCAGACGAACGCGAGCCGCTCGGGGAGCAAGAACACGTAGCCGACGAGGTCGTCGTCTGCGGTCGCCACGAAGATGCAGTCCTCGTCGTCGGTACACCGGGCGACCCACGCGAGCCACTTGTCTCGATAGGCGTCGGTCAGTTTGTCGTCGTACGCCGCTTCCTTTTCGTCGCTGCCGGCAGCGCCCAGGCCGCGCTCGAACACGACTTTCAGCTCCCACAGCCCGTCGGCGTCTCCCTCCTCGTACGGGCGGATGTCGGTGTCGGTCACTCCGTGTCCGTGGGGGTGCCGGTGGCTTCAGTCCCCCGGAGCCGGACCCACGTGACGAGCAGGCCGGCGACGATGAGCGTCAGGTGCCAGCCACGGTAGGCGATGGGGAACGTCCGCTTGACGCCGGCGGGTTCCTTCCCCTTCGAGGGGTCGACGCCGCTGCCGACGTGGACCTCACGGGTGGAACCACGCTGCCCTACGTCGACCGACGGCGCGTTCCCCCCGCCGTCGGCGACGTCGACGAACGTCTGGAACAGCCCCTGTGTCGAGGAGTAGCCGGCCCGACCGTCGAGGCTGACGAACTGGTCGTAGACGGGGTAGAGGACGTTGACGCCCTGTGCGGTGAACAGGTCGAGCCCGATGCCCGCGAACGTGAAGCCGGCGAGCGACGCCCACGCGACCTGCACGCCCCAGCTCCCGTAGTGCCCCCGGAGCCACGAGGTGTCACGGACGCGGGTGTCGTAGTAGACCGCGAGAGCGCCTGCGAGCGGGAGAAACAGGGTGTGGAACGCCGCGCGGTGGGTCGATTCGACGACGAGGCTCACGAACACGTCGAGGTCGGGGACGATAGCGACGGCGCCGACGACGAGGAGCGCGCGCTTGTCGTACGCGCTGCCGAGCACCCCGGCCGCGATGAGCAGGGCGAACGCGACGTGGACGACCGTCGACGGCACTCAGACCACCCCCCACGAGCGCAGGCGGAACCGGACGCCGAGGACGACCACGCTCGCGACCACGACGAGCAGTTCCCAGCCCGAGCTGATGGCGAAGAACACGCGTTCGAGCCCCTGGTCCGGCCCCTCGGCCGGGTTGAGGAACGTCGGAACGACGTAGCGGTTCGCGACGGTCCCGCGGCGCGACCCCGGGAATAGGGGCCCGCCGTCGAGCGAGGGCTGGACGAACGTGAACACGATTCCCTGCTTGTTGTTCAGCTCGAACTTCCCGACCACGGAGTAGAAGCGGTCGTGTACCGGATACAGGGGCGCTGCGCTCTCGACGTTCAGCAGGTCGAGCAGGATACCCGGGACGACGTAGGCGGCGACGGCGACCCACGCGATGCGGATGCCCCGCGCGCCGTACCGGGTTCGGAGCCACGACCGGTCGCGGTAGCGGGTATCCCAGAGGATGAGAGCGGCGGCGACGCCGGGGACGAACACGTTGTGCAGGAGGGCGTTGTGCAGCCCCTCGACGGCGAGCGCTGCGACGGCATCGAGGTCCGGGGCGACGCCCGCAGCGACGACGACTGCGACCGCCCGCGCGTCGAACTGCTCGTCGAGGAGGGCGGCGGCCAGCAACCCCGCGAGGGCGGCGGCGACGAGGGTCGACGGCATCTGTCGGCGATGGGGACGGCACCGGCTTAAACCGACCGCCGGCCACAACTGGGACAGGTGGGCGAAGGGGACGCGCTTTTATTCGCGCCCGGCAACGTCCAGCCATGACCGACCACGCCGCCCGCCGGGAGCTCGCCGAGAAGATGGCCGGCGAGGTCGTCGTGAGCGACGACCCCGGCGCGACGCTCCGGAAGTGGCGCGAGGAGTTCGGCGTCACCGGCACCGAACTCGCCGACGAGCTGGCCGTCTCGGCGTCCGTGGTCTCGGACTACGAATCCGGCCGCCGGGAGTCGCCGGGCATCGGCGTCGTCCGCCGGTTCGTCGAGGGGTTGCTCGACATCGACGAACGGCGCGGCGGCGACCGGCTCCGCCAGTTCGCCCGCGTCCTCTCGGCCGGGTTCGAGTCCGACATCGTCCACGACCTCCGGGAGTACCCGGCGACGATTCCTCTCTCGCGCTTCTACGACGCCATCGGCGCGACCGAGGTCGCCGAAGGCCGCGCCACCACCATCGCCGGCCACACCGTCATCAACTCGATTCAGGCAATCACGCGTCTCTCCTCCGAGGAGTTCTATCGTCTGTACGGTCAGTCGACGAACCGTGCGCTGGTGTTCACCGAGGTCACCCGAGGGGAATCGCCGCTGGTGGCGATGCGTGTCGTCACGCCCACCCCGTCGGCAGTCGTCCTCCACGGCATCGACCCCGACGAACTGTGGGAACACGCGCCGAAACTGGCGCAGGCCGACGGCTTCTCGCTCGCGGTGACGACGATGGAGCTGGAGGCGATGCTGGAGGGGCTTCGGGAGTTGCCGTAGCCACGCGGTCACTCACGCCGGCGTGGCAGTCCCGGTCGGCGTGGCGGTTGCGTTGGGCGCCGCGGGGTCGGCGCCACTGTAGCCACTCCTGTCAATCCACCAATTGAACTGCGCATCAGTGTCTGGACCGACAGAAATGTTTTTCAGCTAACATTCATTCCCTCGCCACACGTTCACACAGTTGGTGGCGAAAGATGTACCACACCCTCGGTGGCCTAATCGCGAGTACCGCGTTCATGATCGTCCTCTACTACCCGGCCATCGCGGCCTGAAGGGAGAGAGGGCTCGTTTTTCAGTGTCGGTGGGTGAACAGCAACACGTCGTTGTCGTGTCGCGAGACGCAGATGTCGAGCATCCGGCTTAGTTCGAGTGAGGTCTCGTCCTCGTGGATGACGACGAGATCGTCGAACGGCGTCTCACAGGCGGGACAGGCGACGCTGACGGTGTTCCGGTAGCTGGAGACGCCGCCACCGGACTCCTGTGGGGTCAACGCGGAGATGAGTTCCTCGTAGTCGGTGTCCTCCATACTGGCGACTCGGAGCGGCGCTGTGAAAACTTTTCTGCGCGAGTCGCCCCTACTCGACGAACCGGTACTTGCGCTCGCCCATCCGACCCCAGCCGTCGAAGACGAACTCGCCGTCAGGAGCCGTGAACTCCTCGAAATCGCGGTCCTTCGAGTGGTCGTGGGCGGCGTGGACCTGCTCGTACTCCTCGAACGAGAGGTCGTAGCGCGCGTCGATCTGCTCGTCGATGTTGAGCGCGGCGATCTCCTCCTCCCAGCTGTCCTGGAGCGTCTCGTGGTGGATCTCGGCCTGTGCGCCCGAGCCGTAGGAGCCGACGAGCAGGCGCTCGCCGGTGAGGTCACGCCCCTCCTCGTACGCGCGCTTCAGGCACGCCGCACGCGCGACGTGGACCGACCCGGTGTACCAGTTGCCGACGTGGCGCGCGATGTCGAGCGTCGGGTCGATGGTCGCGTCGTACCAGTCGGCGTAGTGGTCGGTGCCCTTCAGCGCGTCCGTGTACTCCTGGACCGCCTCGACGTAGTCGTCCCAGTCGTCGAACGCCTCCTCGCGGGGCTGGCGCCCGATTTCGGCGGCGAGCTCCTCCTCGATCTCGGTGTCGCGCGTGATGTGCCGGTACGCGAGCAGCGCGGCCTTCCGGACCATCCCCGGGAACGGAGTGTGGAACGGCGCGTACACGAAGTCCTCGGGGTGGATGTCACCCGCGACGGACTCGTAGTCGACGAGCGCCTCGCGCATCCGCGCGAGATACACCTGCACCGACCGCTTGCCGTCGACGCTCGGGAACTGCTGGTTCGGCTTGAGGAAGTCGGTCTCGTCCGCACTCCCGTACCCCTGGTCGCTCGACAGTTCGACCAGGTCCGGGTCCTCCGAGATGAGCATCGCGACGGCGCCGGCACCCTGCGTCGCCTCGCCGGGGTCCCCTCGCTTGTAGAGCGCCGTATCCGTCGCGACGACGATGGCCGACCGCCCACGGTTTCGACCGGCTCGAATCCAGTTGTACGCGTCGTCGACGGCCTGCGTTCCGGCGACACACGCGAACTTCCGCTCGCCCTTGTTCGCGTGGTGGAAGTCGCCGTCGAAGGTCTGTTCGAGACAGCCCGCGATGTACGTCGAAATCGGCTTGGAGTTGTCGAACGACGACTCCGTGGCGACGTCGATGCGCCCGATGTCCTCGGGTTCGAGCCCCTTGCGCTCCATCAGCCGCTTGGAGGCGTTCGCCCCCATCGTCACGATGTCCTCGTACGTGTCGGGGAACGACGACTCGAACAGCCCGAGCCCCTTCGTGTACTTCGCGGGGTCGTCGCCCTTCTCCGGGGCGAACGTCTCCGCGAGGTCCAGTTTCAGCTTGCCGGTCCAGATCTCGACCGCGTCGATCCCTACGTTCGTCATGGCTGTAGGGTTGCGACTCTGGTATAAGTGTTTGACGACAGTGAGTTCGTCAGGTGTCGAAAATTCTCCACCACGGGTCGGCTTGACCAGATGACTGGCTAGCTCGTCTGAGTCTCGTTGGAGCCCGTGTTGTTATTCGCATCGGTGATCTCGACTACCACGTACCACGGATCACTTCCAGACCCTTTAGCGGTGGTTGAATCGCTGACTGAGACTGTCGTTTGCCCACCCGAGAAGCTGCCCGACGCAGCGTCCAGTTGAGTGGTTTTACTACTACTGTTGTACAACGTGACGGTGTAACTGGAGATATCGTTGTCCGGGTCGCTGGCTGTGAACGTCACGTCAATATCACCAGTCTTTCCATTGGAACCGATATTAGATGCGGTGGCAGAGTCGATGGTAACGCTAGGGGGGTCACCTGTCCCACCTCCACCAGCTGCGCCAACCTCGACTGCTTTCGTCACTGTGTCTGTCGCCCCCTCGTCGTCCGTCACGCGAAGCGTGACATTGTACGTCCCAGACGAACCATAGGTGTGTGAGGGTGTTTCGCCGCTGCCCTCGTACGAGCCGTCGCTCGTCCAGTCCCAGTCGTAGGTCAAGCTACTCCCCTCGGGATCGCTCGAACCCGAAGCATCGAAATCAGCGGTATTCAGGGCTATCGATGTCGCCGTGAACGCCGCCGTCGGCGGGTCGTTCGAGACCGTCGTGCCCTGCTTCGGCATGTTGACGAAGTAGTTCGCTTCTTGGCCATCGGTGAGCAAGATGTTGAGAACAGCCATGTCCGACTGTGAGGGGCTGTAGAGTGAATCATCGGAGTTATTGAATGCGACCGCGAGTGACGTCGTCGCTCCGCTCCCTGTGAACGTGACGTTCGAACTGGGCTCGGCAGGAGCGCCACGAAGTTGGAGATTATCGACCTCGCGCGCGCCGATCGTCGTATTAGCACGGTCGTACTCGAAGATGTCCATCTGGGATGGTCCATCGTTCGACCCAGCCTGATAGAAGTTGAATCGGACCTCACTCAGGTTCACATCGTCCCCCGGATTGGTGAAGGTCAGAACGATGATGTCCTTGGTATCCGGATCTCGCTCGACGTCGCTGAGTCGCACGTCATCCGCCCCAGAGGGGTTGATGTCCCCGCCTTGCCCCGCCACTCGTGTAGGCTGGTTAGTTGGTGCCGTTCCTGCTCCGACGACCGGACAAGAGATCTCGTACGCCGCTGGCTCGAGCGTAATCGTAACCGTCCCATCCCCGTTGGCGGTGACGGCCTCCACCTGGCCCTCGTTCGCGAGGAGTTCCTCCCACTTCGTTACGCTGAGTTGCGTGGGGACGGTCAGGTTGGTTTCATCTGAGGCGTTCGTCGAACCGATTCCGGTCTTTCCGGCGGTGATGTCGACCACCGCCATGTCCGTTCCGTCGCGCTGGTAGGTCGAAAGGAACGCAGGAAGCGTGATTTGTTTCCCCTTGATGATGGTCTGCCCGCTGTCGAGTACCTCCGTACCCCCCTCCTCTCGGAAGACGACACTGTTCTCGTAGTGGACCGTCTGTCCACGCTGATACACGTTGTAGTTCGGCTCGTAGACCAGTGACTTGGTCGGAACCGCTCCGTCGTCGTCGGTTTCATCGTAGCCACAGATCGACTCGATGTCCGCACCCGGCGCATCGAGTGACAGCTCTCCCGTGCCGACCGAGACCGACCGGAGCGAGCCGCTGGCGGGGCTCGGGTTGACCGCGAAGATACGCGGCGGATAGGTCGTCCCCAGTTTGACCGACGCCGTCCGGGGATCACCGGTCGCACCCGCCTCAACGATGTCGTTCCGAAGCAGCTGCATGTCGTTCGTGACGACCTGACTGTGCTGGAACTCCACCTCGGCGTTCTGCTGCGGCACGATGACTGCCTGAAAGAGGGAGAACGCGATGATGAGAAAGCCGAACAGGATGATGACCCCCACCTGTACCGGCTGCCCCCGGGTGTCCATTGTCCTACGAACGTAGCGGGACGGTCAAATGCGTTCCGGCAGGGTCGGGGACCGTGTCTCGTGGTGGTGACCGCGTGCCCAACACGTACGACGAGACACGGCGGTCGCCCCACCACGCGTCGAGACCGTCGGGCGGCTCAGTCTTCCTCGACGACTTCGGGGTCGGCGAGCGCCGTCTGCAGCGAGTCGAGCCCGTTGATCCACTCTGCGACGAGGCCGTACTCGAGTTCATCCACGACGCTCATGTCGAGTTCCGCACCGTCGATGACGAGCGTCCCGGCCTGCACGCAGTAGCCGAGTGCGGCGTCGAGTTCTTCTTCGGCCTCCGCATCCGCGGCCGCCCGGATGTACTCCTCGACGTCACCCTCGTCTGCGGGGCCACCGACGACGAACTCCTCGGCCGCGTAGAACACACAGACCAGCGAGGTCTGGACGCCGTCGACGAGCATCAGCTTGTCCTCGTCGTCGAGCTCGACCTCGCTGAGGACGATCTCGCGAATCTTCGCCAGTTCCTCGAGCGCCATGTCCTCGCCGATGGCGTCGTCGTCGAAGTCGGCGACGATCTTCGCGACCGCGATGGCCGCGTCGTCCTGCAGATTCAAGAGCAGCCGTGCGGAGTCCTCGTCCTCGGTGTCGAGGTCTTCCTCCTGGAGGCGGGTGATCCAGTTGTTCCAGCGTTCCTCGGTGTAGTACTCGTCCGGGGGGTTGCTCATGTGGCGAGGTACGCACGGCTAAGGTTATGTCTTGTCCCTCGCCTCGCGTGTGCGGTGGCCTACCACCGGGGGACCTGTCGGATGACCGTCACCGACCTGTCCCCCGGCCGGACAGGCTTAGGATGAAAACAACCATCCGTCCGTGTCGGCTCTCGTAGCGTATGATAGCAGTCGTCGGAGGCGGCGTCGCCGGACTGGCCGCCGCCTATCGCCTCCAACAGCGGGGCCACGAGGTGACCGTCTTCGAGGCGAGCGACACGGTCGGCGGGCTCGCAGCGACCTACGAGACCCGCGGCGACCGCATCGAGGCGTACTACCACCACCTCTCGAAGTCCGAGGAGACCATCGTCGAACTCGCCGAGGAGCTCGGCGTCGGCGACCGCGTGGAGTGGCGCCTCGGCGAGAACGCCTACTACGTCGACGGCGTCGTCCACCCGCTCGACACGCCGTGGGAGATCGCCGCCTACCCGCATCTCTCGGTGTACGACAAGTTCCGCCTCGGGATGCTCACCCTCGAAATCGACGTTCGCGGTGGTGTCCCGTCGTTCGACACCTACGAGAACCTCGAGGACTTCGAGGACGTGCCCATCAAGGAGTTCCTGCTGGAGCACACGACACAGGGCGTCTACGACTACTTCTTCGAGCCCCTCCTGGACGCGAAGTTTGGGAGCCGGAAGGAAGACGTGTCGGCGGCGTGGCTCCTCGGGCGCATCAAGTTCCGGGGAGAACGCGACATCCTGCGCGGCGAGATTCTCGGCTACTTCGAGGGCGGCTTCGGCGTCCTGCTCGACGCGCTCGTCGACGCCGTCGGCGAGGAGCACGTCGTGACGGGCGCACGCGTGCAGGACATCGAGTTCGACACGTCGGTGGAGACGCTGACGGTCGAACACGCCGACGAGACCGACGAGTACGCCGTCGACGACGTCGTCGTGACGACGATGCCGCACCTCCTGGAGCGGTGGACCGGGTACGAATGCGACATCGACTTCCAGGGCTCGGTGTGTGCGGTGGTGGGGATGGACGAACCTCTGACCGACACGTACTGGCTCAACATCGCCGACGACGCGCCGTTCGGCGCGCTCATCGAGCACACGAACTTCGTGCCCGCAGAGAGGTACGGCGGCGAACACCTGCTCTACTGCGCGTCGTACGTGCAGAGCACCGACGAGGAGCTGTGGCAGCTCGACGACGACGGCGTCGAGGAGCTGTGGCTCGAGGGCATCGAAGAGATGTTCCCCGAGTTCTCCCGCGAGCAGGTAAACTGGGTGCAGGTCGCGCGCAACCCCCGCACGGCGCCCGTCTACGAGCGTGGCTACCTCGACATGGTCGTCCCCTACGACCTCGGCAACGAGGTGGCCGAGGGGCTCTACTACGCGGGGATGGCCTCGAAGGCACAGTACCCCGAGCGGTCGCTCAACGGCGCGGTGGTGGCGGGGTACGAAGCGGCAGACCGGGTCGTAGACGGTCGGTAATCAGTCCGCGGTTCCGTCCTCGGCACCGGGTGCAGCGGACACATCTACGTCCTCCGGCTCCGGGGTGTCGCCGCCCTTGTGGAGTTCACCCTCCCCGTCTTCGACGTACACGTCGTCGGCGAAGCCCGCGATGGCGTTCTCGAACTCGGCGTACTCGAGTTTCTCGGGCGTTGCGGGCGCCTCGGCGACCCCATCGACGGGCGCGAACGCGCCCAGCGGGTCGTCGATGGTGATGCCGTGCTCGCGGAAGAACGACTCGTAGCGACGGTAGTGGTCCTCCAGTTCCCCGGCAGGGATCTCCATCATCTCGGTCCAGCCGTGGTTGAAGAAGTCGAAGTTGGCCTGGATGTGGGTGATCTCGCGGGCCTCGGCCTCGGGGTACCCTGCTTGCAGGGCGGCGACGTAGGCGTCCATCGTCGCGTCGAAGAAGTCGTCGAGGTGTGCGCGACGGGGCTCGCGGTTGGCTTCGTCGGTCTTGTTGAGGAAGATGTCGGTGTGCATGTCCACCAGCTTCTCGGTGACGGCGGCGCCGACGAGCGGGGCGGTGAGCGCCTTCTTGGCGGCCCAGTGACGGACGTTCTGGCGGATCTTCATACCACGTCTTCGGGCTGGAAGCCCCTTGAGTTTCCCGCCCCCGGCGAACGCGGTGTGGAGGCGGTTCGCGGGCGGGCAAAAGCGCCCGGACGACCATGATACATTTGCAGATAGCAACTCCCATTAGCCCCGGTTCCCAACCCGGCCGTATGAGTACGTCGCACGTCATCATCGGCGACGGCATCGCGGGGAGTTCCGCCGCCGAGACCATCCGGGAGGCCGACCCGGACGCGTCGGTGACCGTCATCACCGACGAGGGGGAAGCACTGTACAACCGTATCCTCATCAAGGAGTTCGCCAAGGGAAAACTCCCGGAGGCACCCATCTCCATCCACGACCCGGACTGGTACGAGGAGCGCGACATCGACCTCGAGTTGAACACGCACGTCACGACGGTCGACACCGACGCCCACGAGATTCACACGCACTCGGGTGACGTCTACGAGTACGACAAGCTGCTGGTGGCGACGGGGGGGACGCCCACGCAGCTCCCGGTCGGGAACTCCGACGCCGACGGCATCCACCACTTCTGGACGTTCCAGGACGCGCGCAACATCAAGGAGAGCGCCGAGAGCTCCGACGACGCCGTCGTCGTCGGTGCGGGCCTGCTGGGTATCGACCTCGCGGCCATCTGCGGCGCGCAGGGCGTCACGGGTAACTACCTGATGCGCGGCGAGTGCTGGTGGCGCTACGCGCTCTCGCCCGACGGCGCCGAGATCATCCACGACGCGCTGCGCGAGATCGGCGTCACGCCCGTCTTCGACTCCGGTGTCGACCACTTCGAGACGGACGACGACGGCCACGTCGTCGCCGCCGTAGATCCGAACGGCGACCGCTACGAGGCGGACTTCGTCGGCGCGGCCATCGGCCTCGACTTCAACACCGAGTTCCTGCAGGACACCGACCTCGAACTCGACGACGGTATCGTCGTCGACGAACACATGCGCACCAACGTCGAGGACGTGTACGCCGCGGGCGACATCACGCAGTTCTACGACGTTCTCCTGGGAGAACGCGCCCAGAACGGTGCGTGGGGCTCCGCGAAGGAACAGGGGTCCATCGCCGGTGCGAACATGGTCGACGACTGGGACGCGACCCCCGAGACGTTCGAGTGGGTCTCCTCGTACTCCATCACGCACTTCGACTTCCCGTTCCTCTCCTTCGGCCACCCGACGCTTGGCGACGACGACGTCGAGAAGAAGTTCTCCGACACCGAGTGGCGCCGGGTCGCACTCAAGGACGGCAAGGTCATCGGCGGCGTACTCATCGGCGACCTCGCCCCGCAGTCGAAGCTGAAGCGACTCGCCCGCGAGGGCGTCGACGTCTCCGACCAGAAGGAGCTCCTGGTCGAAGAGACCATCGACCTCGAGAAGTTCGAGGCGCTGGAAGCCGAGTAACCCGTAGCCGAACCGAGTAACCCGTATCCGAAGCGTTTTCTCCCGTCCGCGTTCGAGTCAGGGTATGCAAGGCGGCGGCTCTAGCGACATGACCCTGGCCTTCGAGTTGGAGGCGCTGAAGCGACTCGCCGACCCGGAGGCCGTCTTCACGAGCGCCCGGACGTGGAGTGAGTACGTCGGCGTAGTGAGCGACAAACCCACGTACGTCGTCACGAACTTCACGCGGAAGAACCGCATCCGACAGGACTTCTTCTCCGGCCCGCGCGGCAAGGAGGAGTCGTTACGGAACGTGAAACGGCAGTTCGACACCGACCGGCACGTCTTCATCGGGACGAGCGACGAGGACGCGGCGGTCGCCGACGAGGTCGACTGGGAGTATCTTCCCGTCGAACAGGCCGCCGAGGCGGCCGAGTGGGAGCTCGGCGACCCCGAGGAGACGCGCAAGGAACGCGAGGCCGACGACGACCGCGACGACTGGCCGTAGAATGGACGTCGGCACCGCACTCGACGAGGCTGGCGCCCGGTTGCGCTCGCGCGCTGGCCTCGTCCTGCTCGTCGCGTTCCTCGTCGTGGCCGTCGCGGCGGTCCTCGCACGCCAGACGCTGCTCGCAGCCTCGCTGACGCAGTTTCTCGCGCAGGGGGGCGACCCCGCGACGCTCCCCGTCCCCCCAGAGGACCTCCGACCGGTCGCGCTCGCGCTCCCCGTCGGCTACGGCACGAGCCTCGGGCTGTTCGCGCTCGTCGCGCTCGCCAGCGAGTACCTCTCGATCGTCACGCTGCGGACCGTCGCCGGCGAGTCGCTTCAGGCGGCGGCGACCCGACGGCTCGGCCCGGCACTCGTCGTCGGCATCGTCGTCGGCGTGCTGGTCAAGACGCTCGTGCTCGTCGGGCTCATCGCCTTCCTCCTGCCCGGGCTGTACATCGCCACGGTCCTGCTGTTCGCACACGCGCGCGTTGCCATCGACGACGCCGGGGTCGTCGACGCCCTAGCCGGGAGCCGACGGCTCGTCCGTGGTCGCGTCCTCTCGGTGGGGGCCGTCGTCGCCACGCTCGTGGTGCTCTATCTCTTCCCGCGACTCGCCAGCGGGTTTCTCCCCGTGGAGTCGACGGGCCTGCTCGTGGGGGGGCTGCTCGTCGGGCTCGCGAACCTCCTGTCGACGGCGCTCGTCGCCCGGGCGTACGTCGGGATTCGGGAGGCGGGGGCCGAAGAAGAACCACAGGAGGAGACCGAGGACCCCTACGACGCACCGCTGGGGCCCGACGACCTGCCCGAGCCCTGAGCCCAATCGGAACGGTTTTTCCGCGCGCAGGCCCGAGAGTCGACAATGCCTGAACCGCGCGTGCCGGGTGGCCGAGGTGAGCAGCTCGAGCTCCCGTGTGGCGAGACGAAGTCCACGCACGACCTCGACATGGGGATGCGGGAGTTCGCCTGCGACTGTGGCGAGCGTCACGCCGTCGTCGTCGACGTCCACCCCCTCTCGCGGTTCGTCCCCGAGTTCCTCGTCGACACCCTGCGAGCGACTGTCGACACCGCCGACGACTCCCCGGAGTTCTCGACGACCCATCTGATGGGCATCGTCCTCGAAGAGTTCCCCGAGAAGGTGGTCGGCGCGGACACGAGCGACGACGGCGTCGTCGGCTACGCGATGGTGTGGGTCAGCGAGTTCGACTCGCGACGGCTCCACGAGATCGCGGTCGAGCTCATCGTCGAGCTGATGGAACACGCCATCTCCCACGCCGAGAGCGACGACGCGATGAGCCAGTTCGAAGAGCAGATGCTCCAGTTCGACGTGAGCGCGTTCGTCGAGGAGTACCGCCGCGAGCGCGACTTCGAGACCGAACACGACACGCCGGCGTGAGGACGGGGGACGTGACCCGGTGTGTCACCCACACCCCCCTCGACTGTCGGACAGGCGTCGATTAGTTTCACTTGGATTCCCTCACGCGATTTACCCCAAACCGGCGTCCGACGCATGTCTGACGGGTGATTATGGTGGTAGGGGTGTTGTGTATGCACATGCGCATACGCCGGGGTGAGTTCGAGCGAATCCGATCCGTGCTCTCCGAGGCGGAGACCGAGGAGCCGCTGACGGCCCGGGAGATCCTCGACCTCCTCGAGGAACACGGTGAGGAGTTCGAGAGCGCACACCGCGTGGCGACGGTGTTGGGTCGACGCGCTCAGCAGGGCGAGGTCGAAGTCATCCAGGACCAGCCGTACCGCTATCGCGTCGGCGCGAACAACTGAGCCGACGGCGGACTGTCGCGCGGCGTGCCGGGCGGCGTTTCTGTCAGCCATATAAAACGTGAGTTCTCGACTGAAGAGTGCAACGTCCGGTGTTCGCCACCGTCCCACAGGCGCTGTTGGGGGCGCACGCGGCGCCCAGCGTCCGTTCGCGCTCTCGGCCGTCACAACGATTGCCCGATTCGAAATTCGCAATCGAGTTTCGGTATTCGTAGCGATTCGCCGGGCTTATTACGATGTACGAATCACGCTACTCCAATGAGCGACGAGGAGACTGCCAAGCAGGGTGT
Organism: Halorarius litoreus; assembly: GCF_024362405.1. Taxonomy (GTDB): domain Archaea; phylum Halobacteriota; class Halobacteria; order Halobacteriales; family Haloarculaceae; genus Halorarius; species Halorarius litoreus. The sequence continues at coordinate 2,616,815 of NZ_CP101454.1, read as the reverse complement.
GGACCTCTCGACCGAGGACCGCACAATCTTGCTCATCGGTAGTGGACCCATCCAGATCGGACAGGCGGCAGAGTTCGACTACTCCGGCGCGCAGGCGTGCCGCGCACTACAGGAGGAGGGAGCCCGAGTCGTCCTCGTCAACTCCAACCCGGCGACCATCATGACGGACCCGGAGATGGCCGACAAGGTGTACGTCGAGCCCATCACGGTCGAGGCCATCGCCGAAATCATCGCCGAGGAGAACCCCGACGGCGTCATCGCCGGGCTCGGCGGCCAGACCGGCCTCAACGTCACCGCCGAACTCGCAGAGGAGGGCGTCTTAGACGAGTACGACGTGGACATCATGGGCACACCGCTGGACACCATCTACGCGACGGAGGACCGCGACCTCTTCCGCCAGCGGATGGAGAAGATCGGCGAACCCGTTCCCGCCTCGACGACCATCTCGCTCGACGAGGGCGAGCAGGTACAGGAACTCACCGCCGCGGACCTCCAGGACCGCGTGGACGCCGCCGTCGACGAAGTGGGTGGCCTCCCGGTCATCGCCCGGACGACCTACACCCTTGGTGGCAGCGGGTCGGGCGTCGTCCACGATATCGACGAACTGTACGAGCGCGTGCGCAAGGGCCTCCGCCTCTCGCGTAACTCGGAAGTCCTCATCACCGAGTCCATCTCCGGCTGGGTCGAACTCGAGTACGAGGTGATGCGGGACGCCGACGACTCCTGTATCATCATCTGTAACATGGAGAACATCGACCCGATGGGCATTCACACCGGCGAGTCCACGGTCGTCACCCCCTCGCAGGTCATCCCGGACGAGGGGCACCAGGCGATGCGCGACTCCGCGCTGAAGGTCATCCGCGAACTCGGCATCGAAGGCGGCTGTAACATCCAGCACGCGTGGCGCGACGACGGCACCCCCGGTGGCGAGTACCGTGTCGTGGAGGTCAACCCCCGCGTCTCCCGCTCCTCTGCTCTGGCGTCGAAGGCGACGGGCTACCCCATCGCCCGCGTGACGGCGAAGGTCGCCCTGGGGAAGCGGCTCCACGAGATCAAAAACGAGATTACCGGCGAGACGACCGCCGCGTTCGAGCCGGCCATCGACTACGTCGTGACGAAGGTGCCGCGGTGGCCCAAGGACAAGTTCACCGACGTCGACTTCGAGCTGTCGACGGCGATGAAGTCGACGGGCGAGGCGATGGCCATCGGCCGGACGTTCGAGGAGTCGCTGCTCAAGGCGCTGCGCTCCTCGGAGTACGACCCCGCGGTCGACTTCGAGGAGGTGGACGACGCCGAATTAGAGCAGGAGTATCTGGTGCGGCCGTCGCCGGACCGCCCGTACGCGATGTTCGAGGCCTTCGGCCGTGGGTACTCCGTCGAGGAGGTCGTCGAGCTGACCGACATCCACGAGTGGTACGTCGAGCGGTTCGAGAAGGTCGCCGACGCCGCCGAGCAGGCGATGGCGGGCGACATCGAGCCGGCGACGGAGCTCGGCTTCACGAACCAGGAGGCGACCGCGCTCGCGGGCGGTGAGTTCAACGACACGCACGCCTCCTGGCTCCCGGCCACGATTCTCGACACGAGCGACGACGAGGTCGCTGCGGACGGCGCGGGCGTCACGGTCGAGGACGTCGAGGAGACCTCCATCGACCGCCGGTTCAAGCAGGTCGACACCTGCGCGGGCGAGTTCGCCGCCTCCACGCCGTACTACTACTCGGCGCGCGAGCGCCTCTCCGACATCTCGCGCAACGAGGTGCAGGTCGACCGTGACGTCGACAGCGTGGTCGTCGTAGGTGGCGGCCCCATCCGCATCGGACAGGGGGTCGAGTTCGACTACTGTGCGGTCCACGCCGTCCGCGCCCTGCGCGAGCAGGGCATCGACGCGCACGTCGTCAACAACAACCCCGAGACCGTCTCGACGGACTACGACACCTCCGACGGGCTGTTCTTCGAGCCCATCACCGCCGAGGAGGTCGCGGACGTCATCGAGGAGACGAGCGCCGACGGCGTGATGGTGCAGTTCGGCGGGCAGACCTCCGTGAACGTCGGTGCGCCGCTCGAAGACGAACTGGAGCGCCGCGGGCTCGACTGCGACGTCCTGGGAACGAGCGTCGAGGCGATGGACCTCGCGGAGGACCGCGACCGGTTCAACGTCCTCATGGACGAGATGGGCATCAGCCAGCCCGAGGGCGGCACGGCGACGAGCGAGGCGGAAGCGCTCGACCTCGCGCGCGACCTCGGCTACCCGGTCCTCGTGCGCCCCTCGTACGTCCTCGGTGGCCGCGCGATGGACGTGGTCTACTCCGACGAGGAGCTGAAGGAGTACATCGAGGAGGCGGTCCGCGTCTCCCCCGATAAACCCATCCTCGTCGACCAGTTCCTCGCGGACGCCGTCGAACTGGACGTGGACGCCGTCGCCGACGGCGAGGACGTCCTCATCGGCGGCATCATGGAACACGTCGAGTCTGCTGGGGTGCACTCCGGTGACTCCGCGTGTATGATTCCGCCCCGCTCCCTCTCGGAGTCGACGCTCGAACGCGTCCGCGAGGTCACGCTCGACATCGCCCGCGCGCTCGACACGGTCGGCCTGCTGAACGTCCAGCTCGCCGTGAAAGATGGAGAAGTGTTCGTCCTCGAAGCGAACCCGCGCTCCTCGCGGACGGTTCCGTTCGTCTCGAAGGCGACGGGCGTCCCCATCGCGAAGCTCGCGGCGAAGGTGATGGCCGGCGCCTCCCTCTCGGAACTTAAGGCCCACGAGCAGGTGCCCGAGCACGTTTCGGTCAAGGAGGTCGTCCTGCCGTTCGACCGCCTGCCGGGCTCGGACCCGCGGCTCGGCCCGGAGATGAAGTCCACCGGCGAGGTCATGGGCACTGCCCGCTCGTTCGGCAAAGCGTACCTGAAGGCGCAGGACTCCACCGGCAAGCCCATCCCGACGGAGGGGACCGCCATCGTCGACCTCGAGACCCTGCGCGGGATGAGCCAGAAGAACGAGGACCTCTCGGACATCGAGGAAGGCGTCGCCCGCCACTTCGAGGTCACCCACAAGGAGGACTACGACGACGTCATCGCGGCCGTCCAGCGCGGCGAGGTCGACCTCATCCTCTCGCGCGACCGCGACGTGCTGGAGGTGGCTGTCGAGGAGGAGATCACGTACTTCTCGACGGTTCCCTCCGCCCGTGCGGCGCTGGAAGCCATCGAGACGAAGGACGAGCCGCTCGACGTGCTGGCGCTCTCGGAGCGCCCGACAGAGCGGCGGCAGTGGGGACACTAGAGTTCGGGCGGTGCGTGGCCGAGCGAGGCCACGTCATAGCCCGCGGCGAACGAAGCGGGTCGTGAGCGGCGAATCCTCTGAAATTCGAGCAGGGAGTCACCCTTTTACCCGAACCACACCCACGCGGAGCCATGCCCGACGTACTCGCCGCCTTCCCCGAACTCGCCGACATCGACGAGCCCGACCTCCGAGACGGAGTCCGCGACTGCTGGGCGACCGCTTGCGCCGACAACGCGGTCGACGACCTCGAAGCCGTCCCGTGGTTCCCGCCCGCGCAACGGGGACACGGCATCGAAGACGAGTATCTCGTCGGCCACGTCCGGGACGTGGTCGCGGGCGCGCGGGCGCTCGCCGAGTCGCTCGAAGCCTCGCGGGGCGCCGAGATCGACCACGACCTGTTGCTCGCGGCAGCGCTCGTCCACGACGTCTCGAAGCTCTACGAGTTCGACGGGATGGAGGAGACCGCGGTGGGCGATCTGCTCGGGCACCCACACTACGGCGTCCACTGCGTCGCTGCGGCCGGGCTCCCGGTGGAGTGCGCGCACGTCGTGCTCTCGCACACATCGCGGACGACGGTCGAACCGGCGTTTCTGGAGGCCGAACTCGTGAAGCGAGCGGACGAGGCCGCCGCAGCAGCCATCCGACTGACGGTGCTCGACGATCTGCGAGACGCGTAACGGCGGCGACCACAGGCCGCGCGAGCGAGCGGGCGCAACCGCTTTCCCCGCGGCGAGCAACGGGGCGGTATGAGCGATTCGGATGCGCCGGACACGTCGGAGTCGGGCGACGACGGACGACGACAGCTCCGGCTGCTGGGCGTCGGCTTCGTCCTCTCGGGGCTCGTGACGCTCGGGCTCGCGAACGCCAGCGACCCGCGGGGGATGCTCGTCGCGCTGCTGGGGTTCCTCGGGCTCGCGGCACTCGTACTGGAGAAGACACAGGGCTACACCCCCGGCGTCTCGTTCGGGCTGCTCTCGGGCGGCATCGCCGTCTGGGCGTGGCCGTTCATCCGGTCGGGTGACGCCGGCTTCACGTATCTCGGGACGCTGATGGTCGTCGTCGGACTCGTCAACATCGTGTTCGCGCGCGTCGGCCTCTACTTCCGACGACTGGGCGAGCGGCTCGGGAACCGGACGACGGGCAAGGAGTAGCCGGTCGGTAGCCGGGGCGACTCGGGGAGCGCTCAGCCTCGATGTCCGAACAGGCGGTCGAGCGCGGCGTCCGCCCGGTAGTACGCACGCATCGACGGGAGCCACAGCAGTCCGAGAATCACGGCCCCGACCGCCACGATGATCGGCTGGAGGAAGAAGTAGTGGCGCAGGACGAGGAACTGGACGGCGATCCAGACGACCGTAGCCAGCCCCAGTGCGATGCCGCCGGGCCAGGCCCAGAGCCGGCGAGTGACAACGCCGTAGGTGACGACGACCGAGCCACCGCCCAGCACAACCAGCAGGACGAGTCCCGGGAGCAGGAAACTGCCGAACACGCTCCCCCGGATCCACGCGTACGGAATCCCGAGCAGTCCGCCGGTCGGGTCGAGAACGAGACTGGCGCCGCCGTACAGCGCCCCGAGGCCCAGGAACAGCAGGCAGGCGAGCAAGGGGTACGACCAGACGGGTCGTCGTGGGCTCTCGGCCTCGCCGGAGGAGTCGTGCGTGGAGTGCATAACGTGTCGTCGTGAGGCTCGTCCCGGGGATAGACCCGGGACGAGCGGTGACACGTGTCACTACTGGTACGATGGGTTAACAGTATGCGCGCCCTTCTGCGTGTATGGCGTCACGTTCGCTCCCGCTCGACGCACTGTGCGGTGCGCTGGTCACGACCGTTCTCGGCGCGGTGCCGTCTCTCGGAACTCGTCGGCGGTAGCGTCGCTGGCTACCTCCACGGCGAGAGGGGCCTCGCGGTGGGCGCGCTCTCGGGCGTCTTCGCGGCCGTCCCGAAGGCCGCCCTCCTGTTCGTCCTGCTAGTGGCGATAGGGGCTGGCTCCGGCGAGGCGGAGACGCTCGCGGTCCAGTTCGCCGCCGTGCTGGTCGGGATGACCGTCTTCCTCGCCGCGGTCGGCGCGCTCGCGGGCTACCTCGGCGTGTACCTGTATCGGAACCGGACGAACCGCCCCGACCGCCCTCACTGACTTCGGACGGGAGGCTGCCGGGCGTGTCACGAACGAAGAAGAGTCGTCGGGGCTGAACCGTCAGTCCGCGGTGTTGACGACTCGCTCGTCGGCGAGCGCGAGCACGTCGTCGAAGAAGCCGAGCGAGTCGTGCGGGCCGGGGTTCGCCTCGGGGTGGTACTGGCGGGTGATGACCTCCAGTTCCTCCGATTCGAGTCCCTCGGGGGTGTCGTCGTTGACGTTCACCTGCGTCACTTCGAGGTCGCCGGGGTCCGAGACCGTGTAGCCGTGGTTCTGCGTCGTCATGACGACCTTGTCGGTGCGGAGGTCGCGGACGGGCTGGTTGACACCCCGATGTCCAAAGGCCATCTTCTCGGTGTCGCCGCCGAGCGCGCCGGCGATGACCTGCTGGCCGAGACAGATGCCCGCGAGCGGAACGTTCCCGACGAACTCCTCGACGAGTGCGCGAGCCTGCTCGAAGTTCTCCGGGTCACCCGGCCCGTTCGAGATGAACAGGACGTCGGGGTCGGCGTGCCGGACGTCGGCCACGGTGGCGTCGTACGGGAGCACGTCGACGACGGCGTCGCGCTCGACGAGCGAGGAGACGATGGAGCCCTTCGCCCCACAGTCGACGAGCGTGACCCGTGGGCCGGTCCCGTCGGCGTTGTGCGTCTCCTGCTCCGCGACCGACACCTGCGAGCCGATGTCAGTGTGCTCGCTCATCCCCTTGCACTGTGCGAGTTCCTCCTTCGCGGCTTCGGGCGTCGCGTCCGGGCCGGCGGCGATGCCACACTTCATCGCGCCCTCCTCGCGGATGCCGACCACGAGGTCGCGAGTGTCGAGGTGGTCCACAGCGGGGACCCCCTCCTCGGTGAGCCACTCGGCGACGTCGTCGGTGAGTTCGCGCGCGACGACGGCTCGCGGGTGGACGCGGTCGGACTCGAAGCGTTCCTCGCGGACGCCGTAGTTGCCGATGAGCGGGTACGAGAACGTGAGCACCTGCTCCTCGTAGCTCGGGTCGGTCAGCGACTCCTCGTAGCCGGTGTACGCAGTCGTGAACACCAGTTCACCGCGCGAGCGCCCCGGAGCACGGGCACGTGCCTCCACGACACGGCCGTCCTCGAGCGCCACGTAGGCCCCAGTCATTACGAGTATCGTATCGTTCATCCCTCCTTAACGGTTCGGTTCGAAGCGAGATTACGAAATTCGTAATCGTCAAGTGCGTCGGTCCAGAACTCTCGCACCTCGATGGACGACCTCGACCGACAGATCCTGAACATCCTCCGGCGGGACGCGCGGACGCCCTACACCGAGATCGCCGAGGAGGTGGGGACCTCCGAGGGGACCGTTCGCAACCGCGTCGAGCGGATGCTGGAGGAGGGAGCCATCGAACGGTTCACCGTCGCCACGCGCACCGGGAACGTGAAGGCGATGATAGAGGTGGGCGTCGCGGTCGACGTGGACACCCGCGCAGTCTCGGACCGGATGGCCGACTGGGGGTCGGTCGACTACGTCTGGCAGGTCTCGGGGGAGGAGGACATCGTCCTCGTCGTCGACGCCGCCGACACCGGCGCGCTCAACGACCTGATCACCAAAGCGCGCGAACTGGACGAGGTCGTCTCCACGAAGACGCGACTGATTCTCAACGAGATGCTCGGCTAGGCGGTGGCGATGACCCCGCCCGCCAGCCCCGCACAGCCGACGAGCAACACCAGGCCGGCGGCGTTGCCGAAGCCGGCGATTCCGAGCGCGATGACCAGGAGTGCGGCGACGACGACGACCGGCACGACGGCAGCGGGTTGAGCGACGTCTGCGGCGTAGTCGGTAGTGGCGACGGCCGCGCCACCGGCGAACGCGGCGACGCCGACGACATCGGTCGTGTTGAACCGTCCCGCGAGTCCGAACCCCACGGCGAGCAAGAGCACGGCGAGGGCCAGTTTCCGGACGGTGGCTGGAGGGACCATACCCGACGAGTACGTGGCATCGACTTGAGATTATCGGACACCTCTCCGCCGATGAACCACCCGATAGAGCGGTTCGAGCAGGCGGTCGGTCCGGCGCGTGTGGACGACGGGTTCGACCCGGCCGTCGCGGACGGCGTCGACGACTGCCTGAGGAGTGAGTTCCTCGGCGTCGACCTCGGTGTACCCTCGTCCCACCTCGAACGGGAAGTGCGCGTCCGAGCCACCGACGAGTGGGAGGCCGCGCCGCTCGGCGAGCGCCCGAGCCTTGGTGTGGGTGTCCGGATGTTTGCCGTTCAGCTCGACGGCGTCGAACTCGGCATCGGTGCGGCGGGCCGTCGACCCACGGAACGGGTGGGCGAGTATCGCGACGCAGTCGTGGTCGTGCGCGAGGGCGACCGCCTCCGCAGGCGAGAGCGTGCCCGGCTGCGTGCGCTCGGGCGGGTCCGGGCCGACGACGGTGACGTGCCCCCGGGAGGTCGAAATCTCGATGCCCGGCAAGAACGTGACACCGGGCGGCTGGAACCCGACGCGATAGTCGTGGTTGGTGACGGCGACCGCGTCGAGGCCGCGGCGGCGGGCGTACCACGCCAGCAGCCGGGCGCCGACGGGGTCGAACGGCGTCTGCTCGCCCACGAAGCCGTGGAAGAACCGCGTGTGTGCGTGGAGGTCGACCCGGAACACACCGGCCGAACACGTCGGTAGGCCTTTGCTGTTCCCCTCGGAGTCGCTGGCATGCGCGTCCTCGTTCGGAACCCAAACAGCGGTGACCGGGAGACCTCGAAACGGGCGGCTCGACTCGCCAAGAAGCGCGGGTTCGACGTACGGGCGTCGGCCGCGCGCGGCGAGACCCGGAGTATCGCGGCCGAGGCCGCAGCCGAACCGGACGTGACCCAGGTCGTCGCCTGTGGCGGTGACGGGACGCTCAACGAGGTCGTCCGCGGTGTCGCGGACGCCGACGCGCTCGCCGACGTGGAAATCGGGGTCGTCCCCGCCGGCACCGGAAACAACTTCGCCGAGAACGTCGGCATCCCGAACATCGAGACGGCGTTCGAGGTCCTCAGACGCGGCGAGCGCCGTCGACTCGACCTGGGGTGGGTCGCCGAGGACGACCGGCCGTTCATCAACTCCTGCGTCGGTGGGCTCACCGCCGAGTCCTCGGCGAAGACGACGCCCGCGTCGAAGAAGCGGCTCGGCGTCCTCGCGTACGTGCTGCGGACGCTCGCCGAGACGCGAACGTTCGAAGGGCTGAAACTCGACGTGCGCGCAGGTGACGCCGGCGACCAGGTCTGGACCGGCGAGGCCATCATGCTCCTGGTGGGGAACGGGCGCCGGTTCCCCGGCGAGCGGATGCGGCAGGCGAACATGGAAGACGGCCGGTGTAACGTCGTCATCATCGAGCGTCGCCCCGCGATGGACTACCTCACGCGAGGGGCTGCCGACCGGCTCCTCCGGAAGGACGCTACCCACCTGACGCGGCTGAAGGTCTCCCGACTGGACGTGACTCACGACGGCGACCCCGCCGTGTTCTCGCTCGACGGCGAGATATTCGAGCGCAACGCCCTCACGCTCCGGTCGCGGCCGGGGGCCATGCGGTTCCGGGTCGGCGAAGGATACGAGCCGACGCCCCCGGAGTGGGGAAAGTCGAAGGGTAATTAACGCGCGTCGTCGTTCCCCGGTGTATGAGTACGGACGCAGACCCCGACGGTGCCGTTGGGGAGGGGACCACCCACGAGAACGCCCGCCAGCACGTCGTCGCCGTCGACGAGTCCGACACCGAACTCGAGGTCGTCAACCGCCTCGAAGCGCACACCGGTGACGGCATCCGGCACCGGGCGTTCACCTGCCTCGTGTTCGACGAGGACGACAACATCCTGCTCGGCCAGCGTGCGCCGGGCAAGCGCCTGTGGGACACGTTCTGGGACGGCACCGTCGCCTCCCACCCGGTGCAGGGCCAGACCCAGAAGGACGCCACCCGGCAGCGGCTCGAAGAGGAACTCGGCGTCACGCCCGACCAGTACGGCGACCTCCGCATCACGGACAAGTTCGAGTACAAGCGCTACTACCTCGAGGAGGGACTGGAGTGGGAGGTCTGTGCCGTCCTCAAGTGCACGCTCGAGGACCGGACGCTCGACCCCGACCCCGAGGAGATCGCGGGCGTGATGTGGGTGCCGTACGAGCGCCTCCACGAGAACCCGAAGTGGTACCGGCAACTGCGGCTCTGTCCGTGGTTCGAGATCGCGATGCGGCGCGACTTCAACCGGTAAGTCGGACGGCAGCCCCGGCCGACCAGCCGACCGCCGAACCGCTACTTCCTTTCCGACGCCCTCCGTCCCCCCAGTATGGACATCTACGACGACCTCTCGGGACAGGTCGCGCTCGTGACCGGTGCGAACCGTGGCATCGGCGCCGAAATCGCCCGCAATCTGGACGACCTCGGGGCGACCGTCTACGCCGGGACGCGCTCGATGACCAACGACGTACCGGAGGGCTGTGAGAGCGTGCTGCTCGACGTGACGCAGGAGGGCGACGTGGACAGCATCGCCGACGGCGTCTTTGGCGAGGTGGGACGGCTCGACATCCTCGTGAACAACGCGGGCGTCATCGGCCCGGACGGCGACATCGTCGCCAGCCCCACGAAGGAGGTCGACCGCACGCTCGCCACCAACCTCCGGGGGCCGATGCTCCTCTGCAAGCACCTCGTTCCCCTCCTGGTCCAGCAGGAGGGCGGTCGGGTCGTCAACGTCTCCTCGGGGATGGGTGCGCTCTCGGACATGGGCAGCGGCTATCCGGCCTATCGGATCTCGAAAGCCGGACTCAACGGCCTCACGACGTATCTCGACGCGCAGTACGGCGGGCAGGGCCTCATCGCCAACAGCGTCTGTCCCGGCTGGGTGAAGACCGATATGGGCGGGGAGAACGCCAACCGACCGGTCGAGAAAGGGGCCGAGACGCCGACGTGGCTCTGTCGATTCACGCCGGGCAGCGAGTCCGGGAAGTTCTGGCGCGACAAGGAAGTCATCGAGTGGTAGGATAGAAGAGAAGAGGACGAGCATCCGCGCGAGCGATGCGCGGTTCGAGCGGAGCGAGAACCGCGAGGCGAACGGCGAACAAAGTGAGCCGTGAGCGAAGCGAGCGCGGTTCACGGAAGCCGACCAGAGTCCTCGTGAGCGACTGAAAGGAGCGAACGAGGGCAGTGCCGAACGAGCGAAGCGAGTTCGGCTGAGGGAGGCTTCCGTAGGGCGCACGGACTGGAGGGGTCGAACGAAGTGAGACCCCGGAAGGAGTACGTCCGCATATTTTCCCCACGTTTTTGCCCGACTGAGCGCTCGCTGACGGAGTCAGTGAGCGCGAAGGAGGTGCAAAAAGTGCGTTTAGACAGTCTGCTCGCCCTGCTCCGACGTGCCGAGCATGAGCGTGCCGGTGACCATCGTCATGACGCCGAGGAAGGCGACGGCCACCTGCATCGGCAGCGAGCTGATGCCCGCGAACGCGAGCGCGCCGATGAGCGCGACGCCGAGGAGTATCCCGGCGACACCCGCGGTGATCTTCTGCTGTTCGGTCAGTTTCCGGTCGAAAGCGACGAGCCGGTCGAACATACCAGCTTCTTGTGACTCATGGGTAATAACGCCATCCGTTTCGGCCGGATTTTCGGCCGCCGTACCACGGTATGTGTGACCGATACACACAAGAAACAATCGTGGCAGATGTGCGTGACCGAACGCCCGAGAGTCGCGAGTATGAGAATACAACTGCACACCGATAGCAGAATCATATTGAAATTCTATTCATTGTTAGCCAAAAGGTTTTACATACTGTGCGTTAGAGAATAGTTCGTACTACATGCGTGCATACGCACTCGACACGGCGTCGACGCTGTACCGTTCTGGAACGCTCTCGCTGACCCAGGCGGCGCGACACGCTGGCGTCCCGCCGGCCCGACTCCAAGCACACGCGAACCGTGGTGGGCCGCGCTTACGTGATGGTCGGTAGGATGGTTCTGAGGGGGCCGTCGCACTTCGTGCAGGTGCCGCCCGACATCCCCATCAGGTAGCGGGCCCCACAGTCCGTACACTCCTGATAGTGCATACTGCTACCACGCTTCACGGAGCAATAACCACATCGCCACCTGATTGGCGGCGGTCACGAACTGCGTCCGGGGGCGGTTACGGACGGGTCGTCGCCCACACCGCGAGCGCGCCGAGCACGAGCGCCGGCAGCAGCGGGACGAACAGGTAGGTGTCGCGGAACCCCAGTCCGAACAGCTGGACCGTCTGGCCGGCGCGGGGGAAGAAGAACAGATACGACGGCACGACGACGAGCGCGATGACGACCCACGCGACGAGGATCCACCCGCGGATGCCGAACTCCCGGTCCTCGCCGCGTGGTTTCTCGCCGTGGCGGTCGGCCGACTCCGTGGGCTCGCCGTCCGCGCCGAACGCCGACGGATCGTGGACGTAGCCGTCGCGGCCGTCCGTGGTCGAGGCCGTCGTGTCGTCGCTCACAGCTCGCTGTCGGGAACGACGACGACCTTCCCGAACCCGTCGCGGTCTTCGAGCAGTCGGTGGGCTTCGGCGGCCTCGCTCATCGGCAGCACGTCACGGATCTGCGGCTCGAACGTCCCGTCCCACACCAGCTCGAGCACCTCGTCGATGTCGCTGTTCGCGCCCATCGTCGACCCGAGGATGTCGTACTGGTTCCAGAACAGCTTCGAGAGGTTCACCTCGACCTTCGGCCCCGCCGTGGCCCCGCAGGTGACGATACGCCCGCCCTTCGCGAGCGACGCGATGGACTTCTGCCACGTCGGACCACCGATGTGGTCGACGACGACGTCGACGCCCCGGCCGTCGGTCAGGTCGTCGATCGCCTCGGCGAAGTCTGTCTCCTCGTAGTCGATGGCGTGGTCCGCGCCGAGTTCCTCGGCTGCGTCGAGTTTCGCCTGCGAGGAGCCGGTGGCGTACACCTCGGCGCCCGCGTGGTCGGCGATCTGGACCGCGGCGTGGCCGACCCCGCCCGACGCCCCGAGCACGAGCACCGACTCGCCCGCCTTCAGTTCGGCGCGTGAGTGGAGCATCCGCCACGCGGTCTGGAACACGAGCGGTGCAGCAGCCGCCGTCTCCCAGTCGACGTGGTCGGGGACGAGCACGAGGTTCTCCTCGGGGAGCGCGGCGAATTCGGAGTGGACGCCCGTCGAGTGCTCGCCGAGGATGGTGAACCGCTCACACAGCGACTCCTCGCCCTGCCGGCAGAACTCGCAGTCGCCGCAAAACGACCCGGCGGCGACGGCGACGTGGTCGCCTTCGTCGAATCGCGTGACGTCTTCGCCGACCTCGGTGACGACGCCCGCGGCGTCACTCCCCGGGATGTGTGGGAACACGCCCGGCGACGGCATCCCTTTGCGCGTCCAGACGTCGAGATGGTTGAGCGCGCCGGCTTTCACGTCGACGAGGACGTCGCCTCGCCCGACCTCCGGCTCCGGGAGGTCGCCGTACTGCAGCACGTCCGCATCGCCGTGTTCGTCGTAGAATACGCCTTTCATTACCGGCTCTCCGGGTGGGGGCGTCAAAACCGTGGCGATGGCCGAAGGCAGAAGGCCCATAGCTGGTCGCTCGAAGAGCCGGTGTGGCAGTCACTCGCTGGACGTATCTCGGGCTCACCCTGCTGCTGGTCGGCTTCCTGACCACCGGCGTGGGTGCAGCGACGCACCTCCACGAACAGCAGTGTCAGGCGGTCCAGTTCGTCTCCGTTAGCGACGTGACCGCGACGAACGCCTCGACCGACGGCTACTCGACGGGCAGCTACGAGGACCTCTCGGTCGACGAACAGACGGTGTTCAGGAGCGCGCTCGCGGACGACGGACAGGTGCTCACCGCCCGCGACGCCATCGACGAACAGGTCGTCACCTACGAGGGCGACCGCTACCTCGTCCGCATTCGGTCGGACGGCGGCTGCACGCCGTGGCACCCGACCCGAGTCGTCGCACCCCTCGGCGGCGGACTGGGTCTCGTGCTCGTCGGGGGCGCGCTCACCCGCGGCCGCGATCCGAACCCGTGACCGGCTTTTTGGTCGTCGGCCCCCGACGACGAGTATGAGCGACCGCCCCCTCACCGGCCGTGACGAACACGAACTCGGCGACGAGCACGACGAGCACGACCACCGCGGACACGAGCACGACCACCACCACCACGACGTCGACACGCTCGGGGTGGCCATCGTCACCATCTCCTCCTCGCGCTCGCTCGACGACGACCCCGCGGGTGACGCCATCGCGGCGGCGTTCGAGGCCGAGGGCCACGAGATCATTCAGCGCGAGCTCGTCCGCGACGAGTTCGACCGCGTGCAAGGTATCGTCGACCGACTCGTCGAGCGTGACGACACCCACGTCGTCGTCACGACGGGCGGCACGGGCGTCACGCCCGACGACGTGACCGTCGAGGCGGTTCGACCGCTGTTCGACAAGACGCTCCCGGGGTTCGGCGAGCTGTTCCGACGACGCTCCTACGAGGAGATCGGCACCCGCGTCGTCGGCACGCGCGCCGAGGCGGGCGTCTCGACCGGCGTCCCCGTGTTCTGTCTGCCGGGAAGCGAGAACGCCGCGCGGCTCGGCAGCGAGGAGATCATCGTCCCCGAGTCGCCCCACCTCGCGGGACTGGCGATGCGCGACGAGAACGAGCCGTGAGCGCCGTCACCGGTCGAGCACACGCTCGCCAGACCGGCTCGGCTTCGCCGCTGCATCGTCCGGCGTAATCTCGGGCTCGACAGGGGACTCGACGTCCGGCGTGGGAGGGTTGGGGGTCGGGTCGACGATCGGCTCGGAGCTGAGCATCGCGGGCTCCTCGCCGGCGGCGAACACGACCTTCTCCCGGCCGACGCGCGTCCGGACGACGACCCCTGCGTCCTCGAGTTCACCGAGCGCCCGGCTCACGGTCGACTTCGACCAGTCGCAGCGGTCGACGATGTCCTGCTGCCAGAGCGGACCCTCCGCCGCCTGGATGATCTCCACGACCCGTTCGTTCGGCGAGGCGAGGTCGGCGTCGGTGATTTCCTCCGTTCGCTCGGGAACCCGTGGTTCGTCGGCGAGTGGCGTGTTGGCCAACGGGTCCGACGTGAGGCTCGCGAACCCACGGAACCACCCGACGATAGCTCGCCAGACGGTCACGAACCGCCGTCTCATCGTGTCACCGACTCGCCCGACCGTCGCGCTGTCCGGGCGAAATGCGACGCCGCTCGCCGAGCATGCAGAGTTCCCTTCATGTTGTAGATGATGACACGAATCCCGGGGAAGTAGTAGGGGGGTTGCATATGCACCGGTTTATCCGCTCGGCCACACCGGTGCCGGTAGCGACGCCTCGAGACGCGGGGCGACGAGAACCCGTCAGCTCGAAGTAGAGGTGGCGTCGTCGCTGAACGTGTTGGAGAAGACCTGCTGCTGTCCCCGCCGGAGCCGGCGGCTGAGCGCCTGGCGACTGATGCCCACGCACTCTGCGATGTCTTCGAGCGTCGCCTCGCGGGGGTGCTGGAAGTACCCCATCGAGTACGCGACCGACAGCGCCTCGTACTGTTTCGGCGTCAGCCCCTGGTCGCGGTGATCGTCCGGGGGGCCAGCGAGGGTGGAGAGCCGCACCACCTCGTACGAGACGCCCCACTCGAGACACCGGGACTGGAACGTCGAGAGCGACTCGCGGTCGTCGAACCGGACGGCTAGCTGCCAGTAGCTTCCATCCGTGCTGGCGTCCGTGACGGTCGCGTTGGCCGAGCTGAGCGCCCGGATGAAACACTCCTCGGAAGGGTCGACCCAGACCTGGAAGAGCGCAGCACTGTCGAACTGCTCGACGTGTGTGATGGCCTGGACGGACGCATCCTCACGTGCGACGGGGCCGAATCTGTCGGCAGAGTCGCCGGTCACCCAGACGTAGAACTGGAGCCCGGGACCCTCGTGCCAGACGTTCTGGTCGACGTCCACGGAGACGTCAGGGAGTCTCGAGAGAGTCGGCGCCAGCGCGAGCGCATCGGCTGGGAGCGTGAACTCCACGGCAAGACTCATCGTACGTGTTCAAAGCGGAGTTAGTGGTATAAACGACACGGCCAAACATTTTGGAAACTACCGATTACGGAGTCCCTAAGCCCTGTACGGCAGATTCACGAACCAGGGAGCGGGCACAGCGACGCCGTGAACACGGCCACCTCGTCGCTGTCGTTGCGCGCGCCGTGTTCGACGCCGCGCTCGTGGAGCACGACGCCAGGCGCTTCGACTCGTTCCTCGTCGCCGTCACGAATCACGACCACCTCGCCGTCCAGAACGTGGAACACGTTCGTCGAGTCGCCGTGTTCGTGCGGCGAGAGTTCGGCACCGGGGCCGAGCCCGAACGCTTTCACGAGTACGTCGTCGGTCACGACCAGTTCCGCGGTGACGACCTCGCCTGCCTCGGGGTCGAGGGCCGGATAGCGGTCCATACCCGTCGTTCGTCCGGTGCCGACTTAGTTCCCGACATGCCGAAGTAGCTCGTCGCCGAACGCCGAGCCATGAGCGAGGACGTGCTGGTGCCGGGTGGCCGTGACGTGCGCGCGACGCTGGACAACCCCGAGAGCGACGCCTGCGTGGTGGCGTGCCCACCCCACCCGCAGATGGGTGGCAAGCGGACCGATGCTCGGCTGCGTGCGGTGAGCGACGCAGTCGCCGGTGACGCCGCCACCCTGCGCTTCGACTACGGCGCGTGGGACGAGGGGTACGGGGAACTCGCGGACGCCCGCAACGCGCTCGCCTGGGCGCGAGCGGAGTACGCGACGGTCGCGGTGTTCGGCTACTCGTTCGGCGGCTGTATCGCACTGCTGACCGCGGCCCGCGAGTCCGCGGACGGGGCGCCCCCGGACGCGGTCGCGGCGCTCGCACCCGCGTCGCGACTCGCCGACGACCTCGATGCGGCGGCCGACCTCGGCGAGGTGACCTGCCCGGGCTACGTGCTGTACGGCGAGCGCGATACCACAGCCGAGTGGGAGCCGGTCGTCGACCGCGCTCGGGAGCTCGGCTGGTCGGTCGAGGCGATGAGCGCCGACCACCACTTCGTCGGCCAGTCGACGAAGGTCGGCGAGAAGGTCGCGGCGTTCCTGCGCGACTACTGATTGCCGAACAGGCGCTCGCGGAGCGAGCGCTTGCGGGCCTGTTCTGCGAGGAGCACCGAACACTCGATGTCGTCGACGACGTCGAGCGCGAGCGACCCGCGGACGAGCCGGCTCAGCAGGCCGCGTTCGGTCGCGCCGATGATGACGAGCGTCGCGTCCTTCGAGGCGCGTTCGATGGCGGTCTCGACGTCGCCGCTCTCGACGCGCAGGTCGGCGCCGGCGAGGTCGTGGTCGGCCGCCCAGTCCGCGAGGAACGTCCGCCCCTGGGCCTCGTCGTCGCTGACGTGCAGGAGCGTCACCTCGGAGTCGAACTCGCTTCTGAGGTGGCGAGCGACCGTCGCCGAGAGGTCCGAGTCCGGGCCGCCCGCGGTCGGGACGAGCAGGCGCTCGGGGTCGAGCCCGCGGTCCTTCAGCACGAGGAAGTCACACGGGAGACTCTCCGTGAGGTCGTCGTACGCCGTCTCGACGCGGCCGGGCGACCCGTGGCTGTCGGGACCCCAGCCCATCACCACGAGGTCGGCGTCGCCCGTCTCGGCGGCGTCGAACACCTCCTCGAACGACTGGTGGGAGAACACCGTCCGGGTCTCGACCGGGACGCCCTGTGCCTCGGCGTCGGCCCGCGCCTTCGCGAGCAGGTCGTCGCTCCCCTCGTCGAACTTCTCGACGTTCTCTGCGGCGTACGCGAGACTCGTCTGGTCCGGCACCGAGACGATGTGCACGGCGTCGACGGTGCCGCCGCGCTGCTTGGCGATGGCCGTCGCGAGCCGCATCAGGTCACGCTCGCTCTCGGGGTTCGCCAGCGGCACCATCACGCGGAACTGGCCGCCGTCGGGCTGGACGCTCTCTGCGGCCTGGACCGCGGCGTCGGGCATCGACTCCGGCCGCGAGAGAATGTGCTGGCTGAGAATTCCCGTCTTGTCGGCCTTGTCACGCGCGTAGACGAAGTACCAGACGATACCGCCGACGACGAACAGTCCCGCGAGCGCGATCTCGATGGGAGCCATGAAGGCGATGAGGCCGAACGATGTGATGGCGCCCAGAATCGGGACGACCGGATACAGCGGCACCTCGAACGCCGGGTCATACGCCTCGACGTGCGATTCACGCATCACGATGAGCGCGATGTTGAGCAGCCCGTAGACGATGAGGTGGAGCACGCTCCCGGCTTTCGCGAGCGTTTTCACGTCGCCGACGGCGATGAACAGGAGGATGAGCACGCCAGTCACTGCGATGCTCCGGTAGGGGGTCGCGAACCGCGGGTGAACGTCGTTCAATGCCGCGGTGATGAGCTTGTCCCGACCCATCGCGAAGTTGATGCGCGAGGATGCGAGGATGGAGGCGTTCGCCGAGGACGCCGTCGCGAGCAGCCCCGCGAACGTGAGCAGTCCGACGCCGACGGCGGCGAGGCCAACCGTCCCGAACGCGATTTCCGCGACGTCGAGCACGGGCGTCGTGGTGAACTCCGGCGCGAGCTGTTTCCAGTTGATGACGCCCATCAGGACGACCATTATGATGGCGTACATCGTGGTCACGATGACGACGCTCCCCACGACCGCAAGCGGGAGGTTCCGTCCCGGGTTCTTCAGCTCCTCGGCGATGGTCGTTATCTTCGCAAAGCCGAGGAAAGAGACGAACACGAGTCCGGTCGCCGGCAGAATGGCAGCCGCGCCGCCCGTCTCCGCCGGGAAGAACGGCCGCAGCGTCGAGAGGTCGGCCTGGAGGAATCCGAGGACGGAGAACAGCGTCAGGATACCGACTAGAAGCGTCACGATGACGACCTGCACGCCACCAGTCTCCTTCGCGCCGACGTAGTTGACCGCGATGAACACGACCCCCGCGAGGAGTGCGCCGACCTGGAACTGCGTCAGCGTGATGACGCCGAGCGGAACGGCGGGAAGCGGGAGGAAGGTTGCGAGGTACTCGCCGAACCCGAGACAGTAGAACGCCGACGCGAACGCGAGCCCCATCCAATTGCCCCAGCCGGCGACCGAGCCGAACAGCGGCCCGAGCGCGTGGTTGACGTAGTAGTAGCTCCCGCCAGCTTTCGGCATCGCTGTCCCGAGTTCGCTCGCCGAGAGTGCGGTGAACAGCGAGATGACGCCGCCGACGACGAACGAGAGGGCGACCGCCGGGCCCGCAGCCGCGGCCGCCTGTCCCGGCAGCACGAAGATGCCCGCGCCGATCATCGTCCCGACGCCGATGGTGAGCGCGGACAGCAAACCGAGGTCTTTCGCCAGTTCCTCGTCGCTCATCGCTCTCCCGGCAAGGCGAGTACGGGGCGGTCCGCGCGGTCGATGAGGTCGCGGGTCACGTCGCCTGTGAGCAGGCGGGCGAACAACCCACCGCCGCGGGGCGTGAACGCCACCGCGTCGGCGCTCACGTCACGGGCGACCGCGAGGATGCCGTCGGCCACGTCGGTGTCGTAGGCGATATCGGTGTCCACGGCGAGCGCGTCGCCGTCCTCGAACGCCTCGCGGAACGCGTCGAACGTCTCGGCGGCCGCGGCCTCACGCTGCTCGACGCTAGCCTTGTCGGCGGCGCCGCCGGCCTTCTCGACGACGTACACCAGCGTGATGCGCTCGGGGCGGTGGTCGAGGTGCGCCCGGAGCGCGCGGGCCGTCGCCGTGGCGTCTTTCTCGCTCGCGACGGGGACGAGCAGGTGGTCGAACTCAGCCATGTGGCGGTCCCCCCGTCGGTGTCGCTCGGTCACCCGTGGTCAGCAGTGGCTCGTCAGCGGTCCGGTTCATGTCCGGGCCCAGACGGCCCCGGCGCTTAAGCGTTCACCTCGCGGTCAGTGACGGCGGTGACGGCGAGGGAGAGACGCCCGAGCGTGGGCCCCGAACCGTCGGGCAGTCACGCCCCCCGGAGGACTCCAGTCGAGCCGGAAAACCCGGCGACGGCGTGCTATCGATTCCCTGACGGTTCGCCGGTCCGCAACGGTTTTACCGCGGCCTCGCACACACTCGGTATGCCGACGGAGCCCGTCACGGATTACGACCCCACACTGGGGCGGAAGTTCGTGTTCGTCACCGGCGGCGTGATGTCTGGACTCGGCAAAGGGATTACTGCCGCGAGCACCGGGCGGTTGCTCGCCAACGCCGGGTTCGACGTCACGGCCGTCAAGATCGACCCGTATCTGAACGTCGACGCTGGAACGATGAACCCCTACCAGCACGGTGAGGTGTACGTGCTGAAAGATGGGGGAGAAGTCGACCTCGACCTGGGGAACTACGAACGGTTCCTCGACATCGACATGACGTTCGACCACAACGTCACTACCGGGAAGACGTACCAGCACGTCATCCAGAAGGAGCGCGCGGGAGACTACCTGGGGAAGACTGTCCAGATTATTCCCCATATCACCGACGACATCAAGCGCCGCATCCGTGAAGCCGCCGAGGGCCACGACGTCTGTATCGTCGAGGTGGGTGGCACGGTCGGTGACATCGAGGGGATGCCCTACCTCGAAGCGCTCCGCCAGTTCGCCCACGAGGAGGACGAGGAGGACATCCTCTTCACGCACGTCACGCTCGTCCCGTACTCGAAGAACGGCGAGCAGAAGACGAAGCCCACGCAGCACTCCGTGAAGGAACTTCGCAGCATCGGCCTCCAGCCCGACATCCTCGTCGGGCGCTGTGAGGACAAACTCGACGCCGAGACGAAGCGGAAGATCGCCCTCTTCTGTGACGTGCCGACCGAGGCCGTCTTCTCGAACCCGGACGTCGAGGACATCTACCACGTCCCGTTGATGGTCGAAGACGAGGGGCTCGACCAGTACGTGATGGAGCGGCTCGACATCGCCGACGAGGCCTTGCCACACGAGGCGCGGAAGAACGGCTGGCGCGAACTCGTCACCCGCGAGACCACCGGCGAGGTCGACATCGCGCTCGCCGGCAAGTACGACCTCGAAGACGCCTACCTGTCCGTTCACGAGGCGCTGAAACACGCCGGACTCGAACACGGCGTCGACGTGAACGTGCTGTGGGTCGACACCGAGGAGATGAACGGCGACCACCGCGACCGGCTCGAGTCGGCGGACGGGCTCATCGTCCCCGGTGGGTTCGGCGCGCGAGGGACCGAGGGGAAAGTCGAGGCCGTCCGCTACGCCCGCGAGAACGACGTGCCCTTCTTGGGGCTCTGTCTCGGCTTCCAGATGGGCGTCATCGAGTACGCCCGCAACGTCTGTGGGCTGGAGGGGGCGAACTCGACGGAACTCGACGAGGACGCTCCCCATCCGGTCATCGACATCCTCCCCGAGCAGTACGAAGTGGAGGACATGGGCGGGACGATGCGACTCGGCGCGCACGAGACGCAGATACAGGACGGGACGCTCGCCGCCGACCTCTACGGCGGTGACTCCTGTACGGAGCGGCACCGCCACCGCTACGAGGTGAACCCAGAGTACATCGACCAGCTCGAAGAGGCGGGCATGGTGTTCTCCGGGCGCGCGGGCAACCGGATGGAGATTCTGGAGCTCGACACCGACGAGCACCCGTACTTCGTCGGGACGCAGTTCCACCCCGAGTTCCGGTCGCGCCCCGGGCGCGCGTCGCCGCCGTTCGTCGGCCTGCTCGACGCCGTCCTTGCCACGGACGAGGAAGAGGCCGAGGAGGTGAGCGCCTGATGGTGAACGTCGAGGAGTTCATCACGGACGCGAAAGCCGAGATCCGCGAGACGGTCGGCGACGACGAGGCCATCATCGCCCTCTCCGGGGGCGTCGACTCCTCCGTCGCCGCCGCGCTCACCCACGAGGCCATCGGCGAGCACCTCACTGCTGTCTACGTCGACACCGGCCTCATGCGGAAGGGCGAGACCGAACAGATCGAGGAGACGTTCGCGTTCATGGACGGCCTGAAGGTCGTCCACGCCGAGGACCGCTTCCTCGGCGCGCTCGAGGGCGTGACGGACCCCGAGGAGAAGCGCCACGTCATCGGCGAGCAGTTCATCCGTGAGTTCGAGCGCGAGGCGCAGGAGGCGGGCGCCGACTACCTCGTGCAGGGGACCATCTACCCCGACCGCATCGAAAGCGAGGGCAACATCAAGTCGCACCACAACGTCGGCGGACTCCCCGACGTCGTGGACTTCGAGGGCATCGTCGAGCCGGTCCGCGACCTCTACAAGGACGAAGTCCGCGAGGTCGCACGCGCACTCGGGCTCGAGTCCATCATCGCCGAGCGGATGCCGTTCCCGGGCCCCGGGCTCGCCGTACGCGTCATCGGCGAGGTCACCCGCGAGAAGGTCGAGGTCGCCCGCGAAGCGTGTCACGTCGTCGAGGAGGAGCTCGAAGAGTACGAGCCGTGGCAGGCCTTCGGGGCGGTCATCGGCAAGGCCACCGGCGTCAAGGGCGACAACCGCGTCCACGGCTGGGTCGTCGCCGTCCGCTCCGTCGAGTCGCGCGACGGGATGACCGCCCGCGCACAGGAGCTCGACTGGGAGACGCTCCAGCGTATCCAGTCGCGCATCACCGGCGCGCACGACAACGTGGCGCGCGTCGTCTACGACGTGACGCACAAGCCGCCGGCGACCATCGAGTACGAGTAGAGCGAGGGCGAGCGGTGCGTGGCCGAGCAGAGCGAGGCCACGACAAGACGAACGGGCGAAGCCCGTGAGTCAGCGAGCCCTCGGTTACAGCGAGCGGGAGCGACCGTAGGGAGCGACACGCGAGTCGCGTGGCCGGACGCAGTGAAGCCACGGTATTGCGAACGGCGGCGACGCCGCCGTGAGTTGCGAGGGCGAGCGTCTGACGCCTGACCGACGCGCTTTTTTGTAGTTCCACGTCCACGGATGTCGGTATGTACCGCGGGGTCGACCGAGCGAGGAGGGAGCGGCGGTGAGCGCGATGGCCGAGAGCCACGTCCCCATCGAGCTCATCGTGGCCGACGACGAGGAGGACGACCGGCCCGCGGTGGCCGACGGCACGCGCATCGACGTGGTCGTCAACGGGCGGATGTTTCCGACCGTCGAACTCGACGACGGTCGCTACGTCGCGTGGTGGCACGACACTGACGCGCCCGAACCGGACGACCCCACCACCGAAGAGTGGGTCGCCGCCCCGACGCGGTTCCTGGCCGCGGCGACGCTCAGAGAGCTGTGGGAGAACCCCGTCGCGTTCGAGTCGCTGCGACAGGGAGACGGTCGATCGATGCCGAAGCCGTCCGCGAACGACTGATTACTCGTCCAGTGCGGCGTTGGCGGCCGCGACGCCGGCACCCGTATCGACGTCGACGCCCTGCGCCTCCAGCGACCGCCCCAGTGCGCCCACCGTCTGGAGGACGTTCGACGGCCGCGCGGAGTGGCCCATACAGCCGACGCGGACGATGTCGCCCGCGAGTGCGCCCAGTCCACCGGCGATCTCGATGTCGTGGTCCGCCAGCATCGTCGCCGTCAGTTCGCCCCCGTCCGCGTCGGCAGGGAGCCGCACCGCATTGAGACTCGGGAGCCAGTCGGCCTCGGCAGGGAGGATCGAGAGCCCCATCGCCTCCACGCCCGCGACGAGCGCGCCGGCCATGCGTTCGTGGCGGTCCCACCGCGCCTCGATGCCCTCCTCCGCGACGAGTCGGAGCGCCTCGCGGGCGGCGTAGAGCGTCGAGGTCATCCCGGTGTGGTGGTACGCGGGGTCGTCACCCCAGTAGCTCCAGAGGCCTTCGAGGTCGAGATACCACGAGTTCGACTGCGTCTCTCTCCCCCAGACCTTCTCGACGGCGCGCTCGGAGAACGTGATGGGGCTGGCACCCGGCGGCGCCGAGAGGCACTTCTGCGAGCCGGAGTAGACGACGTCGACGTTCCAGTCGTCGGTGCGGAACTCGACGCCCCCCAGTGAGGCGACGGTGTCGACGATGACGTACGCGTCGTGGTCGTGTGCGACGTCGACGATGGCGTCGATGTCGCCCTGTTTGACCCCGGTCGAGGTCTCGCCGTGGACGATGCCGACGACGCGCGGCTGGTGGTCGGCGAAGGCGGCCTCGATGTCCGCGACGGAGAGCGGTTCGCCCCACGGTGCGTCGACGGTGGCGACGTCGCCGCCCGCACGGTCGGCCATCTCGCCCATCCGCTGTCCGAAGTAGCCGTTGTCCGGCACGAGAACGGTCTCGCCGGGCTCGACGAGGTTGCCGAACGCACACTCCATCGCCGCCGACCCCGTCCCGGAGACGGCGAGCGTGTGTTCGTTGTCGGTCTGGAGGAGGTATCTGAGGCCGGCCTGCACGTCGTTCATCACGTCCACGAACGTGGGGTCGAGGTAGCCGACGAGCGGGGTCGCCATCGCGCGGAGCACGCGGGGATGGACGTCGCTCGGACCCGGACCCATCAGCGTCCGGTCAGCCGGCACGAGTTCGTCGATGTCGGGCGCTTCCATACCGGCAGAAGGGGCCAGGAGACCAAAAAAGGACCAGCGACCACGATGCACGGTGACACGGCTCGGCCCTCGACGACGAGGCAACCCTTAAGCCCGCGGCTGGGCTGAGTCGAAGCATGACGCGCGCAGTCATCGCGGGCGCTGATTCTGACGGGCTCGGGGACGCGCTGACCGCCGAGGGTGTCGAAGTGTCACGGGCCACGGGCACCGCCGACCGCCCCGCACTCGAGGACGCGGGCATCGTCGACGCGGACGTGCTCGTGATCACCGACGCCGGGCTCGCCACGTCGATTCCGGTGGCGAAGGACCTCAACCCGGAGGTTCGCGTGGTCGTCTACGCGCACGACTCGCTGCCGGAGTTCGCGAAGGGGCAGGCCGGCCACATCCTCGACCCGAACCTGCTCGAACCGGCCTTCGTCGCAGAAGAGGTCGCCGCGAACGGCGCGCAGTAGGTACTGTCGGACGTCAGGGCAGGCTCGACCGCACGACTGCGTGCGGTCGACCTGGGCAGGCACGACAGTACCGATGCGTCAGGGCGCCGTCGCCGCTTCGAGTTCCTCGCCGAGTTCCGCGAGTCGCACCGCCCCGTTCCGGACGAACGGGGTGCCGTGGCCCATCGCCAGCACCTCGACGGCGGGCTCCTGGTCCGCGAGATAGTGGATGGAGTCGTGCACGCGGTCGGTGTCGTAGCTGATGTGCCACGGCGAGGCCCGGAGCTTCCCGCTGCGCTCCATGACGAGGTCCCCGACGAACGCGACGCTCAGTTCCTCGCTGACGTACGCCGTGTGGCCGGGCGTGTGGCCGGGCGTGTGGAACGCCGTGAACGAGCCGATGGTGTCGCCGTCCGCGACGCTCTTGACCTGTCGCCCCGGTCTGGCGACGAGCGTTCCGGCGACGCGCTGGAGGGCGCCCTTCCGGTTGCCGAACGGGGGTTTCTCGTCGCCGACGTAGAAGCCGACGTCGCCAGCACCCATGTAGATGGGCGCGTCGGTACCGAGCTTCGAGAGGGCGCCGACGTGGTCGAGGTCGTAGTGTGTGACGAGGATCCGCTCGATGTCGCCGACGATGAACCCAGCCTCCTCGACGGCCCGCCGGATGGTGCCGGCGTCGTTGGGCCAGCCCGCGTCGACGAGCGTGAGGACGTCGTCGTCTGCGAGGTAGGCGTTGACGCTCCCGCAGTCGATACGCCACACCCCCTCGCGAAGTTCGGTGACCATACCGGGGGTTGGTGACGAACTAACTTATACCGTGGCGCCGCCGGGGCGCTGCCGGGACGCTAGAATGGTAGGCCGCCGCGGACCATCCCCCACAGCGCCTTCCCCTTGTTGGGGCGGCGGGCCCGGCGCATCTCCTCGGGGGTGAGTTCGAAGTCGAAGATGTCCATGTTCGCCTGCAGATGCTCGTGGGAGGTGGCCTTCGGGATGGTGCAGACGCCTTCCTGCTGGACGAGCCAGCGGAGCGCGACCTGTGCGGCGGACTTGCCGTAGCGGCGCCCGATGGCTTCGAGGACGGGGTCGTCGATGGCCTGGCCGTGAGCGAGCGGGCTGTACGCGGTGACGAGCACGTCGTGGATGTTGCAGTAGTCGAGGAGTGCCGACTGGAGCCAGTACGGCGAGAACTGCACCTGGTCGGCGAAGATGGGCGCGTCCGACAGCTCGCGCGCCTCGTGGAGCCGGTCGACGTCGAAGTTCGAGACGCCGATGTGCTCGACTTTGCCGGCGGCGACGAGTTCGTTCATCGCGTCGAGCGTCTCGGCGACGGGCACCCCGGGGCGAGGGGCGTGGATGAGCAGGAGATCGATGGTGTCGGTGTCGAGGCGGGCGAGCGACGCCTCGGTGGAGCGAAGCACGTCGTCGTACCGGCGGTTGTCCCAGTCGAGTTTCGTGACGAGGAAGACGTCCTCGCGGTCGACGGGGCTGTCGCGGATGGCGTCGCCGACCTGCCGCTCGTTGCCGTACGCCTGTGCGGTGTCGATGTGTCGGTAGCCGAGCTGGAGGGCGGCGGAGACGGTCGCGTAACACTGCTCGCCGGTGAGACGCCAGGTGCCGAGCCCCAGCGCGGGGACGTCGACGCCCTGAACGGAGACGTGGTCCATGTCGGTCGAACGCGCCCCGGCGGAAAGTACGTGCCGACCGACGTGAGGGTTGCCGGCTCGCGTCGCGGCGGCGGGAGGGACGCCAGCGCGTGTCGCTCAGGGGTCGAGCCCGTAGAGGGCCGCGCGGGCGAACACGAGCACGGGGATGATTTCGAGCCGGCCGACCCACATGTTGAAGAGGAACATCACCTCTGCGAGCCGGGGCATCGTGGGGCCGGTGATGCCCGTCGAGAGCCCGACGTTCCCCTGTGCGGACGCGACCTCGAACAGCGCGTCGGCGTAGGAGAACCCGGACGCGACGTTCACGAGCAGCAGGCTGGAGGCGAGCAGCACGATGACCCAGAGGAACGAGACGATGGCGGCCTCGGAGAACTCCCGCTCCATCGCGTCGCGTCTGAGCGTGCGGTCGCCGATAGTGGTGGTGACGACGGCGTTCGCCGGGAGGAACACGCGGTGGAACTGCCAGCGGATCCCCTTGGCGATGGTGTAGCCACGGATGATCTTGATGCCACCCACGGTCGACCCGGCGGCGCCGCCGAGCGTCATCGCCACGCTCACCACGAGTTTCCCGCCGTCGGACCAGTTCCCGATGGGCGACGACTGGAACCCTGTGCAGGTGAGCGCGCTCACGAACTGGAAGACGGCGTCGCGGCCCGCGTCGAGTTCACCGACCGACACCAGGGACGCGAGCGCGGCGGGCACCTCGACGACGGCGCCGAAGCCGTCGCCGGGTGCGGTGAACACGGCGTTCTGGAGCACCAGGAGGAGCGAGCCGGCGGCGAGCAGCACGAACAGCCACTTCGTCTGGAGGTCACCGACGAGCCGGCCGAAGTCCCGGTCCCTGAGGACGGCGTAGTGAATCGGGAACGCGATGGCGCCGAGCGTCATCACCGGGAGGAGCACCGTCTCGATGAGCGGGCTGTTGTACGTTCCGATGGAGTTGTCCGTGACGGAGAACCCGCCGGTCGAGAGCCCGGTCATCGCGTGGTTGAGCGCCTGCCAGCCGGCCTCCCACAAGGGGAGTCGCGAGCCGTACGGCGAGGCGACGATGGCGAGAAAGAGGACAGCCACCGAGAGGACGGTGTACGCGACGAAGATCTTCCAGACCGTCCGGACCGTCGAGACGATGCTGGGGTGAATCTTCTCCTCGCGGGCCTCAGAGCGGTACAGCGCGTAACTGCCCGACCCCGGACGCGCGAGGATGGAGACGGTGAGGACGATGACACCCACGCCGCCGACCCACTGGATGAACGACCGCCACCACTGGACCGCCCGAGGGAGCGACGGCTCGTGGACGGCCATCGTGAGCCCCGAGCCGGTCCATCCGGACATCGACTCGAACAGCGCGTGCAGCGGGTGACGGAAGTAGACGAGGGAGGAGCGGGAGGAGACGCCGAGGACGGTCGCCGGCTCCCAACCTGCGCCCGCGGGAACGAACGCCACGTAGGCCTCGACGGGCGTGAAGTGCGCGGCCAGCAGGAGCGGGAGCGCCCCGAAGACCGCCGTCGTGAACCAGCCCGCGGCGGCGATGACCATCCCGTGTTTCATCAGCGGGGCGGGCGCGTCGTCGAACCGCCACCGGACGAACCCGCCGACGCTCGCGGTGAGCCCGCCCGCGGTGAGGAACGCCAGCGCGACCGTCCACTCGCGGAAGGCGAGCGCGACCAGCACGCTGACCGACATCATCAGCGCCTGGATGAGCAGTAGCGAGCCCACGTCGCGGACGATGGTGGCGAGGTCCGCCGAGAGCCCGTTCACACCGGTGCGCCGGCTCATCCCTCAGTGGTCCTCGTAGTGGCCGAACACGTCGGTCACCTCGGGCGTCGCCCCCTCCGCGGAGTAGACCGTGAGGAGGTCGCCCGGCTCGATGTGCGTGCCGCCGCGCGGGGTAATCGGGGAGCCCTCGCCGTCACGCTCGATGGCGACGACGAGCATGTCGCTGCGGAGGAGGCCCCCGTCCGCGGCCTCCGCGAGCGTCAGCCCGGCGATGGGCGCGCGCTCGCCGACGATGATCTCGAACACCTCCGCCTGCTCGCCGATGCGCATGTAGTCGACGAGCGAGGGGCGCTTGACCGCGCGGTAGAGGTAGTCCGCGATGAGCCGCTGGGGGTTCTGCATCGTGTTGACGCCGATGCGCTCGAACAGCCCCATGTGCTGGGGGTCGTGGACCACGCTCACGATTTCGGGCACCTCGAGTTCGCCCGCGAGCAGGCTGACCATGATGTTGGTCGCGTCCTGGTCGGTCGTCGAGATGATAGCGTCCGCGCGGTCGGCGCCCGCGTCGACGAGCGTCTCCTTCAGCGTCGCGTCGGCCTCGATGACGAGACAGTCGAAGGTGGTCGCCGCGCGGTCGGCCCGCTCGGGGTCGTTCTCGACGACGACGACCTCGTTGCCACCCCGGGTGGCGATCTCGATGAGCGGGGTACCGATGTCGCCCGCGCCGACGATGACGATATACATCCGGCCGTCGGTACTCGGGGGGCTACTGAAAACCTACCCATTCAGTCGACCGTCAGCGCGTACGCCTTCTCGCGTTCGTACACCCGGCGGAAGCAGTCCTCGACGAAGTCTGCGAGGTGCTTCGGGTCTGCAATCGCAGAGACGAACACCGTCCCATCGGGCGCCTTCCTAGTCTCCGGCTGTTTCACCTTGAACACGGGGTACTCGGCGAGGAGGTCGTCGAGGCGGTCGCGGGCGGCCGGCGAGACCGACAGTTCCAGCAGCCGGTCGTCGTACGCGAGGCGAACGCCATCGGCGTGGAACACGGCCGGTGTGCCCTGCTTCCGGTGGGTCAGCACGGCGCTGACGACGAGCTTCCGACGGTCGGTGGGGGTGGTGGCCGGCTCGGCCATGGTCGGGGTTCGGCGCCGGGGCTGAAAACCCCTCGCGTCACGGTGGCGACCTCACGCCCGGGCCCACACCCGGAACCACGCCGGTTCGGGCTCGACCGACTCGACGGTGAACCCGGCGTCGCGGAGCCGGTCGGCGAACGGCTCCGGTTCGTGGAAGACGAAGAGCCGCCCCGTGTCGGTGTCGTAGCCGTACGTGTGCTCCATCGCCCCCTCCGCCCCGGGTTTCATCGAGGTGAACAGCGTGCCACCGGGACGGCAGACCCGGTGGAGTTCTGTGAGCGCGTCGTCGAGCGACTCGTCCGGAACGTGGATGAGCGACGCGACGGCCCAGACGCCGTCGACGCTGTCGTCGCGGAGGGGGAGCGAGCGCAGGTCACCCTGGACGAGGAGGGCATCGGGGGCCTCCAGGGTAGCGAGCCGGAGTTGGCCCCCAGCGAAGTCGACGCCGACGACCCGTGCGCCGCGCTCGGTCAACCAGTCGGCGTCCCGCCCGGGGCCACAGCCGGCGTCGAGGACACGAGGGTGGTCGGGCAGCGCGTCGACGAGCCGGTCCATCGCGGGGAGGAGCGCATCGATGTCGCCGGTCCGCTCGTGGTACGTCTCGGCGACGGCGTCGTACGTCCGGCGGGTGCGGTCGACGGGGTCCATGCGAACCTCGTGTCTGCGCACCGACTCGAAGCTTCCGCAAAAGTCGGCGCGTTTCTTCAACGTTTTACGGACCCCCCGCGAAGCCGCTGACATGAGCCAGCCACGCGTACTGCTGCTCGGCGCGCCGGGTGCCGGAAAAGGCACACAGAGCAAGCGAATCGTCGACGAGTACAGTGTCGACCACATCACGACCGGGGACGCCCTCCGTGCGAACAAGGGGATGGACATCTCCGAGCTGGGCCTGGAGTACGACACGCCCGGCGAGTACATGGACGCGGGCGAACTCGTGCCCGACGCCGTCGTCAACGAAATCGTCGTCACCGCACTCGAAGAGGCCGACGGCTTCGTCCTCGACGGCTACCCCCGCAACATCGACCAAGCGGAGTTCCTCGACGAGCGGACGGAGCTCGACGTCATCCTCGTGTTCGACGTGAGCGAGGAGGAGCTGGTCGACCGGCTCACCGGCCGGCGGGTCTGCTCGGAGTGCGGTGCGAACTACCACGTCGAGTTCGACCAGCCCGAGGTCGAGGGCGTCTGTGACGAGTGTGGCGGTGAGCTCGTCCAGCGCGAGGACGATACCGAGGAGACCGTCCGCGAGCGCCTCCGGGTGTTCCGCGAGAACACCGAACCGGTCATCGAATACTACGATGGCACCGAGGCGTTCGCCGAGGTCGACGGCGAGGGAACGCCCGATGAGGTCTGGGCGAACGTGCAGGCGGCCATCGACGAGCGCGTCTGAGTTTCAGACCCGCTCCCGGGCTACTCCGGGTCACGATAGGTTCTTGTACCCCCACCCGCGACTCGGAGGTATGTACGACGACGAGTTCGGTGACTTCGACGACGGTGCACCTGGCGACGAGGTGCTGCAGGTAGTAGAGCGGAGCGACGGCGTCACCACGCGCAGCGTGGCGGCGGCGATGGCCCTCCCCGAGGATGAGGCCGAAGAGCGACTGGAGGCGCTCCGGGCGAGCGGTGAGGTCGAACAGGACACCGACGGCTACTGGTTCGTCCCCGAGCAGGCGGGCGCGGACGACCCCTACGTCTTCTGACCCCCGACAGACCTTTCTCACGCTCGCCTGAGCTGTAGGTATGGACCTCTCGGAGGGAGACGTCGTCACGGTGACCCGCACGTTCGAGCACCGCGACGTCCGACAGTTCGCCGAGGCGACTGGTGACCGCGGCGACCACCACCTCGAGGCGGACGAGGCGGGACGGCTGCTCGTCCACGGGCTGTTGACGGCGTCACTCGCCGCCGAAGTCGGCGGACGGTACAACGTCCTCGCGCGGACGATGACCTACCGGTTCCGCAAGCCCGTCTACACCGGCGAGACGGTCCGGTGTGCGACACAGTTCCCCACCGTCGAGCCGCGCGAGGACGGCTGGGAGGTCGCCGCGGAGCTGGAGTACGTCCGCGAGGACGACGGCGCAGTCGTGTTGACGGGGTCGTTCGACGGCGTCATCAGGGCGGAGCCGTCGGACGCGACCTGAGCATGAGCACGGGAGTAAAAGGTTCAAGAGCGCGCGATTGCAAAGAGGGGTAATGGCACGAATAGCTGGGAAGGTCGAGGACCTCGTCCGGGAGGACCGCGAGATGCGGGACTCCATCGAGTACCTCCTCGAACAGGACGACCCCGTGGAGTGGGGGGCCGTGTCCGACGAGCTCACCAGTGGGCAGTGGGGTCGACTCATCGAGAAGGGCATTCTCGTGGACGCGAACGACGGCGACGGGTTCAACCTGGCCGACCGGGACGCCATCCGCTCGGCGCTCGAGGACGACGACATCGACCTGCCGGAGGTCGAAGACGACTCCTCGTGGTCGAAGTACGACAAGCTCGCGGCGCTCGGTGCCGTCGGGCTGTTCGCAGGCTACTCCATCGCCTCGGTGCGCAACGCCATCGGCTCCACGATCGACATCTTCCTCGGGCCGCTCGACCAGGTGCTCCCGTTCTACGCGGTCGTCCTCGTGTTGGCGACGTTCACCGGGCTCTACTCCACGCTGCTGCAGGCGAACCTCATGGACATGGACAAGATGTCCGAGTACCAGCAGCGCATGAAGGACATCCAGGAGCGCCGCAAGGAGGCGCAGGAGCGCGGTGACGACGACGAGCTCGACAAGATCCAGGAGGAGCAGATGGAGGCGATGGGCGACAACCTCGGGATGTTCAAAGAGCAGTTCCGCCCGATGGTGTGGATCATGCTGCTCACGATTCCGGTGTTCCTCTGGATGTACTGGATGATCCTCACGCCGCAGGCCGTCCTGCCCGAGACGTTCATCATGCCGCTGGTCGGTGAGGTGACGTGGAAGCAGGGCATCCTCGGGCCACTGCAGGCGTGGATCGTCTGGTACTTCCTGTGTTCGATGAGCTTCACACAGCTCATCCGGAAGGCGCTGAACATCCAGACGACGCCGACGTAATCGGCCCACCCGCTTCACACTGGGCCGCACGCGAGCGGCCCACACGGGGCCGATGAAGAGTAATCCATTTTAGGGCGACCGCCCGAGAGGGAACATGCTGATTACCATCTCGGGCCCTGCCGGGAGTGGGAAGTCCACGGCGGCGAAGGCGCTCGCCGCCCGCCTGGGCTACGACCACGTCTCCGGGGGCGACATCTTCCGCGACCTCGCCGCCGAGAAGGGGATGACCCCGCTCGAACTCAACAAGCACGCCGAGACCGACGACCAGATCGACCGGGACCTCGACCGCCGCCTCCGCGACGTTGCCGCCGAGCGAGACGACCTCGTGCTCGAATCGCGACTCGCGGGCTGGATGGCCGGCGAACACGCGGACTTCCGCGTGTGGCTCGACGCGCCGATCGGCGTGCGCGCCCAGCGGATCTCCGAACGCGAGGACAAACCCACGGAGCTCGCGGAGACCGAGACGCGCGAGCGCGCCGAGAGCGAGGCCAAGCGCTACGAGGAGTACTACGGCATCGACATCCACGACCTCTCCATCTACGACCTCGTGTTGAACACCTCGCGGCTCGACCCCGACGGGGTCGTCGAGGCCATCGCCGCCGTCGTCGAAGCGTACAACCCTGAGGGCGACGAGGGGAAGACCCCGGTCACCGTCGACTACGAGTTCTGAGATGCGCGGCGACCCCACCGAGCGCTCAGCCGAGGAACTGCTCGCCTTCGGGGTCGTCAACCTCGATAAACCGCCCGGCCCCTCCGCCCACCAAGTCGCAGGCTGGGTCCGCGACATGACCGGGCAGGAGCGAGCAGCCCACTCCGGCACGCTCGACCCCAAAGTTACGGGCTGTCTCCCCACCCTGCTCGGCGACGCGACCCGCGCCGCCCAGGTGTTCGACGACGCCGTCAAGGAGTACGTCACGGTGCTGGAGTGTCACCGCCCGGTGCCCGCCGACTTCGAGTCCGTGGCCGCCGAGTTCGAAGGGGAGATCTACCAGAAGCCGCCGCGTAAGAGCGCGGTTTCACGGCGACTGCGGACGCGCCGGATTCACGACCTCGAGGTGCTGGAGACCGAAGAACGCCGGGCGCTGCTGCGAGTTCGCTGTGCGTCCGGGACCTACATCCGGAAGCTCTGTCACGACCTCGGGCTCGCGCTCGGGACGGGAGCACACATGGGGCATCTGCGCCGAACCGGAACAGGGCCGTTCGACGACACGGACCTCCACACCCTCCACGACCTCCAGGACGCCGTGACCGAGTGGCGTGAGACCGGCGACGAGACGTGGCTTCGCGAGGTCGTCGACCCCGCCGAGCGCGCGCTGGAGGGGATTCCGCGCGTGACGGTCGCACCGAGCGCCGCCGAACAGATACGCGAGGGCGCCCCGGTGTACGCCCCCGGTATCATCGACAGCGAGACCGACGAGCCGGGAACGTTCGTCGCGTGTTACACGCCCGACGGTGCGGCCGTCTGTCTGGGGACGCTCGTCGGCGACCCCGCCGCCGAATCGGGCGAGGCAGTGGCGCTCGAACGCGTGCTGGTGTAGCCCGAAAACGAAGCCCTTAACCCGAGAACCGTACTCGACTCACATGCAAGGGACCGTGGGGTAGTGGTATCCTCTGCGGATGGGGTCCGTAGGACCCGAGTTCAATTCTCGGCGGTCCCATACGGTTTTAACTGATTTAGCGGCTGCTTTCGCACAAACGTCCAGTTTTTTGAGGTGCCGCCATGTCTGAGGTTCGGCCTCGCGTCGACCTCGACAGCCTCGACGCCCCCATCTGCGACACCTGCGGCTGCCGCATCGACCAGCCCGACCAGGACTGCCCAGCACGCTCCGATGGGGTGTGTGCGCCGTGAGCGCTGACTCCGCGAGTGGCGACACCTCCCTCGCCGAGGTCGCCGAGGAGGACGCCACACAGACCGTGTTCGTCATCGACCAACCCGGTGTCGACGCCGTCATCGCCGTCAACCACCACGCCGAGGTCGGCGCCGTCGAGGCACTTGCCGAAGAACTGTCCGACGATCTCGTCAACGCGGTCGAGCAGTGTGCGCATCTGAATCGGCGGAACCATCGCTACGACCGAGGTGGTGGCAAGTGACGCGCGTCCTCGACTTCGAGGCCGCCCGCGGCGACGGCGACAGCTGGCAGCGCGCCGACCCACGAAACGCCGTCATCCAGCGGCTTCGCTACGACCAGTTCGGTATCGCCCTCGACGATGCCGAGGACGCCCACGTCGTCACGCTCCGGCACGAAGGCCGCGGCTACGTCGGCGAGTGCGACTGCAAGGGCTACACGTTCCACCGCGGCCCGTGTGCCCACCTCGCGACGCTCCGCAAAGCCGAGTTCATCGGTGCGAACATGGCAGACGGCCAGCCCGTCGTGATTCCCGACGAGATCGACAAGTTCGACCACGACATCGAGCAGGCGCTCGCCGACGGAGGTGAGCGACTGTGAGCGACGATCACCAGCGCCGATTTGCAGCACTCCGTAGTATCTCCCGCAGCCCCGCCCGCGTGAGCCCCATCCCCGCGACGGTGTGGGGGGGGTGGCGACTACGTATTGCTCAACCCGGCGCCGTGTGCGTATTCACGGCGTAGTCGGTCGCGTAGTCGCTCCGGAGGTGTCCGAGCATGAGCAAGGACATCGAGAGCAACCCCAGCCGCATCTCGTTCAACCCGAAGGGCGTCGACATCAGCGCGCTCGACGAAATCGCTGACCAGCGCGACGTGAGCCGCGCCGAGTTGATTCGGACGCAACTCCGCGAGCTCGTCGCGCAGCACGCCGCCTCCGACGGCGGCAGCACCGACCTCCACACTCCCGACAACGAGGAACTCGCCGACGCCTACGAGAAGCTCGTCGCGCTCTCGAACCACCCGATGGGCACCATCAAGGTGCCCGTCGAGGAGGCGAAACAGCAGCTCTGGACGCAGCAGTGCCCGAAGGACAGCGTGAAATCGCGACTGCTCGAACCGCTCGCGAAACAGGGCTTCATCTCGGTGAAGGCCGCCCGCATCACCGTCCACCGGCGGACGGAGGGACAAGTCGCTGCCGCCGAAGAAGAAGCCGACACTGAGTTCGAGCGCCTGGAGGCCAGCGACAACTTGCGCCTGTCCCGCTCGCTGTCCGAGGAAGAACAGCAACTCCGAAAGTACCAGCACGCCGGCCTCAACGCCCCGTTCCGACTCGTCGGGTGGGTCGCCAGTCGGACACTCTGGAGCGACGACAGCGAGGTACGAGCATGAGCCACGATAATTCCGACACCGAGCAGCGCGAATCGGCCGAGCAATCTCGGAGTGGAATCGAGCATGAGCTTACCGCGAGATGGGAGTCAGTGACAGCCGACGGCAATAGAGTCGATCTCCCGCAGCGAAACGGGAGGGCACCCGCCGGGGGAGACGGGTGGGTTGTTTCTGCTGCCGGATATGGTCAGTCAGGAAGACCTCCCGCATATATGAGGGATAAACTCTGTAATAAAGTTTGTTTCAGCAAATTGAGTGTCAGAAAATTTCTCCAGAAAGTAACGGCGAGCTCACGACGAGAACTCGACTGCATCACACACCACCCGCATCTCGCCGCAGAATCCCTGCAGCAGACAATCGCCTTCGCTATCCACGAGGTGAGCGATACGTGACCAACACCGAACGCTACGAGGACGTTCCACTCGCCTACGGCTACGACGGTGACGATCTCGTCGCCGAGCTGTGGACCGTCGACATTGTTCGCGAGTGGGAAGCGTCGCCGAACTACCGCGTCGAGCGAACGCATCGAGGGAGCGAGGTGCTCGCCTGATGTCCGGCGAACCCTACCGCTACCGGTGTCTCGACTGCGGTTCCGTCGCCGTCCGGCGGACGACTTCGTCCCGGCGGCCCGCCGGCAAGCGCTATCCCTCCGGTGGCGCTGGGGTGAGTGCAGCTCGCGCCGATACCGACGCAGACTACTACTGCCCGAAGTGCGACCAGCGCTTCCACGCCGTCGAAGACGCCATCACCGGCGCCCCAGCCCAACCCACCATCATCTAAATCTCATCAAACTCTGCCGTTCGTATTGCTCAGTGGCGATTCTCAATTGCGAATGTAAATCGCGTGCTGAAGATAGAAGGCGAAGTTACCGACGAGGATCCTGTCTGATTCGATTAATGTTTGGATGGCCGTGCTGAATACATAGCGCGAATCGGTCACCAGCGAGGATTCACAATCGGCAGATAGCATCGTTCGATCTGGAGGCGCGAGTCACCACTGGACCATGGTCAGCCTATAGTTTGTCAGGTCCCTCGTGAGAAATTTCGAGAGTGCAGCCGGAGATGGCGAGAACTATCAGCGACGGGTCCCCATGAGTCACTCGCCCTAGAAAATCGCCGAAATATGCTCAAGTACCGGCAGTGCCCGTGGGTGTCCCTTGTAGACGACGTCGCCTGCACGCTGGTCGTACTCCAGCCACTTCCGAGATTCGAGCTTGGGCAGATGATTGTGTACCAGTTCGAGTCTGATTTGTCGTCGATTCGGATGGGCGATGCGGGACTCTAGTTCAGTTGCAAGCGACTCGACTGTCGTTGTTTGGAGTAGGGAGTTGGTTTCAAACGCTCGTATCGTTTCCCTCCTGACTTCGTGACTAAGCGTCTGAAAAATATCATCACATTCATTCGGCGACACAGGGGAATTGGCCGTCGGTGCCATGCTGATTCACTCTATCTGCGGACGGAAAAAGACGCAATTCAGTTTTCGCCGTTCATTCACTTGTGCCAGATGGTCTTCCAGTAGCAAACGTGGAACGACTGAAACACAACCGTTACACATCGTCAAGTAATGCGAAGGTATTCTCAGAGTTGCGGGTCTTCAAGTGAGATGGCACCTGATTCTCGAATTGTTACCAAGTAGCCTGCATAGGAGAACCGCACTTGAAGCTTTGAGTCGGGATTCGTGGTTTCGTGTTCGAATATTGCCTCAAGAGCGTCTGGATCTATGGATTCATACAACGGCGGGAGCGCTTCTCCTGCGACTCCCTTTCGTTCGGCAACGGTTGAGACCACTCTTGCGGACAACCCCCCACTTCGAGTCATAAATGAGCATGTCCTACAACCCGATAATGAATCTTCTGCCTCGTTTTTGGTGATTTACACCGAATACTTCCCTCACCTCGATAGCCAAGGTTCGAAGCCACTCACATCCGATGGAACCAGTGATCTAAGCACCGACGAAAATCACTGCAGTTGAAACCAAGTAGCACACAACGAACCCGTGCTGAATTCAGCCTCCGTATCTCGCACGCCGGTTCTGACAGCGTTCGGTGAGGTTTCTGGAGTCGTGCTGCATAGAGAGCGCGAGTCGGTCAGGAGATGAACTGAGTACTCTTGATTGAGTACACCGTTGCCCGATTCCCGATTACCAGGTCAGGCAACACCCACGGTGACCTCGATGGACTCGGGATAGAGATCTACGTACAGGCCTGCCGAATCGGTCTTCGAGTCTTCGAACTCGTGACTTCCAGTTGGTCCGTTCTCTACCGCGACGTGAACGGTGAGTGTTCTCTGACCACTGAATTCCTCGTACGTCCGCTCTGGCTGGGCGGTATCTCCAGTTGGGACAGAGAACGTCCGATCGACCACCTCCTCACCATCGGCAGTCGCTCGGAGCGTCACCGTGAGTGCCTCGGACGTGTGGTTGTCGAACTGAACGTCTGCTACGTCGTCGGGAGGGTCATACGTCAACACAGTCTCCTCTTCGGGGCTTGACGTAGATCCCCGAGCAGGGCTTGACTCGGCTTCCGATTCGAAACACCCACTCACCGAAACGAGTCCTGCACCCAGCGTCGTGGCGACTGTCCGCCGATTCATACCTTCAACTGTGGAGAGGGTGTGAAGTGTCTTGGGCTACACTCTGGGCAGAATATCGGTTCTAACGGGAAGTTCGGGTCTCTTTTCCACCGCTCTCTACCGCTGGCAGCGTCCCCGAAGATAGCGCGAGGAGTTCTGCTGCATCCATCCTCTGTATCTTGCACGACGCTTCTAACAGCATCTGAATAGGTTTCGGTGGGCGTGCTGAATACATAGCGCGAGTCGGGTTCGATCTTCCAGCGCCCGGGGAAGCGTATTCGGCTCAGTCAGCCCACGCTTGCTGGAATCAGACTGGTGCTGCTCGCAGGCCAGCCACGTGGCGTTGCTTAGCTGGTGCCCACACGGTTTTCCCGTTCGTTCATTACACGGTACCTGGCCCATATGAGAAGCCCGACGCCGACGGCACCCAACAGCAGTCGGATGAGCGGAGAGACAAAGGGTCGGTCCAGGGGCGCCGCCTCGACCAGCGCGACCGCATAGTAGCCATCGTGGACCTTGTAGATGCGTCCAAGAACGTGATCCTGCGGCGGCATCGTCGAACGTCGCGTCCCACCGTGACGGACGAGGTTCACGGCGAATGACTCGTACTCTGGGTCGCTCGGGAGCGCGGAGGCGTTCTCTGCGAGTTCGGCACGAACTCGATGGGGTGAGACCCGCTCGACGTCGTACTTGAGTCGTTTGTAGTAACTACCGTTCAGATACACGAACTGCGGCCCGGATACGCGATACTCTCCGTACGAGGTACCGACTGGTCCGTTCTCGACGAGATAGGTGTCGTACTCACACCCCCTGGGGAGTGTATGGTGGTCGGTGTAGTCACAGCCGATGCCCTCGAGATCGTTGAGGCTGATGACGGAGAAGTTGGAGCTGTCAGGGGGGTCGTACGCGAGTCGGTTCTCCTGTACCTCGACTGGAACGCGCGTGTAGGTGTATCTCGTCTCGCCTTCCGCTGGGAAGAACCAGACGGGATTGGCCAGTAGGCCGACGGCAACCAGTATAAGTAGGGCCGTTACGAGGGGACGCCGGGGCATGCGAGTAGCGCGTCAGTAACCTGTTAGAAACATCTTCTGCCGGACATCGCCGGTAAAGGTCAGTATGGCGAGTGCCAGTCACAGAACTGGAGTGAGTCCTCGCGTGGCCACCGTCGAGGAGACACGACCGTACCACTGAATCGCGACCCACACGGCCGAAGGGACCTCGTGGTTGTTGCCACCTCGGCCACCTCTGGTTACAATAACCCCAGCAATCCTATCGCACCAGACTCATAAAGCATCTTGAAGATGTGGCGCCATGAACCGACGCCAGTTCCTCGGCGCCCTTGGCGTGACCGCTGGGGGAGTCGGTGGGCTGTCGACGCGGGTACATCTTGGTCCCCTCTCCACGTGGACGTCCGAATCAGGCACGTGGCCGCTCTCTCGATACGATCTCCAGAACACCGCTGGGAATCTCCACGCGTCGCCGCTATCGAACCCGTCGTCAAGTGGCAATCCGGGCCGGTCGGGAACGTGAGTGCACTGGTGGCCGACGCCCCTCCAGGAGGTTCTCGAGCCGACCTTGCTCGTAACGGACGACCAACTGTTCGTGGCTGGCCGGAGGGTGTTGGTCTCGATGGCGCCAATCGGGTTCGCCACTCGAGTAATCCTGTTCGTCGTCTTCTGGGATCTGCTCGTGATCAGCGAGGGCGTGCTGGGACGTTAACTCTCCGAGGTACCTGTGAAGACAGTCCGTCTTGGTGGCGCATCAGCCAGGCCACATAGGGACAGAAGTTCGGGGGCGAACACCCATTGTGCAGCCGTGGGAGGAAGTTGAGCAGTGGACACCGACCGCAATTAATGGGCGTAGCACACCGTGAATTCATGCTGAATCCACCCTCTAAGCCTTGTTTAGACGCTCTTGATTGGACAAGTCAGGAGCCACGTCGGCTGGATAGAACCAGCCCATGAGGAGGTCTCGACCGAATCTTGTCGATTGGAGAGCGTCTGGAGAAGACTAGCTGCACTGCGTCTAAACAAGGCCCACGCTCAATATTCAGCACGCGACTTCTGTCAAGGTCTGAGGATTTCAACAGAGCCCCCCGAGGAACAACTCTCCAGAGTGCGCTTCAAAGCTCCCACTGTTCTCACCCTCAGTGAGAGGCGAGAGCACGACGAACATCATCGCTCACAGGGCAGTGTTTCTGTGGAGAATCAGTATTGCGTTGGCGACGAGGATAGTCAGGGGGTGCTAACCGAAATCCGAGCCGTCCCGAATAATTAACCTCTCTGGTTGGCTTGACGGTATTGGATGGACTATCCATTCTCGTCACCGGGGGGGTATGAAGAGGGACTCAATCGGCAATTCGCGGGCTATCTGTTTTACAGCCTGCAGACGGACGAGACCCTCCTCAATCACATTCAACAGGACATCTCGATAGAACTCTCGGAAGGCGCGGCCCTCGTGGCGAATCAAGACTCACCGCTTCAACGAAATACGGACGAGGGGACGAATCGAGAACTCGACTGGGTGGTCCGAGATGACCGCCTGCTCGTCGGCTACGAGTCAAAGTACGGCGACACGCTCACTCGGTCGCAACTCCGTGACGAACTCGCCAAACTGCGCGTAAACGCCGATGGGCGAGAGGTACACCTGATTGCAATTACGCCACACACAACACGCCCAGCCGTACTCAACGACTTCGACGACGAGCCAGTGTCCTGGCTGAGCTGGTTCACCGTCGCACGACGGCTCAATGACCTCGATGAAGCAGAGATCGACCCGGAACAGCGACCGATTCTCCGGATGCTGCAGGACCTCTTTGAGGCAGAAGACATGCACCCATTCACTGGTTTCACCCACTCCGACAAACAGCAGTATCGTTACTTCATCCGCGACCTGCGGCAAGAACTCGCCGAGACCGACCTGGAGAACACCGGGAAGGTCCACACGTGGACGACCGAAAACGCAGATCCAGCGGGTTACAAACGCATCATCCCGAGGTATGTCGACATCCCATTCGTGAGCACCGCACGTCCAGATACCAGTCGTGACACAAAGCGTGGGTCGTATCTGGCGGTCATCGTCGACACCGAGACGCATGAGGTCCACGCCGGAATTGCATTGAATGTCCGTGAGAACGAGCGCCACGCCGAATACGTCGCCGAGCACACTGACGACCTCGTCGACCACGCCGAAGAACACGGACTCTCGTTTTGGACCTCGATGAACAGCCTGAACCAGTGGAAGTCTCCCGCCCCGAAAACCGATGACCCAGCCGAGATGCGAACGTGGCTTGAGGCAGGGGGCCAGAACGAAATAGAAGTCGATGGGACCTCGTTCAAGAAGGCGTTCTTCGTCAAGGCATGTTCCGGGTCAGATCCGGCGTCGCTCATCACGGCGGCCAAATCGGTGCTCCTTGACCGATACGAGGAGTTCCTGGTCGACGACGCACTATTCCCCTATGCGACGCTTGAGTGATGATGCTCTCATTACCACCAACGCAGCAGTCCTGATTCCGTGTCGAGGGTGGCCCGTTGAGGCCACTACAGCCACCGAGTACCGAAGCCACCCCCGCCAAAACCCCCCGTCGTTTCATTGCATCTTACTGTCGTCAAAACATCAAAACCGTTCGGGTCGACTCGCTATCCCAACCTATCCCAACCCCGGCACCCGGGTTTATCATGTCCCCTACAGTACCGGAGGAGTGAATGGAAACGGATGCGCGCGTTCTCGACACCCAGCACGTCCCTCAACACGAGGACATCCTGGTCGCGCGCAGCGACGAACTCACCGCACTCACCCAACCCGTTCGCGACTTTCTCTCCGGGTTCCCCGATACACACGTCCTCATCACCGGCCCCACGGGGACGGGCAAGACCTTGCTCTCGAAGTTCGTCATCGAGCGCGTCTGGAAGGAGGACCCCGCCGTCGAGACTGCCTACGTCGACTGCTGGGAGCACCACTCGACGCACGCGCTGTACCGCGAACTCTTGCGCCCGCTCGGCGAGCACGTCACGCTCGACGAACGCGGTGTCTCGAAGATCCAGCTCCGCGAGCGGTTTCGCCAGGCGGTGGACGACCCCTACGTGGTCGTGCTCGACGAACTCGTACAGCTCGACGATCTCCGCGAGTTCTTCACCCTGTATGGGATGGAGAACGTGTTCGTCATCGGCGCGTGCAACGACAGCGATGACTTGCTCGCGCGGATGGATGCCGCCGAGCAGTCGCGGTTCCGCGGCGGCCGACACATCGAACTCAACCGGTATGCAGACGCCGAACTGTGTGAGATCCTCCGCAAGCGCGTACAGTACGGTCTCGACCCCGCGGCTGTTCCCGACGCCGTCATCGAGCGCATTGCTGCCGGTGCCGGTGGTGACGCACGAGTCGCAATCGAGTCGCTGTACAAGGCCGTTCGTGAGGCAGGCCGGCAGAACGAATCGGTGCTGTCCGTCGAGTCGGTACCGGCGGCCATCGACGACGCCGAGGTGACGATTCGCCAGCGGTCGCTCTCGAAGCTAAAGCGACGCCAGCGCCGGCTACTCACGCTGCTCTCGGAGTTCGGTGGCTGGGCTGCGATGAGCGATATCGAGGATGCGTTCATCGAGCGGTACGAACCCGTCTCACGTGAGACGATTCGGAAGCATCTCCGGGCTCTGATCCACTACAACCACGTCGAGGAGAAAGGCAAGAAGCGATGGAAGCGGTACCGGGCCGTGACCGAGGTCGACGCCTCCCGGTCAGTCGTGTAGGGAGACGAAGCTCTGCTGAGTCCCGGAGAGTTCGATAGGAACGGGTGCTGAATATTGAGGGTGAGTTCAGCACCGAGTTCCGGTTCGTTTCACGTTCAGACGAGTGATTCAGCCGGTGATGTTTGCTGTTATAATTATATGGGTGAATAGTGTTGGGATTTATCCCTGTAGCTCGTATTAGATAGATCGATAGTGGAATACGAAATCCCTTCGGGGATGACTGTCACTCAAGCAGTTATCACGAGCGTGAGCAT
This sequence comes from Halorarius litoreus, assembly GCF_024362405.1. Taxonomy (GTDB): domain Archaea; phylum Halobacteriota; class Halobacteria; order Halobacteriales; family Haloarculaceae; genus Halorarius; species Halorarius litoreus. The sequence goes on along the minus strand of NZ_CP101454.1, from coordinate 2,574,187 downwards.
ATCAGAAAACATCCCTGAAACTGCCCTCCCGATACTCTACGACTCAATCGACACCGACGCACTAGAAGCAGTATTTGCAGGGCGAGGCCGTTCACACATTTCATTCCTTTACAGTAACTCCCTCGTAGAGATCTACAACAGAGAAGATCTCACGGTCGAACCTGCGGGGACAGTGTCGAAATGATAACTCCTGTAGGAAGTGAGCCACCTGTATCTCCCCCACATAGTCAATATGCATAGCAATTCTAGAGTCCGGTCTGGAATCGATGGTCTGGATACATTACTGAACGGGGGATTCCCCCCGAACCGCACGTACATGGTTCGTGGACGCTCCGGAACGGGAAAGACCATCATCGGCTATCATTTTCTCGCTGAAGGAATCAACAACGGAGAAAACGTCCTGTACATCACGTTCGAGGAACCGGCGGTCGAGCTGATTGAGAACGCAAAGACCCTCGGATTCGACTTCTCGGAGGTACCTATACTCGACCTGAGTCCAACGGGGGGTGAGTTCACCGACGAGGAGTCGTACTCTGTGCTCATGCCGAGCGAGGTTGAGGGAGAGTCGACGAGGTCAGCTATCACCGAAGCCGTCGAGGAGCACCGACCCAAGCGTGTCGTCATCGACCCCCTTTCACAGCTACGCCATCTCTCTCCAGACGAGTACCAGTTCAACCAGACGGCTGCTTCCCTGATGCGGTATCTCAAGGACAAGGGGGCGACGGCGCTCTTTACGAGTCAACCGGATGCAGAGCAGGCCGACAAAGACCTCCAGTATCTCTGTAACGGCTCGATAACCATCTCTCGGACCGATGAAGGTCGGTTCCTCAAAATCGAAAAGCTCCGGGGGTCGGACTTCCGGAGCGGCACCCACGCACTCCGCATCGACGACGGCCGAGGAATCCGTGTATTCCCCAAACTCCGTCCGGAGAACCGACACCACGGGACGGCGTTCGAGACGATGTCAACGGACGTTGAGTCACTCGATGCGTTACTCGGAGGCGGCATCGAACGAGGAAGCATTACGCTCATCTCCGGGCCGAGCGGTGTCGGCAAGTCGACAACCGCTACAACGCTGGCCAAGGCCTTCGCCGCCCGGAACGAGCGAACGGCTCTCTACCTGTTCGAGGAGAGTGAAGAGAGTTTCAAACACCGCTCGGCAGCCGTTGGGTATCCGTTGAGTGAGTACATCGAGTCGGGTCACATGGCTATCGAGGCCATCGAACCACTGACACTCTCTACCGACGAGTTCGCCGACCAGGTCCGAACTGAAGTCCAAGAGAACGACACGAAGTTCGTGCTCATCGACGGGACTGCCGGCTACGAACTGAGCCTCCACGCGGAAGGAAGCGACCTCCGCAAGGAACTGCATGCGTTGGCACGCTATCTCCGCAACCTCGGCGTGACGGTGGTGATAACCGATGAGATCCAGAGTGTCACCGGTGGGTTCCGAGCCTCTGATAGCCACGTCAGCTATCTCGCGGATAACATCATGTTCATCAGATATATCGAGGTTCGTGGTGATATACAGAAGGCAGCCGGCGTTCTGAAGAAGCGGTTCGGGTCGTTCGAGTCTACCCTGCGTTCGTTTCGTATAGATAATGATGGGGTTCACATCGGGGAACCCTATACTGACCTACGTGGAGTCCTGACCGGGACACCTACATGGGACGGTGAAACGTAACCGTGAGCAACGAGGAGTCCCTGTTGGGTGGAAAGGAGGGACTCCGAACACCGACGGGTAGTGGCAGAATTCTACTCCTCGTTCAAGGCGAGCGCAACCGAAACCTGCTCGCAGACCTGCTTGACGATTACGAGGTAGTTGAGGCCGCCCCAGATACCGACGAACCGCTACCTGAGTTCGACCTCTGTATCGTCGGCGAAGCGAGCTACCGTGCGGTTGCCGACACGCTTGTGGACCGAAAAGAAAACGCAGGAGAACGGTACCTACCGGTACTCCTGTTGGTTGGAGAAAGCGGGGGACACGAGACATCTCAGCGGTTACACGGAGTGGCCGACGATACGCTACAGATTCCAGCGACAGAAGCGGTCATCAGGTCGCGTGTCGAGTCGCTTCTCCGGACCCGTCATCAGTCACTGCAACTCGCGGTGTACCGTCGGGCCATGGACAACGCAACCACCGGTATCACCATCGCAGATGCTGACGACGACCAGCCGCTGACCTACCTCAACGACGCATTCGCGGAGATAACCGGGTATGACCGCGAGGAAGCGCTCGGTCGAAACTGCCGATTCCTGCAGGGTAAAGAGACAGAACCGGAGACGGTGGAGCGACTCCATGATGCCATTGAAGCAGGCGAGGCCGTAAGCGTCGAACTCCGAAACTACCGGAAAGACGGGACCGAATTCTGGAACCACCTTGAAATCTCCCCTGTCTACGATAACGCCGGGGAGCTCACCCACTACATCGGTTTCCAGTCGGATACCACTGCCCGGCGACAGGGAAAGGAGCAACTACGTAAGGAGACAGAGACCCTCGAACGGCTGTTTGAGGCGAGTCCCGTCGGGATCACAGTGCTCGATACCGAGGGACAGATTACCCGCGCAAACGCGACAGCTGAGGAAGTCCTTGGACTGGAGCGCTCAGATGTGGTTGGTCGCACGTTCGACGAACCGAGCTGGGAGATCGTCGGAGAGGATGGTGAACCGCTCGACAGCGAGGAGCTCCCGTTCAGCCACGTGATGACGACAGGCGAGACCGTTCGGGATTACCACCACGGTATCGCCGAGGGAGGCGAGACACGCTGGCTCTCCATCAACGCCGCCCCACTGACCGACGAGTCGGGCGAGCGAACCGGCGTTATCACGACCCTTGAGGACATTACTGAACGGCGAGCGCAGGAGCGTGAACTGGAGCGACTGGTTAATTTACTCGACCAGACACAGGCAATCGCCAAGGTCGGCGGCTGGGAGATAAACACCGAAACCGACGAAGTCGAGTACACCAAAGGCCTCGCCAAACTGGTCGGCACTTGGCCGCGAACCGAGTTCACCCTCGATGAGGCGTTCAGGTTCTACCATCCGGACGACGAAGCCGATGCCCGCGCAGCGTTCGAGCGGTTGGTGGCGACCGGTGAACCACAGGAGCTCGAGACTCGCATCCAGACTGCGTCCGGAGAGACCCGGTGGGCACACATCCGGGGTGAACCCCACGAGTCCGATCCCTCTATTTATCGGGGTACAGTTCGGGACATCACCGAACGCAGAGAGCGTGAACAGGAACTCGAGCGGTACGAGCGTATCGTCGAGGCGGCGAGTGACCTGATATACACCCTTGACGGAGACCTGCGGGTCACCTCGTTCAACACTGCAGTAGCTCAGTTTGTCGGACGTTCAACCGACTCTATCAACGGCGAGCATCTCTCCACCGTGTTCGGAAACAAACATACCGATGCGCTAGCGGACGTATTGACCAAGCCCATCGCCGAAGAGATGACGGAGGCGACGGTGGAGACGACACTCGCTAACGAAAGAGGCGAGGAGCGGACATTCCAAACGACCCTCTCGGTCGGTGTGTTCGACCAGAAGGCCGGAGAGTTGGTTTGTATCGGGCGAGACGTCACTGAGCTGCAGGAGCGCGAACGTAGACTGTCCGTGTTCGATCGGGTGCTTCGGCACAACCTCCGGAACAAGATGAACATCATCCAAGGGTGGGCGGACATGTTGATTGATGACCCGACTAAGGGGATGGCATCAGACGCCGCCGTCCATATTCAGGAAGCAAGCGAGGAACTGCTGAACCTCTCCGAGCTTGTCAGAAAGTTCAATTCTGTAACGGACCCCAGTGCATCTGACCGGGTCACACTAACAGATGTGGCGAAACGCGTTGAGAACGTCGCAGCTGAGGCGAAGTTGAGTTATTCAGCTGCGTCTATCACGGTTGAGACACCGCCTGTCGCAGAGGCATGGGTCCACGAGTCATTCGAGCTGGCCCTGGACGAACTAGTCGACAACGCGGCTAAACACAGCGGGAAGCAACCATCGATCCACCTTTCGGTCACAGTAGATGACGAGTCGGATGCTGTGGTTGTTCGCGTCGCGGACGACGGGCCGGGGATTCCTACTATTGAAAAAGAGTCGGTCACCGTAGGACAGGAGTCACCACTCCAGCACACCAACGGACTCGGCCTCTGGTTCGTTCGGTGGATGGCGACGAACAGCGGTGGTTCAATGCGTATCAAGGATGGTGAACCCACAGGGGCGGTTGTCGAGCTTCGGTTCTCACGGTAGTGATCTAACACTTCGTGGCGGAAAAGACGCGGCGGATTGACCCATGTTGTACCCGCTAGAGGCCATCCCCGCGTATTGTACAAATTCGGCTCTGTTGAAATCCTCAGCAGCTAACAAACTTGGAAGGGGTTGGTAAGTACAGTGTTCGAGAGTAGCAAGTTTCTCTATTGACGGGGCTGAAACGTGTGTGACTCGTCTCACTTGGACGAGTGTATTGATGACTCGAAAGGAGTTGCAGTGCCTTGCGGTGGCAAGCTAATTGCTTATCCGGTTGTCGGACGTTCTTTCAGATAGAATGTCCCTCTCAGAAACTGTCTCGAAGATCAACAGTCTGAGCGACGAGCAACGCGACTGCATCGAGAACTGTAACGAGGCCGCAATGGTCTGTGAATGGTGTGCCGATGAGTGCCTCGGCGACTCTGACATGGAGGAGTGCGCCCGACTCTGCCGGGACGTCGCCGATCTCACGTCGCTGCACGCGCGCTTGATGGCCCGAAGTTCTAACTACAGCAGCCAGCTCGCGCAGGCCTGTGCCGACGCCTGCGAGGAGTGCGCCGACGAATGTGAGAACCATGATGCCGACCACTGTCAGGCCTGCGCTGAGGTCCTCCGGAAGTGCGCCGACTCCTGCCGGAGTATGGCCAACTAGCGACGATCGAGAACACATCCACTGCTTCTTTCGCTACTGCTCAACCGGTGAAACCTCGTAGCTGGATTCAAAAAGATGGCTCTGTTGAAATCCTATCGTTCCAACAGTTGTCTCGCTGGAATAGCCGTTAGGTAGGTGTGCGAACCTAACTACGAAGTTTTGACAAATATTTTCCGTCTCGTTTGCGACGTTGGCCTGTGAGCCCTCCAACGAGAAAGATTGCACTCAGCCTTTTCGTCGGCCTGCTCGTCGCCACGGCGGGTTGTAGTGCATTCCAGAACAGCAGTACCCCAACCGATAGGATGCAGTTGGTCAATCAGGATAATGTCAGCCATGCAATTGTGATTGAAATCACCAGTGGCGAAGAACTGGTGTATTCGGCCGGACGGACGCTAGAGGCCGAATCGGATACTCCGCTGGACGCGTTTGGCGAAAACGGCGAGTATCAGGTTGCGGTGACCGTTGACGGGAACACAACGGTGAAGACGTACACCTTCCCAAGCGATGATTCGGCAACCACAATCGGCATCAACAACGATGGACAGGTAACAATCAGTACATAGCCTATATCTAACGTTCAGAGTGCCTTGTCGATGTTGTGAATGAGACACCCAACAACGAGTTCACGAAACTGTTTCCACCAGCGCCGTGAGCGGACGAATGCGCCGTACTTGCGTTTGAGGCGAGAATTTACGGTCTCGTTCTGACTGCGCTGACCGTAGATGTCGGCGTCCAGTCGAGCGTTCCATGCTTTGTGGAGTGACGAGAACTCGCGGTGTTTGATGAGCGGTCGAACACCAATTTCACGGGCCAACGCGCGAACCTTCTGGTCATCGTATCCCTTATCGCCAAGAAGAACCGCTACTTCTCCGGTGTTTCGCTTGATGAGCGACGGCGCAATCTGCGAATCGTGTTTTCGCGTCGTAGTCACGTGTACGTCGAGAATCGCGTTCGACCTCGTGTCTACGAGAAGCGTGACTTTCAACTGCTGAATCGTCAACTTCGCTCGCTTCGTGTAGTGCTTCGAGGCGTGGCTCCGGTCGAAGCCTGAGGCGTCGATACCGACGACACCGTTGGTCGGGAGAAATGTGACCGAGAGATTGAGAAGAACCCGCCAAACAGCCATATTGAGTCGACTGAACGCTTTACACAGCGTCGAAGGAGACGGGAGTTCCTCAAGGTCGATGGCGCTCCGAATCCGGGGCATTTCGATGAGTTCGTCGAGAAGCGTTCGGTACGTCGTATTCTTCCGAACCTTGAGGCACAGCAGAACGATATGTTGGTGGAGTGTGTACCGGTGTTTCGAGAACTTCGAGGAGTACCGAGCGACAGCTCTTCGAGCCAAGTGATACGCCTGCTCAACAAACCGGAGTAACCGCGACCTCGGGAGGGCCTGCATTCGGTTAAACTACCGGCCGAACCTGTAACCCTCTGAGAATTTCAACAGAGCCTCTTCTACGTATTCGGTATGCTGACTATACCCGCTGTCTCGCGCACTCCTCTACTTGGAGCACCGGACATTTCTGAGAACGAGCCTGGTCGAATTGGTCACGACGCGGTAGCGATCACGTCAGAGAGGGGCTACGGGGAATAGCTGTGCCGAGTAGAACATCAGGACCCGGTCAGTGCGGAGAATGCCTCCGTGACGTCGTTCCGGCGGATGTAGAGCACGACGAGTCCGAGGACGAGAAGACCGACTCCCCACCAGACTGAGTCTCCGGGGATCAGCCAGAGAACGATGCTCACGATGCCCGACGACACGAGCGACCAGCCAACTGTGGTTTGATACGCCATAGTGAGGGTTCGTGTCCGCGGTGGTTATGCGTGACGCCGCCCCGCGGCTTCAGAAAGAACTCGACAGACGTGGCTTCACACTGCCGGCGATCACTACGCATATCTACTGACCGTCTAGGTCATCGACATCGGGGTGAAACGAACAGCGCCGTCGTGCTGGACTCACCCTCTATATCTCGCACGTCGGTTCTGACTGGACGCTGGTAGTTCGCTGAGGTCGTGCTAAATAGAGGGCGCAAGTCGGTCACGAGCGTGAGGTCGCTTTGGAGTCGATCAAACCGGTCAATACTCTGCAAGGACAAGTTGTTCTAAGAGGATAGGCTCTCTTGGTGGATACTCCGCCATACATGAATCGAAGTAGCTACCAATGAGCGCCCATAAGGGGGGAGGTAAGGCGACGACCGCTGGATGATATGTCGGATTCTGAGTCTCGAACGCTATTTTGGGAGGGGGTTAGAGACTCACTCCCGATCCAATTGGGTAACTTCCCATTTGGAGTGATTGTCGGGGTAACGGCCGTCGAACTTGGGTTCAGTACCCTTGAAGTAATATTCATGTCGGCTACCGTCCTTGCAGGGGTTTCTCAGCTGGCCGCAATTTTCCTCATGGCGGAAGACGCGCACATTGCCATCGTTGTACTATCGGTCATTCTGATTAATATCCGGTTCCTGATGTACAGTGCTTCCCTGGCACCGATCTTTCAATCGTACTCTCGCCTGCGAAAAGCCACCTTCTCATTCTTCATTACGGATCCGGCTTTTGCACTCTCCATTCCGCGTTTCCGAGATCCCCAAGAAAATAAATCTCACTGGTACTTCATGGGGAGTGGCGTCTCGATTTGGTTCTTTTTCGTCCTTGGGACCGTCGTAGGTGCGGGCTTGGGCATAGAGATTCCCGAAGCGTTTCCTGTCAACCTGGTTTTCCCGCTCGTACTCATTGCGTTACTGTTCCCAGTCCTCGAAGATCGGCCGAGTGCGGCGGCAGCTATCGTCGCTGGCAGTGTTGCAACCGCGGCTGCCCCGCTGAACCACAACCTCGGGCTTCTCGCAGGCGTGTCGTGCGGACTTATTGTGGGGGTATCTCTCAAACGATGAGCGGCATTGAGACTCTATCAACAACCTGGCTCTGGTTCCATCTCATCGCGATCGCAACCATCACGTATGCCCTCAGATCGTCGTTCATTGCGTTGTTCAGCTATTACGACGTGCCTGCCCAACTGGAGGACGTTCTGGAACTCGTGCCACCAGCGGTCTTTGCCGCTCTGGCAGTACCTCCCCTCTTGTACCGAGACGGTACGTATTATCTTTCGCCAACGAATCCGTTCCTCATCGCCGGACTGGCGGCAGGAGTCGTCTCCTGGAAGACGGAGAGTCTCTTTAGAACAATTGCGACAGGCTTCACAGTATTCGTTGTGGTCACCTACGCACCAATTCTCTGACCGACTGAGGGGCAAGGACGTGTCCACACACCGCTATAAGAATCGTGCACGCGAGAGCCGGTTCGAGGTCTGAAGTATGTCACAGTGAGAATAGAGCGAAAGAACCGCCCCTGCGTTCTGTATCCATCCTCTGAGTGTTGCACACCGCTACTAACAGTGTTCGTAGAGGTTTCTGAGAGCGTGCTGAATACAGTGCGCGAATCGGTCACGAGATGCCGCTCAAACACCGTTCATTTCAACAGCCCCGAGAGGATCTTCGCTATGAGACGCTAGCTGTCTCCGGGGTTTAATTCCAGTGGACGCCCGTACCGCGCTACGCACCACGTCTCGGTACCGAGTGACTATGCACGCTGCCGATGGTTCCCGGCACGTCACCGAGGGTAGGCACGGGCGGTCGGCGTTCAGCCGGGACATCCGCCGTCTCGCACAGTCGATGTCGAGTCTACCAGACGAAGGGACAGCGACTCGGTCGATACACATGCTGCTTCCTGCAGCGGGGGGCGGTACCGCCGCAATCCCGGGCGAGTGAGCTGCTAGTCGTAGTAGTCGAGTCGATCGGTGACTTCGACAAATGGAACGGATACGTCCGGGGGGAGCGATGTTCCAGAGGAAGCCGACCAGGAAAAGTCTTGTAGAGACTCGACGGCATCGGACCGGCGTACGAGGAACGTCTCCACGACGCCGGGATTTCTACGGTGAGCCAGCTCGCAGCCGCGGATCCGGCCGCGCTCGCCGAGCGACTGGGTATTAGTGGCTCACGAGTTTCGTCGTGGGTCGAGCAAGCCCAACAGCTCTCCAGCTATTTCGCTCACCGCGCTGTCCCCCTGAGAGCTGTCCCGATGACATCTACGACGGTTCCTATGTAACGATGATTCCACCGTCGATTTCCATGTATGGGTGTCCATAGCCACAGTAGGTCAGACAACTTAGTGTGTAATCGCCCCGTTGCGTCACTCCTAACTGACGAACGATGGGTCTGGTGGCATTTTGCGGAAGTGCAACTGGGTGCATCATCATGCCACCGCCCATGTGAATCTGTCCGGAGGGCATGATTGCCAGGCTATGATCTGGGTACTGCTCGTTCGCTTCTTCCAGCAGTTCGTGGAAGTCGCCGTCGGCCGGGGCCGGGATGCGTTCCGCATTTCGTTCTTCGAGGGCATCGTGGTCGGGGAGGGCGTCTTGGACCGCTGCTGGAAGGGACTTGACGGCTTTACTCGCGAGCGTGTTGAAAGCGACCACACGGAGAACATCGTTCCGTTCCAGACTGATGCGGTCCTGTTCCTCGCCGGATTCGTCGACGATGATGAAGCCCCAGTGGTACGCCCCAACGTAGATCGTTCGATCAACGCCGCCGCTGCTCCCTGGAAGATTGCCGACACAGCCCGAGAGACTCGCGAGGCCGGCTCCGAGCGCAGTGAGGAACTCGCGTCGCCGTCCTGTCGGGGACATCTTGGAACCTATTTTGACTCCTCGCGGGTGAGTTTCGCCCGCCGTTCCTCGAACTCCTCATCGGAGAGGTCGCCGCGTGCGTATGCGACTCGGAGTTCCTCGAGCGCCCTGTCAGTGGTTAGCGACGACCCGACACCACCGACGAGGCCGCGATAGAGGAGGTAGCCGATGCCGACGAGGACGACGAGCCAGACGAGCATCATTCCGATGCCCCACAGCGGCGAGAGGCCCCCGGCCGTGCCGCCGCCCCACCACCAGCCCATCATCCCCATCATCGGGGCGGCGAAGACCATCATCAGCATCGGAAACAGGACGATTACAGCGAGGACTATCAGGACGATGCGGAGCAGGCCGTCGGAGGAGCGCTCTGTCGACATGGTGTACCAGTAGAGACGTTCGTCCACGACGAGCAAAAAGTTGGTCGGCTGGCAGTACGGCTCCATGAACGGCCTGAAAGTCGGAGACAGACACGATGTTGATCCGTGTCTTTTTGAGGTGAATCCACTCAGCAGCAGTCGTTATTGTCGGGTGACCACTCGCACGCGTCGCCCGTCGTCAAGTCGTGTTCGTCGATGTCCACGGAGAGGCGAACATGAACGCGAGGACGTTCCTGTGTTTCGACTCGCGGGTGATCAAGTCGGCAGCATATGGCCTCTCGCGGCTCGGGTTGTATCGCCCGCCCTGTCGTCGACGCAATCGGACTCGGTCGACTAACGGAACTCGTCTCGACACTCTCGGTCGGCGGGGATGGGTTCGCTGTGACGGTCGAGGTTGATGGGCAGGTAGATTCGACTGCGAAGACGCTGATGACGGCAATCGATGGGCGAGAACAGAGTCGAGCGACCGGTATCATCGCAGCAATCGTGTCGATGGCCATTCACGATACGACGGTTCTCGATGGGGTTCATCAAGTCCACGAGATCTTGGATTCCGAACCGATTTTCGACGTTCTGCGAGACCAGGGATACCGATTTACGAACAGCGAGCGAATGCGCAAACGAGCGAGACAGTCACACCAACACTCTGAGTAGATGCCGATGACGAATAAGCCAGTTTCCGTGGGTGGACGCACAATCGCACCGGGGGAAAAGCAGTCATTCCGTTTCGCGTGTAGTGAGACGTATCACGGAGACTCGCTCGAGATTCCGGTAACGGTGATCAATGGGATGTCGGACGGCCCGTGCGTCTTCCTGACGGCGGCCGTCCACGGAGACGAACTAAACGGCGTCAAGATCATCCAGGAGGTCGCAGATCGCTACGAGCCCGAGGACCTCCACGGTGCGCTTGTCTGCCTCCATGTGCTGAACGTGCCGGGGTTCCTCGCCCAGCAGCGTTACATTCCCATCTACGACGAAGACCTCAATCGGTCGTTCCCCGGGAACGCCCGGAGTACGATGGCCAAACGGCTCGCGAACACGATCTACGAGGAGTTCATCTCGAAATGCGATCTCGGGCTGGACTTTCACACATCGACGCGCAATCGGACGACGATGTACCATGTCCGCGCCGATATGAACGACCCAGCCGTCAATCGGCTCGCTCGGGCGTTCGGCACGAGTATCATCCTTGACGGCGAGGGCTCGCACGGGACGCTCCGGAGAGTGGCCTGTCGAGACGGTATCCCGACGGTTACTGTCGAGATGGGGCGGGCCCACCGGTTCCAGACGGCGCACCTCGACCGGGCGCTCCACTGCGTCGCGAGCGTTCTCGCCGAACACGAGGTGCTTCCTGACCAACCAGTCTCTTGGCCCGGGTGGACCCACGTGGTCGCCCGTGGCGGTGAGAAGACGTGGCTCCGCGCCGAGACCGGCGGGCTCGTCGAGATGGAGTGGGGCCCGCACCCGCTCGTCGAGGAGGGAGAGCCGCTGTTCACGATCTCCGATCACTTCAAGGACGACGTGGAAGTCGTTCGCGCGCCGTCGACCGGCCTCGTCGTCGGCGTCCTCGAAAACGCAGTAGCGTACCCAGGGCATCCGCTGTGTCACTTCGTGAGTATCGACGAAACGACCGCCGACGTAATTCGCGACGACATCGAGCGGGGCGTGTTCGACGTCTACCGCGAAGGCGGCTTCCAGTGGCCCGAACCACGATGGTATGCCGAGCACAGCCAGCACCCGAACTCTGAACACGGTGGTGATGCCCCTGACACGACGTAAACTCACAATCGACCGGCCCGGCGGCAGCAAGCAGACGACTATCGACTTCGACGTAATCGGTAAGAGCCCAGATGCTCCGTCGTTCCTTAGAATTGAACACGCGACAGCGAGCGTCGAGATAAAAGCAGAGCTGGAAGCGTTCTTCGACGCGTTCACACGATTTGCATAGTACAATCAGTGGGCACCCGAGATGCAGGGCTCTGCCCACTGGCTGACCATTGAGGAGGATGGTCCAGTGTCGAAGTTCATCGCCTACGACAAGCCAGGGACGACCCACCTAGCACACTACGGTGAATTGAAGTGTTGCTGCTTGCTGCATACACCCTCGATATCTCACACGGCACTTCTGACAGGGACTGGTGAGGCTTCTGAGGCCGTGCTGAATACAGGGCGCGAGTCGGTCACGAGTTAGTAGTCGTAACCAGTTGATTGGAGCGGTCGATACAGAGGGTCTATCACTCGACCTGAATCGTCTGCCGGTCGTGAACCGTGATGGTGTATCCAGCATATGTGAACTGGACTTTAGGAGTGGCTTCTGGCGACCTGGTTGCGTGTTCGAAAATCGACTCGAGTGCATCAACGTCGATTGCGTCATACAAAGGCGGAAGCTCCTCTTCCGGCGTTCCGTCTTGCTGCGCTACTTCGGATAGCACTCTACCTGAAATTCCCCCCACTTCACCCATAAACCGGGGTAAGAGTCTACAAAAATGAATTCTTTGTATTATTGCAGCCTACAGAACACCATAGAATCTCTCCAACCTCCTCAGATGCGAACCTCCCGGTGAATAGGCCCGGGAAATGAGACGGAATCTGAACGAGTAGCACACCACGAGTCCGTGCTGAATTTACCCTCTGAATTCAGCACGCCGTTTGTATCAAATCCCGAGGATTTCAACAGAGCCCTCAAAGCATATACCGAACGATGACTGTTTTTACTCCAGTGTCCCTGATAGCGTCGTTCCGTGAGGAACCGTCCCTCCGTCGGCCGGGAATCGCCCTTGTCGGCCTCCTGACCATGATCTTGATCGGTGAGCGGCTGCTCACGATGGCTGTCGATGGGGTTCGCCAGGGTTCCTCGGGGTTCCCAGTGTGGCTCCCTGAACTTGGATCAATCGGTGAGACAATTGTATTCTATAGCATGCTGTTCGATGTCCTGAAATTCATTGCAATCCCGGCGGTCCTCATGTGGTTCGCCTACCAGTACGGTCGTTACTCGGCCAGTACGTAGCACTCTTCAGCGACCGGTTGGTTTATACTGTATTGTGCCTGATAAATGGGATTTCAACTGAGCTGTGACCAATTAGCCCCGGAGTTCGACCAGCAAAGAGAACGAGTAGCATACCAAGAGTCGGTGCTGCATACAGCCTCGAGATCTCGCACGACGCTTCTGACAGCGTTTGATGAGGTTTCTGCGAGCGTGATGAATAGAGCGCGCGAGTCTTTCAACTCCGAGTAGTCCGAATCGCCTGTTCAAGACCCAACCAAGACGAGAGTCCTTGCGTTGAGGAACTATCCCTCCCACAAGACACATCCTCATTGCAGGAGTTGCCAGCGATATGAACAGTAGTCAACAGAATCACACACCACCTCGATTGAATCGTTTCGGGGGAGCGCTACTCGTCTTCGCACTCGTAACCGCCGTCATTTCGTACCCACCCCCCAGAACTGGTGTCAGGCCCCTTTTCGGACTGGGAAATATGTTACTTCCACTCTTCCCGTCGGCAGGGGCCGTTCTTCTCGCCATCGTTGGTGGGATACTCGTGGCTCGTACTCTCGTGGGTGGACAAACGGGGCGTGTCCAGCGGCTCGCTCTCAGCGCGTTGATTCCCGTTGGTGCCGTAACTATCGTTGGCGGGTACCTCACTGTCGTAGCAGGATTCGACGTGAGTCTTCCGTTCATCATCGGCGTATATACGATGGCAGCGATGGGTGGGTTGGCAACCGAGCTGGTCAATTGAATGTACCCCTCGAATCTCCCGGCGTGCTCCATCCACCCTCGATATCTTGTACACCATTTCTAACAGCATTTGGTGAGGTTTCCACGCCCGTGCTGCATAGAGGGCGCGTGTGTATCGGTCTCGACTGAGCGTTCTCAGCCTCGTCGACTCCCGGTAAGGTATATTAGCGATACGACAGTAACCTCGTCTATGGAACAGCGTACCCTCCTCAATCCGCGACGACTGCTTTGGCTGGTCGCCCTCGCAGTCGCCACAATCGCTATCAGTGTCGCCGGGCTCAATATCTACAATATTCAGTCGCAGTCTGATATGGTCGTAACATTCGTTGTCATCGTCGCCGGCGGATATCTCGGCTTGACTGCCAGCGATATTGTGTTGGACAAGTGGCTGGTGAGGTAAGACTGCGTGAACTGCACTACGTCGGTATTTTTCTACGAAAACGAGTGATACACTCACCCTCTCTATCTTGCACGGCACTTCTGACAGGGAATGGGTAGGTTTCTGAGGTCGTGCTGAACTCAGAGCGCGAGTCGGTTATCAGCGAAGGGGGGCACCGAGCGGTACAGACGGAAAGACGACTATTTCGGCCTTGTTGAAATCCTTTCTGACAATCATGACTGAGGACTAGCTAATGGAGAGATGGACGCTCTCCCGAAGTCACGGCTTCTTCAATTCGTTGAACGGGCGATGGTGCTGGCTCGCCGTGCTGTTCCACGGTATTCCACTCGCTATTCACGGAAACGGTTCACGCTTCGCCAGCACGTCGTCCTGCTCTGTCTGAAGGTGAAGAAGACGACCACGTACCGCGATCTGGTTGATGAACTCATCGAGATGCCTCGCATTCGTGACGCCGTCGATCTTGATTCGATCCCTGCACCCTCGACACTCTGTAAGGTATTCGACCGCTTGGAGATGGCTGTCTGGCGGGTTCTACTGAATGTTTCCCTCTCGGAGATGCCGCTAAACGGCGTTACCGGCATCGATGCTTCGGGGTTCGAGCGGGCGTATGCATCAACTCACTACACGAAGCGAACGAATCTCACCATCCAGCAGCTGAAGACGACGCTACTGGTAGATACGGCAATTAACGCCGTGCTCGACATCCACGTGACGACGACACGAACACACGATACACAGATCGCGCCACAGGTGGTCAAACGGAACGCGGACTCAATTGAGGTATTGACTGGCGACAAAGGATACGATGACCAGACCCTCCGTCAGCTCACACGGAAGCACGGTATTCGACCGCTCATCAAGCATCGAGAGTTTTCATCGCTCCAAAAGGCATGGAATGCACGGTTGGATAGCGACCTCTACCATCGACGAAATATGAACGAGACAGTCAATACGGCGATCAAACAGAAATACGGTGCGTTTGTGCGATCACGCCGCTGGTGGAAGCAATTCCGCGAACTCGTCATCAAATGTGTCGTTCACAACATCGAACAGACGCTCACGTAGTTCCGTCCGTCGTAGTCACAGACGTCAGTGGCTGTAGATGGTCTGAGACCACAATCAACAGGTGGTCGTTCACACCTGCTGAGGCTCAGAGAGTTCATAAACTTGAATCCAGCCGTCACTCTTGACTTTCACGAGGAATTCGGTGTACTGGAACTCGACCGTGCCGACGCCCTGGCGAGACTTCTCGCCCATGTTCGGCCCGAAGAACGCGTCTTCAATCGCTGGTACGTCCACGGTTTCGTACAGCGGCGGCGATTTTACCTCACTTGGGGAGACGCCTTTGGCCTCTGCGATGACGTAGACGATTGCAGTCGTGAGTCCACCCCGCCCATCGGGTTCGTAGTGACGCTGTCCCACCTGCGACCAGTGCGTATCGGCACCACTGGTTGGGTCGTCGTCACTTTTGATTCCACCGTTAGTCTTCTCGCTCATCCATCTCACTCCGTGCGTGCGCTTCCTGATTCGAGTCGAGGCTGGCACCAATCCCTTCGAGGGCGGTCAAAACCTGTTCGGCGTGTTCGGCGGTCGTAATCGTCTCGGTCGCCTCGTCGAACGTAATAACATCTTCGTCAACGAGCTTCGGGACGTGAGCGTGGTAGAGCGAGACGTACACCTCTTCGCGCTGGTCTGCCGATACTGCGTGTTCGGGAATATCGTTCTCCCACGCGGCGATTTTCGTCGCCAAGTCGGTCAGCGACCACTCGGTGGTTTCGAAAAGGGTGTAGCACAGGTAGCGCCGTCGGGAGTGTCCTAACGCCTCGTACACAGGTTCGATTTCTAGAAAGTCGGGCGACGGCAGTTGTTTGTCGGGTGGTGCAGAAGCGTCGGATGTGGCTTTCTCATCGGTATCTGGTTCGCCAGCCATTTCTGTAGAATGAACGCGGGGTGCATTAACGGTTCCCCGGGCCGAGATAGACAGGGTTATTTCCCGATTACGAGCGATTTATGTCCAGATACGAGACGTCTACGAACCTGATCAGAATGTCGGCTTCAGGGCGTTGTCTGAGAGCAACAATATCGAGCAGGACTCCATCAGTGATTGGGGCTATTCACGTCCTGCAATACGGCAAACCGATGCAACATATAGGCGTTTGAGGGTTTCAACAGAGCCGATTGAGTCTAAGGTTGGCAAACTATTAGAAAAGTCAGTTGCACCCACAATTAGAGTAAGAGTGGAGAGAATTATTACAAAAAATGTGAACGAAGCTTGTAAAATCCTGAAGCCTTGATTTTCTAGGTGGTGGTACCGATCGATTTGCCGGTCTAAATCTGAACCAATATCACGAGATGGAGACATTTGGGATGCCTGTCGGAGACATATTGCGAGGCACTATAAATCACGCTACGCTGACACGCAGGAATAATTGATTGCCCGTCGCCCTTTTCCGGGGTTTCAACCTGTTCGAGTGGTTCGGAAATCACACCACTGGACGAACCACCGGATTCCTTCCACAACATCCCGGCCAACGAACCGTGACCAGCCAAGCCACCAACATCGACCCAACGAAACCGACCACCCCGAATCACGCGTATTAACAGTATTATCACCAGCAGAACAGACACACGAATATAGACGGACATGAAGGTGAAACTGAAACATCCAGACCCAGCCACCATACTATTCAGAAATTCGACACGAACTAACCAGAAGGTAGCCAGGTTCTACGCGCCGATTCCGGCCCCTACTGTCAACCGCCCTGAGGTAACCACTCCATAGTTAGATAGGTGACTCCCCAAGAGATGGTATCTCGTGGGGACGGGGACTCACGAGATCGTCGCCGACAGGAATTCCACACCTCGACGACGTCGAACCGTTCCGTTCAACCCCAACAATCCCCGACGGACCCACTCCCCCTTCCGGGTCCTTCTTATTATCACGCTCGTGAGCGCACGCCAGGAGTTAGGAGTGAAAACAATACTCAGGATTTTATGACCGGGGGCGGAAAATCGGCTGACTATGGGTCCCTTTGGTCCCCGACGAAACCGACGAACCGACCGTCGACCGCGCCCTGACGCGGTCGTCGAAGCTCCGACGACGAGGACAGACCGGTGAGCTGGGCGAGCCGTCTCACGGCGACCGCCCTGGCACTCCTGCTCGTACTCGCCGCCGCAACGGGTGGCGTCGCCGCCAGTCCGCTGCTGCAGGAGGAGAGCGACGACGACGACGGTCTCCCCGAAGCCGAGGACGCCTACGTCACCGAGGAGGGTGACGTGGTGCTGATGTACCAGAACGACTCCGAGGGGAGTCAGACCGAGTTCGGCATCGACGTGAGCGAGAGCGTGCTCCACGCGCTCGTCGTGACGAACGCGACCGAGACCGACGCCACCGGGCAGGCCACCGCGGTCATCGACCCTGACGGGATGACGGCCAACGGCTCGCTCGTGGCGCCGACGCCGGCGAGCATCACGTCGATGACGCTCGACGCGACGGCCGAACAGACCGACGAGAACGCGGCGTTCGACGCCAGCCTCCAGGCGACGCTCAACGACTCGAACACGGCCGCGACCGGCATCATCACCGGCGCAGAAGCCTCCGGGAGCGTCGAGGTCGCCCCCGACACGTTCACGGCGTCGGGCCAGTTCAACGCGAACCTCCGCAGCGCGCTCGGCGACTCGCAGCACCAGCAGTTCTCGGTGCGGGAGACCGAGAACGGCTACACGCTCGACGGGTCGCAGAACTACACCCTCAGCTCCTTCGCGCAGGACCGCTGGAGCACGCGAGCCCGCGCCGAACAGAGTCTCGAAGCGCAGTACAGCTCTCTCGCCCAATCGCTCGGCGGGTCGAGCGACGTGACGCTGGAGTCGTACGCGTACACCGAGACCTCCTCGGGTGCGCGGCTCGACATCGCGTTCACCGTCGAGTACACCGGCATCGACGAGGGGGTCCAGCAGCAGATTTCGGCCTCGCTCGTGAACTCCGAGCAGTACAACCTCACCGAGGCGGAGGCGCAGGAAGTGGCCGACAGCGTCGCCGAGCTCCACGTCGACGAGGTGAGCCTCCGGTTCGACCAGACGCCCGAGTCGGTCTCCGGTGAGTTCACCGCACGGCTCTCCGAGTACGACGGGGCGATTCGCGCGGCGATGACCGTCGCGAGCTCCGTCGACACCGAGGAGAACGTCCAGCTCGCCACCCAGCTCGACCGCGTCGAGAAGACGCTCGACGCCCGACAGGAGTCGGGGCTGATCGAGACGTTCACGTTCGACGTGACCGTCGACTCGCCGTCGTCGTCGCCGACGACCGTCGAGGCGAGCGTCGACTACCGGACCGAGAACTGGGCGGCGTACCGCGACGCGCTCGACGCCCGTGGCATCGACACGGCGAACGCCGAGTACGAACTCCACGCGGAGACGCAGGGCGAGGAGGTCGTCGTCGACGCCACCGCGAGCATCCAGCAGGAGGATCTCCTCCAGCGCACCTCGAACACGCTGCTCAACTCGACGAACGCCTCCGACACCGAGACGCGGCGCTTCATCCGCGCCTTCCAGGACGCGAAGCTCCGGAAGGCGAAGGTCGACGTCGACCTGACCGAACAGGAGCTCAGAATCGAGGCCGGTGCGGCGTTCGAAGACCTCACGTCGCTCCGCGAGGCCATTCGCGCGTCGACGGACTCGAACCTGAAGATCGCGAGCATCGTCGGTCGCACCGAGGGCGAGCAGGTCAACACCTACGTCAGGCTCGACGGGGCAGTGAGTGCCGACGCGACCGAAGCGGACGTGCGCGCGCTCGGCCCGGTCGGTGCGAACACGACCGTCCACCTCGCGGGCACCTACAACCAGACGTTCCCCGAGCTGGACGTGGATGGCGCCTACGAGTACCTCGGCATCCCGCAGGACCCGGCCGCGGGCGGTGCCGGTAGTCAGAGCGGCAGCGGGAGTTCCGGCACCGACGGCGCCGGTCCCGGGTTCGGCATCGGCCTCGCGGCCGTCGCGATGCTCGGTGCAGCGCTCCTGCTCGCCCGCCGAGACGAGTAACCGACTCGACCCACTTCTTTCGACGCTATTTGACGTGACCGACAGGTAGGGCACTTCCGGTCAGCGTCGGAAAATACCGAGTCGGAACGCGAGTCGGTTACTCGCGCTTCGCGCCGGGGTTCGTCACGGCCCCGTTCGCCGCCGACCCGAACGACTGGCCGTACTTCGCGAGGACGCCGGTCGAGTAGTTCGGCTCGGGCTGTTCCCAGTCGGCCAGGCGCTCGTCGAGCTCCTCGTCGGTGAGGTCGACCTCGATGGAGCGGGCCTCGATGTCGATGGTGACGGTGTCACCGTCTTGGAGCGCGGCGATGGGGCCGCCGACGTACGCCTCGGGTGCGGCGTGGCCGATCATCGGCCCACGCGTGGCGCCGGAGAACCGCCCGTCCGTCAGCATCGCCACGTCGTCTTCGTGGCCGGCGCCGACGACCGCCGCCGTCACGCCGAGCATCTCGCGCATCCCAGGGCCGCCCTGCGGCCCCTCGTTGCGGATGATGATGACGTCGCCCGACTCGATACGCCCCTCCTGCACGTACTTCATTGCACCCTCCTCGTCTTCGAACACGCGGACCGGCCCCTCGTGGAACCACTTGTCCTCGCCGGTCACCTTGAGGACGGCACCGTCGGGCGCGAGGTTCCCCGTGAGGATCTTGATGGCACCCTCCTCGTGGAACGGATCGTCGACGGGCTTCAGGAAGTCCACGTCGATGTCGTCGTCGTTCGGAAGCTGGCCCGTCGACGCCAGATACTCGACCTCCTCGGCGAGCGTCCGACCGGTGACGGTCATCGCGTCGCCGTGCATGTAACCACCGTCGAGGAGACGACGGATGATGACCGGGACGCCGCCAACCTCGTGGAGGTCGTTCATGACGCGCGTGCCACCCGGTTGCAGATTGGCGATTTTGGGGGTGCGCTTGGAGATCTCGTCGAACGCCTCGATGGAGAGGTCGATGCCGGCTTCCGCAGCGAGCGCCAAGAGATGCAGGACGGCGTTCGTCGAGCCGCCGAGGGCGACCTGCACGGCGATGGCGTTCTCGAAGCTCTCTTTCGAGAGGATGTCGGAGGGTTTGCGGTCCTGCTCGACGCACTCCAGGACGAGTTCGCCCGCGCGCTCGGCCACCTCGTACCGCCCGGGGTCTTCGGCGGGCGGGCTCGCGGAGCCGAGCGGCGCCATACCGAGCGCCTCCGAGATCGAGGCCATCGTGTTCGCGGTGAACATCCCGCCGCAGGAGCCCGCGCCGGGACAGGCGTCGTGTTCGAGTTCGACGAGTTCGTCCTCGGTCATGTCGCCGGAGGAGACGGCGCCGACGCCCTCGAACACGTTCTGGACGGTCACCTCGCGTCCCTCGTGTTGGCCGGGCATGATCGAGCCCCCGTAGAGGAACACGGAGGGGAGGTCCGTGCGGATCGAGGCCATCATCATCCCGGGGAGGTTCTTGTCACAGCCCGCGACCGTCACCAGCGCGTCCATCCGCTCGCCGAACGCGACGAGTTCGACGGAGTCGGCGATGACCTCCCGGCTGATGAGCGAGGCCTTCATCCCCTCGGTGCCCATCGAGATGGCGTCCGAGATGGTGATGGTGCCGAACTCGATGGGCATACCGCCGTGTGCGTCGACGCCGTCGATAGCCGACTGCGCGACGTCGTCGAGGTGGACGTTACACGGCGTGATATCGGCGGCGGGGTTGGCGACGCCCACCATCGGGCTCGCGAGGTCCTCGTCGTCGAACCCCATCGCGCGGAACATCGCGCGGTGGGGCGCTCGCTCTGGGCCTTCCGTGACTTCCCGCGAGCGGAGGTTCTCGGGTTTTTCCGGGGTCGCCGAGTCGTCTCGCTCCGGAGGTTCCTGCTGGCTCATACGAAGCCGTTGTCGCCCGGTGGCTTAAGGGGTGGCGACCGGACAGATGTTGCTGGCTCGTCACCAGCCGTCCGTCCCGCGTGCGGCACGGTCACGTCCCGGTCGGCGCTTGGCCGGCCCGACTCGTTCGTAGAACGCTGTCGCGTACACGTGGCCGACCGTCGTGGCGACGGTGCCGCCGACGAACAGCAGGAGGAGTGCCGTCCCCCCGAACGACCCCGCAGCTTGCGGGTTCTCGATGATTCCCGCGAGACCGACGTAGAGCCCCGGCCCGACCGCGACGAGCTTGACCACGCCGTCGACGAGGCCGAAGCCGAGTGCTGCCCGCAGGTTCGACCGCACCCGCGAGTAGCTCTCGCCGAGCGACTCGAAGACACCGTGGCCGTCGACTACCGCGGGCGCGACGAGCGAGAACGCCAGCGAGACGGCGAAGGCGACGACGGCCAAGAGTGCGAACACCACGACGTCGCCGGCCCCGAACGCGGGCGTGCCGCCCTCGACGAGCGTCACGAGCGCTGGCTTCAGCGCGTCCCACGCGAGTAGCCCGGGAACCAGCAACACGAGGAGGCTCGCGATGCCGGCGAGCAAGTACGCCGCGAGTACTCGCAGGACGTTCGACTGCGCCCGGTCGAGAAAGCTGGCCCGGGGCCGGTCGTTCCGGAGGGAGACGAGCGCGACGCCGACGATACCGGCGGTGACGAACGGGCCGACGAACAGGTCGAGCAGGGCGGTGAGACCGCTGTCGGCGGCGGTGTCGAGCGTGGAGACGAACGCGGCGAGCGCACCGGCGGCGAACAGCCACGGCGCCGTCCGAAGTACGTCCGTCGCGTCGCGGAGGGACTGGAGTGCGGGCACAGGTTCGAGCGAACAGGCCACCGACAAGTGTTTTCGGGCCAGGCGAACCGACGCCGTTTTGCCAGCCCGGGGCGAGCGTTCGGGTCCGATGGCCCCCACTGACCGCTTCGAGAGCACCGAGGCGTACTACGCCCGCTACCGCCCCGGCTACGGCGACCCAGCCATCCAGTACCTCGTCGACCGGTTTGCCCTCGACGCCGACGCCAGAGTACTGGACCTCGGCTGTGGCGCTGGCCAGCTCACCGTCCCGCTCGCCGCGCACGCGGGCGAGGTGGTCGGGATGGACCCGAACGAGGCGATGCTGGCGCACGCACGCGATCGGGCGACCGAAGCCGGTGTCGACAACGTCGAGTGGGTGGTTGGCTCGGACACCGACCTCCGAGAGGGTGCAGACGTCGGGCCGCTCCGGCTGACGACGATAGGCCGGGCGTTCCACTGGATGGACGGCCGTGCGACCGTCGACTACCTGCAGGAGCGTACCGAGTCGGACGGCGGCGTGGCGATCCTGTCTGACGAGGAGTGGCTCACACACGGCCGGGACGACTGGCAAGCGATCGTCCACGCCGTCGCCGACGCGTACGTCGACGACCAGCCCGAACGCGAACATCCGGACGACATCGAGTACGAGGACCCGTGGGACGAACTCCTGTCCGAACGAGGGCTCGTGGACGTGACGAGCGAGCGGTTCCCGACGGCACGCGAGTGGACCGTCGACGAGATCGTGGGCTACTGTCTCTCGCTGTCGTTCTGCTCGCCCGCGGTGCTGGGCGACGACCGCGAGGCGTTCGAGACCGACCTGCGGGCGCGACTCGCCGAGGCCGGCGACGAGCCGTTCGTCCAGCACGTCGAAATCGAAGTGCTCTCCGGACGGGTCCCGTAACCCACCGCGTCGTCGAGTTGGGGCACCGACCAGGGGGCGTGGCAAGTATTGTCAGCACCAGCAACGAATATCAAGGCTTAGATACCGGCGCGCAGACCGCTCGGTATGACCGACGACGCGCTGGGGAACATGCTGGCCCAGATGGAAGCCGCCGAACCGTACGCCGACGTCGACGAAGGCGTGTTCGAGCGGCTGAAACACCCCGAACGCACCCTGAAGGTGTCGCTGCCCATCGAGCGCGACGACGGGAGCGTGGAAGTGTACGAGGGGTTCCGGTGCCAGTTCGACTCCGCCAGAGGCCCGTACAAGGGCGGCATCCGCTACCATCCGGGCGTCTCGATGGACGAGGTGACGGCGCTCGCGGGCTGGATGACGTGGAAGACCGCGCTCGTCGACCTCCCCTACGGCGGCGCGAAGGGCGGGGTCGTCTGTGACCCGACGGAGATGTCTCGTCGAGAGCGCGAGAGCCTCACCCGACGATACACCGAGGGCATCCGCCGGATGATCGGCCCGGACGTCGACGTTCCCGCTCCCGACATAAACACCGGCCAACAGGAGATGGCGTGGCTGATGGACACCTACTCGATGTACGGCGGCTACGTCATCCCCGACGTGGTGACGGGCAAGCCCATCGAGGTCGGCGGGACCGCGGGGCGCGTCGAGGCCACCGGTCGGGGGGTCGCCATCACCACCCGGCGCATGTTCGAGTATCTCGACCGCGACCTCGACGGCGCGACGGTCGCCGTGCAGGGGTTCGGCAACGTCGGCTCCGTCACCGCGCGCCTGCTCTCCTCGATGGGCGCGGACGTGGTCGCCGTCTCCGACGTCTCGGGCGGGGTTCACGACCCCGACGGCCTCGACGTGATGGACATCGAGCGCTACATCTCGGAGAACGGTGTCATGGCGGGCTACGAGGACGACGCGGCCGCCGACGCCATCGACAACGACCACCTGCTCCGACTGGACGTGGACGCGCTGATCCCGGCGGCCATCGAGAACGTCATCACCGAATCCGTGGCCGAGGAGCTCCGCGCGGACCTCGTGGTCGAGGCCGCGAACGGCCCGACGACCGTCGCCGCCGACGCCGTCCTCCGCGAGCGCGACGTCCCCGTCCTCCCGGACATCCTCGCGAACGCCGGCGGTGTCATCGTCTCGTATCTGGAGTGGGTCCAGAACTCCCAGCAGTACAGCTGGAGCCTCCAGGAGGTGAACGACGACCTCGAACTCAAGCTCGCCCGCGGCTTCGACGAGATGCTCGACGCCTACACCGCCCGCGAGACGCCGGACCTCCGGACCGCAGCGTACGTCGTGGCCCTGGAGCGCGTCGGCAAGGCCCACGAGATACGCGGGCTGTTTCCGTGAGGTAGGATGCCTGTTCGACCGGGGTCACCCCTCCACGCCGTCCGATTCGAGGGACGACACCTCGACGTGGCCGACGCCGACCGGGAGCACCCGCGTG
Organism: Halorarius litoreus; assembly: GCF_024362405.1. Classification (GTDB taxonomy): domain Archaea; phylum Halobacteriota; class Halobacteria; order Halobacteriales; family Haloarculaceae; genus Halorarius; species Halorarius litoreus. Next base: position 2,550,007 of record NZ_CP101454.1, on the reverse strand, counting down.
AACGAGCGGCCGTCGAGCGTGACCGTGACGGTCATCGAGCGCGGGGCAACCGCCGTCAGCCGGTCGAGCCGCACGTTCGGTTCGCCGACGACCTCGCCGTCGCTGTTTCGCGTCACGGTGTGGTCGACGGTGACCACGAACCCGAACAGCAGCGCCCGGAGCCCCGATCCGACGCCCTCTATCGGCTTCTCGAGTCGGTCCTGAACGACGTCGAGGACGGTGTCTGCTGCGAGTTCTGCACACTCCCGCCGTGCCCACCTGTCGAACGGGTCGGTGTGGCCGCGGTCGCTGACCTCGTCGGTCGCGTCGAGATACGTGACAGACTCGTCGGTGACCGTTCGCGAGAGGGCCACCGGCTCGCCCGTCGCGCGCGACATCTCGTCCGTCGCGACGATGTCCGCTCTCGTCGCCTTCCCGACGGCCGTACCGCCAGCGAGCGTGCCGATCGCGCCACCACCAGCGAGCAGGAACTGCCGACGGTTCATCACGTTCTGGTTGCTGGGGACACCGAATAGGTTCCTCGGAGCATCAAAGAGCCGTTTGAGCGTGCAGACGGCTGAAAGGTCGCCTCAGTTGTACTCGCGCCACCGGTAGCCACAGTCCTGGCACTTGAAGAACCGCGTGGGGGGCTCGTCGGCGGCACCGGTCTGCTTGATAGTGTACCACGCCTTCGTGTGCCCGCACTTGTCGCACTTCACGTCGCTCGCGGTGGGTTTCCCCTCGAAGTTCGCCTCCTCCGACGTCTCGATGACGTCGCTGTCGTCCTGCGCTTCGGTGGAGGTGTACTGCTCGCTGAGAGACTCGTCTTTGGGGACCCTGTGGCCACAGGACGAACAGACCATCTCGTCGCCCTGGGCGTGCATCATCGACCCACACTCGTCGCAGAACTGCATACTCGGACTGCGAGGCGCAGGCTGAAAAAGCCTCAGCCATCACCTGTTGTCATTGCGGCGACTTCCGTCGGACTCGCAGCGCTCGTCCGACGACGTTCACGCGGCGAGGCCGCGCTCACCACGTCAGTCGTCGCCGGTTGTCACGACGGCGACCACGTCAGTCGTCGTCCGGGGTTATTCCTCGTCGCTGGACGACGACCGGACAGTTCGCCACCTGGAAGTGTTCCATGTCGACGAGTTCACGGATTTCCGTGCCGGGGTTGGTACAGCGCGTCTCCGGCGGCACCGAGAAGTGCTCGCATTTCTCGCAGTACGCCCGCTTGGGGACGATGTGTTCCTCGGGCTCCGTCTCCACGTCGGGCCGCTCGCCACCACCGGAGAACGTCTCGATGGACTCCGCCTCGCTGAGCGCCGCCCAGGTCGCCTCGTCGTCGACATCGGGGACCTCGACTTCCGTGAACAGGTCGTCGACGTCGACCTCTGTCGCCGTCTCGGGGTCGGCGTCCTCCAGTTCTGCGAACGGGTCCGTCTCGAGGTCGACGTCGTCGAGCTCTGAGAAGGGGTCGTCGTCGGAATCGCTGCCGTCGGAGTCGTCCGTCATTCCCCACGCTCCTCGTCGCCAACGAGCGTCGGCTTCGTTCGGAGAGTACCCTGATCGACGATGTCGTGGATCGGTTCCCGGCAGTGTGGACACGCCGGCTCCGGGAGGAGCGAGACGTGCGCGTCCTCGCCGCAGGTGGCACAGGTCGCCGTCTCGTACCCCTCGCGAGCCGCGAGTCGCTTCAGTCGCAGCAGCCGCTCGCTCGCCTGTCCGTCCATCGCCGACTCGACGGGGTCCGCCCCGTCTACGGCCTCGTCTAACGCGTTCACCTTGCGGCGAAGCGCGACGAGCGCGTGGGCGACCGTCGAGAGCTTCGTCTGGACGTCGTCGAGCGCCGCCCCGGACGGGGCGGCGCGCTCCCCACCCTGCGTCGCCGTCGCGTCGAGCGCCTCGATGCGCTCTGCGAGCGCCGTCACCCGTTCGTCGAGGCGGTCGAACGCCTCGTGCTCGTGGTCGCTGGGTGCACGCCGCTCCGCGATGTTCTTCACCTGGACGACCCGCTTGCGGACGTCGTCGAGACTCTCGCGGTGCTGCTGTTCGAGTCGGTCCAGTCGTCGTTCGAGCGCCGCCGTCTCACCCGCCGGCACGAACTCCTCGTCGCCGGCCGTCGCCGCGACCTGGTACGCGGAGAGCAACCGCCGGAAGAGCTCCTCGCGGTCGAGCCCGAGCTCGTCGGCCCGCGCGTCGAGCCAGGCGTCCAGGTCGTCGGGGAGACCTGCCGACGCCGTCCCCCCGTCTGTCGGCTCGCTCGCCATTACGCCACCTCTACCCTCGGTGGAAAGTTAAGGGTTCGCCTGCTGGGTGGCTGCTTATCGTATCTTCCGCACGTCGCTGATGTCGAAGCCAGCTTCGCCGATCTCGGTCTCGAACCGGACGATGTTCTCGTCCTCGATGCGCGAGAGGACGCCACGGAACTGGCGGACGACGAGCGTTCGAGCGCGTGTGGAGCCGCCGGACTCCCACTCGAACATCAGGGTGCCGTCACAGGCGTCGATGAGTTGGCCGTGTTCGCGGTCGGTGAGCGTCTCGTGGTTGAGATGGACGAGGATGAGTCCGCCCCAGTCGTACGCCGCCCGGGAGATGCCCTTCAGCAACTGGGGAATGTCCGTCCACTCGAGGTCGTCGTCTGCCGCGCTGATGAGGTCGGTCAGCGAGTCGATGACGACGAGGCTGTTCGTCGCGTGTTCCGAGAGGACGGTGCCGAGCGCCTCCGGGACGCTCGACCGCTCCTCGGTCGCGTTGCCGAGGTCGCTGATCGTGCCCGTCCGCTCGGAGTACCAGTTTCGCGGGACCGGCGAGAGCCGGAAGTACTCGGACGAGAGGTCGTGGAAGTGGAGCCCCGGCGACGACTCCTCGATGATCTCCTCGTCGAACGCCAGCGACATCTCGCGTTCGAGCCGGGCCCGTTCCGCGGTGAACGAGACGTAGTGAACCGACTCGGGGGACGTCGCCCTCGGCGAGAGCGAACCGTAGTAGAGGTCGAAGAGGTCGGGATCGGTGTCGGCGAGAGCGTTCATCGTCGCCGCGGTGTACATGAACTCCCGAGCGCCGGCGCCCGCCTCGCCGGAGAGCAGGACGACGCTACCGGGCGGCGCCCCGCCGTCGATGGTCGTATCGAGCCGGCGGATGCCGAACGGAATCCGGTCCATACCACCCCGTTCGGGTCCCGTGCCTTAAATCTCCGTCTCCGCTCCCGCGGCGACACACACCCGCGCCACGCACTCGATGCGGCCGCCCCCGTCGGTTACTCGATGCGGGCCCCCCGGTCGGCCGGGCACGCCAGGAGCACCTCGCCGTCGACCCCGACCCGGTCGAGCGCTGCCGTGGCTGCCTCGCACGCTTCGGCGGCGCGGTCGATCGTAGTCAGCCCGTAGACGGCCGGGCCCCACGACGACTGCCCGACCCCGCCGACCGCGTGTGACTCGCGGAGTCGCTCGACGAGTTCGCCTGCCGGCGGCCGGTAGACGCCGCCCTGCTCGTCGGCGTACCACGCACCGTTGAGTCGGCCGAACGCCGCGAGCGCCCCGGCGAAATCGTCGAACTGCCCGGCGGCAGCCGCCGGGAGCAGCCGGCGGACCAGTAGCGTCGCCAGTTCGTCGGCGATGCCCGGGTCCGCGCGCTCGACGACCGACCGCATCGACGCATCCTCGTCCTCGCCCGAGCGACCGGTCGTGGCCTCGGGCAGCACGACGAGGAACCGCCAGTCGTCGGGGAGCGTATGTCGGGCGACGACGGGCGGGACCGTCCACGCGCCGTCGGCGGGCCGGTCGGTGGTAAACCGCTCTGTCGGGTGGCCCGCGTCGACGACGAAGCCACCGGCCTCGAAGCCGGCGACCCCCACCCCCGAGCGCCCCCCGCGGCCGAGCGCCGGGGCGCGTTCGCGGACCCGCGGCTCGTGGTCGTACGCCCCGGCGATGGCGGCGAGCGTCGCGAGCGCTAACTGCGTGCCCGACCCGAGTCCGACGTGCCGCGGAAGGGTCTCCTCGACCGTGACGGCCGCCCCCGGGACGTCGAGCACCTCGCAGACACGACTGGCGTACTCGGTGACGAGCGGGTCCGGGCAGTCGACTCCCTCCGTGGGGTGCGCCTCGACCGTCACGCGCGGCTCCGCGAGCGCGACGCCCACGCCACCGTAGAGGCGCTCGTGGGCCAGCGAGAGGTTCTGGAAGCCGGCGTGGAGCCGGGCTCCCGCGGAGACGCGTGTCACTACGTGGTCGTCTGTGTTGCCACCCTATTCGGGTTTCGACGCCGGTAAGACTCGGCATCGGTACGAAGGCAATCGCGTCCTTCAAACGCTTCCCGGCCACACACCCAGCAATGACCGACGACTCCGACGACGCCCACGAGTGGCAGGAGCCCGACCGCCACGAGTTCGACCACGACCCGCTCGGCCACACCGACGTCTGGGGCGGGATGACCGTCGGCGAACTCGTCGAGGAGTACGGCGAGGCCGGCATCGGCGCCGCCGCGGTCCACGAGGCCGCCGACGTCTACGCCGAGATGCTCGCGGACGACGACTGCACGGTGTTCATGAGCCTCGCAGGCGCGATGGCGCCGACCGGGATGCGAAGCATCGTCTCCGAACTCATCCGCGACGGGCACGTCGACGCGCTCGTGACGACCGGCGCGAACCTCACGCACGACGCCATCGAGGCCATCGGGGGCAAACACCACCACGGCGCGGAACACGCGGACGACAAGACTCCACAGGAGCACGACGAGCAGTTGCGCGACGAGGAAGTCGACCGCATCTACAACGTGTATCTCCCGCAGGAACACTTCGCGCTGTTCGAGTCCCACCTCCGCAGCGAGGTGTTCCCCGTCCTCGAACAGGAGGGGACCGTCAGCATCGAGCGGTTCACGCGCGAGCTGGGGAAGGCGAACGCCGCCGTGAACGAGCGGGAAGCCATCGCGGAGGACGCAGGTATCGCCGCTGCCGCCTACGAATCCAATGTGCCCATCTACTGTCCCGCCGTCTCGGACTCCGTCCTCGGGTTGCAGGCGTGGATGTACTCACAGACCTCGGAGTTCGCGCTCGACGCGCTGAAGGACATGACGCCGCTGACGGACCTCGCGTACGAGGCCGACCGCGCGGGCTGTCTGCTCGTCGGTGGCGGCGTCCCGAAGAACTTCACGCTCCAGACGATGCTCGTGACGCCCGACGCGTACGACTACGCGGTCCAGATCACGATGGACCCCGCCTCGACCGGCGGGCTGTCGGGCGCGACGCTCGACGAGGCACGGTCGTGGGGGAAGCTGAAGAAGGAGGCGCGGAACGTGACGGTCCAGGGCGACGCGACGGTGTACCTCCCGCTGCTGGTGGCCGCGGCCCGCGAGCGCATCGACGGCTGAATCGCGCCGGGAAGGCTTCACTCCGCAGCCGACTCGAACCCCGGCGGAAGCCCGAGGTGTTTGATGGCGGTCCGGTCGGTGATGTGGAACTCGACGAGTTGCGTCTCGCTCGCACCCATCGCCTGCTCCAGCGCGTCGGGGCGGCCCGCTACCTCCATCACGTCCTCGACGGCCTCGCAGTCGGCCTCCGAAACCGCCTCGATGGTTCCCGTCAGGAGGACGCTTCGCCAGTTGAACCGCGTCTCGGCGCGGTAGACGAGGAACCTCGCGGCCTCGGCCTGCTCGCTCAACTCGGCCTTCCGGCTCTCGTCGCCGAGGACGTAGAGGAAGTAGAGCCGGTCGTCGCCGTCGAACCAGAACGACATCGGGCGCATCGACGGCGCGCCGTCGGTCGGAAGCCCCAACACCCCGACGCTCTGACTCGACAGGAACCCCCGAATCTCCTCATCGGTCATCGGAACCATGCCGAACTCGCGGAGCGCCTCGGTGGTCATACCGTAGTGTTGGAGCTTGACAGTCATTAACGTGGCCGGCAAGTCCCAGTATCCGGGACGACCGTCCGTCGAGCGGTCACGACTCGCCCGTGCGGCCGGCTCTCGGCGGCTCACGGCCCCGGTGGGCCGACTCTCGGCAGCTCACGACCCCGATGGCGTCACGATGCGGTCGACGAGCACGAAGACGGCGCTCGCAGTCAGGATGGTCGCGAGCGTGAGCAGGAGCCCCGTCGTGGCGGGCGCCGGGGCGTACAGGAGGTGGAAGAACGGCAGGTTGTGCCCGGGGCCGAGCGCGAACGCGAGCGCGGCAACGGCCACCGCGAGCGCCCCCCGGCGGCTCCGAGTGACGACCCACCCGAGCGCTGCCCCCGACAGCGTCGTGACGAGGAGGAACTCGACGACGAACCGAGCGGCGATGGTGGGACCGTCGCCCGCCGCTCGGCGGACGCCGTCGACGACCGTGAAGTACGGCTCGCCCGCCCACGCGACGACCAGCGACGGCGTCAACACGAGTATCGCACCCCCAGCGAGCGCCACCCACCGGCCACCGAGACTCGCGGGGAGGTGGGACTCGACGCTGCGGTACGCCCAGTTCACCGCCACGCCACCGACGACCGCGGCGACGATACCGAGCGGAGCCACGAACCAGATGGGGAGGATCAGGACGGCGTGGACGGTCAGGAAGACGACGAGCCCCGCGGCGCCGGCGGCGACCCCAGGGGCGTACGTCGCGAAGCCGGTGGCGCTGGCTCGCTCCGCTCCGGTTCGGGTCCCTTCGACCGTCCCGAGCGAACGGTCGCGGTGCGACAGGTCCATAGCTCCGGGTCGTCGGCAGCCTCGCGGTCGCGTCGGCACCGCCACGCGCGGTCGGCTACACGAACCCCTACTATTGGTTGCGTAACAAGATAGCTGTATCTCGAACCCTGTCCTGGCGCGGGGAACGGGGCGTCACTCGTCGCGGATGAGCGCGTCGTCACCGTGCCGCTCGCGCAACTCGCGCAGGTACTCGCGCTGTGCCTCGATACGGGGCGTCGGCTCCGCGAACACGTCGGCGAACATCTTGTCGGGGTCGGGGTCGAGCGAGTCGAGCGTCGCGACGGCCTCGGCGATGGCGTCCTCGATAGCCTCGCCGATGCGCTCGTCGGTCGCGTCGTCGAGGATGTCCTCGCGGCGGAGGTACGCCTCCAGCCGGTCGATGGGGTCTTTCTGTTTCCACGCCTCGACCTCGGCCTCGTCGCGGTAGGCGTCCGGGTCGTCCGCGGTGGTGTGTGCGCCGTAGCGGTACTCCAGCGCCTCGATCATCGTGGGCCGAGGGTCGCCGCTCTCGGTGTCTCTGGCCTTCTCGAGGGCCACACGCGTCACCTCGTAGACGGCGAGCGGGTCCATCCCGTCCACCTGGACCCCCTCGAAGCCGTAGGCGTCGGCTTTCTGCGCGAGCGTCGCGCTCTTCGTCTGGTCCTCCCGCGGGATGGAGATGGCCCAGCCGTTGTTGTGACACATGAACACCGTCGGCGTGTCGAACACGCCCGCGAAGTTGAGCCCCTCGTGGAAGTCACCTTCAGAGGTGGCGCCGTCGCCGAAGTGGCAGACGAACGCCTCGTGGTCGTTCCCCTTGAGTTTCGAGGCCCACGCCATCCCCGTCGCGTGCGGGATGTGGTCGCCGATGCAGATGTTCAGCGGGAAGATGTTCGCGTCCGCGAGCACCGCGTTCCCCTCCTCGTAGCCCGCCCAGTAGTGGAGGTACTCCGGCGGAAACCCGCGGGTGAGAGGCGCGGCGTGCTCGCGGTACTGGTAGAAGACCCAGTCGTCGTCCGAGAGCGCGTACATCGAGCCGAACTGCGCGCCCTCCTGCCCCGCCATCGGCGAGTAGGTACCGATGCGGCCCTGCCGCTGGAGGCTCACCATCCGCTCGTCGAACCGGCGGCCCAGTCGCATGTCCCCGTACAGCGAGAGCAGTTTCCCATCCGAGAGCGTCGGCTCGTAGTCGTCGACGAGCTCCCCCTCGGCGTCGAGCAGTCGAACGGGGTCGTCCGGCGCCCGGTCGAGCAGCGTTCGTCTGTCCATACCCGTCGGATGTAGCCACCCCCCATAGCCCTAGGGGCCACCAACCATTTCAGACAGCCGCCCGAATCATGAGGTGGAATGTCCGAATCCAGTGTCTTCGCGGAGTTGCAACGCGAGATGCAGGAGACCGGAACCGACCTCAAAGCCCTGCTGCAGGAGGCGAAAGGCGGGGACAGCTCGAAATCGGAGCTGACGCGCGAGCTCAAACAGGAGGCCGAGTCGACCGGACAGAGCCTCAACGAGTTGCTCGACAGCGTCAAACAGCGCGCCGAGGAGAACGGCCGCGACGTGACCGAGCAGCTGAAAGTCGAGTACGAGTCGTTCACATCGAACTGAGCCCGAAGCGTTCTTCTCTCGCGTCGCGTACACTCGAGTGGCCGATGACGAGGCGACGGGCCGAGCCGGTCTCGGCAGCCGGCGGTGACGAGCCCTATGAGTGCCGAGGCCGCCATCTTTGACGGTTCACGCCGTCTCTAAGGGAATTTAGTTGTGTCCAGTCCCCGCAGGCCCTCAGCGGACACGCGGATGCGGAGTTAACAACGTTGCCGAGCGATCGTACGCCATAGCCGCCGGACCTTCCGACCGGGTGCGAGAAACCGCGGAGGCGCGCGGGGACTCTTGCCAGCAAGTGCATCCCAAACGTATTCGACGTTCGCGCGAGTACGTTCGTACGCATGGTTGCTCAGTTCACCGACAAACACCTGGGAAAGCGGGTAGTCGACCAGAACGGCATCGAGGTCGGTACCGTGAACGACGTACGGAACGGTGACCTGTACGTCGAAGTCGGCCCGGACGCCGATTCGGAGACGCTCTCGGAACTGAACTGGGACGGAACGGTGAACCAGCAGGTCCATCACTTGCCCGACCAGTACGTCTCGAACATCACCGACACGACCGTTCGGCTCAACGTCTGATAATCAATCGCTACGATAGCAGCCAAATATTGATTAGCGTACGCCGGCATAGTCGCTTCAATCGAGTTGAGGACATTATTTTCGACCAGGTCACAGATATCGGAGCGGATTCCGACTCTTCCGGGACCAGCCTCCGGACTCCGGTCACCTGGTTGGTTCGGTGGGTGCTCCTGTCCGGGGATCGACGAGTGCTCGCATTTCTCGCGGAGGTCGTCATCCTGTCGGTGCTGTTGACGGTCGGAACCGTCTGGGAGTTCGAGATGGAACGGCTCGTCACCGAGACGCGAGCGGTTCAGGCCCTGTTCAACACGCTGTTAGGCGGGATCATCCTCTTCGTCTCGGTCGTCCTCTCGATCAATACTGCAGCCCTCGCTCAGGAGTTCGCTCCCCTCCAGGTCAAACTGGCCAGCATCGAGGATTCTATCGATTTCCAGATCGAGCTGGAGGAACTCGTGGAGGACGGCATCAGTCCGGCCGGGCTACAGCCATTTCTCCAGTACGTTATCGGGGCGATCCATTCCGAAACGGAATCGCTCCGGACCACCGATGGCTCGACGACCGACGAGCAAGCGCGGGCGAACCTGCTTGCCCTCGTCGACGATATCGACATACGATTGTCCCAGATCGAGAGGCGCATCCGGCAAAGCGACCCTCGAGTGTCGATCGTCCTTTTGAGCACGCTCGATTATCCCTACGCCCGCCACATCAACGTGACTCGCCGCCTGAAAGCCACCCACGGGGATGCACTCACGGAATCGGATCACGATTCGCTCGCGACACTGCTCCGAATACTCACGATCCTCGCGTCCGGTCGAGAGTACTTCACGACGCTATATTTCAAGCGGGAACTCCGGAACCTATCGAGTGCCCTCCTCATTCTCTCGCTCCCGGTCATCGTCTTCACGTCGTACGTTCTGCTCGCGATGGATGCCGGCCTCTTTCCGCAAACGACGGTCCCAGGAGTCGGATCGCGACTCCTCTATGTCAATCTCGCGTTCGTCATCGCACTTTCCCCGTACGTCCTTCTCAGTTCGTACATGCTTCGCATGCTTACCGTCTCGAAACACTCCCTCGAATCGACGGTGTTCACCCTCAAGGCCGATGACGAACCGGAGGTCGCCCGGTAGGACACCCGACCTACAACCAACTGACGGAACGAACCCGGATGACGTCTCAGTCGATGAAACTGAAACGAAACGAGCGGACCCTATAGAGCCGCTAAATACATTCACTATGGATAGATTGTGAGTCGTGAGTGCCGAGGCCGACCACTATTGACGGTAGACGGCGTTTCTGCGGGCATCCGGTCGTAGCCCCGGTAGGCATAGGCCCCGGTCAAGTTCTCGCCGAAGAGGCAGACACGGGTTTATCAACGTTGCCGAGTAATCTCATTGTATGGCCGCCGAAATTTCCGACCGGGTACGAGAAATCGCGGAGGCTCGCGGCCTTCCCGAGTCCGAGGTGTTCGAGCGGGCACTCGAACGCGGTCTCGAAGACCTGTGGGAGGACGTCGTCATCGCACAGTACCTCGACGGCGAACTCGACCGCGAGGAGGCCATCGAGTACGTCGGTCGGACGAAAGTCGAGCGAGCGGACCGAGAGCGCGCGGTCGTCGAGGATGACGTCGACTGGGGCCTGAACGCGTGACGCTCGTGGCTGTCTCGGACACGGGACCGCTCATTCATCTCGCCGAAATCGAATCGCTCGAACTGCTCTCGACGTTCGACACACTCCTCGTTCCAGAGACGGTGTACGAGGAAGTCGAGACCGGTGGTGTTCCGGGCGAGTTGGCCGACATCTCGTACGAACTCGTCGAAGCCGGTGAGAGCCGAGTCGGAGCTGAAGAACTGGACGCCGGAGAGCGCGCCGCGATTGCGGTCGCTGACGAGCGGGGCATCGTTCTTCTAACCGACGACCTCGCCGCCCGGGAGGCAGCGTCCGACGCGGGCGTCGAAGTGCACGGCTCTCTCGGCGTCATCGCGCTCGGGTACAGCCGCGGATTACTTGATCGAGACGAGGCGGCGTCACTCATGCGGGCACTCCAGCGTGAGACGAGTCTCTTCGTGACCGAGGCAGTCGTAGAGCGCGGCATCCGGATGCTGGACGAGGAGTGACAGGACGAGCAGACGCTATAGCCACGCTGACCTCATTCACTGTGGATAGTTCCCGAGTCGTGAGTGCCGAAGCCGACAGAACGAACCGTTTTTCCGCCGGTACTCGGATGCGACGACATGGACCGGCTCCGCGACTCACTGCACGACGCACCGATAATCGACAAGGACGGCTACGAGTACCTCGTCCACCCCATCTCGAACGGCGTGCCGATGCTCGAACCCGCCCTCCTTCGAGAAGTGGTCATCGGCATCACGCAGGTCGCGGACCTCGACGTGGACAAGATCGTCGCCCCCGAGGCGATGGGCATTCACATCGCCACCGCGCTCTCGCTCCAATCGGACATCCCTCTCGTCGTCATCCGCAAGCGCGAGTACGGGCTCGACGGCGAGGTCGCGCTCCACCAGCAGACCGGCTACTCCTCCTCGGAGATGTACATCAACGACGTCGAACCCGAGGACCGCGTGCTCGTCGTCGACGACCTGCTCTCGACGGGCGGGACGCTCGCGGCCATCTGCGGTGCGCTCGACGACATCGGCGCCGAGGTCGCGGACATCGTCGTCGCCCTCCGGAAGGTGGGCCCCTCCGCACTCGACGACGTGGACCACGAGGTGACGAGCCTCCTCGACATCACCGTCGAGGACGGCGATGTCGTCGTGCACGACTGAGAAAACGCACGTTCATGCATACTTTCACCCAACGGTCGCCGCCGATACGCGAGAACGCGAAACAATTATGTCGGAGGGTCGGGACGTCGCGCCCATGACGGAGGGTGAAATCGACATCGAGTACGGGCTAGACGAGCAGCCGCCACCGCTGAAGGCGGCGCTGCTGGGGCTCCAGCACCTCGCGGTGATGATCGTCCCCGCGACGGCCGTGGCGTACGTCGTCGGCGGGGCTGTCGGCCTCGGCGGCGGCGACCTCGCGTACATCGTCCAGATGGTCCTACTGTTCTCGGGGCTGGCGACCGTCGTGCAGGCGTACAGCGTCGGCGCGGTCGGGGCCCGCCTCCCCATCGTGATGGGGACGAGTTTCACGTTCGTCGGCGCCTCCATCAGCATCGGGTCGTCGGCCGGCTTGGCGACGGTGTTCGGCTCCATCCTCGTCGCCGGCTTCCTCGTCGAGGGGCTCATCGGCTGGCAGTTCAAGCGCATCGAGTCGTTCTTCCCGCCGCTGGTGACCGGCCTCGTCGTCGTCATCATCGGCCTCTACCTGATTCCCGTTGGGATGGACTACGCCGCGGGCGGCCCCACGGCCTCCGACTACGGCGCCGTCCACCACATCGGCCTCGCAGCGCTCGTGCTCCTCATCGCGGTCGTACTCAACACGTTCACCGACGGCATCACCCGCCTGCTCAGCACGCTCATCGGCATCGCCGTCGGCTACGCCGGCGCGCTCGCACTCGGTCTCGTCGACTTCGGGGCCGTGGGAGCCGCTGCCTGGGTTGCACTCCCACAACCCGGGAAGTTCGGCTTCGCGTTCGATCCGGTCGCCATCGTCACGTTCGCGTTCCTCTTTCTGGTCTCCGCGATGGAGACCGTCGGCGACATGTCGGGCATCACCGCAGCAGAAGGCCGCACCCCCAGCGACGAGGAGTTCCGCGGGGGGCTGTTCACCGACGGCCTGCTCTCCTCGCTCGGTGCACCGTTCGGTGCATTCCCCGTCACGTCGTTCTCCCAGAACGTCGGCATCGTCAACTTCACGGGCGTCATGAGCCGCCACGTCGTCGCCATCACCGGCGGGATGCTCGCGCTCCTGGGGCTGAGCCCGAAGGTCGGCGCGCTCGTCACGACCATCCCGCAGGCCGTCTTCGGGGGCGCAGTCCTGCTGATGGCCGGCATGGTGGCCGCCAGCGGCGTGCGGCTCGTCTTCCTCCACTGCGAGATGAACCGCCGAAACATGACCGTCATGGCCGTCTCGCTCGGCCTCGGCCTCGGCATCGCCACCCGCCCGGACGCCATCTCGGGGCTGCCTGCGGCCGCCCAGACGTTCTTCGGCCAGCCGGTCATTCTCACGGCGCTGTCGGCACTCCTGTTGAACACGTTCGCGCCCGGTGACCAGAGCCCGCTGTTCGACGCACCGGAATCGCCGGACGAGATCGGCGAGCCGGTCGCCAGCAGTAGCGACGACTGACTGCGAAAACGGGCCACAAAACCAGACGGTGACCGGCGAACCGGTCGGTGTCGGTCAGCCCATCTCGGGGACGAGACCGGGCTGCTGGAACGCGCCGAGCCGGTCGTACTGGTGCCAGCTCTCGACGACCTTCCCGTCCTTGAACCGGTAGATGGCGATGCCCCCGGTCGACATCTCCAGGCCGGTGGGCTCGATGCCCCACAGCTCGCCCGTGTGGGTCCCGCTCGCGGTGTAGTAGCTCACGGCGTAATCGCCCGCACAGATGACGAGTTCGGTCGTTCCGGCGAGCGACGACTTCGGAGCCGGTGGTCAGGCCGCCGCGCCCGGCGTATCGCTCTCGTTGGCCTCCTGAATCACGTACCGCTGGCCGACCATCGGGTCGAGCAGGCTAGAGACCGGCGCGCGGTCGTCGCGGAGGACGGGCACGTCGTCGGTGTTCGGCGCGCCCGCGTAGTTCCGCGTCTCGTTCGCGAGGTCGATGCCGATGGCCCGGCGCTCGTTTCGCGTGACCAGTTGGCTCTCGGTGACGCGCGTGTCGTCCTTCGTCGCGACGACCTCGATGTTCTGGACGACGCCACCGCCCGCGGTCGGGAAGCTGTACACCTGTGGGAACACCTGGCTCATGGTCGCGTACTCGGCACGGTAGAACTTCGACGCCGGGCCGGTCGGTGCGGAGATGACGTTCGCGAACAGCATCCCGTCGTCGTCGAGGCGGCTCGATGCGAGTTCCATGAACTCGACGGTCGTCAGCTCGAACGGCACCTTGTCCTTCCGGTAGGCGTCGAGGACGATGAGGTCGTACGTCCGGTTCGTCTCCTGCAGGTACTGGCGACCACCTGTGGTGTAGATGTTCAGCCGGGGCGACTCCTCGACGCCGAAGTACTCCCCTGCCACCCGGACGACCTCGGGGTCGATTTCGGCGACGTCGACGGTGACGTTGTAGTCGTGGGCGTACCGCTTGGGGCCGGTGAACCCGCCGCCACCGATGAACAGGACGCGGTCGATCTCGTCCGGGTCGTCGGCGAACAGCAGCGGGAGGTGGAAGTAGCGCGTGTAGTCGAACACGTGTCTGTAGGGGTCGTCGCGGTCCATCGCGCTGTGGCGCTGGCCGTCGAGATACAGGGTTCGCGTGTCGCCCAAGTCGACGACCCGGAGCTCCTGATACGGCGTCTGCGTCTGGTAGACGACGCGGCCCTCGACGGTGATGCCGGCCACGCCGCTGCCGACCGCCGCAAGCAGGAGGACGGTGACGCCGACACTCGCGAACAGCTGGTCGCGGTCCGGACGAGGACGCAGGAGCACGACGGCCGTCGCGACCGACAGCAGCCCGAACACGAGGGCGATCTGGTCGATGCCCAGCGACGGGATGAGCAGGAACGTCGTGGCGAACGCGCCGACGATGCTCCCGACGGTGCCGACCGCGTAGACGTGGCCCGACGCTGCGCCCAGTCCCTCCTTGTTCGAGAGCTCGGCGGCGTAGGGGCTGATGTACCCGAGCAGGTACGTCGGCGGGCCGAACAGGAAGGTGATGGCGGGGAGCGAGGCGAACCGGCTCGGGAGCGGGAACCCCGAGAGCGCGCGCAACATGAGGTCGCCGAGGAAGATGAGTCCCGCGACGTACGCGGCCGTGAGGAGGAACACGCGGGCCATCCGGTCGTTCGTCGCGCGGGTCGCGGCCTTGCCCCCGCGATAGTAGCCGTAGCTGAGCGCTGCGAGGAACACGCCGATGATGCTCCCCCACGTGTAGATGCTGCTGCCGAACTGCGGGGCGATCATCCGCCCCGCGAGGATTTCGAGACCCATGCTGGCGACGCCGGAGACGAACACCGCGAGTTCCGGGCGCGTCAGACGAAGGGCATCGAGCGAGCGGGCCGTGGGCATGTCACCCCGGAGGAACCGGAGCGGGTTAACTGTTGGACGCCGAGCGCCGTGCGACCGTGGGGCACGAAGGGGTCAGCGACAGAACCCGACGACAGCAGTGCTTCGGTCCTCCGCGAGGGAACTGTGGGACCAACGGAACCACTCGCTGAGAATGACTGGTCTGGCACCACAGCCGCGCAGAACCGACGTGTTGCGGATAAATTTCACGAACCCCCGCCAAGTAAAGCACAAACGTCTACGAAATCGGCGTTCAGGATAACGAATTCCAAACCCTTAACCGTCAACGCCGGGTTTGTCTATTTGCAATGGCAAACGGTAAGGTTGACTTCTTCAACGACACTGGCGGCTACGGTTTCATTACGACTGAGGACTCTGACGAGGACGTTTTCTTCCACATGGAGGACGTTGGCGGTGAGGATCTCACGGAAGGTACGGAAATCGAGTTCGAGATCGAGGACGCCCCGAAGGGCCCCCGCGCGACGAACGTCGTCCGCGCATAACTAGTTCGCACCGTCGCCACACGGCGACATAGCGTAACAGCAATTCTTCAGAAGATTACACCCCAGAGCACCAGCAGTGGTGGGTGCGCAGTACGGCGTAGTATCGACCCAGAGCGAGACCGATCGACGCCCGCCGAGTGTCCGATTACTCGGGAGGCGACCGGAACGCCCGGAGCGTGTCGCGGTCGCCCGAAACCGTCTCGATCTCGGTGAGCCCCTGCGCGGTAAAGATGTCGTTCCAGTCGCGGTAGTAGAGCGGGAACTCGTCGCGAACGTAGTTCACGTCCGCGTCGGGGCCCCCGTCCGCGTCGGGCCCTCCTTCGTTCTCGACGGTGACGAGCAGCCCGCTCGTGATGCGAGCCAGTTCCCCGTACACCCACTCGGCGTCCGGCGGGAGGTGCTGGAGCGTCTCGACCGAAAACACCGCATCGAACGTGTCGTCGGCTAAGTCGCCGACCACGTCCTCGATGGCGGCGTGGTAGAACGTGCCCGTCTCGGCGAGGTCGGGGTACGTCTCGGCCATCACGTCGAACGCGTCGGCGTTGAGTTCGATACCCGAGAGGTCGTCGAACCCGTGGTCGTGCAGGTGCGCGAGGTGGCGCCCGGAGCTGCAGCCGAGTTCGAGGACGGCCGCATCGCGGTCGAGGTGCTCCTCGAGAATGCGGTGAATCGACTCGCTCGTGTCGTCGGCCCCGTAGTGGGCGTAGTACGCCGGCGAGTACTCTCCCGACCGCTCTTCCCACTCCCGTCGGACCTCATCAGAATCCACGTTCGGTACCGTCGACGGAGACGTAAAGCCCCGTCGGGTCGCTGCTGGTTACTCGACGAGCGTGACGGCGTCGCCGCTGACGTCGAGTCGCCCCTCGCGCGCCAGCGCATCCAGGTGCCGCTGGAGCTCCGAGGGGCGAAGCGGCTCGGTGCCGCGAGCGCGGTCGACGCCCGAACGCGAGGGCTTCGACGCACTCGCGGGCATCCGGCGGACCGCCGTCCGGACCTCCTCGCGGCGGACGCGACCCTCCCGGGCGACGTACTCGTAGATGCGCTGTCGGGTGTCGACAGTTCGACCGGCGGCAGAGCCCTCCGTCGTGGCCATGTCGAGTCCCTGCCGCTCGGCGACCTTAATTCCTTCCTGATTAATAGACAAAATTACTACTCGGTTCGGAGTACCTATTCGCGCGAAAAACGGTCGGCGGAGCTTACTCGGGGAACAACTCCTCTACTCGCTCGATGGATTCGATGGCCGCACGGTCCGCGTCGGGCAGTTCGAGGTCGGCGGCCGCCAGATTGGCTTCGAGGTGGCGACGTGAGGTCGCTTTCGGGACCGTGACGACCCCATCCGTGCCCACGAGCCACGCGATGGCGACCGCCTCGGGCGTGGTGTCGTGTCGCTCGGCGACTGCCTGCACTTCGGGGAAGTCGCGGACTCGCCCACCCGCGAGCGGCGAGTACGCCACGAGCGGGTAGCCGTGCTCGCGGGCGTCCGCGAGCAGGGCCTCCTCGTGAAAGAGGGGATGGCGCTCGACCTGATGGGCGGCGATGGGCGCGTCGAGGTACTCGCGCGCGGTGGCGAGCTGGTCGACGGTGAAGTTCGACAGCCCGACGTTGTCGACGAGCCCAGCAGAAACGAGGTCGTCGAGCGCGGGTAGGGTGGTCGCGGGGTCGTACGTGTCGCGGGGTCGGTGAACGTACAGCAGGTCGACTCGGTCGAGCCCGAGGCGTGCGAGGCTCTCCTCGGTCGACGCCCGCACGCGGTCGGCACCGAGGTCGTCGACCCACAGCTTGGTCGCGACGGGCACCTCGTCGCGCGACACGTCGCTCGCAGCGAGGCCGTCGCCGACGACCTGCTCGTTCTCGTAAATCTGCGCGGTGTCGAGGTGGCGATAACCGACGTCGAGGGCCGTTTCGACGACCGTTGGGTCGTCGATGCCCATCGTACCGAGGCCGACCGGCGGGAGGTGCATACGTCGAGTGGTGGCGCGGGCCCGATAACTCTCCCGTCGCGGAGCGAAATCGTCCGAGTATTAATCCCCTTGACCGTACCTTCGAGTATGTACGACCGGATTCTGGTGCCAGTCGACGACGCGGAGACGATGACACGCGTGTTCGAGCACGCCGCCGAGATCGCCGGGCCGCGCGACGCCACCGTCCACGTCCTCCACGTCGTCGACAAGCGGGCCTTCCTCACGCTCGACGACGACATGAAAGACGAGGTGGAGGCGGAGCTCGACCAGCAGGGCGAGACGACCGTCGCCGCGGCCGCCGACTGGTTCGCCGAAGCGGGCGTCGCCGTGGAGACGACGTGCCGGAGCGGCGACCCCGCCGACGAGATCCTCGCGTTCGCCGCCGACATCGAGGCCGACCTCGTCGTGATGGGCACCCGACAGGTCGACTACCAGCAGGCGATGCTCGGGAGCGTCTCCCGGACGGTCACCGCGAACGCCGACGCGCCGGTGTTGACCGTCGACGTGGCCGCCCCGTAATCCGAAGCCCGGAGCACCGACTCCGAGTCAGCGTCACATCCGCCAGCACCCCGCGAAAACAGGTCAGTCGATGTGGCCTTCCCGCCGGAGCTGCTCGGCGTCCTGCCCGGTGTAGCGCCACTCGATGTTCGCTTTCTCGTCCTGCCAGTCCCACGGTTCGACGAGGACGACGTCGCCCTCGTTGATCCACGTGCGGTACTTCATGCGGCCGGGGATGCGACCCATCCGGTCTTTCCCGTCCTCACACTGGACGCGGACGTGGTTGCCGCCGTTGTGCTGTGTGACGACCGCGAACAGTTCGTTCTCGTTCGGCATCCTGAGGTTTCGTCGCTCCTCTTGTTCCTCGCTCATTGTACCGGATAGGTGCTCCCCACGTTAAAGTACTCGGGGACTCGCGATAGCGTGTGTCACGGCGACTCAGACGGGCTCGAACCCCGACAGCTCGCGGTCGCCGTCACGGAACCGTTCGAGGTAGTAACGAACCCCCGGCTGGTGGGCGGCCCCGACGACGAGGTGGACGCGCTCGGCGTCGTCGTTGTGGTAGACGGCGTAGTCGGCCATCCGCTCGTTGCGGGCGTGGGTCACCAGTTCGAGTTCGGGGTCGTGCCGCCGGAGCCACTCGCGTTCGAGTGGCTGCGGCAGGAACGCCCGCTCGTAGTAGTGCTGGAGGTCGCGGAGCCGTGCGGGGTCCTCGGCGGCCGCCCGACTGAGCCGAAACGAGGCGAACTCGTCGCCGACCGCGAGGCCGGCGTGGCTCGTGAGGAAACTGGACGCCACGTCACCGAGCGCACGGGCGAACTCCTCGCCGTACACCTCCCGACCCGAGTCGACCAGAGAAAACACCGCCGTCTGGAACCGCGCGGCGAGCGAGTCGACCTGGTCGGCGAGTCCGTCGAACCCATCCAGGAGGTCGCCGACGTGCGAGTCGACGTCGAGCTCCGCACACCGCTGCATGGCCCAGCGGTAGTCGTCCATCTCACACACGGCGGGGAGGTCGTCGAAGTACATCCGGCGGATGCCCTGTTCGCAGTAGACGGTCGCGCCGGCGTCGACGGCACGGGTGACGTGCTCGCGGAGGAACGTGCGTTCGGCGTCGGTCGCAGCGTGCGTCACCCCGTGGGCACAGAACGTGTGGCCGTCGACGACGACACAGGAGCCGGGCAGCCCGGGCCGTCGCGGAAGCACCGCCAGCTCACGACCCCGGAGGTCGCGCCACTCGCGTTTCGCCGTGAAGTACGCCTCGTGTTCGTCGGCCGCGTCGACGACGGAAGCGAGCGCCGCGAGACTCTCGGCGGCACGGATTGCCGCCAGCCGACGGCGGCCAGCGGCGTCGAGACCGGCGTCGGAGCCCGTCATGCACGAGGCTACCGCACGTGAGGGCATAATCCCCGGGCACCATGGCGACCGGATCGCGCAGCCGTCGTCAGTACGTCCGGTGGCTCGCTGACCCCACCTCGATGCGAACGAGCGTGTTGTCGGTCCAGGCGTCCTCGTCGGCGCCGTACTTCCGGTTGATGCGCGCGTTCGCCTCGCGGAAGGCGTCGTCGTCATCGAGGACCGTCGCGGTCCCCCGGAGCGACACCATCCACTCCGGGTCCCCGCGCTCGCTCTGCTCGACCGACAGCGAGACGTACGGGTTCTCGCGGAGGTCGGCGAGCTTGCGCCCGCTGGTGACGACCTCGACGACGCCATCGCCGTACAGATACCATACCGGTGCGACGTGGGGACGGCCGTCCCGACAGGTCGCGAGATGCGCGAGCAGCGGCTCGCTCGTCAACAGCGCCGCGGCTTCGGGGTCGATGGCGGACATGTCAGCGGTTGGACGCCGACCACCAAGAGTCCACCCGATATGTGCCGCGGTGACACGACATACGCAGGGCCTATACGTACGAAACCGTTCCAGTCCACATGGACTACGACAGCCTTCTCGACCGTGCGCACGACGACCTCCCTGACCGACCGGGCGAGGGGGGCAGCCGACTGAACGTCCCCACACCCGAGGGAGAGACCGACGGGGCGTTCACCCGTCTGACGAACCTCGGCGGCATCGCCGACGCGCTATCGCGTGACCCCGAACACCTCCACAGCGCCATCCAGCGCGAACTCGGGACGAACGGCCAGTACGAGGAGGGCCGCGGCCGCTACAACGGGTCGTTCTCCATCGCTGATTTCGAGGCCGCCATCGACGCCTACACCGAGGAGTTCGTCACCTGCTCGGAGTGTGGCCTGCCCGACACCCGACTCGTCACCGAAGACGGCGTCCAGATGCTCCGCTGTACGGCGTGTGGAGCGTTCCGCCCCGTCCAGAAGACGCGCAAGACGTCGGCGAAGAAGCAGCCGACGCTCGAACAGGGGAAGACCTACCAGGTCGAGATCACCGGCACGGGCCGCAAGGGCGACGGGGTCGCCAACCGCGGCAAGTACACCATCTTCGTCCCCGGCGCACAGGAGGGACAGGTCGTCGACGCGTACATCGAGAACATCAGCGGCGACCTCGCGTTCGCCCGCCTCGCCTAGGCTCCAGACCCGACACCGAATCCCGTTTTCGGGGCTATCGCGACCGCGAACAGGAGCGCCGGGCCCACGAGCAACCCCGCCCACGTCGCGAGTCCAACGACGCCGACGACGAGCGCCGCGAGTCGACTGCGTGTCGTCAGCTGTGCCGGCGCCTGCGCCCGTCGCAGGAGCCACGCGCCGAGTAGGAGGGGAACGACGACGAACACGGCCGTCACGAGCACGCCAGCGGTGAGCCCGCTGCGCGAGACGGCGATGACGGTCTGGAGCGCCGTCCCCGCGGCGGTTCCGACGTAGAGCAGCCCCGCGAGCCCCAGCGCCGCCGAGATGGACGCCGGACGGGCAGAAGGGAGCCGTGACCGCCCGAGCGCGATGCCGATCCCGAGGACGGCGACGAGCGGGCCGAACACCACTGCAGGAGATTGCCCCTCCCAGAGGTGGACGCGCACGAGGTCGAGCGGGACGCGAACGTACTCGGTCGGCGTGAACCGCTCTTCTTGCCCGACGGCGAGTCCGACTGGCCCGGAGCCGTCGGCGTACACCACGAGCAGGTAGCGGCCACCGGATTCGACCTCGCGGTCGAGCTGGACGGTGTCGTAGAAGCTCGACGGGGCGAACGGCTCGTAGCTGGCGCAGTCCGGGCGGCTCCCCGCGACGACCTCCCGTCCGTATCCGTCGGGTACTGCGACCCGCGCCGGAACCGCGTCAGACTCGTCGAGCGCCGGGCTGGCGAGCACCAGCGACGGCGTCAGCGAGCGCGAAGGTGTGAACACGCTCACTCGGAGGCGGTCGCCGGCGTCGAAGTCGAGTTCGTAGTACGCGACCCCGCCTGCGTCCACCTGGTCGTAGATGGACCACGACTTCGACGCGTCGGTGATGGGGTACGCCGTCTCGGGCGTCGCGTTGTCGGTCGCGAACACCGGGACGTGCGCGAGTGCCGGTGTGGCGAACAGCAACAGCGCGGCGACGAGCAGAACGAGGCGGTGAGGGCGCACGCCGTTCGCTACGGCGAGGACTGGATTGAACGTTCGTGTGGCGGAAGCCTCACCAGCTCAGGGGACGGGCGCCGAGAGCACCGCGTCCGCCTCGCGCTCGTCGAGTGTCACGTCGAAGCCGAACGCCTGGAGGAGGTCGACGTTGGTGGCGACGTGGTCGGTCACCTCGGGAATCCGGACCGTCCCCCCCGCGAGCGCTACGGGGAGCACGAGCTGGTCCGCGAGGTGCGCGTCGACGGCACCCGTCCCCACGTCGAACGCCCTCACGGCGTCGACTGCCTGTTCGGCCACGTCCTCGGCGGGGACGCCCTTCTCACCGAGTGCAGAGACCCCTGCCACGCCGCCTTCGTAGTCGAGTCGGACGACCACGACTGCCCCCGGCGAGTCGCTGGCGACGGTCTCGGTACTCGACTCGACCGACCACTCGGATGCCAGTCCCTCCTCCGCAGCCGTCGCGAGACGGTCGGCCACCTCGGCGTCCGCGAGGTGCTCGCTCTCGACGGCGAAGACGTGTGCGTGCTCGCTGGCGCCGCGGTCCGTGAGCTGAAGCGGCGACGGGTCACACGGCGAGAGTGACAGCTCGATTCGGCCCCCGCCAGCAGGATAGAACCCCCGGCGCTCGACCGCGAGCGTGACGTCCCAGCCCGCCGACCGGAGCAGCGGGAGCTTGACGTGGCGGTGAAAATCAGTGGGGGGTGACCACTTGACGTCGGTGCCGCCGTCGAGGGTCAGGTCGAGCTGGCTATCGAGGTGAGCTGCGAGCGGAACCACGACGTCACAGAGGAGGGTGAGACTCCCCGCAGTCCCGACGTCGACCGCGTACCCGCCGGGCGAGACGGCGCCGGGCTCGAACGTGAGGTGCCCGCTCTCGATGGCGTCGCCCGTGACCGTCGCGTCACCGATGTCGGTGGCGAGTTCCACCGCTGCGAGATGCTGGGGCCGGAGCCCCGGGTTGGGGCGGTCGCCCCGGATGCCGGAGAGGTCGAACCCCTCGCCGGTGAGTAGCGAGCAGGTGAGCGCCGAGCGGACGAGTTGGCCGCCACCGTCGGAGCCGTCGAGGTCGAGCATACCGGCGGTTGGACGGGGAGGATTACAAACCCACGCCGACGCGGGTCAGTCCACTCGGGAGTCCATCACCGACTCGAAGCTCCGGTCGGCGTCGACGACCTCCGTGAAGACGAGTTCGTAGCCGTCGGGGTCCGTGAGCGTAACCTCCCGCGTGTTCCACGGCGTCTCGTGTGGCTCGACGGCTATCTCCGCAGCGGCCTCGTGGGCGCGCTCGGCCACGTCGTCGACCGACTCGTCCGCGACGTTGAGGTAGATGGAGATGCCGCTCCCCCGAGGGGTCGCGCGTGGGGCTCCGGCACCCGGCTGTGTCTCGTCGGCGGCGAGCATCACGTCGGCGTACCGACGGTACCGGACGTGCGCCATCACGGGCATCGAGTAGACGACCTCGAAGCCCAGCGCCTCGTACCACGCCGTCGACGTCCCGACGTCCGAGACGGCGAGGCGGACGAACAGCGGCATCGGGTACACATCGGCGTCTGACTGCATCGGGTTCCGTAGGTCGAACCTCGAGATAGCCCTGCCGCCAGTGGGTGTCGTTCGAACCAGCCCGGAGCAACCCGGACCAGTTTGGGACTGACCCCAGGCCGACTCGGGCCCTGTCTGGCATACCAACCCGCTCGTCCCGCGGGCGCGACACCCGCAACCTTCGCTACGGAACCGCATACCACGGCGCCCTCGGGTGGAAACGCTGAAACGCGCGAGACTCCCGTTTCCGTCAATGAGCTACACCATCGGTCTCGTCGGCAAGCCCTCGGTGGGCAAGTCGACGTTCTTCAACGCCGCGACAATGAACGACGTGCCCGAGGGCGCGTACCCCTTTACGACGATCGACCCCTCTATCGGCGAGGCGTACGTTCGCGTCGAATGTGCCGCCCCGGAGTTCGACACGACCTGTTCGCCCTCCGTCGGCGTCTGCCGCGAGGGGACGCGGTTCGTCCCCGTCAAGCTCGTGGACGTCGCCGGCCTCATCCCGGGGGCCCACGAGGGGAAGGGGCTCGGCAACAAGTTCCTCACCGACCTCAACGAGGCGGACGTGTTCGTCCACGTCGTCGACTTCTCGGGCCAGACCGACGCCGAAGGCGAGCCCACGGAGGGCCACGACCCCCGTGAGGACATCGACTTCCTCCAGCGCGAACTCGACATGTGGTATCTGGAGATCCTGGAGAAGGGCCTGGAGAAGTACGCGAACGCCTACAACAAGGCCGAGACGGACATCGAGGTGACGCTCGCCGAGCAGATGTCGGCGTTCGGCATCACCAAAGACGAGGTGAAACAGCTCATCCTGCGGTGTGACCTCACGCTCGACCCGGAAACCTGGGACGGCGACGACGAGGAGCGACTCGCCCGCGAGATCCGCAAGGAGACGAAGCCCATCCTCATCGCGGCGAACAAGATGGACACGCCCGAGGCGCAGGCGAACTACGAGGAGATCACGAGCGACCCCGAGTACGACCACCTCACCATCGTCCCGGCGAGCGCCCACGCGGAGAAGGCGCTGAAGAACGCCGAGGAGGCGGGCGTCGTCGACTACACCCCGGGTGACGAGACGTTCGAAGTCGTCGGCGACGTGAGCGACGAACAGGAACAGGGGCTCGAGGCCATCCGCGAGTTCACGACCGAGTACGGTGGCGCGGGCGTCCAGCAGTCCATCGAGCGGGCGCTGTTCGACGTGCTCGGGTTCATCCCCGTCTTCCCGGGGAGCGCGAACGGGAAAGCCGACACCGAGGGACGGTTCCGCGACTGCTTCCTGCTGCCCGAGGACTCGACGACCGAGGACTTCGCGTACCACATCCACTCGGACATCGGTGACGGGTTGCTCCACGGCATCGACTGTCGGAACGGGCGACAGGTCGGCGCGGACCACTCACTGGCGTCACGCGACGTGATAGAACTGGTGACGACGAACTAGGACTCGACCCGGTCGGCTGGCTCGTCGAGTTCGATGGCGACCGGCGGCCGCCAGTCGTCGAGGAACCGTTTGAGGTCCGCGACCGACCGCTCGGGGACTTCCTCCATCGGCGCGTGGCCGACGCCCTCGTAGGTGATACACTCGGCGTCCGGGATGGAGTCGCGGAACCGGGTCGCCCACTTCGGCGGGAGCCACGCGTCGAGTTCGCCCCACATCACGAGCGTCGGCTGGTCGATGTCCGATAGCTCGTCGTAGCGGTGGTCGGGGTCGAGGTCGCGCTGGAGGATGTCGGCGAGCGCCGCCCGGTTACCCTGATGCAGCATGAGGTCGTGGTAGCGCTCGACCGTGCCGGGCGCGATGCGCTCGGCGTCGCCGTACACCTCGCGGACGGCGTTGGCGATGAACCACTCGGGTGTGAGCCAGCGGAACGCCGTCGGGAACCCCGGAATCGCCAACAACCGCATCAGCGGCGTCGGTGGCGTCATCGGGAACCCCATCGCGTCGATGAGGACGAGCCGCTCGGCGCGGTCGTAGTCGAGCGCGTAGCGCCACGCGATACCGCCCCCACGGGAGTTGCCGACGATGGTGAAGTCGTCGAGGCCGAGCTCCGCACAGAACGCCTCGACGAACGCGGTGAAGCCGTCCATGTGGTAGCTGAACCCCGAGTGGGGACCGGTGAGACCGTGGCCCGGGAGGTCGACCCGGACCACCCGGTACTCGTCTTTCAGCTCGTCGGTCCAGTCGTCCCAGGTGTGCAACGAGGAGAACGTCCCGTGCAACAGGAGAAGTGTCGGCCCCTCCCCCTCGTCGCGGTAGTGAACGCTCGTTCCGGCGACGTCTACGTAGTTCGAATGCTCGTCCGTGTAGTCGGGTTCGAGATGGTGCGGCTCGCGGTCCGCTGACAGACCCGCAACCCGTAACGACTCACCCACGACTGCATCTGCAACCCGGAGCGGTGCTCCGACGACGGTATCGACTATTGTGGGAAACAGTACCATGTATGCGCCTGTCAACCATGGGTATCAAACCCATCCCCTTATATTCGTCGTATTAAACGGCGAGTTCACCGCAGCGTATTTGTAGGAGAACCGCACGACTGCGCGACGGTAGTCATCTCCTACCGGTCATGTCCGGGGAGTGTCGTTCGGGCATCTCACGGGAGAGCGGCCCCCGACCGCCGGCGCGGAAAGAATTGCGAAACCGATTTGGGACGCCCGGCTGACACCGGGGTATGCACCGGGTCATCGGCGAGCGAGCCCTCGACGAGACGCCCTTCTCGGCGGAAACCGCCCGCGACCTCCTGCACGAGATGGTTCGCGCCCGGCGGTTCGACGAACGGGCACTCGCGCTCCAGCGGCGCGGGTGGATGTCCGGCTACCCCCCGTTCAGGGGCGCGGAGGCCTCACAGGTCGGCGCCGCCCGCGCGATGGCCGAGGACGACTGGCTGTTCCCCACCTATCGGTCGAACGCGATGCAGCTCGCACGCGGGGTCCCCATGCACGACCTCCTGCTGTTCCGGCGCGGCTTCCCCGAGTACACCTCCGGGCACGACGTTCCGAACTTCCCGCAGGCGGTTCCCATCGCCACGCAAATCCCCCACGCCGCAGGTGCAGGGATGGCGATGAACTACCGCGACGACGACCACGTCGCGGTCGCCTACTTCGGCGACGGCGCCACCTCGGAGGGGGACTTCCACGAGGGGCTCAACTTCGCGGGCGTGTTCGACGCGCCGGTCGTCTTCCTCTGTGAGAACAACGGCTGGGCCATCTCGATGCCCCGCGAGCGCCAGACGCGGAGCGACTCCATCGCCGTGAAGGCCGAGGCCTACGGCTTCGCAGGCGAACAGGTCGACGGCAACGACCCGCTGGCCGTCCTCGAACGCGTCGGTGCAGCCATCGAGTCTGCGAGAGCGGGCTCGCCCGTGCTCGTCGAGACGCTCACCTACCGACAGGGTCCCCACACCACGAGCGACGACCCTTCGCGGTACGAGGACGTGGCCGACTACCCCGACTGGCGGACTCGCGACCCGCTGGACAGATACGAGGAGTACCTGCTCGCACAGGGCGTCATCGACGGGGCGACCCGCTCGGAGTTCGCCGCGGCTGCCGACGAAGAACTGGACGAGGCGGTCGCCCGCGCCGAGTCCGAACCCGAACCAGGCCCGGACGAGGTGTTCGACCACGCCTATGCCAGCACCTCCCGGCGGCTGGAGGACCAGCGGGCGTGGCTCCACGACCACGTCGAGCGGCACGACGTCGACGGCGTGGAGCGCTAGGTACCGGCGACGTTACTCGAGACAGACGTAGGTCTTGGTGTCCGCGACACCTTTGAGCTCGCGAATCTGGGTGGCGGCAGTGCCCATGACGTCGCGGACCTCCTCGGCCTCGGCCTCGGCGATGACGTCGAAATCGCCCGCGACGACGTGTGCCTCGGTGATGTGGTCGAGCGCCGACACCGACCCAACGAGCGGCTCCGCGTCGCCCGCGTCAGCCTTGATCATGATAAATGCTCGCACCATGCACACCCGTTGGCCGGGTCCGAGCAAAAACCTTTGCCCGGCGGCGGGGCAAGGTCTTTGACCCCCACCGTCGTAACGAGTACCATGCGATTCGTTATCGTGGGTGCTGGTCGGGTCGGAATGCGAACCGCCCGCGTCCTCCGACAGGAGGGACACGAGGTGACGCTCGTCGAGCCGAAGCGCAAGACGGTTGACCGACTCACCAACGAGGGGTACGACGTCGTGCAGGGCGACGGCTCCCAGGAGGAGCTGCTGCTCGACATCGGTCTCGACGAGGCCGACGGCCTCGCGGCGCTCTCCGGCGAGTTCGACGTGAACGTCATCGCCTGTATGATCGCGAAGTCACACGGCTGTCGGACGGTCCTCCGCGCGGCCTCGGACTACCACGAGTACGTCCTCCGCAAGTACGCGAGCGACGTCGACGAGGTCATCTACCCCGAACGGCTCGGCGCCATCGTCGCGAAGAACGCACTCCTGGGTGGTTCCATCCGCGCCATCGCCGACATCGCCAAGCACCTCCAGATCGTCGAGCTGACGGTCACCGACGAGTCACCGATGCACGGCTACACGCTCTCGGAGCTGGAACTGCCCGCGGACTCCCGCCTGCTCGCGTTCGGGAAGCGCGACGGCACCTACCAGCTCCCGACCGACGACGAGTCGTTCGAGACGGGTGACCGCGCCATCATCCTCGCGGACTACGAACATCTCACCGACGTCAGGCGCATCATCGTCGGAGAGAACAGCCACGCCATCCCGGCGGGTGGGAGCGCATGAGCCTCGTCCACGCGTACGTCATGATCAAGGCGTACACCGGCGACGCGGACAAACTGAAAGGCGAGATCGAGGCCATCGAGGGCGTCACGAGCGCCCACATCGTCGCCGGCGACGTCGACCTCATCGCCAAGGTCGAGGTGCCGTCGCCCGCCGAGGTGAAGACCATCGCCGCCACCCAGATTCAGAATCTGGAGGGGGTGGAGGACACCCGGACGTACATCGCGATGGACTAACACACCCACTTTTTGCACCTCCTTCGCTCGTGAGCCTTCGGCTCACTCGCCCCGAGCATCCGTGAACGAGCGAAGCGAGTGAGCGGTTCACGCTGAGCGCCGAAGGCGCGAAGCGTAGCGCCCGCGGACTGGAGGCGCGCGAAGCGCGCCGGAAGGAGCAGGCGCTATTTTTCCCCAAGTTTTTGCCGAGGGGCTGAGCGAGCGGAGCGAGCGAAGCCCCTCGCGGAAAAAGTGGGTTAGAACTCGACCATCGCGCCGTAGCCGGCACCGAGGAAGCCGCCGTAGACGACGAAGCCGAACAGGTAGGCCAGATTCATCCCGAACTCGAAGGGGAACGTGAACGGGGTGGTGGCGCTGACGAGGAGCGGGAGCGCGAGCGCGCCGACGACGAGCGCGAGGACGGCGCCGTAGGCGAGCCCCATGCTCGTCGCGGTCGTGGTGAGCGCGGCCCGCTCCATCAGCGGCTGCAGGAACGCCCGGAGGTCGGGGTTGTTCTCGGTCATCGAGAGCATCGAGTCGACGTAGGCGTCGATGCTGCTGGCGACGACGCGGGCGAAGCCGGCCCCGAAGACGAGCGAGACGATGAGCCACGTGGCCCACGACTTCGCGACCGACCCCCCGACGCCGAACAGCGAGCCGACGAACTGGATGTAGACGGGCCCCGCGAGGTGGTGGATGACGAGGCCGCCCATCAGCCCACCGAGTAGCGAGCCGAAGACGACGCCCTTCGTCGTCTTCGCGCCGACGGCGAGGCCGTGTTCTTCGAAGCTCGCACCGTAGCCCGCGCCGATGACGCCGCCGAACAGCGTGTAGCCGATGACGACCATCGGGTTGAGGTACGGCACCGGAAGGTCGAACGTCGTGGTGGCAGAGACGAGCGCCGGGACGAGGATGCCGCCGACGAAGATGCCGCAGACCGCACCGAAGCCGAGGCCGCGACGGGTCGACCGCCAGAGGTACCCCTCGGACTCGTCGCGCGGGCGGACGTAGCGGACGAAGAAGACCCCGAGCAGGAACGTCAGGCCCATCCAGACGGCCCACGAGCGGGGCACCGAGCCCGCGTAGCCGACGAGCGAGCCGTAGAACAGAAGCTGTGCGTCACCGCCGGCCTGATAGACGATGCTGCCGCCGAGGAACCCACCGAGGAGCGACGAGAAGACGACGGCGTCGCGGTGGTCGCGGACGACGCGGGGGAGGACGGAGCCGCTCTGTTTCGCCGAGCCGTAGGCGGCGCCGAGCGCCGTCCCGTAGACGATGTAGCCGATGATGATGCCGAGGTTCGTGTTCGGCACGTCGATGGTCCACTCGGTGAGCTGGGTTGCGTAGTAGGGGACGACGAGCATTCCGAGCCCGACGGCGAGGATGACCCCGTACGCAAAGCCGGCGGAGGTGACGCCCTTCACGTAGCCCTTCCCCTTCGAGACGGTTCGAGCCGCCGTAAAGACGAACACCAGCGCGAGGAGGAACGACAGGATGCCCCAGACGGCGAGCGCGCTGACGGGGGTCGGGCGAACACCCGCGATGAGCGCGAGCGACGCGAGGTGGCCGGGAACGAGCACGAGGAACGTCGCGGCCCCGGCGGCGGCGCCGACGAGCGGGCCGAACACCAGCGCGCTGGCGCCGTTGCCGAGTAGCGTCCCGGATCCAACCGTCAGGGAGGACTCGTGCTCGACGATGCGGCCGTAGGTGACCCCGAGGACGCCGCCGAAGACGACGAACCCGAAGACGGGCCCGGCGGCGGTTCGCGACAGCTCGTAGGAGAACGGCGTCGCGCCGATGACGAGTTCGGGAACCGCGATGCGGCCGACGAGCAGGCCGAGGATGGCGCCGTAGGTGAGCCCCATCAGGGTCGTGGTGGTCGTGAGCGGTGCACGTCTGAAGAACGGGCCCAGCAGACTTCGGGTGAGCGCGTTGCTCTTGGCGAGGGCGATGAGGTTGCCCCCGATGGTGCCGGCGTGGCGGGCGGCGAACGCGCCGAACAGCGCGCCGAACAGCGCTGCGACCGCCACAAACGCGATGACACCCCGGGTCTTCGACCCCGGGCCGATGCCCAGGACGAGTGCCATGTACCGGAGGTACAGCGGCGTGAACGCCGCGTAGATGACCGCCGCCCCGGCGAGCCCCCCGACGAGCGAGCCGGCGATCGTCGCCTTCTGCTCGGTCCGGCTCAGCGTCGCCACGCTACCCGTGTCTCCTGGATGACTGTGCGCTTTGCTAGTCGTCACGCGTCTATCTACACGGGTATGGAAAACCGACTGGGTAAAACGTTGCGGGGGGCGTACCCGGGTGTTTAAATCCCGTTCGGCGCCCCGCTCCGACGTCGTCGGGGGGCGACGTCCCGGCCCACGTATGAAACCACGTCGCTGGAACGGGGCTATACTTAAGCACGCGACACGCTTTCGATGTGGCACTCCGACATATCACGGAGACCACCATCATGGCATACGCATTCCCGAGCGAGGAGTGGATTCAGGAGTACGAGCGACGGCTGAACGAGGACGACGCGTACCAGGACGCCTCGGAGGGCTGGGGCGTCGGCTTCAACGGCGACTTCATCTTCCACATCGGCGCCGACGACCGGCTCCCCGAGGACAGGTACTACTTCATCGGGCTGGAGAACGGCGACGTCTACGACTGCCGCGAGATAGACTCGCCCGACGAGGTCGACTGGGGGTTCATCATCCGTGGCGCCTACAGCGACTGGGTCAAACTCACGAAAGGTGAGATCGGCGCCATCGACGGGATGATGTCCGGCGTCTTCGAGATCGAGGGCGACATGCAGAAGGTCCTCCAGTACTCGAACGCCGCGGTCGCGATGACAGAGGTGTCGAGCGCCATCGACACCGAGTTCACCTACTGACGACCGACTAGTTTTCTGACCGCTGGCGAACGTTTTTCACCGAAAGGGCGGCCACCGAGCCCATGCCGTGAGTGTCGCCCCGGATGGCCGAGGCTGTCGCGTGGAACACCATCCGGGACTGCGTGTGGCACAGGGAGTGTCACGTTCCGCCTGTTCGCCACTCAGTAGAGCGTCGCGCCGGCGCCGACGCGCGTCTGATACGCGCGTGATTCGATTCCCTCGGCGTCGAAGGCGTCGAGCATCGCGGTCGCGACCGACCGCCGCTTACCGGACTGACAAACCGCGAGCACCGCGGGCCCCGCACCGGAGATCGTCACGCCCGCCGCGCCCGCCGCGAGTGCGGCCGCTCGAACCTCGGCGTAGCCGTCGATGAGTTCCGCTCGGGCGGGCGTCACCACGGGGTCGTCCATCCCGCGACCGACGAGTTCGGGGTCCGAGCGCGCCATCCCGGCGGTGAGCGTCGCGGCGTTGCCGACGATCTCGACCACCTCGCTCATGCGGGCGCCCTCGGGGACGACCCCTCGCGCGTCGCGTGTGGAGACGACGATTTCGGGGAGACACGCCACGAGCGGGATGTCCGTCCCCAAGCGGGTGACGCCGTCGGACCGCGCGATGGTGAACCCGCCGAGAATGGAGGGCGCGACGTTGTCGGCGTGGGCGTCGCCCGACACCACCGCCTCGCCCTCGGCGGCGATGGGCACGAGCTCCTCCCTCGATTTGCCGCGGTCGTACAGTTCGTTGAGCGCGACGGCCGCCCCGGCGGCGCTCGCCGCCGAGGAGCCGAGCCCCGACGCCGGCCGAACGCCCTTGTCGATCTTGATGTGCGCGGGAGCGTCGAGCGCCTCCGCGACCGCGCCCACGGTGTTCTTCTCGGGGTCCTCGGGGATGTACTGCGAGCCGACGCCCGTCACCTCGATCGTCGTCCGGTCGGCTTTCTCCACGCGAACGACGTCGGCGGGCCGCTCGAACGCCACCCCGAAGACGTCGAAGCCGCTCCCGAGGTTCGCGCTCGTCGCCGGTGCCCGCACGGTCAGCATAGGATGGGATACTGGGAGGCCACCGATAAAGCTACCCGAACGCGGTCGACTTCGAGGGCCGGTACCGGGGGCTTTTTCGCCCGGCCGGCCCTACATCGAGCCATGAGTGCGCTACGCGATGCGATGCGGGACCTACCCGAGGCGGTGTTCGCGGACTTACTCGAGAGCGAGGACGCCTACTGTCTCGTCCTCGACCTCCCGGGTGCGAGCGCCGACACGGTCGACGTGACCGTCGAGAACGGCCGGCTCCGCATCGAGGCTCGCCGCGAGAAGGGGCTCCCGACCGAGTTCCGCTACCTCCGCGAGGACCGCGCGCTGTTCCTCGACGCCGAGATTCCGCTCCCGCCGACGGTGGCCGGTGAGGGGGCCGACGCGACCATCGAGCGTGGCGTCCTGACGCTGACGCTCCCGAAGTCCTCCACCACCGGCGGCACGCAGGTCCCGGTCGAAGACGCCTGACCGTGGCCATCCTCCGTTCGTATCGGCGCTTCGTCGTCGTCGCCTACCAGTTTCTCCCCCTGCTGCTGGCGTACGCGCGCGACCGCCGCAAGTACCTCCTGTTCGGCGGCCCGCGAAAGGTCTCCGCCGAGCGGCGCCGCCGGCGCGCGCGCTCGCTGCTCGACTCGATGCTCACGCTCGGCCCGACGTTCATCAAGCTCGGCCAGTTGCTCTCGACCCGCCCGGACATCCTCCCGCCGGAGTACGTCGAGGAGTTCGAACAGCTGCAGGACAGCGTCCCCCCCGCACCGTGGCCCGAGGCCCAGCAGGTGCTCGAAGCCGAGCTCGGCCCCGTCGAGGAGGCGTTCGACGACTTCGACACCGAGGCGATAAGCGGCGCGTCGCTCGGCCAGGTGTACGTCGCCGAACACGAGGGTGAGCGCGTCGCGGTGAAGGTTCGACGGCCCGGCATCGAGGACCTCGTGGAGGCCGACCTCCGCGTCATCACGTTCTCGCTCCCCATCCTGATGCGGTTCGTCGGGAGCGCCCGCGCGTTCTCGATGCAGACGCTCGCCGACGAATTCGCGAAGGTCATCCGCGAGGAGATGGACTACGACCGGGAACGCGAGATGCTCCGTGAGATTCGGAGCCACTTCCGCGACGAGCCGCGCATCCGCATCCCGGGGGTCGTCGACGAGCGGTCGACCAGTCGCGTGCTGACGATGGAGTACGTCCCTGGCACCAAGATCTCGGAGATCGACGACCTCGACGCGCTGGGAATCGACCGTACCCGACTCGCGGAGACGCTCCAGCGCGTCTACCTCCAGATGATCGTAGAAGACGGCGTGTTCCACGCCGACCCACACCCCGGCAACCTCGCGGTGCAGGACGACGGCACCATCGTCTTCTACGACTTCGGGATGTCGGGACGAGTGGACCCGTTCATCCAGGAGAAGATCGTCGAGTTCTATCTGGCCGTCGCACAGCAGGACACCGACGCCATCCTCGACACGCTCATCGAGATGGGGACCCTGAGCCCCGAGGCCGACCGCCAGGTGATGAGCGACGTGATGGAACTCGCCATCGCGGACGCCCGCGGCGAGAACATCGAGCAGTACCGCGTCCAGCAGATCGTCTCACAGGTCGAGGACACCATCTACGAGTTCCCCCTCCGCTTGCCGCCGAACCTCGCGCTCGTCCTTCGGGTCGCCACCGTGGTCGAAGGCGTCTGTGTGACGCTCGACCCCGACTTCGACTTCATCGACGTCGCCACCTCCTACCTCGGCGAGCAGGGCTACATCGAGCAGGGGGCCCGCGAAGCCGTCGAGCAGGCTGGCCAGCAGTTGAACGAGACGACCCGGTCGCTGTTCCGCGTCCCCCCGAAACTGGAGGACGTGCTGACGACGATGGACCGCGGCGACCTCACCGTCGAGGTCGAACTCCCCGACGACCCGCCGCTCGCCCGCCGACTCGCCCTCCGACTCATCTACGGCATCCTGCTCGCCTTTACCGCGTTCTCGACCGCGCTGCTGTACGTGTTCACGACGCTGGAAGCGACCGCGGTCGGCGCGGGGGCGACGCTCCTGCTTGTGGGACTGCTCTGGCGGTCGTTCCGGACGCGGTCCGGCATCCGCGCGAAACCGCAGTTCACCCGGCAGAACCTCAGACAGCGCCGCGACGACTGAGACTGTCGGCTGCACGCTGGGTACCGCCACGGCTTTGCGCCACGCTGTCGACGCGGGCGTATGGACATCGAGCCGTTCGACCTCGAACGCTTCTTCGCCCGCTACGAGCACGACGCCGACATCATGCTCGCGGAGTCGGGCATCCGCTCGCTCGCGGCCAGCGAGTTCGACACCGACCCCGGGGAACTCGGGTACGTCATCCCGACAGCAGGCGATCCCGCACTCCGTAGAACCATCGGCGAGCGGTACGACCGTGACGCCGACGAGGTGCTGTGTACCTGTGGGGCTCAGGAGGCGAACTTCGTCGCCTTCGCGGCCCTCATGGGCGAGCACGCGGTGACCATCACGCCCACCTACCAGTCGCTCCACAGCGTCCCCCGGGCGTTCGGCGAGGTGACGACCGTCGACCTCGAACCCCCCGAGTGGGACCTCGACCTCGACGCCGTGCAAGCGGCACTCCGCCCGGAGACGTCGGTGCTCGTCCTCAACAACCCGAACAACCCGACCGGACGGTACTTCTCGCAGGAGACGGTCGAGGCGCTGTACGACCTCGCGGCCGCGAACGACACCTACCTGCTCTGTGACGAGGTGTACCGCCTCCTCTCGCCGGACCCCCTCCCGCCGGTGGCCTCCATGGGCGAGTACGGCATCTCGACGTCGTCGGTCACCAAGAGCCACGGGCTCGCAGGCTGTCGGTTCGGCTGGCTCGCCGGCCCCCGTGAGGTCGTCGACGCGGCGGCGACGTGGAAGGACTACACGACGATCTCCCCCTCGCCGTTCGGCCAGCACGTCGCCCGGCAGGCCATCGAGCGGGAAGCGGAGATACTGGCGCGCAACCGCGAGCTCGCTGCCGACCACCGCGCTCGGGTGCGGTCGTTCCTCGACGACCACGGGCTCGACTGGTACGAGCCGACGGGCGTCAACGGCTTCGTGACCGTCCCCGAGGGGTTCGCCACGGGCCGGTCGTTCTGCGAGGCGCTGGTCGAGAGCGAGAGCGTCCTGCTCGCACCGGGCGACGCGTTCGGTGTCCCCGACCGCTTCCGCATCGGCTTCGGGCTCCCGACCGACCAGCTCGAAGCCGGGCTGACGCGGCTCGATTCGTTCCTCACCGCGCACGCCTAGTTCGCGTGTCTGACACTCAAACGACTCTTTGTCCTTAGCGAGGTCGTTTATCAGTAGCCGACGAACGACTGGTATGTTCGAGTTCGCCCAGAGAATCGACGCTCCCCGCGTCCTCCTCCCGCTCGGCGTCCTGCTGATGGGCGTCGGGCTCGCGCTGACGGGGGTGAGCGTCCACGTCGAGGCCACCACCTGTCACAACTGTACGCCGTACCACCCGCTGTTCGTCGTCGCGCCGGTCGGCATCGGGGCGACCCTGACGACGGCCGGTGGCTGGCTGCTCGGTCGCCTCTGACCCCACAAGCGGTATCAAACCGTTTATACCGACAAGGCCGGAACTGCCTGTATGGCGAAAGAGCAGACCGAAGTTCGCGAACTGCAGGAGGGGAACTACGTCATGATCGAGGACGTTCCCAGCGTCATCACCTCCTACAGCACGTCGAAGCCCGGCAAACACGGCAGCGCGAAGGCCCGCGTCGAGGGCAAGGGCGTCTTCGACGGCGGCCAGAAGCGCAACTTCACGAACCCAGTCGACGCAAAGTGCTGGGTGCCCATCATCACGCGCAAGCAGGGCCAGGTCGTCTCCACGACGGGCGACGAGATGCAGGTGATGGACCTCGAGACGTACGACACGTTCACGATGCGCATCCCCGACGGCGTCAGCGTCTCCTCCGACGACGAGATCGAGTTCCTCGAGTACGAGGACCAGCGGAAGGTCGTCTGAAGCCGGCATGAGCTTCCCCGGCGCGACGAGTGAGCGCCCCGCGGCCGACTACGCGGTCGTGGGCGCGCCGCTCGACGTTTCGACGACGTTCCAGCCGGGAACCCGGTTCGGCCCCGAACGCGTCAGGCGCTTCGCCCGGACCTTCGACGACTACGACCACCGTACTGGCCTGCTTTTCACCGACCTCGCGGTCCACGACCACGGTGACGTTCGCGCGTGGGACGACGCCGCCGAGTACCTCGACTTTCTGGAGGGCGTCCTCGCGGATCTCCACGACGAAGCGACCGTGCCGCTGCTCGTCGGCGGCGAACACACCGTCTCCGTCGCGGGCGTTCGCGCGGCCGACCCGGACGTGTTCGTCTGTCTCGACGCACACCTCGACCTCCGCGCCGAGTACGACGGGAACCCGCTGTCGCACGCGACAGTGACGCGGCACGCCCTCGATATCGTAGACGAAGCGGTGATTCTCGGCGCACGAACTGGCTCCGAGGAGGAGTGGGACCGCGCGAGTGAAGCCGACGTGACCGTGGTGGCGCCCGAAGACGTGGTAGACTGGGCACCCGCGTTCGACGGCGAGGTCTATCTCTCGGTGGACATCGACGGCGCGGACCCCGCGTACGCCCCCGGAACGGGGACGATGGAGCCGTTCGGCCTGACCCCGAGAGAGATGCGCGATGTGGTTCGGGCGGTCGCTCCCGACTGCGTGGCGTTCGACCTCGTCGAGGTGAACGACCGCGACGACGGCCAGGCCGCCTCGTTGGGGGGCAAACTCCTCCGGGAGTTCGTCTTCTCGCACGCCGCTTCGGAGTGAGCCGGCGAGGGAAAGCGACTATCCGCCCCGCGCACTCACGCCCGGATATGGACCTCCCTGACTTCGCCGGGCGACTCGACGACGAACTCGACGTGGGCATGTGGGCGAGCGCCGACTACGCGGTCAACGGCCTGCAGGTCGGGCCCGAGACCGCCGAGGTGGAGCACGCTGCGTTCGCCGTCGATGGGGTGGTGGCGACGTTCGAAGACGCCGCCGACGCCGGCGCGGACGTGCTCGTCGTCCACCACGGCATCTCGTGGGGCGGCATCGACCGCATCACCGGCAAGGAGTTCGACCGGGTGCGGACGCTGCTGGACAACGACCTCGCGCTGTACGCGGTCCACGGCCCGCTCGACGCGCACCCCGAGTACGGCAACGCCGCACAGTTGTGCGAGTTCCTCGACCTCTCTGTCGAGGAGCCGTTCGGCCGCGACGGCCCGGGTCACGTCGGCCAGCGCGGTCGAACCGACGACCCGTACACCCCCACGGAGCTCCGCGAGAAGCTCGCGGAACTGGAGAACGGTGGCGAACCCGTCCAGCACCTCGATTTCGGCCCCGACGAGATTTCAGACGTGGCCGTCCTCACCGGCTCCGGCGTCGACTGGCTGGACGAGGCCCGCGAGAAGGGGGTCGACGCGCTCGTCACGGGCGAAGGGAAACAGCCCGCCTACCACGAGGCACGCGAAGCGGGCATCCACGTCTTCCTCGCAGGGCACTACGCCACCGAGACGTTCGGCGTGCGTGCGCTGCAGGACCTCGTCGAGGAGTGGGGACTGGAGACGACGTATCTCTCGCACCCGACCGGACTCTGACTCAGAGTTCCTCGACCGAGAGCGAGAACCCCCATCGGTCGTTCCGGGTCGTGTCCTCGCCGCCAGGGACGCCGTCCTCGAAGTAGTTGTACACAGTCTCGAACCGTCGCTCGCCGAGCGGCGTGCATCGCCCGGCGTCCTCGCTCGCGTAGAGGCCGACGTACGCCGTCAGCGTCCCGTTCGCCGGAACCTCGACGGTGCCGTACTCCTGGGTCACGGCGATACCGGAGGTGAGTCGCCAGCAGCCGTCGCCCTCGACGTCGTACTCGGGGCGCGTGCGGTCGGGGTCGCCCTCGGTCGACCGCTCGGAGTGCGGAAGGAAGACGTAGGTGCGGTCGTCGCTCCCGACGTACTGGAACACCACCCCTCGATACTCGCCCACGACGACCGGGTCGTCGGTGGGGTTCTCGACGTCGACGCGGACGACGGGCGGTGACCCCTGTGTGACGTACGGGTCCGCAAGCGAGACGCGAGGGCGAATCGGGAGGTCGGGGGCGTCGTCCTGCCCGGTGATGCGGGCGATGTGGGTCGCGTCGGGCGGGTGTTCGAGATCGGAGGGCTGGCTGCCACCCGGCCCGTCACCGTCCGAGCCGCCGTCGGGGAGGGGGTCGCTGTCGTCGTTGGCGATGGCGGTACAGCCGGCGAGTGCGACGACGCCGGCGACGCCGGCGGCACGCAAGAGGCTCCGTCGAGTGGACATACCATCCGATTGACGGCTGTGGGGATAAGCCGGTCGTAGCATCAAACGGCCGTTTGAGTGGCGCGGGCGACCGAAGGGAGCCCGCGGAATAGTGAACGGGGAGCGTGAGCGACCCGTGAGCGGCGAGGTTGACCGAAGACAGGCCTCGGATATGCGAACGGGGAGGCGCGTGAGCGACGATCCGTGCGCCGTGGGAGTGGCCTGCACTCACCCAAGACACTTGTAGGCCGACCGGCCACGCCCCGGCATGGAGCTGCGCGAAGGTGGCCCCGCGGACGCCGAGGCGCTCTGTTCGCTGACGGCGACCGTCTGGCGCACCGCGTACGTCGACGTGCTCGGGGAGGAGGTCGTGGAGGACCACCTCGCGGAGACGAACGACCCGGAGACGCTACGCGAGCAGTTCGAGACGCACGACCTCACCGCGTTCGTCGTGGGCGACCCGGTCGTCGGCTCGGCGGTCTGCCGGCCGGCCGACGGCGGCGCCCCGCTGTATCTCACCACGCTGTACGTCCACCCCGACCGCTGGGGCGAGGGGTTCGGCTCCCGACTCCTGGCGCGCGTGGAACGCGAGGCGCGCGACCGCGACATCGAGCGGGTCGTGCTGGTCGTCCTCGACGGTAACGAGCGGGCCCGAGCGTTCTACGAGCGCCACGGCTACGAACAGATGGCGGTCCGCGAGGAGAGCATCACGGACGACGTCGAGGAGCTCCAGTACGAGAAACGGCTCTCGGAGTGACCGGCGCAAACGATTTCTCCGTGGGCCCGCACGACCCGACGATGCACGTTCGCGAGGGGCGGCCCGAGCACACCGACGCCGTCTGCGAGATTGCGGTCGCGTCGTGGCACGCCGCCTACGACGACATCCTCGGCGCGGACACCGTGGCCGAGCGGGTCGCCGAGTGGTACGACCCCGCGGTCGTTCGGGACTACTTCGACGACCCCGACGTGTCGGTGTACGTCGCGGGCGACCCGATCGTCGGCTACGCCTTCTGCCGCCACTACCCGGCCGAGAACCGCCTGCATCTCACGGCCATCTACGTCCATCCCGAGCGATGGGGCGAGGGCGTCGGCTCGGCGCTGATCGAGCGTGTCGAGCGCGAAGCGCGTGCCCTCGGTGCCGACCGGGTCGACCTGGTCGTCCTCGCCGAGAACGACGTGGGGCGTGGGTTCTACGAGCGCCACGGGTACCAGCAAGTGCGAGAACGCGAGGAGACCGTCGACGACGCGCGGGAACTGGTGTACGAGAAGCCAGTCTAAACGAGGACGAGCCACGCCGCCAGCACCGCCGCCGCGCCGAGCACCGTCGAGGCGACGGCGTGGATACGGAGGCGGTCGAGCAGCGCGTGGGCGTCACCCGACAGCTGGGCGACCTCCCCGACCTCGCTGCCGGTCTCGCACTCGGGGAGGAAATCCATCGCGACGTGGAGGAACACGCCGGCCGCGAAGCCGAAGACGAGCGCCTTCGTCGGCCCCGAGAACGCGGGGTTGATGAGTGCCGCTGGAATCGCCGTCAGGCCGACGCCCGCCGCGGGAAGCAGGAGGACCGAGACGGGTTTGCCCGCCTTCCGAAGCCGGCGAGCGGCCGCGTAGCCCGCGGGACCCTTGTGCGAGACGATAGCGAGCCCGAGCAGCAGCCCGAGTTCCGGAAGCGCCGCGTAGATGACGCCGATGATGAGCCCCGCCGAGAGCGCGTGTGCGGCGATCTGGAGGGCAGTGTCGTCGAACGGTGTGTCGAGGTGCGAGAGCCGGTGGCCGACGGTGTGTGCGCCGTAGCCGGCGAGGAGCCCGGCGGCGACGCCGAACCCGCCGACCTGCCCGCCGAGCCCGAACGCCTGCGGGAGCAGGAACACCGCCGCAGAGGTCACCATCGCACCCGCGGCGAGCCCGTAGCCCCAGACGAGCCGGCGGGCGTCCTGCGTCCCGGCGGCTCGCGCACCGGGAATCGCGAACAGCGCCATCGCGCCGAACGCGACCCACGAGATGACGAGCACCTTCGTCTGCCCGGCCTGAATCGCAGGCACCGAGAGGACGACCAGCAGGAGCGTCGAGACGACACCGGTCAGCGAGAGCTCGCCCACCTGTGGGAGCGAGACGGAACGCGTAGCCATTACTAACCAAATTCCCAGAGTTAACAATAAGTGCGTCGGTTCACAACTTCGGGAAGAACGTTAATATCCTAGCGAGTGGCCTGTTTCCACTCGCGAAGCGAGAGCACGGCTCCGTCCAGATCCTCGGCAGGAGCCTCGGTGGTGGCCCAGACGAACAGCTCAGCTACCTCGTCGGGGTCGCGACCCTGCCCGCCCGCGAGGTCGGTCGCCACCTGTCCGGGGTCGACGACGCCGACGGCCTGGTCGAGGTCGGCGGCGAACTGCCGGGCGACGGCCTCGGCGACGGCTTTCGAGACGGCGTAGGAGCCGAAGCCGGGCAGGGCATCTCTGGCGATGCGGCCCGAGGGCACGATGACGCGGGCGTCGGGCGCGAGATGTGGGACGGCTTCGCGAATCGTCGCGAACACGCCCCGACCGTTCGTGCGAACGTGGTCGTCGAAGGCTGCGTACGACTCGTCCGGTGCGGGTGTCTCGCCCGGTGGGCCGTGATAGACCCCAGCGTTGGCGACGACGATGTCGATAGGTTCGCCGGCCTCTCGGGCGGCGGTCTCCATCAGCCGCTCCACGTCGTACTCGTCGCGGATGTCGGCCCGCTGAGTGACAGCCTCACCGCCGGCGTCGATGACCTCGGCGGCGACCGTGTGGAGTTCGTCCTCGTCGCGGGCACAGAGCGTCAGGTGGGCACCCGCCTCGGCGAAGCGACGGGCGACTGCGGCACCGATGCCACGGCTCGCCCCGGTGATGACGACGTTCATGTTCGTTCCTCGAACGCCCACCGGAAGGCCGTTTCCGTCCCGGCCGACGTGGCCGTCACCGGGCGTGGCGCACGGCAGTCGTGCGACTACCTGTCACCGTGGGGTTTTCCCCATGCGGCCCGTCTGAGATGACATGTCCCTCTCCGGAACGTCCATCACCGTCATCGGCGGTGGTTTCGGTGGCCTCTCGACGGCCTGCTATCTCGCCGACGCCGGGGCCGACGTCACGGTCCTCGAGAAGAACGAACAGCTCGGGGGGCGTGCCTCCCGGCTCGAATCGGATGGGTTCCGCTTCGACATGGGCCCCTCCTGGTATCTCATGCCCGACGTGTTCGAGCGGTTCTTCGGCCACTTCGGCAAGCAGCCATCGGACTACTACGAGCTGACGCGGCTCGACCCCCACTATCGCATCTTCTTCAAGGACGAGCAGGAGACGGCCACCGACGGCGGACTCACGACCGCCGCAGAAGCGACGGATGCCCGCTACGTCGACATGGTCCCGGACCTCGAACAGAACATCGAGACGTTCGAGCAGTACGAGGAGGGCGCGGGCGAGGCGCTCCGCGACTACCTCGACACCTCCGAGACGCACTACGAGGTGGCGATGAACCAGTTCGTCTACGAGGACCGTCCCCGCCTTCGGGATTGGGTCGACCTCGACGTGATGCGGGCCGCACCCATCGGCCTCAAACTCGTCGGGAAGATGGACGACTACGTCTCGAACTACTTCGAGAGCCACAAACTGCAGCAGATCATGCAGTACACGCTCGTCTTCCTCGGTGGCTCCCCGAAGAACACGCCCGCGCTCTACAACATGATGAGCCACGTCGATTTCAACCTGGGCGTCTACTACCCCGACGGCGGCATCGGCGCAGTCGTCGACGCGCTGGTCGCCCTGGGAGAAGAACTCGGCGTCACCTACGAGACGAACGCCGAGGTCACGGAGATCATCTCGCGGCGCGAGGGGTTCGAGGTGGAGCTCGCCGACGGAACCCGCACGCGATACGACCTCGTCGTCTCCGACGCCGACTACGCCCACACCGAACAGGAACTCCTGCCCGAACACGCACGGGGGTACGACGCCGACTACTGGGAGTCGCGGACCTACGCTCCCTCGGCGTTCCTCATGTACATGGGCGTCGAGGGCGACGTAGACCCGCTCGAACACCACACGCTCGTCCTCCCGGACGACTGGGACCCCCACTTCGAGCAGATATTCGACGACCCGGCGTGGCCCGACGACCCCGCCTACTACGTCTGCGTGCCGAGCGCGACCGACGACACCGTCGCGCCGGAGGGCCACTCGAACCTGTTCGTGCTCGTGCCCATCGCCCCCGGCCTCGAAGACGACGAGGAAACGAGAGCGAACTACCGCGAACACGTCCTCGACGACCTCGCCGAGAACACCGGCGTCGACCTCCGCGACCGCATCGTGTTCGAGGAGCAGTTCTGCGTCTCGGACTTCGCCGACCGCTACAACTCCATGAAGGGGACCGCCCTCGGGATGGCGCACACGCTCCGACAGACCGCCATCCTCCGGCCGCCGCACCGCTCGAAGGAGCTCCCGGGCCTCTACTTCACGGGGTCGTACACCACCCCCGGCATCGGCGTCCCGATGTGCCTCATCTCCGGGGAGCACACGGCGAACGCGCTCATCGAGGACCAATAGCGAGATGCGACCGGAGGGTGTACCTCGAAGGAGCCGAACGGGCCGACAGGTCCGTGAGGCAACGAGCGAACTGCCGACGGCAGTGAGCGAGCGATGAGCAACGACACCCCGACGCTGGACCGCCTGCTCCCGAGCCGCGACACCCGTACGGGCTACTTGCTTCGGGTGTCGCGCCCGCGGTTCTGGTTCTACCTCGCCGGCCCGGTCGTCGTCGGGGTCGCCTACGCCGCCGACTCGCTCACGGACCTGTTCGCCCCCATCGCACTCGCCCTGTTCGCGTACTTCCTGCTCCCCGCCAACGTCTTCCTCTACGGCGTCAACGACGTGTTCGACCGCGACGTCGACGCCGACAAC
Source organism: Halorarius litoreus (assembly GCF_024362405.1). GTDB lineage: Archaea > Halobacteriota > Halobacteria > Halobacteriales > Haloarculaceae > Halorarius > Halorarius litoreus. The sequence goes on along the minus strand of NZ_CP101454.1, from coordinate 2,507,000 downwards.
CCGAAGAAAGACGACCGAGAGGTCCGCTACCGGGGCGACCGGATCGTCCCCGTCGCCGTCGCCCTCACCGCGCTCCTGGGGCTCGCGTTCCTCCCCGTCCTCCCCCTGGAAGCGGGCGTGGCGATGCTCGGCTTCCTCGTGCTCGGTGCGGAGTACTCCGCGCCACCCCTCCGGTTCAAGACCACACCCCTGCTCGACTCGCTGTCGAACGGGCTCTACGTCCTCCCCGGCGTCGTCGCGTACACGGCGCTCTCGGGGGGGCTTCCACCGACGCTCGCCATCGTGGGGGCGTGGCTCTGGGCGATGGCGATGCACACGTTCTCGGCGATTCCGGACATCGAGCCGGACCGCGCGGCCGGTATCCGCACGACGGCGACGGCCCTCGGCGAGCGCCGAACGTACGCGTACTGTGCGCTCGTCTGGCTGCTCGCGGCGGTCGCGTTCGGCCTCGTCCACCCGTTCCTCGGCGCAGTCCTGGGGTTCTATCCGCTGTTCGTCGCCGGCATCGTGGTCGGAGGCGTGGACGTCGACCGCGCCTACTGGTGGTTCCCGGTTGTGAACACCGTGGCAGGCATGCTGCTCACGCTCGCGGCACTCTGGGTGATGCTGTATGGCTGAGGCGCACCGCCCCGCACGGGCTCGCATCGAGGCCGAGCTCGACGCGCTCGTCACGGAGAACCGCTTCACCATCGCGGTCGTCTTCCCGGCGTTCGGCGCCGTCCTCCTGTTGGCGAGCGCCGAGATGCTACTTGGACCACTCGGGTTCAACCCGTATCTCGTCCTGTTCGGGACGCTCGTGATGCGGTTGCCCCTGATTGCGGGGCTCGCGCCGCTCGTCGACCGGAAGGCCGCCGCCGGCCTCCTCGGACTGGCGCTGTACGCCTACGTCGTCGAGTACGTCGGGACGACCACGGGACTGCCGTACGGCCCCTTCGAGTACGGCGTCGACCTCGGGCCGATGCTGCTCGGGAAGGTGCCGTTCGCCCTCCCGATCTTCTTCTTCCCGCTGGTCGTCAACGCCTACCTGCTGATGCTGCTGTTGCTCGGTGACCGCGCGGAGCGGACGGTCGTCCGCCTCGTCGCCGTCGTCGCGACCGTTCTCCTGATGGACGTCGTGCTCGACCCCGGCGCGGTCGCTCTCGGGTTCTGGAGCTACGACCTCGACGCGGTCGTCCTCGGCGTCTGGCCGTACGACGCACCCGGCGACTTCTACGGCGTCCCGTGGTCGAACTACGCGGGCTGGGTGCTCTCGGCGACGGTCGCCGTCGCCACGCTCGACTGGGCGTTCTCGCGAGCCGGCCTCAGACGCCGGCTCGCCGCCTGCGAGTTCATGCTCGACGACCTCGTCTCGTTCGTCATCCTCTGGGGCGCCGTCAACGCCTACTTCGGCCAGTGGCTCCCGGTGGCGTTCGCGGCGCTGCTCGGCGTGGGGCTCTGGAAGACGGACCGGTTCGACGTGCCGCTGCCCCCGTGGCTCTCGACGCAGCGTGTCGCGAGCGACTGACTCAGTCGAAGACGGCTGTGACGGCAGCCAGAAGCCGGGCAGCGTCCTCGTGGCCGTCGTAGCTCACGACCCCGGTTCGCCGGTCGTACTCCAGCCAGTCGCGCGACTGAAGCTTCGGCAGGTGGTTGTGGACGAGCTGGGTCGACAGCTGGTCGCGGTCGTGTTCGAGGATGCGGCGGTCGACGTAGTCGAGTACCTCCTGGAACCGTGCGGTCGAGCTTCGAGTGTGGTTCTCGAAGTAGTTGACAACCTCCCGACGGACGTGGTCGTCGAGCGTGTCGAGCAGCTGGTCGACCTGCGCGGCCTGCTCAGGGGGGCACCCTCGTGTAGCCATGTGCAGTGACTAGGGAAACGTTCGGGATAAAGATAGCCCCTGAATATATTACCGAGAACTCCAGAACATCCGCCAGTTGTCGACCGGATACTACCCGACCGTTCAGCGGGCCGGCGAGGGCGTCCCGGGCTCCGTCCCGTGGAACGTCGTGTCGCCGTACGGCACTGCGGAGACGGCCGCGAACACCGCCTCGGGGTCCTTGTTCCACGCCCAGTGCCAGCGCGTCTTCGCGACGAGCGCGAGCTTGCGGCGCCGCGAGATGCTCGGCGTCGTCGTCACGGTGTCGTACTCGAGATCGCGGACGAGTCGATGGTGGTCGGCGTACAGCACCGACGCGAGCAGGACCGGGAACTGGCAGTCCGTGGGGAGATACTTGATGCCGGCGACGCCCTCGCGGTAGAGTCGCTCGGTACGCCGGAGTTCGGCCTCGATGGCGCGGCGAACGCCCTCGGTCGCCTCACGGTTCTCGATATCGGCGGCGCTGCCGCCGTGTGCTTCGACCGTCTCGATGGGGAGATAGATGCGGTCGCGCTCGACGATGTCCTCGCCGACGTCACGCAGGAAGTTCGTCATCTGGAACGCCTCACCGAGCGTCCGGGCGTGGGGGATGGCAGCCTCGCGGTTGTCGGGCTCCATCACGTACGTCATCATCACGCCCACGGCCGCTGCGGAGCCGCGCATGTACGTCTCGGCCTCCTCGTAGGTTCGGTACCGGGACTTCTCGATGTCCGCGAGCATCGCGTCGATGAACGTCTCGACCTCCGCGTCTGGGATGCCGTACCGCTCGCGCATCTCGGCGAACGCCGAGAGTACCGGGTCGTCCGTCTCGACTCTCCCCAGCGCCGCGTCGCGGATGCGCAAGAGCTGGCGGCGCTGCTCGTCGGGGCCCACGTCTCCGGCGTCGTCCACGACCTCGTCGGCGACCCGGAAGAACGCGTACAGGACGTACGTCGCTTCCCGTACCCGCTTCGGAAGCACCCGGGTGGCGTAGTAGAACGTCTTCCCGGTCTCCTTGTGTATCGACTTGCTCTCGGCAAGCTGAGAATCGTCGACCATTCAGTGACCTGAACATACGTTCCGTGCCATCTTATAGCTTCCCGGCAACTACCGGTAATTTCCCCCGAGAAGCCCGTTCTCGGCGATTCAGCGACCTCGGGGTAAGGACACGAAGGCAGCGCGTGTCAGGGACGCATCAGGCTCCCAGATACCCCCACGCCTGGAGCCGGTCGGCATCGCCCGTCATCCACCGCTCGCCGATGTCGTCGCGGTAGTACATGTTCGGGATGATGATGTCGTCGATGCGGTCGTACGCCTGGCTGCGCGCGGCGGCCATCGTCTCACCCTTCCCGGTGACGACGAGCGGCATCCCCGACTCGCCGGCTGCACGCCACTGGCCGTCGACCAGTTTGGCGTCCTCGATGTGGATACCCGTGCGGTCGTCCGTCTCGAAGACGACCGCCGCGTTCCGCGAGTTCTCCTGGTAGATGGCCTCGTCGTCGAACGGGTACGGTGGGAGCACGACCCGGACCCCGATCTGGTAGCCCCGGTGGACCGACGGCTCGAAGGTCTCGCCGTTCGCCAGCCGGTAGAAGAACTCCCCAGTGGGCGTGTTCAGCCCTTCCTCCTGCAGGGTGATGGTGGGGTAGCCGAACCGTGGCGTGAACTCGAGGGGATGGATGCCGCTGCTGTTCACGATGGAGTTGACGTCGATGCTGCCGACGTACCCCTCGTCGGCGAGCCACCCCTCCAGTCGCCCGAGCGTCTCGTTGAAGATGCGGTTCCGCTCGCTCCAGAACATCGAGGTGCCCATCTCGCCGGTCGAGGGGCCGATGTTTCCGGGAAAGAGCTTCTTGTGCTCGAAGTTGATGTTCACCGGCTCGATGAACTCCTCGCCGTTGAAGAAGCCGCAGACCGCGATTTCGACGCCGGAGACGCGCCGCTGCAGCTGAAACCCCTTCATCCGGTGGCCCCACGCCTTCTTGTACGCCCGGAGCACGTCGACCACGTCGCTGCCGTCGTCCTCGCGGCCGACGTACAGCAGGCGTTTGACGTTCTGCACCTCCCCGAGCGGTTTGATGACATACGGACCGGGGTTGTCGAGGACGTGCTGGATACCCTCGTCGAAGTCGTCGAACACCCGGTGGGGGAGCACGTCGACGCCGTGCTCCTCCAGAATGTCCATCGCGTAGCCACGGTCGTCTTCGAGCTGGTCGGTGTTGGGGGTACCACCGACGACGGCCTTCCCTTCCGCCCGGAGCTCCTGGGCGAGTTCGCCGGTCCCGAGGTCGCTGCCGACCCAGATGTCGTCGAAGACGATGACGTCGGCCCAGTCGACCTCGGCACGCCAGTCGTCGGTCTTCTGGACGAACCCGTCGGCGATTTCGTTGTCCGATTCGGCTTCGATGTAGTACTTGACGTCGTGCCCTTCCTTCGACACCTGCCACGCGATGTCGCCGATGAGCGCGGCATCGAGCGAGCAGAAGAGGAAGTTCTTGTCGTCCATACGGCGGCTACAGCCCCGGTGCTGAAAAAGCGGTGGGGCGGCGCAGGAGCCCGCGACCGTGAGTGGGGAGACACTTTTACGTAATGCCGATGAGAGAACGGTGTATGACAACGTTCCTAGTCGGGACCGACAGCGCGGAAACGAGCGAGAAACTGCTCGCGTACCTCGAATCGCGCGTCGTGGACGGCGACGAGGTGTACGCGGTCAACTCACTGGTCGGCGGCGACCGGAGTAACGACAAAGACGTTCTCGCCGGCACCGAGGCGCTCGAGATACTCAAAGACGGTGTGGGCGCCGACACCCACCAGCTCATCCGCGGCAACAGCCCACAGGAGGACCTGCTGGCGTTCGCCGAGGACCACGACATCGACGAGCTCGTCATCGGCATCCGGAAGCGCTCGCCGACCGGGAAGATGCTGTTCGGCTCGACCGCCCAGGACCTGCTGCTGGAGACGGACCTGCCGGTCGTCGCCGTCCCCCTCGTCGACGCCGTCTGACCGCGCCCGGAGCGAACTGTTTTGACGGAGTGTGTACATCTGTACAGCATGAGCCAGGACTGGTTACACGTCGCGGGCGACATGGCCGAGCGCGCAGCCGACGAAACTGAGGGCGAGGCCGCAGAGCGCCTCCGGAACCTCGCCGAACAGCTCCACACGCTCGCCGACCGGGCGCGCGGCCCCGACCACGGGCGCATCGCTCGCATCGAGAACATCCTCGACGAGGTCGAAGCGGAGGTGAGCGAGGCCGCTGCCGAGTACATCCAGCAGGCCCGCGAGGAGGTCGTCCGCTACCGCAGCACCGTCGAGGGCGTCTGAGCCGCCGACACCCGACGAAGACGCATCGTAGATAGTTCTTTGTTTTTCGGTGACATAGGTGTGCTATGGACCGCCGAGAGTACGCGTTCGAGGGGGCGAAGCCCGACATCCACGAGGACGCCCACGTCAGCCGCGAGTCGACACTCGTCGGTGACGTGACCGTCGCTGCTGGTGCGTCGGTGTGGCCGGGGGTCGTCCTCCGGGGCGACGTCGGCCCGGTCGTGGTCGGCGAGCACGCACACGTCGGCGACAACGCCTCGATCCACGCCTCGACGCTCGGCGACCGGGTGATGGTCGGCCACGGCGCCGTCGTCAACGACAGCGAGGTGGGCGCCGACACGCTCGTCGGTTTCAACGCGACGCTCGACGAGGCCGTCGTCGGCGAGCGCTGTGTCGTCGCCACCGGAACGGTCGTCCCGGAGGGGATGTCGATTCCCGACGAGTCGTTCGTCCGCGGGGTGCCCGCGAGCTACACGCCGCTCTCGGAGACGACCGTCGACGTCGACACGCTGTTCGAGACGTACCAGTCCGGCGGCTACACCGACCTCGCGGCACGCCACGAGGACCTGTTCGAGTAGGGTCGTTACAGCGGCTCGATGGCCTCGAACGAGAGCACGGCGTGCGTCACCTCGCCGTTGGCGACCAGCGGCGCGCCGCTCACGACCAGCCGGAACCGGTTGTCGTTCGGCCCGACCCACTCGTGGGTGACGCCCTCGACGCGCTCGCCGGTGTCGAGCACCTGGGCGCTCACCGTCTCGGCGGGGTCAATTGGGTCGCCGTCGGCGTCGTACGTCGCGACGGCGTCTGAATCGTGGTGGAGGCCGACCAGTTCGTCGCCGTCGAGGCCGAACTCGTCCCTGGCGGCCTCGTTCGTCCGTCGGATGACACCGTCGGCGTCGACGATGACCATGGGCTGGGGAGCGACCTCCAGCAGTTGCCGGTTCAGGTCGCGCTCCTGCTGGAGCTGCGCGCGGGCCCGGCGCTCGGCCGTGACGTCGCGCGTGTTGACGACGAACCCCTCGACTGCGGAGTCGTGGAGGCGGTTGTGCCCCCGTGACTGCACCTGGAGCCAGTGACCGTCCGCGTGGCGAAACCGATACTCGACGGTGAGGAGCTCCTCGGGCGCCTCGAGTCCGTGCTCGAACGTCCGCACGACGCGCTCGCGGTCGGCCGGATGGATGTAGTCGAACGCGACCTCACCAACGAGTGTGTCGGGGCGGTAGCCGAACACGTCCTCGAGGCTCGGGCTCAGGAACTGGAAGCGACCACCGCCATCGAGTTCGGCGATGACGGAGGGCGCGTGCTCGACGAGCGCCCGGAACCGCGCACGCTCGGTCGAGACTGCCGCCTCGTACGCGGTCCGCGCCGTGTCGATCTCGGGGTCGGGGGCTGCCCGTACCATAGTTTCACGCAACGTGCAACTGATATAAGATGGTGGGGCCGTTCTCAGTCAGCGAAAACAGCAGCCGCTAACCGTGGACAGGGTACGCGAGTCGGGCTGCCCCCGGCCGAACAGTTAACTGAGCGTCACGAACGGGCGCCAGCGCGTTCCCGTCGGCTTCGACCGGGAGCGGATCGTTCGCGTGCAGCCCCACCGACGAACCCTGCCAGTAGTGGACCGCGGGGTGGTAGACGTGTCCGCCGGTGCGCGCGAGCCGCGCGAGCCGAATCCACTCCCGGGCCGACGTCGACTCGACGACGAGCGCGTGGAGCTGGCCATCGCCCGCCCGCGATTCCGGCAGGAGGTCGAACGCGTTCCCCCGATAGCGACCGCCCCCCACCGCGACGAGTCTGGCCTCGCCGTCGTACTGCGCTGTCCCGTCGACGGTGACTGCCACGTCGAGTGGCGGGTCCGAAACGGCGGCACGAGCGGTGCCGAGCAGGTAGGCCAGCGGCCCCGGCAGAAACCGCAGCGAGTCTGCCGCGTCGAGCGCCCGCCGGAACAGCCCGGCGGTGAACCCCAGCACGAAGTACGGCCGGTCGCCCGGCGGCTCCGTCCGTATCTCCCCGAGGTCGAGCGGTCGAGGGTCGACGCCTCGTCGGAGGCCACGGGCCACGTCACGCCAGTCGGCATCGCCGTAGCAGTGTCGGTAGGCGCTGTTGCCCCGGCCCGCGGGCACGACGAACAGCGGCGGGGCCTCGGTGTCGACGAGCGCGCCCGCCACCTCTCCGAGGGTACCGTCGCCCCCGACGACGACGAGCAGGTCGGCATCGGCGTGCGTACGAGCGGCCTCGGGAACCGCGGCGGCGCGCTCCGTGACAGTTGCATCGAGGTCGCTGTCGGGGAACAGCCCGCGAAGCTCGGCGAGCAGTGCCTCGCCACGGCCGTCTCCGGAGACGGGGTTGACGACACAGCCGATTCGCTGGGGTGTCACAGCCACGCGCGGAGCGACACCGACCCTTGCTCGTCGAGCGCCCCGACCGTCTCGGCGGCGGCGCGTGCGGCCGACTCGCGGGCGCCGCGTGCCTCCAGCGCTTCTCGAAGCTTCGTGCGGGCCGTCGCTCGAACCTCCGCGAGGGTGCGGCCCGCGAAGCCGGTGGGATGGTCGACGGTCGCCGACAACACCTCGCCCGAATCGAGTTCCACGGTCACCCGTGCACCCATCCGCTTGTCCGCGTCCGAGAGGTCGTCCGGGAGCGGGCGCTTCCGAACGAATTTCAGGAGCGTGGGGAGGTGTCGCAGCGTGATCACGGGACCCACAGTGGTGGCCGCGTACGGGAGGACGCCGGGGCCGACCCGGCGGAGCATCGCGCCCAGCGGCACTTCGGATTCGAGCGCGGCCATCGTGAACGCCGGGTCGTGTTCGACCGAGACGTTCTGCACGAGTTTCCATACCCGCGACTCGCCGAGTGCCGCCGGCGTGAACTGGCGCGGCGTGTGTTCACCCCTGAGGAGCGCGCTGGCGACGTTGTACGGCACCGAGAAGGTGAGCGCCGCGAGCGTCGAGTCCGGCCCCCACACGTACGGCTCGGCGCGGGCGTTCACCTCGGTGCAGAACAGCGAGCCCGCGACCGTGACTCGACCAATCGTCACGTCCCGCTCGGGGAACTGTCGCCGTACCTCCAGGGCGGCCTCGACGGGGGCGATGACGTACGCACAGCCCGGCACCGCCTTCACGGTGAGCGCGCGGGTGTGCCACCGCTCACTCAGTCCCGTCAGGAACTCGGGGAGGGGCTTGCTCGCGAACTCGTCGAGGAATCCGCCGTCGGCGGCGAGGAGGTTGGTGGTGCCCACTGCCCCCTCGCGAGCGCGAGTGACAGCGGTGAGTCCCGTCAGGATGGGGTCTGCGGCGCTCGCCACCTTCGCGTCGCTCCCCAGAAACGCAGGTTCGAGGGGCCACGGCGGCTGGCCGAGCGCGATGGCGAGTGCGTTCGCCAGCGTGTCAGCGTCGTCGCCCGCGACGACCGCCCTCCCGACGGCGGCGGCGACGGCGTGGATGTACGCGGTCTGCTGGCCCCGGAACGGGCCGACGGCGGCCGCCGCGGCGATGCGTGCGCTCACCTCGTTGGCAGCGATCGTCGCCGTCAGCGTGCGACGGCCGCTCACGCCTTCGGCTTCGGCGACCGCGAGCGGGACGAACACCGACGAGTGGCCGGTGTGTCCGCCGAGGACGGTGTCGTCGAAGTCGAGCGCCATCGAGAGCGCGGCGTTCCCCCAGCACGCGCCGCGGACGGTCGTGGGGTCGCCCCCGAGGAAGGAGACGGGGCCGTCGCCGTGGTCAGCAGCGACCGTGGCCGCAATCTCGTCAGCGACGGGGAGGTCGAGCGACCAGATGGCGGCGCCGACCGTCGACTGGACCTGCGCGCGGGCAGCGCGGCGGACCTCGGGCGGTGGGTCACGGTAGCCGAGGTTCGTCGCCCACTCGGCAGCGCGTTCGAGAAACGGCACCTCGGAGTCGTCGTCGTCGCTCCCGAACGGTCCAATCATGGCAGGCGAGGAGGCAGCACTCGGTCACGAAACGCTGACTGCATGAGCAGACGGTCGACGCCTTGCGATAAAACTGTTCAGGCCGCCGAGAGGTCGCGGTCGGTCGGGAGCAGCAGAAACCATTTGCGCGTTCGAAGACGACGGGAGCTATGGACGACGGACCTGTCACGCTCCAGCCGGCGGACGACAGCCTTCCCTACGTCGAAGCACTGCTCGACGGCGCCGGGCTGCCGTCGCGAGACGTCCGTGAGTCATCGGGGTGGTTCTACGTCGGCTACGTCGACGGTGAGCGCGTCGGCGTCGGCGGAATCGAGCCGTACGGAACCGACGGACTCCTCCGTTCGGTCGTCGTCGAACCGGCGGCTCGGGGTCGGGGACTCGGCACAGCCCTCTGTGCTGCGCTAGAGGCCGAAGCCCGCGCGGTCGGGGTCGATACGCTCTACCTGCTCACGACGACCGCGGCGCCGTTCTTCGCCGCCCGTGGCTACGATGCAATCGACCGAACCGAGCCACCCGCAGCCATCCAGCGAACCACCGAGTTCGACGACCTCTGTCCCACGACAGCCACCTGTATGCGGAAACGCCTGTAGCCCGGAGGGCAGGCGAGCGACGGCCTTACGCCTCTATCTCCTCGACGACCTCGGGGGAATCGTTCACCGGGCTATTCACCTTGGTCGACACCGGGTAGGCACGCATCTCCCCGTCGTAGGGGTCGAGCATATCCGGAGAGGGGTCGCCGAGCCACGCGCGCTCCTCGTCCGGGGACAGCACGACGGGCATCCGGTGGTGGTACTGCGACTGGAACTCGTTGGCGTCGGTGGTGATGACGGTGAACGTCTCGATGGCCGTCTCCTCGTCGTCGCTGGCGTCGTCCCCGAAATCGGAGAGCCCGGTCTGTTTCGTCGGCGGCGTCCACCGCTCCCACAGGCCGGCCATCGCGAACGGCTCGCCGTCGGGAAGCGTGATGCGGTACGGCTGCTTGCCGCCCTCGCGTTGCTGCCACTCGTAGTAGCCGTCCGCGAGCACGAGACAGCGGCGGCGCTGGTAGGCATCGCGGAAGGCGGGTTTCTCCGTGACGGTCTCGCCGCGGGCGTTGATGAGCCCCTGGAAGTCGTCGTCTGCCCACCGGGGAATCAGGCCCCACTGCTGGTGGCTGACGCGGTCGGGGGCGTGGTTGGTGACCACGGGGAGCGACTGCGTCGGCGCGGCGTTGTAGTGGGGTTCGAGATCGTCGGGAACGGCCACGTCGAACCGCTCTGCGACCTCGCGGGGGTCGAGGAAGATGCTGTATCGGCCGCACATACCTGACGTAGGGCCGGGAGGGGCAAAACCCTACGTGGTGCGGACGACGACGGAGTCGGCCGCGAGGTCACCGAGCCGCTGGTTGTCGTCGGTGACGAGGATGAGCAGGAGCCCGATGAGGTACAGCGTCGGGAGCGCGTCGACGATGCGAAGCAGCGTCCGGATGGTCGCCCCGCCGTAGCCGAGCGGGCGACCGTCCTCGCGTACGACCACGATGCTCGTCACCCGTTTGCCGACGGTCTGTCCCGACGTCCCCTCGAAGTAGATGAAGTACGCGAAGAACGCGAGTCCGCCGAGCAGCCACACCAGCGCGAGCAGCGCCGGTGACTCGACGGCGACGAACGCCGCTCCGAACACCACTCCAGAGACGACGGCAAACAGGATCGCGTCGATGAGGAACGCGGCGATTCGAAGACCGAGAACGTCGCCCTGTGTCCCCATCTTGGGGTCGGGTCTGGTGAACGCCATACCGGCCGTGCATGGGCCTGTCGGATAAATTCCAGCATCGATGCTGCGAGCCGAATCGACCGTCTGCGCGATTTTGGTGAGATTCCGAACAACGGTTTTACGCCCCCGACGCCTCCCCTGGGCATGGACAGACGCCGGTTTCTCGCGAGCGCGGCCGCGGTCGGGACCGCCACCCTGGCGGGCTGTACGGGCAGCGGGGGAACCGGAAGCGGTGGGACAGGAAACGGAACGGCCAGCGAGGAACACGCCGCGACGACGAACCTCGACAGCCAGCCGATTCGTGGTGGGGGCGAGGCGCTCATCGTCGCCTTCGAGGACCCCTCCTGTACCATCTGCCGGCGGTTCGAGCGGGACACGTACCCCGAACTCCAGTCGAAGCTCCTCGACACCGGGACGGCACGGTTCGCCTACCGCGGGCTCCCCATCATCTACCCGTGGGGCGACCCCGCCTCCCACGTCCTCGAAGCGACCTACGACGCCGACGCCGAGGCGTTCTGGGCACTGAAGGACCACTACTACGCCCAGCAGGGCGCGTTCGACAGCGACAACGTCTACGACCTGTCGGAGCAGTTCCTCGGGCGCGAGACGGGCGTGGACGCCGCGGCCGTGGTTACGGCGGCGAAGACCGGTGCGGCCGACACCGCGGTCCAGCTCGACCTCGACGCCGGCGAGCAGCTGGGCATCGGCCAGACCCCCGTCTTCTACCTGTTTCGTGATGGCGAGTTCCTGACCGAGCTTCGCGGCGCACAGGGGTACAGCGTGTTCGAGACCGCGCTGGGGGTCTGAGATGGCACCCGGCGTGCGGCTCCCCACACGACGACGCGACTGGCGGCTGATGGCGCGGACGGCCCGGCTCGTGCTCTCGGTGCCCACCTACGCCGTACTGGCGGCGATCGCAAGCGTCGCGGCGCTCTCGCTGTTCGTCTTCTCGCTCAACCTCCCGCTCGTGGGGTTCGCGCTCACCGGGGAGCTCGCGTTCGGGGCGCGGCTGGAGCTGCTCGTCGCACAGTACCCGTTCGTCGGCACGCAGTTCGACGCCCTCCAGGGACTGCTGCTCGTCGGCGTCGCCCTGCTCACCGGCGTCGACGTCGCGATGGCCATCTACCACTTCCGCGAGCATCGGGTCACGGTCCAACAGGGCAGTACGAGCGCCGCGGGCGTCCTGCTGGGGACGCTCGGGGCGGGCTGTGCGGCGTGTGGCTCCGCGATTCTGGTGGGGCTGCTGTCGCTGCTCGGCGTCTCCACCTCCTTGCTGTTTCTCCCGCTGGACGGCCTCGAGTTCGCGCTGGGTGCGGTCGTCGTCCTCCTCCTCTCCGTCTACTGGCTCGCGGACGGGATGCGCGGCGGCGAGATAAACGGCTGTCCGGTCGACTTCTGAACGGGACGGCGGGAGACGGCCGAATCCAGCCGCGAATTTAAACCGTATGCCGCCGTAGCCGCCCCATCGCGATGAGCGACGACGAGCCGGTGTTCCGGACGGCAGCCGAACTCCGCGAGGAGACCGAGACCGCGGCCCGACAGCCGGATTTCACCATCCCGGAACACCCGGAGCGTCGCTACCCCCGCGGTGGTGGCGTCGAGTACGAGGGAGGAACGGTGTTCGTGCTGACGCCCGGCGGCGAGTGGTCCGAGCCCGAACTCGCGTCACTCGTCGAGTCCGTCCTCGCCGCGGAGAACTACCGTTACGGCGACTGGTTCGACCTCCCGCTGCCCCTCTATCTCGTCCACGACGACGCCACGAACGACACGTTCCGGGTGGCGGTCAGGGACGACCACGTCGAGCTGCACGTCCGGCCGAAGACCACGTCGGCGGGGCTGCGCGCGCTGTACGACCGGCTGGTCGACGCGACGGACCAGCCGTGGCGCGTCGACCGCCGAGCCTGACGTTTGGACGGTTTTACGACGGTCTTGATGTGTCTCAGGGGTGCTCGTTCGCCCAGAGATGCCAGACACGAACCGACGAACGTTCCTGAAGGGCGTCGGCGTCGCCGCCGCCTCGACTGCGATGGCCGGACAGGCGGCAGCCGACGTCTCGACGGCCGTGCTCGACGACCAGTTCGACCTTACTGGAGGGGTACAGGAGGCACTCGTCGTCTTCGACTCGACCGACGCGGTCGACCGCCTCGACACGCTCGACCTCGCGAATGGGTATCGCCCCTTCGAACACCTCGACATCGCGTGGACGTTCCTGACGCCCGACCAGCTGGAGACGGTGGCCGGCTGGGACTCGGTTCGCCGCGTGAAGAAGGCCGAGGAACTGGAGTGGTACAACGATTCGGTCTCCCGGGAGTCGATGGCCGTCGACGCCGTCCACGAGTCGCTCGGCTACGAGGGCGAGGACGCCCACGTCGTCGTCATCGACTCGGGCATCAACGCCTCGCACCCCGCCCTGCAGGGGCGCGTCGAGGCGAACTACCGGTTCGTCGACGAGGGCGTTGGCTCTCGCGACCCGCTGTGGGTCGATGTGGCGCCCAGCGACACCGACACCCTCGGACACGGCACGCACTGTGCCGGCATCGTCGGTGGCGACGGCACCGGCGGCGTGAACGGCGACTACACCGGGATGGCCCCGAAGGTCACCCTGACGGGGTACACGACCACGCGGTCGGTGTATCTCCCGTACGTCGTCGCGGCGTGGGACCACATGCTCGGCCGCGCGCAGACCGACCCGGAGTTCGACCCTGACGTCGTCTCGAACTCGTACGGGGTGGCCCGTGACATGCCGTACAACCCGAACGACCCCGTCAACGTCGCGACGTGGCGCGCCTACGAGCAGGGTATCCTCCCCGTCTTCGCGATGGGCAACTCCGGACCGAGCACGGGGACGGGCAGCCGGTTCGCGAAGGCGCCGCACGTCCTCGGGGTCGCCGCCGCCGAGAAGTCGTTCTCCGACGGCGGTGACAACACGAACGAGCGCCCCATCACGGGGTTCTCCTCCCGGGGGCGTAACCTCCCCCGAGATGCCACCGAGTACGACCGCGAGGCCACCCTGCAGAACCTTCGCGAGTTCCACGCCATCCAGAACGGCACCACCCGGCTCGTCGACAGCGGCGAGTTCACGGGCAAGTTCGGCGCCGGCGTGAACTCCAGTCCCGGCACCTCGGGGGTCGACGAGGAGGTCGGGACGGTCTACGAACGCCTGCAGACGTACGAGGGCGTCGACCGCGTCTCGCTGACGCTCTCCATCCAGCCCGACGGCCAGTGGGTCCGCACGACCGTCTACGACGAGTCGGGCGAGCGCGTCGCGATGATGGGTGAGGAGCCGCCACACCAGCAGCGGACGCTCACGTTCGACGTGGACGGCGGCGACGTCTACACGGTCGAACTCGAACCCGAGATCTCCGGCGGCGGCACGTACACGCTCGCGTACGAGCAGGAGGCGAAGGCCGACGGCGACCTCGCGAGCGTCGGCCCCGTGACGCTGTTCCGCCCCGGCATCTCGACGCACGGTGCGGCCGTGATGTCGACCATCGACCGGACCGACGCGCTCGGGAACCTCGGGCCCGCCTACGGTGGGTCGGGGACCGAGCCGTTCTACGCGCGGCTCTCGGGTACCTCGATGGCCTGTCCGGGTGCGGCGGGCATCGCCGCGCTGGTCTACGAGGCCTACCGGGACGCCCACCCCGAGGACGCCTCGCCTGCCCCCATCGACGTCATCCGCATCGTGGAGGACACCGCGAAGGCACACAACCCGAACTACACCGCATTCAACACGGGTGCCGGCTACGTCGACACCGAGGCCGCCGTCGAGACGGCCGTCGCGATGGCCTCGCCCGAGCAGAGCGTCTCGCTCGACACTGGCCAGTCCGTGCTGGTCGATGCACCCGCCGTGGACGCCCCGACGTCGCTCTCGGTGACGGGGTCGCGCACCGACGACGGCTCGCTCTACACCGGTGGGCAGACGGACGAGGTGACCATCTCCGTCGACAGCATCGACCCCGTCTCCACGGTCGAACTCGTCGACGTCGTTCCCGCCGAGTGGACGGTTCTCGATGAGATGAGCCCGGACGTCGAGCGGGTTGAGCAGAACGGCGACGGCGAACCCCAGACCGTCGTGTTCGGCTCGGTCTCCACGGGCTCCGTCTCCTACTTCGTCGAGGCGCCGTCGGACGCCGCCGCCTCCGGCACCTACACGTTCGGCCCGGCGCGGGCGACGACCGACGCCGACCTCGACGGCTCGACGGAGACGACGGTCGGGAGCGCGGACGACAACGTCGTCGCTGGCGCCAGCACGAACGTCTGAGGCCGCCGGCCCCTCACTCGTTCAGCGCGAACCCTACCGCGAGGAACGCGATGGCCAGCGCGAGATGCAAGACGTTGTCCGCGGTGTTGAGTGCGATGAGGTTCGCGAACAGGTCGAACAGCACGAACCCGAGTACCGTCACGAGCGCGTAGACGACGCCGAGCGCCTTGTTGTACTTGCCGGCGTACTGTCCGCCGGCGTAGTAGCCAGCCGCGAGGCCGGCCACGCCGGACAGGAGGTGAATCGCGTCGTGGAGGTAGTTCCGGCCGAAGACGATGAGGTCGTTGTTCGCGCCGCCGAGCACCGGCCCGAGAACCCCCACCAGCGCCAGCACTGCGCCGAACAGGAGTGCGACCGTCACCTGGATATTGCTCGTTCCGCCCGATTCGCCGGCTGTTACGTTCGCTTCTGCCATGGTCCGGCCGGAACTGTCGATGGCCGATTGTTAGGTATTGTCCCAAATGTTACCGGATTATCGCCCGGAATCCCACAACCGACTTATCACCCGGTCCCGACTCGCCGCTATGACGGTCTCTCGCGTGGTCGAACTCGAAGGCCACATCATCGACTCCGGGATGATGCAGGCGGCGTTCGGCATCGTCATGGACATGGGCGGCAACTTCGACGTCGAGGAGTTCGACGTCGGCACCCACAAGGACCAGACCTCCTACGCCCGGATGCGGGTGTTCGCCGACACTGACGAACAGCTCCAGAGCATCGTTCACGAGCTCCACCAGAACGGCGCCAATCCGGCAGACCCCATCGACGTCGAACTGACGCCCGCACCGGCCGACCAGGTCGTCCCACACGGCTTCTACTCGACGACGAACCACCCCACGCAGATTCGCTACGACGACGAGTGGGTCGACGTCGCGAACATCGAGATGGACTGTGCCGTGGTGGTCGAGGATGGGGACGACCCCCGGGCGTACACGAAGGTCCTGAACGCCATCGAGGAGGGCGACATGGTCGTGACGGGCGAGGCGGGCATCCGCGTCAAGCCCCCCGAGCGCCCCCGTGACTCGGGTGGTGCGTTCGGCTTCATGCAGGGTGGCGTCTCCTCGGAGCGCCCCTCCGAGACGACCATCCGGCAGGTCGCCGACGCCATCGAGGAGGTGAAACAGCAGGACGGAAACGTGCTCGTCGTGGCGGGCCCAGCGCTCATCCACTCCGGCGCTCGCGAGGACCTCGCACGACTCGTCCGCGAGGGGTACGTCGACGGGCTCTCCGCGGGCAACGGCTTCGCGGTCCACGACCTCGAACGCGACCTCTACGGCACGTCGCTCGGCGTCAACACCGAGACGCTCGACCACGCGCGGAAGGGCCACAAACACCACATCTACACCATCTCGGAGATTATCCGTGCCGGCAGCATCCCCGAGGCCATCGACGAGGGGCTCATCGACTCCGGCGTGATGTACGAGTGCGTCACCAACGACGTGCCGTACGTCCTCGCCGGTTCCATCCGCGACGACGGCCCCCTCCCGGACACCATCACCGACGCCGTCGAGGCGCAGAACGCCATCCGCGAGCAGGCACACGAGGCCGACATGGTGCTGATGCTCTCGACGCTGCTGCACTCGGTCGCGGTCGGCAACTGTCTCCCCTCCACGACGCGTACCGTCTGCGTCGACATCAACCCCGCCACCGTCACCCAGTTGCTCGACCGCGGCAGCGCACAGGCCGTCGGGATGGTGACCGACATCGGGACGTTCGTCCCGTCGCTCGCCGAGAAACTGCTCGACGAGTAGGCACCCGGCGTGCGGCGAGCCGTCACCGGACGCGACACGCGGGCCGCTTGCGCGAACGGCAACCGTTTTCTCCGCCGGCCCACCCGCTTCGAGCATGACGAAGTACGCACGCGTCCGCACCGACGACGGCATCGTGGAGGGAACGTACGACGACGGCGTCGTGACCGCCGACGAGGGTGAATACGTCGTCGGCGAGACCGCGACGTTGCTCGCGCCGACGGTCCCCTCGGCGTTCTACTGCGTCGGCCGGAACTTCGGCGCGAAGGTCGAGCAGATGGACTACGACGTCCCGGAGGTCCCCGACTTCTTCATCAAGGGCCCCACGTCGCTGCACGACCCCGAGGTGCCCATCCCGTATCCGTCCTTCACCGAGGAGCTGACCTACGCCGGTGAACTCGCCGCGGTCATCGACGAGGAGTGTCACGACATCGAGGAGGACGAGGTAGACGACTACGTGAAGGGCTACACCATCATGAACGACCTCGACTGCCTCGACCAGGAGCGCCGCACCGCGCGCAAGGCGTTCGACCACAGCGCGCCGCTCGGCCCCGTCATCGCCGATATCGACCCCGTCGGGCTCGACATGACGACGCACATCAACGGTGAACTCCGGCAGGAGGACAACACCGCGAACATGTTCATCAAGCCGCGGGAGGTCGTCTCGTTCCTCTCCGAGCGGTTCACGTTCGCCCCCGGCGACGTCATCTCGTTCGGCAGTCCCGCCAACCCAGGGCTGCTGGAGCGCGGCGACGAGTGTGTCATCGAGTACGAGGGCATCGGCCAGCTCCGGAACACGGTCGCCTGACGAGACCCCATACGTTTCTGACTCGGCCCGGTAGGCCGAGCGGATTGTTCCGGTAACATCGGCCGCGAAATCGCGTGACAGAAGGGCATATCTTGAGTGTCAGGTAGAAAATATATGTTCCTTAGATAGAAACCCACTACCGCCATACGGCGGCTTTTGTCTAGGGATACTAACGTGCGAAATCTTTAGTATGTCTCCGAACAATTATACAGAACATATTCATCTACTCGTAGGCTGACAGGGACGGCGTACCACGCACCCTGAAGCGGGGAGAGGCGAATTTCGGAGTCATCAATGACCGAGGACAACATTAACACGGAAGGGGAACAGCCGGTCCGGCAGGCGATCCGCCGAATCGACGATTCGGAGCGCCAGGACGTGAACACGTCGGCCGAGACTGGTAGTGGGGCAGAACTCGACGTTACGCCGGCCATCCGCCGGGTCGACGACGAGTTCGAGAACAACGAATCCGAGAGCGACGACACCGAGCGGTCGTACATCGACGGGGAGCCGGTCGAGCCCGAGGACGAGAACCCGTTTGTAGGCGACGACCCGCGTTCGCAGGTGCTCAGCGACGTCCGCGACGCGTTCCACACCCGGACCGTGGACGCGCCGTTCGAGATCCCCTCGGACGAGTTCATCGGCGAGTCGTTCTTCGACTTCTCGTACCTCGAGAACCGTTACGAGGTCGAGCGATACTGGGTGAACGAGCCGTTCGCGTTCGTCAGCATCGTCTACGACGACGAGGCGAAGGAGTACCGCTACCACGTCAGCGAGCCGACGCTCGACACCTTCGAGAAGTACGTCCGCAAGGACCTCGTGACGCTGCTGCGGAACTCGCTGATGTACTTCGACTTCGACGAGGACAGCGACACCGAGCGTGAGCGGGTGTTCATCGAGAACGCCAAGGAGCTCATCGAGGAGCACGCCGCGACCGTCGAGGCCGGCACGCTCCACAAGGTGCTCTACTATCTCCGCCGGGACTTCGTCCACTACGGCCCGATAGACGCGGTCATGCGCGACGACGGCATCGAGGACATCTCGTGTGACGGTATCGACGTGCCCGTCTATGTCTACCACCGCGAGTACCGCGACCTGCGGACGAACATCCGGTTCAAGAAGCAGCAGCTCAACTCCTTCACGGTGCGGCTGGCCCAGCAGGCTGGCAAGCAGCTGTCCATCTCGAACCCGCTCGTCGACGCCTCCCTACCGGACGGCTCGCGTATCCAGCTGACGATGGGCGGCGACGTCTCGACCCGGGGGTCGAACTTCACCATCCGGAAGTTCGCCGACATCCCGTACACGCCGGTCGACCTCATCAACTGGAACACGTTCAGCCTCGAACAGATGGCGTACTTCTGGCTCGCCATCGAGAACAACAAGTCGCTGGTGTTCGCCGGCGGGACGGGCTCGGGGAAGACGACCTCGATGAACGCGATATCGTTCTTCATCCCGCCCGCCTCGAAGGTCGTCACTATCGAGGACACCCGCGAGATCGACCTCCCGCACGACAACTGGATCCAGTCCGTCACCCGGTCGTCTGCCTCGGGTGAGGGTCGCGGTGAGGTGTCGATGTACAACCTCCTGCAGGCCGCGCTCCGGCAGCGCCCCGAGTACCTGGTGGTCGGTGAGATCCGCACGGAACAGCGGGTCGCCCTCACCTTCTTCCAGGCGATGGGGACGGGCCACACCGCCTACACGACGATGCACGCCGACTCCATCGAGACGGTGCTGTCGCGGCTGCAGAACCCGCCGCTCAGCGTCCCGGTGCAGATGCTCCAGGACCTCGACATCGTCTCCATCCAGCGCCAGACGTTCATCGGCGACCGCCGCGTCCGGCGGAACGCCGGCACCTACGAGCTGTACGCCGGAGAGGACAACCCCAACGAGATCGCCATCAACCGCGTCTTCGAGTGGGACCCCGCGAACGACGTCCACGAGCGGTTCGGTGACTCCCGCGTGCTCGCGGAGGTCGCCCACGACCGCGGCTGGTCGGCCACGGAGCTCGCCGAGGAGCTCGACCGCCGACAGCGCGTCCTGGCGTACCTCGTCGAGAACAGCATCAGTGACTACCACAGCGTCGCCGGCGTCATCCACATGTACTCGAAGGACCCCGAGTTCGTCATCGAGTCCATCGAGGAGGAAGCGCTGGAGCCCGCCGAGCTGTTCGACGGCGTCGGCGTTCCCGCCGACCACCCCGACCATGAGGTCGTCGAGGACGACGCAGAGTCGCTGTCCTCGACCGCGGTCGACGAGCAGACGTGGAAGACGCTCATCCGCTCGGCCGAGCACGACGCGGCGAGCGCGTCGGACGGCAAAGACGACGTGGAGGACCTAGAGTGGTTCACCCACGAGTCGGACGACGAGACGGCCGACGACTACCAGCCCGTCCCGGAGGGCAACGATGACTGAGTACGAGGTCGACACCTCCACGCCGACGGTCGAGCTGCCACCCTCGGAGTACGGCATCGAGAACGTCGCCGAGTCCCGTCCCATCGACGAGGACGAGCGGCGGCGCCTCCGCGAGGAGTACGGCTGGATTCGGACGTACTTCAAGCTCCGCCCGCACGACTACAATGGGCTCCAGCGGAGCCTGAACCAGTCGCGGATGGGCTCGACGTACGACGAGTATCTCGCGACGTCGCTTCGCTACGCCATCGTGGCGAGCGTCCTCGGTGCCCTGCTCGGGCTGCTCGTGACCTACCTCCTCGCCACCGTCGGCGTGTTCGAGGGACTCACCAGCCCCCTCGCGGGCGTCCGCGGCGGGGTCGTCGAGTACATCGCGGCGAACAAGACGCTGTTCGGCGGCGCGGCGCTCACCCTCGTTCTGGGTGGCATCGCCGCCGCGAGCGTCTGGTTCGGCCGGTACTACTACCCGACCACCGTCGTCTCTGCCCGCCGGCAGAACATCGACATCGTGCTGCCGCACGCCATCGTCTACATGTACGCGCTCTCCCACGGCGGGATGAGCCTCGTCGAGACGATGCGCCTGTTAGCCGACGCCGACGACGTGTACGGCGAAGTCGCCAAGGAGTTCGAGATGATCGTCACCGACGTCGACATGTTCGGCAGCGACATCTACACCGCGCTCCAGAACGCGCGGAACCTCACGCCGAGTGAGAACTTAGAGCAGTTCCTCGACGACCTCATCGGCGTGCTCGACTCCGGCGCGGACGTCACGACGTTCTTCGAGTCGGAGTCCGAGACCTACCTCCGCCAGGCAGAGGAGGAGCAGGAGGACTTCCTCGAGACGCTCTCGATGATGGCCGAGATCTTCGTGGTCGGCTTCGTCGCCGCGCCGCTGTTCCTCATCGTGACGCTGGTCGTCATCAGCCTCATCGGTGGGAGCGTCATCCCGCAGATCAGCCTGCTGGTCTACCTCGTCATCCCGCTCGCGATGGTCGCGTTCCTCGTGGTCATCGACGTGCTGAGCCAGCCGTTCGAGCAGGTCCACTCGGTCCCGGAGGTCGTCGCGTACGACCGGCCGAAGGCCCCCGAACAGGATTCCGAGAACCCCGACGAGCGGCTCGTCGAGTACGGCAAGCGCCAGCGACTGCTCCGCATGAAGGAGCTCCTCTCCGACCCGCTGCCGGCCATCGAGATGACGCCGGTGCTCTCGCTCGTGGTATCGGTGCCGCTCGCGCTCGTCGCGGTCGCGGTCATGGTCGCTAGCGGCTCCGTCGAGGCGTCGCTGGACGCGATGCTCGACGACCCGATTCGGACGACGACCGCGCTGGTCGTCTTCCCGTTCCTGGTCGTGGCGGTGCCGCTGTCCATCTTCCACGAACTGAAGACGCGCCGCGAGAACGAGATCGCCCGCCGGTTCCCCGACACGCTCAACATCCTGTCGAGCGCGAACAAGATGGGCATCCCCCTCACCGAGGGGCTGGCGCTCGTTTCGCGGTGGTCCGACGGCATCGTCGCCGAGGAGATCAAGACCGTCCGCAACGACATCCAGTGGAACCACGACGTGACCGCGGCACTGCTGGCGTTCGCCAACCGGCTGCGCGTCCCGCAGCTCGCGCGGACGATGAAGCTGCTCGCCGACGGTATCCACTCGTCGGGTGACCTCTCGCGCGTGCTTGCCATCGCCGCTGAGGACACCCGCAACCGCGCGAAGATGGAGCGGGCGCGCCGCCGCGAACTCTCGTCGTACGTGGCAGTCGTCGTCATCGGCTTCCTCGTCTTCCTGCTCGTGGTCGTGATGCTCGACGCGAGCTTCCTGGGCCCGGTCAGCGAGGTTGGCGCCAGCCAACCGAGCACGAGTGGTGAGCTCCCGGTGTCGTTCATCAACGTCCCGGTGAACGTCTACACGGCGGTGTTCTTCCACGCCGCACTCATCATGGGTGTCGGCTCCGGCGTCCTCGCCGGCAAGCTCGCGGAGAACGACGCGTTCTCCGGGCTGAAGTACGCCATCCTCATGGTCGCTATCACGATGGTGGCGTTCTTGGTGATCTAAATGACCCCACGTTTCACCCCAGGTACGGTTGGATTACCGGAGGTAAGCTCGATAGAAAGGCTTGATACCTCACGGCGCGTGTTAGCTGGTATGAATTTCTTACCCGACAGGAGAGGCGTCTCCGAGGTGCTCGGCGCCATCCTCGTCTTCGCGCTCGTCATCGCGGTGCTGGTCATCGTCCAGGTCGCCGGCGTGCCGGCGGCAAACCAGCAGATCGAGTTCGAACACAACACGCGGGTGCAGGCGGACTTCCAGGAGTTCGACCAGAACGTCGATAGAGCCGCCGCGCTGGGTGCAGAGAGTTCATCAGCAGTCGAAACCGGCGTCCGCTACCCGCCCCGATTGTTCTTAATCAATCCGGGACCGGCCGCGGGGACGTTAGCGACGAGCAACCCTAGCTCGATCTCATTCGGCAACGTATCAGCACTCAATGCGGAAACCGATGGCTACTTCCAAACTGCAGGAGCCCTCAACTTCGAGTCGACCACGCTGAGCTACCGCCCCTCGTACAACGAGTACGATAGTGCACCGTCGACGACGTACGAGCACGGGATACTGTACAACAGCGACGAGAACGGCGGAACGGCAGTGTTCGACAACGGTAACCTCATCAGCGGCAACCGGATTTCGCTGACCACCCTCAACGGGAGCCTCTCGGAGAGTTCCACGAAGGCAGTGACGCTCGATGCAGTGCCAATCAGTGGCCCCGCACAGACCGTGAGTATCACGAACACCGCGAGCGGCAGTCCGATTACGCTGACGCTCGGGACGACGCTGTCGCAGGCAGACTGGTCCAAGCTCCTGGCTGACGAGATGGCCCCGGTCGGTAACGTCCAGAGTGTCGTCGTAGATGAGACTGCAGACACGGTCACCATCACCCTCAAAGAGGGCGTGACCTACGACCTGCGGCTCTCGAAAGTCGGGGTTGGTACCGGACACACCGAAGAAGGCCCAGCGTACCTGACGAAAGTGGGAGCATCTTCACCCGCTATCCAGCCGGGCGGCACAGACATCACTGTGGAGCTCCGCGACCGGTTCAACAACCCCGTGGCGGGCGAGACCGTTTCGTTCGAAATTACCACAGGGAACGCGACTTTCGTCGGCACCACCCCTGCGACGACCGACGACGACGGACGGACGACGATTACCGTCAACCCCATCGACAACACCTCGATCGATATTCGAGCATGGTATGACCCGGATGGCGACAACAACCTCGACACGAGCGAGGACACGGACCCGTTCGTCGTCGAGTATAACGCGCTCCCGGTGTCGGACAACGCGATCCCGCCGACGGGTGACCTGAAGGACATCAATCCGACGGCCAACATCCGGTTCGTAGACGCCGATGCGAAGTCCAAAACCGAGATTGAGGCGACGTTCAGGAACGACGACTCCACCGAATGGACGATTACCCAGATGCGGATGTCGTTCGTCCTGAATCCCGACAAGAACAGCGACCCGACGGAAGTCGACGTCGTCCGAAAGGACAGCGGAGCGACTGTGGCTTCCAACCTCAAGCTTGGAGACCAGCTGACTCCGGTCTCGAATGGCGGGTTCGGCAAGGTCGGAAGTGGTGACGAAGAGGTCACACTGGAGTTCACCTTCGACGACGACCTCTACAGTGCTGGGAACTCGTTCGAAGGAATGCTCATCGTGACCTTCGAAGCTAAGAGCGCGGCCGGAGAGGTGACGTATCTCACCTACTTCGTCGCGCAGTAACCAACACAGCCACCAAATCGTAGACTTTCCTCGTCTCACCCAAGCTGTGTCGCTTGTCAGTCCACTCTGATAGGGAATCTGAGTCGGAGCGACACGTCGACAGTCAGCAATAAACGCTTTTGATAGGTCGCTCCAAACCCCTTCTGTGGACGACGAGCGCCCAATCGAGGAGATCCTGAACACCATCGGCGACGAGAGCGCGCGCACCGTTCTCGCCACCATCTCCAGAGAGCCGCAGTCGGCAAAACAGCTCTCGGAGGCGTGTGACATGTCCCTGCCGACGATTTATCGGCGGCTGGAGCTCCTTCAGGAACACGACCTCATCGAGGAGCGGACGGCCATCGCGGACGACGGGAACCACTTCAACGTCTACGAGTGCAACTTCGACTCGACGGTCATCACCCTCCAGGACGACGAATACAAGGTGCGCATCTATCGCAAGGAGAACGTCCCCGACCGCTTCACGCAGCTGTGGGACGAACTGGCCGGCGAGTAACCTGCCGGGCGTCGTGGCAACCGCACCGGGAGTGACCTGCCGGGCGTCGTGGCAACCGCACCGGGAGTAACCTGCCGGGCATCGTGACAACCGCATCGGGAGCGAGCTCCGACTCGACGACGCGGTAGTTCTACTGACAGTCACTGCGCGGGTGGACAGCCGACGGCGAATGAACTAAGCCCCCTGCGCGGTGCCGTTCCGGTATGGTGGATGTCTCTATCGCCGGGCTGTTCCTCGGACTCATGCGACTGGTTCTCTTCGGCCTCTCGCTCGGGCTGACGGTCATCAGCTTCCAGGCGTACCGGAAGAACGGCTCCGAGCGGCTCCAGTACGCGTTCGTCGGCTTCGCGTTCATCAGCATGGGCGTCGCCGTGACGAACCTCAACACCCAACTGCTGGTCGCGGGTGGCGTCGAAGCGAGCGGGAACTTCCTCTGGTTCCAGATCGCCGAGACCGTCCCGTTCTCCGTCGGGTTCGCGATGATCTACCTGTCGCTGTACCGGTGATCGGGCGCGGTGAGAAACGGGGGAGGACTAGCGACGCGCCGAGATGATGAGCAGCGGCCCGACGAACAGCAGCGCGATACCGAGGAACTTGAAGTGGACTGGCTCCAGCGACGAGGGGGTGAGCAGGAACAGCAGGCCGAACGCGACTGCGTTCAGCCCGACGATCTTCATCGATTTCAGGGGCAGCGCACCTAGCGTCGAGAGGATGAAGAGCGCGAGAATGGCCTGCCCGACGTTGTACTGGAGCAGAAAGTTGTCGATGACCTGTAGCGGTACGGCGAACATCCTTGGTTGAGATGATGACGGTTCGTTCTTAATGGTTCCGTTAGCCGCCGGGCTCGAACTCGAGGTGGCGGAACCAGCCGGCCCAGATGACGGCGATCGCTCCGGCGTAGCCCATGGCCCACGCGAGCGCGCCGAGCGAGGGGTAGCCCGCCTGCGAGAGCGCGTAGTCGGCCAGTCCCGCGAGCACGACACCTGCTCCGAGGACGATGGCGGCTTTCGCCCACCCGGGAAGTCCGCCGCTCTCGGTCGTCGACGTCGACATACCCCGGCTTCGGGCCGCAGGCGCGTCAATCTCACGGTCGCCGACGCCCCGGTGACGGTGTGTCACCCGCCCGGCGGACATTTACCCCCGGCGGTGCATCCGGTGGCATGGAGTACCGCCCCATCCCCGACGACGACGCCGGCGACGAGCTGTTCGTCCGGTACGTCCAGTACGCCTTCCAGCCGACGCGCGGGCCGGACGTCTCCGAGGCGCTCGAAGCCGACGACCGGCCCGACCCACCGCGGTTCCGCCGCGGGCTCTACCCCGACGAGGGCGACGAGCCGGTCACGATTCTATCGTCGTACGACTTCACGACACGCCTCCGAGGCACGACGCTCTCGATGGGGGGCGTCTCCACGGTCGCCACCCCGCCCGAACACCGGCGGAACGGGTACGTCGCGACGCTCCTCCGCGAGCTGTGCCGGGAGTACCGCGAGGGGGGGACACCCATCTCGGCGCTGTGGCCGTTCGAACACCCGTTCTACCGGAAGTACGGCTGGGCGACGTGCAACCGCTACCTCGACTGGTCGGCCGCGCCGAGCGACCTCCGGGCCGCGGCGAGCGAGCCGGCCGGCGAGTGGCGACAGCTCGACCGCGACGACTGGGAGCCCCTCGATGCCGTCCACGACGCGGCGATGGCGGGCTACGAGCTGGCGGTCGACCGCACCGGCGAGTGGTGGACAGAGCGCGTGCTCCGGTCGTGGCAGACCGACCCGTTCGTCTACTGCTGGTTCGACGACGCGGGGACGCCGCGGGCGCACCTCGTCTACACCGTGACGGGCGACTGGGGCGACCGCACGCTCAAGGTGCAAGAGCAGGGCGCGGCGGACGCCGAGGCGTTCGGCCACGTCCTCCGATTCCTCGCGGACCACGACTCCCAAGTGAAGGCCGTGGAGTTCTCCACGGACACGGACGCGGGCCTGCTCGACCGCGTGGCCGACCCCCGGAAGCTCGACTGCACGGTCGAGGCCGGCCCGATGTTCCGGCTGGTCGACGTGGAGGCCACGTGCTCGGCGCTGTCGTACCCCACCGACGGCGAGGTGGTCGTCGCGCTGGACGACCCGTTGCTCCCCGAGGTCACCGGCAGCTACGCGCTCTCGGTCGCGGACGGGCGGGCCACCTGTGAGCGGACCGACGCGCCCGCGGCCGCCGAGACCGACGTCGGTGCGTTCTCCCAGCTCGTCTGTGGCTATCGGTCGGCCGAGACGCTCGCGACCGCGGGTGAGCTGACGGCCGACGCCGACGCGCTCGCGACGCTCGACGCGCTGTTCCCGAAGGCGACGCCGTTGCTCAAGGAAGGGTTCTGAGCGCTCCGGAGCGAGCAATAGCCGTCATAGCGAGCGTTATTACCCACCAGCGGCCAGTCACCGATGGCGTCCAGCCACGAGCGAACGGACGGGGAGCACGAAACCGTTCTCTCGCACGCTGTGTCCATGTGTCTGCATACCCTCCCCGTCCGTTCTGCCGCCCGGACCCACACGGGGGCGAGGATGCACCGGAGCGTCTACGCGTCGTCGCCCGAGAGCGCGTCGAGCCGCGAGACGAGCGAGTCGATGCCCGCGTTGATCTCCTCGACGCGGTCGGCGATATCGTCAACTGGAATCGCGCCCTGCGGCGTCGCCTCGATGAGTTCGTCGTTCTCCAGCATCCGGAGCGAGTACCGGACCTTGTGCTGCGGGATATCCGTCTCCTGGGAGAGCTTCACGATGCCGATGGGACCGTTGTGGATGACAGCGTCGAGGATCTGTAAGTCGCGTTCCTCCTTGCCTAGCTGTCGTTCCAGCCGCTCTATCATGATGCGCACGCTACCGACGGCGGGATGAAAGTTCTACCGACACGCCCCGGTAGCACCGGGCGTGACCTGCCACCCGACCCACCAGGTCGAGGGTGGGGTGTACGGCGTCGTGTACGACTGTCTACGTGGCCCCCACTCTAGACAGACAGTCGTCATCGGCGCAATCCACGACGTGCACATCTGTCCGTCGAACACCGTACTCGTGTGCCAGTTCCGGTATCGTCCCCCGGTCGATTTATCAGTGAGTGCTGTGTCGGGGTATCCGTGTCTTCTCACCGAGTCGTCTGCGGGGAGTGCGGAAGCCCGGAGGCCAGAGCTGTCGGCATCGACTCGGTGTTCTGTGACGACTGCCGGGCGGTCGACCTCGGTACCTGCGTCAAGTGTGGTGAGCTGGCCGCCGAAACCTCGCGCGTCACCGCCGACGAGATCCTCCCGGTGTGTTACCGCTGCAAGTCGGTTTGAACGGTCCAGTGGCGCGGCGGCGAGGTCGGCCGGCAGGTCATCGCGACGCGGGAGCGCCATCACTGGTGGGAACAGCTGCTACCCGGGAAAATAATCGCTGGCTGAGCCTCGTACTCTGCAGCAGTCACGAGCCGCGGTAGAATCAGGTCGGGGAGCTACGAGTCGTCCGTCGCGTCCTCGGCAGCTTTCGCGTTCGCCTTGATGGTCTTCAGCTGGGCGAGCATGTCGTCTGTGGAGCCGTCCATCTGGAACGTGGACTTGCCGTCGTGGCCCCGGTCCTGTTCGTCGACCTCGACGTCGTCGTCCTCGGGGGTGTTCGTCGCCTGCTTCTGCTGCTCGGCTTCGTCGTAGCTCCCAAATCCCATACTATACCCTGGACGGGCAGGGGCAATAAGTACCGGGTACGATTCGAGGCGGCGTTGATGCTCGCCGGCGTAGCAAGCAGACCGGCTCAATAATTGTCCACTCGACCACGAGATAGAGTCCCGCGAGTCGGTTGGGCGGATAAATGTCTACAAATAATAAACTCCAATTATACATAAACTCCAATTTATCATTAATTATAAATTACACCAACTCCGCTTAACCCTGTATGGCGTGTCCAAATTGCGGTCAAAACAGCAAACCCCCAGAACCGATTGAGCACCCAAACTTCCCTCGACATCAGATCTGGCAATGCCCAAGATGTGAGTCCGACATTGGTATGACATAATCTGACAAGTGGCACTGTCTAGTTTAGCACCTCCTCGACCGGGGTTCGTCCGTTGAGCGATTGGTGCGGTCTGAGATAGTTGTAATAATGCGAAAATAATGCAAGCCACTGGCGAACGCTCCGCCGACTGCCCACCCACGAATTGTGGAAGCGGTCGACTCTCATTTTGAGGGTGTGAAACCATTTTTCGATGAGGTTTCGGTCGGTGTAGTCGACCTGACCGCTCAGCCCAAGCCGAGAGAGGGCAGTCCGATAGCCGAACTGGTCGACGAGAAACACGGTGTCTGAGAGATCGTGTTTCTTGGCGAGGCCGGACAGAAATGCAGCCGCCGGATCGGTACCGTGCCGACCAAACAGCGCGACATCAAGAATCAGCTTTGTGTCGAGGTCTATTGCAGCGTACAACCAAGACCACTCACCGTTGATTTTGACAGCGGTTTCGTCGACCGCGACCCGCGACGGCGACGCCGTCGGCGGGTCGGGAACGCTGTCAGCGATCCGATGTACCCAGTTCCAAACCGCCCCGTGAGAGCGTTCAACGCCTAATTCAGCGAGAATTGACGTTGTCTCCCTGAGCGAACACCCGGTCGCGTGAAGCCGGACGGCGAACGCCCTGACGGGCGTCGCCGTCCGCTCACGCTCCCAAGTTTCTTCTAAATCCGCTGCAAAGCACTCGCTGAGCAGGTCTGCGAGCATTCTGACCAAGAAACTCAACGGCCTGCTCGCTTCTCAAACTGACTTAACTAGACAGTGCCTGACAAGTATTATTATCAGATAATTTAACTAGATTATGTCAATTTCGGTCCAGAAAGCTTGGCGAGCCCGAGAGTGGCTAATACACAAAGTGAATACCAGTAGATAATTACTGAGGAATTAAGACGCATCAAGGAAACGACTAACTCAACGTGTGGTCGGTTCTCACCGAGCCGGACACGGAAGACCGCGACACCTACGACCCAGTGCCGGAGAGCTACGCATGACCGGCATCGAGGACGTGACGCGGGAGATGATTCGCCGGGCCGACAAACGGGCCGGCGGGAACAACGGGACGTTCGGTGAAATCCTCGTGGCGGAACTGTTCGGTGTCCGGCACACCCCGGACGAGGCCAACTGGTACGACCTGCGCCACCCCGACCGCGGCACCAAGTATGAGGTCAAGACCGCGCAAACGCGCATCGACGGGCGAAACCCTGACAGCTACGTCGACGTGGCTGGCCGGTTCCGGGTCTGGAAGGGCCAGACGCGCTCGCTCATCGCTGCCTCGTCCGCGGAGGGGCAGACGGCGTGGTACGTGTTCGTACTGCTCGACGCCGACGGCGGGCCGCTGGAGATTCGGCGCGTGAAGCCGTCGACAGTGTGGCGGTGGGCGACCGAGGAGGTCGGCACCGGTGGGTGGGACGAGTCGGGTCACGACAACCCCGACCGGAACCTACAGCAGAAGCTTCCCGTCGATATCGTATTCTGAAAATCTGGCTCTGGTGAAACCCTTCATTTCTGATATTTTTTCAGTGGCGTGCTGAATACATAGCGCGTATCGGTCACGAGCGAGTGGTCGTAACGAGCCGATTGGCCCGGTCGATACAGAGGCCGTAGTGGTCGAGACTGCCTCCTCGACTACGGGCATCCATCCAACCGAACCGTGTAGTCTTTGAGGCAGTGATGGCCGAACGGGCCGAATGTATATTCTGACTGTCCAGTGGTGAGTTTCTTCGTTCGAGTTTCTGTGCCATCGCACGTAGTGACCGAAGCTCGAAGGACAGGGGCAACAGAGGATTTCACATCCACCGTAACGATGAGAAATTCGTTGTACGGGAACTCCTCCGCTATTCGGTGCGTGACTGACGTGATTTCGGCAGAAACACACCGAGTCATCTGTCCCCCGGCTCCAAGGGCGACCGCCCCACCAGCATACTTCAGGAGCCGACGACGGGAGGGGACCATACGTTACGGCGAGTCCTGTAGAATAAATGTCTTCTGTCGATTCGGACGATATGCCGGGGAATTCGACCAGAAAAGAGAATAAGTAGCACACCACGAATCGGTGCTGAATACAGCCTCTGCGTGTTGTACGCCGCATCTGACAGTGTTTGGGGCGTTGTGTTGACGTCGGACGGTTCTCGCTAGCGAAGGAACCGTCTGCGAGACGACATCTAACAGTGGTCGTCGATCCACTCACAGAATGAGTGGAAATCCTCTGCACCGCATTGCTCTGCGATACTTCCGAGTGTTCCACGAGGAATCTCTCCGTGGAGTGGAACAGTTGGCCGTCGAACCTCGCCAGTGTCGGGATTGACGTACTCTAGTGTGAGGTGACTCCCAGTCCGTGACTTCGGCTCGTAATCGAATTTCATCAGCACCTTCGCAACTTCTCGACCTGTGAACGTCGTTCGGCCCACGCTACGTGTCCCACGGCGGACGGCCTTCGCTTCCGGCTTCGGCCTCGTCGAGACCAAGTTCTGCGGCCAGTTCGCTCTCGTCAACGGGCTCGCCGTTTCCATAGTACGCATCGAGTGCGTCAGCGAGCATCCGCAATGCTTCCGCACGATCGTCGCCGAAGGAAGCCACACCCGTCTCGATGTCCTTCGCGGTGACCCGCCCATCATCCTCGTGGATGAACTCAACCCCGCCATTACGGTTGTCGCGAGTCGTGCTGGCCATCTCTATGCGAACTGAGTTCGTGACCATCAATAAGCGTTCGGACGGTCTAACTTTGTTCTCCGCCGTACAACCTGGCCAGTCCGAGAGCTGGTGCTGCATACAGCCTCTGTCTGTGTCACGCCGCTCCTGACAGCACCCGGTGAGGTTTCAGCGGGCGTGCTGAATACAGCGCGCGAGTGTGGCACGCGAGCTGGCTCGATGTGCGTAAGGGATGATCGCTCAGTGCAGACAACACATTAATTACATAATTGATTGAAATATGGGTGATGCATACGCGGTGGAACTCGTATATCCGGAATACCACTCTCGCTACGGTACTCCTTGCAGGGGTGTACGGTCTTCGAGAGGTGGCTCCACTTGGCACCCTTCTACTTAGATTCAATCCGACGAGACTTACTACGATACTGTGGCTGAATTACCCACAAACCGTTGAGCCAGTGGTGTTTATCACAGAACTCTTTCTTCTCGGACTGGTCGGTACCGCTGCTGCGCACCTCGTTCATCGCTGGGCAACCGACGCCCACCATACCGGGTGGCATCTCGGCGTGGCTGGGGGCCTCAGTATAGTCGGTATTCACTGGATAGAATGGGGAATTAAATTCTCCGGAGCGACCCACACCCCGACAGAACCGGTTGTTATTACGGGCGTTTCGGGGCTGATACTGCTTGGGCTGACCGGGTGGCTCGCTGGCAGTGGGACACGGAAGTGAACGCCAGATGACTGTGAAAGATATGTACATTACATAAGCCGCTCTACATAGTGGCTGATCCATCGCAGACTGGCTGGAATAAAAGACGGTAGCATGCTGCATACAGCCTCTATATTCAGCACACAGGTTCTGTCAGATTCTGGGTACACGACAGAGCCGATAATCAAGAAGTTCTGCCCGATATGTACTGTACTAAAAAGTTGGATTTGACGTTCTATCCACTCACGCTCGCACTTTCACCCCGGTAAACCGCATCGTGGAGTCAGTCGTGAGGCCTACGTAACCGCGCTCGCGAAGTCGCCGAACTAACGCCCACGCTTGTCCTTTGTCGACGCCGAGCGCCTGCGCGATAGCTTGCTTCGCCCGATCGTCACGTAGGAACCCACCACCTGGACCGGTGAGCTTCAGCAGCGCTTCGTAGGTTCTGGCGAGATCGTCTTCGCTCGGCGGGACGCGCCCACCTGTGTCTTCATCAGGTGCGTCGACGGCCTGCCGCATGTGAGTACGAACGCTCTCGGAGCGAGAGACACCCAGCTGGTCACATCGAGCGTCGTACTCGTCGGCGAGGTCCTGGGGAACGCGAACGGTCACTTTCTTCTCGCGCTCGGAGCCGGGAATGGTCTTCCCGCTCATGCCGTACAAACACCCCGCTCGTAAGACACGGCGAAACCACCACACGGTGCTGGGTTTACCCCGAAGGTCGGCAGTTCGTAGGACACCCCCTGGGGGGTGGACGGAGAACTCGCGCGAGCGGGCGGGTGTGCGCGTGCGAGGCTCATCTTCTCCACCTCCGTCCACCGTCGGCCATGACGCGCTCGACGTGGTGCTCGGCTCGCTCTTCGACGGCGTCGAGCACGTCGACCTCGTCGCGAGCCACGGCCTGCCGAACTGCGTACAGGTGGGCACAGGGGCCGTCGGAGTAGGTGAGGCCCTTGCACCGCTCGTGCTTGCTGCCGTCGTCATGAAGCGTCCAGCAGTCGCCGTGCCAGTCATCGCCGTCGCGCCGGAGCGTCACTTCGTGGACGCTCTCGCTGTCCTCGAATGCGACGATGAAGGGTCCGGTGGGTTCGACCGGGCCGACGGCGACCTCGTGCTCGCGCGCTCGCTCGGCGCTGCCGCTCTCGTCGAGCTGGGCGAGGAAGTCGAGATCGTCGGTCATCGCCCCGGCCCTCCGTCGCAGTCGGGGCAGTAGTCTCGGGGGATGCCGGAGCCGGGAGGGGTGCCTCTGTTGAGGCGGTTTCCGCATCGCGGGCAGAATCGCCTCACCGTGACCCACCTCCGGCTACGGAAACCACCCGACGTGAGGGGTGGCCGTCCGTTATCCTCCTGAGACACGGATTTTGAAGCCGTCGCTCAGAAGTGTTATCGTCCGAAGTTAGGTGGCTGGGGAGGTCTCCGCCGCGATTTGGAACGGCTAAGAGCCGGCCCGTTTTTGGATGGGCCAACTCGGATTTGAACCGAGGACCTCCCGGTTATCAGCCGAGCGCTCATACCTGGCTGAGCTATTGGCCCAGGTTGGCGCATTTCCACGTACCGCGGTGGTTCGTTTAACGGTTTCGTTTCGGCAGACGGCACGTGTCCGCGCTAGCGATACCCACACTGCAGAATTGGGGAGACGGAGCGACGAAACGCCCCCAACCGAAGTCCGTGTTACAGCCCGAACGTGGACTGGCTCGCGCCGACGACCGTCGCCTCACCCTCGGTGCCCGAGACGACCTGCCAGCCGGTCTCGCCGTCCGCCGGGCGCGCCTGGAACGGCCCGAAAGCGTACTGCCCAGTCTGTTCGGGCCCCTCGGGAGCTTCCACGAAGTACGTGGCCGACCCGTCATCGGCGTCGAGGTACACCCATTTCGTGTCGCCGTCGGCGGGTTCGACCGCGCCGCCCGCACGCGAGCGGTCGAGGTCGCCGCCCAGGACCTCCCACGACGCGGGGATGCGGTCGCGGACCGCGACGGACTCGCTCGCCTCGACCGTCAGGTCGACCTGGTTCGTCTGTCCGGCGGTGAACAGCCGACCGTCGTCGGTTCGCGTCCCCGAGAGCTGGAGGCCCGTCGCCACGGCGTCGTCGTTGCCGCGCTGGACGGGGCGACCCTCCGCGTCCTTCTGGATGCGGAAGCGGTCGGCAACAGAGCCGTCCTGCGTGACGTACGAGACCTCGATGGCCGCCTCGCCGACGTCCAGCTGCGCGACGCCGAAGTGCTCGTTCGTGCGGCGCGCGAGGAAGTCCGAGGGCTCCGGCGAGGCGAAGGCGTAGTGGGAGGTGCCCCCGGTGCCGTTCGTCACGAACGTCGTCCCCACGTCGGTCTCGTCCCACTCCCACGCGTCGTCCGCGCCGTAGTCGTCCTGGTCGGGCCGCGACCGGATGGGCTTCGTACGCTCCCAGACGTGGTTGTCGCCCGAGAGTACGAGGTCGACGTCGTACTCGTCGAACAGCGTGCCCCAGCGCTTTCGGAGGTCACGGCGGGGCGCGTGGTCCGGCGAGTCGGTCCAGAACGGCCCGTGGAAGTAGACGACTTTCCACGTCACGTCGTCGTCCGCCTCGGCGCGCTGGAGTGCCTCACGGAGGTACTGCTCCTGTGCCTCGCCGTAGGTCTGGCCGTCGAGTTCACACCGTGGGTCGTAGATGGGGATGTACTCCTCGGCGCGGCCCACGTCGCCGCAGGCGTCCGTCGTCGTCGACAGCCCGATGAACGCCGCGTTTCCGTAGTGGAAATCGTACCAGCGCGGTTCGTGCTGGAGGTCGTCGGCACCCCGCGGGTCGTACGTCGGCATCAGGTCGTTGAGCCGGCCGTCGTACTGCGCGAGGCCCGTTCCGGGCTCGGCCTCGTGGTTGCCGGGGACGGTCATGAACGGGTGGCGCGCGAAGTACTCCTCGAACGTGTCGAAGTACAGCTCCCACGTAGAGGGCTTCCCGTTCGCATAGGAGATGTCGCCCACGAGGAGCTGGAACGCTGGGTCCTGACCGAACGCCGCGTCCATCACGCGCTCGGGGTCGTCGGTGTTCGCACGCTGGCCGGGGTTGTCCGGGTCCGCGATGCCGTGGTCGCCGACCGCAGTCACGCGGAAACTGTCGCCCGAATCGGGCGCCGTCTCGAACGTGAACGGGCCGCGCGTCGCCCCGTCGAGGTCGACCTCGTACTCGTACGTCGTCTGCGAGTCGAGCCCGATGAGCCGGGCGGCGTAGGTGACGAACCCCTTCCCCGGGACGGGCGTCGACTCGGCCGAGACGGTCGTCTTCGGCGCGCCCGGCTCACCGTAGCGAACCACCGGCCCGGTCGCGGGTGGCCCGGACCAGCCGACGGTCATCGTGGAGGCCGGGTCCGGCCCGTAGGCGATGTGGACGCCGCGCGGACGCTCGGGCACCTCGCCGCCCGCGAGCCCCGCCGAGGAGGTGATGACGGGCATCGAGGCCATCGCGGCCAGCCCCGCGCCCCGAAGCACGTCCCGGCGGCTCGGGTCGCTCACGGCTCCTCACCCCGGAGGCGCTCCTCGATGCCGTCGAGCGGGTCCGTCGACTCGTCGGTGACCGAGGACGCCGGCGCGTCGGGCGCGTCTCCCGCTCCCGGTGCTTCCTGCCCGGTCGCCTCCTCAACGCCGTTCACCACACTGGTCGGTCCCTGCGACGAGAGCTCGCGGAGTTCGACATCCCCTTCAGGAACGAGATAGCTCCGCAGGAGCGTCTTCGGTGCCGCCGCGTCGTCGGCGGTCCGGTCGACGTCGTACGCCGTGTAGATGCAGTGGTCGTCGGTCAGCTCGACTATCGTGTAGCCGTAGCGCGACCAGTTGAACCACTCGACGTGGGGGTTCTGCGACTCGACCATCGCCTCCGCGATGTCCTCTTCGAGGTCGGGTGGGGTCGGCGTGGTCGCGCCGAGGTTGTCGCTCGTCACGCCCGGCGCCATGAACTCGACGCCGACGCGGTCCTCCGCCGCGCCCGGGAACGGCCCCTGCTTCTCCAGCGACTTGTAGTCCTGCTTGAGGTAGGCGGCGACGTACGCGTGCATGTCACCCGTGAGCGTCACGAGGTTGAGCGCCTGCCCACGTCGCGTCGCCTCGCGGGCGAACGCTCCCATGATGAGTTCGCGCTCGGCCTCGTAGCCGTCCCACGCGTCGTAGTTGATGTAGAAGCTCCCCGCCTGCCCGGCGTTCGTCGCCTTCAACGCGGCGTTGAGCACCGAGTTCCCCCAGAGCTTCCACGTCGCCTCCGTCGAGGTGACGCCGCCGACGAGCCACTCGCGCTGGGCGTTCCCGAGCATCGTCCGGTCGGCGTCGTCCGCCTCCCGAGAGGGCGGGGTCGCGAGGTCGCGCTGGCCGAACGCGTCCTCGGGCGGTGCGGACCGATACAGCCGCTCGTCGGTCATGAACAGCTCACCGAGGTCGCCGAACCGCACCGACCGGTAGAGGGTGAACCGGTCGAACAGGCTGTCCGCGGTCGGGTCGTAGTCGACCCGGAACGGGAGGTACTCGGTGAGCGCCTTGATGCCCTCGACGTACAGCTGTTTCATCGCCTCGGGGTCGTCCCCCTTCGGGTGGCTCTGTGTCTCGGGCGCGTCCATCTCGTAGTTCCACCAGCGGTTGTTGACGATCTCGTGGTCGTCCCACGTGTGGACGAGGGTGTGCCGTTCGAGCGCGGCCTGCATGTGGCGGTCCGCCCGGTAGGTTCGGTGGAGGTGCCGGAAGTCCGCGAGGTCGAACGCGACGTCCTTCCCGGAGGGAAGCTGGATGTCACGGCCGGGCTGGCTCCCGGAACCGGCGTACTCGTAGATGAAGTCGCCGAGATGAACGAGCAGGTCAGCGTCCTCGCGGGCGATGTGCGAGAACCCGCCGAAGTAGCCGTGGAGGTAGTTGTTACAGGAGGCGACCGCGAGTTTCAGGCGGTCGGGCGAGGCGTCCGGCTCGGGGAGCGTCCGGAGCCGCCCCGTCGCCGTGGCATCACCGTCGAAGACGAACCGGTAGAAGTAGAACCGGTCTGCGTCGAGCTCGCCGTCGAGGTCGACGGTGAGTGTGTAGTCCGTCTCGGCGACGAGCGCGTCGGCCGGCACACGGTATCGGCGCGTCGCGTCGCTCGTGAAGTCCGCCGCCGAGTTGGGCGCATCCCGGCTCGGTGCGGGCGTCACCTGCAGTCCGACGTCCGTGGTCGCCTCGTACGCCGCCTCGGAGACGCGCGTCCAGACGATAGCGCCACTCGGCGTCGGCCCACCGCTCGCGACCGACTGTGAGAAGACGCCGTCGGGGTCGACCCGCGAGACGTCGAACAGGTCGTCGTTCCCGTCTGCGGGCGTCGGCGAGTGGTGGCGTGCGGCCGCCCCCTGACTGAACAGGGTCGACAGCGCACCCAGCATGGAGCCGGCGCCGGCAGCCTGCAGCACGGCGCGTCGTGTGGTGGCGGTTCCTCCGTCCTCGGTTGCCTCGGGCA
This sequence comes from Halorarius litoreus, assembly GCF_024362405.1. Taxonomy (GTDB): domain Archaea; phylum Halobacteriota; class Halobacteria; order Halobacteriales; family Haloarculaceae; genus Halorarius; species Halorarius litoreus. The sequence goes on along the minus strand of NZ_CP101454.1, from coordinate 2,469,864 downwards.
TCACCCGAGCCTGCCCGACAGTCGGGGTTAAGGGTTCTAGCTAAGGTATCCAAAAATATACACCTCCGGACAGTGATGCAGTGGTCGGTCCGACAGGGTGACAGACGGGGGCAGGGGGATGAGAATGTACCTCATCCCCCTGCGAGATACGTGGGCGCAGTGCTGTCGGAGCCCCGCACCCAGCCGGAATGGCGGCCTCCTGCCCCTAAGCCTACCGCCGGGTAGCCGTGGCTGTTTTTCTACGAGTCGCTCGGCTGTGTCCGGTCGTCGGTGTCGTCGTCGTCGACGGTCCGGTACTCGTCGTCGCCGATGTCGACGGTGGTGCCGTCGTCACCACTCGGACCGTCCTGGGGGAAGCCGCCGACGTAGACGTTGCCGCTCGCGAAGCCGCCCGTCTTCGCGTCGATGTACGGCGTGACGACGTACTTCTTGACGCCCAGCCGGATGGGGTATCTGGTGGGCGGCAGGACGAACAGTAGCGCGACGAGGTCCGTCACGATGCCGGGCGTCAGGAACAGCGCGCCCGAGACGAGCAGGAGCCCACCGTCGACGAGTTCGTCGGTCGGGGGCTCCCCCTGTGCGAGCTTCTGCTGGAGCTTGCGGATGGTGTGTCGCCCCTCCGCGCGAACGAGCAGCATCCCGACGAGCGCCGTCAGGACGACGATGGCGACGACGACCGTCACCGGAAGACGGGTCGCCAACACGACCAGTAGCATCACGTCGAGCAGCGGAATCAGCAGGAGAACGCCGATGACCCGGAGGTCCATACCGGTCGTAGCGGCCCGCACCGCATAACCCTTTTCGAGTCCACGGCGCGGCTCGCGACCGACTCGACGCCCCCCGGGTGCGAGACCCGCGGCTCACCGGGAGACTGAACTGGAGAGAAAATCGCCGGAAGGCGGTTACTCGTCGACGGTGACCGACTCGATTTTGACTTCCTCGTTGGGGTTGTCCTGTCGGTCGGTCGGGAGCGAGCCGATCTCCTCGACGACGTCCATGCCGCCGACGACCTGTCCGAAGACGGCGTGCTTGCCGTCGAGGTGCGGCGTCGCGTCGAGCGTGATGAAGAACTGCGAGCCGTTGGTGTTCGGCCCGGCGTTCGCCATGCTCAGCAGGCCCGGCCCGTCGTGGGTGAGGTCGTCGTGGAACTCGTCGTCGAACTCGTAGCCGGGGCCGCCGCGCCCGGTTCCGGTCGGGTCACCACCCTGAATCATGAACCCCTCGATGACGCGGTGGAAGACGGCGCCCGTGTACAGCGAGTCCCCTCGAACCTCGCCGCTTTCGGGGTCCGCCCACGTGTTCGTGTCGGGCGCAGGCTCGCCGTTCGCCGCCGGGTCGTGGCGCGCGAGGCCGAGGAAGTTCTCGACGGTGCGGGGCGCGCGGTCGGCGAACAGCTCGATTTCGATGTCGCCGTGGGTCGTGTGGAGCGTCACTCGCGGGTTGTCGCGGTCGGTGGGCTCACGGTTGTCTGCCATGGTCGGCGGTGGGGTCGGCGCGCCGAAAAGGGTGCCGGTCAGGCGACGACGCGCAGCCCCACGAGCAACCCGGCTGCGGCCGCGGGCGGAATCGTCAGGTTGTCGTCGATGACGTACCCTCGGATAATGGGCTTCACGCCGTCCGCGATGGTCGCCCCGACCGCACCCAACACCGCGGCGACCGGTGGGACGAACGGGAGCGCGAGCACGAGACAGGTCAGGAACATCCCGACGAGCACTCGCGGGCGCTTCACCGTACGGAGCTCCCCCGTCGAGAGCAGGCCGCTTACGGGGTCGCCGAGCGTGAGCATCAGCACGGCCGGAACGCCCACCTCGGGGGGAGTGAGCAGCATGACGACCGTCCCCGAGATGGCGTACAGCGCGTAGCCTGCGAGGTTCTCCTGTTCGTACTCGCGAGTGAGCCGGTCGTAGAACGGGTGGTCGAACCCCGCGAGCAGCCGGAGCGCCTCCAGCCCGAGCGCGAGCAGCGTGCCCGCGACGGCGACGACTCGGACCTGTGGCCACGTCGCGATACCCGCGACGTACGCGAGCGGGACGACCGACCCCGAGGCGTGAACGAGTCGGCGCTGGAGTTCGCTCACCGTCGACCACCGACGCGTGTCATGGTCGGAGTTCCGAGGGCAGGAACTTGGACTTGCTGGCCGCGTCGGCCACAGGTCAGAACGCCTGCAGGTCGTCGAGTGTCGCCGCCGCGGCCCCGGAGTCGATAGCTTCGCGTGCCAGCTCGAGCCCCTCGTCGAGCGTCTCGCAGTCCTCGCGGGCGAAGATGCGGAACGCGGCGTTCAGCGCGATGGCATCGGCGAACTGGTCGTCGCGGTCGCCCCGAAGCACCTCGCTGGTGATGGTCGCGGAGTCGGCAGCCACGTCGTCGACCCCGAGGTCGTCCTCCTCGAAGTCCATCCCGTACTCGGGCGTCTCGATGGTGAAGTCCTCGACCTCGTCGTCGCCTTCGTTCCAGACGGCGACCGTGGTCGAGCCGGGGCGGATGTCGTCGTACCCCTCCATCCCCTGGAACATGATGACGCGGTCGACGGCCGCGCTCTCGGTCTGCTGGAACGTCTCGATGATGCGGACGGCGTAGGGGAGGTGGTAAAAGGAGCCGAGATGCGTCGACGCGTTCGCCGGGTTGACGAGCGTCTCGATGGTGTTGACGAACGTGCGGACGCCCATCTGACCGCGGCGTGCTTCGAGCGCGTGAAGCCGCGGCGCGACGTTCGGCTGGTAGTAGAAGCCGAAGCCGACTTCGTCGGTCATCGCCGCGCTCTCCTCGGGTGCGAGCTCGGTTTCGACGCCGAGTTCGTCGAGGACGTGCTTGTACGCGTCCTGTTTCTGCGTCGGGACGCGGTCGCCGGAGTGGGCGACGACGGGCGTGCCCGCGGCGGCGGCCACGAGGCCCGCACCGACGCCGAGAATCGCACTTCTCCCTTTGCCGTCGTAGTTCGCGCCGCAGTCGACCGGGTCGCAGTCCGGGGCGTACGCCTCGACGTCCTCGGCGATGACGTCGAGATACGCGCCGAGTTCTTCGGGCGTGTTGCGCTTCCAGCGGTTCGCCAGCCAGAACGCCCCCAGCGTCGTGTGGTCCGGCTCGTCGTCGAGGATGCGTCGCATCGCGTCGGTCGCCTGCTCGCGGGTCATGTCGTCGGCGGACTTGTGCCCCGAGCCGACCACCTCGGTCATCAGCCGTTTCAGCGGCCAGTCGCCGTATTCGCTCATAGCTCCGGGTCGGGGCGCGTGTGACTAAAACCGTCCCATTCCGGCGCCACCCTCGCCCTTCATCCCGTTCGGCTACGAGGGGTCGGTATGGAGCTTCTCCCGCTTGCCGCCGACACACCACACTTCCGGGCGGCGACCGACCTCTACGGCACCATCCACGGTGAACCCGTCGAGGCGGTTCGCGAGCGGTTCAGAACCCACACCGAGCGGGAGGGCTACCGTGGGTTCGTCGCCATCGGCACCAGCGGCCACGTCGTCGGGTTCACGTACGGCCACGTCTCCCGGACGGGCCAGCAGTACCACGACCGTCTCCGCGCGGCCGTGACCGACGAGACGTACACGCGCTGGCTGACGGACGCGTTCGAACTCGTCGAACTGGGCGTCGAGGCGAGTCAGCGACGCACCGGCCTCGGCTCTGCACTCCACGACGAGCTGTTCGGTGGCGTCGGACGAGCGACTGGGGTACTCACCACCGAGTCCGAGAACGCACCGGCCCGGGCGTTCTACGAAGGCCATGGCTGGGGCGTGATCCACGAGCCGTTCCACGTCGCCGACACCGAGATGGCGGTGTACGGTCGTGACCTGAACTAGGGCCAGTCGGGGTCGACGTCGACGAGGGCGGCCGAAATCTCCCAGAGGCGGTCTGCGGCCCGCTCGTCTCGAGCTCCGCTGGCCGGTCGCCGCTCACGGGTCCCGTCGAAGTACGCCCCCGTCACGCCGGCAACCTCGTCGTCCGCCGCGAGATACGCCAGTGCCTCGCTGCCGTCCTCGACGCTGTCGCTCACGCCAGGGACGAGTTCGACCGCGTCCCAACCTATGGAGACCGGGAACGGGAGGTCACGCGAGAAGCCGCTGCCGGGGATGATACCCGGGTGGAAGCAGGTCGCCGTCTGCTCGCCGTCGAACCGGCTCGCGAGTTCACGCGTGAACAGCACGTTCGCCAGCTTCGAGTCCGAGTACGCCGCGAAGCCGGCCATCCCGGTCAGCTCAGTGAGGCCGGTCGCGTTCCCGAGTCGCTGGAGCGGCGCGAGTTCCTTCCGTCCGACGATGCCAGCCTCGCCGGTGCGGCCCTCCGCGGCGAGCAGCTCGAAGTCGATGTCGCCGTTCCGGTGCGCGATGGACGACGTGGTGACGACGCGCGCGTCGGCCGCGAGGTGGTCGGCGAGGTCGTGCGTGAGGAGGTACGGCGCGAGGTGGTTGACCGCGATAGTGAGCTCGTACCCCTGTGCGCTCGCGCGGGGCTCCGAGACCGTCAGCCCCGCGTTGTTACAGAGCGCGTCGAGTTCGTCGGTCGCTTCGCGGACTTCTGCGGCGAGCGCTCGTACGTCCGCGAGGTCCGCGAAGTCCGCGCGGTGGAACGACGCCTCGCCGCCAGCGTCCTCGACGAGGGTGACGGTTTCAGCGCCCGCGTCCTCGTCCCGGCCGTGGACGAGCACGCGCCAGCCGCGCCCGCCGAGTCGCCGTGCCGCGTCGCGCCCGATGCCGCTCGTCGCGCCGGTGATGAGTGCCGTCTTCATATCCGGACGACGAGCCGGCTCGCCTTCACGGTTGGGCCGCCAATTGACGGGGCAACGACCCCGTCGGCTCGCGTCGAACGGTTACGGCCAATCCGGGTCGACGCCCACGAGGTCCGCGGAGACGTCCCACAGCCGCTCACGGAGGCCGGTATCGTGCGCACGGGAATCCGGCTCTTCGCGCTCCCGTCGGGCGAAGTACGCGCCCGTGACGTCCGCGACGTCGTCCGCGTCCGTGAGGTAGACGAGTCCGTCGGCCCCCGCCGCGGTGGAGGTGCCGACGCCCGGAACGAGACTCGCGAGTCGGGTGGCCAGCCGGACGGGCAGCGAGCTGTCGCGGTAGAGCCCCGTGTCGGGGACGAACCCCGGATGGTAGGCGTTCGCCGTCACCGCCGCGGGGTCGAGTCGGCTCGCGAGTTCGACCGCGAACAGCACGTTCGCCAGCTTGGAGCGTGCGTAGGCGTCGAGCGCGTCGTAGTCGGGCATCGAGAGGTTCTCAGGATCGATCTCCCCCCGGAAGTGAACCCCACTGGCGGTGACGACCACCCGCGCCGGTGCGGACTCGCGCAGGAGGGGTAGGAGCTCGTGCGTGAGGAGATACGGCGCGAGGTGGTTCACCGCGAGCGTCAGCTCGACGCCCTCGGCTTCGCGATACTCGTTCACGGAGAGCGCCGCGTTGTTGACGAGCGCGTCGAGTCGCGGCTCCTCGCGGACCGTGGCGGCGAGGTTACGGACGGCGTCGACGTCCGCGAAGTCAGCGCGGTGGAAGACAGCCTCGCTGCCGGCGGACTCGATGGCGTCGACCACCCGCTCGCCTCGTTCCCGATTCCGGCCGTGGACGAGCACGCGCCAGCCGCGCTCGCCGAGGCGTTCGGCCGCGACGCGCCCGATACCGCTCGTCGCCCCTGTCACGAGGACCGTTCGTGGCATGGGGGACGAAGGAGCGGGCGCGGCAAGAAGCTACGCCAGCGTCGGCGGCTCGTACGGGGCGAGCCCGAAGTACGTCACGAACGTCGCGCCGAACCCGACGAGCGTGAGCAGGAGCGCGAGGGTACCGCCGACGAGTGGGACCGCGTTCAGCGCGGTCAGGAGCCCGACGTAGAGGAGGGTTCCGAGCGCCGCGGCGAGCGCCGGTCGGCATCCGAGATACGGGGCGAGGCGCGACCCGAGGAGGTGGCCGTAGGCGACGGCAGTGTAGCCGACGACGAGCAGCCCGAACAGCAGGCCGAGCAGGCTCACCGGGAGCAGAACGATCGTGAACGCCATCGCGACGAACAGCACGAGCAGAAGGCTGGCGACGAGCGAACCCACAACCGAACAGACGACGGGATGGGTCCGGGCCGCGTCCCCAACCGTCTCGGGGAGTCGGGGGGCCCGGCGGGCGAACAACGCGGCCACGCCAGCGAGCAGGAGCGCCACGAGGCTCCCCCCCACGGGGCTCGTCGCGCGGTCGACCTGCGGGACGCCGCTGGTTCGCTGGCCCTCGATGGTCGCACCCGGCGCGACCGTCGCCCCGTTCCCGATGTCGTCGAGGTCTCCCGTGACGACCGCCCCCGATTCGAGGACCGCACGGCCACCAAGGACGGTCACGTCGCCGGTGACGGTCCCTGCGATACGGGCCGTGCCGCCGGCGACGAACACGTTCGACACCCCACCGTCAGCAGGCACCGTCGCGGTGCCGTTGACGACGACGAGCGCGTCGGCCTGTTCGTACGTGTGGTCGCCGTCGAGGACGACCGACATCGTGGAGACGTCCGCGCCCGACCCTGCGGCGAGCAGGAGGGCGGCGGCGACGAGGAACACCACGATGGGCGTCACCTCCACGCGACCACCTCCCCCGACGCACCGACGGCACGCGCGGCCCGACGGACGTAGAGCATGGCGAGCGTCGCGAGCAACAGGAGGAGCGCGAGCGCGTTCACGAGGTCGAAGTGCTCGGGGACCGACAGGCCCGTCCCCTTCAGGTAGAGCGCGAGCGCCGTCGAGAGGAACGTGGCGAGCCACGCCGCGCCGACACCGACGGCGGCGCGAGTCCCGACCCCCTCGGGCGTCGCGGTGTCGGGCCACAGCGCGAAGTTGAGCGTCGTGTAGAAGGAGACGGCGAGCGCGTAGAACAGCGGTTCGGCGAGTCCACCGCGGGCGATGGGCCCCTGGAGGAACCCGACCGCGTAGAGGAGGTGGGTGACGGCGAAGACGGCGAACGTCCAGAGGAACAGCCACTCCTCCTCGAAGTTCGCATAGAGGACGCCGGCCATCCCCGCGCCGACGAGGTGGACGACGGCGATGGTGGCGTGGACCCCGAGGTCGGGTGACTGCCACGACGCCTCGACGAGCGCCGGCTCCTCGACGATGCGGAGGAAGCCGAAACTGTCGACGAAGAATACGCCGAACAGGAGGACGAGAAACGAGAGGAACCGGATGCTGGTGATCGGGAGCGACGCGCCACCCCGAGTGAACCGCCCGTCGGCGTACGGCTGACCGCGGGCCGCGAGATCGTTCACGAACCCGAGTTTGCCATACGCAGCCGCGCCCAAGAGCGGAAGCGCGGGGAGCATCGCGACGACCATGACCGTGCTGAACGCGCCGATGCGCCACTCCAGCGGGTAGAGCGCGGCGGCGAAGAACGCACCGCCGGCGGCCGCTGCGGCCGCGTACCCCCGGTCGGGGACGGGCACGAAGTCGACCATGAGACTGAACGCGACGGGCACGGCGAGCCCGATGGTGACGCCGGAGACGGCGAGCCAGAGGAGGAACACCGGCACTGAGCGGATGTGCGGGGCGACGAGCGCGACGAGAAACTGGACGACGACGACGCCGAACGTCAGGCGAAGGCGAGCGAACAGGTCGCGGCTGGTCCCCGAGCGGTCCATCCAGACGCCCGACCCGATGGCGACGCCGGCCGTAACGAGCGCGAGCCCGGCCATCGCCGTCGAGACCGCGGGCCGCGAGAGCCCCACCAGTCGCGTTCCGAGGTCGAGCACGCCGAGCTGGACGAACGTGACGTTGTAGTAGTAGCCACCGGCCAGCAAGCCGACGTAGAGGAGGTAGCCGCCGACGGCGGCCCAGTCGCCGTCGCGGAGGAACCGGAGCAGGTACATCGGCTGTCGTGTCGACACGCGTGCACAAAAAGGCAACAGCCGCCGGCCGAGGCGGTACCCCGGACGCTGGGTCGGCCGTGGCGACTCAGCCGGGAGCGGCGGTTTCCACCAGATCGGCGAGCCGCACACGGGTACGGGCCGCGAGGTCCGCCGGGCCGTAGTGGACGAGCAGGACGAGCGCGACGCCGACGACGAGCAGCGTGTACGAGCCGTAGCCGGCGACCGTCTGGAGACCGTCTGTGCCCGCGAGGAAGTACCCGCCGGCGGGGTTGACGCTGGCGTGGTACAGCCACGGGACGAGGAGGCTCCCGGTTGCGTTGTAGAGCCACGTGAGTACGACCGCCGTGGCGACGACGCCGACCGCGTACGGGAGCATCGGGACGCCGGCCTGTGAGCTGCCGGGGACGAAGAACAGCGGGACGTGCCACACGAACCAGACGACGCCGACGAGCAGGCTGGCCGAGAACGCCGAGAGGCCGTCCTGAAGCGCCGGCTGTGCGAACCCGCGCCAGCCCAGTTCCTCTTGTCCGCCGCCGAGGAAGAACGTCAGCGCAAGGCCGAGCGGGAACAGCCACAGCGGGGGGACGTCTCCGAGTGCGTAGGCGCCGTCGAAGACGGTGACGTAGCCGACGCTCGCGACGACGATGAACACCAGCGGCAGGACGAGCGCGAGCGCGTACCAGCGCAGCGGGATGCGATAGCGCAGGTTCGAGCGGAGCCACTCGCGGACGCTCCGGCCGGACCGACGGAGGGCAATCACGGCACCGACGAACGGGCCGAACCCGCCGAGCATGATGAGTGGAACCGTCAGCGACGACGGCACCACCTCGAACAGCAGGAGCGTCCACAGCCCCCAGGAGAACGCGAGCGTCCCCGCCACGAAGGTAGCGAACGTTCGCCAGTGGCCCTCGGCTGGCGACTCCCTGTGGACCTCGTCGACGGTACGACCCGTTTCACCTCCGAGTTCAGAGCCCATGCGTACAGAGAGAGCCCGTACGGGGATATCACCCAGCCCTGGTTCTCATCCGGTGAGAGCTGACGCCGCTCCGCGAACGAAAGCGATACCCTCGGCCGCCCCGTACTCCGGCCAATGACTGCCACGGGCGACTGGCGCGCGGGGCTCGACGACGTGGACGCCGCCCTCATCGACGACTACCAGAGCGGTTTCCCGGTCGAGCCGCGGCCGTTCCGACGAGTCGGGGAGGCGCTCGGTATCGCCGAAGACGAGGCGCTGGAGCGCGTCCAGCGGCTCCGCGACCGCGGCGTGTTCCGGCGGTTCGGCGCCGTCCTCAACCCCCCGGTCATCGGCTCCTCGACGCTCGCCGCGGTGCAGGCGCCCGAGGACCGGTTCGACGAGGTCGCCGAGGTCATCAACGGCTACCGGCAGGTGAACCACAACTACCGGCGCGAGCACGACTGGAACATGTGGTTCGTCGTTACCGCCGGCTCGCGCGACACCCGCGACCACATCCTCGAGGAGATCGAGGAACGCACCGGCTGTGAAGTCCTCAATCTCCCGATGCTCACGGACTACTACATCGACCTGGAGTTCCCCGTCGTCAACGACGACCGGTTCGCGAGGGAGTCGCTTTCCGAGACCGAGGTGAACGCGACGCGCATCTCCGAGAACGCCACGGCCGACCTCTCGGACTTCGACCGCCGGCTCCTGCTCGAAATCCAGGGCGGGTTCCCGCTCTCGCTGACGCCGTACGCGGACGTGGCCGACGCCATCGACGCGCCCGTCGAGTACGTCCTCGACGCCGTTGACCGCCTGCTCGCCGACGGCTGTATCAAGCGCGTCGGCTGCGTCGTCAACCACGTCGTCACCGGCTTCGACGCGAACTGCATGGTCGTCTGGAACGTCCCCGACGACGAACTCGATTCGCGCGGCGAGGCCGTCGGAAGCCTCCCGTACGTCACGCTCTGCTACCACCGGCCGCGCCGCCCCGACCAGGGCTGGGACTACAACCTGTTCACGATGGTCCACGGCCGCGACCCCGAGGCCGTCGACGCAGTCATCGACGAACTCGCCTCGGAACACCTGCCGTTCGACCACGAGCGGCTCTACTCGACGGAGACGCTGAAACAGACCGGCGCGCAGTACGAGGACATCGTCGGGGAGTGATGTCCGCGCCGCAGGCGCGGTTCACCACGAGGCTCCGTGAGCCGAGCGGGTGTTTTTAGTCCAGGTTTTTACGAGGAGGGTCACCGAGCCTGCGAGGTGGCCCGACGAAGTAAAAAGGTGGGACAGGAGACGCTGAAACAGACCGGCGCGCAGTACGAGGACATCGTCGGGGAGTGAGTCGAACCCGAGACGACGCGTCGCTCAGCGTGCCGCAGCGATGCCGTGGCGGAACCCGCGGCCGACGAGGTAGCCGACCGTACCGAAGGCGACACCGTACAGCAGTGCCACCTCGACCGGGTAGGTCACCGCGTAGTGGGGGGCGACGGGGACGGCGTAGTGGTTGACGGCCCAGCCGAAGACAGGTGCGGCCGCGAGCGAGAGCGCCGGGAGAACGCCAGCGTCGACGAGCGCCGCCAGCCCCGCCAGCACGACGAGCGCGGTTGCACCGGCGAGGAACACCGCACCCATCGACCCGTCGTACGTCGGCAGGGCGTGTTCGATTCGGAGATACGCGTTCGCGGCGGCCACCTCCCGTGCGACGAGCGTCGCGAGGAGGGCCGCCGCGACGACGACGGCCGCCGCACTTAGGGGACGACCGACGAGTCGGGGGCTGCGTGTGATTGGGGACATACAGGCGTCAATCGAGCGTGGGAGCTATAGAAATATGGATAGGTCAAACAGCTATCGTAGTGTCACGGGTTCGTAGTCGGCAGCTCCCGGTGCGGAACCGTCCAGTTACGGAACCGACCTACCCCACGGCTTGATGTGGCTCGGGTACCCCCACCCGCCATGCGATTCACGCTCACGGAGGCCCAACGAACCCTCCGAGACGACGCCCGGGCGTTCGCCGCCGAGCGCATCGAGCCCGTCGCGGGGGACCTCGACCGAACGGCGAGCTATCCAAGAGGTATCCTCGCGGACCTCGGCGAGAAGCGGTGGACTGGGCTCACGCTCGACGAGGATTACGGCGGTTGTGGGCGTGGTTACGTCGCCCTCTCGCTCGTCACCGAGGAGCTGGCGGCCGCGCTGATGCCCGTCGCCGCAGCACTCAACCTCCACCTCGGGGTCGCCCAGCTCATCCAGCGGTTCGGCACCGACGCCCAGCGCGACCGCTGGCTCCCCGCGATGGCCCGGTTCGATACCGTCGCGGCGCTCGGGCTCTCGGAGGACGAGGCCGGCAGCGACAAGTCCCGGCTGGAGACGACCGCCGAACGCGAGGGCGACGAGTGGGTGCTCTCGGGCCACAAGCGCTGGGTGACGAACGTCCGGGAGGCCGACGTGGTGCTGGTGTACGCGAAGACGGGCGGCGAGTGGCCAGAGAACGTCACGGCGTTCCTCGTCGACGCCACCGACCTCCACGTCGACCGGGAGTGGGACACGCTCGGCGCGCGGACGGTGCCGACCTGCCGTGTGACGCTCGACGACGTGCGCGTGCCGGACGACCGGGTCGTCGGCACGGTCGGCGAGGGCTACGTCGAGCGTGGTGCCGTCGCGAACGGCATCAACGTCCCCGCCCGCGGTGTCGGCATCGCTCGCGCCGCGCTGGAGGCGGCCGCCGACCACGTCTCGACGCGCGAGCAGCACGGCGGCCCACTCGCCGACAAACAGGGGGTGCGGTGGACCGTCGAGCGGATGGCCCGGCGCGTCGACACCGCCCGGCTGACGACGCTCCGGGCGGCCGACCTCGCCGACCGCGGCGAGGACCTGTCGCGGGCGATGCCGACGGCCAAGATTACGGCGACCGAGGCGGCGGTCGAGAACGCCAACGAGGCGATGCAACTGTTGGGGGGTATCGGCTACACGACCGAGCGGCCCGTCGAGCGCTACCTTCGGGATGCGAAACTCCTCACTATCGCTGGCGGGCCGAACGAGGGGCACCGCGACGCGCACGCAGATGCCGTGTTCGCGGGGCGGAACCCCTAAGCCCGCGCCACCGCTTGCACCCGATATGAAGTGGAAGCTCTTCGCCAATCTCGCCGAGGCGGCGGGGACGAAGGAGGTCGAGGTCGCGGCGGGACCGGGCGACACGTTCCGTGACGCCTTCGACCAGTTGCTGGAGGCGCACCCCGAGCTCCAGCAGGAGGTGCTGACCGAGGAGGGCGAACTCCGCGACCACATCCGCGTCCTCCGGAACGACCACAACCCGTTCGTGACGGACGAGGGGTACGACACCGTCCTCGAGGAGGGCGACCAGCTCGCGCTGTTCCCGCCTGTTTCGGGCGGCTGAGGAGAAAGCACTTACCGGTGGGCAGAAAACGCCCACCGATGCCCTCCAGACGCGACGTACTCGCCCGGACAGCCGGCGGTCTCGTGATCCTCGCCGCGCTCGCCGGCTGTTCGGTGCTCGACGGCATGCCCGACGGCGTCACCATCGCCGTCGGCGAACCAGACGAGACACCAACCGCGACGGCGACGCCCGCCGAGTCGACGCCCCCCACATATGAACGCCCCAGCCACCAGATGCTTCGCTACCGCGACCTCTCTGCCCCGGAACGGCGGCTCGTGGAGAAGGCGCTCGACGGCGGCTACCGCACCTGCGACGAGGTGCCCGAGGCGGCCAACGCACTCGCCGACCGAATCCGGACACCGGACACATACCTCCGTTATCGCGGCGAGGTGAAGGGGCTGTGGCTGGCGATAACCGATATGGTGTTCGCCGGGACGACCGACCCACCGGCGGGAGAGTGCGGGCTGTTCTGATGGCAAGAACCCGTCGGTCCGTGCTGGGTGTCACGGCGGCGAGCCTCGCAGGTCTCGCCGGGTGTATCGGTAGCGACCCCGAAGACCTCCGCTTTCGCAACTTCACCAGTGACCGTCGCGAGCTGACGGTCCGCATCTGGAACGAGCGGGGAGAGCAGGCGTTCGACGAGACGGTCGAGCTGGCAGCGAACTTCGCGGGCGAACAACCCGAGCAGCCGACGCGCCGGGGCGTGTTCACGTCGCCGGGCACGTACGAGGTGACCGCGTTCCTCCCAGACGGGCCGACCGAGACGGCGAACTGGACGGTCGAGAAGCGGGAGACGTACCACGTCTCGGTGTACGACGGTCCCGAGCTCACACTCGGCGAACTCGGTCCCTGACTACCGGCCGGTGAGGTCGGCCTCGAGGACGAAGTCCGGTTCGTCTGAGAACCCGGCACGGACGCGAGCTACGTCCGAGACGTGCCGGACGGTCTCGGGGATGAACACGCGTGTCTCGTCGGCGTCGAGATCGGCGGCGTCGCGGGCGATGGCCGCGAACAGCGCGCGGGCGCTCTCCACGTCCTCCCAGGCTCCCACGCCGTACTCTGCGTACGTCGTCTCGTCGCCGTAGCGTTGGGTTCGCGTCCGGAACGACATCGCCCGAGTGCCGTCGTCGTCGCGGACGGCGAAGACGCGCTCCTCGTCGGCCGCGCGGAACAAGCGCTCGCGCGTGAGTTCCGCGACCGCGTAGGTCTCGTCGAGGTCGAGCGCGAGTCCCCGAAGGTGGCGGGCCGCGTCGCTCCGTTGGAAGCACGACCACGCGGCCGCAGGGTCGTCTGTGACATCGAATTCCGACTCGGCCTCGGGGTCCGGTGTCGGTGTCGCCCACCGGAACTCCGTGGCGGGCTCGAACCCGACCGAGCGCGACTGACCCAGCCCGGCCTGATTCCACGAGAACACCATGTTCCGGCAGACGGTCGCGCCCTGTTCGCGCGCCCAGTCGAAGACGGCGTACGTCAGCTGCGGGGAGACGCGCTGACCCCGGAAGTCGGGGTTGACGCGCATCCCCTGGGCCCACGCCTCGTGGTCGGTGAGCATCGCACCCTGGCAGATGCCCGCGAGGTCGTCTTCGCCTGCGAGGACGAACGTCTCGGTGTCGGGCGTGTCGATCCAGTCGTGGAACACCCGTGGGATGTAGTCGCCGCCGTCGCGGTCAGGCCAGGTGTTCTCGGTGAACGCGGCGACCGCATCGTAGTCGTCATGTTCCGCAGGGCGAATCGTGAGGTCCATTACTGCCAGGGCGTCGAGCGGTCCTGTATCTCGCCGGCGAGGTCCGTCCGCATCGCCTCCGGGACCGAGTCGGCGTTCGCCAGCACCCACATGAGCTTGACGTACGCGGTGCCGGGCAGGGTGTCTTCACCCTCGACGACGCCCGCGTCGAGCAGGTCGCGCCCGGTGTCGTACACGCGGTCACAGACTCGCCCCTCCAGACACTGCGAGGTCATCACGACCGTCGTGCCGTCGTCGACCATCGCCTCGAGGGTCGGGATGAGGTCCGTGTGGACGTGGCCGAGGCCCGTCCCCTCGATGACGAGGCCCGATTTTCCGGCCAGGGATTCGAGCATCGCAGGGTCCATCCCCGGCGCGAACTTCAGCAGTTCTACCTCGGGGTCGAGGTCGGGGGCGATGTCCAGGTCGACCTCGCCGCGCGACTGGTACTCGCGGCGGAACGTGACCGCCTCGCTGTCGTAGTCGACCTCCCCGAGGGGCTCCGCACCCACGGTCTCGAAGGCGTCGCGCCGCGAGGTGTGGTTCTTTCGCACTCTCGTCCCGCGGTGGAGCGCGCAGGCATCGTCCGCCTCGGAAGCGTGCATACAGACCATGACCTCCGCGCAGTCGGCTTTCGCGGCCTCCACGGCACAGACGGCGTTCATCACGTTGTCCGAGGAGGGCCGGTCGGCGGAGCGCTGGCTCCCCGTGAAGACGACGGGCACGGGCAGGTCGAGCATGAACGCGAGCACGCTCGCGGTGTACTGCATCGTGTCCGTCCCGTGCATGACGACCACGCCGTCGGCACCCGCTTCGATCTCCTCGTGGACAGCCTCGGCGAGTTCCCGCCAGATGGTCGGGTCCATGTTCTCCGAGAGGATGTTGGCGACGACCCGACCGCGGTAGTTCGCCCGGCCCGCGAGGTCCGGAACGGCTCTGAGGACGTCCTCGGCGTCGAACTGCGCCGTGACGGCTCCCGTTCGATAGTCCACGGTCGAGGCGATGGTCCCCCCTGTAGAGATGAGTGAAATCGTCGGGAGGTCCTCGTCGAACTCGACTTCGGAGCTGTCGTCGGCCTCGCTCGCACTCTCCACGTCGTACACGTCCGATTCCAGCAGCTCCGTGTCGGCGTCCGCGCGGTCGATGCCGACGTTGTAGCCGCCGTCGAGCTTGACGACAAGGTGGTCGGCGGTCGTCGAGGGCATCAACACGCCCTCGTAGGTCACGTCGTCGCGCTCGACGCGAACCCGGTCTCCAGCGTTCATACCTCGTGGTTCCGCGTCGCCGGACTTGAAACCACTCTTTCGACCGGCCGGTGGAGCTGCGACCCCTGCCGCAGACACCCACTTCCGTTCAGCGGTGAGCGGTTCGAGGAAAACTGTCGGTTAGCGTGGCTGTCCAGTCAGTTTACCAGTCGAATCTCGAAACGCGGGCGACACTCAAGCCACCTGTTTGCTGTCTCTCACGTGCCACTCGCGACGACCCTATCCGGACGGTACCTGGCACGGGAGCGCCGGGCATCTGGCGAGTGGCACAGAGGCGACCATGACAGAAAACGAACGGAACGACAGACTGGCAGTAGACCGACGAACAGCAGTGAAGGGCGGACTCGCGGGGCTCGGCTTGCTCGCGCTCTCCGGGAGCGCGGGGAGCGCCGCCGCGAGCAACGGTGCGGACAAGATCTACACGAGCGGCTCGACGCGCGAGGAACACACCCTCGACTCGCGGGTGGACGGGAACACCTCCGAGGCGTTCACGCTCGCGAGCGGTACCATCAAGACCTCGACGCCGACCGACCTGTACCTCATGGCACAGGCCGAGACGGCACTCTGGACGAACGTCAAGGCGACGGGCAAAGACCAGAGTTCGGGCGCCAACGCAGGCCTCACCTGCTGGATGGAGATCGACGGGACCCCCGTCCCAGTGTCTCACGACTACCCGAACGAGTGGGCCGCAGACCGGCAGGCCGCGAGCGAGGTGGTGTTCAACTACCGCGACTTCCGGGTACAGACGAGCTTCCTCGGCGACATCGAGGACATCACCGACGACGAGGAGTATCTCGCGCTCTGGCTCCAGACGCGGAGCACCCACGGCTTCAACTGGGCGGCGCTGAACCTCGGGTCGGGCGACTACGACGACTCGACGAACGTGCACACCGTCGAGCTGAAGGGGCGACTGGCGGTGTACGCCGACGACAACAAGGCGCAGGCGAAGGCCGTCGTCGGCCCGCGGACGCTTCTCGGCGTCCCGGCGAAACTGGCCAACGACGCGAGCATCTGAGCACGTTCCCACCCGATTTTTCCGCGCTCGACGCCCGACCAGCCGCGGCGAAAGGTCGATGGCCCCCCGCCACCAACTCCGAGCATGTCCTCCACCGACGAACTGCTCGCGGAGATCGAGCGCGACCAGCAACGGGAGCAGTCGTCGACGACCGAAACCGAGAGCCGCCGCTCTCGGGCCGCCTCGCGCATCAAATCGCCGTTCGAGGGGCTGTTCTCGTTCCGGGGGTTCCTGCTCGCGCTCGTGCTCTCGGTCGGTGGGCTGCTGCTCGCGAGCGTGGTCCCGCTGCTCCCCGGGAGCATCGCCGCCCTGCTCGGCGTCTTCTTCGCCGGGTTCCTCCTCGGCCTCGTCCGCGAGCGCCGTGCCTATCTCGAAGTCGCGCTCGCCGGGGCGGGCACTGCAGCGGTGGCGACGCTGTCGAGCTTCCTGCTCATCACCGCGTTCAGCGACATCGGGCTCCCGCTCGCGGCGGCGACCGGTGGAGCAGGCCTGCTGGCGGGCGTCATCGGCCACTACTTCGGTCGCGACCTCCGCGACGGCGTGACACGAGACCTCTGAGTCAGGTGTCGAGCCACCAGCGGCCGTCGCGTCGCTCGACGACGCCGACCGACTCCAGCCGCCGGAGCGCCTCGGCGACCATCTCCGGGCTGGCGTCCACCCGTCGGGCGACGACCGCCTCGTCGTGTGCGCCGTTGGCGAGCGTGGCCAGCACCTCGGCGTAGAAGCGGCCCTCGCTCTCCCCGAACTGTTCGGAGATGCGGTCCATCACGTCCGTCAGTCGGCCCTGG
This sequence comes from Halorarius litoreus, assembly GCF_024362405.1. GTDB lineage: Archaea > Halobacteriota > Halobacteria > Halobacteriales > Haloarculaceae > Halorarius > Halorarius litoreus. The sequence continues at coordinate 2,452,900 of NZ_CP101454.1, read as the reverse complement.
ACCCATCGCTGGGCCATCGACAGCTCGTTGCCGAGCTGTTCGAGCCGGTCGAGTTCGCCCGCGAGGTCGGACAGGTCCTCGTGGGCCGACTCGTCGTTGGTCGACCCCTCGTCGCTGGACGTGGACCGACGGTCGACGTCGATGGAGAGGTACCGACAGCCGGTCATGTCGAGCGACGGCGACGCCGAGTACGCCGACTTCGTCCCGAACTCGTACGGCGAGACGTTCACCTCGAGTCTGAGGTTCCGGGCGATGGAGAAGTACTTCCGCCGCTGGTCGTCGACGCGCGACTCGACGAGGCCGGCGTCCTCGAGCTTTCGCAGATGGTCGATGACCGCCTTGGGACTCACGCCGAGGTACTCGGAGATCTCCGTCACGTAGCAGGGGCGACGGGCGAGCAGCCGCAAGATGCGCCTGCGGTTCTCGTTTCCCAGCAGGTCCAACAGCGCGGCTGAGTCCATGTTCACCACAGGTTAGCGACGCGTAGATAAAAGGACTGCCCCCGCGCCGGCAGGGGAACGGCTCGCTCCTGCGTGGTCAGTCGCTACGCCTCGGAACCGGCGCCGCTCGTGTCGTCGGTCCCGCTTCCGTCGTTCCGAGCGTTCGACCGGTCGGCACCGTCGCCCGGCCCCCCGGCGTTGTTCCCGTTGGACCCACCGGTATCGGGGCCGGACGACTCCGAGGCGTCCGTAGTGTTGCCGTCGGCCTCCGAGCCGTCGGCGTCAGGACCACCAGGAATCCCGTTACCGCCGCGCGTCGCGGCGTCTTCGGGGGGACCGCCGGTGCCGGCGAGCCCACGGGCGAGTTCCGCGACCTCCTTACCCGTCAGTTCGGAGGCGCTCGCGCGGAGTTCGGCGAGCCGGGTGACGTCCACACCGGCGCGCTCGGCCGCCATGCTGGTCGTGTCGATGGAGTTTTCGAGCGCGTCGATGCGGGCGGAGAGCCGAGCGGCTTTCGCCCGGTCGGCGACGCTCGGTTCCTCGCCGTCGGTCGTGTTCAGCAGTTCAGCACGCTCCGCACGGAGCCGCTCGAGTCGCTGTTCGAGGTTCGCCGCCCGGCCGCGGACGATGTCCGGGCGGCGGTCCTCGGAGGCGTTCTCGAAGCGGGCGGTGAACATCCCGTCTTCGACTTCGCCCTCGGCGTTGGCGGCGCTCGCCTGCATGAACGCCGAGACCGAGGCGCCGAAGGTTGCGTTCGACGTGTTAGACCCGTTCTGGGCGGCGGGGGCGCTGGTGGTCGCCGCGGGAAGTGCCCCTGCGGGGACCGCCGCGACCACCAGCGCCAGCACCACGAACACGGTCGTGAGGCCAAGTCGGTTGGTCATCTTGCTTCCTCGTAGCTCCCCACACCCCATAAACCAGGCAACTCGTTCGGACCTTTCAGACCGTTCATGGGGTTCAAACGGAGTGTTAAACGGTTCTCTAAGCTCGTGGACGGTCCATCACATCGACAGCGGCGTCCAGTTGCGACCCGCCGAGAGCCCCGTCGTTCGGAACTCCGGCCCCTCGGTCGTCACCCGGAGTTCGACCATCGCGTCGAACGCGTCGGCGAACATCGACACGGTCTGCTCGTTGCACTCGGCGGTGTCGACCGTGCAGACGAGCAGGTAGCCCGCGCGCTCGACCCGGTCCGAGAGCGTCCGCAGGAACTTGTAGACGCTCCCGCGGTCGAGGTGGTCGAGCATCGCCGTCGCGGAGAACACACCCACTCGGAGCCCCTCGGTGTCCATCGTGACGTACTGCTCGTCGCTGCGCCCGAACGCCGAGCCGATGCCGTCCTCGTGGAGTCCGTGTGGTCACGGCGGAAGATGGCGTCCTCCACCGCATCGTCGACGCCCGGACCGTTGTCCGCGACCCGGAGGTCGACGAACCGTTCGGTCGTCTCGACGCCGACGTGTACCGACACCGTCTCCTTGTCGTTGTGTTCGACGGCGTTCGACAGCACGTTCCCGACGACGTCCTGGACGGTGTCGTCGCCGAGCACGCGCGTCCCGTCGAGGACGTCGACGGTGAGCTCCAGCGGCTCGTGGGTCGCCCGGAGCGTCTCGACGTTCGTCTCGACGGCGTCCGACAGCGAGACGGGGTCGAGGTCCCGGTCGCGCCCCGAGAGCGCGTCGAGGAGCGCGCGAGTGCGCTCCACCTGGTCGGAGATGTCGTCGCTCTGGGCGACGATGGTGTCGGCGAACTCCGCGGGACGGCCCTCGACGTGGTCGGCGATGAAGTTCGCCCGCGAACGGACGATCATCGTCCGGTTGAGGATGTCGTGTCTGAGGATGCTGTTCATGAGTTCGAACTGGTCGCGCGTCGACGCCGCCGCCTCGGCGTCGCGCTGTGACCGGGCGTACAGTACGCCCATCAGCAGCCCCGCGAGCGCGCCCGCACCGGCGGTGGCGAACACGACGTAGCGGGGCTCACCCACGACGCGGCCCTCGGTCCACCGGACGAGGAGCGTGACGACGGTTACGCCGCCGAACAGCAGCATCCCGCCGACGGCCGCGAGTGAGACCCGCCAGCGGCCGACGGGTGTGAACTCGCTGCGGGAGAGTCGGGCCGCCGCGTACGCGAGGAGGAACGCCGGGCCGTACCCCTGGATCGCGGCGATTGCCGGGGGCAGCGACACCCGGAGGTTCGCGAGTTCGGTGACGAAGTTGTAGGTCGTGAACCCCGCGAGCCCGACGGCGAGGACCGCCAGCACGACTGCAGGGAGCGTGCCGTTGGCCGCCAGCACGACTGCAGGGAGCGTGCCGTTGGCCGCCAGCGACTCGACGAGCGCCCCACCCGGCCACCCATCCTCGACGCCGAGCGCCGAACCACTATCCGAGTCGCCACCCACTGCTCCCGCCTACCGGTGGCTCTGTCTTACCTTCTGTGGCCGCGGCGACACCCACGCAGTAGGCGGGTGGTACTGCGTCGCGTCGACGGTCGAATTGCGTGACGGGATAAGTATTGGCGGGAATACTTATGCCAGTCAATGTCTCACAAAGAACTGTCGATGTTCGCACCGTTCTCGAAGGCGTACTACCTCGGACGGCTCTACGTCGAGCCGTACGACGGTGAACAGGCCGCAATACACCAGGAACACCACGAGCAGGTCAACGAACTGCTGTATGCCACCGGCGAGGGCGTAGAGCGGCTCGACCTCCCGCTGGTGATGAAGGTCGGTCGGACGCACCTGTCGGTGACGGGCGACGAGACGGTCCCCGAGCGGACGCTGGCGGTGCCGGGGGACGTGCTCGACGCCGCGGGCGTCGAGAACCCCCCGACGCTCCGTGAGGTGTTGCTCGCGAAGGGCGACGTGGCCGAACGCATCCTCGGGTTGCAGGACGCCGCCGTCTGAGTCCGACGGGACGAGTCGAGCCTTTTTGTGCCACCCCCACGTCGCTCCGGGCGATGCTGGACGACCTGTTGGGCCGCACCGAACTGAAGGAGCGTATCGAGGCGCTGGAGGACGAACGTCACCACCTCGAACGTCAGCTCGACGCCGAGAGCGAGCGCCGTCGGGAGGCGGTCGCGGCCCGGCAGGAGGCCGAGGAGCGCGTCAACCGCCTCGAGGACCGCATCGCCGACCTCGAAGGTCGCGTGACCGACGACGGCGATGGCGACAGTCCCGACCTCACGTTCCGTCGACGCGAAGCGTTGCACGGCACGCGACTCGACGAGGTGCTCGCGCGTCTCGACAGCGTCGAGACCGACCCCGAGGGGGCGCTCTCCGCAGCCATCACGGACGAGCGCGACCGCCCGGGTGACCTCGACGTGGCGTTCGGCGACCGCGCGGCGCTCGTGGGTCGCGCGGCCCCCTGCGTCGCGTACGCCGACGACGCGGGGCTCGTGAGCGTCGCGCTCCGACCGCCCATCGTCCCCGACTCCTTCGGCGAGTGGAGCGACGGCTTCCGCGTCGAGGAGTCGTGGTTCCGCCCGACGGGCCGGTTCGGGTTCGCGTTCGTCCGCTCGGACACGTTCGCGCTCGGCGTCTACGAGGGCCGCGAGCGACAGTCGCTCCGTGGGTTCACGACGGACGTGAAGTCAAAACACTCGAAGGGCGGCTTCTCGCAGGGGCGGTTCGAGCGCATCCGCGAGGGGCAGATACACGACCACCTGAAGCGGTGTCACGAGGCCATCGACGACGCCGGCGTCGAGCGGCTGTACGTCGCCGGCGAGTCGACGCTGCTCGACGAGTTCGACGCCGACGCGACCGCGAGCGTCGACGCGACGGGTGACCCCGACGAGGCCATCGACGATGCGTTCCGCGACTTCTGGACCACCCGCCTGTACGGGATTTAAGCCCACCGACGTGAACGGTCGAGTATGACCCGACGTGTCGTACTGCTGGCCCACGAGGGGTTCCCGGACCGCGCGAAGACCGCCGTCGGCGTCCTCCGCTACGCCGACGTCGAGGTGGTGGCCGTGCTCGACCGCGAAATCGCCGAAGTCGACGACGACGCCCGCGTCTCCGACTACCTCGACGACGTGCAGGACGCCCCCATCGTGGGTCGCGCCGCGGACGCCCCCGAGTTCGACGCGCTCGTCGTGGGCATCGCGCCCATCGGCGGCGGCCTCGACCAGTCGTGGCGCCCCGACCTCCAGTTCGCGCTCGAATCAGGGGCCGACCTCATCTCCGGGCTCCACTACTTCCTGAGCGAGGACGAGCGGCTCGCGACGCTCGCCGCGGAGCACGACGCGGACATCTGGGACGTCCGGCAGCCACCGTCGGACCTGACGGTCGCCGACGGCGTCGCCCGCGACCTCGACTGTGAGATCGTCCTCTCCGTGGGGACCGACTGCTCGACGGGGAAGATGACCGTCACCCGCGAACTGTACGAGGCGGCCGTCGACCGCGGGCTCGACGCCGCGTTCATCCCGACGGGACAGACCGGCATCGTCATCGAGAACTGGGGCATCCCCATCGACCGCACCATCTCGGACTTCACCGCGGGCGCCGTCGAACGGATGCTCGTCGAGCGACAGGACCACGACTACCTGTTCGTCGAGGGACAGGGCAGCATCACGCATCCGGCGTACTCGACGGTGACCTGCGGCATCCTCCACGGCGCGATGCCCGACCAGCTCGTGATGTGTCACGTCGCGGGCCGGGAGGCCATCCACGGCTACGAGTCGTTCGAGATTCCGAACCCCGCGACGGTGGCGAACCTCTACGAGCAGGTGGCCGAGCCGGTCGCTCCCACCGAAATCGTTGCGGGGTCACTCAACACCCGCGGGCTCGACGAGGACGACGCACAGGAGGCGCTCGACACGTACGAGGCACAGCTCCGAGTGCCCGTCGCCGACCCCGTGCGCGAGGGGCCGGACGCGATTCTGGAGGCCATCCTGGAATGACCCACCGCGTCGAGCGCGTCACGATGCCGCTCGCGGAGCCGTTCGAGATAGCGAGGGGGGTCCAGACCGACGCCGAGAACGTCGTCGTCGAACTCGACCACGACGGGACGACGGGCGTCGGGGCGGCCGCGCCGTCGCGCCACTACGGGGAGACGGCCGACACCGTCGAGACCGTCCTCCCCAACCTGCTCGACGCGCTCCCGGACGACCCACACGACCTCGACGCCGCGCACGCCGCGATGGACCGCACGATACGGGGGCACGCCGCGGCGAAGGCCGCCGTCGACATCGCGCTCCACGACCTCCTCGGGAAACTACACGACCTCCCCCTCTACCGGTATCTCGGGCTCGACGCGAGCGCGACGCCCGTCTCGTCGTTCACCATCGGGCTCGCGGACACCGACGAGATGCGCCGGAAGGCACGGGTGGCTGTCGACGCCGGCTACGAGGTGCTGAAGGTGAAACTGGGGACGGACCGCGACCGCGAAATCGTCGAAGCGGTGCACGGCGCGGCCCCGAGCGCCCGACTCCGCGTCGACGCGAACGAGGCGTGGACGCCCTCGGAGGCGGTGGCGATGTGCGAGTTCCTCGCCGGAACGGTGGAGTTCGTCGAGCAGCCGGTCGCGGCCGAGAACCCCGAGGGGATGCGCTACGTCTACGAGCGGTCGCCGGTGCCCATCGCCGCCGACGAGTCGCTCGTCGAGCCCACGGACGTGCCGCAGGTAGCGACGGTCGCCGACATCGCGAACGTGAAACTGATGAAGTGCGGCGGAGTCCGCCCGGCGATCGAGACGTTCCACGCCGCCCGCGCCCACGGCATGGAGACGATGCTGGGCTGTATGATCGAGACGAACGCCGCCATCGCCGCGGGCGTCCACCTCGCGCCCCTGCTCGACTACGCCGACCTCGACGGCTCGCTGTTGCTCGCAGACGGCGCCGACCCCTTCGACGGGCCACCCGTCCCCGCGCTCGACCTCACCGGCGCGGCGCCGGGGACTGGCGCAGTTCGTCGGTGAGGCCGATGGTTCCGTCGACGGAACGAGTTATCTCGCTGGGGGCTGAACGGACTGCATGGTCGAAGGGACCGGGCGTCAGGAGCCGACCGTCGAGGCGGTGCTGGCGGTGTTCGACGGGGCGGGTGGGGAGCCGCTGACGTCGGTCGAGGTCGCGGAGGCCGTCGGCTGCACCCGCCGGACGGCGTACAACCGGCTGGAGACGCTCGAAGCAGAGGACGCGTTGCGCACGAAGAAGGTCGGCTCGCGGGGCCGAGTCTGGTGGCGAGACGAATCCGTGGCGACGGCGTCGATGCCACACACACGAGCCACGGAGTTCGAGGACCCCGCCAGCCGGGTCGTCGAAATCGAACTCCGCTCGGCGCGGCTCGCCGAGGCGTTCTCGGGGCTCCCTGCGGGAACCGATTCGCTGGAGTTCGACGTGGAACACGACCTCCCGCTGCCGGACGGTCGCCGGCTCCAGTACTACACGGTCGAGGGAATCCCGCCGCGACCGTTCGCCGACGTGTTCGCCGGGATTCCGTCGATGGAGAGCGTTCGCCTCCTGAGCACGGTCGGCGACGTCAGCCGACTCGAGGGAATCGTCGCCAGCGAGTCGGTCTCGGAGATCATCAGACACCACGGCGGGCAGACGAAATCCGCCGGCGTCCACGACGGCGAACACTGGGTCGTCGCCGAACTCCCCGCGACGGCCGACACCGACGCCGTCGTCGGCGAGATCCGCGAGCTCTACCCGGACATGCGACTGGCCTCGACCACCTACGTCCCGACAGTCCGTGACTTCTGGACGGTCGTGGAAGAGGACCTCTCCGAGCGACAGAGGGCGGTCTTGCAGCTCGCGTACTACGCGGGCTACTTCGAGGAACCGCGTCTGGGCACCGGCGTCGAGCTCGCCGAGCGGCTCGGCATCACCCGCCAGACGTTCAACCACCACCTCCGCCAGGCCGAGAAGACGGTGTTCGACAGACTGTTCCGCGGTGCTTCGCTGCCGAAGTCTGACTGGTAAGACAGTATCTACATGGGTCACGCTGTACAGAGGTCGAGTTGAGATGACGGCACCCGACGACGCACCGGGCCCATCCGGTTCGAGCGACACTACTAGCGCGTCGGGAACCGCACACACGATACAGCACGACTGGGACACCGAAGGCCCGCTTCACCTCACAGTCGTTTCGGGCGTCGCCGCCATGACGAACACGGAACCTGAGGCACTCCCACCGCTGTACGACGCGGTCGATCCCGACAGCCTCGAACGACTGCTTCAGTCGGTCCCCGAAGAGAACCGCCAGAACGTCTCCATCGCGTTCCCCTTCGCCGGCTGGAACGTCGAGATCGAGGGGACCGGCGAGGTGACGTTCTCCCCGGCCGACCCCGTCGTGGCCGACGACTGACCCCCTCGCTCACCACGCCTGACACGCCGAGCCACCGCGGTCGAAACTGCTATTGGTCGGGCCCCCAGCGCGACTACATGGACCACTACACGAAACTCGAGAACATGTATCTCGCCGCACCCACGAGCGGCGAGTACGACCCCGACATCGACATCTCCGAGGGCCGAGCCGACGTCACGATTCCCGTGCAGGAGAAGCACTTCCACGCCGCGAACGCCGTCCACGGCTCGGTCTACTTCAAGGCACTCGACGACGCGGCCTTCTTCGCCGCGAACTCCCTCGTCGAGGACGTGTTCGTCCTCACGACGAACTTCAACATCCACCTCACACGCCCGGTCTCGGAGGGCTCGATTCACGCGGAGGGCGAGGTCGTCAACGACCACCCCCGCCAGCTCATCGCCGACGCGGTCGCGTACGACGACGACGGCAACCAGATCGCACGGGGAACGGGCACGTTCGCGAAGTCCTCGACCCAACTCGGTCCGGAGGTTGGCTACGAGTGAGCGCCTAGTCGAGACGGCACAGCACTTATTCCGAGAACCGTGGTGTGTCAACTCGACGCATGAAGTACTTCCAGGGCGAGCCGCTCCGACACCTCGGCGACCTGCCGAGGATGGGTGCTGCACGCTATCGCGACAAGCTCGCGTTCGAGTACCGCGGGGCAGAGCTGAGCTACGCCGACCTGGAAGCACGCGCCAATCGGGTGGCGAACGTGCTCGTCGACGAGGGGGTCGAGCCGGGCGACCGGGTGGCGCTCTACCTCGAGAACAGCCTCCAGTTCCCCGAAGCGCTCTTCGGTGTCATCAAGGCCGGGGCGGTGGCGGTCCCGCTCAACCACCGGATGGACCTCGACCGCCTGACGTACATCCTGCAGGACGCCGACGCCCGCGCGCTCGTCGGGAGCGAGGTGTTCCCGTCGGTGGTGACGGACCTCGCCGCGCACGTTCCGACGACGTTCTTTCCGGGCGGCGGTGACGGCCACGAGGACTACGACGCACTCGTCGACGCCGCGAGCGACGAGTTCGAGACGAGGGCGAGAGCGTTCGACGACGTGGCGCTCCAGCCGTACACGTCGGGGACGACCGGCGACCCGAAGGGCGTCCTGACGACGCACCGGAACCTCCTCTCGACCGCGCAGGCGTACCAGTCGCGTTCCGGGACCGACCCCGAACAGGACATCGCGCTCCTGGTGTTGCCGCTGTTCCACATGTACGGGCTCTCGACGGTGATGCTGACCCAACTGTACGGCGGCGGCTCTATCGTCCTGAAGACGCTCCCCGTTCCGTCGGCACTCCTGCAGGCCATCACCGACCACGAGGTGACACAGTTCGCCGGCATCCCCGCCATCTTCATCGGGATGGTCAGCGAGTACGAGTCGAACCCGGAGGCGTACGACCTCTCCTCGATCGAGACCGTGGGCTCGGGCGCCGCGCCGCTCGCGGACGACACCCGCCGCCGCATCGAACAGGTGTTCGACAGTCAGCTGACGGAGGGCTGGGGGATGACCGAGACGTCGCCGGCGGGGACGACCGATTCGGCGTACGGCCCCTCGAAGGCCGCGGGCTGTATCGGCCAGCCGCTCCCCGACGTGGAGCTTCGTCTCGTCGACCCACAGACCCGCGAGCTTCGGGTGAGCGAGCACGAACTCGACCCGACGAGCGCCGCGAGCCTCGCGGACCGCGATTTCGAGGAGGAGACGCAGGTGCTGGGCGAAATCGCCATCCGAGGGCCGAACGTCTTCGCGGGCTACTACGGCCTCCCCGAGAAGAACATCGAGGTGTTCGACCGCGACCCGGACGACGACGGGAGCGAGCCGCGACGCGAGACCGAGTGGTTCTACACCGGCGACATCGCCCGGGTCGACGAGGACCGCTACCTCTGGATGGTCGACCGCGCCGACGACATGATGATCGTCGGCGGCGAGAACGTCTATCCTGCGGAGGTCGAGGACGCGCTGTTCGAACACGAGCACGTGCAGGCCGCGGCGGTCGTCGCCGCTCCACACGAGGTGAAAGGCGAAGCGCCGGTCGCGTTCGTCGTCCTCGAACCGAACGCCCCCGAGATGACCGAGCGCGACCTCCGCGAGTTCGCGCTCCAGCACGTCGCTTCCTACGCCCATCCGCGGCGCATCTTCTTCGTCGACGAATTGCCGCGCTCGGGCACCCAGAAAGTCCAGCGGTACAAACTCGAGGCGGACGCGAAGCGTCGGCTCGGCGGGCCGCTGGAGTCGAGCGAGAAGCTGTGAGCGAGCCAGAACGGCTCACCTCCGGCTGATTAGTGACCGACGCGAAACAGCCGTTTCCGGGTGGTAGGAACTCTATAACGAAGTCACAGAGGTTGGAGTGGGCGGGCACACATGTCGCGTGTCAGGCTCGAACTATGTGTTCGTTCACTCGCAGCGCGGGAGGGGGGACCGCACCGACGAGAGATTCTCGAACAGGTGGAATCGCTGGTGGAACGTGGGACGGTCGACGACTACGAGGTCGTCGTGTGGGGCGCGGCCATCCCGACCGACACTGACCACGAACTCGGCGCCCGGCTCGACGCGTTCCGGGCGTGGGCCGCCGAGACCGACGCCGAGTTGGTCGGCGTCGAGGAGCGACAGACTGGGTCGCTCGTCGACGAGCCGTACCAGGTCACGACGCTCCCGGTGCTCGCGGTCGCCGAGTACCACGACGGCGACCTCGTCGCCGTGACGCCGAGCGAGCAGAACGGCGCGATCCGGACGGTCGCCGACCACGTCGGGGCGCTACAGGAAGCCAACCCACCCGTAGAACAGCCGCTTACCGCGTCGGACTGAGCGACGGGAGGCGGTCCGTTCGCCCCCCGAAAGCGAAGGTTTTCTTCGTCGGGTCCGAGCTTACCGAAGGCGCCGTCGGGACGCTGCCGAACGTACTGACACTACGTCACAAATAACGAAGCCGTCACGGAGCGAGCGTGATTGCTGTCCGCGAGTGCGGGCATGATCACCATGGCAACGATGGAATATCACGCGAAAGACGACGTACAGCAGACGCGCGAGGACATCGAGGAGACGCTCGGATTCGTCCCGGGATTCCTCGACGCGCTGTCGGAAGAGGACCTCGTCAACGAGTGGCCGACGTTCAAGAAGTACAACTTCGGCGAGACCGAGATTCCGGCGAAGTATCGCGAGCTCATCGGGCTGGCGGTCGCAGCCAACATCAAGTGTCCGTACTGCCAGTACTTCCACCGCGAGGCCGCGAAGATGCATGGGGCGACCGACGCCGAACTCGCGGAGATCACCTACCTCTCCAGCATCACCGCTCGGTACAGCTCGATGCTCCACGCACAGCACTACGACCACGACACGTTCGAAGACGAGTTCGACCGCATCGGGGCACACCTCACGAAGTAGGCCCGAGCCGGTGGTGTGTGAGTGCATAGCACTCGCCACCGTCTCTAAACGCTTATGGGCCGGTGCCGACTTCGTTCCGCCATGAGCGACATCACGGTCACGCTTCCCGACGGCTCCGAGCTCTCCGTGCCGGAGGGGTCGTCCGTCGAGGACGTGGCCTACGAAATCGGTCCCGGTCTCGGTGCTGATACGGTGGCGGGCGTGGTGAACGGCGAACTGGTCGACAAAGTCGATTCCGTGAGCGACGGCGACCGCATCGTCATCGTCACCGACCAGTCCGACGAGTACCTGCAGGTGCTCCGCCACTCCGCAGCCCACGTCTTCGCACAGGCGCTCCAGCGACTCCACCCGGAGGCGAAGCTCACCATCGGCCCGCCGACCGAGGAGGGGTTCTACTACGACGTGACGAACGTCGACCTCGACGAGGACGACCTGCCGGCCATCGAGGCGGAGATGCAGGAGATCATCGCGGCCGACTACGACATCGAGCGGTACGAACTCCCCCACGAGGAGGCCGTCGAGAAGTACGGCGACAACGAGTACAAACGCGACATCCTCGAGACGGAGGCGGCGGGCGAGAAGACGGTCTCGTTCTACAAGCAGGACGGCTGGGAGGACCTCTGTCAGGGGCCGCACGTCGAGTCCACCGGGGAAATCGGCGCCATCAAGCTCCTGAACATCTCGGCGTCCTACTGGCGCGGCGACGAGGAGAACGACACGCTCACCCGCGTCTCCGGCACGGCGTTCGAGAAGGCGTCCGACCTCGAGAACTACCTCGAGATGCGCGAGGAGGCGAAGGAGCGTGACCACCGGAAGCTCGGCCAGGAGATGGACCTGTTCTCCATCCCGACAGTGACGGGGCCGGGGCTCCCACTGTACCACCCCAACGGCAAGCAGATCCTCTCTGAGCTGGAGGGCTACGTCAACCAGATGAACCGGGATGCGGGCTACGACCAGGTCGAGACGCCCCACGTGTTCCGCACGGAGCTCTGGAAGAAGTCGGGCCACTACGACAACTACGTCGACGACATGTTCCTGCTCGACGTGAACGACGAGGAGTACGGCCTGAAGCCGATGAACTGTCCCGGCCACGCGACCATCTTCGACCAGCACAACTGGTCGTACCGCGATCTGCCCGTGCGGTACTTCGAGAACGGGAAGGTGTATCGGAAAGAGCAGCGGGGCGAACTCTCGGGGCTCTCGCGCGTGTGGGCGTTCACCATCGACGACGGCCACCTGTTCTGTCGGCCAGACCAGATCGAACAGGAGGTCCGCCAGATCATGGACATGATCTTCGAGGTCATCGGCCACTTCGACCTCGAGGTTGAGGTGGCACTCGCCACCAGACCCGAGAAATCCGTCGGCGGCGACGAGATCTGGGAGCAGGCGGAGTCACAGCTCCGTGACGTCCTCGAGTCCGACAACTACGACTACGGCATCGAGGACGGCGACGGCGCCTTCTACGGCCCGAAGATCGACTTCGCGTTCGAGGACGCGCTCGGCCGGTCGTGGGACGGCCCGACGGTGCAACTCGACTTCAACATGCCCGAGCGGTTCGACCTCACGTACACGGGCGAGGACAACGAGGAGCACCGCCCGGTGATGATTCACCGCGCACTGTACGGGAGTTTCGAGCGGTTCTTCATGGTGCTCATCGAGCACTTCAATGGGAACTTCCCCACGTGGCTCGCGCCCGAACAGGTCCGCATCCTTCCCATCTCGGACGACCACCTGGGGTACGCCCACCGGGTCAAGAACGAGCTCGGCGACTACCGCGTCGAGGTCGAGGACCGCGACTGGACCATCGGGCGGAAGATCCGCGCCGCCCACGACGACCGCGTCCCGTACATGCTCGTCGTCGGCGGGAACGAGGCGGAGGCCGGGACGGTCTCCGTGCGCGACCGCTTCGAGAACGAGGCAAACGACGTCGACATCGAGACGTTCCGCGACCACCTCGCGGCCGAAGTCGACGAGAAGCGCGTCGAGCCGGACTTCCTCGATTAGTCGAGCGGGCGGTCGACGCCCGTGAACTCGAACCTGGCGCCGCCCGAGTCGCTCTCCGTGACCGCGACCGACCAGCCGTGGGCTTCGGCGATCTGCCGGACGATGGCGAGCCCGAACCCGGTGCCGTCGTCGCTCGTCGTGTAGCCGTACTCGAACACGCCGTCCCGCTGGTCGGCCGGGATGCCGGGGCCGTCGTCCGCGACGTAGAACCCCTCCTCGAGGTCGCCGACCGTGACGGTCACGTCGGCGCCGCCGTGTTCGACACTGTCACCGGAGCGCTGTGCGCTTCGGTTGCCCGTGGAGCCATGCTCCACGCTGTCGTCGGGACGGCTCCCGCCGTCCCGACTGCCTGTCGAGCCGTGCTCGACACTGTTGCGAAAGAGGTTCTCGAGCAGTTGCTGGAGCCGCGACGCGTCCGCGAGGAGGGCACGGTCGGTCACGACGTCGAGGGAAGCCGTGTCCGACGCGACGGACGACCACGCGCCGGTCGCGGCCGACGCCAGCGACACCGGTTCGACGTCGTCGACGGTCATCCCCTGACGAGCGAGGGCGAGCAAGTCGTCGATGAGCGTCTCCATCCGGTCGAGTGCCCCGTCGACGCGGTCGAGATGCGGACTGTCGCAGTCCTGGGCGGCGAGGTCGAGAAAGCCGTTCGCGACCGCGATGGGGTTGCGGAGGTCGTGGCTGACGATGGAAGCGAACTGTTCGAGCCGCTCGTTCTGCCGCGAGAGCTCCTGTCGCATCCGGCGGTCGGTGATGTCGCGGCCGATACCGACCCCGCCGCTGAGCTCCCCGTCGGGGTCCCAGAGCGGCGCGACCTTGAATTCGTACGGGATGGTCGTGCCGTCGCGAGTGACGAGGGGCACCTCGATCGTGTAGCTCTCGCCAGCTCTGAACGCGGCTTCGATGCGTCGCGCGATGCCGTCGCGGTCTGCCTCCGGGAGGAAATCGAGGGTGTGCATCCTCGCGAGTTCGTCGTCGTCGTAGCCAGTTATCTCACGGGCCCGCCCGTTCCAGCGCTGGAGCGAGCCATCGGTGTCGAACACGTAGAACAGGTCCGGAAGTGCCTCGATGGCCGCTTCCGTGAACGCCTCCTGCTGGCGGAGCTCGCGTCGCTTCTGCTCGGCCAACTCGACGGTCCGAGCACGGTGGTCGAGCAGCGCGTCGACCCGGTCGGCGAGCGTCTCCGCCACGTCCGACAGCGACACGACGGCATCGACGGTTGCCAGCTCCCAGTCGGGGAGGCCGCCGTGCGACTCCCCACGCAGGAACAGACACGGGAGGAACACGCCACCGGAATCGTGCTTCCGCTCGAGAATCGTCTCGTAGTGGTGCGTCAGCGCGTCGTGGTCGGCGATACAGAGGTCGAATTCGGGGAGCGTCCCCTCGCTCGCGTCGGCGACGACCACGTCGTACCGGTCGTCGAGGGCCGCGACCGCCCGCTCGCGAGCCGCGTCGTCGTCCACGAGGACGAGAACCTGTAACCCGTCGGTCATCGCTCGCTCGACGGCGCTCGCAGGCGTTGCCGCGGCCCACGGCGTGTCCCCCACAGCCCTGCACCCACCACTCGATACATGGTAACTATATTGTCGAGTGACAGTATAAACGTTGGCAGGTCTCGGCCCGTCGAACCCGGCGGTGCGCCTACTCACCCCACTCGACGGAGTCGACCCCGTCGGTGTCCCGGAGGATGAACGGCCCGATGGAGAGGGTGTGTTTGGTGACGGTAGCGACCCGCAGCACGTACGCGAGCAGGATGACGAACGGCGCGACCGCGACGGTCGATCCGACGGTGAACGCGAGCACGAGGTTCTGGAGGCCGAGCGTCGTCCCGCCGAACGTCGCGTCGTTGAAGAAGGCGATCATGAACACCGAGACGACGAGCGCCGGCAGCGACGCCGTCATGATGGCCCGCGAGAGGTTGATGAGCTCCCACTGGAAGTAGAGCGTCTTGAAATGCTCGCGCGCCGGACCGAACAGTCGCAGCACCTCGGTCAGCTGGTCGAGCGCCTCGTGGGCGTCCTCGTCGAGGCCGTCGCCGTACTCGGCATCGATGCGCTGGGCGGCGAACACCTTCCACGAGTAGTTGAAGTCGAGCGCCGCCGACACCACTTCGAACTCGCCGAACTGTGCCCCCTCGAGCTCCTCGCTCACCTGCTCGGCGTTCTCGACCAGGCTGTCGGTCAGGTCTGCGACGGCCCCGGCCGCGGGACTCTCGGTCGCGACTGCCTCACGAAGGTCTCGGGCGCGCTGGCCGGCGACCTGCACGAACCCGCGGAGGAACTGGGAGGGGCGGGCTGGTGCGACCGGCGCGTCGAGCAGGTCCGCGGCGTCCTCGCGGAAGCGCATCGCCCCCTCCATCCGCTCGCGCTGATCACCCACCGCCCCGAGTTCCTGCGAGAGGACGAGTTGGTTCAGCGTGAGCACGAGCGTGACGCCGGTGATGGTCGCGGTGAGAAACCCCTGAAAGAGGGTGTCGACGGAGTCCGACGACCGGATGGCCCCCTCGACGGTCGGGTAGAGCGTCCCCGCGGCCTGCAGCGTCACGAAGAGCGCGAGCAGCAACAGGGCCGTGACGACCCGGCGGTCGGCCTCCAGTAGCAGCCAGAGCTTCCACCGGGGCGTCTCGGCCCGTTCACGGAGCCGGTCGCTGGGCTGCTCGCCGTCGTCGGTCATACGATTCGTTCACGGTGCCGAGTGAAAAAACACCGCCGTCGTCAGTTGTTCTCTTCTTCCTGCAGCTCTTCGAGCTCGGCTTCGACCTCCTCGTCGGTGACCTCGGTGTCGACCGCCACGTCCTCGGCGTCCTCGGTGTCGGGCTCCGGGGTGGGAGCCTTCCCCTCCTGTTCGCGGAGCGTCTCCAGTTCGGCCTCGATCTCGCTGTCCATCCGGCCCTGTGAGAGCTCGGCGTCGATGTCGTCGCGGTCGTCGAGGACGTTCTCGAACGCGCCGCTCTGTTCGAGTTCGTCCATCGCCGCCGCCCGCGCCTCCATCTCCTCGGTCCGCTCGCGGGCACGCTCGATGGCGCGCGAGGTGGTCTCCATCTCCTCGCCCGCACCCGTCATCGCCTCCGAGACGCGAGCGGACGCCTCCGCAGCCTCGTAGCGCGCCTTCATCGTCTCCTTCTCCGTGCGGAACCGCTCGATCTGGCTCTGGAGCTCGTCTTTCTTCTCGACGAGGTTGTCCTGCGTGTTCTGCAGGCTGGCGATCTGCGTCTCCAGCTCCTCGATCTGCGTCATCTTCTGTTTCTTCTTCTCCAGCGCCTTCCGCGCGAGGTCCTCGCGGTCCTGTCGCACGGCCTCACGCGCCTGGTCGTTGTGCTTCTCGACGTTCTCTTCGAGGCGACGCTTCTGAATCTCCAGCCGCTTCTTCTGGGTCGTGAGGTCGGCGATACCCTGTTTCACGTCCTGCAGTTCGTCGCGCATCTGCTCGTAGGAGTAGTCGAGCGTCTCCGACGGGTCCTCCGCCCGGTTGAGGAGGGCGTTGATTTTCGACCGGATGACGTACGAGGTCCGCGAGAGGATTCCCATGTCAGGGTAATGGGATTCGGGGGCTAAAAACCCTCACCGACTCTCCGAGCCGTCACGACCGCCAGTAGGCGCGGGTCAGCAGGACGAACACCGGGAAGATTTCGAGCCGGCCGACCCACATCAGGAACACCATCACGAGCTTCGATGGGGCCGGGAACGCGAGATAGGAGTTCATCGGGCCGACCGCGCCGAACCCCGGCCCGACGTTGCCGAGCGTGGCTGCGACCGCCGATAGCCCTTCGAGGACGGTGATGTCGGCGCCGGCACGGCTCGCATCGAGCATGAGGAACGCGAGCCCGGCGACGAAACAGAGCAGGTACAGCAACGTGAAGCCGTAGATACCCCGAATCGCGCGCTCGTCGAGGGGACGGCCCGCGAGCCGCACTGGAGAGACCGCCTCGGGGTGAACCGTCGTGAACAGCTCCCGACGGGCAGCCTTGAAGATGACCACCCAGCGGACGATCTTGATGGCACCGCCGGTCGACCCCGCGGAGCCACCGATGAACATGGCGACGAGCAGCACCGTCTGGAGGACGGGCGACCAACTGTTGAAGTCCATCGAGGCGTAGCCGGTCGTCGTCACGATGGAGACGACCTGGAACGTCGCGTGCCGGAGCGCCGGCTCGATGCTCCCCTCGATGCCGAGATACTGGGCGAGGAACTGCTCGCCGATACCGGGCGTGCGGACGATGCCCGGCCCGAGGAACAGGACGGCGGCGATGACGGCCGAGAGCACCCCGAGGACACCGGCGTACGCCCGGAACTCGGTGTCTCGGAGGACGACCTGGCGTTCACCGGTGAGCAGTCGCCAGAACAGCGCGAAGTTGGTCCCGGCGGCGACCATGAAGGGGATGACGAGCCACTGGACCGCAGCCGAAAACGCCTCGATGGAGCGCGCCTCGGGGGAGAACCCGCCGGTCGGCATCGTCGTCAGCGGATGGGCGACGGCGTTGTACAGCCCCATGTTCGGCGCCAGCCCGGCGAGATGCAGGCCGTAGAGCAGGAGCATCTGGAGGACCGTGAACCCGGCGTAGATGAGCCACAGCGTCCGAGCCGTCTCCGCGATGCGCGGCGTGAGCTTCTCGATGCCCGGGCCGGGCGCCTCGGCGTCCATCAGCTGGGCACCCCCGACCGAGAGTTCGGGGAGGATGGCGACGGCGAGGACGACGATGCCCATCCCGCCGAGCCACTGGGTGAGCTGTCGCCACAGGAGCAGCGCGTGCGAGTGGCGCTCGAAAGAGATGGAGCCCATCACCGTCGCGCCCGTCGTCGTGAACCCACTCATCGACTCGAACAGGGCGTTCGTGGGCTGGGCGAGCGTGCTCTCGGTTCCCATCCCCGCGACGAGATACGGGATGGTGCCGACGACGGCCACCGCGAGCCACGTCAGCGCGACCATCAGGAACGCTTCTCGGGGACCGAGTGTGGGGTCCGAGTCGAGCCGCTCGACGGCCAGTCCGAGCGCGACCGTGACGATGATGGCGATGCCGAACGTCGCGACGTCCTCACCGTAGACGACGGCGACGAGGAGCGGCAACACCAGCGCGACGGAGAGGTACTTGATGACCCGGCCGGTGAGAGAGACGCTGGCGCGCCAGTCGACGCGCAGTCTCGGGCGCAGCCCGTTCACCGATAACAGCGACACGTCCCACGAGACTCGGCTCGCGGCTATCAATCCACCGCTCTCGGTCGCTCGAACGGGGTCAGTCGGTCCAGAACTGTGGGGTGAGCAGCACCAGCACCGGGATGAACTCGATGCGGCCGACCCACATCAACACGATCATCGCCAGCCGGCTCGACGGTGGGAAGACGGCGTAGCTCCCGTACGGACCCGCCGGGCCGAACGCCGGGCCGATGTTCAGTACCGTCGACGCTGCCGCCCCCATCGCCTCGAACTCGCCGATCCCTACCGACGCGCGCGCCGAGGTGACGACGATGAACACCGTCAGGAGCGTGAACACGAACACGCCGAGCAGGACGTACGCGTGGATGTCGCGGACGGTCTCCTCCTCGACGACGGTGTCGCCGAGGCGGATGGGGCGGATGGCCTCCGGGTGGAGCTCGATGAACAGCTCCCGTCGAAAGGACTTCAGGATGACGAGCCAGCGGAACGTCTTGATGGAACAGGTCGTCGAGCCGGCCATCCCGCCGACGAACATCCCGAGGAACAGCAGGTGTTTCGCGGCGGGCGACCAGAGGTCGAAGTCCGCCGACGCGTAGCCGGTCGTCGTCACGATGGAGACGACCTGGAAGACGGCGTGGCGTATCGTGGGCTCGATCGCGTGGAACGTGTCGTCGACCGCGAGCACCGCGGCGAGCAGGGTGGTCGCCCCCGCGACGATGCCGATGTAGAAGCGGAACTCCTCGCTCCGCAGGAGGCGGTCGACCTTCCCGCGGCGGAGCGAGTACAGCAGCACGAAGTTGGTTGCCCCCACGAGCATGAACAGCGTGACGACGTACTGGACGATGGGGGTGAACGCCCCGAGGCTCTCGGCCTCCGGCGAGAAGCCGGCGGTCGCGAGCGTCGTCAGCGCGTGCGAGACGGCGTTGTACGGCCCCATGTTCGGTGCGAGCCCGCCGTAGTGGAGCGCGAGCAGAACTCCCGTGAGCAGCACGGTCAGCCCGGCGTAGAGGCTCCCGAGGATACGCGCCGTCTGTGAGATGCGCGGGGCGAGCTTGGTGACGTCCTGCGTCTGTGTCTCCGTCTCCATCAGCCGTGCGCCACCGACCGAGAGCTGCGAGAGCAGCCCCACTGCGAGCACGAGGATGCCGAGCCCGCCGAGCCACTGGAGCAGTTGGCGCCAGAACAGCAGCCCCTTCGGGTGCAGACTGAAATCGAGGATGACCGTCGCGCCCGTCGTCGTGATGCCCGACATCGACTCGAACAGGGCGTTGACCGGCGAGGTGAACACGCCCGTCCCCACGAGAAGGAACGGCACCGCCCCGACGAGCGCGACGGCGAGCCAGGTCGCCGCGACCATCAGGAACGCCTCGCGGGGATAGAGGTCCTCGCGCGGGAGTCGTTCGAGGCCGAGCCCGACGAGCAAGCTCCCGGCTGCGGGCGCGAGAAACGGCATCGTCGACTCCCCGTAGTAGAGCGCGACGAGCGAGCAGACGGCGAGCGACCCGGCGAGCCCCTTCAGGACGGTTCCGGTCAGGCTGGCGCTCGTGCGCCAGTCGACCCTCATAGCGTCTCGGTGACCGCCCCGACCGCGTCGGCGTCCGCGAACACGACGACGTGGTCGCCGTGGCGGACGATGGTGTCACCCCGCGGGGAGATCAGCTCGCCGTCACGCGTGATGGCGCCGAAGACGACGCCCGGCGGGAGTTCGCTGGCGAGGTCGGCGATGCGACGACCGACTGCCTTCCCCTCTTCACCCACCTCGAACTCCATCACTTCGGCGCGGTCACCCTCGATGACCGAGACGTTCTCGGCGCGCCGCCCCCGCGTGAACCGTGTGATCTCCTCGGCGGTCGCTTCCCGTGGGGAGACGGCGACGTCGATGCCGACGGCCTCGAACAGGTCGGCGAACTCAACGGTGTCGACGACTGCGACCGTCCGATTCGTGCCGAGGCGGTCGGCGAGCAGTCCCGCGAGCAGGTTCTGCTGATCGTTCTCGAGGGCGGCGATGAGCACGTCGGCGTCGCCGACGTTCTCGCGTTCGAGGAACTCCCGGTCGGTCGCGTCGCTCTGCATCACCGTCGTCGACGGGAGGTGCTCGGCGAGCCATCGCGCCCGTGTCTCGTCGCGCTCGATGAGGCGTGGCGCGAAGTCGCGCGACTCGAGGAGCCGGGCGACCTGGTAGCCGACCTCGCTGCCGCCGACGATGACGATGTCCTTCGGGACGGTCTGCTGGGGCGCGATGGCTGCGCTGAACTTCCGGGTGCTTTCGGGACTCCCGATGACGACGATATCGTCCCCCGCGCCGAGGACGGTGTCACCGCGCGGGATGACGATGCCGTCCTCGCGAACGATGGCTGCGAACGTCAGCGAGTCGAAGCGGTCCGCTTCCTGGACGGTCTGGCCGACGACGGGGCTGTCGTCGGGAATCTCGAACTCGGCCATCTGGACGAGCCCCTCCGAGAACATGTCCACGTCGCGTGCGGTGGGGAGGCCGATGACGCCGACGATGGTCTTCGCCGCCAGGAGGTCGGTACAGACCATGAAGTCGACGCCGAAGGTGCGGTCACCCCGCTCCCACGTCCGGAGGAACTTCGGGCTCTTCACCCGCGCGATGGTGAACACGTCGGGGAAGACGCCCGCGGTGCCGCAGGTGACGATGTTCGTCTCGTCGTCGTCCGTGCTCGCGATGAGCATGTCTGCGTCGGCGATGTCGGCGTCCTCGAGCGTCTCTATCTCGCTCCCGTCGCCCTGAATCGCCAGCACGTCGAGCGAGTAGGTGAGCGAGTCGACACGGTCGCCGTCGATGTCGATGACGACCACGTCGTGTTCGCGGGAGAGACTCTCCGCGATGCTGGAGCCGACCTCGCCCGCGCCGACGACGATCACTCGCACGGCGAACACCCTGGCATACGTCACCATCTCGGCCGGGCGTGGTAAGTCGGTTACTATCGGCGGTCCCCACGCTCGACAGCTACCGACAGTAGCGCCCGTAGTGACCCGAGCTGGCGAAGCCGTCGCGGGTGAGTTCGGCCGCAGTCTCCGGAGAGAGGTGTTGGTTCCACCGGAACCGACCGTGTGAGAGCCAACCGGCGTCGGTGTGCGTGGCCGACCCCCCACCGAAGCGGCCGACGACGTTGTGGAGCAGTTCGTGGGTCACGGTCCCGACGCGGACCGTGTACGGCGTCCCGTAATCTCGGGTGAGCGTCCCGTCCGCGAACGCCTGGTAGCCGGGGTCGGAGCCGACGCCGACGAAGCTCTCGTTGTCGACGTGGACGAGCAGCACCTGGTGGGCGAGACAGCCGTACTCGCCGACGTACGCGGACCGATAGTAGCGGTCAGCCAGCGCCGCAATCGTGGTCCGCCGGCGGTCACGGAGCGTCACCCGGCGGTCGAGTTCCGAACGGTTCGGTGGGAGGTAGTGAACCGTGATGCCCGCCGTCCCGTCCGGGTTCTCCACGGGCATCGACGCCCACGCCTGCTGGAGCGCCGTCCGCTCGCGCGTCGAGAGGGGGTCGATCCCCGGTGCAGTGACGACCTGCACGTAGAGGTCGAACCGGCGGGGGTCGCTTCCGGGGAGGGGCACGCTCCCGGGAGCGGTACCGGCCACCTCCCAGCCGTCGAGCAGACGGTCCCCATCTGTATCCGGGTCGTCCGGGTCGGTTCCCCAGCGTTCCTCCTCCGCGTTCCCGAGCCCGTCGCCGTCGGTGTCGACTAGCGACGCGTTGCCCGCCACCGGCCCCACCTCCTCACCGGTCACCTCCGCGGCGACGAGCTGAGCCGTCCGGTCCACGGGCGCGAGCCCGGTGCCGACGGTGGCGCCGACGAGGAACAGCGCGAGAACCGCCGGCCCGCCGAACCGGATGGTGGCCGCGACGACGAACGCGAGCCACGCTTTGACGGTCGACAGACTGCCACCGAACATGCTGTCGATGGACTGGACACGCGGCGGGCCGGCCGACGACATCACCGCCGTGTACGTGAGAGAGGGGTAAATACGTAGTCATTAGCCTGACATAAACGGCCGGAGTGACCCGGGGCGCTCGAGCCGTGGCTGTGACTCTAGACAGCAAACAGCAAAGCGCCTATACGTGTTGGGCGAGAACACGGACTCGCGAAGACTGACAGTCAGGGTGACGCACACCTCGTGCCCTCGGTGTGTGTCGTAGCGCGAGCCGTACGACCGTCGGCCGACGACGGCAGCCGTGAGTCACTCGTGCGCCCATCCACCCACCAGCCCTCGACCGGACACCATGACACGCCTTTCCCGCCGTCAAGAAGACGGTACAGCGGAGGAGACAGCAGACGACATCGACCCCGACAATCTCGTGCGGACCGCGGACGGGGAACTCATCGACGAGGAGACCGGTCTCATCGTCGAAGAGGACACCATCGACCACGGCCCCGAGTGGCGCGCGTTCAACCATCAAGAGAAACAGCAGAAGTCCCGCGTCGGCGCGCCGACGACGCAGGCGATGCACGACAAGGGACTCACCACGAACATCGACTGGCAGGACAAGGACGCCGCCGGTCGGACGCTCTCGACGGACAAGCGAAACCAGATGCGCCGTCTCCGAACGTGGCAAGAGCGCATCCGCACTCAGGAGAACGGCGAGCGCAACCTCCAGTTCGCCCTGAGCGAGGTCGACCGGATGTCCTCGGCGCTCGGTGTCCCCCGCTCCGTGCGCGAAGTCGCCTCCGTCATCTACCGGCAGGCGCTCGACCGCGACCTCATCCGTGGCCGCTCCATCGAAGGAGTCGCCTCGGCGTCGCTGCACGCCGCCTGCCGTCAGGAGTCGATTCCACGCTCGCTCGACGACCTCACCCGCGTCTCGCGGGTCGAACGCCGTGAAATCGGACGGACGTACCGCTACATCTCACAAGAGCTCGGGCTCGCGCTCGAGCCCGTCGACCCTCGCCAGTACATCCCACAGCTCGCCTCCGAGCTGGAGGTGAGCGACGAGATCCAGCAGAAGGCCGTCGAGGTGGTCGCGGAGACGACCGAGCTCGGGCTCCACTCCGGAAAGTCACCCTCTGGGTACGCTGCCGCTGCCATCTACTCGGCGTCGCGCATCGTCGGCCCGAAGCTCACCCAGCGCGCAGTGAGCGAAGCCGCCGACGTGACGGTCGTCACCATCCGCAACCGGTATCAGGAGCAGATGGAGGCGCTCGACGACGACATCGTTCACTGAACTACGCGACGCGCTCGAACAGTGCCGCCCGCTCGTAGGCGGCCATCTCCTCGACCGTCCGGCCACACAGCTGGAGATACGTCAGCGCCCGTTCCGCGTCGCGCGGCTGCTCGCGCATCGCCGTGGCCGCTGCGACCGCGTACGCATGGGCATCGCGTGCCAGCCCACGCAGCGGCGCCGCCTCCAGCGCCGTAGCGACCGCCGCGACTGCCTCGACCGCCCCCATGACGTCACCGACGGCCAGCAACGACGCCGCACGGTCGACGTAGTAGGCCGCGTCGTCGTAGGAGAAATTCATGCCACTAATACGCACGGTACGTATTTGAACTGCACGCTGAGCTAACAGGTACGTGCGACACGGCCGGACGTATTTTACCGCGCCCGCCCGAAATGGGAGCCAGATGAGCGAGTCGGTCACCGTCACCCTCGACCCGCACGTCCACAGCGAGGCGTCGTACGACGGTCACGAGCCCGTCGAACTCCTGTTGGAGCAGGCCAGCGAGATCGGCCTCGACGGCATCGTCGTGACCGACCACGACGCCATCGAGGCGTCGCGACGGGCCGCGAGGCTCGCCCCCGAGTACGACCTGCTGGGGATTCCGGGGGTGGAGGTGTCGACCGCTGCCGGCCACCTGCTCGCCATCGGCGTCGACGAGCGCCCGGAGCCGCGCCAGCCGTTCGACGACACCGTCGAAGCGGTTCGCGATGCCGGCGGCGTCGCCGTCGTCCCCCATCCGTTCCAGCGGACGCGCCACGGCGTCCGGAAGAAGCGACTCACCGACTGTGACGCCATCGAGGTGTTCAACGCTTGGGTGTTCACCGGCTACCGAAACCGGCGCGCACGGCGGTTCGCGGAGAAGTACGACTATCCGGGCGTCGCGGCGTCGGACGCCCACTCCGCGACGTTCCTCGGGCGGGCGTACACGGAACTCACCATCGACGGCGTCGGGTCGAAACGCAACCTCGACGGCACGGAGGTCGTCGAGGCGCTTCGCTCGGGCGACGCCGACGTCCACGGCCGTCGCCAGCCGCTCCGCTCCTCGGCGCGCCACTACCTCATCGGCGCCGGGCGAAAGGCGTCGTGGGCCGCCCAGCCGTACGTACCGAGCATGCTCTCCCGACTGTTCTGATACCCCCGGCGTGGCGTCGGCGGACGACCGCCGGCGCGGTCAGATGCCGAGGACGAACTTGGCGAGCCCGAGGAAGATGAAGAAGCCCAGCACGTCGGTTGCCGTCGTGATGAATATCGTGGCGGAGGTCGCGGGGTCCTTGCCGATGCGACTCAACAGCAGCGGGATGAGCGTGCCGAAGAACCCGGCGATGACGAGGTTCAACACCATCGAGACACCGAGCACCAGCCCCAAAAGCGGGCTCTGATTGAACACGCTCGCGATGACCGCGACGAGCAGCCCCGTAATCGCCCCGTTGGCCGCCCCGGCGACGACTTCGTTGGCGATGACGCGCCCGCCCGTCGAGATGGAGACCTGCCCGAGCGCGATACCCCGAACGGTGACCGCCATCGACTGCGTTCCGGCGTTGCCGCCCATCCCCGCGACGACGGGCATGTACACCGCGAGCAGCGTGAACGCGGCGATGGTGGCCTCGAACAGGCCGACGACCGCCGCCGCGAGGAACGCCGTCCCGAGGTTGATGATGAGCCACTTGTATCGGTGTCTGATCTTCGCGAGCGGGCCGTCGAGCACGCTCTCCTCCTCCTGAACGCCGGTGAACTCGTAGAGCGTCTCGCTCACCTCCTCCTCGATGACCCGCAGCAGATCGCCGGCGTAGATGACGCCGAGGATACTCCCGTCGTCGTCGAGGACCGCTACCGACCGCTCGGGGTTCGCCCGGAACACCTCGACGACGTCCGTGTCGGCGCTGTCGTACCGGACAGTGGGCACTTCCTCGACGTAGTCGACGATGGCCTCCGACCGCTGCTCGGAGAGCGCCAGCCCCGGAAGCTCCCCCAGCAGCGTGTCGCCGTCGGTCACGAACACCGTCGGGAACTCGCCGGTGCGCTCCTGCTGGCGACGGACGCGGCGAGCCACCTCGTCGAACCGCCGGTTCTTGTCGACGATGATGTACTCGAGGTGCATCAGCCCCGCCGCACTCTCGGGGCTGAACTCCAGCAGGAACTCGACCTTCTCGCGACGGTCCACGTCGAGTCGCTGCAGGATCGTCTCTTGTGTCTCCTCGGGCGCGAGCCCCAGCACGTCGGTCGCCTCGTCCGGGTCGAGCCGGCGGACGAACTGCTGCAGGTTCCAGAGGCTCATGTCCTCGATGAGCGCTCGCTGGACCGTCTCCGGTAGCTGGAAGAACACTTCTCGCCGACGGGTAGGTGAAAGCTCCCGGAACAGCGCGGCGGGAGTAGACGACGCCGCGAGCTCCTGCTGCACGTCGGCTGACGGGACAGACATTCGTCTCCGAATGGCTCGTCACCGGGTAAAAATCGGGCGGATGCACGGTGGAGACGTCAGGCGATGCGACGTGAAGACGAACAGAATCGAGGAAGCCCGAGATACGTTCTACACAGCATTAATGACCTGGCACTTCGCAGCCTCTGCTAGATGACGACTAACGGACAAGAGGTGCTCCTGACCGACATCCCTGCGGTTGGAGAAACCCGCGCCAAGGGCCTTCGTGTCGCCGGGTTCCAGACGGTCTCAGACGTGGCGAACGCGGCAGGAACTGACCTCGAACGGGCCGATAGCGTAAGCGCCTGGGCGGCGCCGTGTCTGAAACAGGGGGCCAAAGAGCTGTGTGGCGACCTCGACACCGTATTCGTGGCCGTTGCCGCCGAGACACGGGCGACGCGAGAGGAAGTGTTCGAGGCGTTCTCCGAGTTCGCCTGGCAGATGGGAACGTACGGGACGAAGGTTCGCGCGCTCCGCGCCATCTTCGAGGATGCTGAAGGCTCTGTGTTCGACTTACGGGCGCAGGGGCACTCGTACGGCGATCTGTATCCGTTCTATCAGGGTGGGTACGAGCGAGTCGAGGATGTCGTGGAAGCGACCGTTACTGAACTCACCGACCTGAGCTACATCGATGAGAGCACCACGCAGGCCGTGCGTGACAGCGCACGAGCGGTGGCCAACGAGGGGAGACGTGCCGAACCGGAAGGGCCACCGCATTCACCGCCACCGGGCGATGACAGGGCAGAAGCCGACGACGGAGAGGGCGAAACAGATGGATCGGCCGACGAAGCCGAGCAACGCGCGGGCACCGGAGGTGAGATAGACACACGGGAGGGTAGCGACCAGAGACGCACAGCGAACCGTACGGAGCGTCAGGAAGCCCTCTCGCTTCTCCGCGAAGGCGTCGGCGCGGACGCCCAGTTCCGGCCCGACCAGTGGGAGGCAATCGACGCGCTCGTCAACGACCGTGACCGACTCCTCCTCGTTCAGCGGACCGGGTGGGGCAAGAGTTCGGTCTACTTCATCGCGACGCGGTTGCTTCGCCAGCGCGGCGCCGGCCCGACCCTCATTGTCAGCCCACTTCTGGCACTGATGCGCAACCAAGTCGCCGACGCCGCGGCCGAGTTCGACCTCCAAGCCGAGGCCATCAACCACAACAACGAGGACGAGTGGAACCGTATCAACCAGTCAGTCGTCGACGGGACGTGTGATCTGTTGCTCGTCTCGCCCGAGCGACTCGCCAACCGCGAGTTTCAGCGTGAGGTACTCGGTCGGATGGAGGAGGCTTTCGGGATGCTCGTCGTCGACGAGGCACACTGCATCTCCGACTGGGGCCACGACTTCCGACCGGACTACCGCCGCATTCGAGACATCATCACCCGGCTTGACCCCGAGGTGCCGGTTGCCGCGACGACTGCGACCGCCAACGACCGCGTCGTCGACGATATCACAAATCAGTTGCCCGAACTCACCGTACTCCGCGGCTCGTTGCTGCGCGAGTCCCTCCGCCTCCAGGCGATACATCTCGACAGCCGCGAGCGGCGCCTCGCATGGCTGGCTGAGAACGCCGACCCCGACGGCCCCTCCGGCATCGTCTACTGTCTGACAGTCCGTGACGCCGACCTCGTAGCCTCCTGGCTGACCGAGCAGGGACTCGATGTCCGGTCGTACCACGGCGGACTGGATGGCGAGGAACGCCGCGAACTCGAACACCTTCTCCAAGAAAACGAAGTGGACGCTCTCGCGGCGACCAGTGCGCTCGGTATGGGGTTCAATAAACCCGATCTCGGCTTCGTCTATCACTTTCAGCGTCCACCAAACCTCATCCGCTACTATCAAGAAATCGGGCGGGCAGGCCGGAACCTCGAATCGGCGACCGCCGTCCTCCTCGCGGGCGAGAGCGACGACGAGATCGCCGAGTTCTTTATCGAGAACGCCTTCCCCCCCGAATCCGCGTTCGAGACAGTTCTCGAGGCCGTTGAGGCCAACCCCGACTCCCTCCACGGATGGAACGTGTACCAGTACGTCGACGAAGTCCGAACCGGAACCGCCCGAAAATGCCTCGACATTCTGGATGTCGAGGGTGCAATCTCCCGCCGTGAGGATGGCTTCGTCCGGACCGACGAGGCGTGGCGGTACGACGCCGAGCGTTACGACGCCATTACCGACCAGCGCTGGGCGGAACTCGATCGGATGAAGTCGTTCGTCGAGACCGACGAGTGTCTAATGCGGTACATCGCCGAGGAACTCGACGGCGAACTCGAGTCGGACTGTGGTCGGTGTGCTAACTGCGCGGGCGACATCGTTCCCCGAACCGTCAACGATGAGGCGCTCGTCGAGGCCGCAGTCGACCACTTCCGCGCCGAGGGGCGGAGCGTTCTCACGCCGCGAAAAATGACATACACCGAATCAGGCCGTCGAACCGCCATCGACGACGACAGACGGCTCTCGCCCGGGCGGGCGCTCTCCGCCTGGGACGACCCTGCGTGGGGTGAACGCGTGCAGACAGGTGTCCACGACGGCCGCTTCGACGACGACCTCGTCGGGGCTGCTGCCGACCTCATCCGCGAGGACTGGTCGCCCGATCCCACCCCGACCTGGGTCGCTTGTGTCCCATCGACCTCGAATCCTGGACTCGTTAAGGAGTTTACAGAGCGTCTCGCCGACCGTCTCGGCCTCTCGTTCGTCGACTGTGTGACCCAGGCGGACACGAAACAGTCACAGCGCGAGGTGAATGGGAGTCAAGCACAGTGTGAGAACGTCCGTGGCGCGTTCGCCGTCGAGGGAGGTACACCGATTCCCGACGGTCCTGTTCTGCTTGTCGATGACACTGTCTACTCCCGGTGGACCCTCACCGAAGTCGGTGGCCGACTGCGCGACGCGGGAAGCGGACCGGTCTACCCGTTTGCGCTGGCGTCACGTTCGAACTGAGAGGCAGGAGTCCAGCGGCCCGAAATACGAACGGGCAGCACTGTCGCTACGTGTCGAAAGAACGGAAGGATGGGATGGTCAGGAACCGCCGCCGAACATCTGGCGCATCATCGGGTGCATCTCCATGAGCTGCTCTTCGGCGATCTCCTCGTACAGCTTGTACGTGATGGAGACCGTCAGCAGCAGCCCCGTGCCGGAGACCTGGCCGATGGTGCCGAGCATGTTCGCCATGACGGCGAGCAGGCCGACGAGCGCGCCGCCGATGACCGTCACCTGCGGGATGTAGCGTTCGAGGACCTTCTCGATGACGCCGGGCGACTGCCGGAAGCCGGGAATCTGCATCCCGGAGTTCTGGATCTGCTTGGCGGTCGACTCCGGGCCCATCCCGGTCGTCTCGACCCAGAAGATGGCGAACACCGCCCCGCCGAGGACCATGAACGTCAGGTCGATGGCGATGCGGATGAGCACCTGCCACGGCTCCGCGGAGGTGAACCCCGCGAACCACATCCAGTCCTGGAACGAGTAGATGGGCGCGAGGTAGTAGAACAGCCCGTCGACCGGGACCGCCCCCGATGCGGTGTTCTGGTAGGTGCCGAGCCAGCCGGGCATCCCCTGCCACTGGGCGTTGAGGATGCGGCCGAGGAACTGGATGTTCGCCTGCAGCGCGCGAACGAGAATCATCGGCAGGACCGACGCGTAGATGAGCTTCACCGGGAAGCGACCGCGCGCGCCTTTCACCCGAGCGTGCGAGAGCGGAATCTCGACGCGGACGGATTCGGCGTAGACGACGACTACGAAGATGAGGACCGTCGTGACCAGGAACAGCAGCTGGCCGGGGCCGATGAGCAGGCCCTGAAGCCCAGAGGGCTGGAGCACCGGGCCGAGGTCGGCCTGCCCGGTGATGATCTGGTACCAGCCGTAGAAGAACCCGGTCTGGTTGCCGAGGAACGGCGTGGAGAAGAACCCGCCGATGAGTCGCTGGCTGATACCGGCGATGATGAACAGGCCGATACCGGAGCCGACGCCCCACTTGGAGATGACCTCGTCCATGAACAGGATGAGGACGCCGCCGATGAAGATCTGGGCGAACATCAGCCACTTCACGACCCCGAGGCTGACGCCGAGGTTGGTAGCGACCTGCTGGCTCGCCGGGAGGAAGCTCCCTGCGAACACCATCGGCAGGCCGGTCAGACAGATCATCACGACCACGAGCAGCTTCTGGAGCCCCTGGTAGAGCACCTGGTCGCGGGGGTCGTTGGTGTCGAGCCCGAGCAGGTCGGCACCGCCGAGCAGCTGGAGGACGATGGACGCCGTGACGATCGGCCCGATGCCCAGTTGCAAGATGGTACCCTGTCCACCCGCGAGGATGGAGCGGAACTGTCCGAACGCGTCCTCACTGCCCGCCCCCAGACCGTAGAGGAAGACGTTGGTGAGGAAGAAGTACAGCACGAGGACGCCAGCCGTCCAGCCGAGCTTGCGGCGGAACGGGACGTGGCCCTCCGGGCGGGCCACGTTGGGCATCCGCGAGAGTACCGGTTCGGCGGTCTCTTTCCAACTCATTGCGATTGTCGACCCTTCTGGTTGGGAGTATGTATCTTCTTCGTCTCGCCCACGGTGCGTGACACCGCCACCCAATCACGACACGGGACGCCGGTGCTGTCGCTCACCGACCGGGCAGAAACGAGAGAACTCGGGGGCGTTACTCGCCGTCTTCGTCGTCCGCGTCGGCCGCCTCGGCCTCGGCGGCGAGCTCCTCACCGTGCTCGGTGAGGACCGCCTCGCCACCGGCCTCGACGAGCTTCTCCTCCGCGTCGGCGGAGAACGCGTCGGCGGTGACCTCGAGCGCGTTGTGGACCTGGCCCGCGGCCAGGACCTTCACGACGTCGACCTCGTGGCCGTCCTCGACGACGTCACGGGCGTCGATGGCGTAGCCGTCGCCCGACTCCTCGGCGACCCCGCTCTCGACGTACAGGACGATGTCCTCGTCGAGATCGCGGAGGTTGATGGTCTCGACCTCCGTGTGGGTCTTCTGCGGGCGGTTGAACCCGTGCTTCTTCCGCGGCGGGTAGTTCGCCTTCTCGTGTTTCGTGCGGCCCGCGCGCCCGCGGCCGCCACGGTGGCCGGCGCCGCGACGCTTCTTGTGCGAGCCGCCGCCGTGCGTCCGCGAACCGCGCTGGCGTCGTTTCTTGGAGCTCATTATCGCATCTCTCGCAGGAGGTCGTCGATCTCCTCGGACGTCTGCTTGCCGAGGGCCCCTCCCTCCTTCGAGGGGTGTTTGATGCCCTTGTGGCCGCCACGCGGCGGGTGGAGCCGGAGGGTCGGCGAGAGCCCCTGCTCCTGCAGGGTGGTCTCGTCGGCGACCAGCGCCTCCGCCAGCGCGGGGATGTCGTCGTAGTCGGTGTGCTCGGCGACCCAGTCGTCGTCGACGTCGGCGTCGCCCTCGGCAGGGCGGCCGCGGGTCGCGATGAGCAGCTCGACCGTCTCGACCGAGGGCTCGCCGTGAGCCACCCAGTCGTTCACCTTCGTGATCATCCCGCGGTAGGTGTCGCGCTCGGGGATGAGCACGCAGTGGTTGACGCGGCCGAGGTTCAGCATCGAGAGCGTGTCGCGCACGGCCTGACTCTGGTTCACCTCACCGCGGAGCTGGACGAGCGCCTCCATCACTCGATCACCTCACGCTTCTCGCGGGCACGCTGTGGGACGCGCGCCTCGCTGGTGGCGCGAAGGGCGTTGAACGTCGCCTTCGCGAAGTTGACCGTCGTGCGGGTGTTGCCCGACGAGCGGGTCCAGATGTCCTCGATGCCGGCGAGGTCCAGCACGTGCCGGACCGTCTCCCCGCCGGCGAGCCCGAGTCCGCGCGGCGCGGGCTGGAGTTCGACCTCGACGGAGCCGGCCTTGCCGGTCGTGCGCAGCGCCACCGTGTGCGGGCGGCCACAGCCACACTCCCAGCTCCCGCAGCCGCGGGAGACGTCGATGATGTTCAGCTTGGCGATGCCGATGGCCTTCTGGATGGCACCACCGACCTGGTCGTCACGGCCCTCGGCGTAGCCGACGAAGCCGTCGCGGTTGCCGACGACGACGACACACCGGAACTTCACCCGGCGGCCGGAGTCGGTCATCCGCTGGACCATGTTGATGTCGAGGACCTCGTCCTCGAGCCCCGGCAGGAGCTGGTCTACGATCTCCGGCTCCTTCAGCGGGAGCCCGGATTCGAGCGCCTGCCGCATGTCGGTGATATCGCCCTCAGCGACCTTTCGTCCGAGCCGCGTCTGCGGCTCCCAGCCTCGGTTACTCATTGTCCTCCAGTAGCGTCTCGCGCACCTCGTCGAAGTGCGCGGGTAGGTCCGTGGCGTCGAAGTCGCCGCCGTAGAGACCCTCGTCCAGCGACTCGGCGTACTCGGCGATGTGGCCACCGCGCGTGCGGTCCCACTCGGCGAACACGTCGTCGTTGTGCGGAATCTCCAGGCCGGCGTCTATCGCGCCCTCCTGTACTGCGAACACCTTGCTACCCGGCGTAGCGGTGTTGAGTCCGATGTCGAGTACGGCCTCCTCCAGGCCAGCCTCCAGCGCGCGTTTGCCCGCCAGCAGGCCCGTCAGGTACGCGGCCGGCAGGTTGCCCGTGGGGGCCTCCCAGCCGTAGTCCGCGAGGTCGTTCGAGGTCGCACTCGCCACCGTTTCGTCACCGTTCGGACTGGTGACGACCAGCTGCGCCCTGGTGTGCTGGTTGCTCTTGCGAGCGACCAGCCGGGGCTTGCCCGATTTCAACAGGCGCAACCTCTGGTGGTAGTTCGTTCGTGCCTCGCGGCGACGCCGCATCGGCACTTTGTATCGTGGTCCGGTTGCCATTGTCAGTAGTTGTTCTCGATGTAGCGTTCGAGGTCCGCGATGGAGTCGAACTCGCCGCCCGAGGCCTGGTCGTACAGCGACCGGTACTCGGAGGCGTCGAGTTCGCCCTCGTCGCGGAGTTCCTTCAGCGTGCGCCGCTGCGCACGGATGCGAGACTGCCAGTCCTGCTTGGAGTTGGCGCGACCGCCCTTCTTCCCCTTGCGCTTCCCCTGGCCCTTGCGGTGGCCGTAGGCGCGCTTCTTGGCCCGTTCGCGGGCGCGACCACGGGAGTTCCCGCGAGCGTCCTCCGAGGTGATCGCACCCTCGTCGACGAGTTCGCGGATGTCCTCGCGCGTGATCGCGTCGGCGATGTCGGCCTGTCGGTCGGGGTCGAACCAGACGCGGTTCTTCCCGACGTCGAGGACGTCAGCGGCGAGTCGCTTCTGTGCTTTCAGGTCAGTCATTCCTCGACCTCCACTTCGACGTAGGTGGGGTTCAGGACGCGGATGCCCTGCTCTTCTGCCTGCTCCTCGATGGCCTCGCGCTTGCGCGCGCCGACCGTCGAGCCGATGCGGACGGCCTGCGTGTCACCATCGACGCCTTCGAGGTCGTCGGTGTTCTCCACGCGGACCTCCTCGAAGCCCGAGGGGTGAAGCCCGCGGACCTCGGTGGGGGTGCGGTAGCCGGCCTGGACCTTCGGGCCCTTGCCCTTGATGCCCCGCCGCTGCTTGGAGAGGCCACCACGGGGACGCCGCCACGAGGTGGGCGTCCGCTTCTTCTTGTGGTAGTCCTGGCGGTTGAACTGCGGCTTGCCGACCCGATTGCGCTGGGTCAGCAGGCGCTGTTCGTTCTCCGAGAGGTCGGGCGTCTTGTCGACGAGCCCGCGCGGCTGGAGCTCCGTCTCGACGTCCTCCTCGGCCTCTTCGACCGCTTCCTCGGTCTCGTCTTCGACCTCGGCTTCCGTCTCCTCGGAGACTTCGAGGCCCCCGACGTCGGCCTTGATACGCGCGGCGAGCGCGTTGCCGATGCCGTCGACCTCGGCGAGCTCGGACTGCGAGGCCGCTTTCACGTCCTCGACGGTCGTGTAGCCGGCGCCTTCGAGGGCCGCGGCCTTCGCGTTCCCGACGCCGCTGATGTCGGTCAGCTCCTGCGGTCCCTCTGTCTCAGCGTCGACTTCCTGTTCATCGTCTGCCATCAGGCCTCACCTCGCTTCGGTTTCTCGGTGATGTAGACCCCGTCCTGGAAGACACGCGTGTCCTTCCCCTGGACGCGGGTGAGCTGTTCGATGTCCGCGGCGGTCTGCCCGACGTCCTCGATGTTCGGTCCGGAGAGCGTGATCTCCTCGCCGTCCACCTGGACCTGTGTGTCGCCGTGAATGGGGACACGTCGGGGCGCCTTCTCCCCGAGGAAGTTCTTGATGACGACCGTGTCGTCCTGAACCTCCACCTGCATCGGGAAGTGAGAGTAGAAGACCTCCATCTGGTAGGTCCACCCCTCGGTGACGCCGTGGATCATGTTGGTGACGTGGCTCTCGAACGTCCCGACCGTCGCGTTCGTCTTCGCGTTCGTGTCTTCGGACTCGACGACGACCGTGTCGCCGTCGACCGAGACGCTGATGTCGGGGTACCAGAGCCGCCGCGTGACGCTGCCTTCGGGCCCCTCGACCGTGAGATCGAGGTGGTCCTGCGTCGCGGTGACGTCGTCCGGTATCTGGATTTCCTTTCGCATTGTTCTAGTAGACGTATGCGATAACCTGGCCACCGATGCCCGCTTCGCGGGCCTCGTAGTGGCTCATGATCCCGTGGCTGGTCGTGACGACGAGTGCCCCGTAGTCACGGGCGGGGAGGAACCGCTTCTCCCACTTCTCGTACTCGTCGGCCGCCGCGGAGTACCGCGGCTTGACCGCGCCACAGGCGTTGATCGCGCCTTTCAGTTCGACCTCGAAGCGGCCGGCCTTTCCGTCGTCGACGAACTGGAACGTGTCGACGTACCCGCGGTCCGCGAGGACCTCGAGGACGGAGCCGATCTCGTTCGAGGCGGGCTCTACCGTGTGTGTCAGGTGGCCCACGCCTTCGGCGTTGTCGATGCCGGAGAGCGCGCTGGCCAGTGGATCGTTGTCCGCCATGGTTAGCTGTACTTCTTGAATCCCATGTCACGGGCGATCTCGCGGAAGCACTGGCGGCAGAGCCAGATGTCGTACTTGCCGACGAGACCCTGCTTTCGGCCGCAGCGCTGGCACTCGTGGAGCTGGCCGGTTCGCTTCGCGGCCTGCTCACCCGTCTCTTGTTCTGTCTCGGATTCGCTCATTCGTGCACCTCCACGTCGAACTCGCTCTCGAGGTACCGCGCGGCGTCCTCGGGGTTGAGTCGGTGTCGTCGCGGGATCTGCTGGCTCGCCTTGTCGCGCTTGTGCACCCGGTAGCCCGGCCGCACGAGGTTGACGGTCACGTCGAGCCCGTAGATCCCGATGTTCGGGTCGTACTCCTGGCTCGGGAACTCGGTGTGCTCGTCGACACCGAAGCTGAAGTTCCCGTACTGGTCGAACTGGCGCTGCGAGATCTCCGCGAGCGGCAGGGCCGTCTCGAGGAACTCGCGGGCCTGCTCGTCGCGGAGCGTGACCTTCGCGCCGATCGGGTCACCCTCGCGGATGTTGAAGTCCTGCAGGGTGCGCTTCGCCTGCGTCCGAACGGGACGCTGGCCAGCGATCTCCTCCAGGATGTCCTCGGCGTTCGCGAGCTCGCGCCCGCCGACGCCCACGCCCATGTGGACGACGACCTTCTCCACGCGCGGCTTGCGCATCTCGTGGAACTCGGTGTCAGCCTCGGAGCTCATTCGTCATCACCCGTGAAGTTCTCGTCGATGACGACGACGTACTCCTCGATGGTCTCGAACCGGTCCTCGTCGCGCTCGACCAGGACGTTGTTCGGCGAGGAACTCGCCGTCACCTGGATCTCGTCGATGGTGCCGATGTCGCCGGCGTGCGTGCCAGCCACAGCAGTAACGAGTGCGCCCTCCTCGTACGGGAAGTGCGCGACGACGTCCTTGTCCTCGTTCGAGACGACGATGGAGTCGTTGACGTCGATGGAGTCGTCCTTCGCGATGAGCGAGGTGCCGTCGTGCAGCGTGAGCTGCGTGTCGCCACCGGGCACCTGCCGCTTGCCCGTGACCTTCCCGAGCCGCGAGCCGGCCGAGTCGGCGTCGATGGGCGTGAGCGAGAGGCGGCCCCCCTCGTCGGGGAACACGCGGTAGAACTCCTCGCGCTCCACGAACGAGATGATGTCGAACATCCCGATGGGTCGCTGTTCGTCGCTGATGGGCTCGCCGTTCACGAGAACGGAGTCCTGCCCCAGCGCGTACCGTGCTTCCTTCTTCGAGTCCACGTACCCGAGGACGTCGCGCAGGATGATGAGCAGGGGAACGCCCTGTTCACCGTGCGGGCCCGCGCCCGCTTTCACGGTGAACGTGCCCTCCTTGCGCTCGACCGGCCACGAGTTCGGGACGGAGAGTCGCTTCTGGTGTCGCGTCATTCGTTATCTGCCTCCAGGCGTGCCTCGCGCTTGTCGTCCGAGAGGTCGAGCTTCGTCACGACGAGGTTCGAGGCGTCGAGCGGCCGCGGCACCTCCTCGCCGTCGGCCTTCTCGAGCGTCACGTCCTCGACGTGGACGATGGCGTCCTTGAGGT
Source organism: Halorarius litoreus (assembly GCF_024362405.1). Classification (GTDB taxonomy): domain Archaea; phylum Halobacteriota; class Halobacteria; order Halobacteriales; family Haloarculaceae; genus Halorarius; species Halorarius litoreus. Next base: position 2,416,590 of record NZ_CP101454.1, on the reverse strand, counting down.
CCACCTTGATGACCTCGCCGTCTTCGCCGGCGAAGTCACCGCGCTGTACCTCGACGGTGTCGCCCTCGTTCACGCGAACGCTGCGCTGGCCGTACTCCTCACGGAGGTCCTCCGAGAGGTGTGCACGGACCTGCCGCTGCTTCTCGTGGAGCGGGGCGCGCCGTTTCCGGGTTCGTTCTTTGTCTGGCTGTCGCGTCATTGTTAGAGGATCATCGTCGCCGTGCTGGCGATGCTGCCGAACCGCTCGGCCACCTCACGCGCGATGGGACCCTTGAGTTCGGTCCCACGCGGGTCCTCGTTCTCGTCCACGATGACCGCCGCGTTGTCCTCGAACTTGACCCGTGTGCCATCCGGCCGGCGGATCGGCTTCCGCTGGCGGATGATCACGGCTTCGAGCACCTGGCGGCGCATCTCGGGGGTCCCCTTCGTGACGGAGACGGTGATCTTGTCACCGAGTCCGGCCTTGGGGTGTCGGTTCTTCGTGCCCGAGTAGCCGGAGACGGAGATGACTTTCAGTTCACGTGCGCCGGTGTTGTCGGCACACGTGATGAGCGAGCCTTTCTCGAGGCCCTGCGTGACGTCGGCGTTGAGTGCCTCCATCAGTCGTCACCTCCCTCTTCGGCAACGCGCTCGACGACGACGTGCGTCTTCGTCTTCGAGAGCGGTCGGGTCTCTGCGATACGAACCGTGTCGCCGACAGCGAGGTCGATACAGTCAGGGTGATGCGCCGAGATACGGGACCGTCGCTTCATGAGACGGTCGTATTTCGGCACCTTGACGTCGTACTCGCGTTCGACGACGACGGTTTTGTCCATGTCGGTGGAGGCGACCCGGCCGATCACCGTCTGACCGCGCACGGCGAGTTCGCCGTGGAACGGGCAGTTGGGGTCGGCACAGGTCTCCTCAGGTTCCGATACGTTCAGTCCTAGCGCCATTTGCTGGTAGCTGTGGTTTCCGTGCGTCGGGCGGGTCGGGCGACGAGCCGTTCACCCTCGACGATGACCTGCTGGCCATCGTCGAGCGTGAAGCGGAACGTCGCGGCCGCCTTCGGCACCTGTTTCGTCCCGGCACCCGTCCCGACGAGCAGCGTGTTGGTCGTCTCGTCGACGACGACGCCACCGAGGCCGACGAGGTCGGCGTTCGGCGACTCGACTACCTCCACTCGGAGGCCGGCGAGCTCGTGTCGGGGCAGGGTGGTCGGGTTCATGCTATTCCTCGTCCGCGAAGTCGCCTTCCTCGCGCTGGACCGTCTTGATCCGCGCGATGGTGCGGCGAAGCTCCTTGATGCGACCCGGGTTCTCCGGGGCGCCACCCGCGGCCTGCACGGCACGCGAGTTCAGCAGTTCCGTCTCGAGGTCCTCCAGTTCGGCCTCCCTCTCGGCAGGCGTCATGTCCCGGAGTTCTTCGACGTGCAGGATGGCCATTATTCCTCGACCTCCTCGTCGTCGTCAGCCTCGTCTTCGGCCGCGTCGGCGTCGGCCTCCTCGGCCTCCTCCTCCTCTGCGGCGTCCATCTCGTCCATGAGCTCCTCGGCTTCCGCCTCGGTCTCCTCGTCGAGATCGTCGATCTCCTCCTCGAGGTCGTCGAGTTCCGCCTCGACGGGCTCCTCGTCGGGGGCCGTCTCCGCGGCACCCTCCTCGATGTCGACGTCCTCGTCGACGAGCTCCTCCTCCGCGACGTCGGTCGCGGGCTCGGCGGGCTCTTCGAGGTCCTCGGGGTCGGCCGAGACCTCCTCGTCGAGCGCCTCGTCGGCCTCGGCGAGCAGGTCGTCGACGCCCTCGTCGGCCTCCTCGATGAACTCCTCGACGTTCGCGTCCTCCGCGATCTCGAAGTCGTCGGGGAGCTGGGCGTTCGGCGGGATGATCCGCACCTGCACGCCGATAGTGCCGAGCTTCATGACGGCGGTGCCGTCACCGCGGTCGACGATGGTGTCGGCGGGCTCGCCGTTGTGCTTGATGTAGCCACGGTTGAACTTCTCCACGCGCGAGCGCGCACCCGTGACCTTCCCGCTCAGGACGATCTCGGCGCCGAGGGCGCCGGAGTCCATGATGCGGTCGATGGTCGTGTGCCCGGCCTTCCGGAAGTACCAGCCACGCTCGAGCGCGTTGGCCAGTCGGTCGGCGACGATCTGTGCGTTGAGGTCGGGTTCGTCGACCTCCTGCACGTCGATCTGCGGGTCATCCAGGTCGAACTTCTTCTCGATCTGGGTGGTGAGCTTGCGGATGTTCTTCCCGCCCTTGCCGATGACCATCCCGGGCTTCTCGGCCTTGAGGACGATCTGCGTGCCCATCGGCGTCTGCGCGAGTTCCATCCCGCCGTAGCCGGCACGGGACAGCTCGGTGGCGAAGAACTCGTCGATCTGCGTGCGACGGAGCCCCTGCTCGATGAACTGGTGTTCGTCGGCCATTATTCTTCGACCTCCTCCAGGATGAGTTCGACGTCGACCTGCGGCGTGTTCCACGGCGAGGCGCGACCGAACGCACGGGGCTTGCGGCCCGGCGACTCGCCGACCTTGTGGGCGGCGACGTGCTTGATGGTCATCGACTCACCCTCGAACCCCTGGTGGTCGGCGTTGTTGATGGCGTTCTCGAGCAGGTCGAGGAACGCCTTCGAGGCCTTGTTCGGGTAGCGACCCGCGTCCCAGCCCTCGATGTCCTTCCGGTGACCGACACCGGAGTTGTGGGACTTGAACGGGACGGACCGCTCCTCGTTGACGACCGCTTCGAGGTACTCGACGGCGTCGCTCGCCGTCTTGCCCTTGATCTCGCGGGCGATGGCCTTGCTGTGCTTGTGGCTCATGTGACGCTCCCGAAGCATGGCTTTCGCCGTCGTGTCCGGGTCCGCGTCGACTGAGTAGCTGATTCCCATGATTACTTGAGCGGCACGAACTTCGAGGAGCGCGTGGCCCCGATGCCGGCCTGTCCGTGTTCGACCGACGTTCGCGTGAGGACGAACTCGCCGAGGTAGTGCCCGAGCATCTCGGGTGCCACCTCGACGCGTTCGAACTCGTGGCCGTCGTAGACGGCGAACGTGAGCCCCACGAACGACGGCAGGACGGGCATGTCCCGCAGGTGCGTCCGGATGGGGTTGTTCGCGGTCTCCTCCTCGCCACGACCCTCGACCTTCTCGAGGAGCTTCTGCTTCTCCGTCGAGAGGCCACGCGTGATACTTCGCCGCTTGCGAGCGGGGAGCAGTTCGGCTACCTCGTCAAGCTCCATCTCCTGCAACTCGTCGAGCGTGTAGCCACGGTAGGTGAACTCACCCTCGCGGCCGGTCTGGTAGTCCGTGCTCATTTGTTCTTGTTCCCTCCTTTGCCACCGCGGCCCGTGCGTCGGGACGAGATGTCACCGACCTTCCGGCCCGGCGGCGCGTTGCGGGAGACGCTCTTCGGCTTGCCGGGGTGCTGACGCCCACCGCCACCGAACGGGTGGTCGACGGCGTTCATCGCGACCCCGCGCACGTTCGGCCACTTCGTGCCGCGTGCGCGCATCTTGTGGTGCTTGTTCCCGGCCTTGACGAACGGCTTCTCCGTCCGGCCACCGCCGGCGACCGTGCCGATGGTGGCACGGCACTCCGGCGAGAGGCGGCGGACCTCCCCCGAGGGGAGCTGGACCACGGCGACCTTCCGGTCGTGGGTCAGCAGGGTGGCGTTGACGCCCGACGCGCGGGCGAACTTGCCACCGTCACCGGGCTGGCGTTCGACGTTGCACACCGGGACCCCTTCCGGGATCTCGGCGAGCGGGAGCGTGTTCCCGACTGCGACTTCCGCGGAGACACCGACCTGGATGGTGTCGCCGACGCCCACGCCTTCCGGCGCAAGCACGAGTCGCTGGTCACCGTCGTCGAACTCGATGGCCGCCACGGGCGCGCTGCGCGCGGGGTCGTGCTCGATGTCCACGACCGTCCCCGAGACGACGTCGGAGTCCTCGACGTTGCGGTGCGACAGGTTTGCCTTGTAGCGGTGCGACGGCGCCCGGAACGTGGGCGTGCCGCGGCCGCGTCGTTGTCCCTGGATGCGTCGTCCCATCTCAGAACACCCCGATGCGCGAGGCGACTTCCTGCGCGTCGTCGTCCGCGGAGAGCGTGACGACGGCCTTCTTCGTACCGTTCATCGTCATCTGCGTGTTCACGCTGGTGACGACGACGTCGAACTGGTCCTGAATCGCGTCGCGAATGTCCGGCTTGTGGGCCGTCTCGTCGACGATGAACTGGAGCTTGTTGTGGAAGTCCATGTCGTTCATGGCCTTCTCGGTGACGAGCGGGTACTTGATCGTCATCGCTCGGCCACCTCCTCCAGTGCGCTCTCGGTCCACACCGTCAGCCGCCCCGGCGCGGTGCCGGGCGCGAGGTCCTCGGCGGAGACGTTCGCCGCGGTGGCGACGTCGACGCCCGCGAGGTTGCGGGCGGCCTTCGAGGGCTCGCTCGACGTGACGAAGAGGATGGACGTCGGCTCCTTGTACTTGCGGCCACGGGACGTCCCGCGGCCCGCACGCACCGTCTTGCCGTCGTCCGCGCGCTCGACGTCCGCGTGGGCGCCGACCGCTTCGAGGAACGCGACGACCTCCTTGGTCTTCACGAGGTCCTCGAACTCGTCGCTCACGACGAGCGGGATCTCGAGGTCGTCGTCGAACGCGTGGCCGCGCTCGGCGACGAGCTCGGCGTCGGCGGTGGCCGCGATGGCCGACCGGACGGCGAGCTTGCGCTCCTTGGTGTTCATCTCGAGTCCGCGGTCCTTCTCCGCTTTCGGCGGGTGGGCCACGCGGCCCTTCACCGCCTGCGGGACGCGGCGCCCCTGCCCGTTCGAGCGGGGGACGTGCGCCATGCCGCGCCCCGAGCCGAACGATTCGGCGGGGGTGCGGAGACCGGCGAACTCGTCGGTGCCGTAGTCCTGGCGTCGGTTGGCCTGGGCGGCCTGGACGGCGCGCTTGATGAGGTCCGGCCGGAAGTCCGTCTCGAAGACGGCCGGCAGGTCCACCTCGCCCGCGTCCGAGCCATCCAGGTTGCGTACTGTTGCCTTCATGGATTAGCCCTGATTCGATGCGGTGGAGACGAACCGAACCTCGGGGTCGAGGCGCGGCTGGTCGTTGGGTCGGACGGCGGGACGGAAGCGCAGCAGGCGCTTGTCCGGGCCCGGCAGCGAGCCCTTGACGAGCGCGTACTCGCCGGAGACCTCGCCGTAGTTGACGAAGCCACCGTCGGGGGTGACCTCGTCGTCATCGAGCGCGATGATACGCTTGTTGAGCTCGGTGCGCTGGTGGTAGCCCGTCTGCCCCTGCTGGGGGACGGTGGAACGAACCCGCGAGGGGTTCCACGGGCCGAGGTTGCCGATGCGGCGCCGCCAGCCCTGGCGGGCGTGCTTGCCCTTCCGCTTCTGGACGCCCCAGCGCTTGACGGGACCCTGGGTGCCCTTGCCTTTCGTGATGCCCGCGACGTCGGCGTACTCGCCGGCACGGAACACGTCCGTGGCGGCGTGTTCGCCACCGTCCTCGATGAGGTCGAGGGCGAACTCGACGCGCTCCTCGATGGAGCCGCCGCCGACGCGCGTCTCCATCACGTCGGGCTTCGTCTTCGGGACGCTCTTGAGGTCGCCGGGGACGGTGTGGGTGACGACGCGAACGTCGTCGACCTTGCCCGCCTCCAGAGCGTCCTCGATTGCGCTTACGTCCGAACTGTTCTCCTGCGGCGCACTCAGCGCGCGACCGAGGTCCTCGTGGAGCTCCTCGCTCCAGGTCTCGGTCAGCGGCCGGAGGCCGTACGGGGTCTGTTCGTAGACTCGAAGGGCCGCCGCGCGCATGGACGGCGTCTCGACGACCGTGACAGGGACGGTCTCCTCCATCCCCTCGCGGGGAGAGTTGGGCTCGTCGTTGATCATCACGACGTGGGACATGCCGGCCTTGTAGCCAGCGAATCCCTGGAGCCCGGGCTGTCCGTCGTCGTCCGGCCACGAGTTGAAGCGCGGAACCTCACTCGCCGCACGGACGCGCGGGCCGAAGCCCATCGAGCCTTTGCGTGGTCTGCTTGGTTGTGGCATTCTGGTCTCACTCCAGTGTGAGGGAAGCTAAGGTGGCGAACATCGCCTCCTCGGTTCGCACGACCTCGCTCCCTTGGTTCGGAACCGTGTTGAGCCAGAGGTCGAACCGTCCGTACGGTTCGTCGGTGTCGGCTTCCGCCGACGTGTTGTCGTCCCCGTCGGCCGCGTGAGCGTCCGACGGTATCGTCTCTGCGCCCGGCTCCACGTCCAGTATCTCCGGCAGTCCCCGTTCTGGGGCGCCGAAGACGACCGTCATACCCGTCCGTGTGCGCTCGACGAGACTGTCGAGCCGTGCCACGGACAGTGGCTCGCCGTGGCGAGACGCGGCGATACGGACGCCGGCGTCGTCGCGGGCGAGCGACGCGGAAAGGCCCTCGCGTAGCACCTGATACCCCGGTGGGGGTTCGTTCACGATGCGTGCGCGGACCGGCCGTCGCGAAGAGACCCTGACTGTGACGCGCTCCCCCTCGTGGACCTCCATTCCTGGAGGGACCACGAGCGAGACCGGGTGTTGCAGTCCGCAATTGACCCGAACGCGGTCGTCAGATCCGACCTCGGTCACGATTCCCTGTCTTAACGACCCCGAATCGTTCGATCCGGAGCCGGTCTGCGAGCGGACGCGGAGCGGCGGCAGCACGCCCACGTACTCCAGTTCGTCCCGCTTCCCCCACGCCTCCTTTCGGAGGTATGGTGGCGTAGCGGCGTACCGCAGCACGGTATCGACGAACCCGTCACCCCACCTGCCGTCGTCACCCGATTCGTCGGGGTAGACGACGAGGCGGTCGACCCGGAAGATCGTCGCCGCGCGGGCGACGTAGCCGAGTTTGCGAGTTGCCTCGCGTTTGTCTTCGGCTTCACGGGTCAACGATGACGGCACGAGTACGCTGCGTGTCATGCCGTAACGCTTCCTCGTCTGCTCACTAGACTGTGACGGTGCTTTCATACCCGCACCTAAAAGGGTAGCGCTTCTATCCCGCGTCTGCGGGCGTTTCACAGGGGTTTCGCGTGTGCTCGGTTCACACGGGACGAACTGGCGGAGGGCAGTCCATTCGGAAGTCTTTTAATCATCACCGTCCTCGGAATCGAATGCAGACAGGCGCTGGTAGTGTAGTGGTATCACGTGACCTTGCCATGGTCACAACCCGAGTTCAAATCTCGGCCAGCGCACTTCTACAGAAGCCGACCAGCGAGCGACCGCTGTGCGTGTCGCTCGCGAACCGAGGCTTCTGGTGAATGCGCCCCGAGTTTGAACTAGGGAGGGCGCGCGCAGCGTCAGCGAGCACGTCCGACCGTAGTTCAAATCTTGGCCAGCGATATTCCTCCGGAAAATAGACTGTAATCAATCATCGAACCTGTCGCTCGCCACCAGAGAATCTCGATTAGCTAAGGTAATCAGCGACCGAAGAGGCTTGCAATTGCATCAGCAACACTGCCCACTGCATCAGCAATGGAGTTAGCGAACTTGTTACGCTGTTCCCGTCGTAGCTCTAACCGATGCCCCTTTGCCCGATGAATCTCAATCTGTGCCTCCGCTTTGAGGAGCGACATTCTGATTTTCTCGTCTTCAGTTAGAGCGACTTTGTCTGCATTTTCGTCGTCAAACACATAAGCTCGAGTTGGACCTTGAATGGAACTCTCTTCCGGTGGAAACGCACTCTCAAAAAGTAACATCCTATGTTCAACTGCAAACTCGAGATTGTGGAGAAAGTCGATGTCGCAATCTTTCAGTCGCTCGTATCTGTAGAGCTCCCGGACTCGGTCTTCAACCCAATCAACCTCCTCTTTGTTTGGCGTTTCAGCGTACACTACTCAATTAGATGGGAACCATGAGAAAAAGTGTTGTGCAGGTTACTAATACGGGAGCGACCGTAGTGCAACTCTCGGCGAGCCTCACCCGAACACAACCGCGAACAGCAGCGTCAACAGGCACCCGCCAGCCACCACGCCGACACCGATTCCGAGGTACTGGACCCGGGAATCGCTGGCCCGAACTGAGAGCCCGAACGCGAGTCCCCCAACCACGACGAGGAGTGGAAGCGTCACGGGCGGCACGCCCATCGAGACGGCGGCGAACCAGAGCGCAGACGCGCCGAGCGAGGCCGCGACGAACCCGGCTGCTTGCTTCCGGGCGACGGCGAACCCGGTGAACGACGCCTCGTCCTCGACGGTCGCCACGTGGCCGACCAGGAGGGCGCTCCGCGGATAGCGCATCATGTAGTAGCCGATGGGGAGGAGAATCGGCGCGAGAACGGCGACACCGGCGGTCTCACTCCAGACCGCGGCGTCCCCACCAGGGAGCCACGACAGCATGGTCGCGGGTACTCGCTGGCCCGGAAAACGTTTTGTGGCGCGTGTCCAGCGACGGCGGCCCGGGCCCGAGACGCCGAGAAAGTTAATGTTGGTTGCTAGCAACCGGCACGTATGGGTTCGTTGGTACACACCGCAGAGCGGCTGGCGGTTCCCGTGTTGCTCCTGTTCGTCCTGGGGACGGTCGGGTTCATGACCGCCGCACAGGGCGGTATCACCGACGCGTTCCTCGTGTTCTACAGCCTGCTGTGGTTCGGCTCGCTGCTGTTCATCGCGTACTGGCGACGGGCACAGGCGGCCGCGCCCGTCGACACGACGGACCCGCTGTTCGTCCTCCAGCAGCGGTACGCGCGCGGAGAACTCGACGACGCGGCGTTCGAGCGGCAGCTCGACCGTCTCATGACCGACGCGGACCTCGAACGCGCGCGGCAGAGTGTCGACCCCGAGGCCGAACCGTACTGACGGCACATAGGGTTAACTCCCGCTCCAGCGTAGTGTAGCGAATGGACCGCCAGGTCCCACGGCGAGCGTTCCTCGTCGGAACCACGGCCCTCGCGGGGGGACTAGCCGGGTGTTCCGCGTTCGGGAGCGGGGCGAACCGTGGCGGCACCGACACCGTGACGCCCGTGCCGTTGCCCGACGCCGATGTCGACCCGACGAGCATCGCGGCGGTGGGCTCGCGCGTCCACCTCGGCCCGCTCGCGATGGCCGTCACGGGCGTCGAGCGCACCGAGCGCGCCGTCATCCTCGGCCGGGAGGTCGACCCCGGTCACGAGAACCAGTTTCTCGTCCTCGACGTGGCGTTCAAGAACGCCAGCGACCGCTACGCTGCGCTCGTGGTCGACCGGTTCGACGTGGCCGCGAGCGGCGGCTTCTACGACCCCGTCGAGCCGTTCGACGCGTTCACGGCACCGGCGTTCGGTGGGCTGGCGTTCGCACCCGGCGAGCGCCGCCCCGTCCGCCTCCACTACGCGGTCCCGGTCCGGACCATCGGGGTCGAACTCCGGGGGCGCGTTCGGGTGCGGTCGCTCCCGGACGACGCGTTCGAGTCGCCGCCGCCGGTCGTGGTCGACCTCGACTCGTCGGTCTCCGCGCCGACACGGCTCCAGCAATCGCTCCGGGTGCCGGTTCACGAGCCGGGCGACACGGTCGACGCGGCGGGGCTTCTCGTGCGCGTCCGGCGGGTCGAAGCGGCCGTCGACCTCCCGAACTGGGACCCGAGCGAGGGGCACGAACACCTCGCTATCGGGCTCGCGGTCGAGAACGGGACCGACTGGCCGAACGCCGTCGTGGTCGCCATCGGCGGCTTCGGCGGACTGGCGGTGGCCGACGCTCGGGGCAGGGAGTTCACGACAACCCGCTGGTTCCCGGGCGAAATCGCTGGCGGGACGTACTACGACGAGGCACGCGCGCTCGCGGCCGGTGAGTCGAACGCGGGGACGACGGTGGTCGAGGTCCCGACGGACCGCGAGCCGCTGTACCTCACGTGGACGCCACCGGCTGCACTCTGGCGGGTCGGCACGGGTGCCGAGACCAACCGCTACGTCTGGCGGCTGCGGTGATTCGCGCGCGGGTCGTTCTCGCTTCCGAACAGCTAGCGAGACGGTTTTCAATTCCCACCGCCTACGAGGGACGATATGGCACGCCCTCGGCGGATCCTGCACCTCGACGACCAGCCCGAGCTGCTCGAGCTCGTCGAGGCGCAACTGGCCCGTGGAGACGACGCACTGGAGTTCGAGCAAGCGACCACCGTGACGGAGGCGCTGGAGCTGCTCGAGACCGCGGACCCGCCGTTCGAATGTGTGGTGAGCGACTACAAGATGCCCGGCCGGAACGGGCTGGAGTTCCTCATGGCGGTTCGCGAGCGGCGGCCGGACATCCCGTTTCTCCTCTACACGGGCGAGCGGGGGTCGGAAGTCATCGGGGAGGGAATCGCCGCGGGACTCACCGACTTCGTCCGCAAGCGCCGAGGGCCCGAACACTACAGCCTCTTGAGCAGCCGCATCGCCCGGAGCGTCGACCGCTATCGCGCCGAGCAGGACCGCGAGGCGATACGGGGCGCCCTCGAACAGTCGCGGGAGGGTATCTGCGTCCTCGACACCGACGGGCGGATCAAGTACGCCAACCGGGCGTTCCGCGAACTCTACGGCTACGACGAGACCGACCTCGTCGGGACAGGCTGGGAGCAGCTCCACCCGCCAGCCGAAGCGGAGTTCCTGCTGGCCGAGGTCCTCCCCTCGCTCGAGTCCGACGGCGAGTGGACCGGCGAGAGTGTGGGCAAGCGGGCCGACGACTCGCGGTTCCGCGAGTCCACGATTCTCGGACAGCTGCCGGCTGGCGAGATCGCCGTCGTCGTCACCGAACTGCGCGAGGTGACCTCGGGCGACGGCAACGAGACGGCAGCCACCGACAACGCGACCACACCCCAGCCGGAGGACCAGTCGTCGTCGGGCGAACTCGACTGAGTCGTCGAGCGCGCGCGACGCCGGCACCAACAATAATCAGCCACCAGCCCCTACCCCCCGCGAGGATGCCGTTCCCACGCCTCGAAGCCCGCGACTACGCCGCGGCCGGAGTCGTGCTGCTGTGTCTGTTCGTCGCGTACGTGCTGGTGCCGACGCCACTCGTCCAGTACACGGCGTGGCTCGTCGTGTTCAGCGTGTGGATGGCGTGGTTCGTGCTCGCCTCGGGCGCGTTCATCTCGGTGTTCGACCGGTGACCGGCCAGGAGTAGATTTTTGTCAGCGCCTGCACATCATCGGACGATGTCGACGACGATTCGGGGGACGGTACAGGGGATGGCGAGCCGGGCGAACCCGGCGTTCGCGACCGGTGCCGTCGTCGTTCCAATTACGCTCCTCGCTGGGGCAGTCCTGTTCGGTACAGTCCAGCAACACACCTACGCGCACGTGATGGCCGGCGTCCTGTGGACGGGCATCGACCTGTTCATGGCCGCCGTCCTCGGCCCAGTCATCGGGGGGCTCGCGGTCGACGAGCGCGCGAGCCTCTTCCAGCGGTTCACACCCAAGATGACGTTCGTGATGCCAGCGCTCGCGCTCGTCACCATCTTCGGGGGCATCACGCTCGCGCTCCGACTCGGCTACTTCCCGAACGCAGACCCGTGGCTCGCGCTGTTCACGGCCGCGAGCCTCCTGCCGGCTCTGCTCTCGATCGGCTGGCAGTTCGACGCGTTCGGCGACCGCCGCTGGCAGGCCGTCTTCGGCCTCGCGCTCGTCGGGAGCCTCGCGTACCTCGCCACCACCCTCCCGGCGTTCGCGATGACCGACCCGCTCATCGCCGTCACGCTCGGCGTGATGGTCGTGCTCACCGTCGTCGGCTTCGGGGTGCTGCTGCCCGGCGAGGTGAAGATGTATCTCGAGATGGTGTCGGCGTCACCTGACTCCGAAGTCATCAGCCGCATCGGCCTGCGAAACGCACGGCTCGCCGGCGTTCAGGGACTGTTCCAGCTCGTCATCATCGCCCTGATGGTGTACCTGCGGTGGGGTGCCGCCTGATTACGTCCGGGAGTCCCACTTCAACACGAGCTCGCCCGACTCGCGGTCCCCGCCCAGAATCGCCGGGCGTTCGACCGTCGAGACGCGGACGGTGGCCTCGTCCGGCGGGGGGAGCAACACGACCGTGTCGCCGCTCTCGACGCGCACCTCGTGAACGTCGTCGAACACGCCGTCGAGTTCGCGCAACGGCGCGACGAACGCGGCGTCGTTGTGGCTCGCGTCCGTACCGACGGACTCTCCCCACGCGATGTCGGCCACGTCCTCGGTGCGCCCGGAGAGGACGGCGTTAACGGCCGCGCCCAGGAGGAGGATGAGCCCACCGAAGTAGAGCCACGTGATGAGGAGGATGATGACGCCGACGATGCCGTACGCGGACTTGTCGGAGACGAGCGCGTAGAGCTGGAAGCCGTAGCTGAGCACGGTCCAGCCCGTCCCCGCGACGAGTGCGCCGGGGAGGATCTCCCGGACGGAGACGTCCTCGTCGGGGAAGACGTAGTACATCGGGAGCAGGGCGATGCCGATGCTCAGAATCGAGAGGAGCGGCCGGACGACGATGTCTCCGAGACCGAACGACGGGAGGCCGACGAACGCGTCGGCGAGCGTCACCGCGAACAGCGCGATGCCGATGGCGCCGAACACGATGACACCATCGACCACCTGGTCGACGAACGAGTTCTGCGACTCGGACTCGTAGATGTCGGAGAACGCCTGGTCGAGCCCCCGGAAAATGCGGAGCGTCCCCCAGACGAGCGCCGCCGCCGACAGCACCGAGAGCCCCGCGCTCTCGGTCGCGTTGCGCGCGGCGACCACCAGCACCTCCGCGATAGAGCGGGCCGAGTCGTTCGCGCCCCCCGCCGTGGGCGTGATGTTGGCGACGAGCGCCTCGATGACCTGTGAGGCGAGTTCGTCACCGCCCAGTCGCGTCAACAGGAACAGCGCGAGCAGGAGGAACGGCAACAGCGAGACGAACGCGTGGTAGGCGATGCTGCCGGCCATGAACGTGATATTCTCGGCGCGAACCTCGGTGACGATGGCCGAGACGACCTCCTTCCCCCGTGCGCCGTATCGGCGCGCTCGCGACGTGGACAGACTCATGCCCCGAGATACGTCACCCCCGGGGAAATACTCCGGCCCTACGCGAGCCAGTCGGCGACTTCGTCGGCTACCACGTCGGGGCGCTCCCAGTGCATGAAGTGACCCGTGTCGCGCAGTCGGAGCACCCGTGACTCCTCGAACGCCGCGCCCACGTGGTCGAGCATCTTCGGCTCCATACAGCCGTCGCGCTCCCCGCCCATGACGAGCGTGGGCGTGTCGAACGGCTGCCCCTCGTCGGGTGACCGGATGCCGCGACGGGCGAGCGCGTGGATGGTCTCGTTCGTCATGTCGCGGTAGTACTGCAGCGCGTGCTCGACGGTCTCACCCGTCCGGAACGTCTCCTTGACGCTCTCGATGCGATGGTCGGGGTAGTCCCACCCCGGCGCGAACACCCCCCAGGTGAGTTCGATGAACGCGAAGTCGTTGCGCCGGAGGAGTCGCTCCGCAACCCCCGGGAACTGGAACAGCCAGATGTACCACGAGCGGAGAAACTGCGTCGGGTAGGCGAACAGCAGGGCGTCGAATCTGGGCGGAACGGCCATCGTCACCGCGCGCTCGAAGGGGTGGTCCTGTGCGAGCGCGCCGTACGTGCCGACGGCCCCCCAGTCGTGCCCCACGAGGTAGCGCGCGTCGAGTGCGTCACCCAGCGCGACGATGTCCGAGCCGAGCGCGCGCGGCGAGAAATCGCCGTCCTCCGGGGCGTCGGTCGGGCCATACCCCCGTGAGTAGGGAGCCACGAGATGGTAGCCGTCGAGCCGGTCGGCCAGCACCTCGAACGTCCCCGGGTCGTCCGGGAAGCCGTGCATGCACAGCACCGTCTCGCCGCTGCCCCACTCGCGACACTCGAACGTCAGGCCGTTCGCCTCGACTTCCATACGTCGGCTTCGGGGACGGGGATTATAGCCGTGGGGACTCGAACAACGGCCATGACAGTCGTGGCACTCCTGTCGGTCGCCCCCGTCATCGAGGGCAGCATGGCGAGCGAGGTGGCGAAAGCGGTGGCAGCACTCGACGAGTTCGACGTGGCCTACGAGACCAACCCCATGGGGACGATCATCGAGGCCGACTCCATCGACGAGCTGATGGCCGCGGCAACGGCGGCGCACAAGGCCGTCGACGGCGACCGCGTCTCCACGTTCCTCAAGATCGACGACAAACGGACCCACACGTACGAGGCGAAGGAGAAGGTCGAGTCGGTTGAGCGCGAACTCGGTCGCGAGGCCCGGAAGGAACGCTAACAGCCAACACGGCGGCCAACAAACCCATTATCAATGCCGAGTGACCGCGAGGTATGAGCGACAGCAACTACGACGCAGTAGACGCGGGTGAACCGACCCGACTCCAGTCGGTCGTGAAGCTAACCCTCGGAGCCATCGTGCTCGTGGTGCTGGGCTCGTTGCTCAGTCTGGTGCCGCCGCTCTCGCGACCGCTCCCCGGGACACCCATCAGCATCGAGACCGCCATCCTCGGCGTGTTCTCGGTCGTGGTGCTCGGGCTGTTCGTCGCGGTCGCAGACGAGTTCGAGGCGGTCGTCGCCGAACGGCTCGACGGCCCTGAGCGAGTCGTCGGTGAGGTCGCGGCCGTCGCGAAGTACCTCGTCGTGTTCCTCGCGTTTATCGCGGTGTACGAGCCGCTCGCGCGCGCGGTCGTCCCGTTCCTCGCGGGGGCCGACGTCGTGTGGCTGTTCGACCTCGGCTACTCCGTGGTCGCACTCGGCCTGCTCGCCATCGTCGGGGTGCTCGTCTACCGGAACCTCGACCCGGTCGCGGCGCTCGTCACCGACTACGTCGGGAGCAGTACGAGTCACGAACTCGACGGACGCGACGCGACGTAACCCACGAACCCTTTTGCACGGTGGCGGGTAAGCGGGCGTATGGAGAGTCTCAACCGGATGGCACTGGAACTCGTCGACGAGGCTATCGACTTCGCCGACGAACTCGCCATCGAGACGTTCGAACTCGACAACGGGGCGACCGTCCTCGACTTCGGCGTCGAGACGTTCGGCGGCTACGAAGCCGGCCTGTTGCTCGCAGAGATTCAGACCGGTGGGCTCGCGACCATCCAGACCGAGTCCGGCGAGCTCGGGGGGGCGACCCTCCCGCACGCGAAGCTCCACACCGACCACCCGGCGCTCGCGCTGCTCTGCTCGCAGAAAGCCGGCTGGGAGCTGTCGACCGAATCGTTCGAGGGACTGGGTTCGGGGCCGGCGCGCGCGCTCGTCGCCGAGGAGGACGAGTTCCGGCAGACGGGCTACGCCGACGCCTTCGAGTTCGCCACGCTCTGCGTGGAGTCCGACGACCTCCCCGACGAGTCGGTCGCCGAGCAGGTCGCGGACATGTGTGCCGTCGACCCCGGCTCCGTCTTCCTCCCCACGTTCCGCACCGACTCCATCGCCGGAAGCGTCGTCCTCGCCTCGCGGGCGGCGGAGATGGCCGCCTTCCGGCTCGCCGAGTTGGGATACGACCCGCTCGACATCCTCACCGCACACGCGACCGCACCGATCGCGCCCGTCGCGGGCGACTACGAGACCGCCGTCGCGCGGACGAACGACGCGCTCGCCTACGGTGGACAGGTCCACCTCACCGTCGAGACGGACTTCGACCGGTTCGACGAGCTACCCTCCACGGCTCGTGACGACTACGGCGTCCCGTTCGAGCAGATCTTCGACGACGTCGAGTGGGACTTCTACGAGGTGCCGACCGAGGTGTTCGCCCCCGCGCAGGTGACCGTCGACGTGCTCGGCGGCCCCACGTACGCGCTGGGTGAGACCGACGAGGAACTCGTGGCGACGTCGTTCGGACTGTGAAGTTCAAGGTCGTCCCACCCGCGCCCGACTCGCTCGACCGGCTCGAAGCAGTCTGGAAGGGAGTCCCCATCGTCCCCGACGCCGAGGAGTCCTGCTGTGCCCGCCTGATGCAGGACGCGGCGGTCCCGGCACAGGACGAGGCGAAGGAGTGGCTGACGTTCTGCCGGGCGCTCGGACTCGCGGAGGAGGGGCCCCGAGGGTACAGCCGCGTCCGCGGTGCGTTCGACCCCGACGCGCTCGCCACGCGGTTCACAGAACACGTCTACGCGGCCGACGAGGCGCTCGCCGTCCTCGCCGACGCGGACGACCCGCTCGCCCCCGACGCCGTGTTCGACCGGCTGCGCGACCGGGTGCCCGCGTGGGAGCGCCAACGCAGCACCGACTGGACCGAGACCTGGACCGAGCGCACGGCGCGCATCCTCGCGTGGGCTGCCCTGTTCGGGCTGGCCGCAGAGCGGCCGAACGGGTACGTTAGCGTTTAGTCTCCGCGTTGCCAACTTCGACTGTGCCTATCGACGCGGTTCTCTTCGACGTTGACGACACGCTCTGTCGCTATCGGCGCTCCGCCGCCGAACTGCTCTCGCTGGCGTTCGACGACGTGGGCGTGGAGCCGTTCTTCTCGGTCGAGGCGTACCACCGCCGGTACTCGGAGTTCATGCCCGAGACCGACGGCGTCGCCGACCTCCGTCGTGAGTGTTTCGCCGCCATCGCCGAGGAATCGGGGTTCGAGCGGGACGTGGGCTACGCCGTCGCGGACGCCTTCGCCGCCGAGCGCGACCACCGCGACGTAGAGCCCCTGCCGGGCGCGCTGGAGGCCGTCGAGTCGCTCGGCGAGGA